>NZ_JBHTVD010000004.1:0-657164 GCF_042793215.1 Paenibacillus sp. NPDC056579
GCATCTAAGCGTGAAGCCCCCCTCAAGATGAGATTTCCCAGTATGTAAGACCCCTTGAAGACGACGAGGTAGATAGGTTCGGGGTGGAAGCACGGTAACGTGTGGAGCTGACGAATACTAATCGGTCGAGGGCTTAACCTAAACCCTAAGAAAGTGACGTGAAGCGCTGTAGCGTAGTCCGAAACCTTTCTCTAGGCCCGGAAACAAACCGGTTAAACAAATAATTGCTCGCAATACGCATCGTTTCGTATCTAGTTTTCAGGGTGCAAGTTACCTTGAGTATCATTGTGCGGTTGTGGTGGAATGGCAGACACGCTATCTTGAGGGGGTAGTGGGCGTACGCTCGTGGAGGTTCGAGTCCTCTCAACCGCACCATATCATTCATGCAGTCGTGGCGGAATTGGCAGACGCGCACGGTTCAGGTCCGTGTGGGCTAACCCCCCGTGGAGGTTCGAGTCCTCTCGACTGCATACCTTGTGCCCTTAGCTCAGCCGGATAGAGCGTTTGACTACGAATCAAAAGGTCGGGAGTTCGAATCTCTCAGGGCACGTACCTTTCAAGAAAAAACCTACAATCCAGGGATTGTAGGTTTTTTCTTTCATGTATCAGCTTGGCCGCAGCAGCGGAAAGAAATGTTTTCTGTCCGCCACACTGCTGCCCAGAACGAATGAACTTATTCAGACTCCTCGTCATTCAACGCAGAAGAGGTCGCTGCAGCATCACCTGCATTGCTTTGCAGCAAAGAGGACAATTGCTCCACTTGCTCCTGCTGCTCAGAATTGTCAGCATTGGAGCGCGCTGCATTCAGACCATGCTGTACCGCGTTATTTTGATTCTCTGCCATCCGGATCACCTCCTGTTGGTTACTCTAAATAACAGTATTCCTCTTTGTCTTTAAGAACATTCCTATTTTTTTCCGAAACCAAAGTCCCTCTTACTGGAAATTATTGTGAACGGACTAGTCGTTGTCCTCATAGCCTTCATTGGGGATCGTAACGACCTCGTTGTCCAGCATCACCTTTCCGTCGCTCGTTCCGGCCGCATACACATCCTGCAGCTGCTCCTTGGTCACATCTTGTCCGCTCGTTGAGGATAAAGAGGACTGGCGGGAAGAAGATTCGATTGCCATCGGGAATTCTCCTTTCTTTTCCTGAATCGGTTGGCTTGCCCGTTTACTATTTCTAATTGATCGCAGCGTTATACGCGACCCATAGAACAGAAAAAAAAGCTGCAGGGGGCATCCGCCGGAGTGCTCCTTGCAGCCGCTGTTATTTAGTGGAAATTATTTCATTTAGCGCATTTAGACGGTAATTTACTGAAGTCAAAGGTTCAACCTGGTCATGTTTTAACCTAATTACATATTAGTACCGGATAACTCCGGCCAGAAGGCCATACTGCCAAAAATGGCAACAAATAATACAAGGAATACGACATAAAGAACAATAAAAATCAACGCGAGCAGTAACGAGGCTCTTGCATAATTTCTTTTATTGGGATTCGTTCCGTCACCGAAAGCCCATACGAAAAGCATCACAATATTGACTATCGGAATGGCGCAAAGGATAAACGTTAGCATCCAATGCTTTACACTGACGACAGGGGCTTGCGATAAAGTCGCAGCCGCATGTTGTCCTAGCGGGGGTTGATACGTGTTGTTGGTTGGCGTATCCATACTTACTGTCCCTCCTTAGAAATCAAATCATAAAGAAAAAAACTTGGACGCCGCTGCCTTCATTCTCTAGTAAAAAGTTACTGAAGAAGAAGGAAAAGATCTTTTTTTGAAGAACATGTATGTAGTATTCTTGAAAAATAATCGGATAATGAGGTACGTTGCCATGAATGAACCGCAACACGAACGTGGGGGTTATACCGGGGATCGACATAACTCATCATTGGAAGCGTCCCTGGTTGTAAATGACACGTTATTCCGCAATGCTTTTGATTATGCCGCTATCGGAATGGCATTGATTGATCTGAACGGAAGATGGCTAAAAGTCAACCGGGCCCTCTGCGGCATTATCGGGTACTCGGAGGAAGAGCTGCTCTCAACCGATTATCAAAGCTTGACTCATCCGGATGATCTCGACATGAATCTGCAAAACACCAATCGGCTGCTGCTCGGTGAATGGGACAGCTATCAAATGGAGAAGCGCTTTTACCATAAAGCAGGCAATGTGATATGGATTTTGCTTCATGTGTCCCTTGTACGGTGCCCGAACGGGAATCCGATGTATACGATAGCACAAATTCAGGATATTAGCCTGCGCAAGCAATTAGAACAAAAATACCTTTCTTTGATCGAGTACAATCCTGCAGGCATTTGTTCGTTGGATCTCGAAGGGAAAATCGACAGTATTAATCCCTCCATGGAAAAAATCATCGGATACGATTCCGGCGAGCTGCTCCACACCTCCTTCAAATCGTTAATTGCAGGAGATAAAGATCATCTGTTGATTAATCAGAACGGGATGGAGAACGACCAGTACAACCACGAAATAACGTTAATCCACCGGATGGGAAACCAAGTACATCTTGGCGCCAAAGATGTGCCGATCATTGTGGACGGCAGAATTGTCGGCTTCTATATCATCGCACGTGACATTACCGAGCATAAGAAAACAAAGGAATCGCTCCTGAGACTCCAGCAGGACTTGCAGGATGTCGTGAAGAAGCAGCAGGGGATGACCTTCAAATTCAGAAAAATGAACGGCCGGTATATACATACGTTATGCGATGGGGAGCTGGTATATCGCTTGGGACTTAGTCCGGAGCAAATTGTGGGGAGGGAATTAAAACAATTTATGCCGCTGTCAATAGCCTTAGACAAGGAGTTGTATTATGAAAGGGCTTGGAGCGGTGAGGAGCATGTCCTGTACGAAGGCCAAATGAACGGAATCACATATATCGCTTCCTTGAGACCTATTAAGCGCGGCGACCAGGTTGTCGAGGTCATAGCCTCCTGTATCGATATTACAGAGCGCAAGCAGACCGAGGAAGATTTGCGAGCGACGAAGGAGATGCTGGAATCGTTTATTTCCAACACGTCGGATGCGATTGAAGTCATCGACCTAGACTCGAACGTGCTTCAGGTGAACGATGCATTTGAGAAAATCTACGGATGGAAACAAGATGAGGTGGAGGGCAAGCGGCTGCCTATTATTCCGGACGACTATGATGCCGAAATGCAGCAGCTATCCGATCAGGTGCTGGAAGGCAAGGAAATAACCGACTATGAGACTGTTCGAATGCATAAGGACGGAAGTCAGCTCTTTGTGAGCCTAACGATTTCTCCGATCAAAAATGCGGCCGGGGAAACGATTGCTTTGGCGGGGATTTCCAGGGATATTACCGAGCGCAAGAAAACGGAGGAGCTGCTGCGCAAATCGGACCGGCTTTCGGTTGTCGGGCAGCTGGCCGCGGGATTGGCGCATGAGATTCGGAATCCGCTGACTTCTTTAAAAGGATTTTTGCAGCTGATGCACGAGAAGGGCCCGAACTATCAGCATTACTATGATATTATGTGCTCCGAGCTGAACAGGATAAATTTTATTGTTAGTGAATTTCTTATTATAGCCAAGCCGCAAGCGGTTCATTACGATATGTATTCCTTGAATCAAATTGTTCATACGGTCATTCAATTAATCGAACCGGAAGCAACAATGAATAATGTGCAAATTATGGTCAGCTTGTCGGATGATCCGATCATGCTTTACTGCTCTGAAGTGCAAATGAAGCAGTTGTTTATTAATTTGTTGAAAAATTGCATCGAGGCCATGCCTAATGGCGGCCAGGTGGAAGTAGCCGTTTATCTTCAAATGGATAAAATCAAAGTCCGTATTAACGATAATGGTTCAGGAATTCCGCAGGACCGGCTTGCTTTTCTGGGCGAACCCTTTTATACGACGAAGGAGAAGGGAACAGGCTTAGGCCTGATGATGTGTTTCAAAATTATTGAGGCGCACCAAGGAACGATCGACATTCAAAGTCAAATCGATGAAGGGACCACGGTCGATATTACGCTTCCTCTTCATTCCGGCAGCGATTTCGGTCAGGAAACGTCCTAACCTTCTGCCCACTCGCTTTAACTAATAGGATATTCATGGTAAGCTATACAAGGTGCTCTGCATAAACAAACAATGGAGATAGGAGTGTGCCCTATGAAACAGATTACATTAGGTAAAAGCGATCTAAAAGTGACTCCCATTACTTTCGGCTGTTGGGAGCTAGGCGGCGGTCCGTGGGAGTTTACAAGCGACGATAACAATATCAAGACCATTCAGGCGGCCTTCGATATGGGGATTACGACGTTCGATACGGCTGAAGGCTACGGCAACGGCCATTCCGAAGAAATCGTTGGCGCTGCTCTGGAAGGAAAGCGAAATCAATGCATCATTTCGACCAAAGTCAGCAGGGCTAATCTCGCTGCAAAAGATGTGAGAACTTCCGCCGAGAACAGCTTGCGGAGATTGAAAACCGATTATATCGATATTTATTATATTCATTGGCCTTCATTTGAAATCCCTGTGGGAGAGACGTTAGCAGAATTCAATAAGCTGAAAGAAGAAGGGCTGATCCGGTCGATCGGCGTATCGAATTTCTCGCTGGAGCAGCTCAAAGAAGCGTTGAGTTTCGCACAAATCGATGTCATTCAGCCGGAGTACAGCTTGCTGCACCGCGGGATTGAAGCGGAAATCGGTCCATTTTGTCTGGAACATCAGATTTCGATCATGAGCTACAGCTCGATTGCCAAAGGAATATTAACCGGTGCCTTCCATTTGGGCGGAAAAAAGCTGGATGAAAACGATTTCAGAAGCACGCGCAGACTGTTTCTGCCCGACCATCTAGAAAAAGAAAAAGAGCTCATCATGTTATTGAAGCAAATCGCCGATCAGCATGGAAAAGCGATATCGCAAATCGCTATCAGCTGGCTGCTGCATCAGGAAGCTTTGACTACGGCCATTGTCGGTTCCCAGAGCATTAAGCATATGCAGGAAAACATCGAAGCTGCCGATATCGTCTTGAGCCAGGATGAGCTGGACGCTCTGAATGCTGTGAGCCGTAAAGTTATCGCCAGTATCGACGCATAAGAGATGAGCTCTTTCTATCATGTATCCTTCAACTTGCAACCACTCTGTTTTACTAGCAAAAAAACTGTGGTATCCTAAAACAACAAAAGCCCTACCTCTCTCTTGTCCTTGCGGCTCCGATGACCGCGCCAGTGTGAATCAGTAAACCTACAACAAATTCATTAGGGTTATTGGGAATTTGAAAGTTTTTATAGGCGGAAAAACAACGAAAAACGGATGGGGAATTACGTTTCGAGGTTGCTTCGGAATGATACATTCTTTACATCATAACATCTCCATCAAGATAATGCAAGAAAATCTTTTTTTTAACACTGCATTATTGACGAAAGCGGTTTCTTCCGATAAGATACTTGTAGTGAATCACTTGGCGTGTTACCGATGATGCGGGCATGAGCCGGGAGAAGATTTCTGTTTGTTTAGAAATCTTTTCTTGGCTTTTTTTGTTATTTTTTGAGTATAGTATCCATATGGACAAAGTTAGGCGGTGATTCATCGGTGAAATCAGAGAATAACCATCGCATTGAAAGAGTGATCGGGAACAATGTGATTCTGGTCAAGGAGATGGGGACCGAGAGGGAGTATGTTTTGCTAGGGAAAGGGATCGGATTCGGCTGCAAAACGTCCGGGTTCATCGATGCCAAAGACCCTCGTATCGAAAAGCGGTTTCGGTTGGATGACCGTGACCAGCTGAGTCAATACCAATCGCTTCTGGAGGAGATTGACCCAGAGGTAATCCAAATATCCGAACAAATAATTGATAATATTCAGAAGCATTTTACGACGCCTGTTAACAATAAAGTGTACTTCGCGCTGCCAAGCCATATCCAGTTTGCAATCCACCGGTTAAAGAACGGGATGGATATCGTCAATCCGTTTCTATATGAGACGAAAGTATTTTTCCCCAAGGAATATGAAATTGCCAAAATAGCGGCGGAGCTGATCCGCGCCAAATTTCTAATTGACGTTCCGGAGGATGAAGTCGGATTTTTGACGTATCATGTCCATTCTGCTGTAACGAACGTTCCGGTAGGACAATTGGTCAAGTTCTCCAACGTCATTAACGAAATGGTCGAGATGATAGAGGCTGTCCGATCGATTCATATTCCGAAAGAGAGTATGGACTATGTGAGACTCGTCACGCACTTGAGATTTTCCTTGGAGCGGATCATGCAGAAGAAGCTCGTAAAAAATCCTTATGTAAAAGAAATGAAGAAAAAGCACAAGGAAGAGTACCAGTTGGCTCTTCAATTGACCGAAATTATGAAGCATCATTTGCAGACGGATATTCCGGACGACGAGACGGGCTTTCTGGTTATGCACTTATACCGGTTGTTTCAGGTTTATTCATCATGACGCGCTGAAGTCAGCAAGGAGGATCCCTATGCATTCACGACATGACCGTTCCAACACATCGAACCGGCAGCTGTTGTCCGTTCAATCTCCGCTATCGGGACGCTCGCTGCCTCTCGAGGAAGTTCCGGACAAAGCTTTTGCCAGAAAGCATATGGGAGAGGGTATGGCGATAGAACCTAGTGTAGGCAAGCTGGTAGCGCCTTTTGACGGGGTAGTGGTATACTTGATTGGATCCAAGCATGCCCTGATTATCCAGCATGAGACAGGGCTGCAGCTGTTAATTCATGTCGGTATCAATACGGTAGCGTTAAAAGGAGAAGGCTTCGCCGCTCATATTGGCGCAGGGGACAAGGTGAGGCTAGGCCAAACACTGATTACCTTCGATATTGCTCATATCCGGGATTCCGGTTACTCGGCCGTGACGCCCGTTGTCGTTGTCAATGATGATTTCGGCGGGCGGGTGGACGGTTCCTACAGAGAGGTTAAGGCAGGAGAATCCCAATTGATGACGATAGCCTTATAAAAGATCGGGTACCAGCCATACTGAAGGTATGAAACGGGTATTCCATTGAAGAAGGAGTTGGCGCCATTGCTCGCTTCGTTACAAAAAATAGGGAAGGCGCTGATGCTGCCGGTGGCGACTTTGCCTGCGGCGGCTTTGCTGCGCCGATTCGGTGCTATAGACTATGTGAACGACTTTCATTTGGGTGACCATGTCGGGGGATTTCTCAACCAGTATGTCGCTCCTTTCCTGCTGGCAGGAGGTTCGGCTATCCTAGACTACCTCCCATTATTGTTCGCGGTTGGCATTACGATCGGATTGATCGGGGAGGCGACGGCATCGCTCTCGGCTGTAATTGCCTATCAAGTGTTAATAACCGTGCTGTCGAAGATGCCGGTTGCATTTCCGGAATTTATCGGTTCCGACGAGAAGCTGGACACAGGGGTTATAGGCGGAATTATTGCGGGCTTACTTGCCTCGTATTTGTACAAAAAATACCATACGATGAAGCTGCCGGAGTGGCTCGGATTTTTCGGAGGTAAACGGTTCGTTCCGATCATTACTTCATTCGCCATGGTCGTTGTCGCTATCGCTCTAGGCTTAATATGGGGCACCGTACAGCACGGACTGAATACGTTCGGGAGATGGTCTACGGAATTAGGGGCCGTCGGGGCTTTCATCTTCGGTACGGCGAACCGGCTGCTCGTTCCATTCGGGCTGCACCATGTTATCAACTCGATAGCCTGGTTTCAAATCGGCGATTATACTAATGCGTCGGGCCAGATTGTACACGGAGATTTGTACCGGTTTTTTAGCGGAGATAAAACGGCCGGCCAATTTATGACCGGATTTTTTCCTATTATGATGTTTGCCCTGCCTGCAGGGGCGCTAGCGATCATTCATTCGGCCAAGCCGGAAAAGCGAAAGATGATTACGTCTGTTTTCGTAGGAACGGCGTTAACTTCATTTTTGACCGGCATTACCGAGCCTCTTGAATTCGCTTTCATGTTCGCAGCTCCGGCGCTGTATGCTATTCATGCCATCCTGACCGGGCTATCCGGCGCTGTAACGGCTTATATGGGCATCAAGCTCGGCTTCGGATTTTCTGCAGGACTCATTGACTATTTGCTGAATTATCCACTGGCGACACGCCCGCTGCTCTTGATTCCTGTAGGCTTGGGCTTTAGTATTATTTATTATGTGCTGTTCCGCGTCTTAATCAGTAAACTCCAATTGAAAACGCCGGGAAGAGAAGACGAGCCCCAATCGGCAGCCGCTGCTTATATCTCGCCTATTCAGAGAATGCGCAACAAAGCCGAGCAGGTGCTGGCGGCGATCGGAGGCGCCGATAATGTAGGTGGCGTGGATGCTTGCATCACCAGACTCAGGCTTGTTGTCAAAGACGATAAGCTGGTGGACGACAAGGAGCTGAAGGAGCTGGGGGCATCGGGGATTATGAGGCTCGGGCACGGCGCGGTTCAAGTGATTTTTGGAACACAGTCGGATCAGTTAAAGGATGAAATCAAAAAGCTAATGCATGCAAGTGATTAAATTATCCCTAAAATTGGGTAAAATACCAAAGGTAGAAAAAGGAGGTGCCGTACTTATGAAATACAGAGTAGAGCGGGATACGATGGGGGAAATTCAAGTTCCGGCCGATAGGCTGTGGGGAGCGCAAACCCAGCGCAGCAGCGAAAACTTCAGAATCGGCTCGGAACGGATGCCGATGGAGGTCATCAGAGCTTTTGCCATATTAAAAAAATCAGCAGCCCAAGCCAATAAGGATCTGGGCAAGCTGGATCCGGATAAAGCAGCGGCTATCCAGGCGGCGGCCGATGAAATTTTGACGGGCCAATGGGACGATGAATTTCCATTGGTCGTATGGCAGACCGGAAGCGGCACGCAGTCTAATATGAATGTAAATGAAGTGATTGCGCACCGCGCCAATCAGCTTCTGGAAGGCAAAGGGATCGAGAAAAAAGTGCATCCGAACGACGACGTCAACCGTTCGCAAAGCTCTAACGACACGTTTCCTACGGCGCTTCATATCGCAGGCGTTCTCGCTGTCGAAAATCATTTGCTGCCGGCTCTTGCCAAGCTGAAAGGAACTATGCGCTCCAAAATGGAGCAGTTCGCCGACATCATCAAAATCGGCCGCACCCACCTGCAGGATGCGACTCCGTTGACTTTGGGGCAGGAAATCAGCGGCTGGTGGGCTATGCTGGAAAAGACGGAGCAAATGATCACAGGCAGTGTAGATACGATGAAGGAGCTGGCGATCGGCGGCACGGCGGTTGGTACGGGCTTGAACGCCCACCCGCAATTCGGCGATAAGGTGGCCGAGGAGATCAGTAAGGAGACCGGCATAACGTTCGTCTCTGCAGCGAACAAGTTCCATGCATTGACAAGCCATGACCAGGTTGTGTTCGTACATGGGGCGTTGAAAGCATTGGCGGCCGATTTGATGAAAATCGCCAATGACGTTCGATGGCTCGCGAGCGGGCCGCGGTGCGGCATCGGGGAGCTGGTGATCCCTGAGAATGAGCCTGGCAGCTCCATTATGCCGGGCAAAGTGAATCCGACGCAGAGCGAGGCTATGACGATGGTTGCCTGCCAGGTCATGGGCAACGATGCGGTGATAGGCTTCGCGGCAAGCCAGGGCAATTTCGAGCTGAACGTATTCAAGCCGGTGCTGATCCATAACTTCCTGCAGTCATCACGGCTGCTTGCTGACGTTATGGTGTCGTTCAACGATCATTGCGCCGTAGGAATTGAGCCGAACCGGGAAGTGATTAACCGGTACCTGCAAGAGTCGTTAATGCTGGTCACCGCGTTAAATCCGCACATCGGGTATGAGAAGGCGGCTATCATCGCCAAGCTGGCTCACAAAGAGCATCTTACCTTGAAGGAAGCGGCGATTCAAAGCGGATTTTTGTCTGCGGAGCAGTTCGACCAATTCGTCCGTCCGGAGCATATGGTGAGCCCGCAAGAGTAATCAGAGCAGGAGATAAAGGCTGTGTCGTCCGATGGATATCGACGGCAGAGCCTTTTTTGTGCTATTCGGACCGCTCCGCGTGGGTCACAGTTAGAACATGGATTCTCATGCCATTCAGAGAATCTCGCCAAGATTCACGGTCTGAGTTTCAAATATTCATATGGATTCAAATAACATCATTGTCCCAAAAGGACCGAACCGTTATTCTAGTAGTGTATAATAATAGATGCCGGATGGATAGGGAAGGCAATTCATGGGGGATGAACACGATGCGCAAAATCGAAGCAGGAAGATGGAATATCTATTTGGCGGGAGACTCCACCGTTCAGACATATCAACAGGAATCCGCGCCGATGGCAGGCTGGGGACAATATATCGCCCGTTCCTTTAACGAGCAAGTCAGCTTTATCAACAAGGCGATAGGAGGCAGAAGCTCCAAATCGTTCGTTGCCGAAGGGCGATTGGCCGTCATTTTGGAAGACATCCGGGAGAATGATTATTTATGGATCCAGATGGGCCATAACGATTCGACCGTTAGCAAGCCGGAGCGGTACACGGAGCCTTTTACGGAATACAAGCATTATTTGAAACTGTATATCGATGGGGCGCGAGAGCGGAAAGCCACGCCCTTGCTTATCACGCCCGTAGCACGCCTGCATTACGAAGACGGCCGTTTCTTGAACGATTTTCCCGATTATTGCGATGCGATGAAGCAGGTGGCGGAGGAAGAGCGGGTCTTATTGCTGGATTTGATGTCCAGAAGCTTGCAGAGATGGGACGAGCTTGGCTACGATAAGACGAAGGAGCTGTTCATGATTTCGCATAATGGAACGGACTGCACGCATTTTACCGATAAAGGGGCTCAAGAAGTCGCTCTGCTGGTTGCGGAAGGAATCCGTGATCTGAACATCGATTTGTCCCGCTGCTTGTTGAAATAAAGTGGAAGCTGCGCCCCAGCTTTTCTGATACAATGATAGTAGTACATACGAAGCGTAAGGGGCTGCACAGGATGAATCAGGAAGAGCAATTTGATATTTTCGACGACCAAATGAACAAAATCGGGACCGCAGCCCGACGGGAAGTACATGCCCATGGATTATGGCATCAAACCTTCCAGTGCTGGATAGTAAGCGAGTTGTTTGGCGATAAGTGGCTGCTGTTTCAGATGCGGCATCCGGACAAGGATACGTTCCCAAGCCTACTGGATATTTCATGCGCAGGCCATTTGCTCGCAGGCGAGAAGGTGGAGGACGGCGTCAGGGAGCTCGAGGAGGAGCTTGGTCTGGCGGTTACCTTCGACAGTCTCATTCCATGCGGTCTGTATCGCGAAGAGCAGTTTATAGCCGCGGATAAAACGGACAGAGAGCTGTGCCATGTATTCGTCCTTCGGGAGGATAAGCCGCTTCACGAATACCGACTTCAGGAAGACGAAGTTACCGGCTTGTACCGTATTGCATTGAACGATGTCAATCGGCTCGCACGGGGAGAAGGGCAGCTCGTCATTCAAGCGGCTGGCGTAGAACCGGATAAGAATGGGGTATTACAGCCTGTAGAGCGAACGTTCACATATTCCGATTTCGTTCCACATGGGGCAGCATATTATGAGCTCGTGCTGCGAGGCGTTGAGAAGCTGGAAGGCTAATGGAAATAAAAAAGAAAAAGCTTTGAGCGAAAGAAGACAGTGTCTTTCGTTCGAAGCTTTTTTTTGGCTGTCAGCCGCATGGATCGGCTTAAACTGTACGGTTGACATGATCACGGACCATGTCCTCGGTGACGTAAGGTCTTGTCGGAGAAATGCCGTGCTTGGCATGCTCGTTGATGCTGGCGGTAATCCGGTTGATCACCTCAACGGTGAAGGGCTGTCCGGATTTGCATTGGGCAATCGCTTGATCTATGGCTGCTTCACGTTGTTCGTCCAGCAGCTGGAATTGCTCCAGATGAGAATGCATTTTACGGGTATGTGCGGTTATGGCTTCATGTACGCTCATGGGTCGGGCTCCTTTATCCTCGTTCATTCGTTCAGACTATAGTCGATGGTAGATATCATACTACGTATAGTGCGGTCAAGCAAGAGTTACGAGTTCAAGCCTCTGCTAGCGTGTTCAGACGAAGTCATGCTTCCGGACCGGGGACAGGCGATAAGCAACGGAGTCCGCGGATTTATAGAAAACCGGGCTTGAGCCCAACCCATCTGCATAGGCTAAACATAGGATAGGTATAAGCACACTGTCTTTCTATTTATCTGAAAATTCAATTTATTTATCGATCTCAAAAGCCAAGTGTTCCTGAAATACGGTTACCGGAGTCCGGCTCCGGCAATCCGGAAGCGAGGTGCAGCCTTGTCCATGAGAAGAAGTCAAGAAATTATCCGCAAGACAGACAAATATGGAGCGCACAACTATCATCCTCTGCCGATAGTAATCTCGCAGGCGGAAGGAGTTTGGGTTCGGGATGTGTCGGGCAAACGGTATATGGATATGCTTAGCGGCTATTCCGCCTTGAATCAAGGACACCGCCACCCCAAAATCGTGCGCGCTTTAAAACAACAAGCCGATAAGGTGACTTTAACGTCCCGGGCCTTTTATAACGATCGAATGGGGGATTTGCTGGAGCTTCTATCGTGCTTGACCGGAAAAGATTGCTTTTTGCCTATGAACACCGGTGCGGAAGCGGTGGAAACTTCTATCAAGCTCGCACGACGGTGGGCGTATGAGGTGAAGGGGATTCCGGACCATCTGGCGGAGATTATCGTATGCGAGGGAAACTTTCACGGGAGAACCGTAACGGCTACGTCGATGTCCAGCTCGTCGGAGTACCGTCATCATTTCGGTCCGTTTACTCCCGGGTTCACGGTAATCCCATTCGGCGATACCGAGGCGTTGAAGCGGGCGATCCAACCGAATACGGCGGCTTTCCTGCTCGAGCCGATTCAAGGGGAAGCGGGAATCCGTATCCCGCGTGACGGGTACTTGAAGGAGGCGTCGGACCTGTGCAAGCAGCATCAGGTGCTCCTTGTCGCCGATGAAATCCAAACCGGGCTCGGCCGTACCGGTCAATGGTTTGCCTGCGATTGGGAGTCCGTCGTCCCCGATGTGTATATTCTTGGCAAAGCATTGGGCGGAGGTATACTCCCCGTATCCGGCATCGCGGCCAATAAGGAGCTGATGCAGCTGTTCGATCCCGGTTCCCACGGCTCCACGTTTGGCGGCAACCCTCTTGCCTGTGCCGTGGCCATTGCGTCGCTTAAGGTGCTCGAGGAGGAAAAGATGATCGAACGTTCGCGCGAGATGGGGGCTTACGTTCTGAATAAGCTGCAAGCCGAGCTGCAGAGTCCACTGGTAGTGGACATACGGGGCAAAGGGCTCTTCATCGGCATCGAGCTTGCGGAGGACGCCAGACCGTATTGCGAGCGGTTGATGAATCTCGGCTTGCTTACGAAAGAGACACACTCGACCACCCTACGGCTGGCGCCTCCGCTTATTCTCACCCAAGACCAAGCGGATTGGGCGATAGGTAAAATCAAGGCAGTTCTGCAGTAAGCAAATGAAAAGGAGTGAGCCGTATGAAACCTTACTCTCCTGAACCGTTAACGGATTTTTCCAACCCTGTGGAGGCCGCAAGGCTGGATGAAGCGCTGCGAAGCGTCGAGGCGCAGCTTGGCCGTCATTATCCGCTTCGAATCGGCTCCGCCATATTGCATAGGGAAGCAACGATTACTTCATATAATCCGTCGAATAAAGAGGAGATCATCGGCAAAGTGTCCAAAGCCGACCGCAGCTTGGCTGACAAGGCGATCCGCAGCGCTGCCGGAGCCTATAAGACTTGGTCTCGGGTGCCGGCGGAACAGCGTTCGGAGTATTTGCTCAAGGCCGCTGCAGCGCTGAGAAAGCGCAAGCACGAATTCAATGCGTGGTTAATGCTCGAAGCCGGCAAAAGCCGGGTGGAGGCGGATGCGGACACGGCGGAAGCCATCGATTTTCTGGAATATTATGCTCGCCAAATGATAGAGCTTGCGGGAAGAGGGCGCAAGGAGCTAGTATCCATTCCGCAGGAGCACAATGAGCTGCATTATATCCCGTTGGGGGTAGGAGTCATTATCCCGCCATGGAATTTCCCGCTTGCGATCATGGCAGGAATGACTATGGCTGCAGTCGTCGCCGGCAATACGGTCGTGCTGAAGCCGTCCAGCCAAACGCCGGTGATTGCAACCAAATTTGTTGAGCTGGCAGCCGATAGCGGCTTGCCGCCCGGGGTAATCAATCTTGTTCCGGGGAGCGGGAGCGAAATCGGGGACTATTTGGTCGATCATCCTCAGACGAGATTCGTTTCGTTCACCGGCTCCCGTGAGGTAGGAATTCGTATCTACGAGCGTTCCGCCAAAGTAGCGCCCGGGCAAATATGGCTGAAGCGATTCGTCGGTGAAATGGGCGGCAAGGACTGTATCCTGGTCGATCAGGATGCGGATCTGGAGGAGGCGGCGAGAGGAATCGTTGCATCCGCCTTCGGCTATTCGGGGCAAAAATGCTCCGCCTGCTCAAGAGCCATCATCCATCAGGATGTGTATGATCAAGTCCTGAGCCGGTGCGTAGAGCTTACTAACGAGCTGAAGGTGGGGGATGTCCGGGATGCGAGCTGCTATACCGGTCCGGTCATCGATCAAGCATCGTTTGATAAAATCATGCAATACATCGAGATCGGCCGCCAGGAAGGTCGTATTGTCGCTGGGGGCCGCGCTCTGACCTTGCCGGGCTATTTTATTGAGCCGACGATTATAGCGGACGCCGCTCCGGATTCACGGATCATGCAGGAGGAAATATTCGGGCCTGTCGTGGCCTTTACCGCTTGCTCCGATCTCGAACAAGGGCTTGCCATCGCCAATATGACGGATTACGGCTTGACCGGCTCGTTTTATTCGAATAATAGAGAGCATATAGCCAGGGTTAAGTCTGAATTTCATGCTGGCAATTTGTACATTAACCGCAAATGTACCGGGGCGATCGTCGGGGTGCATCCGTTCGGAGGCTTCAACATGTCGGGTACCGACTCCAAGGCGGGGGGGCCGGATTATTTATTCTTATTTACGCAACCCAAGCTGATTTCGGAGCTTCTCTGATACGTTGTCTAAGGAGGCCGGTATCATGAGGATGAACGCGCTGTTTCGGCGTGCCGTGCTCCGTTTGTCGGAGCGGAAGCTGATCGAATCTTTATTTCGGAAGCATGGAATGCGAATAGGGGTAAGCCGATTCGTTGCTGCGGAAACATTGGTGGATGTGCTGGGAAAAATCAAGGAGATGAACGGCCAAGGACTGGCCGTCACTTTAGATTATCTCGGAGAAAGCGTGCTGGATCCGGCTTTGGCCGAGGAAGCCGCCTTACAAATTATCGCCATGCTTCGCACGATACATGACAACGGGCTGCAAGCGAATGTCTCCGTCAAGCTTACCCAATTGGGATGCCGGATCGATCCTGCCGTAAGTATGAAGCATATGGAGCGTATTGTTGGAGCAGCTAAATATTACCGGAATTTCGTCCGTATCGATATGGAGGATTCCACGTTAACCGATGAAACGCTGCGGATGACTCATGCGTTAGTAACCCGGTTTGGGAAGCAGCATGTCGGTACGGTGATCCAGGCTTATTTGTATAGGTCTCCTTCTGATCTGGCCGATATGGGAAAGCTTGACGCCAATGTAAGGATCGTGAAAGGAGCCTACAAGGAGGAGGCCACTATCGCCTATCCTCATAAAAAAGAGGTGGACCGCCAATATGTCGCCCTTGTGAAAAGCCACATGACCGACGGCCATTATACGGCTATCGCTACGCATGATCCGCGGATAATTGAAGAGCTGAAGGCTTTTGCCGACAGACGGAGCTTCTCCAAGGACAGCTTCGAGTTTCAGATGCTGTACGGCATTGCTTCCAAGCTGCAGCTGGAACTGGTCAAGCAAGGCTATCGCGTCCGTGTGTACACCCCTTTCGGCCGCCAGTGGTACCCGTACTTTACTAGACGCATAGCGGAAAGACCGGCCAATTTACTATTCGTATTAAAAGGCATGCTGCGCAGGTGATTGATCACGGATCCTCCTCATCTAGACCGGCAAAAGCAAAGGAGAGTGGATACTGTGATAAAATCAACCCATAGGCCAATCGACGTGATTGGCGTTCCGTTGGATCTTGGGGCAGGCTGCAAAGGATGCCGGATGGGGCCGGATGCCGTCCGCTGCGCTGAGCTGACAGCCCGATTACGGCAGGCAGGGTATGAAGTCAAAGATCTGGGAAATGCGCCGGCGGACGGAGTCGATATGGATACGAGCGCCATAGACAGCGAGAAAGCAAAGCATCTGCTCGATATCGTCCGAATCAATCGGCGCTTAAGCCGGATGGTTGCTGCTTCCGCAGCCAACGGACGCTTTCCGCTTGCGATTGGGGGAGACCACAGCTTGGCTGTGGGAACGATCGCCGGGTCCGCGCGGCATCGGCGCATCGGAGTCATTTGGTTCGATGCCCACGGGGATTTGAATACTATTCAAACGACTCCCTCGGGCAATGTCCACGGGATGTCGCTTGCAGCAGCACTCGGGTACGGGCATCCTTCCCTTACGCGCCTGGGAGGCCGCCAGCCCAAAATACGTCCGGAGCATGTCGCACTCATCGGGACCCGATCGTTGGATGCTGGAGAAGAGGATTTGATCCGGCGGTTGGGCATCCGGTACTTTTCCTCCCGAGACGTGAAGCGGCTCGGCATTGAAGAAGTCATTCGATGCGCATTGGAGCTTGCGTCCAATGGAACGGAAGGCGTCCATCTCAGTCTGGATATGGACGGTCTGGACCCTTCCGATGCTCCGGGCGTGGGAACGCCGGTGTCGGGCGGTATCCGGCTTCAGGACGCCAAGCAAGCGATGGCGGTGCTGGGTGAATCGGGGACGGTTGTCAGCGCGGATATCGTAGAAGTAAATCCGGCGCTGGATCTTCGCAGCCGAACGGCGACAGCCGCTGTCGAGCTGATTTGCGCTTTGTTCGGACAGAAGTAAAGCAGGGACTTAAGCCGTAGGGAAGATGAGTTACAAGAAATTAATTTCATTCCAAACCGCGACGTAAATCGCGGCTTTTTTATGGAATCAAGCTATTCTTCTGCTTGACAAACGGATCATATTGTCATAAATTAATGTCAGTAACCACTGACAGACATTTGCTTCAGCATTTGCTGCAAGAGAGGTAATTGTAAATGGACATCAGCAAGTTGGGGAGTAGTGACAGGCTGTTAATAGCTGCGATCAATCTGATCTCGGAGCATGGATACAATGGCGTCACCACACAGGAGATTGCCGCAGAAGCGGGATTAAGTGAAAAGACGTTGTTCCGCCACTTCGGCAGCAAGCAAAAGCTTTTGGAAGCCGCATTGGACAGATTTCACTATGCTGCAGAAATGAAGAAGCTTTTCGAGGAAAAGATCGTGTGGGAGCTTGAGGAGGATCTGCTGACTGTATGCAGGACATATCACGAGATCATGAACCGAAACCGGAAGCTGATTCAGATCGGCGATAAGGATGAGTCCCACTTGCCCGGATTCAAGGAACGGACTCAACAACACCCGCTGCAACTACTGGAGTTTCTGACCGATTACTTCATTGCCATGGGTGAGAAGGGGAAGATCATTCGTACAAATCCGAGGCTGCAGGCATTTACTTTCATGATGTCGCAATTCGGAGCGTTCATCAACGATTTAAACGCAGGTAAGAACTATCCGGGTATCACGCTGGAACCGTTCATGCAAGAGAGTGTCAAGATCTTCGCTAGGGCTTTAACCCCCTAGCTATTTTTAAACTTACAATGACAGTAAGTACTGACAGTCGGTGGGTTTGAGCAAAATTTAAGGAGGATGCTAGATATGACAATTGAAAAAAATAGGTATGAAGCTGCAGTGATCGGCGGTGGTCTTGCAGGGCTGACGGCAGCTGTTATTTTGGCGAGGGCTGGAAAATCCGTTGTCGTCTTGGAGAAAGAAAACCAGCTCGGCGGACTCGCCCAAACGACGAAAATGAACGGTGCGCTATTCAACCTAGGTCCTCATGCTATGTATGAGGGGGGAGCGGCGCTGCGTATTTTGAGCGAGCTCGGCTGTCTTCCGAAGGGTGGATACGCATCTAAGAGCGGTATGAGCGGGATTATAAACGGAAACGTATTGGAAGTTCCCGCCGGTTTATCCCTTGAGGAAAATGCGGAATGGAGCAGCCTAATGAGCGGATTAGGCCAAATCGATACAGAGTCCGTACAATCGATCAGCCTTCAGGATTGGGCTGTAAACCATATTCGTCACGAGCGGGTACGACTGCTCTTTCACGTAATGTGCCGGCAATGGTCCTATTGCGATGACATGAGCGTATTAAGTGCAGGCTTTGCAATCAAGCAAGGCCAGCTTGCCGGTCGCGGTGTTCACTATGTGGAGGGGGGCTTGCAGACCGTTATCAATGATCTGCGCGATGCTGCTAAGAAAGCCGGCGCGACTATAGTTACCGGCTATAGGGCCGAGCAAATAATGCTAAAGAACGGTAGCGTAAATGCCCTGAAACTATCGGATGGGACAGTAATCAAGGTATCCTCCATTATCGCAGCAGTAGGACCGCACGAAGTATGTCGTCTGGTTCCAGATGCGGAAGCAATGTCGATAAGCAGATGGCGAGCAGAATCACGTCCATTATATGCTGCATGCTTGGACGTAGCGTTGAGGAATATGCCGTATCCTGAGCGAGTGTTCGCACTCGGGCTAGATAAGCCTCTCTATTACTCCAAGCATTCAGGTGCCGTTAAACTGAGCGACAACGGTGCTCACGTGCTGCATGTGATGAAGTACAACGATAATGAATGTGCAAGTAATCCGAAATCAGACGAGAAGGAGCTGATTGATTTCCTGGAGCTTCTGGAGCCAGGCTGGGATAAGGAAGTGGTTTCCATACGCTTCTCCCCTAATGTCCTCGTCGCTCACGATTCACGTACGATACACCATCATGGAGCGGGTCCGGCACCCAGCCCTGCAGTTCTGGAGGTTCCAGGTTTATTTGTCGCCGGTGACTGGGTCGGATCGGAAGGACGGCTTGCTGATGCGGCGATGGCAAGCAGCAAGTTGGCTGCAGAGGAAGTTCTGCGCCATGCTTAAATCAGCTCAGGCCGTATGAGAGGGAGCAGCAACGGTATCTTCCAAAATAACCGGCATTCTCTTGTTACTTTTGGCATGTGTCATATTTGCTGGATACAGTGTGCTCACCCGTTCCGTCTCAAAACATTTTAGCCCAGCGGAAATCAGTTATTTCATGAATGGGATCGGGTTAGCCGCTAATATGGTAGGATCACTCTACATCCGCACGTCGAACGGGACGCAGAATTGAAGCATCGAAAATGAGCAAGTTTATTTAATTGTTGATCGATGCCTCTATTGCTGCACGCGCAGGGGTTCTCGGAGAAGAGATTACTGGTATCATCTTTTCGGTTCGGCGTTAATGAAAAATAAAGTAACACCCCTATAACAAAGAGGTACGTCCCCCATAATTCATTTGAACATATTGGTATAATTAAAGTCGTGTAAGCGGTTACTATACAAAAGAGGAGGAAAGTCAGCCAACCGGAAGCATTGTGTTCGAGCATAATACTGCCGGCTTCGATCATCATGGGATTCTTGCAAAAAACTTTATGAATGTAAAGGAGGATGTAGTAATGATTAAACGAAACAAGGCACGAATGAAAAAGGTATGCGCAATGTCCGTTCTCTTAACGGCTTCATTATCGTTGTTCTGGACGAATGGCGGCAATGTCCATGCTGAGGCAGCTGCAAGCAATATGATTGCCTTTCCTGGTGCAGAAGGTGGGGGTAAATTCGCAACAGGCGGACGCGGGGGCGATGTAGTTTACGTTACTAACCTTAACGATAGCGGTCCAGGCTCATTTAGAGATGCAGTTGGCACATCTAATAGAATCGTTGTTTTTAAGGTAGGAGGAACCATTGAATTAAAAAGCGATGTAGTAGTCAAATCAAACGTGACGGTAGCAGGACAGACAGCACCCGGCGGAGCAGGAATCACTTTGAAAAACTATAAAATCGGTCTTGGCGGTGATAATATTATTCTTCGCTTTATCAGCTCAAGGCCTGGTGAAAGAGGAGTTGCGAGCGATTATGATGCATTTGGAGGTTCAAACGGTAGTAACTCTATTGTAGACCATGTTTCAATTGGTTGGGCAAACGACGAACAATGGGGTCTTTATTCCAAAAATGATAACTACACGGTACAGTATTCCATCATCGGTCCATCCAATTCATTTTCATACCATTCTAAAGGGATTCACGGGTTTGGGGTTATGCTAGGCCGGGCTAATGCTTCGTGGCATCATAATCTAATCGTTCACAATGTATCCCGAAACTTTAGAGGAAAAGTGGTAGGAACCAATCCGATTGATTTTACCAATAACGTTATCTACAATTGGGGATATCAAACGGCATATGGTACTCTTGGACATGTAAACTACGTAAATAATACGTTAAAAATGGGGGCTTCAACCAAAGGCGGCTTTAATTATTTAAGTGTTGGCGATAGCGGAACAAGTCCTGAAAACTATTCTATTTATCTAAAGGGAAATCGTTTTCTTAATAGGGACAATACCGATTACAGCACGTTTACCTCCGATAACTGGACAGGGATGAAATACGGCTCCGGAAAGACGGAAGAAAATACCCGTTCTGATGTGCCATTTGAAATGACTGTAAACGGTGTCAATGTTTCTACAGCTGTCTATGCGGAGAGCTCGGAGGGTTCCTACAACCATGTGCTGCATTATGCTGGTGCAGCGGTTAGTGCGAACCAAAGGACGGATATTGACAAGCAGGTAGTTCATGAAACGAGGACGGGACAAGGTTCGCTTACAGGTGCAAGACCTTATTCGGATGCTTCGGATGAACAAAAAGCAGAACTTGATAAATATAGTATTGAGACTGGCGTTCAGTATAAGTATCCTGAAGCCGTGTTGACCGGCGCACCAACGGATACGGATGGAGACGGTATGCCTGATGATTGGGAGAGGGCTAGAGGGCTTAATCCAAACAGTGCCTATGCATCCGACGGTACCCTGGAATCAAGGGGAGATTACTTGGGTGAGGGCTATACAAATATAGAATATTATATCAATGATCTAACCGTTCATGCATTCCCATCCAACACCGTGAAGCTTTCTCCCAAAAAAGGAAAGTAACAAGCAGGATAAAGGCGCAATCTTGGCGATAAAGCTGAGATTACGCCTTTTTATTATATAGAAAAAGTTGACGATGGGATGTTGATGCCGCATCGCCGACAATCATGCCCGCAGTGTCTTCATGTCAAGCCGCGGCATCGCAGTTTAATGGAACGAATTTGGACTCAAACGCGCTTTAACCAAATAAATAAATTAGGGATTGCCAATTTGTCTTGCTCGTTGAAGGATTTGCAAAGAGTTTTATAATCCTCATTGACTGTATTTTCTGTTGGAGTACTCGATGTTAGCTGGAATTGCTCTTTAAGCTGGCTGATTTCATCACCTTTATCTCGCAGAGGTTCCTTTAAACGAGTAATTTGCGTTATCATGTTGTTAAGCTGCATCATTTGTTTATTTGCAGCTCAATAATTTGTTCCAAATGGGAAAATCCATTCGTTAAAGGAGGGAGGATATTGCCAAGGAAGCGAAAGAAGAAATCGATCTTGCAGGGGATACGAGAGACTATTCATTCTTTAACGAAACCCAAACGTACTAGGAAAAAGGTAAAACGGAGAAAAGCTCCTACAATAAAACAGGTTACTGGAAGTACACAGGATCCCCAAGAGAACTTAGAACAGAAGCTAACTAAAAAAATGTCTGATGAACTACAAAGAATGAAGCAACAAATGCAAGAAGAGCTGCTGGAAAAACTCTCGCAACAGACCATAAAAGAAAATCGTGCTGCTGATAATGTCGGCAAGGGAATTAAGAAGGAGCCTGCTGGTAAAAAAATACACTCCGCCAACTCCGATAAAAGAGAATACAAACCGCAGTCGGATTGCTCTTTTCTCAAAACATTGATTTTAACAGACAGCAGGGACGCTGAAGTCGTTGTAGGGTATGAGGTCCTGGATAATACCAGTCAGGAAGTTTGGGGAATCGGCATTCATGAAGGTGCAAGGCTAGGAAGATCAAAACGAATTCTGAACACAAAAGTAAGAAGCCGTACAGTTGATTCTGAACGACAATATTATCTAGCGAATGAGCAAGATGATACTTTGTATTTCTCGGAGAACTATAAAAAAACAGCATTGTTGAATGGGAAAATAAACGTTGATAAGTATACAAGCGGGCTTATTGATGCTATTAAGCAGGCACATAAGGCAGGCTATAGGAGCAACAGTAAGATGCCGAAAATGTAAGGGATGTAACAATATACGGACTCATCATTCAAAGAACAGCTTGCTAGGGGGTAGGTCATGGCAAAGTACGATCAGCATTTTTCTGAGGAATCATTTTGGGAGAAGTTAAAGAAACATGCAGCAAAAGCAGGGAAAAAGGTTGTCTATACCGCTTTATTAGCCTACTATGCACTAGAAAATCCAGCAACACCACTCAAAGCGAAGATTACCATTTACTCTGCACTGGGTTATCTCATTTTACCGGTTGATTTGGTTCCTGATTTTATTCCTGTTGCCGGATTTGGTGATGATTTAGCGGCATTGTTGCTTGCAATCGGACAAGTTGCCTCATACATTAACAAGGATGTACGTGCAAAGGCTCTGAAAAAAATGGAGGACTGGTTCGGTACAATTAGCGCCGATGATAATGATATTGCAGATGTTGAGAATGAGGTACTTGAAGTGAAAAAAGGTATTAACGAAGCTGCGGTGAGTAAAGAGTAGAATATATAGCGCTATTGATGAGGGATGTGCTTAAGAACTATGGCCTCCCTCATTCTCATTATCCATGACTGAAGAGAATCTGCGAAAAAATAAAGGAGGGACAGCTAAAAAGATGGTTCTAACATTAAATGACCTCTGACCATTTATGGTTTGGAACGCCGCTTACTTACGCGGTGTTTTTTTTATTTTAGGAGTTCAATGACGGAAGGGGAAGCCCGGGGGATTTTTCATGTTCAATTGGCATTAAAAAAAGATTGAACTTTTCCATTTTCATGATATTATAAATATTCTCTGGAAAAATAACCCTGGGAAGAGGTGAAGCGAATATTAATAGCCTCCTGCAAAATCTCAAAGAGACGGCCTCCTTCTTGGCGGCAGCCGATCCGAAGCCGGTCAAAGTCAAGCCCATAGCCGACGTAGTTAATCTGCTGTTAATGCCTGCTCAATTGATTTTGATGAAAGGCCTCATTGACCGGATTCAGCTGTGGAGCAGAGGGGCTGTAGTCCAAGACTTGGTGATGACCGCCTGCTTCCTGGCAGCCGTCATGATAGTGCAAGCGGTAATTGGCCGCGCGTCTCTGTTATCGTATAACCGGTTGATGGAAATCGGAGCATACGAGGTGGAGCACGCCATTCTAGTCAAAAGCTCAAAATTAAGCTTAGCGAGGCTGGAATCTCCGTCGCTGAAAGAGCTTCGTACCCGCGCTTTGAACGTGGCTCCCGATCAGCTTTTTTTAAACGGAATCGGCTTTCTGCTACAAGCTCCTCAAATGATCCTCCTGCTTACTATTCTTTGCTGGTATGGACAATGGCTGGTTGTCATGATGTTCATCATCCTTCTTCCTATTCAATTCATTATACGGAATAACACTTCACAAGCGGTTGAAAAACTGAATCGGCAGCAAACTCCCCAAAGGACTGCAGCAGAGTATATATCCCGAATTTTGACCTCGCGACGGTCTGCCAAAGAAATCAGGCTGTTCGGTCTGGCGGAGGAGCTGCAATCCAGATGGATGCGCTTGCATCAAGCAACGGGCTTGCAATGGATTGCACTTAAGAAGAAGGAACAGCTGATGCTGGCGCCTTCCGAGCTTGTGATCAGCCTCGTGAGCGGCTTGCTGGCGGCAATCGTTCTCGTCGTATCTGCGGCAAAAGGACAGTCCGCCGGTGAGATTGCTGTTTTGCTGCAAATTGCAATCATGCTGGGAGGCATGTGGCCGGGCCTATTGGACCAATATGCGGTGTTTAAGCAGCAGGCGATACGCTGGGGAGAGCTGCGGCAATTTGTCCAGCTGGACGAAGATCCTGTTTATACCGGAAAGCATGCTTGGGAGCGAGCCCCTCTTTCTAAGGAAGGCTCAACGTTACATATGGATAAGCTGCCGGAATCAGTGCTTGTCAGACAGATATCGTTCACCTATGAAGGCAGCCGGCAGAAGAGCATTCATAATGTTCATTTTCATATTGAAGCGGGAGAAAAAGTTGCCATCGTAGGTGAGAATGGCGCAGGCAAATCGACCTTGGTCAAGCTGCTGACAGGGTTGTACACACCTGATTTAGGAACGGTGGACTGGTATTCGAGAGCGGGAACGAAGCTGTCCGCAGCGGAGGCTGCCGAACATTTCACTGCGGTGATGCAGGATTTCACGAAAATGAGTTTGACGGTAAGGGAGCAGGTGGCTCTAGGAAGCATCCGGCGGCTTAATGACGACGAGAAGCTATTAGGGGCACTGGCGCAGGCAAACGCCTCCCAGTGGGAGCTGGACGAGAACATTGGACCGGAGTTCGGAGGCAAAGAGCTGTCTGGAGGGCAATGGCAGCGGTTGGCTGCTGCGAGAGCTTACATCAGGGAAGGCAGCGTTCTGTTCTTCGATGAGCCGACCTCCGCCTTGGATCCTCAAGCCGAGAGAGCGGCGATGGAGGATTTCTTCCGCATTGCGGGTGATCGGACGGCGTTTCTTGTCACTCATCGATTGGGCGCAGCCCGGTTGGCTGATCGTATCCTCGTATTGCGGCAAGGGGAGCTTATCGAGCAAGGAACACACGATCAATTGATGGCAGAATGCGGTGAATACGAACGATTGTACCGGATGCAAGCATCGTGGTATGTATAAGCTCAACGAGGAAGAAAGGGAGGCATCATTTGTGGGGTCCAAGCCCGAACATGCATTGCATGGAATAATTGCATTACTGTACCGGATTGGTAGACAGATGCCGGTCATCACGCTTCTATGGCTTGCCATCCCGATATGCTCTGGCCTGCTAGTGCTTCCGCTTCTGACATCCCAGAAGCATATGATTGACTCCGTTGTGGTTAAAGTAACCGGCGGAAATGGCCTGCCGGATATAAGATCGCTTTGGCTGCCTCTATCGTTGTTCCTCGGAACGATGCTGCTTCAGGCAGCAGCAGCCTCTCTGCGGAAGGTGACCGACGAGGTGCTGCAGCATCGGGCTGCAGGCTTAATTCAACATGAAATTCATATGGCAGCAGCCTCCGCTTCACTAGAAAATTTCGAACAAGCCGCATTCCATGATCGTCTTCACCGGGCTCAATCGGCTGCCGGGCAGGATCTGATCGGAATGCTCCGCAGCGGGGTCGATGCCATACAGCGGCTGTCTTCGTTCGTCGGTATGGTCATTCTGGTAGCTCAAGCGCACTGGATTCTATCCGTAATCCTGTTTGCGATCAACGGCACGGCATTTTATTACCGGATGAAAATTGAGCTGGCCGTAAGGCGACAGGATAAGCAGCTGACGACGGACGGCCGGAGATCGGATTATTGGTTCCAACAGCTTACCGATGCAGGAACATTGAAGGAGTTGAAGCTGTTCGGATCGGCACCTTACTTGATAGAGCAGTGGAGCCGCAGAACGCTGGAGCAGAGGCGTCGAAGGTTTGCCATGAGACGTGAAGAAAACAAGCTGGGGACATGGATCACACTTCTGCATATCGCCGGAGCTTTCGGCTGTCTTGCTGCTATGATGCAGTTTATGCAGCAAGGACAGATGACGGCGGGGCTCATCGTCATTGTGTTTCAGGCGGTATTCCAGTCCCAGGGGGTCATGCTTAGCTTGTCTTGGCCCGTAAGCAAGCTCATTATGCAGAGCGGGAAGGCGAAGGATCTGGTTGAATTTCTGAACGATCAAGCGCCGATAATGAGACCGGAGCGCTCTGCGAACTATGAAGCTATACCAGGTGATCTCAAGGAGATTAGGTTCGATAACGTTACTTTCGGCTATCCGAATCGTGAACATGTCGTACTAGACGAGGTGACGGTTTCTATACGTGCAGGTGAAGCGATCGCACTCGTCGGCGATAATGGTTCCGGCAAAACGACGTTCCTCAAGCTTTTGCTCGGATTTTACGAGCCTTGTCAAGGAAGCGTCAGCTGGAACGGTGTCCATCTGTCCTCAATGGACGGACAGCTCGGTGAAATATGGCAGCGGACGAGCAGCGTGTTTCAGGATCATGAGCGATACCCGTTCACCTTGCGCGACAATGTAACACTGGGGGATCTTACTCGAAGGCTCGATGACGAGGAAATCCTGCGGCTGCTTAAGGCTTGCGGGTTGGAGGATCTGATCCATAAGCCGGACCGCGGGCTGGACACCCCGCTCGGGCAGGTTGTGGAAGGCGGGCGGGAGCTCTCCGGCGGTCAGTGGCAGCGTCTCGCCATCGCACGAGCGATGTATAGACAGAGCGAGCTGGTTGTGCTCGACGAGCCGACGGCGGCGATTGACCCGGCCAGCGAGATCGAGATCTTTGAGCAGTTCCACCGGCTGCGTCAAGGCAAAACGGCGATATTCGTATCGCATCGACTGGGTTGGGCGCGATTTGCCGACCGGATTCTGGTGCTTGATCAGGGACGGTTAATCGAGGACGGCAATCACGAGCAATTGCTTGCCAAGGGAGGCAAATATGCGTCATTGTTTCATGATCAAGCCCAGTGGTATCAAGAGAGCCGCAGTATATAGGAACAATCGCTTCATGACGAGCGTCAGAATTGTATTCAATCCATTAGGAGGCGGATTCGTATGTTTTTTGTCAATGCGAGGGCTTTTATCGAAAGAGATGGGAAAGGGGGAGGCACGGAAATCGTCATCCAAAAGCGAGTTAAACCGGGGGAGCCGGTACGCTGGGAGCTTCCGGGCGGCCGGATTGAGCCGTTCGAATCGCTGACGGCCGCATTACGCCGGGAAGTTATGGAAGAAACCGGCCTGACGGTCGTTACTATTGAAGGGGAGGAGACTCGCGTTGATACCGTCGGGATAAATCCTGAGTTCGAAGTGGAATGTATTCGGCCCTTTGCCGCTTATCAAACCATTCATGGATCGATTGATTCGGTCGGATATTATTTCCGCTGCGAAGCGGAGGGGGAGCTGGTGGAGCATGGAGACGGGGCGGCCAACGCTCGGTGGATCGGGACCTCGGAGCTGCAATCCATGTTCCAAGAGGATCCGCTGCAATTTTCAGGTGTGGACCGGGCCGGCATCCTGTATTATTTGAAATGGCTCGAGCAAGAGAAACCTGCTGACGGCAGATCTTGACACTTTATATAAATTGGATCGCGGCCGCCATTGCCGGAGCTAATTTCGGTCAGAGGATTCAGGAGTCGCGCTGCAGCGCGGCTTTTTCTTTTTGTTCGGAACGTGCTTGTTAAATATTATTTGATCAAATGGAGAACATAGTTATTATTGGCGCGAACTGGAGGGGAACATCGATGAACAATTTTCGCAATCCGTTTCGCAATAGGCGCTACAAAGCACATGTTAGCATTTTAGGGACAACACAGCTTCATAAAAGAAATCCGTTTACCATAGCTGCATGGTCTTTAGCATTTCCTGGATTCGGGCATTTGCTTCTGAATAAGTATCTCCGAGGCTATGCGTTAGTTTTATGGGAAGTGTTCATTAACCAGAAGATCCATTTGAATCTAGCCATGGTGTATTCCTTTAACGGTCGTATTCAAGCGGCAATAGATGTGCTGGATCCTAAATATGTCTCGTTATATATACCTGTTTATTGTTTTGCGATATGGGACAGCTACCGAACGGCAGTGGACATGAATAAAGTATATCTATTGGCCGATAGGGAGAATGGTCCGATAAATCAATTCAGTGTCGGTGCTCTAGAGATCAATTATCTCGATAAACGTAAACCGTGGGTTGCTATGGTATGGTCTATGGCTGTCCCAAGCATGGGGCAATTGTATCTTCATCGAATCATTTTAGCAAGCTTCATGCTGGTGAGCACGATAGTCATCGTTACTTATTCCAATTTGATTCTTGCCATCCATTACCTCATATTAGGGCAAATTGAGAAGTCTACGAAGGTCTTGAACATTCAGTGGCTATTGTATTTTCCCTCTTTTTATTTTTTTGCCATCTATGAAGCCTACACGAGTACAGTGGAGAACAATAAATTATTTAACGATAATCTGAAAAACTTTCTGTTACAGAAGTTCCAGAAGTCCGGCAAAATCATTAGATTGGAAAGCAAGGTGAAATAGTGCAGATCCTGGCTACATTCGAATACACAACTTTTCTAGAAATAGCTATTACGGAGCTTGAGCAGAAGGGGATAACCGAAATCTATGCCGTACCTCTGGATTTACGCAAAAAAGAACCTAGGCTAATGGACAGCATTCACCGCGCCGACGGTTTGTCCTTTATGGATAAAGGAATGATCCTGGCTTTTGTATTCTCTACGATTGGGGCCAGCAAAGGATTTGTATGGGAATGGGGACCTGTAATTTGGGGGCTTATCGGAGGAGCTTTCGGTTTTGTCATCGGTGTTATTCTTAGCTGGATCATCTATTTAATCAAACGTGAAAAAAATCAAGCCCAGATCCGGAAAGGGAACAGAGGAGAGGTTATCCTGATCGTACAATGCGAGGACAGCAAAGTGTCTGTTGTCGAAGATATTTTATGGGATCATAAAGCGCTAGGACTGGCTATTACCAAGTGAAATGGTGTTCTATGGAAAAGGGTAAAAGCTTGCAGATTTGAGATGCCTAAATAACTATAGCAAAGGGTACTTTACTATGCCAAATCAAATCCCATCGTTCGAGGAGATCAAGGAAGTAGACCGTAAGCTAACTGAAATGAAACATCAGTATTACCAAAACCATGATTTGTTCTCATTTCAATGGTGGTTTCTTTTATTCACGGTTATTATTCCATGGGTAATATGGTGGAAGCTTGTAGATAAATCGAGGATTAAGGATATTTTGTTATATGGCTTTGTATTGATATTCGTTATCATCGTGTTAGATATTATTGGAAGCGAATTACAATTATGGTCATATCCTTATCATCTCATACATCTTATCCCGCAGATAAATCCAGTCGATTATTCGGTCCTGCCAGTGTTTCATATGCTGGTCTATCAATATTTTCGAACCTGGAAATCATTTGTAATCGCCAACATTGTAATGGCTTTCCTGTTTTCATTTATTTTCGAACCGATATTTGTCTGGCTTCGAATTTATGAACTGGACAATTGGAAATATATTTATTCTTTCCCGATTTACATAGCAAAAGCCTTAGTCGTAAGGTGGCTGATTGAATTTATACTGAAAAAAGCAAAGGGGCAGCGTTGAAAAAAACGCATGCTTGAGTCCACGTGCCGTAAATTACGCAGCGAGCGGCAACTGGCGGTCATCACACCTTGATCCTTAATAACGTTGCCGTAATAATAGCGGATGAGCTAGAATGATAAGTACAACAGAGTATCGGCTTCGAAAGTGGTGAATCGCATTGGAAGCATTGGAATACCGCATCACTGACGAATGGGACGAAGCGCTCTGGAATGAGGCGGAGCCCATTTATGAGCAAGCCTTTCCCTCAGGCGCCAAAAGCCGCGGCATTATTCGCCATATGTTTGAGATCAAGATGTGTCAGCTGCATACGATCGCTCAAGACTCGTTAACGCTAGGGATGGCTCTTACCGGTATCGATGAGAAGGCCGGCGCCGTGCTCATCGATTATATAGCGGTTAGCGGGGAAGCTCGCGGCAGAGGCTATGGCGGGCTGCTGCTGGACCGGATCAAGCAGTGGTCACGCACGGTTCAGGGCTGTAAAGGGATTATCGTCGAAGTCGAATCCGACCCTAACGAGGAAAACCGCAAAAGGAAGCATTTTTGGGAGAACAACGGCTTTATCCTCACGGACTACGTGCATCAGTACATCTGGGTACCCGAGCCGTATCAGGCGATGTACTTCAACTTCGATGAGTTATATCCGCTGCCTGCGGATGGTAGGACACTGTTTCGCAGCATTACCCGGTTTCATGAAAAAGCGTACCGTCGCAGATAACCTCCTAATACGAATTTTTCGCTTGACTCTCACATTAATGTCAGGGTTTAGAATGGAATTATCTCGAGGAAGAAGGAGGAGAGGCCGGTTGAAAATCGGGGAATTGGCGGAACGGACGGGGGTTAGCATCCGATCGATTCGTTACTATGAACAGCAGGGGCTGCTTACACCGGTGCGGCAAGAGAACGGGTACCGGGAATACTCGCCGTTTGCGGAGGAACAGGTCCGTACGATCCGTCTGTATTTGAATCTCGGGCTGTCGACGGAAGAAATTGCAGGAATCCTGCATTGTGTTCTCAAGAATAAAGAAGCCTTCTGCGAGGAAGTGCTGCCCATTTACCGTCACAAGCTGAAACAGATCGACGAACAAATCCAGTTGCTTAACGGGATCCGTCAAAACTTGATCGACCGCATCGACTCCATCCTGCTCGAAAGAACCCAAACGTGTCAGTGTCAGGAGGAAGCGAAATGAGCATACAAGCGGTTAATGATGAGACTTTTGCGTCACAGATCCGAAAAGAAGGCGCCACGCTGGTGGAATTCGGGGCGGTATGGTGCCCGCCCTGCAGAGTGCTGCTGCCTGTTTTGAACGAGTTGTCCGAGCAGCAGGGGGATAAAGTTCGCGTTCTCAAGGTGGATTGCGACGAATCGCCTGTTACGGCCGGTCAATTCGGTGTCATGTCAATGCCGACGGTGATCGTATTTCACAACGGAGAGCCCGTTGAGAAGCTGGTCGGTTTGCGTCCCAAAAGCGCGTATGAGAACGTGCTGGCTAGATATCAATGACGGCATAGAAAAAGCGGAATCCTGGCGGGTTTCGCTTTTTTTACGTTAAAAGGGGCAGATCGAATCCCAGTGCTGTCCGGTACCCTCCAAAACGGTGCACGGAAAGTCGGATTAGGCTATTCATTACCTGTTATTCTAAATATCGAAGGAGGGATCCAATGGATTTGCTGCAAAGGTTGAATAGTGCTTTAAGCTATATCGAAGACAACCTTACGAACGAGATCGACTTTAAGGAAGTGGCAAGGATAGCATATTGCTCGGAATATCATTTTAAACGAATGTTTTCTTTTCTGGCAGGTGTTACTTTGGCCGAGTACATTCGCCGAAGACGCCTTACGCTGTCTGCATTCGAGCTGATGAATGGGGATACGAAGATCATCGATGTAGCCGTCAAATACGGGTACAGCTCTCCGGACGCATTTACGAGAGCCTTTCATAGCTTGCATGGCATAACGCCGTCCGAAGCAAGACAAAAGGGCCGATTGCTGAAGTCGTATCCGCGCATGACTTTTCAATTATCCGTTAAAGGAGGAGACGAAATGAATTATCGTATTGAAGAAAAAGAAGCGTTTCATATCGCAGGAATTAAGAAAAGGGTGCCGATCCAATTCAATGGGGTCAATCAGGAGATTGCGGCCATGTGGAAAAGCTTGGATGGCGAGACGATCGATACTCTAAAGAAGCTGTCCAATGTACAGCCATCGGGACTCATTAGCGCATCCGTTAATTTCTCTGAAGGCAGAATGGAGGAGCAGGGGGAGTTCGATCACTATATTGGTGCTGCGACGACCAAGGAAAGTCCAGCTCATCTGGCACAGCTTGAAGTGGCAGCATCAACTTGGGCTGTATTTGAAGCGGTTGGCCCTTTCCCGGCAACCTTGCAAAATGTATGGGGCCGTATCTATTCCGAATGGTTCCCGTCGTCGGAATATCAAATAGCGGAAGGCCCGGAAATATTGTGGAACGAGCACAAGGATACCTCTTCTCCGACCTTCCGGAGCGAAATTTGGATCCCGGTCGCTTTAAGACCCAAATCAGAGCTTTAATTAAGCAAACCGAAAACCGCGAGCCTTACAGCTGCGCGGTTTTTTGCATTGTCTCCGCTATATCATATGCTCCATAAATTTGTTTGCCGCACTGGAAAGCGGCATGTTCCGCATAATCATTAAGCCTACCTTGGAAGGCGGCAGCTGTACGTCCAGCCGGATTTCGAAGAGGGAGCCTTCCTCCAGCTCCTTGGAGACAAATTCTCTCGTGACGTAGGATATACCAAGCCCTTTTCGCGCAAACTCGATCAGAAGATCCACGCTCCCGACCTCGATCTCCGGCTTCAGCTCATAGCCATAATCATGGAACAGCTCGGTAACGGCCATTCGAGCCCGGCTGTTCCGGGAGAACAGAATAATAGGATATTCGAGCAGCATGTCTAATGACAGCACCGTATCTTTGAGATTGGCATAATGGGAGCCTGCGACAAAGCAATCCTGCAGCTGGATGCCTTCCCGGACTTCAAGCTGGGGATCTACAATGGGCAAACGAACGACACCGAGATCAATTCTTCCTTCCTTCAAGAAGGTAATAACCTCCGGCGTAGTACCGTGAATGAGAGAGAGCCCGATGCCTGGGTGCTGCTTATGAAACTCCTCCAGGAAGGGCAGCAAATAATGCTTGAACAGCGAATCGCTTCCGCCGATCTTCAGCTCGCCGCTTTCAAGATTTTTCAATTCCGCCATTTTCTTCTCGGCAAGCGAGATGAGAATATGAGACTGCTCGATGTAGGAATACAGCATGGCTCCCTCGTGCGTCAAATCAACCCCTTTGGAGGTCCGATAGAACAAGGTGATGCCGAAATTGTCCTCCAGCTGCTTGATGGCGTGGCTGACGCTCGGTTGGGTCAAATAGAGAGCCTTGGCTGCCTGAGTCAAGCTGCCCGTTTTTGCAGCCCAATAAAACACTTTATACAGCTCGTAATTGTTGTTCATAGACGCGGTCTATAGCTCCTGTGAAATATATTAATTACTTGTATGGCATATATTTGTATTATAGTGGAACCAAGCAAAAGAAACCAGAGCTTACTGATCGAGGACACAGAAGGAATCGCGAAAGGTTACTGCCGGCAGCGATAGTTGATGGGATGCAGATGGGAAGCCGGTGCTGGAAGGGGAGAAAACCATGGAGCCTACTACATTTGTCTTATTCGGAGCGACAGGGGATTTAGCCAAAAGGAAAATTTACCCTGCCTTATATAATTTGTTTGTCGACAAGAAGCTGCCGTCATCGTTCACGGTATTCGGACTTGGAAGAAGAGAGCTGACGGATGAAACGTTCCAGGCTAATGTCGAGAAGTCGATTCTTACGTTCAGCCGGCGCAAAGCGAATGATCCGGTACAATTGAAGCAATTTATAAATGCATTCCGTTATAACATTCTGGATATCGGCCGCAAAGAAGATTATCAGAAGCTTCTAAACAGGATTGAGAAGCGGGAGCAAGAGCTTGCCATAACCCCGAACCGGTTATTTTATTTATCGGTCGGACCCGAATTTTTCGAAACTATCGCGTCCAACATTAAGGAAAGCGGGCTTGGCTCTGCAGCGGGCTGGAAGCGTCTGATAATCGAGAAGCCCTTCGGCCGCGATTTGCAATCTGCACGGTGGTTGAATCAGCAATTGAGCCAAGCCTTCGCCGAGCATGAAATTTTTCGGATCGACCATTATCTCGGCAAGCCTATGGTGCAGAAGCTGGGTATCCTTCAGCAAAACAATCCGGTGCTAAATGCATTATGGACAAGCCGCTACATCGCTAACGTGCAGATTACGGCAAGCGAAACGGTCGGCGTAGAAGAAAGAGCAGCCTATTACGACCATTCGGGCGCCGTTAGGGACATGTTTCAAAACCATATGCTGCAGCTGCTTATGATGCTGGCGACTCACCTTCCGAAGAACAGCAGCTCCGAGGAAGTGCGCTCCAGGAAGAAGCAGGTGATGGAGTCTCTTGTGCCGTTACAACCATACGAGGTAGCAGCCAGCGTGATCCGCGGGCAGTACCAAGCCGGACAAATCAATGGTGAGCCTGTCATCGGATACACTTCCGAACCGAATATTGCTCCAGATTCGATGAACGATACCTTTATCGCAGCTAAGCTGCAGATCGACGGCGCTTTTTGGCGCGATGTCCCATTCTATATCCGGACAGGCAAACGGATGAAGGAGAAATCGACACGGATCGTGATCGAGTTCAAAGAGCCGGTACAGCAGCGCAATAATGAAACCAAGACACCGAATCTGCTGGTGTTTGAAATAAGCCCGAATGAAGGCATTACTCTGCAGCTTAACTCTAACGAGCCTGGGCAGAGCGGGGATGTCGAGCCGATTCACCTTGCATTTCATATGAACGGCAGCGAGATGCCCGAAGCTTACGAGAGCTTGATTCATTCCGCGTTATACGGTGACGCAACGTACTTTGCACATTGGGATGAAGTTGAGTTATCATGGAAATGGGTTGACCCCATCCTGAAAGCATTCGAAGAGAATCTCGTTCCGCTTCATTACTATCCGGCGGGCTCCTACGGACCTGCCGAATCCGACGAGCTATTGGCGAGAGACGGCTTTCATTGGTGGTTCGATTCCAAGCCTGAGCAAGCTGCTGAAGAGAAAGAATTTGCACTTCACGTGAACAAATAATCAGCCGGTCCACTGATATTTGAATAGATTTGTAGCCACACCCAACATCTGGACTAACTATTAAATAAAAAAACGGAGGAATGAAACCATGAAATTTTTTATCGACACTGCCAATCTAGCGGATATTAAGAAGGCTTATAAAGTAGGCGTTCTTTCCGGTGTAACGACTAACCCATCCCTTGTAGCCAAAGAAGGCGTCAAGTTCGAAGACCGCATTGCCGAAATTTTGCAGGCTGTTCCGGAAGTCGAATCCGTATCCGCCGAGGTAACTCCAGATGCTCTGACTGCGGAAGACATGATCGCACAAGCCGAAGAATTGATCAAAATCAACGGCGGAGACAAAAATATTACGATCAAGCTCCCAATGACATTGGCCGGTCTTGAAGCTTGCCGTTACTTGACTAAAAAAGGCGTAAAAACCAACGTTACTTTGATCTTCACAGTGAACCAAGCTTTGCTGGCGGCACGTGCAGGCGCGACTTATGTATCTCCGTTCCTGGGCCGTTTGGATGATATTTCGGAAGATGGAGTGCTTCTTGTAAGCAAAATCGCCGAGCTGTTCCGCGTTCACAATCTGCAATCGCAAATTATCGCTGCATCGGTTCGCCATCCGGACCATGTAACTCGCGTAGCTATGGCTGGCGCTCATATTGCGACCGTTCCTTTCCAAGTTATCGAGCAATTGGCGAAGCATCCTTTGACGGATCAAGGTATGGAGAAATTCGCTGCCGACTGGAAAAAGGCAGTGCAATAAATCGGTACCATAGTAAAAAAATCAAGGTCAAAGGAGGCGTAACGAGTGGCGATTTCATTCGATTATTCCAACGCACTATCCTTCGTGCAGCAGCATGAAGTGGATTATTTCGCGGAGTTTGTCAAGACGGCTCATACTATGCTTCATGAGAAAAAAGGTCCCGGGTCCGATTACCTCGGGTGGGTGGATCTCCCGCTGCAGTATGACCGCGAAGAGTTCGCGAGAATCAAGCAAGCGGCTGAGCGCATCCGCAGTCATTCCGAAGCCTTGATTGTCATCGGAATCGGCGGCTCCTATTTGGGAGCGAGATCTGCAATCGAAGCGCTGTCCCATACGTTTCATAACCAGATGAGTGGGACAACCCAAGTATATTTCGCCGGGCAAAATATCAGCTCTACATACATCGCTCATTTATTGGAGCTGCTGGAGGGCAAGGATATTTCCTTGAATGTCATTTCGAAATCCGGAACGACGACGGAGCCGGCTATTGCCTTCCGTATCTTGCGGGATTACATGGAGAAGAAATACGGGAAAAGCGGCGCGAGAGAGCGGATCTTTGCAACGACCGACCGGGCAAAGGGTGCATTGAAAAAGCTGGCCGATGAAGAAGGCTACGAAACCTTCGTCATTCCCGATGACGTAGGCGGGCGCTATTCCGTGCTGACAGCCGTAGGACTGCTGCCGATTGCTGCTGCAGGGCTCGACATCGATCAGATGATGGCCGGCGCCGCCGCGGCTGCGCAAAAATATAACAACGCTGATCTGGCATCCAACGAGAGCTACCAGTATGCGGCCGTTCGTAACGCTTTGTACCGCAAAGGGAAGACGATTGAGCTGCTGGCTAATTTTGAGCCTTCGCTGCACTATGTTTCCGAATGGTGGAAGCAATTGTTCGGCGAGAGCGAGGGGAAAGATCAGAAGGGTCTGTATCCTGCCTCGGTCGATTTTACGACGGATCTGCATTCCATGGGGCAGTATGTTCAGGAAGGGCGGCGCGATCTCATTGAGACGGTGCTCTCCGTGAAGAAGCCTCGCGTAGAATGGACGATTCAAGAGGACAAGGACAATCTGGACGGATTGAACTTCTTGGCCGGCTTGACCATGGATGAAGTGAACCACAAAGCGGCTGAAGGCACGCGGCTTGCCCACGTAGACGGAGGCGTGCCGAATCTGATCGTTGAACTGGACGAGCTGAACGAATATTCGTACGGTGAAATGGTGTACTTCTTTGAAAAGGCGTGCGGAATCAGCGGACTGCTCCTCGGAGTGAATCCGTTCGATCAGCCGGGCGTAGAAGCGTACAAGAGCAATATGTTCGCGCTGCTCGGTAAGCCTGGATTTGAAGAGCAGAAAGCCGAGCTCTTGAAGCGCTTGAATCGATAATATGAATGAAAACAAAAAAACTCCTTTTGATGAAGGAGTTTTTTTTGTTTTCATACATTCATTTGTTCAGCTTTGGTAGGAAGAAGCGGACTTTCGTTGAAGCAAGTATCACCGGCGGCCAAACGATTCTTGAATTATGTCCAAAGCTATCCAAAGCTATCCGAAGCTGTAGATTTTCCCGCTGTGCATTCGGCCATTTATTTTGGGCTGACACAACATTGTTTACTAATGCTCAGATTTAAGCACGGTCACAAAACTGTTTCTCTAGACCCACACGCACTCCATCTATTATGATAACTATCGTTGTCGTTTTTAGATTGTGTTACATATGATTTAACATGGACAACATTCTTTAACATTGCAGCGAATCGGATATTGGGGGTCAAGGTGTGTGAGCAGTGGGAAGGCAGCGGCGAATGTAATTGCAATATGGATAAGTTTAATAAGCAATTTACTTTTGACCGGGATCAAGCTTATTGTAGGTTTTTTATTCAATAGCCAGGTATTAATAGCAGACGGCGTCCATAACGCTGGGGATGTTATCGCCACAATGGCAGCGTTAGGCTCGGCCAAGGTTGCGCAGAAGCCGGCCGATGACGATCACCCCTACGGACATGGCAAAAGCGAGCTGATAGGCTCCGCTATGGTAGCCATTATTATGGCTCTTGCCGCCATTTTCATCGCGTATCACTCGGTGGAGTCATTTTTTCATCCGGCGGCGGAAGCCAGCTGGATAGCATTGATAGCGGCTTTAATCTCATTAGTATGGAAGCAGTGGTTGTATGTGTACTGCATGAGGCTTGGCAAAGAGACGAGCAGTAAAAGCTTGGAGGCAACTGCGTTGGACCATCTGGCTGACGTATATGCTTCCATTGCTGCGGTTGTCGGGATTGGCGGAGCGCTCATAGGCGACAAGTTCGGTATTGTTTTCTTGAGCTACGGAGACGCAGCGGCGGGGCTGGTTGTAGCGTTCTTTGTTTTAAAGCTCTCTTATCACATGGGAAAAGAAGCTGTGGACGTTTTGATGGAAAAAACGGTATCTCCGGAGACCATACAGGAGTATGAGAGGCTTGTTGTTTCTATCCACGAAGTAAAACGGATAGACCGGATTCGGGCAAGAGCCTTCGGCCAATACGTCTTGATTGATGTTCGCGTGGGAGTTCCTGCGCACCTAAGCGTTCAGGAAGGGCATGATGTTTCGCGAAAAATTAAGAAGACGATCATGGAGCAGCATCGTGACGTGGAGGAAGTATTGATTCATTTAAACCCGTGGTATGACGGTGAAGACAATTAATTGAGGTGCAAAGGGGCTGCCGGTATCTGATTACCGGCAGCCCCTTTGCGTTATTTCGCCCATGTATGAACGGCCACTGGCTCCATTTTCTCGTTGTACGCGGTGATCTTAAGCGGCTCTTTCGCAGCCGATCCTTCGGCCGCATCCAAAGTCATTTCCCACGGCATCTGGTAGCTTATATCCAGTCTCCGATCTCCCCGGGAAAGCTCTACCGCAAAAGGAACATTCCCGCTCGCCAGTTCGCCGTGGAACAATAGCCGATGTGAGCCCGCACCAACCGTTTCCGGCTGAACAGGGAGGTAAGTATAGTCAGGCGGGGTCTTCGCCTCTGCCACCGAATCCAGATACCAATCCGAGCGAATAAGCCGTTTGTACAATGCGTCGGTTAATGGATTTTCACCCAAATCATATACATATTCCATCTTGTTTCGTACCGCTTGCGCGCGGCTGAAATTAAAGTAGGTGATGGCCTTGACCTTCGGGTAAATTCGGGGCAGAACCGCATACATATACGACAATTGCCCTTCGGCCCAAGGCAAGTAGGCGGTCTCCGTCGTCAAAACCGTATGAGCTACAGCCCCTTCCGAGATCATAATCGGTTTGTGGCTGTATTTGGCATATAAAGGAGCGAACGTGTCGATAAGGCTGCCCTTCAGCTGCTCTTTCCCGTTTGAGAGCGGGGTGGCATAGAGAGAAAAGCCGACCCAATCCACATAGTCATCGCCAGGGTAATATTCCTCGATATTATTGGCGGGAGCGAAGTTAGGGGACCAGACCATCACGACGTTCGGCGCTTCTTCTTTCATAATCTTATGAATGAGGCGGAATTTCTCAATATAAAGCTCCGGATTTCCGTGCCATGGCACCCAGGCGCCGTTCATTTCCGAGGCGTACCGGAGGAAGACCGGAATGCCGGAGGCTTTGGCTTCTCGGGCGAAGGTTCGCACATATTCGTCGTCTTGGACGTCCTCGAGGCCAAAACGCGGCTCCCAGCCGATCTGCAGCGCTCCGCCGATCTGTTTGACCCGTTCCGCTTGTCTGATGGGAAAGTAAGAGTTCGTATCGGTTTGAAATTTGCGCCAACCGACATAAGCCAGATACATTGCGTGAGTCCGTCCGTAAACATCATCGACTTTGGTCACATCGTAGGAGACACGGCGGTCCGCTCCAAGCATCCCCAAGTAGGTACCGGAGACGGGCTCGAATTTGGCAAGCGGTTCGGTCTTGGCTGTGGAAGGAAGCTCCGATCGCTTGAACCATCGAGCGGTTTCGAATGAATCGGCTGCGGGCTGAAGGGACCCGCTGTTAACGCTTAATGATGGAGGCTGCTTCAGGCTTGCTGCATAGCCGTCAAGCCTTGATTTATAGATAGCTGCTATATCGGGCTGATTCGAGCGCTCGGCCGCGTCGGCTTGCTCTTTCCACCATTCAACGAGCTCTGGGCTTTCCGGCGGCTCTTCTTCCTTGGAGGAATATGGGGATGGGATAAGCACAATCAACAGCATAGAACAAACCGCAACCAGTCCGGCGCGGAATAACGGGAATTTCCAGTTCATCGAAGGGAAGGGCTCCTTTCCGGAGAGGCAGAGTGGGAGTTAAGGTATCGCTTACATCGTCATCGATACCTTAATCATAAGGGGAGCGGCGAAACGAAGCAACAACTGTATTTGAGTTAGTGCGTTTTTTTGCAAAATAATCGAAATGACAAGCGAAAATGATGAAATAAAATACATCCTGCATGAAAGAATACTGTATGTTCAGGCCTCTCTCTCCTTTTTATAATGAAATAGAGATGTGAAATCAATGTATGAATGGCATTTCAGAACAATGATACTAAGGAAGAAGGTCAAATATGGAAATCCATTCGGAACGACAAGCTATCAAAACGCAAGTTCTTGTTCTTGGCGGCGGGGCCGGGGGAGTAGGGGCGGCCATTGCTGCAGCACGCGAAGGAGCGGAGACGATGATCGTCGATCGTCAAGGCTTTTTAGGCGGGAATATGACCATCGGTTTGCCGTTGCTGGCTTTTTTGGATGCCCAAGGTCGTCAAGTAACACGAGGTCTTCCGCAAGAGATCGTGAATCGATTGATCGAGCTGGGTGGTTCATTCGGTCACCGAGAATGCCCGTTGCATAATTCAACTACGGTCATTGACCCCAACTTAATGAAAATCGTCATCTTTGAAAAAATGAAGCAATACGGCGTTCGTCCTTTATTGCATTGTGAAATTATTGGTACTACCGTGGAGAACGGCGAACTCAAGTCCGTTATTGTGAAGGGAAAAGGGAAGGAAATAGAAATTTTCGCCGATGTATTTGTTGACGCCACAGGCGATGGCGACGTTGCGTTTATGGCGGGAGCTGAATTTGAAAAGGGACAGTATGCCAATGGAGAAACTCAGCCGCCTACGTTAATGTTTACACTCGGAGGCTTTGAACTAGAGCGATTCATGGATTTCCTGCAAGAGCACCCGGAAGAGCTGAAGCATGGATCGTCTATGAAAATCCGTCCCGGCTATACTGCCGAATTTTTGCGGGCAAGCGAGAATCATGTATTCGTCGGATTGAAAAATATGGTCTCGAAGCTCAGAAAAGAAGGCAAATGCCCTATAGATCGTGATACAATTATTTATATCAACCTGCCGCGAGAAGGGTATATTGCTCTGAATTGCATTCGCATCTTGAACTTTGACGGTACAAGGCTAGAAGAGCTAAGCAGGGGCGAGATCGAGTCTTACTTACAGATTTTACCGTTGATCGAAATGCTGAAAGAGCACGTCCCGGGCTTTGAGCACACTTATTTATCCTCCATTGCTCCATTCTTGGGCATTCGTGAAACACGGCGAATTATGGGCAAGCAAATGGTGCGTGAGGAAGCGGCTGTCAATGGAGTTATTCCAGATGACACGATCGCTCTGGGCTCGTATATCATAGATATCCATAGCGGCTCGGGGGATTCGACGGTAATCCGATCCCTTGCCGGACCTTACGGCATCACGTATGGAGCAACGATTTCCAAAGATGTGAAACGGCTTATGTTAAGCGGGCGCTGCATAAGCGTGGATCCGGTTGTGTTCGGTTCTTCAAGAGTTATGCCAACTTGTATGGCTGTTGGTGAGGGCGTCGGAATTGGGGCAGCATTAGCCGCACTGAAGAACATAGCTCCGGAGGATGTCGACGTTCAAACAATAAGACGTAAATTACGTCAGCATGGAGCTATTCTTTCCTTAGAGGATGTACATGCTGCTTTAGGATAGATGGATGAAGTGGAATAGACGCTTATTTGCAAACTATCTCATGGGAGGCGATTGTTTTGCAGGAAGGGCAATTGATATTTTGGGGCGGCGTAGCCAAGTCCGGCGGTGTACAGATTCTTTACGGTAAAGGGAAGCAGGCCGTGCTGTTCGATTTGGGCGTTGAGCACAGCAGTCTTCTCTTCCCGAAACAGCTGACGCTGTATGAACCGGTAGCCGCGACTCCGGGGCGCGAGCTTCGTCAATATTTGCTCGGCGGGATGACTGCGCCGCTGATTGAGCTGTACGATCCTGAGCATCTAAAAGGATTGGATGCGTCCAAGGTAAGGCGTGCATGGGGCGATCGTGATTTTCCTCAATATGAGAGCATCTCTCTGTTTATCGGGCATATGCATACGGATCATATGGCGGTACTGCCTTACGTTCACCCGGATCTTCCCGTATACATGAACTACGACGCCCACTCCTTGTTCCGCGGCATGGTAGCGGGGGGACACAGCGCGGATACCAAAGCTCGAATTCAAGCCTGCGACGACTTGAGCATCATCGATTTTGGGGAATTTACGATGCAGATCATCGAGATGGATCATAATGCCACCGGCGCGGCAGGGATTATTATCGATGATGGAACCTACAAAATCGCCTATACCGGGGATTGGCGCCGTCAAGGCAAGCATCCGGAACAGATTGACCGGTTCATCGAGCTATGCCGCAATAAACAGATCGACTTACTGATAACCGAAGGAACCCGTCTTACCTCCGACCCGTCCGCCGTGTTGTCCTACCAGATGACGGAGGATGAGCTGTTATCCCGGTACTCGCAAATCGTAGGCGATGCGGAGGGTCTCGTCTATTTGCAGATGTCGCCGCGGGATTTGGAGCGGATGGCCAATATGATAGCCATCGCTGCAGAGCATGGCCGCAAGGTCGTTATGGAGGCAACTCACGCCGTTATCTGGCACACGGCGAACCGTGAAGGCCTGCGGATTCTAGAAGGCCATCCCGCCCATGACGTGGAGATCCGAATCGTCGACGCAACAGTGACGGAAGGTATGACGGTTCCCTATGAGACCGTCTCTCTCGAAGAAATGGCTGAACGTAAGAGTGAGTTCTTGTACTTCTTTAAATTTCCCGACCTTGCCCATATGATCGAGTTGGAAACACTTGGCGATGCTGTTGCCCCGTCTCATTTCATTCAATCGGATTACAGCGTCAAGATCGAGCATGCCGATGTGGCCAAATATTTGAAGACGTTCGGCATTACCGGTCATGCCTTGTCCAACGGAGGACATGCCCATCCGGAGGCGTTATCCGATATGATCGAACGGATTGCTCCCAAAGCGGTCATTACGCTGCACAGCAAATTCCCGGAATCGCAGAACACGAGAGGCGTGAAAGCCTATTTTCCGAAAAAAGGAGAAGTATGCTCAGTGTCTTCCATCCTTGCAGCCGCCGAGATTCCTGTAAGTGTTGGAAATGAATGAGATTGCAGCCTTAAGATAGCAAGGGGAGAAGAATCCGATGACTACGATTACTTTCGTCAGACATGGCATTACCGATCACAATATCGAGAAGAGAGCACAGGGACATACGCAAAACCCTCTAAATGAAACGGGGAGAGCGCAAGCGGCATTAGTGGCGAAGCGTCTTTCCGAAGAGCCATGGGATGTGTTTATTTCCAGCGATTTAAAGCGGGCGCAGGAAACGGCCGAGATTATTTCCGCCGCAATAGGCAAACCTATCGATTTCTTCGATGAACGGTTAAGAGAAATGGATAGAGGGAAAATCGCCGATACCATTGAATCGGAGCGCATCGAACGGTGGGGGAAGGATTGGCGATTGCTTGATATGGGCCAGGAAACGCATGAGTCGATGCGGGAGCGCGGAATGCGCTTTATCAAGGATACCGCTTCCATGTTTGCAGGCAAAAAGGTACTTGTCGTAACGCATGGCTACTTTCTGGGTCAAACGTTAAAGGAGCTCATGCAGGATGAGTCTACCGGTAACGAGCTGAGCAACACTTCCGTTACCACGGTCCTGCAAAACGGGGATAAGTGGGAGTATGTGCTTTACGATTGCGTCAAGCATTTGGAAGAAAACATACTGCCGAAGTAATTGGTATAGGAGCCGGTCATCATGCTGCCATGGTGATCGGCTCTTTGTTTGCTGCTTCAAGCATCCCGGAAGGGAAACTGCTTTATACCCGGTTCAGCTCGCGGTATTTCGAGGGGCTCATGCCCATCGTTTGAGCGAACACACGGCTTAAATAGAAGCCGTTCTCATAGCCGCAATGAGTGGCGATTTGATTCAGCGTCAAATCGGTATCGAGCAGCAGACCGGCCGCTTTGCGGATTCGGAGCGATCTGACGAAATCCGAAGGGGTCATGCGGAACGATTTGCGGAATCGGCGCGTAAACTGGACAGGGCTAAGCTCAAGCAAGCTGGACAGCTCGATCATGCCGAAGGGAGTATGAGCGTGACGGGATAGCCATTCCGCTGCCCGGTTCATTAATGCGTCATCCGAATGTACAAGCTCATCCTGCTGGTGCTCTTCTTCCCAAACCTCGCATGTGAGCTGCCAAATATCATTAAGAATCATTTGTTTGCGCAAGGCGCTGCGCGGATCAACCGCTAGATGCAGCTTGCGTAAGCACTCGAAGTTCGAAGCGAGCCGTTTGCCGTCCGCTGGATGGGATTTGACCGACGGTACTTGCGGTACGTGGGCTGGCAGTTGGCGGCTTGCAAACTCGAAGCCGATAAGGTGGAGCTCCAAGGGCGATACCATTTCGCGATGGAACATGCAACCAGGAGGGCAGTAGATCAGCTCGCCGGCTCCAATCTCCCCGCTTTCCGCGCCGATCCGAAACCTGAACCTGCCTGATTCAACCGCAAACAGCATCCAGATGGGATAGGAGTCCGAGTTCATTTCAAACTTCTCCTTGCGTTCGAAGTAGGCATGAGAAATCATGATCAGCGACTGATCCCACAAGGCTGGCGCATCCATGCGTGCATCCGCTCCTTTTATGAAATAAAGTATATTGTACATGATCTAATCTTGTATGTTCAAGATATTAATTACTGTGTATGATGAAATAGAATACGAAATAGAAAAAGGATGGCGATGATTTTCATTAAAAGTGAGAGCTAGGATGAAAGTAATGGAACGTTTGGTAAGCGGTTACATTTAAAGAGCAGGAAGGATGATTCGCGTTGAACATTTGGAAAGCGTTACTTGCATTATGCTTGATGATTACTGCAGCAGGATGTGGAGGGGAAGAAGTTGGGCAGATGAGTCAAAAGGGGGATTCGCCAGCAACTCCGGCGAAGGTTGCGGATACGACGCCCGTTACGCTGAAGTTTGCCGTTCATCTGCCCATTACCGAAGAGTTTAAGAGGCTTTATATCGAGCCGGTTGCCAAGAAGTATCCGCATATTACGTTGGAGCTTATCAGTGCCAACTCCTTTAAAGTATATGACCAGCTTATTGCGGCAGGCGAGCTCCCGGACCTTTATATTTCTTTTAACGGGAACATGCCGGGGTTGAAGGAACGCGGAATCAACATGGATATGAAACCTCTTTTTCAGCAAAATCACGTAGATTTGAACCGTTTCGGCCAAAATTACCTTGACGACATTCAATATGCTGCAACGGAAAAAGGGGAATTGTACGGCTTGCCGATTGAAGCAGGGTTTCACGCTCTGTATTACAACAAGGAAATATTCGATAAATTCGGTGTCCCTTATCCGCAGGACGGGATGACCATGGAGGACGCCCTGGAATTGGCGAAAAAGCTGACGCGTGTCGATAACGGCGTTCAGTATCGCGGATGGGATTTGGGGAGCATCGTAAGAATGGCTCAACCGCTTGGTCTGGAATATTTGGACCATAAGACGGAGAAGCCGATCATGTCGACTGATGGCTGGAAGCGGGTGTTCGAGCTCGGAAAACAAATTTACTCTATCCCAGGCAATGAACCGTCGAAGGATGCTAATAAGAATAGAGTGAACGGATTCATCAAGGACCGTACGATAGCGATGCTGAATGAAACGAACTTGTTCTCCAGGCTTAAAGAGGCGGAGCAAGAGGGGCTGAATTGGGATGTCGTGCAGCATCCGTTTTATAAGGATCGGCCGAACACTTATGGAAACTCAACAGTTTATATGGTTGGAGCGGTCCCGACGACGAAGCATATGGATCAAGTGCTTCAGGTGATCGAGGTGTTAACCTCCGATGAAGTGCAAATGAATGTTTCCAAAGCAGGCAGCGTATCTCCTCTAAAGAGCGAGGCTGTACAAAAAGCGTTCGGGCAGAACGATCCTACCTTGAAGAACAAAAATGTGGCAGGGATTGTCAAAAGCAAACCGGTTAAATACCCGATCTACTTGTACAGAGAAATTGCCGAGCCACTAACTACGAAAAAGTTTGACGCTCTCCTGAAGGATTCGGGAGATGTGAACACTGCGTTGCGAGAGCTGGACGAGGAAATTGAAAAAGCGGTGCAAATAGAAAAGAAATAAAGGAGAAAAAATCGGATTAAGCTTGTGCCGTTGAATTACGGTGCATCCTTGATCCGATTTCTTATGCCATGCGGCACGGATACGTTGGGTACGGACTGCCAAGTCACCCGAATTTTTCCTCAGGAAAATATAATTTGGTAAAGTGCGCATAATAAGGGTAATTATTGGACTACGGGGGTGCAGAGATGAAGTTTTGGAGATTGCCCAAAAGAGCAAACAATTGTCAGCCCGAAACCTCTGCAGTGGAAGCGCAAGAGATCATCTCCGGTAGTATCGAACAAAAAATCGCGCAAATTCAGAAAGCCGTATCGCATACAGAGGATATGAAGCTTCAATATTTCAACCGCGGCGGCCAGAGCTGTGTGTTCATGTATTTGGAACCGCTTGTAAATCAAGAAATGATTCAATCCAATATGGTTAAGCCTCTATTGGATACAGACTCCTTAAATATGGATCAAATATCGGCGTCCACCGAGGTCAAACATTCTTCCAGCCTTTCTCACATCATAAAGTCCTTGCTTGAAGGCTTCTGTATCGTTATTCGGGAGCATCATGACGAAGCATATCTCATTTCGGCAGGACAATGGCAGGGGCGCTCCATAGAAGAACCGAAAAATGAACAAATTTTGAAAGGGTCTCATGACGGTTTTATTGAAAGCTTGAACACGAACCTCTATTTGATTCGGAGAAGGATCAAGAGTCCCAGGTTAAAAGTGAAATTTTACACCCTTGGCCGGATCACAAATACCCGAATTGCCATGGTGTATATGGAGGGTATAGCCGAGCCGAATATCATCGCAGAGTGTGAGAAAAGAATTTCCTCCATCGAGCTGGACTATTTGTATTCGGCGGCCAACCTCGATGAGATGATCGAGGAGCACCCGCTTTCTCCATTCCCGCAGACCTTGCAGAGCGGAAGACCGGATCGGACCGTCTCTTACTTAATGGAAGGCAAAATCAATCTTATCGTCGACGGCAGCCCGGTAGTTCTCATATTGCCCATCACTTTTTTTTCATTTTATCAATCCGCCGATGATTATTACCATCGATGGATCGCCGGCTCTTTTTTCAGGCTCATTAGATTGATCAGCTTTATTCTGGCGATCAGCCTGCCGGCGTTCTATATTGCCGTAGTGACCTATCATTCCGATGTTCTTCCCTTTGGCATTCTATATTCGATAAAGGTTTCGTTAACCTATGTTCCGTTTCCGCCGCTTATGGAAGCCATTACGATGCAGTTCATACTCGAGCTCCTGAAAGAGGCTGCAATCCGGCTTCCTTCGCCTATATCTCAGACGATCGGGATCGTTGGGGGGCTGGTAATCGGCACCGCGGTAGTTGAGGCGAATTTGGTTTCCAACACCATGATCGTCGTCATCGCCTTGACCGCCATCGCCTCATTCGCAACACCGCTCAGCGAGTTCGGGACCAGCTTAAGAATCTTGGGATTTCCCACGATGCTTGCAGCTGCGTTATTCGGCTTTTTCGGGATTGCCATGATGATGATGGTGATCTTTATTCACCTGTGCAAGATCGAAACCTTGGGCGTGCCTTTTTTCGCACCTTTCGGTCCTTTCCGCGACAAAAATAAGGGGAAAGATTTACTGCTTCGCCTTCCCATTTGGACACATTCGAATGGACAAGTGCAAAAGCAAGCATCGTTCTTCAAAAGGTGGAAACGAACGTGAATATTTCCATAACCAGATCCCAGTTGTTTTTTACTATTATCAAAACACAAATTGGAATCGGTCTCTTATCCTTACCTTCGGAGACTCAGAGCTCGGCCAAAGGAGATGCATGGATTTCCGTGCTCGTGGCCGGGTGCCTCATACAGCTTCTGCTGCTGATATACTGGGCGCTGTTTAGACGGTTTCCCAATGACACCTTGCGCCAGATGATAATGCGTATGTTCGGGAGCTATCTGGGTAAAGGTTTGAACCTGATATACTATGCTTTTTTTATTATGATTGCAGGTTATGCTTGTACACTCTATGTTCGATTGATTCAAGATTGGATGCTGCCATTGACCCCGACTTGGGTGCTGCTTCTGCTTATTATAGCTACCGGCATGTACCTGGCTGTTGAAAATTTGCGCGTTATCGCAAGATTTTTTGTATTATCCTCAGTGATGTTCATTATTTTGCTCTTACTCAGCCTGTTAACGTTCTCGAATGAAATTCACATTTCCAATATTATGCCAGTAGGCCATTCCGGTGCAGGGCAAATTTTGCATGGCGTCAGGCAAACGTTTTTTTCCATGCTCGGTTTCGAAGTAATCCTGGTCTTCTTTTCCCAAGTAGATGGAAGACCAAGAGGGTTACTGAGAATAAGCTCCTTTTCCAATATCATGGTAACGCTGTTTTATGCGTATTTCGTCCTTATCTGCTTGATCAATTTTAATTCCAAAGCTTTAGAGCAGGTGAATGAGCCCGTATTGTTTTTGTTTAAAGGGTTTACGAATCAGCTATTTGACGGTTTGGATCTCATCTTCTTGACGATCTGGATTATTCCGATGACGGCTACGATCATATCGTACTTGAGTATGGCAGGTTACAGTCTGGCCGCCAGCCAGAGCACTTATCGGGTCATCGTTCGGATAAGCGGTATATTGGTCTATATCATCGGAATGTATTTAACGACTGTAGAAAATTTGGATCCATTCAGCACATGGCTGGAAAGCGGGTACCTGTTGATGATTGCTGTGATTCCGCTGCTCATGTGGTTGATGTCCTTTGTGATCAAAAATAGCGGGAACCGGGGGGCGGCATGAGAACGAAACGGTCATTGTTCATAGGTCTGGTGTTTTCTATCATGACCTTGTCGGGTTGTTGGGATGTATCCTATTTAACTAACAAAAAGATGGTTACCGGGATAGGGATGGATGCCGCTCCGAACGGACAAATAACCGGGACGGTCAGAGCCGCCGTGTTAAAAAGCAGGGGGGCAGGTCAGTTCGACATAAAGGATGAAATGATTCAAGCAACGGGCGATTCCGTGAATCGGGTAGGCGACCGAATCGACGGTATGCTGCCAGGTACCATCGATGTAAGTAAAACTCATGTCATTATCATCGGAGAAGAGCTGGCGAAGCGGGGGATCTTTGCACCGTTAGAATCCTTTTACCGCAGCAGGAAAGCCTATTTGAACGGAAATATTATCATAAGCAAAGGCTTGGCTTCAGAAGTCATCTCGGCTGAATTAACGGAAAGCAACCCCGTTTCGTTTGATATCAAGCAAATGATCCTTGGTGCAACCTACAAATCCATCGTCCCCAAGCAGACCCTATATACGTTATGGATGAACACACTTCCTGACGAAGCGGCGGATGCCGTAATGCCTGTCATTCGAAAGATAGAGAAAAACCATCTGATTATCGACACTACCGGATTGTTTCATGGCGATAAATTTACGGGAGTGACGCTGGCTCGTGAAGAAAGCTGTATGCTGATGCTGATGATGGACAAGCTGTCCAAATTGGCTTATTTAAGCATTCCCGTTAAGAGTGACGAAGCCGGCCAACGAAAAGACACAATGAGCAATATCATCTCGTTCGAAGTACGGGCTATGAAGAGGGCGTTCGATGTCTCCGTAAAGCCTAACACGGAAGCGATCCAATGCATTCTTAAGCTAGATCTCTATGGGGAAGTCAGGAGCTCCCCAACCAGCATAGGCCGAGAGATCGATCGCAAGGCTTTGGAAGAAGAATTGAATGCAAGCCTGGGTCAGCGGGCAAAAGACGTTGCAGGTAAATTAAAGCAGGCCAATAGCGATGTCTTGGGAATCGGCAGAAGGCTGAGAGCCCACCATAATGAAATGTGGAAAAGGCTGGATTGGAACGAAAAGTTTAAGGAAGTCGTTATGAATCCGGAAGTGAATGTCCATATCCAAAGTACGGGGATATTGAAATGACTCGAACATTAGTAAACTTTCGTAATAATGTTGAAAGGCTTTTTTGGGCTTGATATAATAAGTTTACTAAATATAGAGGTGTATAAGGAGTAGCTGTGATAACGCTAAAACAAATATCCGAGCTTGCCAACGTTTCTCAAGCTACGGTTTCCAGAGTATTGAACGATGACCGGACATTGATCGTGACGGAAGAAACGAGAAGAAATATAATAGCTATCGCCCGGGAGCATCACTATGTGAAGAAAGAAAGAAAAAGCTCGAAACAAAACAAGAAGAAAACGGCTCCAGATAAGGTCGCCGTACTTATATGCCATATTGAAGATGAGGGGAATAATCTATTCTTTATCTCGATCAGACACGGAATTGAGAAGGAATGCAAGGAACTGGGACTAGTCCCTGTCATTTATAGCATTAACACGCTGTCTCAGCAAGAAATTGACGAGCAATTTCTCGGGATCGTGGTTGTAGGGAAAGTCCATCCAAGCACAGTGGAGAATGTCAATAAAGGCTCCGATCATATTGTCTATGTCGGATATTCTCCAGACGAGCAGGCTTACGACTCCGTTATAGTAGATTTGGAGAAAGCGATGGAGTCCGTGCTGGAGCACTTGCTTATCCATAAGTATGAGAACATCGGCTTCATCGGCGGATATTCGAAAGAGTATTTGAACGGGAACGATACGATCGAAACGGATGATAAAAGGTATATTTCGTATAAACGGAGAATGCAAGATTTGGGACGGTTCCGCGAATCGGATGTATATCTTGGCGAATATACGATGTCGGAAGGATATCGATTGATGAAAAGCGCCATTGCATCGGGACATTTGCCGGAAGCCTTTGTAGTAGCGTGTGACCCGATGGCGGTAGGAGCGCTCAAAGCACTTCAGGATGAAGGTATTAGCGTCCCGAATCAGGTTGCCTTAGTATCGTTTGACGATACGGAAATGGCCCAATTTGCAAGCTGTCCGTTGAGCTCGGTCAAGATCTATTCGGAGGAAATGGGACGGGCAGGGGTACAGCTGCTAATGAGCAGAATGAAAGGCAGAGAAATCCCTTATAAAATCATGATTCCTACCGAATTGACCATCAGAAACAGCTGTGGAACGAACAAGGAATCACACTGATCAATCATGCATTCAGAAACGCTGGGAACTGAGAGACTTGTGAGGCTGCCGTTAGAAGAAAGCGGACCTTGCGGGTCTTTTTGTTTTGTTTACCGGTAAATTTACCGAAAATTAATATATTATTATCACAATTTTACTTGAATTATTTACTAAATTGTAGTTAAATTACGGTGAGCAATGAAACTAATACTTAGGAGGTTGATCGATGAATAAATCGGATATTACTAAAAAGTTAATCGAAAGAAAACGGGTCAAGGATGTGCTAATCGCCGTCCACCGCGGCTGTGGCGGGGGAAACATTATCGAGAATACGATTTCCGCCTTCGAAATCGCCTTGAAATATGGTGGAGATATTATCGAGGTGGACGTTGCAAAATCGACGGACGGCAAGCTGTACACCATTCATGAAGGGCAAGAAGAACGGCTCTTTTTTAGTAAAGATAATGTTCAAACACTGTCTTCTCGAGAGATCGAGAGCTTGAGCTATCGTAACGGCAACTCATTTAAAGTCAAGCAAAAGGTGGAAGAGCTGGAAGCTGTTCTGCAGCACTTTCAAGGGGATACCTTGATCAACCTGGATCGAGCGTGGGATTTCTGGGATGACGTATTTGAGCTCGTTAGACAACGCTCGATGTTCGATCAAATCATAGTGAAGAGTCCTGTAAAGGAAACGTATTTGGATGTGCTCGAGCAATACGATGTGCCGGTGATGTATATTCCGATAGTAAAAAACGCACGGGAATTGAACCAAGTGCTTGCAAGAAACATTAATACGGTAGGGGTAGAAGTTATCATAAGCTCGGAACAAAGCGATTTCTATAACCTGGAAATCATCAAGGACTTAAAGAAGAGAAGCTTGCTCGTCTGGCTGAACGCCATCCGTTTGAACGATTCGACGGTTCTAACATTGGGAAGTGACGACGATACCGCTTTATTGGTCAACGAAGATGAAGGATGGGGCAGGATTCTGGATATGGGCGCAGACATTATTCAGACGGACTGGCCATTGCACTTGGCAACTTATTTGCAAAAGAGAAGATTGCGGACTACTTCATAATAATAATGGGTACATATCGTTCGGATATTTAGTAAAGTTTGTATGGAGAAGGAGAATCGGATATGCGCAAATTTGGAATTATTCTGCTTTCCAGCATATTAACCTTATCTATGATTGCCGGTTGTAGTCAGGGGCATCAGGCTGCCGAGAACCAATCGGATTCCAGCAAGTCGGAGGCAGGGGGAAAGGAAGCCGCCAAGGGGAAGGAAGAACCGGTGACCTTAAATCTGTTTGCAGGCCAGGATCTTTCCGACGAGCTGTGGAACTTGCTGCTGCATGAGCCGCTGAAGAAAAAGTACCCTTACATTACGGTCAATATTGTCAAAAAAGGCAAAGGGATTCAAGATTTGGTGGCCGGCGGAGCCAGCTTTGACCTTTACACCGAGTTTCAAGGCTACTTGGGCAACCTGATGCAAGTCGGTTTAGTCGAAGACATTACACCGTATGCGAAGGCAAATAATATCGATCTGAACCGGTTCGACCCGCTCTACATCAATGCTCTTAAAGAATATTCCGAGAAGGGAGAAGTATATGGGCTGCCATATTACAGGCAAGCCAACGCGCTGTATTACAACAAGGATATTTTCGATAAGTTCGGCGTTCCCTACCCTAAAGACGGAATGACCTGGGAAGAGACGATTGAATTGGCAAAGAAAGTAACCAGACAGGACGGTGGCATTCAATATTACGGCCTGGATCCGGAGCATGCGACTCGTTTGGCATTCCCGTTATCCCTAGTCATTTTGAACGGTAGGACGAATAAAGCGGAAGTCAACAACGATCAGTGGCGCAGAGTATTTCAAGTCGCGCAAGGCATGTATTCGATACCGGGGAACATTCCCAAGAAAACAACGGATCTGAACGGCGGGGGGATCGTCCGGTTCATGAAGGAGCGGAATATCGCCATGCTGGCCACGATCAACATTATCGACCGGTTGAAGGATGCGACGAATGAAGGACTCAACTGGGACATGGTGCAGTATCCTAGCTACAGCGGAATGCCGAATGTATACGGTATGGTTGACTTCGCAGTGATCGGAGCGACCAAAACAAGCAAGCATAAAGACGCGGCAATGAAAGTTATCGAGGTGTTTACCTCCGATGAAGTCCAATTGCTTGCTTCCCGGCAAAGACCCGTCCCCAGTCCGCTCATAAATCCGGAGATGCAGAAGCAGTTCGCTGCAGATATTCCGTATGCCCAAGGGAAAAATATTCCGGCGTTTTTCAAAAGCACGCCTGCTCCAGCACCTCGTTTCAGCGATTATTACACTACGGCAAGAGATATTCTGAACAAATATTACGACGACTTCGTACTCGGCAAGAAGGACATGAACACAGCGCTTAGGGAAGCCGAAGAAGAACTCAACCAGAAAATATCCGAGCTTACCAAAAAGTAATAGAACTCTGGAACAATGGAGGTAATCCTCATGCTGGATAAAGAACAAGAATCTACTCGAATCAGCCGGAGAAAGCTGCTCTCCTCCATAGGAAAGATCGGAGCGGTCGGGGTCGCTATGACCATGGGAGGTAACGCTATTTATTCAAGCACACCTGGCATCGTGTCCGCGTCCGTTACTAAATCCGTGTATGGAGGCGGCAAAGACAGCGATCCGGGCACGGGTCATTATTATGACGTGACTCATTATGGTGCGGCAGGAGACGGTGTCCAGGATGATACGAAGGCATTTGAGACCGTGCTGCAGGAAATTAAGGTTAATGGCTTCGGCACTTGTTATATCCCGGCAGGCTCCTATATTATTACGCGTCCTTTGCAGCTATATAAAAATACGACCATCCTGATGGACGATCACGCTATACTTAAAAAAATGGGCATTCCGAATAGCAACCTGAAGCTGTTCGTCAACGGACAACTGGGCAATGCCAATTATGCATCAGGCTACGGCGGAGAAGGCAATATTACCGTCATCGGAGGAACTATCGATTTGTGTGCAGATGTGAATTTGCCTTCCGATCCAAGCAGAGGATTCATGGCGTTTGCCATCGGCCACGCTGACGGCATTCACATCGAACGGGTCCGATTTGTTAACGGGCATAACGGTCATATCATAGAGTTTAACTCCAGTAAAAATGTAACATTGCTCCATTGCAGGTTCGAAAATCAAATCATTACAACATCCGGAATGTTTGAAATGGTACAGATCGATTTCGCATCCAAGGAATCATTCCCTAGCTTCGGGGCCTATGACGATACGCCTTGCCAGAACGTATTAATAGAAGGCTGTACCTTTGCGAACGGACACCGCGGCGTTGGCGCTCACGGCTCTAAATACAACAGCGAGGGAAAGCAAGTGTTTCATGAAAATATCCGCATCGTCAATAACCACTTTGCCGACCTAGCGGATGTCGCTATTAGACCGGAGAGCTTTTATAATTCCGTCGTATCGGGCAATACGATATCGAATGTCGGAGGCCACGGGATCCCGATCTATTCGTGCAAGAATACGATCGTATCCAACAATGTGCTGCGCGGGACAGGATTCCACGGAATCGTTATTGCGACGGCGAGCGATATTACGGACCCGCCCGCTAACATTACCGTCTCGAACAATGTAATAACGGATATCGCGAATACAGCACTGCGTATCATCAAGGGGCAGGATATTTTTCTTGCGGACAATACGGTGTTCAATGTAAAAAGGGAAGGTATTTATTCAAGTACTGTGACGCGTCTCACCGCAAAAAACAATATATTACGGGGAGTTTCTCAGCAGGGGAACGGTCTCTACAGCGGCATTCATCTGGATGGCTGCAGCGAATCGAATCTTAGTTCCAATATCGTCAACAATGGCGGCTTCAGCAGCAATTATAGCTATTTGGTACTGATCAAACCCAGCAGCAGCGGAACCGTGATAAGCGGTAACTTCGGCTTACCCGGATCGAACGGTTCCATTATGGATGATGGGGCCGGAACGTTGGTGTCTGCCAATCCTTCGGAGCAATTCCTGACAGGGGTATTAAATGTGAGCAGCGGAACGATTGATCTGAACGAAGACATACGGAATTTTAAGTCGGTCATTATTGCTACCGGCGCAGTGTCGACGGGGAATTTACGGCATGAAACGGCGCGGGGCTGGTCCACGTCCGGCTTTCGGCCGGGTACGGATTTTATTAACGTGGCTACGGCCAATGGAAGCTTAGTGGCCTCCATCGTTAATGAGACCAGGCTTCAGCTAATAAGCACAAGCGATCCTGTTAGGTACGTTATAGGTATCAAGGGATAGGCTCCATCATCCAAAGAGAAAGGCGGATAAGAAATCCCCCCGTTCCGGTGTTCCTTGCCGGGAGCGGGGGGATTTCGTCTACATTTTAGTGTAGGGAAAGCATAGCCTCCATGTCCTCTTGCGCATTGCCGATCAGCTTCAAGCCGAATTTCTCGACCAGCACGTTCATGACGCCTTCGCTAACGAACTCCGGCGGCTTCGGACCGATACGGATATCCCGGATTCCGAGACTGAACAAGCCAAGCAGGATGGCAACAGCCTTCTGCTCGAACCACGATAGAACGATACTTACAGGCAGCTCGTTCACATCGCATTCGAAGGCTTCGGCTAACGCCAGAGCAATTTTGACCGTGGAGCCGGAGTTGTTGCATTGGCCCAAATCGATGTATCTAGGAATAGCTGTGCCTGCTACGGTGCCATAATCCACATCGTTAAAGCGGAACTTCCCGCAGGAGGTGGTCAGGATGACGGTATCGTTCGGAAGCGAAGTCGCAAGCTCGCGGTAGTAGTCGCCGCCTTTGCCCGGCGCATCACAACCAGCAATGACGAAGAAACGCTTGATTTGTCCGGCTTTCACCGCTTGAATGATTTCCGGCGCAAGTCCAATGACGGTCTCGTGGTGATAACCGGTTGTCAGAACCTGCTCAGAGTCGATATTCGCCTCCGGCAGCTCGAGCGCTCGTTCAATCAGTGGGGAGAAATCCTCGCCAACGATTTTCGTAACATTCTCCAGTCCCGCTACCTCGTAAGAGAAGAAACGGTCCGCATACGTTCCCTTGATCGGCATAACACAGTTCGTCGTCGCCAGAATCGCCCCCGGGAACTGCTCGAATAACCGTCGCTGGTCGTACCAGGCTTTTCCGATGTTTCCTTTTAAGTGGCTGTATTGCTTTAGCTTAGGATACCCGTGGGCCGGGAGCATTTCGGAGTGGGTATAAATATGGATGCCTTTGCCTTCCGTCTGCTTCAGCAGCTCTTCCAGCGCATACAGGTTATGTCCAGTCACAACGATGCATTTGCCCTCGATTTTATTCTGCGGCACGGTAACCGGCTGAGGAATTCCGAAGTGCGTCGTATGCACACGGTCGAGAACATCCATAATCCGCACGGCGGCATTGCCTACCTTCATAGCCATATCCAGATGCTCCTGGAGATTGAAGTTGGAGTTGGTTAAGGTCATATAAAGCGCTTCGTGCGTTATTTTATCGACTTCCGGGTCCGTATAACCAAGCTGTCTCGCGTGGGTCGCATAAGCGGCAATTCCTTTGAGCGCAAAAATGATCGTATCCTGCAGGCTTGCAATCGTTTCATCCTTGCCGCATACCCCGATGACTTTACAGCCGCCGTTCGGCGTTTGTTCACATTGGTAACAAAACATGTGGCATCCTCCGTTCGATTAATAGCTATGTTCGCTTGCAACAATAGCTTAACAGAGGCGGGAGGAGTCTTATGTGATAGTAATCACAAGGATTCTGGAGAAATGGTGAACAATGTGATAAACGTTATTCCGTACCGTCTTAAAGCACGGATTCTTTCTCCGCTTTTTTGAGGCCTTTAAAAACGAGCTCGTACGAATGATCGATCATACTGAATAGCTCCGGTTCCTCAATGGAGCCGTCAATGACGATCGTATTCCAATGGCTCTTATTCAAATGATAGCCGGGGGTTACGGCAGGGTACTGTTGCCGTAAGTTTTCCGCTATAAACGGGTCGCACTTCAAGCTGATGTTCGGCTGCCGGTTTCGTTCGGATAGGAAAGCAAAGATTTTGGAGGCGACCCGAATCACCATCACATCATCGCCGAATGGGTAGTCCTGGCTGCTTCCTTTTTTAGATAAACAATAGCGTGTCAACGATTCGATGCTCATTCTTATTCCTCCGTCTCCCGTTAGGCCTTATTAATGACAATGGATACTTTATAGTTCACGTAGCGTGTTAAATCGTTTAGAAATTTGTCGAGCTCCTCGTTGGAAGGGAACTTGCACTCCATGAGATAGCAGCCGTCACCGCTGATTTTATAATTATTGATGATATAAGAGTGCTGCGTTTCCACAAAGGACAGGAACGGCTGATGATCGAAGCTCTTCGTAAACACCGTAATAAACGCTTGAACGGCGTAACCAGACTTTCTGTTATTTAACCGAACGGTATAGCCTTCAATGACGCCTTCTTCCTCTAGCCTCAATACCCGGTTCGCCGCTGCTTGTCCGGTCAGATGTACCTTCTCGCCCAGCTTCTTCATCGAAATCCTGCCATCCTTGGCCAGCTCTTCCAGTATGCGTTTGTCCGTAGAATCCAGCATGTATAACAACCTCTTTCAAAAATCAAGTATTTCCGGCCATATTCGTGATTTACAATATGTATGGTTTCCAACCTCAATGTTAACCTAAAAGGGAGAAATATTAAAGGGAGGGGCTTGGCTATGAAAATTACACAAATCCGAAATGCAACGATCGTATTGGAGTATGGAGGTAATACATTTTTGATTGATCCTTACTTGGCGCCGAAGGGAGCCTATCCGCCTGTGGTGAATACGGCGAATCCTGTCAATAACCCGACAGCCGAGCTTCCGGTTGCTGTGGAGGACATTGTTACCGCGGATGCGGTCATCGTTACGCACCTGCACCCTGATCATTTCGATGCGGAGGCGATCCGTGCGATTCCGAAAGACGCCAACATGATCGCACAGTCGGATGAAGATGCCGAAGTCATCAGGAAGCACGGATTTAATAGCGTTCAAGCAATCGAACGGATCGGCCATATAGGCGAAGTCCGATTGAGCCGGACGAGAGGGCAGCATGGAACAGGCGAAATCGGCAAATTGATGGGGAACGTCTCCGGCGTAGTCTTTGAGCATCCGGAGGAGAAGACGCTATACATTGCCGGCGATACGATATGGTGCAGCGAGGTGGAGGACGCGATCCGAATTCATCGCCCTGATGTCATTATCGTCAATGGCGGCTCGGCACAGTTCCTGCATGGAGACCCGATTACGATGGGCAAGGACGACATTTACCGGACGCATTTGGCGGCTCCGCAGTCGGCAATCATCGTCTCCCATATGGAGTCCGTCAATCATTGCTTTCTATCCAGACGCGAGCTGAAGAGCTTTATTGAAGAGAAGGACCTAACGGGACATATCACAGTACCGGATGATGGCGAATCGATGGTCTTATAAGAAGCACGAATGGAAATCGTAGATTCCTATCGTGATACGGACACGTTGCCGCAGAAAGGAATGAAGCTCAAGTGACGGAAAACTCCCGTGCAGAGCAAGGCGGCTCCCCTAACGGGCTGCGCTTTGCAGCGGCGCTGGTTGCGTTATGGCTGCTGTGGGGTTCGGTCTTCCTCGCGCTGAAGATCATCATAACGGAAATTCCGCCGTATTTGACCGGCTTTCGCTTTATTTTGTGCGGAGCGGCCTTGCTGCTATGGTGCTTGTGGCGCATGCCCGCTGCGTCTCGTCCGACGGGGAAGCAGTGGGGGAACGCGTCTCTTGTCGGAGTGCTGCTTATCGCCGGCGGTCAAGGCATGGTTATCACGGCTCAGCCATATTTATCCTCGGCGTTGGCCGGTTTGCTGGCATCGACGATGCCGCTGTGGGCAGCGTTGCTGGATTGGGCCATCTTCCGCAGCCGTCCGAATGCTTGGGCCACACTTGGATTGATGCTGGGGTTTGTCGGCTTAGCTGTTCTAATTGCTCCCAACGGGCAAGACGGGTTGAGCCTTATTGGAGTCGGAGCGATACTGGCCGCTTCCTTCCTGAACGCGAGCGGAACCATTGCTATGCGTAGAACCGCACAGCCCGGAGTGATGTTCAGCACCGCTATTCAAATGCTTATAGGCGGCATCCTCATTATGATGGTAAGCCTCTCCAGAGGAGAATGGGCTCAGCTCCGCATCTCTTCGTTAACGGGAACGACGCTGCTTGCGATGATCTATCTTCTCTTCGTGACCATGACCGGATTTCTTCTGTACTCATGGCTGCAGCGGGCGAGTACTGCGGCTTCGCTGCCGAACACCGTCGCTTACGTCAGCCCGGTCGTCGCAGTCGTGCTTGGCTGGGCCGTGCTTGATGAGCCGCTGACACTTCGGATGGCTGGCGCCATCGTCATTATTTTGGCCGGCGTCTTCTTCATTGTACTTTCAGCAGGAAAGAAGAGCGGCCGTACGCCGGTTGGCGGATGTAGTAACAGCGCCTAATTTTCAAAAAAACAGTTTACCAATCTGCCGTTATCTGATATTATAATCGCAACACATGCAAATGCTATGAAGAGACGAGTAAATAAATACATTCTTTCGCAGAGAGCTCCGGCTGCTGAAAAGGAGCAAAGGATTATTTATTGAAGAAAGACTCTGAGCAGCGCATCGGAACCTTACACGGGGGATGATGCGACAGGAGCTCCTGTTACAGAGCTAGAGTATAATCATGACTATGTGATGACGTACTTGAAGAGGCACATACGGCGACGTATTTGCGAATCTGGGGTGGTACCACGAGCATACAAATCTCGTCCTCAAGACTATGGTCTTGGGGGTGGGATTTTTTTAGTTTCATGTAACAAACCAAAGCACATCCAACATGTAATATAGGGTAGGCAAAATCACAAAATTATTATGCAAGATCACTCATAATGTCATCATGAAAGGATATGAATAGGAATGTCGCAAAAATTGAAAGTCGGTATTGTGGGCGGAACCGGTATGGTCGGCCAAAGATTCGTTCAGCTGTTGGATCAGCATCCATGGTTTCAAGTAACAGCCATTGCAGCGAGTGCCAGCTCGGCAGGCAAGACTTATGAAGAGTCCGTACAAAACAGATGGAAGCTGTCCGATCCGATTCCTGAAGATGTGAAGCGCATCGTCGTTCAGGATGCTTCGAAGGTGGAAGAGGTTGCAGCGAATGTCGACTTTATCTTCTGCGCAGTCGATATGCAGAAGGACGAAGTTAAAGCGTTAGAGGAAGCCTATGCCAAAACGGGAACGCCTGTTATTTCCAACAATTCGGCCCACCGCTGGACGCCGGACATCCCGATGGTCATTCCGGAGATTAACCCGGGACATATCGAAGTGATCGCAGCACAAAGAAAGCGTCTCGGAACCTCGACCGGATTTATCGCCGTGAAGCCGAACTGCTCCATCCAAAGCTATGTGCCTGCTCTTCACGCCCTGCTGGATTTCAAACCGACCCAAGTCGTTGCATCGACGTATCAGGCGATTTCCGGAGCCGGCAAAAACTTCACCGATTGGCCGGAAATGCTGGACAACGTGATTCCTTATATCGGCGGCGAGGAAGAAAAGAGCGAGCAGGAGCCGCTGCGCATCTGGGGCAGCATCCTGAACGATGAAATTGTGAAAGCAGCTTCGCCATTAATTACAACGCAGTGTATCCGCGTTCCGGTAACGGATGGACATTTGGCAACGGTATTCGCATCGTTCGAGAACAAACCGTCCAAAGAGGAAATTTTGAGCCGCTGGCAGCAATTTAAAGGGCGTCCTCAGGAGCTTGGATTGCCAAGCGCGCCTAAGCAGTTCATCACATACTTCGAAGAGGAAAACAGACCTCAGACGAAATTGGACCGCGATATTGAGCGCGGAATGGGAGTTTCGGTCGGCAGATTGCGCGAGGATTCCATTTACGATTTTAAATTTGTAGGACTGTCCCATAACACCTTGCGCGGAGCTGCCGGCGGAGCCGTATTGATCGCTGAGCTGCTTAAAGCGGAAGGATATATCCAAGCCAAGTAAGCAAGATGGACTGCAGCTTCTACTATAATAGCATTGTGGTAGCCTACGGGTTACCGGGCTGCGTGCTTAAAGAAAAAGACCTCAATAGCAGGTCTTTTTCTTTTTCGACAAAGTCCTGCGCTATGCCGCGACTAGGACAATTCGGAAGGAGCATATACTTCCTGCAAGGAGGAGGATGTATATGCGATTTACCGTCCAGTATATACCTCTAGACAAGCTTAAGCCGGACGTCACCGCCCGGATGACGTCACATCTCCGTAAGCTTCGCGGGCTGGTGTGGGACTGCATGCACCTGTTGGTTGTTCGCAAAAACCGCAAAGAAGGCTCCTACACCATTGTACTCGGTCATGACCGGTTCCAGTTTCTTCGTGAGCATACCAAAAAGCGTGCCGCTCCCTGTCTAATAGACGAGAGCAAGCCGGAGGCGGAAATAAGGTCTTGGCTCCATCGGTTGCAGGAATGGAGGGAGCGGAAACGTGAACGCTCTATCTCGGTTCCAGGGATGAAGCGCAGACGCTTGTCGCCGGTCGCGTGGGCGGTCGCCAGCGATTTTCTAAGGGAAGAGCCGCGCTTCAAGAAGCTTTCTGCGAGCCAGAAGTATGAAGTTCTTCTGCTGGCCATCCGCTATAAAAGGACGATCATCGCCGCGATGAAATCCAAGGTGGACCGCTTTACTTCATGAACCGGCCGCAACTCTTGTTGCTTTGGAAGCATAGAATCTTTGCGAAAGGGCTGCCTTAGAGGCGGCTTTTTTTCGTTCTATGAACATCTTTCAAGCTGCCGGCAGCGGCAACTGCCGATAGGATGGAGCAGGATAACCTTGGCAGATAGCGAATAGGTTAAATGATGGGATAGATCACTAGTCGGCTTGGATTGTAACACGGTCATGGCATCAACACTACTCACTAAGGAGTGAAGAATGGGATGAAACGCTATGAAATCGCACTGATTCCGGGGGATGGTATCGGCAAAGAGGTGGTACCGGCCGCAACGGACGTGCTGGACGCGGTTGCAGAAGTACACGGTGGTATTTCATTCAAGTATTCCAGCTTTTCATGGAGCTGCGATTATTATGAGCAGCATGGCAAAATGATGCCGGACGACGGGATGGACATCTTGAAAAATTATGAAGCGATCTTTCTTGGAGCCGTCGGCGATCCGCTGCGGGTTCCGGATCATGTGTCGCTGTGGGGGCTGTTGATCAAAATCCGGCGCGAGTTCGAGCAAGTCATCAATATTCGTCCGGCGAAATATTTCCGCGGTCTTGCGTCTCCGCTCATTAACCCGAATGATTTTGACCTCCTGGTGGTGAGAGAGAATAGCGAGGGCGAGTACAGCGAAATTGGCGGTCGCATCCATAAAGGGGACGACGAAATTGCAATTCAGAATGCGGTCTTTACGCGAAAAGGGACGGAGCGTGCGATCCGTTACGCGTTTGATTTGGCACAGAAACGAAGAGGTCACGTTACCAGCGCTACCAAGTCCAACGGGATTGTGTATTCCATGCCGTTCTGGGACGAAGTGTTTAAGGAGATAAGCGGGTCGTATCCGGACGTGAAGACGGCAGCCATTCATATTGATGCGCTGTCGGCCTTTTTTGTCACGAAGCCTCATGTGTTTGATGTCGTGGTCGCGAGCAACCTGTTCGGAGATATACTAACGGATATCGGTGCCGCCATTATGGGAAGTATAGGTATTGCACCGGCCGCCAACATCAATCTGAACGGCAAATATCCGTCCATGTTCGAGCCGGTTCACGGGTCGGCACCTGATATCGCAGGGCAAGGCATAGCCAACCCGATCGGACAAATCTGGACCGCCAAAATGATGCTGGACCATCTGGGACATCAGGAGATAGGTCAACATCTTTTGCAGGTCGTGGAGGATGTAACGCAAGACGGAGTGAAAACCAAAGATATCGGCGGTACAGCAACGACGAAGCAAGTAGCAGAAGAAATTATACGCAGACTGAAAAAATGAAGAGATATATAAGGAGTGGATGAAAATGACCTTATCCAAAACCGCGGCTGCTCTGTTCAAGCCATTTGAAGGCGGCCGACTGAAGCTGGCCAATCGGATTGTTATGGCTCCGATGACACGCTGCTTCTCGCCCGGAGGAGTTCCGGGCCCTAACGTGGCCGGATACTACCGCCGCAGAGCGGAGAACGGCGTCGGTCTCATCATTACGGAAGGAACCGTCATCAACCATCCGGCTGCGGAGGCTGATCAAGGCGTGCCGCATTTTTACGGCGAGGAAGCTCTGGAAGGATGGGCTCGCGTTGTCCGGGAAGTGCATGAGGCGGGAGGGAAGATTGCTCCGCAAATTTGGCATACCGGCACCGCACGAAGCCGGGAGAAGTTTCCGGATTCGAACGTGGATCCCGTTGGACCGTCGGGTCTCAGCTTAACCGGAGAAACGGTTTCGGCGCCGTTGACAGTCGAGGAGATCGCAGGTCTCGTGCAAGCGTATGCCCAGGCTGCCGCCGACGCGAAGCGACTCGGCTTCGACGCGGTGGAAATTCACGGGGCGCATGGTTATCTTATCGACCAGTTTTTCTGGGAAGTAACCAACAAACGTACGGACAAGTATGGCGGTGACATGGTAGACCGCACCAAGTTCGCCGTAGAGGTCATTGAAGCGGTCCGTGCCGCGGTCGGCCCCGAATTCCCGATTATTTTCCGCTTCTCCCAATGGAAGCCGGTCAATTACGGCGCCAAGCTGGCAGTGAATCCGGAGGAGCTGGACCGCTTCCTCGCACCGCTGTCCGCGGCAGGCGTGGATATATTCCATGCCTCCACCCGCCGCTTCTGGGAGCCCGAGTTCGAGGGCTCGGACCTTAACCTGGCGGGCTGGACGCGCAAGCTGACCGGCAAGCCGGCAATTACCGTCGGCTCGGTCGGCCTCGACTCCGTGTTCACCAGCTTGTTCGAGGAAGGCAAAGGCGGCGAGCCTGCCGGCATCGGCAATCTGGTCGAGCGGCTGGAGCGGGACGAGTTCGATCTTGTTGCCGTCGGCCGCGCGCTGCTCAGCGACCCGGCTTGGGCGGCGAAAATCCGCGACGAACGGATCGAGGAGCTGAAGCCGTTCACCCAAGAGGCTCTTTCCACGTTGAGCTGATTTCATTTTATGCCAGTACGTGTGGCAGAGGCAGCACTTGGTTGAAAATAAGAAGAGGGTATGGTAAGATACTTGTAAATTGACGATGGGAGTGAAAAGATAATGTAGGATTTCTTGCAAATAAGTAAAGGAATAAAACAGGATAAGCGATATGCTTCACATGTTTTATTTTTTATTTGCGAGAAAGTTACTATATCTTTTCACTCAAACGATATCCTCATCTAACCCTGGAGCGGGTTGGGTTTGCTGTATATTTATTTGAGCTGCGAGAAATGTAACTTTCTTGCAGCTCTTTTTAGCTTTTTTGTACAGGAGGATATTGCCATGTCATTAATTCATGTAACCAACCTGACCTTCGCCTACGACGGCAGCTACGATAACATCTTTGAAAATGTAAGCTTTCAGCTGGATACCGATTGGAAGCTGGGCTTCACGGGAAGAAACGGCAGAGGGAAGACGACGTTTCTCAACCTGCTGCTCGGCAAGTATGAATACAGCGGTAAAATTTCGGCGCAAGTTCAATTTGAATATTTCCCTTTCCCTGTGGAGAACAAGGAATACCTTACCATGGATGTGATCAGCGAGATTGTACCGGACTTGGTTCAATGGGAATTCATGCGCGAGCTGTCGCTGCTGAAGGTTTCGGATGATGTGTTATACCGGCCGTTCGATACGCTGTCCAACGGGGAGCAAACGAAGGTGCTGCTTGCCGCACTATTCCTTATGGAAAACCGGTTTCTGTTAATTGACGAACCGACCAACCATCTCGATATGGAAGCAAGGAAGCTAGTCAGCGACTATCTCCGAACCAAGAGCGGGTTTATTCTGGTGTCTCACGACAGGGCCTTTCTTGATAACTGCGTAGATCATATGCTGTCGATCAATAAGACCCATATAGACATTCAAAAAGGGAATTTCTCCGATTGGTGGGAGAATAAACAGCGGCAGGATCAATACGAGCTTGGAGAGAACGAAAAGCTTAAAAAAGACATCAAGCGCTTGTCGGAAGCAGCTAAACGAACGAGCCATTGGTCGGACGAAGTGGAGAAAACGAAGAACGGAACCAGAAATTCCGGCTCCAAGGTAGATAAAGGGTATATCGGGCACAAGGCCGCGAAAATGATGAAGCGCTCCAAATCGATGGAGCAAAGGCAGCAATCCGCTATAGACGAAAAGTCGATGCTGCTTAAAAATGTCGAAAGCTCCGAGAGCTTGAAGATTTCACAGCTTCCGTATCATACTAACCAGCTAGTCCAGCTGGAACATGTATCGGTCTATTACGGTGATAAGCAGGCTTGCTCCGACATCAGTTTTACGATTGAACAAGGGGAGCGGATTGCGCTTTCCGGTAAAAACGGCTCCGGCAAATCAAGCATTATCAAGCTGATCTGCGGTGAAGACCTTACCTATACCGGCACATTCCGAAAAGGGAGCCAGCTCAAAATATCTTACGTCTCACAGGACACCTCGCACCTGCAGGGCAATTTAACGGACTATGCAAGAGACAACGGCATTGATGAAAGCTTATTTAAAGCGATTTTGCGTAAGCTTGATTTTTCCCGACTGCAGTTTGAAAAGGATATTTCGGCGTTCAGCGGCGGCCAGAAGAAGAAGGTGCTGATTGCCAAAAGTTTGTGCGAGAAGGTTCATTTGCATATTTGGGACGAACCGCTTAATTTTATCGACGTGATATCCCGCATGCAAATTGAGGAGCTGCTGCTGGAATATTCGCCGACCATTCTCTTTGTCGAGCATGACAGCGAATTTTGCGAGAATATTGCTACGAAGATCGTTGAACTGTAACAATAGCTTCCAAGTCCGCGTGCATCGCGGGCTTTTTTTTGCTCAAAAACCATCATTTGTCCGAGGAAATAAACCCATGCGAAGCTACCATTCGCCTCATACTAATATACTATCTCAGAGAATGGAAGGTGGTATATTTGTTAAACAGGGGACTTATGCTGTCGCTTTTTTCAGGCACAAATTTCACGGGAAGACGGATTCGGATCAACCGCGGTAGCGTAGCCATTAAGGATTTCAGGGCATTCCAATTCAACGACCAGCTTTCGAGCTTCCAGCTCAGAAACGTTATCATCCCTAGTCAAGTTACTCTAGTATTGTTCCGGGATATTAACTTTCAAGGCACGTTCCGCGTATTTAGAGGCAGCCAAAACGTTGCTAATCTAGGCAGCTTTGATAACTTGACCTCGTCGTTAATCCTGGTCGGCAGGAATCTCTCCATTTTCGAGATCGGTCTGATCCAAAGCACCGGGAAGCCTCCTAGAGGCGTTGTCGTGATCAAACAGTAATGGGACAAAAGGGCGCGAACATTGCGTCCTTTTTCTATTACGAAGAGGAATAAAACCGCGAAATTCCTGAATACTATTTTTGTTGCCTGGTCGTAGGGGCATTAGCAATTAATAGAGGGGATGTTGATGGGGAAATGGCAAAGCTGACACCTTATTTTTATTCGGAGGATGCAAGAGCGCAGGCCCGGTTTTATGTAGAAGCCTTAGGCGGGGAGATCCGCAATCAGATGACATACGGACAAGCCCCGGGTACGGATGAGGCGATAAAGGACAAAATCATACATATGGCCTTCACAGCTGCGGGGGTAGACTTTTACATTGCCGACACCATGCACGAGTCGCCGGGACGAAGCAGCGGATTTGATCTTAGCCTGGAGTTCCAGTCAGAAGAGGAGGCTAGGCAGGCATTCTCCAAGCTGTCGGAAGGCGGAAGGGTCATTATGGCGGTGGAGAAGCAATTTTGGGGAAGCATATTCGGCAGGGTGGAGGACAAATACGGCATCAAATGGCAGATCAGTACGGAAGCGCAAAACCATACGACGACCGGATAAGGTTCCGGTAAAAATCTCGCGGCTGCAATCCATTACGGATCCAGGTATAACGTGGTCTGAGGGTTACTGTTACAACATAGAGAGGCTGCCGGCAGGAACGGCTGCCTTTTTTGTGCTTGCGGCAGGAGACGGCTCATGCTATATCGATGAAGTGACGGCAGCGTCGAAGAGGGGCGCTCCAATTTGCTGGCGGCGGTTTTTTTGTAATATAATGGAATCATTCTGCAGGTCATGTGGAAAAGGAAGGGAAAATGGGTATAAAAGAAATATATCGATCGATGCCGATGTAGGGAGGTGGCTTCAACTTGAAATGGACAACTCTGATACATAATCTTGCATGCCGTTTTCAGGATGACGATGTACCCGCGTTGGCCGCCCAGCTGACGTATTATCTCGTGCTATCCTTTTTTCCATTCCTGATCTTTTTGGTGGCGCTGCTGAGCTTTACCGATTTTTCCGCGGATGAGGCGCTGGAACGTCTAAGCTTGATATTGCCCGACATGTCGAACAAGACTTTATCCGACGTGTTCCACGAAATCGAAGAGACGCGGAGCAGCTCGCTCGTGTCCATAGGCTTGATTGCAACGCTATGGTCGGCCTCCAATGGCATCAACGCTGTTATTAAAGGAATCAATAAAGCTTACGATCAAGAAGAAGACCGTCCGTTCTGGAAGGTGCGCCTTTTCTCCTTAGGGACGACGATCGTGCTTGCTGCCGCCATTTTGCTAAGCTTCGTGATGCTGGTGTTCGGACGAAAAATCGGGGAGTGGCTGTATCATACCGCGAGATTGCCAGGTGATTTCTCGAATATTTGGGCTTGGGCGCAGTATACGGTTCCTCTGGCTGTCATTTGGACGATGTTTTGTCTGATCTATTCCTTTCTGCCCAATGTGCGTCTGAGATTCCGTGAGGTGATACCGGGAGCCGTCTTTGCAACGGTCGGCTGGATTGCCGCATCCCTCCTGTTTTCGTTTTATGTGAATCATTTCGACAGCTACACGAAGACGTACGGCAGCATCGGGGGCATTATCGTGCTTCTGATCTGGCTGTATTTGTCCAGCATGATCATTCTGCTTGGGGGAGAGCTGAACGCAGCACTGCATTTTATAAGAAGCGGCAAGGTGAAGCCGCCTTGCAAAATGTTCGGGTTGTCTCTGCCTTTTTTCAAAAAAAATAAGAACACGGTCAGCGATTAATATGCCATGAAGACTGGAACAACCCTTTATTTCAACAAGAAAGGGCTTGATTCCGGTCTTTTTTAGCTTCGAAGTATGGTATGGGGAGCCAGTAAATCCACGCTGATTAAAAAATAAACGTTATTTACAGAATGATGTATACAACATATAATATGTAATATACATAGTTTGCATGCGCTTACACTCTTCGATTTGCAAGCACCGGCATTTTAAATTTATGACAAAGAGGTGGACACAACAGTGATTTTGTTGAAAAAAAGCGCGATTCTGCTGTCTGCAGCCACGATTCTTGTTTCGGCAACAGCATGTTCGGGAGACAGCAAGAACGCGGTCGTTGAACCGAAGTCCGAAGGGGAGCTAAGTACAAAGATCAACGAACCGACAGAGCTGACGGTGTTTTCGCTGGAAAGCCCCGATGGATGGAATCAGAAATACGGCGAGTATTTGAAGAAAAAGCTGCCCCAGTACAAGATCACTCATATTTCGCAAACGGAAAGCTCAAGGTTGGAGCACTTGCTAAGCGCCGGCACGAACATTGATTTGTACATCGCCAACGCTCGCTCCGTCAGTCAGCAATACTTGCCCAGCAAGGCTGCGTTTGACATGTCGGAGCTGGTGAAGACGCACCGAATCGATTTAAACGTTTTTGAGCCTGAGGGGATTAATCAGATGACTTCGGCGGAGGGAGCCGGAGGATTGTACGGACTGCCTTTATCCAACTACACGATGGTAATGTACTACAATAAAGACATTTTCGATAAGGTTGGAGTGCCGTATCCTAAGGATGGCATGACCTGGGAAGAGACGTACGAATTGGCCAAGAAGCTCACTGTGAACACGGGGGAGAAGCAGTATCTCGGATTCTGGATCTCTCCCAAGCATTACTTAAGGACGAATCAAATGTCGCTGGCTTTGGTAGATCCCAAGACGGAGAAGGCTTCTGTAACGAGCGACGAATGGAACCGGCTTTTTGATACGATCTTCAAAAAGTTCTCGGATATTACCGCCTTCAGAGAAAGAGCGATTACGGCATGGCCGAGCCACGACGCGTTCAATGTAACCCAGGAGCTGGCTATGTATGTTATGCAGTCCAGCTGGCTTATGGCGGCGCAAGAGTCGCTTGGCAAAATGAACTTTGACATGGTCGCCATGCCTACCTTCAAAGACAAGCCGAATGTCGGCGTACAGGCATCTTATACTTATATGGGCATTACATCGATGAGCCAGAAAAAGGATCAGGCCATGGAAGTAATCCGGCAGCTCACATCGGAAGATTACCAGATGGAGATGTCCAAGCTAGGCGTCATGACCTCGCTTAAGAGCCAGGCGGTACAGAAGGCCTATGCGGCTGAAACGCCATACAAAGACAAGAAGCTGAATATGAATGCGGCATTTTACAATAAGTTCGCTCCGACGGCGCCGATTACTGCGTACGATGAGTTCGTGGTGGAAGACGGATTGGAGAAAACCCAGCTACGAGACATGGTGAAAGGCTTGACCGACCTCAATACCGGATTGAGAATGGCGGAAGAAATCGCCAACCAGAAAATTTCATCTTCAAAGTAGGCATGTAAGCCCATAAATTCATGATTCGGAGGAATATCCATGATCTTGAGAAGAGGATTGCCTGGAATGCTGATCGCTGTCCTGTTGACTGTCTCCGCTTGTACCGGAAGCCCGGAGAAGACTGAGCAGGAGGCCTCTCTTAAAGATGTTCCTGATACACCGAAGACCCCGGTGGAGATTGCTTTTTACAGCTCGAGCAAGGAGCCTTTGTTCGTTGAAGCCGTAAGAAAAAAATTTCCCGACTATACGATCAAATATATTCAGAAGGGGGCGGGATACTCGTTTCCGGAAATGATCGCGAGCAATCAAACCTTCGATATTTACGTCGAGAGCGCCAGAACCTACGCCAGAGATTTGCTTGGAGCGAAGCTGGAGTTAGATTTGACCGACCTTTCGAAGAAGCATCAAATCGATCTGAACCGGTTCGACAAAAACGGATTGGAGCAAATGAAGTCCGCCGGAGGATTGTACGGTCTCCCTATTTATGGAAGCGGCATGGTCTTATATTATAATAAAGAAATATTCGACCGTTTCGGAGTTCCTTATCCAAAGGACGGCATGACCTGGGAAGAGACGTACGAGCTCGCCAAGAAGCTGACGCGCGTCGATAACCAGCCGTATTACGGGTATTGGCTTAAGACGAAAAGCTATTTACGCAAAAATCAATACTCGCTTCCTTTTGTCGACATGAAGACCGAAACGGCAGTGATCAATAACGAGAAGTGGAAAAGAACGATCGAGACCGTCTTCCAAAAGTTCAGCGCCATCGAAGGAATGGAAGGAAAGTTCGGAACGCAATGGCCGGGCTCGGACGTCTTTTATAAAAATAAGGATGTCGCGATGTATGTAACCGATTCCGATATGCATCAGGGCGTTAAGGAAATGCGGGACATGAAGTGGGATATGGTCTCCCTTCCAAGCTTCAGCGATGCGCCGGGAATCGGTCCGCAGATTATGTATACTTATTTGGGAATCCCATCATTTAGCAAGCATCAAGACGAGGCGATGAAGATTATTCAATATTTAACGTCGGACGAATTCCAAATGCAGCTGTCGAAGCAAGGCTTTCTGACCTCGCTGAACAATCAGGAAATTTTGAAAGCAATCGGCCAGGATACGCCGGATAAGGACAAAAACTTGAAGGCCATCTATTATAATACGTTCGCCCCTTCAGGCCCGACTACCAAATACGACGAATATGTAATAGAGGATGGAATCGACAACGTGGCACTGCGGGAGCTGGTGAATCAAAAGCTGGATCTCAACACGATGATTCGCAAGGCGGAGGAGCTCGGCAACCAATCCATCCAGAAAAATAAAAACTAGACAGATATAGAAGGTGTGAACGATGGAACTACCCAAAATCGATACGTCCAACCTGTGGGACAAAACATACTCCATATTAAAGGATCAAATCATCCGGCGCCGATTCTCGCCGAACGAGAAGCTTTCCATTCCCGAGCTGGCCGATCAGCTGGGTGTGAGCCGGACACCGGTCCGTGACGCATTAAACCGGCTCGAGATGGAGCGGCTTGTCAAAACCGTCTCCAAGGTAGGCACATTTGTCGTGGCCATAAGCAGCGAAGACATCAAGGACATTATGGATACACGGCTCATGCTTGAATTTTGGGTGATCGACAAGCTTGCCTCGGTGAGCAAGGACGCAGTACAAGCAGGTGTGAGCAGGATGCAAACCATCATTGACCTTTCGTTGCAAAAGATCGACGCCGAGCCGTTGCGCGATTATTTGCATGCCGATTATAATCTGGCCTTTCATATCGAGTTCATGAAGCTTGGGCAAAACCGGAACAACATCGATATTTACTTGAAGCTCATGGACTACAGATTCATTATGACGAAATCGTCGATCGTTTCCTCCGAAATGGTCAAAGTGGCGCAAGCGCAGCATCAAACGATCGTCGATGCGGTGAAGAGCGGTAATGTGGACGATATTCGCAGTGTAATCCGATTGCATCTGGACGATTCGGAGCGGCGATTGCTGAAGGCGATTCATGAGAACGGAGGGACAATATGACCGACGCAAGCGATCTGATCCGGTATGTCGGCGGGAAGTCGGCCAACACCGATTATCACGACGGGCAGCTAAGACCCGTCGTCGGTACGCATAATTATCAGGTGCTGCGCGCCAATCGCTCCCGGCCGGAGCTTGCCGACGATTTGGGCTGGACGTACAATCATGCCCCGATGCTGGCTCATTGGAACGGTACATTTTATTTGGAATATTTAAGCAATCCGGAGTCGGAGCACGTTCCGCCTGGACATACGCTGTTGACCACATCCAAGGATGGAGTCCATTGGGAGAAACCAAGGGTAGTATTTCCGGCCATTCAAATTCCTGAGGGCGTATACCAAAACCAGGATGCTCCGGAGCTGCCCCCTGGCAGCTACGCAGTGATGCATCAACGGATGGGATTTTATGAAGCGCCGAACGGCAAACTATTGGTGCTTGGTTTTTATGGGATTTGTCCTGCCTACCGGGTGCATCCGAACGATGGCAACGGGATAGGCCGTGTGGTTAGAGAAGTCAAGCGGGATGGCAGCTGGGGGCCGATCTATTATTTGCGTTACAACCTTCATGCGGGTTGGAACGAGACGAATACCGGGTTTCCTTGGTATCGGACTTCTGAGGATTCCCAATTCATCGAAGCGTGCGAGGCATTGCTGTCCGATAAGCTGGTAACGATGCAGTGGTGGGAGGAGGACCGGAGCCGGGACGGGTTCTACAGCATAACGGGAGGCAAGGCAGCCTCAACGTACCGTTTGCCGGACGGCAGGGTTATTGCCGTCTTTAAGTCCTCCAAGGCTGCCGTGACAGAAGATGACGGTATGACGTGGTCAAAGCTGTGCGATGTGCCGTCGTTCATCATGGCGGGAGCTAAAATATGGGGGCAGAAGACGGCGGACGGCATGTATGCGCTAGTATACAACCCAACGCCGACAGGAAAATACCGTTGGCCGCTTGCCGTTGTCACCAGCGACGACGGTTTGGAATTCGACCACATGGCGGTCATTCACGGGGACGTTTCTCCGATGCGTTTCCCCGGTCAATACAAGGACTACGGTCCCCAGTACATCCGGGGGATCGAAGCGGGGAGCGATACGCCGACAGGGAATGAAATGTGGCTAACCTACAGTGTGAATAAAGAAGATATATGGGTAAGCCGCGTACCGGTGCCTGTGGAGCTGCGTGTAGAGAAGCCGGTCCGGGACACCTTCGACGATATGCCTGTAGGGAGCCACGTCCAAGGCTGGAATATTTACAGCTGCCAATGGGCGCAGGTTTCGGTAGCGCCATTCCCTTCGCCAAGCAATAAGAGCTTAAGGCTGCATAACAAGGATCCATATGATTATAGTAAAGCAGTCCGCGTGTTCCCTGAAAGCCGCAAAGTACGGATTCAATGGAAGCTGCTGGCCGCTCAATCCGATACGGGGCTGCTGCAAATCGAAGTTTGCGACTACAAGGGAACGATTCCGCTTCGTCTGATCGTTGACAAGGATGGATGGATCAAAGTGCAGCACGGATTCATCCATAACGTCGTGGCCTACGAGCCGGATACTTGGTATGAGGTTGTTCTGAACATTGATGCTTCCAAGCAAAAGTACGAAATCATCATTGGCGATGTTCGCAAAATATATAGCTTCTTCGCGCCGGTTCTGTCGGTGGAACGCCTTGTGTTTCGAACGGGTGCCTTCCGGAGAGAGCCGAATCTCGATTCGCCTTTAGAGTTTGACGCTTTGCCCGGAGCCGACGATCCCGTACGGGAGGCTGTCTATTATATTCAGTATGTTGAGACATCGGAGCATGTGTAGCGCGGTGAGCTCTACGGCAAGCATAACATGAGTTGAAGCCCCTGGAAGTGAATCCAGGGGCTTCTTTGGCATGCGGTTCAATACTTATGCGATTTTTATGCTATTGGACGGGAGGAGTGGCGTTCGACCAAGCGGGTGTCGATACTCATCTTCGTTTTTACCTGCTGTACCGATTCGATTGAGTCAATCACAAGATCGACGGCGTGATAAGCCAGCCTCGCCTTCTCTACATGAACGGTCGTCAGCTCAGGGTGGACTATGACTGCTTCGGAGATGTTATCAAAGCCGACGACCGAGGCGTCCTCCGGAACACGGTAACCCAGCTCGGTCAGCGTCTTCATGGCGCTGATGGCAATGTAATCGCACTCGCAGAAGAAAGCGGTAGGAAGCGAGCGTCCGGCGCAAAGGAACGATTCCAGCTGCGCCTTCAACGACCTCTGGGAAGAGAGGATTGTCGGCGCAGCGGAGAACACTTGTGCCGGCATTATTTCCAGCTCGTACTCGCGCAAGGCGGCCTTAAAGCCGTTTTGACGCTCTTCGAAGTTATGGATACGTATATTCGAAGCGATGTATCCGATATTCCGGTGACCGCTGCGGCACAGGTAAGCGCCGGCCTGGTAAGCGCCCATGTAGTTGTTGATTTCAACAAAATGCACAGGCAGCGTATCGAAGCAAGTGTCTAGCACTACCAAATGCGGCCCCAGCATGCCGGCGATGTCCGTGATTTGCCCGCGGTTCAGGTTCGTACCTAGCAGTACGACGCCACCGCCGGGGCGTTCCTGGGCAAGAGCCATAAGCTCGCGATCAAAAAACTCCATGTCGATGGAGGAGAAAATAAGCGAGTACCCTTTAGTGCGGCACCGTTCTTCAATGTAATGTATGATCTCGCGAAAGAACGGCTGCTGATAATACTGCTCCAACACGATGCCGGAATTGGCCAGGACAAGAAAGGTCAGCAATTTGGTTTGCGGCTCTGTTGAGGCGGACATCTTGGCTTTCGGAAGGTAGCCGTTTTCCCTGGCAACTTGCAAAATCCGTTCGCGGGTTTCGGGACCAATACCCGGCTTTCCACTGAAGGCGAGGGAGACGGCTGATTTGGACACGCCGGCCAGTTGGGCTATATCTTCCATTTTCATTTTGATTGCTCCGTTTCCAAGTACATATCGTTTAGATTAGTTTAGTTTACATGTTTTAGTAAAAAAACTCAACAACCATCTAGAATTATTAAGTTCATATCCAGAATTTTAGTTATATTTAGTTGAAATGATGCGTAATTTGTATAAATAAAGCGTTGACAGTTATTTTTTGGAATGTTACGATGAGTTTGTGAAGGTTAATGACACTAAACAGTTTAGTTTATTTGTGAGTAACATTCTATTGATATTATGGATAATAGTTTAGTTGTTTAGTAGAGTTGGTTTCCTTGTTTCTTAATTCCTACCCTAGAAGGAGAAATGCTGGATGAACAAATTAAAGCTGGGCTATGCGCCTACGCGCCGGTTTGTTTTTAGCGCTGAAGACGCATTCAAGTACAAAGTTTTGATACGCGAGAAGATAGAGAGCATCGGATTGGATATCGACATCGTTGACTTGGAAGGTCTTAATTCCGAAGGGCTGCTGTACGACGATCACATCAACGCTGATGAGATTATCGAGCGGTTCAGGCAGGAGAGAGTGGACGCCGTATTTTTCCCGCATTGTAACTTCGGCACAGAAGATACCGTTGCCCGGGTCGGCAAGGCGCTCGGCAAGCCAGTGCTGCTCTGGGGGCCAAGGGACGAGGCTCCGCTGGAGGACGGTATGCGGCTGCGGGATACGCAATGCGGCTTGTTCGCCACCGGCAAGGTGCTTCGCCGCTTTAACGTACCGTTCACCTACGTGACGAACAGCAGGGTGAACGATCCGGTGTTCGAGCGCGGCTTCACGAATTTCATTGCCGCAGCCAATGTCGTCCGGCAGTTCCGCAGCCTGCGCATTCTGCAGATCGGACCGCGTCCGTCTTCATTCTGGACGATGATGTGTAACGAAGGCGAGCTGCTGGAGCAGTTCGGCATCGAGATTCACCCGATAACGCTGGTCGACATTCAGCGGGCTTCGCAGCAGATCGAGAAAGGGAACGGCTCGGAGCTTGCCGAGGCCGTCGACTATATCAAGGCGAAGCTGGATTACTCCGAGGTTACGGAGGGAGACGTGAAGCGAATCGCCGCCTTGAAGGTAGCCATGCGCAGGTATGCACAGCAAACCGGCAGCTCGGCCATTGCCATTCAATGCTGGTCCTCCCTCCAGGATGCGATGGGCATTATGCCTTGTCTGGCGAATGCGATACTGACCGATGAGCAAATTCCGGTCACCTGTGAAACCGATATTCACGGTGCGGTTACCTCGGTTATGGTGCAGGCAGCGACGATGAATCAAGCGCCGACGTTTTTCGCAGATTTGACCGTGCGTCACCCTGACAATCCGAACGGCGAGCTGCTGTTCCACTGCGGCAATTTCCCGCTATCGTTATCAGTAGAAGAAAAGCCGAAGCTGCGCAAGCATTTTCTGTTCGACGATCATTCTCCGGGTACGCACGAAGGCGAGATTCGCGGCGGGGACATGACGCTGGCCCGTTTTGACGGGGATCACGGGGAATATCAGCTGTTCCTGGGCCGTGCTCGCGGCATACAAGGTCCATACACCCGGGGCTCCTACGTGTGGGTGGAAGTGAACGATTGGCCTTTGTGGGAAGAGAAGCTCGTAAAAGGCCCGTACGTTCATCATTCCGTCGGCATACATGCCAATGCAATCCCGGCTTTATATGAAGCCTGTCAATACATACCGGGCTTGAAGCCGGATCCTGTCGATCCGACCGAGCAGCAAATTCAAGCCTGGCTGCGTGGCGCAAGCATGTAAGGGAGGGACGACCAACGAGATGACAAATAAGGATTTGAAGCTGAAGGCCATCCAAATTCGCATGGATCTGCTGAAAATGATTCACCGGGCCAAAACGGGGCACACCGGCGGCTCGCTGAGCAATACGGATATTTTGACGGTTTTGTATTATAAAATCATGAATATCGATCCAAGCCGGCCGAAATGGGAGGACCGTGACCGGTTCATAGCCAGCAAGGGCCACTCGGTGGAGTCGCTCTGGTGCATCCTCGCCGACCGCGGCTTCTTCCCCAAAGAAGAGCTGGAGACGTTCAGCCAATTCGGAACGCGGCTGATCGGCCATCCGAACAATAAAGTGCCTGGCATCGAGATGAACACAGGCGCTCTGGGACACGGGCTCTCTATCTCGGTAGGGATGGCGCTTGCGGCAAAGCGCGACGGCAAAGGCTACCGCGTCTTCTGCTTAATGGGGGACGGGGAGCAGGCAGAAGGTTCTGTCTGGGAAGCGGCTATGGCCGGCGCTCACTATAAGCTCGATAATTTGGTCGCTCTGATCGACCGGAACCGGCTGCAGATCAGCGGGACGACCGAGGAAGTAATGGGACTCGATCCGCTTGATGAGAAGTGGTCGGCCTTCGGCTGGAATGTGGTTTCGCTGGACGGCAATAGCGTCGATTCGCTTGTCGAGGCTTTGGAGGCGGTTCCAACGCATGCCGGGAAGCCGACCTTAATATTAGCCAACACCGTGAAAGGCAAAGGCGTATCGTTCGCGGAAAATGTGCCTCATTGGCACCATCACGTGCCGAACGACGCTGAACTCGAACGGGCGCTCGACGAGCTGTCGGCGCAGCTGGAAGCTTACCAACAGGAAGGGCAGGTGCGATTGTAGATGAACACCATACCGAACCGGCAAGCTCTTTGCGAGACGCTGCTTGAGCTGGCTCAAACGGACCGCGACATCATGGTTCTCGCCAGCGATTCTCGGGGGTCGGCTGCCATGGCGCCGTTCGCCAAGGCGTATCCCGAGCAATTCGTGGAGGTTGGCATCGCGGAGCAAAATATCGTCGGCATTTCGGCCGGCCTCGCCCATAGCGGCAAAAAGCCGTTCGTCACGTCGCCTGCCTGCTTCCTGAGCATGCGCAGTATCGAGCAAATCAAGGTTGACGTCGCTTATTCCGGCACGAACGTCAAGCTTGTCGGCATTAGCGGCGGCGTCAGCTACGGAGCGCTCGGCATGTCTCACCATTCCGTGCAGGATGTAGCGGTATGCCGAGCGATTCCGGGTCTTGCCGTCATTCTTCCGGCGGACCGGCACGAGACGAAGCGCATGACCGAAGCGCTCGTGCAACACGAGGGTGGCGTCTATGTCCGCATCGGACGCAACCCGGTGGAGGATGTGTATGAGTCGGATGACTACGAATTCGTCATCGGCAAAGCGGTAACGATGCGCGATGGAGCGGATCTGACGATTATCGCAGCCGGAGAAACGGTGCGGGTGGCGCTGGACGCACACACCGCACTGAAGGAAGCCGGTGTATCATGCCGGGTGCTCAATATGCACACCATCAAGCCGCTGGATGAAGAAGCGATTATCCGGGCGGCACGGGAGACCGGGCATATTATTACAGTGGAGGAGCACAGCATCCATGGCGGTCTCGGCTCCGCCGTTGCAGAAACGGTAGTCCAGCACCAGCCGGTGCCGATACGGATTCTTGGAATTCCGGATGAGCCTGCGATCGCAGGCAAAACCGCGGAAGTGTTCAAGCACTACGGGATCAGCGCGGACAACATCAAGCGCATAGCGCTTGAGATGCTTGGCAGATAGGTGATAGGAGCTGCTCATATGACGAAGGATTATATATTGGCCATCGATCAAAGCACATCCGGTACGAAAGCGCTGCTTGTCGATCGGAACGGAAGTGTCGTCGCCCGCAGCATGCTGGAGCATAAGCAGTACTATCCGCGCGATGGATGGGTGGAGCACGATCCGCTGGAAATTTACTACAATGTTGAGGAGACAGCGATAAGCGTGCTGGAGTCCGCCGGGATCGAGCCCGGGCAGCTCGCTGCCCTGACGATCACCAACCAGCGGGAAACGGCCGTCCTCTGGGATCGGACAACAGGTCTGCCGGTTTATCCGGCTATCGTGTGGCAATGCCAGCGGACGGCGGACAGGTGCGCAGCGCTGAAGGCTGAAGGACACGAAGAGACGGTACGGGCCAAAAGCGGGCTGCTGCTCGATCCTTATTTCTCGGCCGCCAAATGGGAATGGATGCTGGATAACGCGGAAGGGGCGCGGACCAAGCTGGAGGAAGGCAAGCTGCTCGCCGGAACGATCGACAGCTGGCTGCTCTGGAATTTGACGGGCGGCAAGGTTCACGCTACCGACTATACGAATGCAAGCCGAACGTCTCTCTTCAACATCCACACCTTGGCGTGGGACGAAGAGCTGTGCTCGATGTTCGGCGTGCCGTTGGAGCTGCTGCCCGAAGTGAAGGGCTCCGACGAGGTGTTCGGATATACAGAGGAAGCAGGCGTGTTCGGCCAACGCATTCCAGTTACAGGCATCATCGGCGATTCCCAGGCAGCGATGTTCGGCAACCATTGCTTCACGGCCGGAATGGCCAAAGCGACCTACGGCACGGGAACCTCCGTGCTGATGAACGTAGGGGAGAAGGCGCCGGATGCCGAAAATGGGCTAGTTGCAGCCATCGCCTGGGGGATGGGCGGTCAAGTGACCTATGCGATCGAGGCGGTCATCCGGACTTCCGGCGACAGCATCAAGTGGGTGCGCGATCAGCTCGGATTATTCTCCACCTTCGAGGAGATGGAGCGTGTGCTCCTTAACGCGCCTGACAATGGAGGCGTTTACTTGGTTCCCGCCTTTGTCGGCCTCGGAGCACCCTATTGGGATCCCTATGCCAGAGCGTCCATAACGGGCATGAACCGGGGGAGCGGCAAAGCCCACATCATTCGTGCGGCTTTGGAATCCATCGTATACCAAGTGCGCGATGCAGTGAGGCTGATGGAGTCCGTGACAGGGACACCACTAGCTGAGCTGCGGGCCGACGGCGGCGCGTCCGATAATGAGACCTTGATGCAATTTCAGGCGGATATGCTCAATATCCAGGTCGTCAAATCGGAGGTAGCCGAGCTGTCCGCACTCGGGTCGGTTTATATGGGAGGACTCGGCATTGGTTTCTGGTCATCGACAGATGATATCGCGAACCGCCAGCAAGCTTACCGCCGATATGAGCCGCATATGGAAGAAGCGGAGCGAGAACGAAACTACAACGGATGGAAGCGTGCAGTCGCATCGGTCTTGAGCAGCGGGACAGCGGAAAGATGGAATAACCTATAACAAAATAACAGAACGAGGGGTTATCGAAATGAAGATGAGAAAAATGACAGCGCTTGTTTCGATCGTCACAATAGCATCGCTTCTTTCCTCCTGCACGCCGGGAGGCCGATCGGCATCGCCCGAAGCCGGCGGTACTGCAGCATCTTCTTCCGACAAAAAAGTAGAGCTGCGGATGACCTGGTGGGGATCGCAGATTCGTCATGATGCGACCCTCAAGGTTATCGAGCTGTTCGAAAAACAACATCCGAATATTAAAATTAACGGTGAATATTTGGGCAGCGACGGATATTGGGACAAATTAAATACACAAATTGCCGGAGGCAATGCTCCGGATTTGATTCAGCTCGGCAATAACTATCCCGAATATGTAAAGCGCAACACGCTGCTGGATCTTAAACCGTATCTAGGCAAAGAAATTAATGTTGCCGACTTTGATCAGGCTACCGTAGATTCGGGTATGCTGGACGGCAAGCTGTATGGAATTAGCCTTGGATCGAACGCTTTTGGCATCGCTTATAATACGGAGCTTGTGAAGAAAGCCGGACTTCAGCCCCCGACAGGCAAGTGGACCTGGGAAGAGTACGGGAAGTACGCTGCGGACTTGACGAAAGCGCTGGGTAAAGGATTCTACGGCTCCGTAGACGAATCCAGACAGATGTTGTTCTTGAACTATATGGCGCGTCAAAGCAACAAGACATTGTATGCGGACGGCAAAGTAGGATTAGGCAAGGAGGAGATCGTAAAGTGGTTCACCACCTGGGATAACTACCGTAAAGCCGCAAGTATTCCGCCTGCGGAAGTGACGACGGCTTATACGGAAAATCCGGATAATTCCTCCTTTGTGGAAGGCAAAACGGCGCTTCACTTGATTTGGTCGAACCAGCTTAACGCTTACCAAAAAGCAATGAAGGACGAAGTCAGCATCACGCTTCCGCCGACTGGAGGGCAGGGAGCGGCACAGGGCTTGTGGCTGCAGCCGAGCCAGTTTTTGTCGGTTAACTCATCGACCAAAAATCCTAAGGAAGCGGCTATGTTCATCAGCTTCATGGTTAACGATCCGGAGGCTACCATGATCCTTGGCAGCGAGCGCGGGGTACCGGGTTCTTCCAAGGTACGTGAAGCATTGAAAGCGAAAGCAAGCCCAATCGATAAAAAAGTATACGATTATATCGATCTTGCAGCCCAAAATTCCCGAGTTCTCGACCGTGAAATGCCGAATGCCAAGGAATTCGATACGTCCCAAGTGAACATAAGCCAAAAGATAGCTTTTGGTAAGCAAAATATTGCGGATGGAGCGCAAGAGCTTCTCGGTGCAGCCGAAAGGGCCGTTAATAAATAAGGCATCTTAAGGAGTGGGAATATGAACCAGGTATCAGCCGTGAAACCCCTTAAATCACAATCCGTCGGCAAATATTTCGTAAACTTATGGAAGAAGAATGCTGTCGCTTACTTGTTTTTACTCCCCTGGTTCATTGGTTTGTTTGCTTTAACCGTAGGACCCATGATTAATTCCTTCTATTATTCGTTAACGAAATTTGATGTCATCTCGCCACCCGAATTTATCGGCTTTGACAATTACAGAACGATGTTTACCGCGGATCCCAGATTCTATACTTCCTTGAAGGTTACTGTAATTTATGTATTCGCATCCGTTCCGTTAAAGCTGGCGTTCGCTTTACTAGTTGCAGCCTTAATGAACAAGGGATTACGGGGGCTTGGTTTTTATCGGACACTCTATTACCTTCCGACACTGCTTGGCGGCAGCGTAGCGATTGCCGTATTATGGCGCAAAATTTTCGGCGGCTCAGGGGTGGTCAACCAATTTTTGCTCAGCTTCGGCATTGAAGCACCGGATTGGATTGCGAACCCGAAATATGCTCTCTATTCCATTGTCGCCTTATCCGTATGGCAGTTCGGTTCCTCGATGATCATTTTCCTGGCCGGACTGAAGCAAATTCCGCAGGACTTTTACGAAGCTTCACAGGTAGACGGAGCCAGCAAATGGAAGCAGTTTGTATATATTACTCTTCCGCTGCTAACACCGGTTATTTTCTTCAATCTGGTCATTCAGCTCATCAGCGCCTTTCAGGCATTCACACAGTCCTTTATCATCAGCGGGGGCACCGGCGGACCGATGGATTCGACCTTGTTTTACACCTTGTACTTGTATATGAAGGGGTTCAGCTTCTATGAAATGGGCTATGCTTCTGCCATGGCGTGGGTACTGCTCGTGATTATCGGTATATTTACGGCAATCATCTTTTTTTCATCCAAGTATTGGGTGCATTATGGGGACGGGGGGAAATAAATGGCTCAGTATCGTGAAATGAACAAGCTGCTGATCCATGCAGTGATCCTCGGCCTCGGAGTATTCATGCTGTACCCGATCTTATGGCTCCTATCGAGCTCGATGAAGCCGGCCCATTTAATATTTACCGATTTGAGCTTATGGCCCAAGGAAGTGACGTTCGACAATTATATTAAGGGCTGGGCGGGAATTGCCCGCGTAAGCTTCTCTACCTTTTTCACCAATTCCTTTATCATAGCTGCATTATGTGTCGCCGGGAACTTGTTGTCATGCTCGATGGCCGCCTATGCATTCGGCAGGCTGGAATTTTCCTGGAAGAAGCTTTGGTTTGCTGTTATGCTGGTTACAATCATGCTGCCGCATCATGTGACGATTATTCCTCAATACATTTTGTTCAAGCAGCTGAACTGGATCGATACGTATTATCCGTTAACCGTTCCCAAGTGGCTCGCAACCGATGCTTTTTTCATCTTCCTGATGGTACAATTTATTAGGGGGCTGCCCAAGGAGCTGGACGAATCTGCGACCATTGACGGCTGCAGCAAAGCGCAAATTTATTGGAAAATCGTGATGCCGCTGGCGCTGCCGGCCCTGATAACAACGGCGATATTTACTTTTATTTGGACATGGGACGATTTCTTCAGTCAGCTGCTTTACATCAATACGGCGAGCTTGTATACGATTCCGCTAGGCTTGAGGCTGTTTATGGATTCGTCAGGGGATTCCTCCTGGGGAGTGCTCTTTGCAATGTCCGTGCTGTCGCTTATTCCCAGCTTGATTATTTTCTTCAGTTGTCAAAAATATTTTGTCGAGGGAATTTCAACCTCGGGCATTAAAGGATAAAGAAGGTGAATAGTAATGAAGGAGCTCATTCAGGTCGAATGCTGGAATAGATTCGAGCTTAGCCTGCCAGACGAATTGGGGGCTTTAACAGAAACAAGTCCGGTGGACCAAGTAAAAGCCGTATTCTGCAAGGGCAATCGGGTTATAGAAGCATTTCCTTTCCACGACAACGACGGAAAAGCACGTATGCGATTCATGCCCGACGAGGAAGGCGAATGGAGCTACTCGCTGCAAATAAGCCGCTTAAACAAGGAGAAAGAAAACGTTTACAGCGGACGGCTGTATTGCACAGCGCCCGGACTGGGTAATCATGGGCCTGTTCGTGCTGCAGACGAAGAACATTTTGCCTACGCTGACGGTACTCCTTTTTATCCGTTTGGAACGTCATGCTGGTACGGTTATCGGCGGGAGTACGCCGATCAGACATTGGAGACGCTGGCTCAGTCCCCATTCAATAAGGCGCGCTTCCGTATAGACGCCGGCTCGGGAATCGACGAGCTGGAATTGCTGGAGGAAATGATTGCGAAGCTGCTGCAGAGAGGAATTGAAGCCGAAATCTTGCTGGATTGCAGCGGCAGCGGGGGAGACTCGCAGGCATTGCTACACCAAGCTATCTCTCGTTTCTCCGCGTTTCGCAATGTGTGGTGGTCATTGGCAACGGCTGATGACAGCCCTAACGATGAGATTTCATCGACGGCCAAACAATACTTGAAGTTCATTCGAGAACTGGACACATACGGCCATCTGTCCACTATCTGCAGCTCGAATCCGATTGCTGATTTCGGAGACAGCTCTATCACTCATGTCAGCTTGCAGTACTTTGACCCAAGTCAGCTGTCCCGGATAAGTGCGCTGCACCGGAAGCCTGTCATTATCGATCATTGCGGAAGTGAAGGGGATTGGCCGAGTCTCGAAGGAAGCTTGCCCGCCGAAGAATTAGTCAACCGGATTTGGGCCAGCGTATGCAGGAAGGGCTATGCCGGACATGGCGAGATGTACATCCGCAGCGGAAGCGAGGGCGAGGCCTGGCTGACCCACGGAGGAGCTTTGTCAGGTGAGGCAGCGGCCCGAATCGCTTTTTTACGGGAAATCTTGGAGGAGGCGCCAGCCGGTCTGCGCACGATGCCGGAATTGTATGATGCGGCTGCGATAGGACGCGACGGCGTGTATTATCTTCAATACTACGGGATACACCGATTCCCGTCCAAACGGTTTCGTCTGCCGGAAGGCACCTATACGGCGGATGTTATCGATGTATGGAATATGACGATAACCCCCATGCCTGAAACCTTCGGGGCAGAATTCGCCGTACCTCTGCCGTCTCGTTTGTATCACGCATTGCGTATTCGCAGAACGGACATGTCCGATGCCGGGATGGAAGCCATCGCTGCAAATCCGGACCAAAACATAGATCAGCTGATTCAAAATGCGGAAGCCGACGAAAACTTTATCCAACAAATCGAACACCAGCAAAGCCGGAAGGGAGGGGCAGTCCGATGAGCGCAATGGATAGTGTAGAACGGTGGGGCCGGTTTGAAGCCGTGTTTCAAGGACCCGAGACGGAAAATCCATTCGTGGACGTTTCGTTGCGGGCGGAATTCAGGCTGCGCAACCGGGTCATCGCTGTGGACGGCTTCTATGACGGCGGAACTACGTATAAGCTGCGGTTTATGCCTGATACCGAAGGAACGTGGTCCTATACGACACATAGCAATTTTGCCGAGTTGGACGGCATTCACGGAGAGATCCAAGTAACGGCGGCTTCCGCCGGGAACCACGGTCCTGTGCATGTGAAAGACAAATACCGGTTTGTCTATGAGGACGGTACGCCGTATTTACCTTTTGGAACCACGTTGTATCATTGGGTGCACCATGGGAACGAAGAACGAGAGCAGTCGACATTAGCCGATCTGTCCGATTCGTCCTTCAATAAGGTCCGAATGATTATTTTACCTACCGGAACCATGGATCCTCCATCGCTTGCTTTTGCAGGGAACTTGTCGTCCGGAGTGGATACACAGCGCTTTAATCCGGACTTTTTTGCCCATTTTGAGCGGCGGGTTGAAGATTTGCAGAGACTCGGAATCGAAGCGGACATTATATTATTTCATCCTTATGATCAGAACGTGTGGGGATTTCAAAAGCTGGACCCGGAAACAGAAGAGTTGTATTTGAGATATGTGATTGCCCGGATGGCGTCGTATCGAAATGTATGGTGGTCGCTTGCCAACGAATTTGATTTTAATGTTCACAAAACTACGGCAGATTGGGACCGGTTGCTTCAATTCGTGCAGCATCACGATCCGTACGGCCATTTACGTTCGATCCATAACGGAACCAAAATGTACGATTACAGCAGAACGTCGATGTACGATTACACCAAGCCTTGGGTGACACACCAAAGTATTCAGCACTGGGAAACAAGCTTAACATCCAACTGGTTGGAGACATGTCCCAAGCCTGTCGTTGTAGATGAATGCTGCTATGAGGGCAACGCGCCCAGAAGGTGGGGAAATATTTCCGGTGAGGAGCTCGTTCGCCGTTTCTGGGAATGCATGGTTCGAGGCGGCTATGCCGCCCATGGCGAAGCGTTTGTCGGTGACAGCTCCTGGATATCGAGCGGTGGCAAGCTTGCAGGAGAAAGTCCGGCACGAATTGCCTTCCTGCGAGAATTAATGGAAGAACATCAAGCTGATTTGTGGAACACCGGGTCTGCGAGAGACTGCTATTGGCTGTATTTCGGAATCAGCCGTCCGGCTTACTGGGAGCTGGACCTGCCGGCAGACAGAGAGTATTATGTCGAGCTTATAGACACATGGGAAATGCATAGGGAGCGATTGCCGGGAACCTACAGCGGACCATGCCAAATCCCGTTGACCGGCAAATCGTATACCGCCCTGCGGTTAACTCGCGTATAGAAGACAAGGAAGGTGAAACATGAGTATCGTAATTAGCCGCCTGCGGGTTGACTCAATGGAGCAGCCCTTAGGCTTGGAGACGCGGCAGCCGCGTTTCAGCTGGGTATTGGATTCTAATCGGCGCTCCGAGCGGCAGTCCGCCTATCGGATCATGGTCGCTTCGGCAGTAGAGGGGCTGCAGCAGGACACAGGCGATCTTTGGGATAGCGGAAAAATAACATCCGATCGTTCGGTGCAAATCCGTTATGCCGGCGCTCCTTTGCAGTCAGCCGCAGCGTATTGCTGGAAAGTACAAGTGTGGGACCGAGACGGTGTTCCTTCCGATTGGAGTCCTGTCGCCAGCTTTTCGATGGGATTACTGGGCCAAGACGAGTGGAAGGGAGAATGGATCGGCAAAACCGTGGACCCGGCTCTCGAGCTTCCTCCGGGACTCTACCTGCGCAAGGAATTTGCGATTGATCGTCCGATCAAGAGAGCGGTCTTGTATAGCACCGCGCTTGGCGTCTACGAGATGTATCTGAATGGGTCTCGAGTCGGCGACCACTATTTCGCTCCGGGTTGGACGGATTATGCCATACGGACTCAATACCAGACCTATGATGTGACTGGACTGGTTCAAGCTGGGGGCAACGCGTTGGGGGCTGTTCTGGGAACGGGATGGTACTCCGGGCATGTCGGCATGATGGGCAGACACCGATATGGAATTAGTCCTGCATTGTTATCGCAGCTGCAGTTGGAATACGAGGATGGGACCAAAGATCTCATCAGCTCCGATCGGAGCTGGACGATGAATTCCGGCCCCATCCAGTATTCCGACATGCTGATGGGTGAATGGTACGACGCTGGATTGGAGTGGCCGGGCTGGAACGAGCCGGGCTTTGACGAGTCTGCTCACCGTTGGCAGCATGCAGAGCAGCTTCCGCGTTACGGCGGGAAGCTGGTATCGCAGATCGATCCTCCCGTCCGCATCACCGAATCGCTCAAGCCGGTGAAAGTATGGCGCTCCGAACGCGGCAGCTATCTTTTCGATCTGGGTCAAAATATGGTGGGGTGGGTCAAGCTGCAGACCAGCGGTCCGGCCGGAACCCGTATTACCGTTCGCCATGCGGAAATGCTTGAGGACGACGACAACCTGTATACGGTCAATTTGCGTAAAGCCGAGCAAAAAGATACGTACATTTTAAAAGGGAACGGATTGGAAACGCTGGAGCCTCATTTTACTTTTCACGGCTTCCGTTACGTAGAGGTTGAAGGGCTGACTGAGGAGCCAACCCTGGAAAGCGTAACCGGGCAGGTTGTTCATTCCGATACCCCTCATTCCGGCTCGATCGAAACGTCGGATCCGATGATTAATCAATTGATCAGCAATATTCGCTGGGGGCAGCGAGGAAATTATCTCAGCGTGCCTACCGATTGCCCGCAAAGGGATGAACGGCTCGGCTGGACCGGAGACGCACAAATTTTCATTCGTACGGCTTCCTATAATATGGATGTGTCCCGATTCTTTACCAAGTTTATGGCGGATATGACGGATGCCCAGACGGAAGCGGGCGCTTTCCCGGATGTCGCTCCCGATGCCGGATGGTTCGAGTGGAAGCAGGAGCATGTCCAATGGTTTGCTCCCGACAACTCGGGCTGGGGGGATGCAGGCGTAATTATTCCATGGACGCTGTATCTGATGTATGAAGACCGGTCGATATTGGAAGAAAACTACGATGCCATGAAGCGCTGGGTCGACTATTTGAAAGCCAACAGCAGCCGTCTGGTCAGACCCGATTACGCCAATTACGGCGACTGGCTATCGATTAACGCCGATACGCCTAACGATGTTTTGGCGACAGCTTACTTTGCTTACAGCACGCTATTGTTCTCCCGAATTGCCAGTGTGCTCGGATGCGAGGAGGACGCCCGCAGCTACTCGGAGCTGTACGGGAGGATACGCGAAGCTTTTGTGCGCGAGTTTATGGACGAGAACGGAATCATTAAAGGGGATACCCAGACGGTCTATGTGCTGGCTCTCTATTTCGGATTGCTGCCCGATGATCAAAAATCGTCGGCGATTCGCAGGCTGGAGCAGCTGATCCAAAGCAACGGAGGTCATTTGTCGACAGGCTTTCTCGGCGTAGGCTACCTGCTTCCGGCCTTGACGGAAAACGGCTTGGAAGAGCTGGCCTACGACTTGCTTCACAAAGATACGTTTCCATCTTGGCTGTATTCGGTCAAGCACGGAGCGACTACCATATGGGAACGCTGGGACGGATGGACCGATCATTCGGGCTTCCAAAATCCCGGCATGAACTCTTTCAACCATTATTCTCTCGGATCGGTAGGCGAATGGATGTACCGGTATATGGCGGGAATCGATGCCGATCCCGAGCAGCCGGGCTTTAAGCATTTGGTTATCAAGCCTTGTCCGGGAGGCAAGCTAACGTATGTTAAAGCGCAATATGAAAGCAGCTACGGCACAATAGGTTCGTCTTGGCGTGTCGATAACGGCCGCTTTGCCCTCAGCATCACCGTTCCGGTTAATACTACGGCTGCCGTACATTTGCCGGGTCAACCCGTTCAAGTGCCGGAAGGTGCGGAGAAGCTTGGCGAAGAGCAGGGCAAGCACAGGTACGTTGTCGGCTCGGGACAATATGAGTTTGTAAGTTCATTAAACAAATGAAAAGGGTGCTGACGATCGGCATGAATCTGTCCAGATCGTCAGCGCCGGTTCATAGGAGGAGATCCAATGGCAACACGATTCATTCCCGATACGCTGATGCTTGAAGAACGGGCGGCACATGCGATTAATGCGATGATAGGAATGGCAGACCGCGACCATCAATATATTCCATTCTTCGCCGCCGATCTGATGCACAAGCCGGCTTTTATGACGCATGGCGATTGGGATTACGGCTCATCCCACGGACGGATGATCGACGGTCTGATTCTTGCCCGCCATATGTCCGGAGAGACGTTCGGAGAGGATGTGGAGGAACGGTACCGCGCCAATCTGCTTTCCTTTTTCAAGGAAGACGGAATGAGCTACCGCCAAATCAACCCGACGCAAAATTGGGAGCCCAATGCGAATCTGATCGACCAGCGGGCCGTTATTTTATCGCTGACGACCTGGTACATGGAAACTCGCGATGTGAAGGTGAAGGAGGCGGCGGATCGGCATGTGGCTGCGTTGAAGCGCATCGCGGTGAAGGAGCGGGATGTCTGGTATTACCCGGCTTCGGAATACAAAGAGACCGGATGGCCTTCTGCTAACGGGATTCAGCTGAGGCTGGCTCCCGATCCGGCTGCATTCTGCGGGCGGTTAGTCATGCCGCTGCTGAAATACCATGAGCTGACCGGCAGCCAGGATGCATATGAGCTGTGCGAGTTTTTTACCGCACTCATCATGGAGCGCAGCGGCGTATTTAACAAGGACGGCAGCTTTAACGATTCGCTGGCTTACCGGAGCGGCCATTTCCATACCCGCATCGGAACGCTCGACGCGATCGCACGTTTCGGGGTATTTACGGGCAACGCAGCGATGATTGCCTGGGTCAAGAAAAGCTACGATTGGGCGCTGACTAAATGTACGGCGTTCGGCTGGACGCCCGGCGACCTCCACGAGCAGGCGTACGAGCACGAGACGTGCTCTCTGGTTGACCTGATCGCGACCGGCATTACACTGGCTAAAAGCGGCTACGTCGAGTATTGGGGGATCGTCGAACGTTTCCTGCGCAACCATCTGGCGGAATCCCAGCTGCTCGATCTGAGCTGGGTGGAGCAGACGGACGATAAGTCGAACGATACTCCGTGCCATAAGACGTATTACAAGGTGGCTGAGCGTACACGAGGCTCCTTCGCCGGATATTCGGCACCGAACGATTTCGTCTGTGACGTGAACGAAGGGCGCGGCCATACGAGCGATTTGCAGATTTGCTGTCTCGGCTCGGGTACCCGCGGTCTTTTCATGGGCTGGAGCAACACGATTACGGAGAAAGACGGCACGGTCAGCGTGAACTTCCTGCTCAATCGCGGCTCCAAATGGCTGGACGTCAGCAGCTATTTGCCGCATGAAGGCAAAGTGGTGCTTGATGTACATACGGATGTGCAGCGCCTGCAAATCCGGATTCCGGAGTGGGCAGGGTATACGAAGATCAAATTCGTCCGGGAACGGAACCAGGAAGTGATAGAAGGCAGCGGAAGGGAGTCGAGCCGCTGGGTGAATAAGCAGTTTCTGCTGCTTGGCACGGCTTATGCCGGTGAGAAAATTACCGTCACATTCCCGCTCAGCTTCCGCAAGACGATCGAGAACGCCGTAGGACAGACGTTCGAGACAGAATGGCGTGGCGACGATGTGGTCGGTATCACGCCTCAGGGGAAGAAGAAGCCGCTATACAGCGGACGAAAGGTATACGATACCGCTCCGATGCGTGAAGGCGGCTACCGGAGGCTGGACAAAGAGTTCGTGTGGTAACAGTTCGTGTGGTAACGAAGGGAGAATGAGCTTATGAAAACGGTCGTTGCCGTATATACCGGCCAGGGCTTGGCCGAACCGTTGAAAGCGGTGTTCCAGGAGCTGCTGCCGGACTGCCGTCTGGTGAATATCATCGATGATAGCTTGATAGGTGACGTGGTTCGGGCGGGGCACGTCCCTCCCGCCGTCTCGCGCAGACTGGTGCAGTATTATCATCATGGGGAGGAGATCGGTGCGGACGTTATTCTGAACACTTGCTCCTCTGTGGGAGAAGTAGCGGATGCAGCGCAGAGTCTCATCAGCGTGCCGATTGTGAAGATCGATGAAGCGATGGCTGAGCAAGCGGTAAACCGGTATGAGCGGATTGCCGTGCTGGCAACGCTTCCGTCAACTCTGGAGCCGACCATGCGGCTGATCCGCAAGCATGCGGATGCGTGCGGCCGGCAGGTGCAGCTTGTGAACGGATTGGCCGAGGGAGCGTTCGACGCTCTGGTGTCCGGCCGGCCGGATGAGCATGACCGGATCCTGCTGGAGACGGCCAAACGGACAGCCGGCGAAGCCGACGCCATCGTATTGGCTCAAGGCTCGATGGCCCGGATGGAGAAGACGCTGGCCGACGCTACGGGCAAGCCGGTACTCTCTTCTCCACGGCTTGGAGTAGAGCAAGTGAAAGCGGTGCTTGAGCAGTTGGACGCGGCCGGAGGAGTTAAGCTATGAGTCTGGACCGAGTCACCGCCGTCTATTACGTGGAAACGGCCTATTCCCTGGAGCATGCGGCGGCTGTGATTGCCGGGGAACAGTCAACCGGCACCTTTACCGCCGTTCCGGGGGAGACCGACGCGCTTAAGGCTGCGCATGGCGCCAGAGTAGAACGTATCGAGCCCCTCGACGAGACGGATCGTCCTTCATTGCCCGGCGCGAAAACGCCTGTAGGGCACGACGGACAGTACCGCCGGGGCCGTGTCACCCTATCGTTTCCGCTGCATAATTTCGGTCCTTCCATACCGAATCTTCTGTCTGCCGTAGCTGGAAACTTATATGAGCTGCAAGAGCTGTCCGGGCTCCGTCTGCTGGATCTGGAGCTGCCGGAGGCATTCGCGGCCAAATATCCCGGTCCGAAATTCGGTATCGAGGGAACGCGAAAGCTGACGAACGTGTATGACCGGCCGATCTTGGGAACGATCGTGAAGCCGAGTATCGGCCTGGCAACGGATGAGCTGGCTGACCTTGTATACAAGCTGGCACTGTCAGGCCTCGATTTCATCAAGGACGACGAGCTGAACGCCAATCCGCCTTATGCGCCGCTCGAGCAAAAGGTAGCGGCCGTCATGAATGCGGTGCATCGCGCTGCGGAGACAACCGGGCGCAAGCTGATGTACGCTTTCAATATCACGGGAGATTATGATGAGCTGCGCCGCAATCACGATCTGGTCGTGCAAGCGGGCGGCACCTGTGTGATGGTCAGCATCCTGAGCATCGGGCTGCCGGGACTCGCCGCCTTGAACCGGTACAGCGAGGTGCCGATTCACGGCCACCGCAACCAGTGGGGGATGCTGACCCGCTGCCCGCAGCTGGGCATCGAATTCACAGCGTACCAGAAGCTGTGCCGTTTGGCGGGCGCCGATCAGCTGCATGTCAACGGGCTGAACAGCAAGTTTTATGAAACCGACGAATCCGTCGTCCGCTCGATTCAAGCTTGCACGGCGCCGCTCTTCGGCGGGTACGGCACGATGCCGGTCGTATCATCGGCCCAATGGGCGGGTACAGCGCCGGCGACGTACGAAGCTACGAAGACCGTCGATGTCATGCACTTGGCCGGCGGCGGCATGCTGGCACATCCGGATGGTCCGGCGACAGGCTTTGCAAGCATGAAACAGGGCTGGGAGGCCGCTGTGCGGGGCATTCCATTGCATGAATACGCTGTGCGGCACCCGGAGCTGGCCAGAGCGATGCAGAAATACGGGAGGGGCTGAATAAGCATGCGGGATGACCGATCTGCTGTTGCCGGGGATACCCGAATGCCAAATCGGCTGCTGTGTTATTACGGAGACGATTTCACAGGCTCGACGGACGTTCTGGAGGCATTGTTCCGTGCCGGTCTGCGTACGATCCTGTTTCTGGAGCCGCCGGAGCCCGAGCTGCTGAACGGGGCGTTTCGCGACGCGGACTGCTTCGGCGTAGCGGGAGTCGGCCGTTCCCTATCGCCGGAAGCGACGGTGGGGGAGCTCCGCCCTATACTGGAAACGCTCCGGTCGGCGGGAGCAGCAGTCGTGCATTATAAAATATGCTCGACCTTCGATTCTTCGCCGAAGCTGGGCAGTATCGGCAAAGCGGCCGAAATCGGCCGTGAAGTATTCAGCGGACCGGATCAGGGCCGCTTCATTCCGATGCTGGTCGGCGTGCCTTATTTGCGGCGATATACCGTGTTCGGACATCACTATGCCGGGGCAGGCAGCGAAGTGTACCGGCTGGACCGCCACCCTACGATGTCAAGGCATCCGGTGACGCCGATGGCGGAATCGGACCTCCGGGCGCATTTGCGGCAGCAGACCAGCATGCGAATGTCGCTTCTCGATATTGTGGCTCTGGACGGGCAGCCCGATGCCTTAAGGCAGCGGCTGGACACGATAGTAAAGGAAGAACAGCCGGAGCTCGTCCTGTTTGACGTGCTTGACGACAAGCGGCTGGAGGCTGCGGGACGACTCATTTGGGAGGAAGCAGCAGGGGGTGAAGGCTTGTTCGTCATCGGCTCCTCGGGCGTCGAGTATGCGCTGAGCGCCGTATGGCGGCAGGAGGGTCTCCTGCCGGCCGCTCAAGCTGCAGCAGCAAAGGCGGAAGCCGCCGACAAGCTGCTTGTCGTCTCGGGAAGCTGCTCGCCGGTGACCGAGAAGCAGATCGAGCGGGCGATGCAGGCCGGGTTCGCGGGGCTTCGCGTACCGGTGGAGGAGCTGCTCCAGCCGGAGCAGGCGGCGCAGGCACGGGCCAAGCTGCGGCAGGATACGCTGGAGCTGCTGCAAGCAGGCCGCAGCGTGATCCTGTACTCGGCCGCCGGCCCGCAGGACGCGAGCATCGGTTCGCTGCGGGAGCTGCTTGCAGCGCAAGGGCTGCAGGCCGAGGAGAGCAGCCGTCTGCTTGGCTCCGAGCTGGGCGCGCTGGCCAAAGCATTGGTTGCGGAGGCCGGCCTGACGCGCATCGTCATAGCCGGCGGGGATACGTCCGGATATGTCACGCGGGAGCTCGGGATCTATGCATTGGAATGCAAGGCTGCATTAGAGCCCGGCGGCCCATTATGCCGGGCTTACTCCAACGAGCCGCTGTTCGACGGTTTGGAGCTGGTGTTGAAGGGCGGTCAAGTCGGCAGCGAAAATTTCTTCGAGCATGTTCGTGCGGGCACACTTTCAACTGAATAGTTCATTTAATTTTAAAGGAGGGGCGCATGCAGACGATAGAAGAAGGTGTCGTCTGACATACGCCTTTCTGTGCGGATGTGATGAAAGGGAGTGACCATACATGCGAACGATGATCATTATGCACGGCTTATCGTCCGAACAAAGGGAGAGACTCGATTCAATAGCCCCGGGATGGCGCATTATCCAGGGCAAAGAGAAAGAGCTTTGGCAGCCTCATCTGCGAGATGCCGAAATCGTCGCCGGATGGAACGATACGGCGGCACAGGAATGTCTGCTGCCGGAAGCGAAGCTCCGGTGGGTGCAATGCTGGGGAGCTGGAGTCGATTGGCTGCCTCTTCAAGCTTTTGCCGATAAAGGAGTGCTGTTAACCAGTGTGAGCGGTGTACATGCGTATCCGATATCGGAAACGATTTTTGCGATGATGCTTTCTTTGACGCGGAAGCTCCATGTATCCATCCGTAAGCAAATAAATAAGCAGTGGAGCAATCCTGGGTCCCTCGGCGAAATCCACGGGAAAACGATGGGGATCATTGGCGTAGGAGCGATCGGTGAAGAAACCGCCAGGCTGGCCAAGGCATTCCATATGCGTGTGCTTGGCGTTCGGCGTTCGGGAGAGCCGTCTCCTTTTGTGGATCGGATGTATGACCTGCAGGGGCTGCATGAAGTATTGGCGGAGAGCGATTATGTTATCGTAACGCTGCCGTTAACCACCGAAACGAGGCATTTGTTCCGCAAGGCCGAGTTTGAGGCAATGAAGCCTTCGGCTTATTTTATCAACATGGGACGAGGGGGAACGGCAGATACAGAGGCGCTTCTGCATGCTCTGAATTCGGGCCGCATCGCCGGCGCCGGTCTGGACGTGTTCGAACAGGAGCCGCTTCCTGCAGATCACCCGTTGTGGGAGCTGGAGCAAGTGATCATAACCCCGCATAACGCAGGATTGACGACGGTGTACAACGAACGGGCTTTTGAGATTTTTGCACGAAATCTTCAGAACTATATCGAGGAGCGCGAGCTGTCTGCAAACCTGGTTGATTTGGCAAAGCAGTATTAATAGTAAAGGGTACTTGCTTGTTCGCCTATTTCAATCGCGTAACCTATTAAAAATGGGATGTGTTAAAGTGCAAAAGCAATAAATTATCAAACATGTTGTATACAACATGTTAATTATACGATATGATAGGGATAAGACTAGATTTTTCGAAACTGAAAGGGGAATTCAATGTTCCAACCTAATGGGATCATACCAGCTATGATTACTCCGTTTTGCAGCAACCAGGATTTGAACGAATCCGCACTGCGGCAACTTGTAACCAAGCTGCTTGCAGCAGGCGCTCACGGGCTGTTTTGCCTCGGGACCAACGGGGAATTTTTTTCGCTGACCTTTGAGGAAAAAGTACGGGTAGCCGAGATCATTGTAGACGAAGTGAAGGGGCGCGTTCCGGTATACGTTGGCGTAGGGCAGATTTCGACCGATGAGACCGTGCGGCTAGCCCGAAAGATGGAAGACATCGGAGCGGATGCGTTGTCGGTGATTACACCATTTTTCTTAACGTTCACCCAGAAGGAATTGTCCGGGCATTACCGGCGTATCGCCGAAGCAACTTCCTTGCCGATCGTTCTGTACAATATCCCCGCTCGTACGGGCAACCATTTGAAGCCTGCAACCGTTGCGGAATTAGCGGCCATTGACAACATTGTCGGCATTAAAGACAGCAGCGGCAGTTTTGATACGATCCTGCAATATATTGAGCAGTCGGGGCCGGAGTTCTCGGTGCTTGCCGGTACGGATTCTCTCATACTTCCCACGCTGATGGCAGGCGGAAAAGGGGCTATTGCAGCTACCGCCAACGTATTCCCCGAAGCTGTCGTCTCCATCTATGAGCATTGGAAACAAGGGAACTATGATCAGGCCGAAAACAGCCAGAGGGTGCTCCGAGACTTGCGTAACGCATTCCAGCTAGGTACGCTGCCGTCCGTACTCAAAGAAGCGATGAATTTGATCGGATTTCCTGCCGGACCTCCCCGTTCGCCGGTCAGCCCGATTACCGGGACCGAAAGAGCGGAGCTGGTTCGCATAATTGACAATTACATTAACAATGGCCTTCTTCATGCGGAGAGCATCTCTTGAGAAAATAAGGTATAATGAATTACAATTGCAATAAAACAGAAGGTGTGAACTACGATGGAATTGCCAAAAATCGATACATCCAATCTATGGGACAAAACGTACAGCATATTGAAAAATCAAATTATACGCCGCCAGTTCACTCCGAATGAAAAAATCTCGATCCCGGATTTGGCTGATAAGCTTGGCGTTAGCCGTACCCCGGTGCGCGACGCGCTGAATCGCCTGGAAATGGAAGGTCTTGTGAAAACCGTGTCCAAAGTGGGTACGTTCGTCGTAGCGATTAACCCGCAGGACATTATGGACATTATGGATACCCGGCTCATGCTCGAATTTTGGGTGATCGAGAAGCTGGCTAATGTGGATCCTGGCGTAAGGCAAACTGCGATTGCGAATATGGAGAATATACTGCTTCGTTCCTCGCAATTGATCGATGCGGATCAAGTCCGGGACTATTTATCGGCGGATTTCAACATGGCCTTTCATATCGAATTTATGAAAATCGGCCAAAATCAAAAAAATATCGATATTTACTTGAAGCTGATGGACTACCGCTACATTACGATGAAATCTTCCATTGTTACCCCGGATATGGCGAGAGCGGCACAGGCGCAGCATGAGGAAATCATCGATGCCATGAAGAACGGAACCATTGAAGAAATCCGCAAAGTCATCCGTTTGCACTTGGAAGACTCGCAAAATAGATTGCTGAAGGTGATTAATGATCATGGGGGGACGATATAGCTTTTTTTCACTCCCCATATATACAACATTTAACGGTCTCGGTACATAGGAGCATTTTTGCAAAATAAATACGAACGATCGCCCATATTTATAAATACGTAAAGGACAGGTGACACCTATGGAAAGGTTTAACGGTTTATTGTCTGTATCTGCAAAAGACCCTCAGCTTGAGGAAGCGCTGCTGCCTATTCTATACGAACCGGACAGCCATTGCGCCAACCTGCTAGAGCTGGACAACGGCGACTTGCTGTGCGTCTGGTTCTCAGGCAGCGGGGAAGGGAATCCGGACACGAACATCGTCGTCTCCCGACTTCCGGAAGGGAGCAAGCAATGGAGCACGCCGGTAGATCTGTCCGCCGACTCCGAGCATTCGGAGCAAAACCCGGTTTTGTTTCAAGCACCGGATAAAAAGGTATGGCTGCTGCATACATCCAATGAGCCGCATGATCAAAAAAGCGCCAAGGTGATTTTGCGCCAGTCGGAGGATCGCGGCCATACATGGAGCGAACCGGTCGTTTTGTTCGACGGTCCCGGCCTCTTCCTAAGACAGCCGATTGTGGTACTAAGCAACGGCGATTGGCTGCTTCCGGCATATTATTGCAAAACCGGCGGGCACTACAGCGTCGTCCTCATTTCATCCGATGAAGGCCGCAGCTGGCAGGAATTCGAAGTAAGCGGAAGTTTGCACCGGGTGCAGATGAGTGTGGTCGAGCGGAAGGACGGCTCCCTCTTCGCCGTATTCCGAAGCCGTCATGCGGACCGTATTTATACGAGCATTTCCGAGGATCATGGAAGGAGCTGGTCGGCTCCGGAGAAGACCATCCTGCCTAATAACAACTCCTCCATTCAATTATGCAAGCTGAATAACGGTCATCTTGCGCTCGTATTTAACGATTCGACAATGGAACGCGATCAATTCCGATGGATCGAGAGAAACGGGGAGTTTCGCAAGAAAGCGCTTAGAACGCCGCTAACGGTGGCGGTTTCGGAGGATGGCGGGAATACATGGCCGTATTTCAAGAACGTGCAAACGGCCGATGAGGAGCATCGGGTACATCCGATCGGCTATTCTTATCCTTCGATCATGGCTGCTCGCGACGGGTCTATCCATATCGCTTATTCCTATTTGCGCAAAGCCATCAAGTATGTTCGTCTAACCGAAGAGTGGGTGAAGCAAGATGGGCGCGGGGAATAGCAGCATGACTACAGTCAGAACGATACCGGGTTCGAAATATAGATGGAATGATCATTTTCTACATTATGGCGATGAAACTATCGGGTCGCTCCTGTCGGAGATTCCGTCAGGAATTCCGTATTCCGATGAAATAACGGAGCTCGAATCAGGCGTATTTGAATGGAAGCGCTATATTAAGATCCCACAAGGGGAACCGGTCCGGATCGAACAGCTGATGATGGGATTTCAGACCTCTTATCCGACTGCTTATGCCATGATTCCGGCAGTCACTTATAACGGAAATGAATGGGGCAAGGGGCTGGAGCCGAAGGGGTTTCAAAAGGAAGGCAAAGCGTGGACCTTCGCATCCCATCGGTCGGCCGTTGCAGGGGCTACCTACTCGGAAGGTACCGAATGGACCGTGGCACTGTTCGGGCAGCAGCAAGAAATCGGATTTTCCTGCTCTCTTGTACCTAAGGAGACGTCTGCCGTCCATCAGCTGATCTGGCCGCTTCGGGAAACGCCGGCAACTTATGCAAGCCGCGATAAGTATGGTGACGATTATGAAGAACAATGGATCCCCGAACCGGAAAAGGAGTACCTGCTCACCGCTTATTTAGTTATTGTGCCCAAAACCTCCCAATCCCAACCTTCCTGGAGCAAAATGCTGGGGACCGCATGGAAGCTGAACTTCCATGATCAAAAGGCTTGGCACACGCCGGAAACCATTTGGGGGCTCGGTGTCCGTTACGCGAAGGAAAGCTTATGGGCTGAGGACGGAATCTTCAAGGGCTTTTCCATAGGCTTAAAATGGAACGGAGAGAAGTGGACGCAGCGGAAAACATCGAGATATAAAATCGGCTGGACAGGCCAAAATATTTCCCTGGCCAATTCACTCTTGTACGACTATTTGTTAAACAACAACAGCAGCTCGCTAGATAAAGGGATCGCCGCCTTAGATACTTGGGCACGATATGCGCGTCTGGATAACGGGCTGATTCGCTGCCATTTCGATTATTTGCTGAGCTGCGCGCCCGATGCCCGGGAAATACAGGACGCCTGCCATTTGGGAGCTGCTGCGATGAATTTCTTCGAAGCCTGCGAATTGGCCGAGCGGTGCGGACTGACAAGGCCGGAATACCAAGAGATCGCCTTGGGTATATGCAATTTTGCCGTTAGCTGCCAGACCTCGGAAGGAAGAATAGGTAAAGCGTGGAGTAACCAGGGAGCTTCGGTAGATCCTGAAGGAACGATCGGCAGCTCTCTGATCCCGCCGCTGATTGAGGCGTACCGGCGGACGCGCGACAAGAAGTATTTGGAGGCGGCTGAGAAAGGCTACACATATTACATCCAGGATTTGCTTAACGAAGGGTTTACGACAGCCGGCGCTTTAGATACTTACTGCATTGACAAAGAGTCGGCGATTCCTCTTCTGAAAGCCGGGTTAGCATTATACGAAACAACGCACAACGATCAATACCTGCAGTGGGCGGAGCATGCTTCATGGTATTTGGCTACTTGGCAGTGGCACCATACCGTGCAGTATCCGGAAGGCAGCGCGCTCCACGCCCTTGCTTACGATACGTTCGGCGGCACATCGGTTTCGACGCAGCATCACCATATGGACCCTTACGCACTCGACTATGTTCTCGAATGGCTGAAGCTCGGGGAAATAACCGGAAATTCCGCCTGGACTGAACGCGCGAAAGCGGCCTGGGTGAATGGAACCATCGGAGTTTCCGACGGTACTTTGGAAGTATTAGGGAAGCTTCGTCCGGCCGGCAGCCAGGATGAAGGCTTTTACCATACCCGCTGGGGTGTGCCTTATGATGTGTCGGAATGGCTTGTCGCTTGGCCAACGGCATTTCGGCTTGAGACGCTGCGTCACATGCAGGACTGGTCGGTCTGGAAGTAATTTAATACCAAAGGAGAGATAAGCATGAGCAACGTGATTCACAGCAATGAAGTCGAGCGTTGGGGCGTATTTGAGCTGACATTGGAAGGCGGCAGTGAAGGGAATCCGTATAAGGAGATTTCGCTGGAGGCTCAATTTCAATATAAGCACCGTACGATAAAGGTCGACGGCTTTTATGACGGAAACGGTGTGTATAAGGTTCGTTTTATGCCGGACTCGGTGGGCGAATGGTCCTATTCGATCAGCAGCCGTGTTGCAAGGCTTGACGGGTCAGCCGGGAGCTTCGTGTGCATTCCGCCTTCCGCAGGAAACCACGGTCCGGTAAGGGTGCGGGATGCGGTACGCTTCGCATACGAAGATGGCAAGGCGTACAGGCCGTTCGGTACCACTTGTTATGCGTGGACTCACCAGGAGGAGGCTTTGCAGCTGGAGACGCTGCAAACGCTCGGCAGCTCTCCGTTCAACAAGATTCGCATGTGCGTGTTTCCCAAGCGCTACAGCTTCAATATGAACGAACCGGATTGCTTTCCTTTTGCCGGCTCCAGAGAAGAGGGCTTTGATTGGACCCGATTCAATCCGGACTATTTCGCAAGACTGGAAAGAAGAATCATGGAGCTTCAACAGCTTGGCATAGAAGCGGATTTAATCTTGTTCCACCCGTACGACAAAGGTCATTGGGGCTTCGACCGGATGGATGCGGAGACGGACGAGTTTTATTTGAGGTATGTCATTGCAAGGCTGTCGGCCTACCGGAACGTTTGGTGGTCGCTCGCCAACGAGTTTGATTTTATGGCTGCCAAAACAATGGACGATTGGGACCGTTTCTTCCGCATCGTAGTGGAAAGCGATCCTTACCAGCATCTGCGATCCATACATAACGGAACCAAAATGTACGATCCGGACACTCTGGTGCTGTACGATCATTCCAAGACGTGGGTGACGCATGTCAGTATGCAATATTGGGAGCTGTCCCCAACCAACGCTTGGCGTAAACGTTACCGGAAGCCGGTCGTAGTGGACGAGTGCTGCTATGAAGGCAATCTGCCGCAAAGATGGGGTAATATTACAGGCGAGGAAATGACAGCCCGATTCTGGGATGGCTTTGCCCGGGGCGGCTACGTCGGTCACGGCGAGACGTTCGTTCATCCGGAAGACATCGTCTGGTGGTCCAAGGGCGGCCGATTGTACGGCGACAGCCCGGAACGAATCGCATTTTTGCGCGACATTCTAGATGAAGCTCCGGATAGCACGGAACCGCTGGACAGCTTTCGAGATGCTCCGACGATCGGGGTGGAAGGACAATATTATTTGCAATATTTCGGTATCCACCGACCTGCCTACCGGCAGCTGCCGCTTCCGGAAGAACGCCGTTTCCAAATCGATATCGTCGATACGTGGAATATGACAATTCATACGCTGGACGGCGAGCATTCCGGTCCTGTCCGCGTCGACTTGCCTGGAAAGCCGTATATTGCAATCAGAGCACGAGCTCTATAGCGAGTTCGCGTGAGAAGCCGCAACCACAAGCAGACGCCAATGGCGGTCTGCTTTTCATTAAATCATGGCGGAAAAGAGGTTGAGCGTATGAGCAAAGTTTGGACGCTGGGCGTGTTGGGGCTGGGAGAAGGCCGAAGCATTATTTCGGCTGCCCTGCAGAGCGAGAAATGGGTTTTGGGAAATATTTGCGACCTGAACGAAGAGCTGTGCAAACAAAGGTGCACCGAGTTCGATTTTCACCGGTATACCTTGAAATTTGAAGATCTGCTTACGGATCCTTCCATAGATGTCATAGGCATTTATACACCGGATCAGCTTCATGCCAAGCATATTAAACAAGCGCTGGAAGCGGGCAAGCATGTTATTTGCACCAAACCGCTGATGGTTTCCCTTGACCAGGCCAACGAGCTGCTGGAAGCTCAACGCAAAGCGGGAAAAAGCGTGTTCGTGGGACAGAGCTCACGCTACTTCGAGCCATTGATGATGCAGCGAAAGGATTTCGACGAAGGGCTGCACGGAGAGCTGTTGACGGTAGATACGCACTATATCAGCGATTCCCGTTGGTTTCTCAAGAAAGGCTGGAGCCATCAGCTAGGGTTCTCGTGGCTGTACAATTTTATGATCCATGCGGTCGATCTGGCGGTATGGTATATGCCCAATATCGAGGAAGTGTACGGTGTAGGGGTAGTAAGCTCTAATACGAAGGAGTACCGGTTGTCGGCTCCGGATACGTTGAAGTTTATATTGAAAAGCAAGGAAGGCAAATGCGTCAACGTTAGCGGTGTCTATGCAGCGCCTACTTTGGGGACGGCAGTTCAACAACAAATCAGCTGCACCTTGACAGGAACGAAGGGGATCAGCAGAGCCGGATATCCCAAGCTCACCTACTACACGAATTTCGAACCCGTCGCCAAGACAGCCAAGCTGCATACGTACGAGGAAAAGCACGGCTATTATTTCCGCTTTGAGGGCGAAAGCCATCATGCCGGTGAATACCAGAACTATATTGAGGATTTTGCCGATAGGTTGAATGCCGGCCATACTCCTAAGCCGGATTTACAGGAAGGAATACGTACACTCGCAGTAATGGAAGCAATGGAACAATCTATGAGAACGGGTCAGGTTGTGAAAGTAGCGGATGTTCTGAACCGGCGAAGTATTCATGTATAAGGATGTAAATCGAGACGAAACAGGGGGGGACTCAGCTTTGAACTACGTAAGTCATACAAAGGAATATATTTTCGAGGATGACCGGCCTTTTTTAAGCTGCCATGCTTCAACATTAGAGCTGCTGCCTAACGGTGATATTATTGCCGCCTGGTTCGGAGGGACCCGGGAGAAAGCAGGGGATGTCGCTATTTGGACATCTCACAGACGGAACGGCAGCTGGACTTATCCTGTAAAAGCAGCCGACGAGGAGGATATCCCGCTGTGGAACCCGGTGCTTTTCCTCAGGGATGACGGCGTGCTCTTCCTCTATTATAAAGTCGGCGCAAGCATCTCCGAATGGGTGACGATGGTCATTCGTTCAACGGACAACGGCATGACTTGGAGTGATCCCGCTCCCTTGGTGGAGGGAGATGTAGGGGGAAGAGGCCCAGTCAAAAACAAGCCGATCGTGCTGCAAAACGGTACTCTTGCGGCCCCTGCGTCATTGGAGCCCGCATGGGATTGCTTCGTCGATCTCTCCGCCGACGGAGGAGAAACCTGGGTCCGAAGCGAAACGGTTCCACTCGATCACAGCGGCTTATTGGGCAAAGGCGTCATTCAACCGACTCTATGGGAATCGGAGCCGGGAAACGTACACATGCTCATGCGCAGCACGGAAGGGGCCATTTACCGGAGCGATTCGGAGGATGGGGGCAAGACGTGGTGTGCGGCCTATCGAACCGGGTTGCCGAACAATAACAGCGGCATTGATCTGGTGAAGACGGACACTGGCACGCTGGCCTTGGTGTATAATCCCGTCCGTCCGGAAGAGGGGAAGACGAAAGGGCCGAGAACACCGCTTGTCGTCCGGTTGTCCGTTGATAACGGGCAAACATGGGAGCACGAGCTTCTAATCGATGAAGGCGAAGGGCAGTATTCCTATCCCGCGGCTATAGCCAATGGAAATGATTTGTTAATAACTTATACGTGGAAGAGGGAACGTATCGCTTTTTGCCGTATTACCATTGCGGAATAAGTCTGATTGCCCTATACATTGAGCACATAAACACCACTCTCCTGTCACGGGAGTCTACTATATTAATACTTAGCAGCAGTTGAGTCATGGTAATTGCAGAAGCACAAGGAGGGGTTCCATGCCGACGGAAAGCTTATGGGACGAAGATTTACGGGCGGGTAACAAAGCGCTTCGCACGCTCCCGGGAGCCTTATTGCTTGGTTCCACCGGAGCGCGGCTGTGGGCCGATTATGTCGAGCCGAAGCCGGGATTTTCCGGCAGGTTCGACTTTATACATAAGGTCAATATTCCATTGCTCTATTCGGTGGTAACGAATCGGGTAAAAAGCTTCGAGCCTTGCCGAACCGAATGGTTTCCGAGCCATTTGGCGATGGAGTATGTTGGAAGCCGGTTATCGTTAACCGAGAGGAAATTCATTACATGGGACGATTGTGCCGTATCGTGTCAAATTTGGACGAACTTAAGCGGAGAAGACCTTGTCTTGAAGCTGGAGACATATGGCAGCTCCTTTACGGTAAGGGACGGGGAGCTGCTGCAGGGCGGGTTTCCTATTGAGCATTATAGCTTCGATTTGACAGGTATCATCGCGGTTAGCGATCCTGCGTTACTGGATGAGCTGCGGCTGAAGCCCGGTGAGTCGAAGGAGCTTGTCATCTGTGCTGCATTAGGCATAGAGGGACAGGACGAACCGGATAGGTTGAAACGACGGGCCGCCGGGTACGCAAAGTCGGCAAAGACGGCCGATGACATCGTGGCAGCGTACAGAAGTGAATATCAAGCCTGGTTCGACAAGGCGCCAACCTTTGAGAGCAGCGACGCGTTGTTGGACAAAACGTGGAAGTACCGCTGGTTTCTGCTGCGACACAATTTGGCCGATCCGCGGTATGGGCATTTGACTTATCCGTTATTTTACGAGGGAAGGTCTCATAAGAAAAGCAAAAGGCCGTTCGACAAAGGAGGCTGGGAGTTCAGCAAGCTGATCAACCTGTCCGTGCCGCTGCATTTGATGGATGCCAGGTGGTATCACGATCCGGTTTATTGCGAAGGCGCTTTGCAGAATATGAAGCAAGGAGCCGATGAGACCGGCATGTTTTGCTGCTTGACGGTGGACACCGTCATGCACTCCTTCGCCAACTTTTCCTGCTGGGCCGCCTATAAGCTGTATTTAGTGCATCAAAATCGGGATGTAATCACGGAGCTGCTGCCGGCGTTGAAGCAGCAAATCTCGTCGTGGAAGCACGTTCATGGTAACGAGAACGATCAATTGATGATTGAGCATAAGCACACAAGGACCGGAAAGGAATATCAGCCAAGCTATTGGTACTTCCATAACTATCCGAAAAATCCGAAGGATATGTCGACCTATACTCATTTGAAACGGGTGGACCGCGCCGTATACCATTACTTGAACGCTCTGGGTGTAGCCAAGCTGTGCGAGCTGTGCGGGGATACGGATGCGGAAGGCTATTACAAGCTGGCTGACGAGATCAAGCGGGATATTATTGCGAAAATGTGGGATGACGAAACAGCTTATTTCTACGACCTGCATTATCAGACCGACGAGAAGGCGCTGGTCAAAAATATTGTCGGGATCTATCCGGGCTGGGCGGAAATGATCGACGAGCGGTTCAACGGGATGATCGAGCATTTGTTTAACGATCAGGAGTTTCACACGAACTGCCCGTTCCCGTCGGTTTCAGCCGATTGTCCTGCGTATTCAAAGGACGGAGGATGGATGGGCCATTTCGTCAAAGGGCGTAACGGCTGCGTCTGGGACGGTCCTACATGGCCTTATACGAATTCGATTGCACTTGATGCTCTCGCCAAAGAAAGCAAGCGGAGAAACCATGAATTCGATGAGGCATTCGCTCATTATTTCCGCGAATACTCGTTCCTTCATTTTATGCAGAGGGACCTCAACCAACCGGGTCTCGTAGAGCATTACAACAGCGAAACCGGGGAACCGCTGAGCGACGAACAGGAATATAACCATTCCTACTACATTGATCTGTTAATTACTCATATTGCGGGATTGTCCGTTGAAGCGGATCGGATCCTACTTGATCCGCTCGATATCGGTCTGGATTACTTTACTCTGGACCGAATTAAGGCAGCGGGACTGAACCTGCGCCTTACTTACCGGAAGCCGGGGACAAGTGCGCAGTCCATGCATACGAATATGTGCGAGGAGGGCTACCGGCTGTATGTAAACGGCGAATTGAAGTTTAGCAGCAACTCGCTTTGCCGGACAGAACTGCTATTGAGCGACTTAAGCCATTAGAGGAAGCGGGAAATTGGGGGAGAGCGAAGGCATCCAAGATGGGAGCTAGAGAGTGCTCAAGACGCGATCTGCCGCATGAAGAGGGAGATGACGGACGTGTACGAGAATTTGGAAAATGTAGGCATTGCCCATTTCGACGTAAAGAGCCAGCTGCCGAGATGGGTCTATGAGCAGGCTATGCAGGCAGCACGAAAGGGCGAAGAAGCACGGGCTGCAATTAAGGATAAGCATACTTTGGAACAGCGGCAGCAAGTCATTCGCGAAGGCTTGGAGCGTTGTATCGGCGGAATGCCCTCCTCCGATACTCCATTAAACGCCAAGATTACCGGAACGGTAGCGGGAAACGGGTTTCGGGTAGAAAAGGTCCTGTTCGAGCCAAGACCTCATGTCTATGCGGCAGCCAACGTCTATATTCCCGATTCACTCGTTACGCCGGGAGGCGCTGTACTGCTGCTGTGCGGACATCGCGAGCAGGCGAAGCATTGTGATGAATACCAGACCGTGTGCCACTATTTGGTTCACGCCGGTTTGGTCGTCATGTCGCTCGATCCAGTCGGCCAGGGAGAGCGGTTCGGCTATTACGATCCCGAGACGAAGCAGGCTCCGATGACCAGCGTAACCGAGCACGAGAATGTGGGCAGGCAGTGCATGCCTCTCGGAGATAGTCTTGCCCGCTATATGCTCCATGATGCCGTACGAGCTATCGATTATTTGTGCACAAGGCCGGAAGTCGATCCATCCCGCATCGGTGTGACCGGACATTCCGGTGGAGGCACGCAAACCTCTCTTGTTATGATGTACGACAAAAGGATTGCTGCAGCCGCTCCAGGCGGATTTATTATGAACCGGCCGTACTTTTTGCTCACAGGGAAAGCGCAGGATGCCGAGCAAAAATGGCCCGGATTTTCCGCCCATGGCTTCGATCATGAGGACATCATCCTGGCGATGGCCCCGCGGCCGGTATGCGTTCTTGCTACAACGTACGACTCCGTTCCTATTGAAGGACCCCGGCATACGGTGGCCGTTAACCGCCGCTTTTGGGAAATGTATGGCCGAAGCGATGACTTGCGCCTATTCGAGGATGAGAATGTGCACAAATTTACGCTGCCGCTCGCCCGGACTGCCGCGGCCTTTTTTTCCAAGCATTTGCTGGGTAAAGAGTACGTTCCAGCGGACGATCAAATCCAGCTCATTCCGAACGAGCAGCTGTGGTGCACTCACAGCGGGCAAGTGATCGGGGAAATCGAGCAGGCCAGAAGCGTATTTGATGAGAATGTGGAACGGCTTGCGCATTTCGAGAAGGCGAGAGAAGCGTTGTCCGGCGAGGAACGAAAGAGCAGAGCTTTAGCGTGGCTGAGAAAAAGCGTATTTTACAACAGAACTCATTGCGACCTGAACCCCCGGCCTTCGGGAGGAGGCGAAGTGGACAATATGTGGGTGCTTCGCACGATATGGTGGAGCCAGCCCGGATTGTTGAATCATGCGCTGCAATTTTACGATTCGAAGCTCCACGGACAACGAGTTCCAGTAACGATCGCCGTGTGGGACGGAGGAACGAGCCAGCTGGAAACGCACGGCTCCTGGATTGAAGAAACCTGCGCTGCCGGCCGCATCGTTATGGTATTGAATCCGACGGGGATCGGACCGCTGCTGCCGCACTTGAATTCCCCAACGGACAAACCGTTCAAACGGTTCGGCGTGATGGATAGGCATACCGACGAGCTGATGTGGCTTGGCGACAGCATGGCTGCCGTGAGAACCTACGACGTGCTGCGAGCGATTCAGCTGGCATCCGAGCTGAAGACGGTCGATTCCAGCGATATCCAGCTTTACGGAAGCGGACGTTACGCCATTTATGCGGAGCTCGCGACTCTACTGGATTCCCGTGTTCAGAGCGTTCGATTGGACGAATCAATGAACAGCCTTGCAGGCTGGATCAAGGAGCCGTTTTACGATGAAACAGACTCACTCAGCTTCATTCTCCCTGGGATGCTGCGTTATTTCGATCTTCCGGATGCGGAGCGTTGGCTCAGAGAAGAAGGACGGCTGTTTGATTCCAGCACGCTGCTGAAGAGTCATACTGCGAGCTGACCGTTTACGATAGATGCTATGTAGGCTGACCATGGAATAAAGTATATGCCCTACAACAAAACAAGCTGACTTTGCCCTATCGCAAAGGTCAGCTTGTTTGTGTTTATTAGTCCTGTAAAGCTCGTGAAGATTTACGAACAACAAGCCGCGTATCTACGAAAGCTTTAATGTTTACGCGATCTCCGTTATCGATCATACTCATCAGCTTCTTGACGGCCATCTCGGCGATGGTTTCTTTCTCCACATGGATCGTTGTCAATTCCGGAGTAATGACTACAGATTCATGGATGTTGTCAAAGCCGACGACGGATATGTCGTCCGGAACGCGCAATCCGGCTTCTGCTAGCGATTTGATAACACTAATGGCAATATAATCGCACTCGCAAAATAATGCTGTCGGCATGGAGCCCTTGCGTTCCAGGAATAGGGAAACCAGGCTCGGCTGAGCCGTAATGGCCGTTGGGGGACTCGCGAATACGTCGGAGTCCTTCAGCGATTCTCCGTTCTCCTCCAGGCAGGCGAGAAACCCTTGCTTCCTTCTATCGAAATTGTACATCCGGTAACTGGATTGTACATATCCGATCCTCCGATGTCCAAGCTCCAATAAATGCTGAGCCGCTTGATAAGCACCCATTCGATTGTTCATTACGATGAAATTGGTTTGCTCTGTTTCGAAGCAGGTGTCGAGTACAACCAGATTCGGCTGGATGTTCGTAATGAGGCGGATTTGTTCTCGAGATAAATTCGTACCTAATAAGATAATGCCGTTGGACTCGTTTTCCGTCTCCAATTGATCAATCTGCTGCTCTAACTGATCGGAAGGCACGGAGGAAAACAATAAGGAATAGCCGTTCGTCCGGCATTGCTCCTCAAAGCAGCGAATCAGCTCCATGAAGAATGGCTGCTGCGCATAATGCTCCGATACGATTCCGGAATTAGTGCAGGCGACAAACCGTAAAATTTGGGAGGTTCCGCCCGTTTTTTCGGGCCGGGACTGGGTACGGGGAATATAGCCTCCTTCTTTGGCAATATTGATAATTTTGAGCCGGGTTTCCGGACTGATACCCGGTTTGCCGTTGAGCGCCAGGGATACCGCAGATTTGGATACATTCGCCAGCTTGGCGATATCCTCTATTTTCAATAGGATGCACTCCTTTGAGCTGTAGCTGATTTTTTCGTTCGGGATAAGTTCACTAAACATTATACTAAATGAGAATCTGCTAGACAAGAAATGATCCTAAGTGTCTAAAAAAGTTTAGTTGTATTAAACCCGGTTTAGTATATGCAGCGAAAGCAGCAAAAGCAGTATTAAGGGACTACTAAAATATTGATCGAGTTAGTCTTATTTTGCAAAGTGAACATTCTGCAGCCCTATAAGCATGGTCAAAAAGCAATCAACCAATCCGCCAAACAACCAACCAGTTGGCCAAACCGATCCAATATTTACTCGAAAAATGCAGTAATAAGGCAGGTTTTGCATCAATCAATCCTTATCATAACGCTCGAATCGTGGAAATAGCGTATTTGTACATGCGATGGAGGAATGGTCGATTGATCGTCTTAAACCTTAACGGGTATGATGAGCGAGACGAAAAACGAAGGAGGTTTGTGGTGGTGGCAGAAGTATACAACCGAAAGATGACAGAATCCACCAAAGCGCCGGCAGGGAAATTACACTCCTATGTGAACCTATACCTGACGAATGTGAAAAGACATTGGATGCTGTATTTGATGGTTCTTCCCGGCGTACTGTTCTACCTAGTGTTTAAATACGTGCCTTTGGCCGGAAGCGTAATCGCATTCCAAAACTATCAAATATTTAAAGGAATTACGGGTAGCGCTTGGGTCGGTTTAGACAATTTTAGGTTTATTTTTACTTATCAGGATTTCTACCACGTGTTGAGAAACACGGCGATGATCGCGCTCTATCAGCTGGTATTCGGTTTTCCGGCACCGATCATTCTCGCTCTTCTATTAAATGAATTAAGAATTATGCTCGCCAAGCGGGTCATTCAAAGCTTGTTCTACCTGCCGCACTTTCTGTCTTGGGTAGTCGTCGGAGGTATCGTATTCGAGCTTCTCTCCACCCAAGGCGTGGCCAATATGGTCCGCGGCTGGTTCGGCCTCGAACCGATTTTGTTCATGCAGGAGCAAGCGTATTTTCGTACCATTGTCGTCATATCCAGCATTTGGAAGGAAATCGGCTGGGGAACGATCATTTATCTTGCGGCGATTGCGGGAATTAATCCGAATTTGTACGAAGCCGCGGTTATGGACGGTGCCAACCGGTGGAAGCAGACGATTCATATTACGCTTCCGGTTATGTTCCCGACGATTCTCGTACTGTTCTTATTGAATATCGGTAACTTCCTGGAGCTCGGCTTCGACCAGATTTATAACCTGTTAACGCCAATGACCTATTCCGTCGGCGACATTATTGAAACGTATGTTTACCGTGCAGGGGTTCTGCAGGGACAATACAGTGTGACGACGGCCATCGGATTATTCCAATCCGTCATCGGTTTTACGCTGCTGTGGATTTTTAACCGGATGGCACGAAAAACAGAACAGGGGTTATGGTAATGAAACAAACGTTAGGGGAAAAAATATTCCAGGTAATCAATTACTTGCTTCTCGCGGCGGCTGCCGCTACGATGCTGCTGCCCTTGGTTCATCTGCTTGCCGTATCCTTTAGCTCGCCCATTGCCGCAGACTCCAAGGAGGTGTTTCTGCTTCCCGTAGACTTCACGACGGCATCGTGGACGCATATTTTGCAAAATAAAGGGCTGTGGGGCTCCTTCGGCATCACTGTGTACATTACGGTCTTAGGTACGCTGCTCAGCATGCTGTTCTCGGTGCTTATGGCGTATCCGTTAGCCCATAAGGAATTTCTTATTCGCAAGCCGATTATGCTGGGGATTATCGTCACCATGATTTTCAATGCGCCGCTCATTCCGTTCTTCTTGACGGTTCGGGAGATGGGGCTTATGAATTCGCTCTGGGCTTTGATTCTTCCCGGATTGATCGGGACCTTCAATATGATTATCATCCGAACCTTCTTTATGGGGCTGCCGGCGGAGCTGTACGACTCGGCCCGAATCGACGGATGTAACGACGCGGGTGTGCTGTTCCGCATCTTCCTGCCGCTCTCCAAGCCCGTTCTGGCAACGGTCAGCTTGTTCTATGCTGTGGGCTATTGGAACTCATTCCAGCGCGCCGTATTGTTTATCCGCAATCCGGATTTATGGCCGCTTCAGGTTAAGCTTCGCGCTTATTTGCAATCGCCGGAGGAGCTGGCAGCCGTCAACATGTTCTTGGGCGACTACGATTTCAATACGACGACTTTGAAGGCGGCAACGATACTTTTTGCAACTATTCCTATCGTTTTGGTGTATCCTTATTTGCAAAAGTATTTCGTAAAAGGCTCCATGCTAGGCTCGCTGAAAGAATAACGCCTACGGTATTAAGCTCCATGTTCAGCTTGATATAGAGATCATTTCATTTATTAAAAGGGAGGAACAAACAGCATGTCGAAACAGATGCTTAGAAAAACGACGACATGGTCGGCATTAATCGCGCTTGCCGCAACTGCCGCACTCAGCGGATGCTCCAGCGCAGGGGAGAATAAATCCGGTGCTAACGGTAAGGACGGAAAATCCGTTCAAGTCAAAGTGTTCAAAAGCCATATGGGCGTCGGATCCATTCCGGACAGCAATAACGCTCACGTGAAATATGTCGCCGAGAAGACAGGTGTGGAATATCAATTGATAACAACGCCTCCAGGCTCGGAACCGACGGAATACCTCAATCTGCTGATCGCGTCGGACGACATGCCGGATATACTCCGTCCGATCGGGGGCATCGAGCAAACGCTGATTCAACAAGGCGGAGCGCTGCCGCTGGATGATTTGCTACCGAAATACGCTCCGAACGTGTGGAAGAACATTCCTAAGGAAGCATGGGACATTGTGCGCTCGGCTTCGGCTGACGGACATATCTATTATGTGCCGAAGGTGTTCCTAGTTCCTGAACGGGCACCGATGATCCGCAAGGATTGGCTGGACAAGGTCGGACTTCCAATGCCGAAGACGGCGGAGGAGTACAAGGAGGTTCTGCGGGCATTCCGCGACAAGGACCCGAACGGCAACGGGCAGAAGGACGAGCTTCCGACCTCGGGACGGGAATTCGGCAAATGGATGGATCATCTCTTCGGCATGTATGGAGTCGCGATGTGGGAAGGAAGCCCGGAGTGGGACATCTATGAAGGCAAAATTCAATATGCCGGCGTGACCAAGAATATGAAGGCGGCCATTGCTTATATTCGCGACCTGTACAAAGAAAAGCTGCTGGACAACGAAACCTTCTTGAACAAGGGCGATGTGTGGCAGGCCAAGATCAACAACAACCTGGTCGGCAGCTGGTATCATCTGCCTGCCAACGTGCGCGACCGTTATAACGCGATGCTGAAGGGTGCGCCGGATGCGTATATCGTGGGAATGCCGATGCCGAAGGTCGAGGGCTTCCAAGGCTTCGTTACTCAGAAAAGCATGGGCGAGCCGGAATGGATTATCCCGCTGGCGGCCAAAGACAAAGCGGAAGCGTCCCTGAAGCTCTTGGACTTCTTCTATGATACAAATAACGACGAATTTGTCCGCTTCGGTATCGAAGGCTTGCAGCATAAGGTGGAAAACGGCAAGAAGGTGCTCCTTCCGCCGGAGGACAGCCGTCCGCTTGCGCTCGGCATGCGCAATCTGACGACGAAAGAGGATATGGACATCCGTATTAAGGAAACGGTTCCTGAAAATATGCAAAAAATGGTGTCGGATATGTTTGTCGTGAACACGGCGGATGCTCGCCGTATCGCAGGAGACGGCCTGCCGAACACCGTATACGAAGGCTTCCCGGATATTCAATCGCACAAGCTTTTCCAGGAATACGTAACCAAAATCGTTATCGGCGACTGGCCGCTGGAGAAGTTCGACGAATTCGTAGACCGTTGGAACAAATCCGGTGGTGAAACAGTTACCAAGCGTGTTCAGGACTGGTATGCCAAAGTAAAAAAATAGCGGGACAAGCCAGCAGGTGACCTGCCGGAGAATATTTCTCCGGCGATGGCGCCTGCTGCTCATTCCGGTGCGCATCTAGAAGATAGCGTAAGAAAGGACTGTACGATGAAGAAGAAAAGATATGCAATCTGTGGAGTAAGCGGCAGAGCGCTCGGGATGTTCGCCAAGCCGATCTTGTCCACATTCGCGGGCACATGCGAGCTTGTAGGCTTGCTGGACCGGGATCCGATGCGCTTCGAGCTGTATCGCACTCGTTTTCCCGAGAATGCGGATGTGAAAACTTATAATGAACACGAATTCGACCGGATGGTGGATGAAACGCGTCCGGACGTCATTATCGTAGCGGGCCGCGACGACACGCACGCGCAATATTTGATAGCCGCGCTGCGTCGTGATCTGGATGTTATTACAGAGAAGCCTATGGTCACGACAGGCGAAGATAGCCGGCGCGTGATGGAGGCGGAGAAGGAAAGCAAAGGTAGCGTCACTGTAACGTTCAATTACCGGTACGCGCCGATCCATACCAGAATCAAGGAGCTGGTGCTGGAAGGGAAGCTGGGCCGGATTACGTCGATCGATCTGAACTGGTATTTGGATACGTACCATGGCTCCAGCTACTTCAAGCGTTGGAACAGGGTTCGCGAGCTGTCCGGCGGATTGTCCATCCACAAATGTACCCATCACTTTGATTTGGTGAACTGGTGGATCGGGCAGAAGCCGGTGGAGGTATTCGCCTACGGAGCGCTGAACTACTACGGCGCCGAAGGAGAGCTGAACCCGAAGAAGGAAGACGGCAGGTTCTGCAGCACCTGTGAGTACACTGCGGATTGTACCTATTACTCGCGATGGAACGCCCGCAGCAAAAACATTCGTGTTCCCGATGACCACTTGGGTTCGCTGGAAGCGGGCAAATCGTCGTTCCCGTATTCCGACTATCGCCCGGATCAATGCATCTTCGATTCGCAAATCAATATCGAGGATACGTACTCCGCAACAATTAAGTATAACGAAGGCGCCTTGCTCAGCTATTCGGTCAATTTCTCCTTGCCGTACGAAGGGTACCGTCTGGCCATTAACGGAACGAAAGGCCGGTTGGAAACGATGGAATATCATATGCCGGGCAGAACTCCGTTTCCGACCCCGGTGCAAACGATCGATTATCTCCCGCTGTTCGGCTCCAAAGAAACGCTTCATGTGGTTCACCGCGAAGGCGGACACGGCGGCGGCGATCCGCTGCTGCTGGAGGACCTGTTCATGGGCGAGGATCCTGCGCGCCCGTACCGCATTTTATCCGGCGCAGAAGACGGAGCATATTCAGTGGCTGCAGGCGAAGCCGTATGGCGCTCGGTTAAGGAGCATCGTCCGGTTACGATCGAAGAAGTGCTCGGAGGCAGTCATAAGTAGAATTAGCTGCCCGGGGCAACGAAGGAGGATACAAAGAAGTGAGCCCTTATTTTAATCCAATAGAAAGCATTGCTTCACAAACATCCGGCACGGATATCCCTCATGTGCTGGCCGTCATGGCTCAGCGATATGTTGGCGACAATCCGCCGCATGGACCAGTATATCGGGTTACCAGAGACAGCGAGATTCTCAAGCAGGATCATCATCTTTATCAGTTTCCTATAGGCAGCATGTTCCCTGAGCTGAAGGAAGGCCAGCGCGTATACGCTTGGGCCAAGCTTTGGGTGGACCAGGCGCAGGACTTTATTTTCCATGTGCGCTGCTACGGTCCTGTGCGGCTATACCACAACGGCGAAAAGCGCTTCGGTTCCGCACCGGAAGAGGAGTCGGAGGGAGCCGCGCTGATTAAGCTGAAGGTTGCCCTGCTGCGAGGCTGGAATCATTTCGTGCTGGAGCTGGGCAAAAATGCAGCCGGGGGCAGCGGCGCGGAGTTCGGTACGGGCAATCGCAAAAACAAGCCGTATCACTTCCTTGCTCCTTCAACGGATCGCGAAGGGGAGGAAGGCTGGATTTATACGGCTCCCGTGGATTCGGCCCTCAAGTCGATTCCCGGAGCTTCCCAAGCGGAAGCGAGCACGGGTGCGGAATGGCTTCCTTCCCGAGGGGATGCTCTTGAGGAATCCGGCGGGCTGCAGGCGCTTTACGGACATCGTCCCGGAGCATCCGCCTATGCATGGACGACGATTGTGAACAATTCTGCAGCCGTGGAACGGGTAACGATCGAAGGAACGGCCTATGGCCCAATCTCGTTCGTGCTTGAAGGCAGTGAAATCTATAGCGTGCCCCGCCGCGGAGACTTTTCCCTGCAAGTGGACGCAAAACCCGGCAAACAGGAGCTACTCGTGCAATGTATGGCGAGCGAAGACGGCTGGGGATTTCAGGCGGAGCTTACATCCTCGAAGGTAGAGCTGGCTTGTCCGCGCCGCATTCACGGCTACGATGGCCAATGGCTGTATTTGGGCCCGTTTCCAGCAGATACCCAAGTAGATGCTGCCGAATATCTCATGTTGGATACGATAGCAGATGGCGATGGAGGCTCGATCTTTTGGACGACGGACGAGCCCGGCGCCAATATTCGGCCGTTTCTCGAGAACGAGCTGTTCGGAAGATGGAACTACCCGCTCGGCGTTACGCTGTTCGGACTTCTTGAAACAGGCAGCGTGCTGCGCAGGGATGATCTATTGGACTATGTGAGCCGCCATGTCGAGTTCGCAACATCAACGTACGCTTATTCTCTATGGGACCGCGAACGCTATGGCGCAGCCGGGCTGAATAATCAGCTGTCTCATATCGACAGCCTGGATGACTGCGGGTCGTTCGGGGCGCTGGCGATCCTTGCGGATCGTATCCGCCCTCTGAAAGGGGCACAGCCTATTTTTGACGACATAGCACATTATATTATGAACGAGCAGGACCGCATGGAGGATGGAGCTTTGTACCGCCATATCGGCGTATCTCCAAGCATGCACAACACGATGTGGTGCGACGATATGTATATGAGCGTTCCTTTTTTATGCAGGTACGCTGAGCTTACAGGCGATCTTCGCTATATCGATGAAGCTGCCCGGCAGCTTTTGCTATATAAGAAGTATTTGTTCATGCCGGAGCAAAGCATTATGTCCCATGTGTATGACGTGAATCTTGGCAAACAGTCCCGAACGACCTGGGGCCGGGGCAACGGCTGGGTCTTCTTTTCACTGGCTGTGCTGCTTGCCGTCCTTCCTAGAGAGAATGAGCGCTATGCGGAGATTCTTTCCTTCTACCGCGAGCTGGCCGAGGGGTACCGCAAACTTCAGGGGATACATGGTTTATGGCATCAGGTATTAACCGATCCTGAATCCTACGAGGAGGCTTCTTGCACCTCGATGTTCATGTACGGCTTCGCTTTAGGAGTTCGACATGGCTGGCTGGAAGATCAGGATCCGTATGTTCGTGCGGTATTGCAGGGATGGGAAGGCTTGTGTGATCGTGCTATCGACAAGCGCGGCAATCTGTACGGCGTGTGCAAGGGGTCCAGCTGGTCCTATCACAACGCGTATTACAAGCATGATTTGGGTTGGAATCTTAATGATACTCACGGTATCGGCATAGTACTGCTGGCAGGGATTGAAACGGAGCGAATGAAAGAACATCTGGGCTTGTAAGGCTGAAGCGAAGGGGAAAACCAGGTTATGCGTGTCTTGGGGGCCGAATCGCGATATAATTGAACAATATTCGGCATAAGGTGGGAACGAATTCGTGATGCAATCCCTCAAGAAATGGCTAAAGTACAATTGGGCTCATACACAAATCCGGCTTGTATTGATTTTGACCGTATCGGTTTTCCTCATCATTCTGGCCGTAAGCCTGACTTCCTATTATACATCCAAATCGGTGCTGCAAGAGGAGCTAAGCGAGCCCCAGCGCCAAATGCTTCAGTTCAACATGAACGTGATCGACGATTCGATCAAAGAGAGCGATCAGGTAGCGATTCAGGTGGCGTTGAATGCCAATGTGTATCAATTTTTGACAAGCGAGGTTCAAAATTCGTACAGCAACATCTCGGAGCTGTATCAGCTGCTGTCCACCTTGGTCAGCAACTCGAAGTATGTGAAGAGTATTTATATTTATGATCTGAAAAGGGGCAGCTTCGTCGCCATCCCTCAAGGCTACAGCTCCAGCAAGCTGACGTTTGACGACTCCGCGTGGATTGGCGTAGCAGACGAGTTTGGGGATAAGATGACGGTCATCAAGCAGAGGCAGGTTCCCGCAGGTGCGAGCAAAAACGGTTCGGAGCTGACGTTGTTCCGAAAGATCAAGCTGCAGGGCGAGTTTAGGGGCATTGTCGCCGTCAATCTGAAGGATGAAGAGCTGTTTTCCAAGCTGAACACAAGCCTTAATGATATTAACCGGATGCGTTACATCATTGACGAGCGTGGAGAAATCTTATACTCCGTATCGAATTTTGAGTTCGATCAGGAAGCGATGGGACAGGTGCTTGCCAAGCTGAAAGAAGAGCATAACGGCGATATCACTTACCGGGACCGTAAGCTGCTCGTGAATCAATTGGAATCCCCCGTAACAGGGTGGAAGTATGTTTCCATTGTTGTGCAGGACAGCCTGCTGGCCAAGTCCAAAAAGGTCCGCGATACCGTATTGCTCGTATCCATTGCCGCATTGGCGCTCGGCGGGGTGACGATCTTCTATATTAATGCCGAGGCGTTTCGGCCGGTGCGGCGGTTGCGGCAGCTGTTCAGTGCCTATGAGCGAAGAGAGGACGGAATGGGAGGCATCGACCTCGAGAAGCTGACCGATGAGCTGATCAGTAACCATGCGCATCTGTCCAGGCTGGTCCGAGAGACGATATCGGAGGCGTCCTCCAAGCTGCTCCACGATATGTATACCGGCAATTTGACCGGCAAACGGGATATTCAGGAGAAGTGGGACCGGTACTTTAGCGATTGGCAGAAGGCTCCGGTATACGTAGCCATTTTGTCGATCGACAAGTTCGAAGAGTGGTTGAGGCGATATTCGGATTCGGACCGGTCGCTGTTAAAATTCGCGTTTGCGAACATTATTGCCGAGCTGTTCGAGCCGCAGTGGCGAATCGTCTGCACCGATTTTGGCAGAGACAAGACCGCTGTTCTGCTGCAGCCTCGTGAGCAAGGGGAATCTGCGGAAAAAAAGCTGTCCGAAGCAATCGGCGTCATCTTCGATTTATTGAAGTTCGGAGTATCCGCGGGCGTCAGCACCCCGCAGACGGATGTCACGCGATTAAAGCAAGCTATGCTTGAAGCGGAGAATGCCCTGGCGTACCGCGTATATCAAGGCTACGGCCAAGTAATTCCATTCCATAAAGTGTCGGAGCATGAAGTGAAAGATCCGCTTCCTGTCGGACGCGCGCTTGAAGAGTTGATTCATGCCATTCAAGCGGGAGATGAGCCTACGGCTAACGACGCGATGGATCGAATTTTCAGCCATTTGCGCACACAATACGAATATCCTTCAGCTGTAGTGTCCTTCCTTCAGGAGGTGGCTGAACGGATTGAACAGCTCCATCCGGCGGAGGAGCAGGAGACGGGTCCCGCTTACGAGCAATTCGAGACGCTGCATCTGGACGACATAAGACTGGAGCTGAACCGCAGAATGGTTCCATTGATTCAGCGATATCGGCAGCTTGTTGAAAGCAAAGATTTCATGATGTGCCAGCGCATGATCGACTATATGAAGGAGCATCTCGGAGAGCCGATCGGCATTCCCGAAATCGCCGATTCTATTGGAATCAGCAGTAGTCTTGCCAGCCAGGTGTTCAAGCAGGAGACGGGCGAGACCATATACAACTACTTAACCCAACTGCGTGTAGATCGCGCGGCTGAGCTGCTGATCAAAACCGATTCCCGCATATCGGACATCGCGTTAATGGTAGGCTACCAGCACGAGAACAGCTTTATCCGTATCTTTCGCAAATTTAAAGATATTACCCCCGGCAAGTATCGGGATATGATGAGAACCCGGATGGACTTTCCGATCGAATAAGGACGGGTCCTCCGGCATAAGGTCCAAGGAGGAAATCATATGGATAGACGACGAATCGTAGAAAGACATAATCCCGAGCTGAACAAATTGGATCCGCTGTCCCCATTTTCCGTGGGCAATTCGGAATTTGCCTTCAGCTGCGACATTACCGGGCTGCAGTCGTTCCCGGAGCAGTACGAGGTGCCGCTCGGCACGCAGTCCAATTGGGGCTGGCATTTCACAGGAGGCCCGAACCGGTTTACGGATAAGGATGCTGACCAACAGATGTTCGATACCCACGGCCGGCTCGTAGGCTATCCTATGAAGCCGGGTAACAACCCGGAAGCCTATCATTGGCTGCGGCAAAATCCGCATCGGCTGCAGCTCGGCCGAATTTCCTTCCGGTTTCTTCTGGAGTCCGGCGAGGAAGCTGCGGCAGAAGATATGGCAAACATACAACAGCAATTAAATTTGTGGACTGGAGTCGTAACCAGTGAATATACCGTACAGGGTATTCCTGTTCGCGTAACTACGGCATGCCACGCCGATTCCGATACGGTCGGCGTACGTGTGGAATCTCCGCTGATCGCCCAAGGCCGTCTTCAAGTGTTCATGCGCTTTCCCGCACCCGATATGGTTCATACGGCTTGGGCCAAAGCTGTGTATCCGGATTGGGACAATGACGAACGGCACCGGACGCTGCTTACCAAGCTGGAAGCCAGCCGGGCGCTGCTCGAAAGAACGATGGACGAGGACCGTTATGTGGTCGGCTGGGAATGGAGCTCAGGACGTCTGGAGCGATCGGGAACGCATGAGTTCACATTAGTGCCTGAGGTACATGGAGAATTGTTTGAATTTTCTGTCTCCTTTGCTCCGGAATCACCACAGACGGTATCCATCCGTGATATTGTGGAATCCAGCGAGAGAGGCTGGGAGGCATTCTGGATGAACGGAGCGGCCATCGATTTTTCCGGCAGCTCCGACCCGAGAGCTTTCGAGCTGGAACGCCGGGTCGTACTATCGCAGTTCCTGTGCGCCATGCATAGCGGAGGCACCATTCCTCCTCAGGAGACGGGACTCATGTACAACAGCTGGTTCGGCAAGGCTCACTTGGAGATGCATTGGTGGCACGCGTCGCATTTTCCATTATGGGGCAGGGAAGATTACTTGCTGAAGAGCATGAAATGGTATCGCGAGATTCTACCGATCGCTCGTGATTTGGCGGCCTCACAAGGGTATGAAGGCGCCCGCTGGCCCAAAATGGTCGGCTTTGACGGCAAGCCATGCCCATCCCCGGTCGCTCCCGGCCTAATCTGGCAGCAGCCTCATCCTATGGTCCTGGCGGAGATGTGCTACCAAGCGAATCCTTCGCGCGAATTACTGGAGCAATACCGCGATATCGTATTCGAGGCAGCGGATTTCATGGTATCGTACGCTCACTTAGATGAGGAAAAGCGTGTGTTCGATCTCGGGCCTCCATTGATTCCTGCGCAGGAATGCCATCACTTGCACAGCAGCAAGAATCCGCCTTATGAGCTGGAATACTGGAAGCAAGGATTGGAAATTGCGGTACAGTGGGCAGAAAGGCTGAAGGAGGAAGTCAATCCAAGGTGGGTTGAGGTAGCAGCTTCCATGGCTCCACCGCCGCAAGCGGAAGGTGTTTATCTCGCTCATGAGAATTGTCCGGATACATTCACCGAAAAAAATCGGGACCATCCTTCCATGCTAGGTGCTCTTGGCATATTGCCGGGAACTCTGGTTGACCATGAGGTTATGAGGAACACGCTGATGAAGGTGAAGGAGGTATGGAAGTGGGATTCCGCCTGGGGCTGGGATTTCCCGATGTGCGCGATGACCGCTGCCAGACTGGGAGAAGCGGAGCTGGCGGTTGATTTCCTGCTTATGGATGCGACCAAGAATTCGTATTTGGCCAACGGCCACAATTACCAGCGTCCGGGGCTGACGGCCTATTTGCCGGGGAACGGCGGCTTGTTGACAGCGGTTGCCATGATGGCCTGCGGCTGGAGAGGCAATGAGCAGGCGATGAACCCGGGCTTTCCGAAGGACGGAAGCTGGAACGTGAAGTGGGAAGGGCTTAAGCCATTTTTGTAAAAAATGCCAATTGGAGAAGGAGGATATGCAGATGAGAAAAGGAACCATCTGGCCTTCGGAGCGGAAGACCTACACGGACCGGCTGACAGGACTTGAAGTGACGCAGTTGACGGACTATAAAGCACACAGTCATCATTTGTATTTTACTGAAAGCGGTTGGTATGACGGGGGACAGTGCCTTTTGTTCGTCTCGGACCGGGGAAACAGCGCGAATTTGTACAGCTTGCACGTGGAAAGCGGTGAAATCACTCAGCTTACGGTTTACCCGGATAACGACCAATTGGATGCATCTTTGCTGCCGGATGGAAGTGCCGCTTTTATCAAGAAAGACCGAAGCTTGTTCCGTTTGGATTTATCGACTTTGGAAGAGGTCCTCTTGTATGAAGCGCCTGATGGCTATCGTCTCGGGAACGCCAGTGCTACCGCGTGCGGCAGCTATGTCCTGACGTGCGTGCAGGAGGATTTATCCTCAAGCATCCGGTTGGATCTCGGCAACGGGTACGTCGGTCACCGCGAGCTTATGGAAGCAGCCCCGCACAGCATGATCATTCGTATTGACGCAGAAAAAGGCGGCGCGGAGAAGGTATATGAGGCCAAACGATTTATTACCCATATTAATACTTCTCCCGTCGAGCCTTGGCTTATGACCTTTTGTCATGAGGGACCCTGGCATCTTGTAGACCACCGCATATGGGGATTGGATCTCCGTTCCGGGGAAGCGTGGCAGATCAGGGCAAGGCTCGAACCTGGAGAGAAGGTGGGTCATGAGTTTTTTTACCCGGACGGCCACACCATCGGCTATCACGGCTTTCGTGCGAACGGAACCAACTTTTTCGGTTCAATCCGTTACGATAATACAGGGATGGAAGAGACGGAGTTCCCATTCAATACGTGGCATGCTTATGCAGACGGGCTTGGCCAAGCGATCGTTGACGGGAAAGGCGATGTAAAGTCGCTTACGATATGGAGAAAAATCGGCGGCGTCTACGACGGCCCCCGAACGCTTTGCGAGCTGCGCTGCAGCTTTCATTCGCAAAAGGTACACGCACATCCGCGCTTTAGCGCCGATGGCAAGCAAGTATTGTTTACGAGCGATAAGAACGGGTACGGCAATCTTTATTTGGTTCAGGTCCCCGAGCAATTCGACAGCTTGCCGTTATTTACACCATAGACAGGAGGAAACGGAATATGCAGGCTACTGTTAATATACAGAATGAACAACGGATGTCCGTCAAAATCGCCGAAACGATCTTGTCACGCGCTGTAGACGGATACCATCCCAATATAAGCAATAAATGGGGCTACGTTGCCGGCATGGCGTTGACGGCCATCCGCCAGCTTGGAGATTGGACGCAAGAGTCGCGGTATCATGATTTCGTCAAGCGCCAAATGGATGTGTTCATCCAGGAGGACGGATCGATTCAAGGGTACACGCTGGAAGACTATAATCTGGATCATATTAACAAAGGCAAGCATTTGATGAGGCTGTGGCGGGAAACCGGAGAAGACAAGTACGCACAGGCGGCACGGCTGCTGGAATCGCAATTGATTGGTCAGCCACGGACGGAAGAGGGCGGATTCTGGCATAAGAAAATATACCCTTATCAAATGTGGCTGGACGGTTTATACATGTCTTCGCCATTCATGGCGGAGTTCGCCGGCACGTTTGGCGAGAACGACTGGTTTGACGAAGCGGCACGCCAGCTGCTGCTCGTTGAGAAGCACACGCGCAACCCGCAGACGGGCCTCCTCCATCACGCCTGGGATGAGAGCAAAGAGCAGCGTTGGTGCGATGGAGCCACCGGGCGCTCCCGCCATGTATGGGGGAGAGCGATGGGGTGGTATGCCATGGCGCTGGTCGATGCGCTGGAGCATTTCCCTGTCCGTCATCCGAAGCGCGGACAGCTGCTTGGCATCTTTGAGCGTATGGCGAACGCCGTTGTCCGGGCTCAAGATCAAGAAAGCGGCGTGTGGTATCAGGTGATGGATTGCAACGGCCGGTCGGGCAACTATTTGGAGGCATCCGGGTCATGCATGCTCACGTATGCTCTGGCTAAAGGGATCCGGCTCAACTACTTGGCCGAAATAGACCGAAGTGTCGTCGAACGTGCTTACGAAGGCATTTTTACCCGTTTCGTCACAGAGGATGAACAGGGAGTGCATCTTCACGGCATATGCCATGGCGCAGGACTCGGAGGACGCAAATACCGCGATGGTTCTTATGCCTATTATTTGAGCGAAGCGGTGGTCAGCGATGTGCTTATGGGCGTAGCGCCTCTTCTGCTCGCAAGCATCGAGCTCGAGCGTCTTCGCGCAGGAGATTGCTAAGCATGCTCATTGAATAGAGAATAGGCGATGTTTACAAAAACAAGCAGCCGAAGACGCCAAATCGGGTCTTAGACTGCTTGTTTTTCTATTTTTTCAGCTTTTCGGACTCTATTTTCAAATTGCCGTCTTCCTCCGCTTTTCTTAACACCGAATTGACGTCTACATTACCCAAAGACAAGTCAATGAATTGAGAGGTCAGCGCTCCTTCGGCCAACCCGTCGTAAGCGGTTTTACTAGGAATCGGAGCGAATTGGTTCCGGAACACTGCGCTGAAATTAACATCCTTGTACTCCGTCTCCGTTGCGAACACTTTTTTGTAGCTATCGTCCTTTAATACCGGCATGACGCCTTTCTTCGAATAGGCCATTTGGTACTCGCCGGAGACCAAATATTGAATGGCCTGGAATGCTTCTTCTTTGAACTGGCTGTTGGCCGGTACTGTAAAGAACGTAGGATACGCCTGCGAGCCTATGCCCGGCATGTCTTTGAATGTCGGAAGCGAGACGATATTAAAGTTCGTTGTTTTGTAGGTAGAATCGATAAAAGGCAGATTGGATTGATGTACATACATCGCCAAGTCCTGCGTTCGGGTGAACTCCGTCGCGTACGGCAGCTTATTGCTTAAGCTGCGGATTTTATCCTTATAGCCTTCGCTCGCAGCAGGCCGTACGAACATCGTCTGAAGCAGCGTTTTCCACTTTTCATCAGCAAATGTCGTCTTAGTAGTCTTGGAGTCAACGAGCGGCAGTGAGAATTGGTTCATCCGCAGTATATGGTTTGGAGATACCGCCAATCCGGCGTATTTACTCCCTTCTACCGACTTATTAAATTGCTGCGACATGTCTATGGCTTCGTCCCATGTCATGCCGTCCTTAGGATAAGGCACACCGAAACGATCGAAAATATCTTTATTGTAGTACATGACCATATTGTTATTATTGACGGGAAGTCCCCAGATTTGTCCGCTGGAATTCGTCTTCATGGCATCGATTAATGTAGGCTCGAATGCGTTCAAATCTACATTGTATTTTTTAATAAGGGGAGATAAATCCTGCTGCAGATTGTATTGAGGCACATTGACGAAAAATCCGCCGATCGACTCGTAATAAATATCTATCGTAGTGCCGGCAACTAGCAAATTTTGAAGCTTCTGCGCATCGTTATTTCTGGGATTGATAAACTTGAATGAGATATTGGGATATTTCTTGCGAATAGGATCGCCGAATCTTTCGTTCCATGACTCTTCCGAATCTCCGGGAGCGGAGTACACGGTGAGCTCGACCGGTTTGTTGATCGATGCCGGAGTTGGCGCAGGTGTGTTCTGGGTGTCTCCCTTCCCTGTGGTGTCTTCCTTGGTTCCCGCAGTGCTGCAGCCACTGATGGAGGTAATAAGTAATACGGATGATAACAAAATCGTTGTGGTGTTTCCTTTTCTCCTTTTCGCCATACAACGTCCCCCCTGGATTTATTCCTACATAAGCTTGATGAAATATGTAAAATATTTAGTAAAATTTATACCAATCCAGAAATAAGAATTAGGAAATGATTATTTGTAAGCGCTATTATTTATGTTGATTTTATGATAACACCACGATGAATTTGTTGTCAAACGTTAAATTTATTAAATTAAAACTAAAATTAACTAAAATACATAATTAGTTTTAGTTTAAAACTATGTCTGTTTTTGGTATGGATAAATGGCTGGGAGGGAAAAGGAACTAAAGTCTTCACCTTCAGGTCAGTTGGATTCCGCTTTAAATGGAGAGAAGCAGGGGATGTAAGCATCTCCTGACTGCATGTCGGACTATTGTCCGGATCGTCTGAATTCCAGAGGAGGCACTCCCTCCAGCTGCTTGAATGCGGAGCAAAAATAGCTCGTATCGCGATAGCCTACGCGCTAGGCTGTTTCGTTCAGGCGATTTTCGGCGCTCAGCCCCGTCCGATGCATAAGCCTACTCCGTTCGACGGGGAGGCAAGAAAACGGCTGAATGCGGCAGCATACGATGTTGGGGGGGAAAACCGACGTGAACACCGCTTTGCGCAAAGTACAGGAAGAGATGAGCCAATATATTGCGAGCCAGACAAAATAACTCCCGGTGCCGGGAGTTATTTAAGAAATATGCAATTAATTCTTGCTTAACAGGGAACGCACACCATTGATGATTAAGGCGACGGCGAAAACAATCATGACTAGGATGCCTACCGTATCAAACAAAGGTTCCAAGCTTAGGAGCATTCCCGAAACAGGGACATAAATGAGGCTAAATCCACCTATGACGCCGCCGAGGTAGTTCAGAAACTTAGACATGGCGCTTCACCTCCACTATCAATAATAAATAGCTTATTCGAGATAACTTGATAGGGTGTGGACTAACATTATGGTTTTAAATTTCGCCAGCCGTTATAGTCATGAACTGCGATACCGGCATAGGAAGGATGGATGCTTAACAAATGGTCGATCTCGGCCATATGGTTATCCATAATGGCTTGTCCGTCGTCGTAGAAGGTTAAATAAAGTCCCTCCGAAGTCGGATTCGTTTCCAGGGCGACAAAGACTCTTTTGCCCAGACTGTCCGCCAAAACGAGCTTGTTGTCCGAGATATCCACTACAGTCTGAGCTTGATCGCGATACGACATAAGGGTAACGTTATTCATCAGCTGAAAGACGGATTCTATGAATGTGCTCTGTGTTGCAGGGACTATGATTTGGTCCACCCAGAACGGGAGGGCGGAACTAATAATTAGTGTGGTATCTTGTGTACCCTGAGCAAGCAAAGTTAAGGCTTCCAGCCAATTGGTTATGGCTGTTTCCTGGTCCTGATACCACTCCGGCAGCAGATAGGGCTCGATATCGACCTGGATGCCGGCAAACTGTTCATTGACAGTGACGGAATTGTTGTAGGTCTTTACCCAATTGACCAGACTGCTGATTCTTATGAGCTGATTGGGCAGAATCCAGTCCGGCGCTCCATCCAACGCATGGATTTGAATACCGGAGGAAGCTGACGACCTGATGAAAGCACGATAGGCATTCTTGGGAACGGATGATATTACCTGTAGATAAATGAGAGTAATCTGCTTCTTACGTGCGAATTGAATGATCTCATTACGGCCGGTGTTGGTGCTGATTTTCGTCGTATCCCATAGCCAGACCGCTTTTGTTTTGCCGGAAGGCAGGAAGGCGGCCCCGGCCGTATTACTGCTGCTGGTATCTATTCCAAGCAAGCGCATGGAGCATCACTCCTTCAATTAGGAATTCGAGTATACTTTATCTATATTCATATGAATTTAAGATTGATATGGTCCGTTTGTTCAATTATTGAAGTTAATAGATTTAAAATATGTTATTATTAGGAAAATAACTGTTGAGGTGTGACCTGTGGATCCGATCCGTCTGGATGAACTGCCCTCCGAAATTATCGAGTACGCAGGTACTATTACAAGCCTAACATTTCCTAGGCAAGGCTATACATCGGATGTAGCGATTATTGAAGGATCAAGAGGCCGATTCGTTGTAAAAAGATCAAAAGTCGAGCCCTACAGCTCCTGGTTATCCCAAGAAGTTCATGTATTAAACGGCTTGCGCAGCACAGAGCTGCCAATTCCAGAGGTTTACCGGTTTGCTGAGCAAAAGAATGAAAAGCAGGTATGGGCGCTGCTGCCATTTTTCGAAGGGGAAACTTTAAGGCAAACATTGATGAAAGAGCGGAATACCGATAAAAAGCATGAAATCATTTATCATTTCGGAGCTGTACTCTCAACCATTCACTCCACTCCTTGTCCTGATGCACTCATCAGCAGCGATTCCGTTTGGTTGGAGGATATGTTAAGCAGGGCGGAATATAACCTTACTCATTATTCGGTTGATGGAACGGCAGAGCTGCTCGAAATGCTGAAGACGAACAAACCGCTTCCCACTTGCCAAACCCTAATCCACGGAGATTTCACTATTGATAACGTTTTGGTGAGTAACGGGAAAATCACAAGCATCATCGACTGGAGCGGCGGAGGGTACGGTGATCCGAGATACGACCTATCTTTGGCCATTCGACCGAAGCCAAGCGCATTTGAGGTCCAATCGGAAATCGATGCGTTCTTCGAAGGCTATGGAAAGAAGTTGTTAACGGAGCAGGAATATAGCTACTTTGCGGAAGGACTTTACGAATTTTTCTAACCCCAATGGAATGAATACGTTTCCGGGGAACTTCAGCAGATGGAGAAATTTAATAACTCTTTTGGAGGAATTATGGGATTCTCATTCATGTCAGGACTTGTTCAGCTCATTTCGTTATTGATGTTTTTGTTGTTGTTAGGCGTTTTGCTAAATGTGCTGCATTATGTAAAGTGGAAGAAGAAACACGATCTGGAGATCGGCCGAAAGCTGGATAAAATCTTAGAACAGTTGGCAGGCGACAAGGCTGAGTAAGTAAGGAACGGCTTGCAACAGTTTGCCATATAAAAAATGGCAGCGGGCTCTTAATGAACCCGCTGTCTTTTTAACATGAACCATTCGTATATCATACCGGTGACAGCTTACGGAATACATCCTGAAAGATCGGATCGCGGTGAATATTCCATACATATCGGATGAAATGCCGGGATGAATCGAAGCTCCAGCGGAAATCCTCGGAGAGCAGAGGACTAGGGACGATAGAGCTTGGCGTCCAGGCTTCATTGTTCAAATAAGCGATGGTGGATATATCCCATATGACCCGGGTGTAGCCGTAGTGATCTTTATGGCAGTTTAGATAAGTTTCGTACAAATAGCTTCCGATCTCTCCCGCATCCTTCACATAATCCCGGATTTCCGACAAGGACGTTCTCAAATGCGAGGTGACTCCCATACATGGGATCAATACTAGCGGCACTCCGGAGTCCAATACGATTCTCGAAGCATGCAGATCCTGCCGCAAATTAAATTCTTCGGTATTCGGCCAATGAAGTGCGTGACCTCCGAGCCATACAACGACGATTTTTTCAATAATTTTCGGCTCCATAAGAATGGCGGAGGCTACATTCGTAATTGCTCCGATAGCGACTACATAGAGAGGATCATCATCACTCGCTGCCATCGCACGCTTCACCAGATCTCGAGCGGCTTCACTCTCCTGAGGCTGGTTCTTGGCAGACATATAATCTTCGGAGCCCCGGTGGACCGGATATAGTCCGGCTCTGTCCATAAGCTCCAGGATCTTTAGAATCTCTTGGTAGCTTTTTTCCATCCCGTCCTTGGGTCCTGAAGACAATTCATTATAAAACGGAGCTGCATACAACGCTTCTACTTGAAGCTTATCCTCGGATTGCAATGCATAGATGACAGCGAACTGGTCGTCGATTTCGTTGAAAGTATCCGTGTCGAGCACCATCCGCACCTTTCCTTTTGGAGGCGCAAGCCTCTGCAGCAATTGCTCTTGAGTTAATGCTGGATATTTCATAGTGAGCTCTCCTTTGATAATGGGTATTAGTCATTATTCCATGTGCTCGCGTACATCTCGTCTCCAGAGTAACATGCTCCATCGAAAAATAAAAGAACCTTCGTAAGCCTTTACACAGCCCGAAGGTACTTATCATGAATTAAAAATGTGTTGGCGCCGTCGGCTGCATCGCACTCGTAAAAACATAGTGTCCCGAACCTAGACGGACAACGGCGCATCCATGTTCCATGCGGACCAGCTCCGTGTCCGGGCAATGATCCACAGGAATGCCGCTCTCATGAATTTCAGCCGCCGATGAAGAGGGGATGTAAACCTCCGCATCACAGTTTACGGGAATGGTAACCTTCATCGTAAGCTGATTCCCGCTGTCACGACGCCATTCGGCGCGGACATTGCCGGCAGGCAATCGAAGCGCAGCCCTGACGGCATCGAGGTCCACAGGCACAAACGGTTGTATCATCAGCTGATACGACTCGAGTTCTGCATCGTAATGGTAACGAATACCGGCTAAGCCTCCGTATAACCACTCTTCCAGATGCCCCAGCATAAAATGGTTTTGCGATTTGCCGACAGTGGGACCGTCCCACGCTTCCGTTAACGTCGTGGCGCCATGAGCGAGCTGGTAGCCGTAACTTGGGTGGCCGGTTTGCCGCGACATGTCATATATGACGTCCGAGCGGTTGTTGAGAGCTAAGGCGAGCAGGACATACCGGTGACCGACATCGCCTGCCGTCGTATGATAGCCGTGCCGCCGAATGTCATCAATAAGACGGTGAAGAACGGAGCTCTTGCGTCTATCGTCGACAAGCCCCAGCACCAAGGGCATAGCATTCGATGTTTGGCTGCCTGTAGCATAACCGCCTGTCTCGGGATTGAAAAAAGTCCGGTTGAACGCCAGTTTAATTTGTTCACGAAGCTCTGTATATTTCCCGGCATCGTGATGGTTGCCTAGCAATTCGGCAATTTGGGCAAACACATCCGTCATATGAAAGTACATTGCCGTCTCGGTGTGAGGGACCGGCGTGTTGTGCGCGAAGCCGGGATCCCCGTCGCCGACATCGTACCAATCGCCCAGACCGTTCTGGACGATATACTGATCGGAGCATGCCGTCACGTAGTCGACATAAGCCCGCATCCCTTCATAATGCTCCGCCAAAATGCGGGTATTGCCGTACATCCTGTACAGGTTCCAGCCGCATAACACGTATGTGGCGCCCCATGATACGGAATCACGGAAGCAGCGCCATTGCTCGGAGAATACGACATACTCCGGCGCGGTAGTAGGCACCATTCCATTCGGCTGCTGGGCGTCGCGAATGTCTTCCATCGTTTTGGTCAGCAGCGCTTGCACATCATAATTATAAGCCACGGACGGTCCCATCAGGTGAATCTGTTCCAACCAGCCGAGCTTCTCGCGATGGGGGCAATCCGTGAATATGCTTTTCGTATTGCTGAGAATAGCCCAGTTGATGATTTCGTGGATCTTGTTAAGAATAGGATCCGAGCACTCGAAGCTTCCGGCAGTTTGCATGTCGGGGTAAATCATTTGGCCTTCGAGGCGGAGCAGCCGAACACCGGCTTGGGATAGGGACGTGCTGTGTTGAACCCAATCGGCAGGAACGGCTCCTTCGATTTGAACATATCTCAGGCCGGTATAACTGAAGCGGGGAGCCCATATCTCTTCGCCGTCGCCGCTAAGAATGTAGCGGAATTGCGTCGGTGATCCCGTCCACTTCTGATTTGCCGTGCCGTCTTCCTTCAACAGTTCTGCCGGAGTGAGAGTAATCAGAGCACCACGGGGACCGGCAACTGTCAGCTCGACCCACCCGGAGAAGTTTTGTCCGAAATCGGCGACATAGATGCCGGGGACAGGCTCGGTTACGTTCATCGGCCGGAACGTTCCCATCACCTTCAACGGAGCGGTTGCCTGAGCTTTCAGCACCCCGGAAGGCAGTTCCGCTGTGGCAGCGGGATTCCATTCCGCTTTATTGGCGAATCCGGGTTGATCCCAGCCTGGCTGCAGGAGCCGGGCATCGTAATCCTCGCCGCCATATATGCAGGAGAAGGTGATGGGCCCAGCGGCAGCCGTCCATTCCGGACTGCTGGCAATGGTAATTGCTGTGCCATCGGCGTAGGTAACTTCCAGCTGAACCAGACACTTCGGTTTGCCGAACGAGCCTTTAAATTTGCGGTAACGTCCGCCGGTAACATTATAAAATCCGTTTCCGAGCATCAGGCCGACCGCATTAGCCCCCTGGAGCAGTTGGTCCGTCACATCGTAAACGCAATAAAGGCAGGTCCGGCGATAGTTGGTCCAACCGGGCTCCAGCACATTATCGCTAATCTTGCTTCCATTCAGGCGAAGCTCGAAATGTCCCAATCCGCACACATAAGCACGTGCACGGGCAACAGGCTTGTCGAGGGCGAATTCGTGCCGGAATATAGGAAGCGCAGAGCGCTCATTCCGCTCCTGGTCGGGTTCGCCTATCCAGCTGGCGGACCAATCCTCAGGATGCAAAAGTCCCATTTCCCACCAGGAAACAGCACTTTCCGTCATCCGGTCCGCTTGATCCCACACCTGGACCTTCCAATAATATCGATGGCGGGACTGAAGACGAGGACCTTTAAATAATACATGCACTTGGTTTCGGCTAACGGTTTTGCCGCTGTCCCATAGATCACCCGTTCCATTCGCAGCACATTGCTCAGACATGGATACAACGATACGGTAAGCCGTTTGCTGTTGCGAACGAATCGTGCCTGTTATGTAGCTCCAGCCGAATGCGGGAGTCGAGACGTCGATGCCAAGCGGGCAGCGTTTTCCTTCCACCGTCATTTGATCAATTTGCATGGCTTCCCGTCTCCTTGGCGGAACTGATCAAATCCAACGGGCGTGAGGTGGCCACAGAAATCGTTCGGAATTCTTTGCCGAAATTGCGGGTCGGATCGCCATCTTTATACGGTCTGCAAGAGCAGTAGAAGTGGTACAGCACACCGTTACGGGTGATGACGGACGGTTTATGTGCGAAGATGGAATCGATCTCGCCTTCTTCTCCGATAGTGATAATCGGCTCAGGATGTTTAGTCCAGTGCAGCAAATCCTGTGACAACGCCAGCCCTTCCTGAGCTTGCTTGTAGTTGTAGCCGAAGTAGAACATGACCCATTGGTCTCCGTTAAGCAGTACGCACGGATCGCTGGCGAAGCCGGAATCCCATCGTTCCGGAGAAACGTGGAGCACGGGATTATGCTCATATCTCCGCCAATGCAGCAAATCGTCCGAGAACGCGACGCCGGTCTGCTCGATCCATCTTCCTTTGTTCGTGTTCTTGGCGTTGTAAAATAAATAAAATCGGCCTTCATGCTCAACCAGGCATTCTTTGTACAATCCGCCTTTCTCCCAATCCGCGCCTTCCTCGGGAGTCAGAATCGGTTCCGGACACCGGTTCCAATGGAGCAGCTCCTCGTCTTCGGTCCAGGCAATGCCGATCTTGGCGGAGCCTTCCTCGTACCCGGTTTCCGGGTAGGCGTGGTACACGAGCCAATATTTATTGTTCCATTTTTTCAATAGCGGGGGAGCATCCATATGGTTTTCCTTCATAATCCAAGTTCCGGCTATGTTGGAGGAATCCCAGCCGTTGCCTTCCCTGCGGCGCAAAATAACGGCGAGGTGCTCCCAATTCAACAGATCTTGGCTTGTCGCCAAGGCGGTTTGGTAGCCGATTCCGTCAAACCCGACATACATCATATAAAACTTCTCGTTATGCTGAAAAACAAAGGGACAATCGACAGCACGCTCGTCAAAATGTCCCGGGATACCGGATCCGGTCAAAACAGGCTTTCCCAGCTTGTAAGGGGTCAAATAAGGCTCGATATTCATAGCCGATTCACCTTCATTTCTATTATTGTAAGATTATGAATAAGATTACTATATTGTATGTTGCAGCTGAGGGGGTTATAGCGTCCGAACTATAGGTTGATGCGACTTTTCCGTGTTCGTACGGGCGGCTGGATGATCAGAATCCCCCATTTTCGCTGTATCCGATTACGCTTATAGTAAGGAGAAAGGATTCAGGAAAGGATGGACGGCAATGGAGAAGCATATTCCGAGCGGGGTGTGGCCGACGATGATCACTCCTTTCACGGCTTCTAACGAAGTCGATTATGAGGCGCTTCAACAATTGGTCGAGTGGTATATTGCCCAGGGTGTTCATGGGCTGTTTGCCGTATGCCAATCGAGTGAAATGTTTTATTTATCTTTGGAGGAAAGAGTACGAATCGCACGGTTCGTCAAGGAAACGGCTGCCGGCCGGGTACCAGTCATCGCTTCAGGACATATATCGGATGGAATCGAAGAGCAGGCGGAGGAGCTGCGTCGTATGGCCGAAACGGGAGTCGATGCGGTCGTTTGGGTGAGCAATAGATTGGCAAGTCCTGAGGAGCCGGATGAGATATGGGTTGAACGGGCGCAGCAATTGCTTGATCGAATTCCGGATGTGCCGTTCGGCATTTACGAATGCCCGTATCCATACAAAAGGCTGCTTTCACCCCAGATGCTGAAATGGTGCGCAGATACGGGCAGGTTTTTGTTCCTCAAGGATACTTGCTGCGACTTGAACCAAATGGCTGACAAGCTTGATGCGGTCAAAGGAAGCCGTTTGCAAATTTTCAATGCAAATTCGGCGACGCTGCTGGAGTCGTTGAAAATAGGGGCGGCCGGATTCAGCGGCGTAATGGCGAATTTTCATCCCGATCTGTACGTCCGCTTAACGGAGAGATGGAGCATGGAGCCGGCTGCAGCGGGTACGATTCAGTCCTTCGTTGGGGCCGCGTCCCTGATTGAGCTTCAGATGTATCCGGTTAACGCCAAGTATCATCTGCAGCGTAGAGGCATCCCTTTGACACTGCATTGCCGCTCCAAGGATGCCAACGCGTTCAGAGGCAATCAACGGCTGGAAGTGGAGCAGCTGGACGAGGTTTACCGATTAGTGAAGGAGCAGCTTTTTATTAACACATAATGCAGCTGTTACAACGTGGTTATCGGTGTGCGTTGTCATCACAAAATGCAACTGCTGCACCAAGTAAGCCGGTGTTATCGTCCAACTATTGAAGGGAGCTTGTAGACAATGCCGTTCAAAGCAAAAGACAGAATCGTATTCATCGGCGACAGCATAACGGACAAGGGGCGAAAGAAGGATCCCGAGAAGCTCGGTTCGGGTTATGTGCGAATGCTGCGCGATTCTCTTACGTCTCTCTATCCGGAGCTGTCGTTAAAAATCATTAACGAAGGAGTATCCGGCAACCGGGTGATCGATCTGGCAAAAAGGTGGACACTGGACGTTATGGATCACCGCCCGCAATGGCTGTCCATTTCAATCGGGATCAATGACGTATGGCGGCAGCTGGATTCGCCGGATGGCGAGCAGGTGTATCCTGAACGATTCGAGTCGGTATATCGAGGATTGCTGGAGCAGACAAGGTCGCTGCCGGATTGCCGCCTTATTCTGATGCAGCCGACGATCATTAAGGAATACCCGGAATCGACCGGGAACACACTGCTGAAGCCTTATGTAGGAATTGTCAACAGGTTGGCCGACGAATATGACGCTGTGCTTGTCCCGACGCATCAAGCATTCCTTCATGTTCTCCAATGCGATACAGGTAAGGAGCTAACTTCGGACGGCGTCCATATGAACAGTCTGGGTGATACGCTGATGGCCACAACATGGCTAAAGGCAGTATGCGGAAGTCCGTATCGACGTTAATAAGCCCTCACCATAGATCTCTTTAAATGATAAAAACAGCCTCTTAACGCGGTCATTCCTCTGCGGGAACCTCGATAGAGGTTTTTCTCGTTTTTATCTTTAAATGAATAAAAACCATTATCGGTGCTAGGCGGCACCTATAATAAAGACTTTTTCGCCCTATAATGGCAGCTTGACATTCTTGTAAACTGATACAAACGGATTTCAAGTTATGGCAGCCTCACAACCGCTTGAATCCGACCAAGTTGAGGAGGACAAACAATGAGTTATGAAGTGGTACGTACAACAGGCGACAGCGAATGGTTTACGAACGACCGGTTCGGTTTGTTTATCCATTGGGGGTTATATTCGTTAGGAGCAAGACACGAATGGCTGCAATCCAGAGAAAGAATGAGCCCGGAGGCATACAGCAAATATTTCAAGCGCTTCGAGCCGGATTTGTACGATCCGGAGCTGTGGGCCAAGCTGGCGTCCGATGCAGGCATGAAATATTTTGTGGTGACGACGAAGCATCACGAAGGCTTTTGCTTGTGGGACAGCAAGCTGACGGATTACAAAGCGACGAATACCCCTGCAGGACGCGATCTTCTGAGGCCGATGGTGGATGCGTTTCGCCATCGCAATATGAAGGTCGGCTTCTACCATTCCTTGATCGACTGGCATCACCCGCATTATACGGTCGACCCGAAGCATCCGCTTCGCTTCGATCCGAATTTTATTGCCGAAAGCGCGCAGCGTGACTTCTCGCTTTACCGGGAGTATTTGTTCGGACAAACGAAGGAGCTCTTGACGGAATTCGGCAAGGTGGACTTAATGTTCTATGATTTTTCGTTCCCTGCGGAAAACGATTTGCCTGGCAAAGGCAAGGCGGATTGGGGCAGCGAGGAGCTGGTCCGGATGATTCGGGGCTTACAGCCGCACATTTTACTGAACGACCGCCTTCAAATCGGAGGCGACATTACGACGCCGGAGCAGTATATCCCCTCGAAATGGGTCCAGGTCGGGGGCAAACGCGTCGTATGGGAAACCTGCCATACGTTCAGCGGTTCATGGGGATATCACCGTGAAGAGGATACATGGAAGAGCGTAGATGTGCTGGTGAAAATGCTGATCGACGTGGTAAGCAAGGGTGGTAATCTGCTGCTGAATGTAGGTCCGACCGGCCGTGGTGAATTCGACGAGCGTGCGATCGACCGGCTGAAAGGAATCGGTGAGTGGATGAAGCGCCACAGCAGATCGATCTACGGATGCACACAAGCGCCGGAGTCGTTCGAGTGCCCTCCCGATTGCCGGTTGACCTACAATGAGCAGACGAACCGGATGTATCTTCATGTATACAGTTGGCCGTTCAAAAATATCCATCTTCGCGGATTTGCCGGCAAGGTGGAATATGCCCAGCTGCTGAACGACGCATCGGAAATCCGCTTTAAGGAAGGCTTCGTCTCAAGCGGCATCGAGGAAGGGGCTTTCCGCGAAGGAAGAGACGACTCCACGCTTACCTTGTCGCTTCCGGTGAAGCAGCCGAATGTTGCTGTGCCGGTTATTGAGCTGTTCTTGAAATAAGCAACGCAATGGAAGAGAGGGAACGCCTAAATGAAGATCGTAACGCTAGGGTTTGAGCCCAGTCCCGCACCGCGGGTAGAATACGGGATACAACTGATAAGAGAGGCCCTGCGGGAATGCGGGTATGAAGTGGCTGAGGGGGTAACCGTTTGGAGATGGGACCGCTACCGGGCTGTGGACGGGCCTAAGATTTATGTAGGCAATCGCACAGAGTCCGGATTTCTCGGGCAGCTGGAAGAGCGCGACGTGCTGCTATATCATACGGAAGAACCGGAGAAGGAAGGCTTTTACCTGGCGTCATGCCCAGGAAGCCTCGTTACGGTATCCGGAGGAAACGACTCGGGCGTGCTGTACGGATGTCAGGAGCTGGCCCGGCGGATCCGCAAGGCAGGGAAGCTGGAGGAGGACCTCGCCTACGGCGATGCTCCGAGCTTTGCGCTAAGGGGACCGGCCATCGGCTTGCAAAAAACGACGGTGGAGCCGCCAAGGCAAACCTATGAATATCCGATAACGCCAGAGCGGTTTCCATGGTTTTACGACCGTGCGTTATGGCTTGATTTTTTGAACATGCTGTTGGAGCAGCGCTGCAATATCATCTATTTGTGGAGCGGGCATCCGTTCTCCTCGTTGCTGAAGCTGGATGATTACCCGGAGGCGCTGGAGGTTACGGAAGAAGAATACAGGCTCAATGTGGAGACGTTCCGATGGCTGACGGAGGAAGCGGATCGCAGAGGCATTTGGCTTGTCCTGAAATTTTACAACATTCATATTCCGCTGCCGTTTGCTGAGAAGCACGGGCTGAAGCTGCATCAGCCGAAGCCGCTTCCGGTTACGAGCGATTACTACAAGAAATCGATAGCCGCGTTTGTACGCACGTTCCCGAATGTAGGGCTGATGGTATGCCTCGGAGAAGCGCTGCAAGGTCACATCTATGGGGTGGAATGGTTTAACGAAACCATTTTGGCCGGTCTACAGGAAGGACTTAAGGATCTGGATGTTAAGGAAAAGCCGCCGATCATCCTGCGATCGCATGCCATTGAGCCGCAGAAGGTCATCGAGGCTGCACTGCCTCTGTATCCGAATCTGTACACGGAAGCCAAATATAACGGCGAATCGTTAACCACGTACACGCCGAGAGGCAAATGGCAGGGCATTCACGAACGTCTCGGATCGCTCCAGACGATTCATATCGTCAACGTGCACATATTGGCCAATCTGGAGCCTTTCCGGTACGGGGCGCCTTCGTTCATCCAAAAATGTATGCAGGCGGCCAAATACCGGCTGAAGTCGAACGGACTTCATCTATATCCGTTATTTTTCTGGGATTGGCCGTATTCTCCGGATGCTCCCGAGGCGGGACAGCCGCGGCTTAGACAGATCGACCGCGATTGGGTATGGTTCGCCGCGTGGTTCCGCTACGCCTGGAACCCGGATCGGGATCCGGAGGCCGAGAGGCACTATTGGGCCGGAACGCTTGGGGAGCGATACGGTGGAATGGAAGCGGGGGCGGCCGTTCTTCAGGCCTATGAGGCTGCGGGCGAATGCGCGCCGAAGCTGCTGCGAAGGTTCGGCATAACTGAGGGGAACCGTCAGACGATGAGCCTCGGGATGACGATGAGCCAGCTCACGAATCCGGAGCGGCATATGCCATGGCCGGACTTGTGGGAATCGCAGTCGCCGCAGGGCGAACGGCTGGAGGATTACATCGGCAAGGAGCTGAATGGCGAGCCTCACGTCGGTGAGACGCCGCCGGATATTATTGCCGATGCGGAGCGGCATGCGGCGGATGCCCTGCGTGCTATCGAAGCGGCACGTGGTCTTGTCACCCGCAACGAGAAGGAGTTCGAGCGGCTGTACAGCGATATCCGCGCCATCGGCCTTATGGTGGCCGTTTATGCCGATAAAGTCCGGGCCGCCATGCTGGTATTGACCTATAAGCATACAGTGAAAGGCGATTATTTTCAGCGCGTCGACCTGCTGGAGCAAGCCTATGCGCGGCTTGCGGCAAGCGTGGACAGCTACCGGAAATTGACGGCTTTAACGGAGAGGACCTACCTGGCCGCGAACAGCATGCAGACGCCGCAGCGCAAGGTGCCAATCCGTAACGGCTTGGAATTCAAGCATTGGCGGGATTGCTTGCCGGTTTATGAGCAGGAGCTGGAGCGATTCCGGATCCATATCGACGAATTGAAGTCGGGGACGACTCCTGAAGCGGTAAGAAACATGAAGGAGCCGATTGCTCCTTGCAAGGAAGCTCCGTTCTTACTGCACTCCGGTCCTGCGGAAACGTTCCGTGTGGAGAAAGGCGCTCAGGTGTTCACAGACGGAGACGTCCATATCATCGGCTGTGCGGAAGAGCTTAACGGACTGACGGGGATACGGTTCGGCCAGAGAGAGGCGGGGCTGCGCGGCGTGTCCCTGGAACTAGAGCTGTCGCAGCCGTCACGGGTGCTAATCGGCTACTTCAATTCCACGGACCAGCAGTGGCTTCAGGCACCGAGCCTGGAGGAGAATACGCATGCGGACGATAAAGGCGGCTATGCGCCGCTGCTGCGCAAAGGGCTGCGGCTGTATGCATACCCGTCGGTTAACGTACATGCGTTTCAGTTCGATGCGGGGCGGCATACTCTTGATTTCGGAAGAGGGGCCTATCTGATATTAGGCATCGTTCCCGCCGATCAGGAAATCCGGCAGCGGGATGTCGAGCACAAAAATGACGGTGTGGATACCTTGGATTGGTTGTACGAGTAGTTGAAGGACAAGGGAGGGAATCGTGCGGGTCGTCCTGCGGGCGTTGGAAGCGGATGGCTGAACGGTTCCCTTCCTTTGCTCAAAAAGGGGGAATTATCGATGAATAAGAAACGTTCCGTGCTCTGGTATACAAGGCCGGCCAAACGTTGGTTCGAGGCGCTTCCTGTCGGAAACGGCCGTTTCGGAGGCATGATATACGGCGGGACGGACCGGGAACGAATTGCGCTAAACGAGGATACTTTATGGTCGGGGGAACCCCGGGATACGGTCCGTCACGGAACTAGGCTGTATTTGGACACGGTGCGGGATCTGATCTTCTCGAAGAAGTATGAGGAAGCGGAGGAGATGATCGAGCAGTATATGGAGGGGCAGGAAATAGAGTCGTATTTGCCGCTGGGAGATGTGGAGCTCCTATTCGACGAGCAGGGAATGATAACGGACTACCGCCGGGAGCTTGACCTGGACGAAGGGATCGTGCGAGTCCACTACCGGAGTAACGGAGTTCTTTACCGGCGGGAGGTGTTCGTCTCCGCTGCCGACCAAGTCATGGCGGTTCGTCTTCATAGCGAGGGTAAGACATCTTTCAGCGTTGTTCTGCACAGCCCGCTAATGTACTCCGTGAGCAAAGCCTCCTCCAACCGGATCGCACTATCCGGACGCTGCCCGTATCACGTGCGTCCGAATACGGTCAAGACGGACGATCCGGTGTTGTATGCGGACGGCAAAGGCATCGGCTTCGAGCTGCAGCTTCAAGCTCATACCGAGCAAGGCAAAGTGGAAGTAAGCGGTGGACGTATTCGCGTCACCGGCACCGGTACGATCACTTTGCTGTTGTCCGCAGCGACAAGCTTCAGCGGCCACGATCAAGACCCGGCTGCGTTGTACAAAGCCCCGTCGCGCCAGTGCGAGCAATGGCTCGCGAATGCCGCTGAATTAGGCTATGAGCGCTTGAAGGAGCGGCATTCGCGCGATTATACTTCTCTTTTCAACAGAACGTCCCTTGATCTTGGAGGGGAAGATAAGAGCGGCCTTCCAACGGACGAGCGGATATGGGCCGTCAAGCAGGGGGCGGACGATCCCGATTTGGCCGCTCTATTTTTCCAATATGGGAAATATTTGCTGATATCCAGCTCCAGGGCCGGAACACAGCCTGCCAATTTGCAGGGAATCTGGAACGATAAAATACAGCCGCCCTGGTGCAGCAGCTGGACGACCAACATCAATCTGGAGATGAATTATTGGCCTGCAGAGGTCAGTAACTTGGCGGAATGTCATCTGCCGTTGTTCGAGCTGATTGAAGGGTTACGGGTTACGGGAAGCAAAGTGGCCGCAATCCACTACGGCTGCAGGGGCTGGACCGCTCACCACAACATCGATTTATGGCGTACGGCCACACCCGTAGACGGGTCACCCAGCTGGGCTTTCTGGCCGATGGCGGGAGCGTGGCTGTGCAGGCATCTGTGGGACCATTATGCATTTAGCCAGGATGAGGCTTTCCTCGAGCGAGCGTATCCTGCAATGAAAGAGGCGGCGATGTTTTGTCTGGATTGGTTAGTCGAGGGGCCCGACGGTAATTTGGTTACATGCCCGTCCACTTCGCCCGAGAACCGGTTTATTGCTCCTGACGGGCAAGTAAGCAGTGTGACTCATGCGGCGACAATGGACTTGGCGCTCATTCGCGATTTGTTCGGAAGCTGCATAGAGGCAAGCCTGCTGCTGAAGAAGGACCCTGCGCTTCGCGGAGAGTGGGAGCGCGCGCTTAAGCGGCTGCCGCCGTTCCGGATCGGACAATACGGTCAGCTGCAGGAGTGGAACGAGGATTACGATGAGCACGAGCCGGGCCACCGCCATATCGCTCATCTTGTAGCGCTGCACCCGTTGGATTTGATTACTCGCGAGGATGAGCCTGAGCTGACTGAAGCATGCCGGGCTTCGCTCGAACGCAGGCTTGCCAATGGCGGAGCGCACACAGGATGGAGCTGCGCGTGGACGGTCAGCTTCTGGGCGCGCTTAGGCGAACCCATGGAAGCGTACCGTTTTGTTAACGAACTGCTGGCGGGGCTTCACCCGAATATGATGAACGCCCATCGGCATCCGAAGGTGAAGATGGATATTTTTCAAATCGACGGCAATTTTGCCGGCATGTCCGGCATCACCGAGCTGCTGCTTCAAAGCCACAGGGGCAGGATCCGGCTGCTTCCGGCGCTCCCTCCGCAGTGGAAGCAGGGCAGCGTACGGGGACTTAAGGCACGTGAGGGATTCACGGTCGATATGGAATGGAAGGAAGGCCAGCTTACACGCGCGACCCTTTACTCCCATGCAGGGAAAACGTGCCGTCTCGTGACACTTTGGCCTGTTCAGGTTAGGCTGGAAGGCCGGGCGGTTCCATTGGAGAGCTGTGGCACGGATGTCTGCTTTCAGACCGAAGCGGGCTGCCGTTACGAGATCATCCCCCAAGATGAGAGATGAAATACAGTAGATAAGGGCGGAAACGGTCGTTTTTTGTATGCTGAAGCTCCCGGATTGAGTGTAATCCCCCTATAGATTGAGCAGATAACCACCACGCAACCATCATCGGACTTATATATAATGCTAGTATGAAGTTGCATCAATGGGAAATGTTTACATTATCAAAGGGGGTGTTTATAATACAGAATGCTAATGGAAAGAAGCGCTGAGGGGAGAGCAGCTAATAGCTTGCTTCAACAAGCCGAACTCCCCTTGCAGTTTACAAGCTCAGACAGTGTGGGGGATAAAGTAACAGGAGCAGTAATGTATGAGTTGGAAACGCATTCAAGGGATTCATCTTACGCGGATGTGAGAAAAACGTCTATCGGCGTCCTTTCACAGTGGAGCGACCTTAAAGTTTTGCTTTAGCAAAACTCGCTTCGTAATCGAGGTTGTTTTTATCGCTATATAGAATTTTTACATCCGATGACCTCGGAATCTTACAAATTTTATTGTGGTAAAAAAAATCATGTACCTGAGGTGATGGTCATGAGCGGAAGAATCGGTCATCTGAGCGGTGACCTCTTTTTCGACGAAAATATGGACATATTCATAAATCGCGAATTGGAATCGTTTACAACCGAGCAGCATACCCATGATTTTATGGAAATCAGCTTTGTGGGTGAAGGAAGCGGCTATCACTACATAGAAGATCAGGTGATCCCAACCAAGCAGGGCGACTTGTTCGTCATCCCGGTAGGGACGTCGCATGTATTTCGTCCGTCGTCTCCCAAGCAGGATAAGACGCTTGTCATTTACAACTGCATATTCCGGTCGAAGCTGCTGGAGGATTGGGAGCATATTCTTCAAAAGGAATGCTATACATACAATATTTTTTATTATCCTCACGAATGCTCCGAGCGGTGGCTGCACTTTCAAGACAAGCACGACACCTTTTCGTCGATCATTCAAACGATGTATTCGGAATATTTGAAGAGAAACACCGGTTTCGAAACCGTACTGACCGCTTTATTAATTCAGATTCTCGTCATGCTGAAGCGATTTGAATTGATGAATGAAGCGGAGCCCGCATCCTTCAGCAAGCTGGAGGAAGTGGTCCATTTCATCAAATGCAACTACACGCAAAATATTACGGTGCAGGATGTGGCCGATTATTTCTACTTGAGCGCCAGCCATTTTCAAAGGCTGTTTAAGAAGACGACGGGGCTGACCTTTACTCAATATTTGCAAAACGTACGGATTCAAAAGTGCTGCGAGCTGCTGAAGTCAACGGACATCCCGATTTATCAGATCGCCAATCAAGTCGGCTATTTGGATATGAAGTTTTTCCATGCGTTGTTTCGTAAAAAAACCGGAGTAACTCCCCGTCAGTATAGGCAAAACTTTCAGGAGTTTGAGGACAAAGCGATATCGTTTTAACCTTTCGGGGCTGGCCATGATGATGGAGCAGCTCTTTTTGTTGTTCATAATGCAGAGTGAATAGGAGGGATCGACAATGTGGTCACCTGATGAGTATATGAACCGGTTGTATGACCGGTATGATGAAGTACGGAGCATTGCCTATAAGCAGCCTTGGCAGGAAAGGAAAACCGAAGTGAGGGTAAGACTGCTGGAGGCGATGGGGGGCGCAACGGATGCGATGGCCGGGGCCGACTTGAAACCGGTTGTACTGGAATCAGTGGAAATGAAAGATTACATTATGGAACGCGTTGCTTTCACAACGACAGAGGATTTGAGAATCCCTTCTTATGTGCTCATTCCGAAGAGGCTCGAGCATAAAGCGCCTGCCGTGATCGCCTGGCACGGACACGGGTATGGAAGCAAGGAGATCGTCGGCTTAAATCCGGATGGAACCGCGGACGAGGGTGAGCCGGGTATTCATAAGCATTTTGCCGTACAGCTGGTACGGAGGGGGATGGTGGTTCTAGCTCCCGAAATCATAGGCTTCGGCGACCGGCGGCTTGCGGCGGACCGGGGGAAGGACCCGAGGAAATCGAGCTCCTGCTTTGCGCTTGCATCCCGGCTGCTGCTGCATGGGCAAACCTTAGCGGGGCTTCGCATTGCCGAAGCCATGCGTTCCTTGGATTACCTGCTAAGCAGGGAGGAGGTAGACCCGGAGCGTATCGGCTGCATGGGCTTTTCTGGCGGGGGGCTGATCGCGTCCTTATCGGCTGCATTGGATGAACGAATCAAGGCGGTCGTCCTGTGTGCATTTACCAGCACAAGCAGAGGCAGTCTGCTCGCGATGAATCATTGCATAGACAATTATTTGCCGTCCATCCTACGTTATGCGGACCTTCCGGAGCTTATTGGGCTGATTGCGCCCAGAGCCTTATTTGTAGAATCAGGCCAGGAAGACCCGTTATTTCCCGTATCCTCCGTACTTGATGCCCTGTCCGTTCTTGAGCGGATCTACAAGGAAGAGGACGCAGCCGAGAGGCTGGGGGCGGATCTTTTTCCCGGCAAACACGAGATTTCGGGGCGCCAAGGCTATGATTGGCTGGCTCGAAGGCTGAGAGCATGATTACCCTATAGAGTAAGTAATCATCACCTATAATCATGTAAATCGGCGGAGGTATAATGGTAAAAACTGAAGGAGAATTGGCCGTGCAGGCACCTCAGTGAACCAAAGGGTGCTAGGCCCAGGCCATGTTAAGAAAGCTGCATATACAAGCATAAACCGTTTGCGGGCAACAAATGAAACCGTTCTCAAATAGAGGGAATAAAATGATTAGCGGAGGTGCCGCAGTGGGGCGCATTCTATTGAATCACATCGAAAAGAAATACGGTAAGGATAAGGGATATGCGGTAAGAGATTTTCATCTGGAAATTCACGATGGAGAGTTTCTCGTTATGGTAGGCCCTTCCGGGTGCGGCAAGTCGACGACACTCCGGATGATTGCGGGGCTTGAGGAGATTTCTTCAGGCGAGCTGTACATCGGCGAGCAGCTGGTTAACGATTTGCCGCCGAAAGACAGGGACATTGCGATGGTGTTTCAGAACTATGCTTTGTACCCGAATATGAGCGTTTATGAGAATATCGCCTTCGGCCTGCGGCTGCGCAAAGCACCTAAGCATGAGATCGATTTGGCGGTCAAAAAAACGGCGAGAATACTGGAAATCGAGCAGTTTTTGAACAGAAAGCCGAGGCAGCTATCTGGAGGTCAGCGTCAGCGCGTAGCGTTAGGCCGGGCTATCGTGCGCAATCCTCAAGTGTTCCTGATGGATGAGCCTTTGTCCAACCTGGATGCGAAGCTAAGAGTCCAAATGAGAACCGAGATCATTCGGCTTCATAAGCAATTGGGGGTAACGATGGTCTACGTGACTCATGATCAGGTGGAGGCCATGACGATGGGACACCGTATCGTTGTTATGAAAGACGGTGTCATCCAGCAGGTGGATACGCCGCAGCGGATTTATAACCATCCGCGCAATATGTTCGTTGCCGGCTTCATTGGAACTCCTCCCATCAACCTGGTCGAAGGGCAAATTGTGGAGGCTTCCGACGGCCTGCTGGAATTCCATACGAGCAGGTACTACTTGCGAATTCCGCAAGAGCAGTCCGATTTGCTCCGCAATAAAAACAAAATCAACCGGAATGTGATTATGGGTATCCGCTGTGAAAATGTTCATCTTGAAGCGGATCTGCGGGATGCCAATCCGGGAGCTCAAATTCCGGGAGTGCAGAAAATAAACGAATTGATGGGGGCAGACATGTACTTGTACATGGATATCGGAGCTCCGAGCTTGTTCATCGTCCGGACCCGGCCGGATCATCCATTTATGGAGGATGAGAAGCTGACCTTGACTCTCAATATGCGTAAAGCGCTCTTTTTCGATAAAGATACAATGGATAATTTGGCGTATTAACGTTAAATTTGCATGTTTCACTTTTTGAAGCGATACATAAAGCTAAAGAATCAGCGGAGGGATGGAGTTGAAGACGTTGTTGCGAACTCGGGCATGGATAGCGACCCTTACGGCGCTCGTCTTTGTACTGGGGCCGACGCTTCCCGGATTGGCGGACAACGCAAATTCTAAGGGAACAGGCGAGAAGAGCGCAAAGACCATCGGGACAAATAATGAAGCGGGTGAGACTAGATCCGCAGATCCATACTATTTTGAAGTGCTGGAGAGGTGGAAGCAAAGCGGGGCGACAACCCAGCATAGCGGGAGCATAACTATACCGGGCTCCCAGCTAGCCGCCAAATCCGGGAATGCCGATATTACGGTCGGTGCCTATAACGGGAAAAACGGGATTATGATTTGGAACGCGCAAGGAAACGAATGGATCGAGTACGAGCTCGCCGTCGAGAAGGGCGGACTGTACCAGATAGAGCTAGCCTACCATCCGTTCGTGGATTCGAAACACCGCAAGCCGATAGCCTGGAACGTTTCGCTGGACGGCTCGAATCCGTTTCTCGAATCCAAGTCGGTACAGCTGTTCCGGCATTGGAAGGATAAGCTTCCTGCAAGAAAGGACGACAACGGGGATGAAATCAGGCCGATGGCCGAAGACATCTCCGGCTGGATTACCGATTCGTTCCGCGATTTGGGCGGCGCTTATGAAGATCCATTGCTATGGTATTTACCGCCGGGCAAGCACAAGATCCGGTTAGCCGGAAGCGACCCGGTTGCCATTGAATCGATCTCCTTCAAGGCACCGGTTGAAACGCAAAACTATAAAACGGTGCGAAGCGGACTCCCTTCAGATGCGCCCCCAGTAAATGCGGGTCCCATTGTAATTGAAGCGGAGCAGGTGCAATGGAAGAACGATTCGTCCATACCGCTCACATATGACAACGATATCGCCTCTGTCCCTTATGTTCGAGGGAAGATTACTTATAACACCATCGACGGTCAACGGTGGTCTACCGGAAATCAGGAGGTCAGCTGGAGCTTTGAGGTTCCGGAGACCGGCTATTATAAAATCGGCATGCGCGCGCAGCAGTCATTCCTGTCGAACCGCTCGTCTTTCCGGTCTATTACCGTCAACGGCAAGGTTCCCTTTTCAGAGCTGAAGGCATACCGTTTCTTATACGCATCCGGCTGGAAAGGCATTACCCTCGGAGACGAGGAAGGCAAGCCGTACGAATTTTATTTGCAAAAAGGTACGAATACCATTTCCATGCGGGTCACCCAAGCTCCGCTGAAGGCGGTTATTATCGAGCTGGAGAAAAGCATCGCCGAGCTGAAAAAGCTTGCAGCCGATTTAAAAGCGCTGACAGGCGGAGTGGACGATAAGGACCGCACATGGAATATGGAAAAGGATCTCCCGGGATTCCTGGAGGAGATGACGGGTCTAGGCGATAACTTGGATGCGGTCCGTATCCGGCTGGAAACGGTAAACGGACGTCCGGATGCTGTTTCCCAAGGTATTGTTACGATTGTGCAGGATATCCAGTCACTTCTTAAAGATAAAAATGAAATTCCATATGAAGCGGGCAGGTTCGTAACGCTGCAGGGGAAAGTCGGAGACTTGATCAAGCAGCTTAGCTCGCAGCCGCTGCAGCTGGATCGGCTGTTCGTCGTGCCGGTCGGTCAGGACTTTCCGAGAATGGAAGCGACCTTTACCCAGAAAATCCAGGGAGCGTTCGTCAACTTCTTCTACTCCTTCATGCCGAAGGAGGATTTGAATAAAATCCAGGACGACGTGCTTAACGTATGGGTACTGCGGGGAAGAGATTACGTGAATTTGCTTCAGGATCTGGCCAACGAATCGTTTACTCCGCAAACGGGAATCAAGGTCAAAGTCAATCTGCTCCCCGATGCCGGATTGCTTGTTTTAATGAATGCGGCCGGGATTGCACCGGACGTTGCGTTAGGCTTGTCGCAGGATCTGCCCTTCGAATACGCGCTGCGAAACGGGATTTATGATCTGAAGCAGTTCCCGGACTTTGATACGATCTATCAGCGTTTTGCCCCGGGTTCTTGGACTCCTTTCTATTATAATGGGGGATACTTCGGCATGCCCGAGACGCAAACGTTCCAAATGATGTATTACCGCAAAGACATTTTGCAAAATATGGGCTTGAACCTACCCGATACTTGGGACGAATTGTACAAAATGCTGCCTGTACTACAGCAAAACGGGATGAATATTACCCCCGTAGGCCACATTCCTTTCTTTCTGCAAAACGGGGCGGATTATTTCGCGGAGGACGGCTCGAAGACAACCCTCGGCTCGGAAAAAGGCTTCGATTCGTTCAAGAAGTGGACCGATTTGTACAATAAATATGCGGTGGACCGCTCGTTGTCGAGCTTTTACCAGCATTTCCGTGACGGAACGATTCCACTAGGCATAGCGGATCTCGGCATGTACATCGAATTGACGGTAGCCGCTCCCGAGCTGAACGGCTGGTGGGGCGTCGCCCCGATCCCCGGAGTGCGTCAGGACGATGGAACGGTCGCCCGTTGGATGGGTGGAGGCATGCAGTCCTCGGCTATCTTCAAACAGACGAAGAAGCCGCAGGAAAGCTGGGAGTTCTTGAAATGGTGGACTTCGCCTGAAGTGCAGGAAAGGTACGGGACCGACCTAGAGACGCTGAACGGCGTCAGCTTCCGCTGGAATACGTCCAATATCGATGCGTTCGTGAAGCTTCCATGGAAGGATGACGATCTCAAAGCGATTATGGAGCAGTGGAGATGGTTCAGAGAAATTCCTAACGTTCCAGGCAGCTATTTCATGGAGCGCGAGCTTCAGAACGCATGGAACCGTACCGTCGTGGACGGCATCAATTACAGGACGTCGCTGGAAACCGCCATCGTCGACATTGATAGGGAAATTCAAAGGAAAATGCAGGAGTTTCATTTCATCGATACTAACGGCCAAGTCTTGAAGTCACTACAATTACCGAGAATAACGAAGCCGTGGGAAGGAGTGGATAAGTATGTTAAAAAGTGAAACGCAAACTCTGCCGGCGGCGCATACTTCCACGAAACGCTTCAAGCAGACTAAAGTGTCCTATTTGCAGCAGATGTGGGATTACCGGGCATCTTATGTATTCATCTTGCCTTTCATGATATGCTTCATCATCTTCATCATGATCCCGGTTATCGCTGCCTTCGGTCTCAGCTTCACGTATTACAACTCGCTCGAGCCACCGCGCTTCGTCGGCTGGGACAATTTCAAGTACATGCTGTCGCAGGACTTGATTCTGATCAAGTATGCCATTCCGAATACGTTTAAATTCGCTACTATTGTCGGGCCGGGAGGCTATATCGCCGCCTTTTTGCTGGCATGGCTCATCTCGATTTTGCCCGGCGTTTACCGCAAATGGTTTACGCTCGCGCTGTATACCCCGTCCCTTGCGGGCGGGGTTGCGATGAGCATCATCTGGCTGCCGCTGTTGTCCGGCGACCGGATCGGCTACCTGAACAGCTTTCTTATTAAACTGGGCTTCATCAGCGAACCGATATTGTGGGTTACGAGCAAAGAGTATTTGATGACTTCCATGATCGTCGTTACGCTATGGTCCAGTATGGGTATAGGCTTTCTGGCAATGCTCGCAGGCATCTTGAACGTGAACTCGGAGCTGTACGAAGCAGGAAGACTGGACGGCATCAAGAGCAAATTGGAAGAGATATGGTATATTACGATCCCGTCAACCAAGCCGCAAATGTTATTCGGAGCGGTAATGGCTATCGTCGGTGCGTTCAAAGCGGGCGGAATAGGCACGCAGCTGTCGGGAACGAATCCGACGCCGCAATACTCGGGCCACTTGATTATCAGCCAAATCGACGACTACGGCTTCACCCGTTTTGAGCTTGGTTACGCGTCCGCGCTCTCCGTGTTCCTGCTCATTGTTATTTACCTGGCCAATAAGCTCTGTTGGAGATTGTTCGGCACGAAGGAGGACGAATAGATGAAGTTGGTGGGCTCAGAGCTGCTCGGAAAATTCAGGAGTTTCGGAGGGCGCTCGAAGCTGAATCGTTTTGGAACATCCGAGAAGGTTGCCGTATTCCTGCTCGTTGTATTAAGCCTGTTCATGCTGATGCCGCTCATTTATATATTCAATCATGCGCTGAAGCCGTATCAGGAGCTTTTTATATACCCGCCGAATATTTTTGCCCGGGATCCGTCGTTCCAGAACTTTGTCGAGCTGCTGGCGATTACGAAAGGAACGGCTATCCCGATAACAAGATACATTTTTAACAGTGTAGTGGTCGCGATTCTTTGCGTTATTATCGTAACCATAGTCAGCGCGATGTGCGCTTATCCGATATCGAAGCATAAATTTCCGGGACATAAGGTTGTTTTCGGGATGATTCTGCTTACCTTGTTGTTTGCGCCGGAAACCGTTGCTATTCCCAGATATTTGGTGGTCAGCAAGCTCGGCATTATGAATACGTATTTGGGGCATATCATGCCGATGGTGGCCGTGCCGACAGGCGTGTTTTTGATGAAGCAATTTATCGACCAGCTTCCAAACGAGCTGCTGGATTCTGCGAAAATGGACGGAGCTAGGGAATATACGATTTTTATGAAAATCGTCCTTCCGGTCATTATGCCGGCGGTTGCGACAATCGGAATCATTGCCTTCAATGCGGCATGGGGCAATACAGAAACGTCGACCCTGTTTATGCAGCAGGAGGAGATGAAGACATTTCCATTCTATATTTCGACGCTTACAAGCGGGATGGCCAACAACGTTGCCCGTCAAGGGGCTGCTGCAGCTGCGGCGCTGCTCATGTTTTTGCCGAACTTAATCATTTTCCTTTTATTCCAGAGCAAAGTCATTGCCACGATGGCTCATTCCGGAATCAAATAGCATCCAACTGGCGATGGCACATTCAAAATAGGCCGGACTGACCCCTGACCGGAGATAATACAAGGAAGGCACCTTATGCCACGAAAACCGTTTAAGGAGAGATTTCATGGGACAAAAGCGCGAAGTACCAAGAGATACGAAGTTATGGTATGAAAAACCGGCAAGAGCCTGGACGGAAGCGCTGCCTATCGGCAACGGACGGCTGGGCGCGATGATATTCGGCAAAGTGAATCAGGAACGGCTGCAGCTGAACGAGGATTCCGTGTGGTATGGAGGGCCGGTTAACGGCAACAACCCCGACGGACGAAAGTATTTGCCGGAAGTGCGCCGGCTTTTGATGCATGGAAATCATGTGGAAGCGGAAGAAATTGCCCAAATGGGGATGATGTCCATTCCGAAATCGCTTCATCCTTATCAGCCTCTTGGTGAACTGCATCTGTACCATGACGGCGAGAAGAAAATGATCTCCAATTACTACAGAGGGCTGGATATCGAGCAGGGTGTGGCGCAGGTACGTTACAGCTTAAATGATGTGCGTCATGTCAGGGAAATGTTCAGCAGCGCAATCGATCAGGTGCTGGTTGTAAGGGTTTCGTGCGATCGTCCGGCCGTGCTGAATTTGCGGATGAACTTAAGCCGCAGGCCGTTCGACGAAGGCTCGCACCGGTTCGGCAAGGATACGTTGGTAATGCGCGGGGAGTGCGGCCGTGATGGCGTTACTTTGTGTACAGCGGTGAAGGCCGTTGCCGATGGAGGCTCCGTCAGTATCATCGGCGATTTCTTGTCGGTCCGCAATGCCAAATCCGTGACAATCTATTTGGCTGCAGCAACGACGTTCCGCTGTGAAGATCCGCTCGGCGAATGCATCCAACAGCTGGAGCATGCGGCAGGCAAAGGCTATGAGCAGGTGAAGCAGGATCATTTGGCAGATCATGTTGCGAAAATGCAAAGAGTTCATCTCGAGCTGGGGATGCCGGAAAGCCGGAGTGAAACCGTCTTGCTTCCTACAGATGTGCGGCTTCAGCGGTTCAAAGACGGCGGGGACGATCCTGCATTAGTTTCGCTGTACTTCCAATTCGGACGGTATTTGTTGATGGCGAGCTCCCGTCCCGGTTCGAATCCCGCCAATTTGCAGGGGATATGGAACGAAAGCTTCACGCCCCCATGGGAAAGCAAATATACGATCAATATCAATACCGAAATGAACTATTGGCCTGCCGAAGTATGCAATCTGGCGGAATGCCACGAGCCGTTGTTCGATCTGATCGACCGCATGCGTCCGAATGGAAGAATTACGGCGCAAAAGGTGTACGGCTGCAAAGGATTTGTCGCGCATCACAATACGGACATGTGGGGAGCCACGCATATTGAAGGCAACTTTATGCCCGGATCGATTTGGCCGATGGGCGCAGCCTGGTTATCGCTGCATCTGTGGGAGCATTACCGGTACAGTATGGACCCGAAGTTTCTGCGCGAAAGAGCCTATCCGGTGATGAGAGAGGCGGCCGATTTCTTCCTCGATTATATGTTTGAGGATAAGCAAGGACGTCTCGTCACAGGGCCTTCCACCTCGCCCGAGAACAAATATATCGGCTCCGACGGAAGTGTGGGGTGCCTGTGCATAGGGCCTTCGATGGACTCGCAAATCGTGTATACGCTGCTGCAGGCTTGTGTAGATGCATCGTCCGAGCTTCAAATGGATGAAGCCATCCGATCCCAATGGCAAGCGGCATTGCGCAAGCTGCCCAAGCCGCAAATCGGCAAGCACGGCCAGCTGATGGAATGGGTGGAGGATTGGGATGAGGTGCATCCCGGCCACCGCCACATTTCCCACTTGTTCGCGCTGCATCCGGGCGAGATCATTCATGCCCGCCATACTCCGGAGTGGGCGCAGGCGGCCAGACGGACTCTGGAACGCCGGCTGGAGCACGGCGGAGGGCATACCGGCTGGAGCCGGGCTTGGATCATCAATTTCTATGCGCGCCTGCTGGATGCAGAGGAGTCCTACGAGCACCTCCGTCTGCTGCTCGCCATCTCCACGCTGCCGAACTTGTTCGACAACCATCCGCCGTTTCAAATCGACGGCAATTTCGGCGGCACGGCAGGTATTGCCGAGATGCTGCTGCAGTCCCATCGCGGGGAAATTGCTTTGCTGCCGGCGCTGCCAAAAGCATGGAGCAACGGAAAAGTATCCGGATTTCGTGCCAGGGGCGGTTTTGAAATCGATATGGAATGGGAAAACGGGGAGTTGACCCACTGTGTGATTAAAGCAACCAAGAACAATCTCTGCCGTGTAGTGAGCACTCGTCCTGAAGCTTCCTACCTGGTGGAGACAGCCGGTAAGCCGGTTTCTACCCGCGTATCGGAGCACCTAACGGAATTCGACGCCGTAGAAGGAACCTCCTATGTCCTCACTATGCGGAATCACGCTCATCTGGCGGAGACTACGCAAGTATCGTTGTAAAAGTAAGCTTCGTGAACAGGCCGTCTCATTGGGATGGCCTGTTTTTGTTGTTGCTCTGGATGGGTAGGAGGTTGAAAAGATCAAATTCGATGAAAGGAAGATGTTGGGGAGTGTGTACGGAAAAGAAGCGGATAAGTGGACCCGGTGGATAGTCTGGTGATTGAAGAGATATAGGGAAGGTATTTTTACCATAATATTGAAACGAATGGAAGCGATATGGCGTTTAATTTTATAAATGGGATAGGTGGTGTGAACTGTGAAAAAATTTGTTTCAGGATTATTAGTTGGATTAGCGCTTTCCTTTTGTACCGCAGCGTATGCATCAAGCACATTTCAAGATTATCTTTTTTCAGCAAAATTTATTTTTAATCACATCCCCGTACCGCACGACAGTGAATATTCAACCATCAATTATAACGGTCACGTGTATGTACCTATTCGATTTGTCGCGGAGAACATGGCAGCGGATATTGAATATGATGGTCGGTCGAAGGAAATACATATTAAGCAGTCTAACGTGAAGTTTGATGATTATACAAAGGCACCTGTCCCCTTTGTTTATTACGATAACCAATCTGAGACAGGATTGAAATGGATGCAAGAAATTCCTTTAATTCAGGGCAGCGCATGCTGGTTAAGTTGTATTGATACTAGCAGAATATCCAGTTTTTTGGAATATTTTGATGTTGATCCTACTCGGGTAAAACCAGAATCCAACATCATAATAAGTTATCCTAAGGAGATGAAACCCGACATATTGAATGCCTCTATACTCATAGAGGAAGAAACAAGCTATCAAACAGTACCACTGACTCTTGTTGACCAAAGACTAACTGTACCCAAAGAAGCAGGTAAATATTTGATATGGATCAAATCGATATGGTCGGCTGGCGACACTTCGTATTATTTCTATATAGAAGTAATATGAGCGCCACTGTATATGAATTTCTGAAACAGTTTGAACGCTGAAAAGCTACAGCCTGAAAAGGACCTTTTCCGATGGATCGGACAGGAGATCCGTTATTTCGCGAAAAATGATGTTTCTACGAGGTTATCGGACATGGGATCCGTTATTGGCCATTTTTTGCTCCAAATTGACCGGATTTTAGGCAAATAACGGATCTACGGTCCACATCCCCTTTATTTTGCGGCATTTTTGGCGTAATAACGGAACCAGTGTCCGATCGATCTGAGGGACGTCATGAAGCTGTCACCCTATTATCAATCTCCCAAATATGCAACGTATCTGTACACTTCGCTTTAACATGCAAAGCATTTGCACACGTCACACCAAAACGAGCAGCGTCCGCACATATCACACCAACCCGAGCAGCGTGGGCATCACACAAACATGAGCAGCATCCGAACACATCACACCAACACGAGCAGCGTGCGCACACATCACGCCAACACGAGCAGCGTGGGTACACGTCACATCAACACGAGCAATGTGCACACACTATATCAACACGAACAGCGTGGGCACACATCACACCAACCCGAGCAGCGTGCGCACACGTCACACCAACACGAGCAGCGTGGGCACACATCACACCAACCCGAGCAGCGACCACACACATCGCTCCACATTAAGTCGCATCCGCACACATCACACCAACACGAGCAGTATCTGCACACACTCGTTCCAACACAAGAATCATCCGCAAACCTCGCTCCAAAAACCGTCTCAATCGCGCCATCGCTCTCATGCACGCGACATGCTCGAACCCACAGCGTTTCGCATATGTCACTCAAGCACTCTCCCACTAGGGAGTCAGGCATCATCACCACACCTGGTAATGCTCCAGTAACAGAAAAACGCACAATGTCTGTTCACCAACCCGCATCCTAACCTGCCCCAGCCATCTCTATTTCAGCCTGCTTGCTCCGATTCGCCCCAAAAGTAAGCAGGAACAACCTATATATGTTTTTTTGAACTGGTGTAAAGTTAAATTCGAGAGGTGAAACCTATGGAATTTATTAGACCGGATGATTATTTGCCGAGAAAATCGCATATAGCGGATCTTAAGAAATACGGAATCGGCCTGATCGGCTGCGGGAACATCGCCAATACGGCTCATCTGCCCGCATACCGCAAATACGGCTTGCATATTGCCGCCTGCTGCGACGTCAGCGAGGAAGCGGCGCGCGCAACGGCGCAAAAATTCGATATCCCGCGCTGGACGACCAATGTAAACGAGCTCCTGGAAATGGAGGACGTGGCAGTCATAGATCTGGCGCTTCATCCAGAGCCTAGATTGGACGTTCTGAGGCAAATCGGCAGGGCGCCTCGCCCCGTATTATGCCAAAAGCCGCTGGCGCTCGATATGGAGCATGCGAAGCGGCTGAAGGAGGAGACGGACCGGCTCGGCATCGTGCTCGGCGTCAATCAGCAGGCGCGCTGGGCTCCGGCGCATAAAGCGCTGAAGACGGTGATCGAGCAGGATCTCATCGGCGAAATTTACAGCATTCATCATCATATGCGCTCGTATCAGGATCAAGCCGGCTGGTGGTGGACGAAGATGAACAATTTCAATATCGTCGATCACGGAGTGCACTACGTCGACTTGTGCCGTTACTTCAACCCTTATCCGGCGGAAGAGTGGTCACGCGTGCATTGCACGACTGCGCAGCTGAAGCAGCAAAATGCAATCGATCCGCTGATCTACTCCGCGAACGTCGAGTTCGGACCGAAAGGCGGAAGAAATCCTCTTATGGCCACGCTGCATTTTAACAACATAGCCAAAGCCAACCGTTCTCACAGCAATACTTGGTGGGTGGACGGTACGGAAGGAAGCTTGTGGTGCACTCAGGATACGCTCTACATGGCGCTGAACAAGCATAAGAACGTGGTGCATGAAATCAAGCTGAAAGGAACCTGGTTTCCCGACGCGTTCGCCGGATCGATGCTTGCTTTCATAACGGCATTGGAGCAAGGCCAGCGTCCGCCGGTGACTACGGAGGATAATTTACAGACGATCGCCATGACCTCGGCTATGGTTATCTCCAGCCAGGAAGGCTGTGTGGTGGAACGGACGGACGTGCTGAAAGGAAGCGGTAGCGTATGATGAATCAGCTGGGTTTCATGAGTTACGTCTATATGGGATGGTCCGCAGAGGCTATGGCCGAGGAGGCAAGCAAGCACGGATTGATGTATGTACAGGTAGACCCGAAGCAGAAGCTGCATATCATGGACGATGAGCCGTTCTCCCTGGTCCGCGCTGAAAAAATACGAACCATCTTTGAAAATTACGGGATTTCGGTCGTGGGATTGTCGGGCTACACGAACTTGCTCAACCCGAATCTCTCCAAGCGGGAAGAGAAGCTGGCACAGCTGGAAACAATGATAGACCTATGTGCAGCATACGGTACCCGGTATATTGCGACGGAAACGGGAAGCCTGCATCCGACGAACGCATGGCGCGATTACGAAGGAAACCGTTCCCAAGAAGCGTGGGAGCAGCTGGTGGACATCGTTGACCGCTTGCGGAGCCGGGCTGTTGAGAACAATGCGGTGTTATTGGTCGAAGGATTCGCGCTGAATGTTCTGGCAGCACCTGAGCAGGCAGAGGCTCTTATGGAACGGCTCGGCACTGACGGTCTCGGGCTGATTATGGATCCGTTCAATTATTTGAAGCAGGACGAACTGGGCCGGCAAAAAGAAGCGTTCACGGCCATTTTTGACCATATCGGCAGGTATAGCCCTATAGCGCATGCCAAAGATACGCTCTACAGCGAGGAAGGATTTACAACGCCTCGGGTAGGAGCCGGACAGTCGGAATGGGGCGTATATGCAAGGCTGCTCCGAGACCGGATTCCCGACGTTCCTATAATACTGGAGCATGCGAAGCCGGAGGAAGTGGCGGAATGCTTGTGCCTCATCCGGCAGTCGTTCGAGGGGGTAGCGTATGATACATAAACCGAAGTTAGGCATTCAAGGCCCCGTCGTAGCTTGGCAGGATCCGTGGGACGGGGACGCATCGGATCGTATTATGCGGACGGGAACCGGCAGCATAGTTCCGTCGCAGGACAACAAGCCCGCGCCGAAGGCTTTTCTGAGCATGCTGCGCGGATTGGAAGCGGACTTTTATGTGCACCATATGCTTCCCGGCGGGCAGGGCTATTCGGAGCTAATTACGGATATTGCCGAAGCGGATATGGATATTTGCTTAGGCAATGAATACGGTAACATTAATGGTCCTTGGGTGGAGGGAACCAACCGGTACGATGTTTCCGACGAGGATATGCTGGAGGCTGCTCGATCGGGCCGCTGTATCGGCCAGCTGTACGACGAGCCGGAGCATTTACAGATTAATGCGGGGCAGTACCGTAAGGATGGATGGTTTCCGCATTGGGGAAGCACGGACGGCCTCGATTTGCAGCAATCGCGTGAGGCGGTAGAGCGGTCAGTGGAGGAGAGAGTACGGCATGTGCAAAACCTGCTGGAGCGATCAGGATATGCCCGGAATTCGATGCCGTTATTATCCGAGCACGTGTTTCCGACGAGCTACCATACATATGCACGGGCAGGGATGGATATTTGCCCTAAAATTATGAAGGAATCGTTCCAATCGCTGCAGCTGTCGACGGCTTTGGGAGCGGCAAAGCAGTACGGCAGATCGATGTGGATCTGCGCCGATCTTTGGGGACCGGATACGGGTGCATGGTTTACGAGGTTTCCCGGATTTCCGGGTCATTCGCCTGAGGAGTTTGCCTCCGCCTTGAGAATGGGCTATTTGATGGGGCCATCCCATCTGTTTGTGGAAAATGTCGACGTGCTGATGAAGCATACGTCCGGCGGATTCGTGACAACCGAGTTCGGCGACGTTTGGCAGGAGTTTGTGCGCCGGTTCATTCCAGAGCATCCGCTTCACTGGCACCACTCGCAAGCGGAAGCCGATATCGCGGTCATTCATTCCGATGACAGTAATTACGGGCAAAACAAGAGGCTGTTCGGCAACCGGACGATGGACCCGGCGGACGTTACCTTAAGCGAAAGCGTGTTTGCCATTTGGCATCTGCTCAGCCGGGGCGCCATACCAGCTCACGGAAGCTGCATGCACATTCCCGGCTACAGCTTCCCAAGACACGAATTAAAGCGCAATGTGCCTCTGGACCGCTTTCCATTAGAAGGCGGCTACACAGACGGCGAACGACAGCCGGTGCATCCGCTCTTTTACCCGGTTCATAATGTGGTTGCTTATGACCATCATGTTACAGCGGAACAGCTTGGAAAGCCCAAGCTCACATTGGTTGGAGGCTCCAGCCTCTCGGCAGAAACGTTAAAGGCCGTTATCAAGAGGGCGGAGAATGGTGGAGTCGTTGTAATCGGCGAGTGGCTGATACCTGATGATGGTCCGGCAGATTGGAAGAAGAGCGGACCGATGGGCTTCGGCCGGTGGATCGTCACCGGCGATTTTTTAGACTCGCGGGTCAAAGAAGAAGTCGAGCCGTACTTGGGCGAAGAGAACTGCTGGATGCAGCGGTTCGGAACAAAGGAAATCCGCATGACGCCGAACGGCAGCGGCGGATTTGCGCTGGATTTTGAAATACATAGCTTACATCGATGATCGGATAAGGAGGGAATTCATATGGAGCAGACCAAGCATCTGGATCCGTATGCCGAAATCGCGTTTCGCGAGCATCCGGGAAATAAAGACGAAGTGCGTGAAATTCCTCCTATTGCCTACGAGAAAACTTATTTTGCTCCAGGATCGCAAGCAGCCAGGGAAGTATCCGCAGCCTCTTATGAGACGCTCGTTACTGTGTTTCAGCATGAATTGAAGCTATTGCGCATGAAATACCGGCCCTTTATGAGAAATCTGGCTTCTGCCCCCGACCTGGTCCGTCACCGGCAGCAGTTCACCGAATTTCAGTTCCGTTATCAAAAGGCCGAAGACGCCAATTTTTCTCGAGTGCTGGAAGGACTGGGAGAGTGGGATCAGGTTTCCGTGCCCGATTTTCGCGGACCAAGCGGCGAGAACGGCAAATGGACGGGTTTTTACCGCAGCGAATTTACTTACGACCAAGCTCAGGCAGGGAAGCGGGTCTATCTTGTGTTCAAAGGGGTCGATTACAAAGCGACGGTATATCTCAATCGCAAGTGCATCGGCAGCCATGAAGGTTTTTTTGCTCCGTTCGAGTTTGATGTTACCGATGTGCTGCAGGAACGAAACACGCTCGTCGTTGAGGTGCATAACGATTATCCGATGATGGGGGTAGGAGGCACCAAGCTCGACGGCGACAAAATGTATGCGGCAACGGGGCCGGGCTGGGACGATCCGTACAGCGGCTGGAACCACTGCCCTCCGGGCGCCGGAATTTACAATGCGGTGTACTTGGAGCAGCGTCCCGAGCTGTTCGTTCACGATGTATTTGTTCGACCCAATATTGATGAAAATAATGTGGAAGTATGGATTGATGCATACAACACGACGAATCGGCTGATGGAAAATTTCGAGCTGCAGCTTGAAATCATACCGAAAAATTTTACCGGAGAAGGAATCGGTCCGATTCCGTTTCAAGTGGCCTACGCCGGCCCGGGAATGAACTACTTTCGTTATAAGGTGGATTTTCCATCGTACCGTCTATGGGAACCGGATACCCCCTTTTTATATATAGCAAGAATTGTCATCAAAGATGGAACGGATTGTGTCGACAGCCGGGACCGTACGTTTGGCATGAGAAAGTTTCATATGGATGAGCAGGAGACGCCGAAGGGGACGCTGTACTTGAACAATCGTCCGATCGTTCTGCGCGGCGCCAACGAGATGGGGCACCTGCAGCAATGTGTCATGCAAAATAACTATGAGCAGCTGATCGACGATATATTAATCGCCAAGGCGGCGCATATGAACTTTTACCGTATTACGCAACGGCCGGTGCAGGAAGAAATCTACGACTATCTGGATATGCTCGGCATGATGCATCAATGCGATCTTCCGACCTTTGGTTTTATCCGCCGAAGTCAATTTGTCGAGGGGGTCCGGCAGGCCGCAGAGATGGAGAGGCTGATTCGCAGCCATCCGTCATCGATCATGGTTTCTTTGATCAACGAGCCGTCAAGGACGGAAAAAAGACGCAAAGGACACCGGCATTTGCACAGAAACGAGCTTGAGGCCTTTTTCGTAGCCGCCAGACAGGCGATATTCTTAGAAAATCCCGATCGTGTGGTCAAAAATGCGGACGGGGATTACAACCCGCCGACGCGTGAAGGGCTGCCCGATTTTCATTGCTATACGATGTGGTATACGAACAATGGCATTCCGCTTGGGAAGCTGCATAAAGGATTTTTACCCTCGATCCGGGAGGGATGGAAGGCCGGATGCGGCGAGTACGGAACGGAAGGATTGGATAACATCGGGCTGATGACGAACCGTTACCCGAAGGAATGGCTCCCGGAGGACGAGGAGGAGCAGTGGATGCCGAACCGGATCAAGGGATCGCAGACCTATGCGATGCACGGCGACTGGTACGCCGAGCAGTATACACTCTCCACCTGGATCAAGGCGAGTCAGGAGCATCAATGCCTGGCGACGAAGCTGATGACGGATGCATGGCGCAGAAGAACGGATCTGGTTGTATCAACGGCTATCCACCTGCTGATCGACGCATGGCCGGCCGGTTGGATGAAAGCGCTTGTCGGTGCCGATCGGATTCCCAAGCCCGCCTATTTTACTTATAAGCAGTGTCTGGAACCGGTACGGGTTCACTTGCGCTCCGACCGATGGAAGGCGTATGCCGGAGAATCGCTCGAGATGGAGGCCTGGCTGTTGAACGATACGGCGAAGGAATGGAGCCATTGCCGGGTTATAGCTACGCTGCGTGACGACAAGAAGGATTACGGAAGCTATGAAATTTCCAGCCGCATATCGGCGGTATCGTCCCGTTATGCAGGCACCATCCGTTTTTCGGTACCGCAAGTCCCAGACAGGCAAACCTTGCATCTGGATGCGTGCCTATTAGATGAGAACGGGGCTGTGCTTAATGAGGAAAGGTTCACCTTTGAAGCGTTTGCGAGGCTGACACCGATGCAGACGCAGCAGGGCAAGATGGTTTATCTCGATTCCGAGTCGGAGCTGCTCTGCTCGCTGCTGGAGCTTGACGGGAAGCCGTATGATCCAGCCGGAACAGGTGAGGAATCAATCATCGTATCTTCACGGGAACAGTTTGTTCGTCACCGGGCATCCATTCTGGAGAAAGTAAAGCTCGGGACGACGGCGATGTTCATCATGGGCCGGCCGTTTTCCTCATCCGATAACCCGGGATGGGATATCGAAGGGACCGAGGTCAAGACAGCTAAGCTGAAGGATATGTATTCCTTGGCAGTCCAGACCGAAGATGAGCGGCTGCAATGGATGAAGGACAACGATTTCTCTTATTTCTATCACCTGAAGAATGACCGAATTGACAGCATTGCGAACTGTTACCTTCAAGGAGAAGGAATAGAGCCAATTGTGTTCACCTATCAAATGCAGGGCGATGCTAACGGCAAAAGAAAGCTTCCTGTGGTCGCGGCAAAAACGGTAGGCCAAGGGCGGATCTACTTCATCTGTCTCCCGCTTATCGGAAGAGTGGGGTATAATCCGACGCTGGACCGCTTATTCATCTCGTTATTGCATAAAGAAGGGACCAGGACATGATACGGTATGTCATTGCAAGCTCCGATAAGCGGAAAGAAGCGGTAATTGCCGCCGATGACGGCGAAATCAAGCTGACATTGCATATTGCGGGCGACCGTACTCCATATTTTGCGGGAGATTTGCACAGCATGCTGAGTTATTCCGCGGGCAGACCATGGCGGTTCGAAGGCACGCGGCTGGAGGGGGCGCATATTACCGCCGATCACGATTCCGTCCTCATTAAGGGACAGTTGGAATCGTTAAGCTTCAAGCTGAAGCTTGCTTACGACGAGAATCAGTTGTTGAAGCTGTACGCTGCCTGGGAAAATCGGACTGGGACTCAGCTGAATGACATCGCTGTTGGAATTCTGTTCGAGCTGCCTAGGAACGGCGAAGAAATCATTACGATCCCTCATATGATTTACAACAATAACCCCTCCTCCGATCCTAGCCGCTTGGTTCCGAGACTTGGAATAGGCGAGGGAAAAGGATTTGTTTGTGAAGAACACCGGCTGCCGATTCCATGCGTGAATATGGGCTGGACCGAGGAGGGACGGGGGCGTTACTTTTCCCTTTACTCCGTCCCGTCCTATGTAGAATCAGCCGATGGAGCCGTTCAATACGGCTCGCTGGGTGCAGTTCAGGAGGAGCATCGGCTCGTCATGACAGCTATGAGCGGCGTGTTGATGTTTAACGGAACGAAAGACACCGTCTATGTGGCCAAAAGCAAAATACAGCCGTACAAAGGAGGCTGCATGGATTTTCCTCCGGGCTTCTCGCTAGCGAAAGAATATGCGCTGGATTGGGGAGCGCTGCAGCGGCCGGGATACGGCTTCCGCGAAGTCGTACACAAAGGCTTAGACCTGTATGCGCCGGAAGGAGCGAAGCCTCTTACCACGGAGGAAATGGTCCGGCTCAAGAGCCATGCACTGGACGACAGATGGAGAACGGGGAAGAGCGGTGCGGCAGGCTACATCAAATTTACCGATTCCAACCCGTTCGGCAACGTTTCGAAGCATCCGCTCCATTACATGTACGGCTGGACGGGGCAATGCTTGAAGCTGGCGTGGTGCGACGCCAAGCTGGGCTTCGATCTCGGACAGGAGGAGCGGATTGAGCGCTGCATCCGGGCGGTTGACTTTTACGTGAAGGAAAGCCGTACCGGGATTCCCGGGGTGAGACACAGCTCCTATCGGCTTGCGGAGGAGCAATGGGATGATTTTAGCTGGAACGGCCAGCCCGTCTTATCCAGCCGGGCTTATGGGGAGACGGCCGCCGATTTGGCCGACATCATACAGCTGTTCGCGGAACAAAGCCGAGACATTCCTCCGGCTTGGATGGATGCATTAATCGAGACGGCAGAGTTTTGTACCTCCGGCGGTCTTGCGTCAGGGATTATGCCGGCCGCATGGCTCATGGACGGAACTCCGGCCGACGAGATGATTACAGCGGCTGGCTTGCCCTGTTTGATCGCATTGGCGAAAGCGTCGCAAGTAGCCGGGGATAACCGGTATTTGTCGGCGGCGGAAATGATGATGCAGCGTTATTACGAGTATCATGCCGCAACGTTCGAACGGCCGTTTGCCCGCTCGACCCTCGATGCGAAGTGTGAGGATAAGGAAGCCGGTATGTATTTCTTTATGGCCGCATATGAGCTGTATGCTATTACCGGTCAAACGCGTTATAAGGAATGGGCCGAACTATCGGCGGATTGGCTCCTTACTTATGTGTTCCTCTGGAATCCAGCCTACGATCAGCGATCGGCATTTCGGAATGCCGGCTTTAACGCTGTCGGGTGGCCGGGAGTCAGTGTGCAGAACCACCATCTCGACGTATTTTTTCCAACGTATGAGTTTTACCGTTTCGGGCAACTAACGGGCAATCCGGTATACGAGCGACTGGGCCGAATGATCTTCGACGCTATGGGCCAGGGGATATGCACACAACCCGGCGAATGGAAGTTTACCGTTGTCGGCGAGCAGGCGGAAGGATTTTTCCAGACGAACTGGAACCATCGGGGCCACAGCAACAAATGGAATCCTTCCTGGGTGATTGCGTTAGTGCTGCAAAATGCGCTGCGCTTTCAGGATGCCGTAACAGGCGATTGAACGTGGAAATGATCGAGTAAGAACGGAGAGAGAATGGGGGAAATCAAGTGAGCGTCAACGATAATACAATCCCTGATTGGCAAAATATCGAGGTTCTCGGAAGAAATACGGAGCCTCCCCATGCAGATTTCATTCCTTATGCGGATGCGAAGACAGCTCTTGACAACGAGCCGGGGGCATCACCCTTCTATCAATCGCTTAACGGAAATTGGAAGTTTATGTATACCGGAGCTCCTTCCCAAGTACCTGACGGTTTCTTCGATCCGTCCTACTCAGTAGAAGCGTGGAATACGCTGCCGGTTCCAAGCTGCTGGCAGCTGCACGGGTATGGCCGTCCACTATACTCGAGCTGCTATTATCCGTTTCCGATCGATCCGCCTTATGTACCGAACGACAATCCGGTCGGGTGCTACCGCAGAAGCTTCACCATACCTGCATCGTGGGATGAACGGCAGTTGTTTCTTGTATTCGAAGGAGTGGACTCCGCATTCCATGTATGGATCAACGGGCAATTGGCAGGATACGGGCAGGGCTCCCACTTGCCGTCGGAATTCCGCATTACCCCGCTGCTGCAGCCTGGAGAAAATACGATTGCCGTGCAAGTGTATCAATGGTGCGACGGCAGCTATTTGGAGGATCAGGATAAATGGCGGTTAAGCGGCATCTTCCGCGACGTATATCTCAAAGCGACCCCCGATGTCCATATTCGGGATATCGCCGTCCGTACACAGTTTGCGGAACAGACGGATGACGCGCTGTTAAGCGTATGCCTGAAGGTGAAGCATTTCGCCGATACTGCGTTCTCCGGAACGCATCAAGTGAAATTGTCTTTACTGGACGAAGCTATGAAATCGGTTTATGACGGAATCGCAGGTACGATTAAGCTGCAGGCGGGCGAGGAACAGGTTCTGGAGCTGGACGTACCGGTTCACGCTCCGCTTCGCTGGTCGGCGGAGACGCCGCATTTGTATTCGCTCATTTTGGAGCTGGTGGATGAGCGGGGCCGTATCGCGGAGGCGGGGACCGCTGCCGTTGGATTCCGCGATATCAAGATAAATGACGGGCAACTGTTAGTCAACGGCAAGCCGGTCATCCTGAAAGGGGTCAACCGCAACGAGTTCCATCCGGAGCTAGGATTTACTATCCCTCTGGAATCGATGATCGAAGATATCCGATTGATGAAGCAGCATAATATGAACACGGTCCGGCTGTCCCATTATCCGAACGATTCTCGCTGGCTTGATTTGTGCGACCGGTACGGCCTCTATGTTATAGATGAAGCGGATCTGGAAACGCACGGGTGCCACTTTATCGACAATGAAAGCTTTTTGGCTCAAGATCCGTTGTGGGAAAAGCCTTTCCTCGATCGTGCCGTACGCATGGTGGAGAGGGATAAAAACCATCCTTCGATTATCGTATGGTCGCTTGGAAACGAGTCGGGCTACGGTCGGAATCATGACGCTATGGCCGATTGGGTAAGGCAAGCCGATCCCTCAAGGCCGATCCATTACGAGCGCGCCAAGGACGCTCCCGTGGTTGATATTGTCAGCAGCATGTATCCGTCGCTGGACGCAGTGATCGAAGAAGGGGAGAAGTCCGACCCGAGACCGTACCTCATGTGTGAATTCGCTCATGCGATGGGCAATTCGGTAGGTAATTTAAAGGAATATTGGGATGCCGTATACAAGTACCGTCGATTGGCGGGAGGTTTGATCTGGGAATGGACCGACCATGGGCTTCTTCAAAAGAACGAATCAGGCGAATCCTGGTACGCGTATGGAGGCGACTTCAACGATCATCCGAACAGCGGTAACTTTTGCATCGACGGGTTGCTGTTTCCCGATCGGAAGCTGAAAGCTTCTATTCTGGAAGTGAAAAAAGTGATCGAGCCGGTGAAGGTTGAGCCGATCGATATGCTGTCGGGAATGGTTAAGGTACATAACCGTTACGACTTTTTATCGCTGGACCATCTTATCGGCTCCTGGATGCTCTATTGTGACGGAGCCGTAGTAGAGCAGGGCGAGCTGCCTCCGCTCGATATACCGGCTGGCGAAGAAGCGACGCTGTTTATCCCTTGGCAATCCAATTGTGATCCGTCCAATGGAGAATACTGGCTTCACTTGAGCTTCACGCTGCGGGAAGCAACGCGGTGGGCGAGTCAAGGTCACGAGGTTGCCTGGGCCGATCTTCCGATTCCGCTGGAACGCCGGGACGTTTCCGTGATCCCAGTTGCCTCGATGGCCGCTTTGCGGGCTGTTGAAACCAATGCGACCGTGTCCATAGCAGGGAACGATTTCGCAATCGAATTCGACAAGCACCGCGGGGAGCTTACCGCGTTCCAATATCATGGCGTACCTCTTCTGCTCTCGGGACCGAAGGTTCAAATATGGAGGGCGACGATCGATAACGATTCCCGCCAATCCAAGGAATGGAAGAAGTTCGGTTACAACGACTTGCAGCAGAGGGTACAGGAGGTATCGTTCCACAGGCATAACGACAGAGCCATACAATTTGCGGTGAAGAGAGTACTTGGGGCAGCAGGCTTGCCGACTTGCTTTACGATGTCAACAACCTACGAGATATTCGGCAGCGGGGATGTCGTCATCTCCACTGAAGTCGTGCCGCGGGAAGGACTGCCGCCGCTGCCGAGGCTGGGATTGGAAATGATCTTGCCGGAAGGCTTCGATCAATTCTCGTGGTTCGGACTCGGTCCGCACGAATGCTACATCGACCGGAAGGAAAGCGGCAAGCTGGGCATCTACAGCGGTACCGTTCAGGATCAGTTCGTTCCGTACATCAAGCCGCAGGAGAACGGCAATAAAGCGGATGCGCGATGGGCCGCGATAACCGGCATACAGGGGATCGGGTTGTTCATCGGCGGAATGCCGACAGTAAATGTCAGCGCCAGTCATTATGCTGTGGATAACTTGTGCGAGGCGGAGCATATTTACGATCTGATCAGGCTGAATGAAACCGTAATCCACATAGATTACCTACAAGCCCCTATCGGCAATCACAGCTGCGGGGAAGCGCCACCGCTGGATACCTATTTGCTGAAGGCGCAGCCAATGCAGTTTTCGATAAGGTTGAAGCCTTTCTTCACGAGAGACCGTTCACCGATGAAGCTGAGCAAATATCAGCCAGAACAGCTATCTTGTGCTGGAAGTCATGATCGGAACGGACAGGACTCGGATGCGAGACAGGAGGTGAGCCCGTGATCAGCCGAAAGTTTCCGAAGGTGATGTACGGCGGGGATTATAACCCGGAGCAGTTTCCCAAGGAAATATGGGATGAGGATATGCGGCTGTTCCAATTAGCCGGTATTGATATTGCAACATTAAATGTATTCTCGTGGTCGTTGAATCAACCGGATGAAGCAACGTACCGGTTCGAATGGCTGGATGAAATGATGGACAAATTGCATGCCAACGGAGTTTCCGTTTGCCTGGGCACGAGTACGGCGGCTCATCCGGCCTGGATGGCCCGCAAGTATCCGGATGTCCTGACGGTAACCGCCGACGGGAAGCGTAGAAAGTACGGGCGGAGACATAACTCCTGCCCGAACAGCCCGACGTTCCGGCATTATGCCAAGCTTATGGCAGGCAAGCTGGCGGAACGATACAGGGATCACCCCGCGCTGCTCCTCTGGCACGTGAACAATGAAATCGGCATCCGCTGCTATTGCGAACATTGCGAGAAGGCGTTCAGGGTCTGGCTGAAGCGGCGATACGGCACGCTGGAGCAGCTTAACCAGGCATGGTACACCCGATTTTGGGGGCATACGTTCTACGATTGGGAAGAAATCGTTCTTCCGAGCGGGCTCAGCGAAGGGTTATCGGGCGGGAATGCGGATCAAACCGCGTTTCAGGGCATTACGCTCGATTTCTTCCGCTTCAATTCAGACAGCTGGCTCGAGTGCTATCTTATCGAATATAACGCGATAAAAGAGTTCATTCCTGATGCGATTGTCACAACGAATTTTCAAGGTAACGGCACTTACAAGCCGTTGGACTATTTTAAATGGGCGCCTCATCTGGATATCGCGGCGCTGGACATTTATCCGGAAAATCATACGCCGGAAAGCTACATGGCCATGCGGTACGATCTCATGCGCGGGATCAAGGACGGCGCGCCGTTTATGCTGATGGAGCAAAGCCCCGGCGTAATTAATTGGAAGCCGGTGAACCCGCAGAAGCGGCCCGGCGTCATGCGACTCCGCAGCTATCAGGCTGTAGCCCGCGGAGCGGATTCGGTCATGTTCTTCCAGCTGCGGCGCTCGCTAGGCGCCTATGAGAAATTTCACGGAGCGGTTATCGACCATGCAGGTCATGAGCATACCCGCGTCTTCAAGGAATGCGCGCAGCTGGGGCAGGAGCTCCGTCAGCTCGGAAGCAAGCTGAACGATTCGCGGATAAAGAGCCGCATCGCTATTTTGTTCGATTGGGATAACTGGTGGGCCGTCGAGCTTGGCGGGGGACCGTCAACTCATTTGAAATATTTGGACCAAGTCCAGAAATATTACGATGCTCTGTACGATCAGCACTATCAAGTTGATTTCATCCATGTAGGCTCGGACTTTACTCAGTACGATCTGGTGCTGGCTCCCTTGCTGTACATGATAAAACCTGGTTTGGCGAGTAAGCTGGAGCAGTACGTAGAGAGCGGCGGCATCTTAGTTACGACGTTTTTCAGCGGCATTGTCAATGAAACCGATCTGGTGACACCTGGAGGATATCCAGGCGAGCTGCGCCCGTTGTTAGGGATCTGGGTGGAGGAGATCGACGCTTTGTTCCCGGATCAAAGCAACTCGGTTGTGATGGAGCAGCCGCTAGGCTCATTGGAAGGCACTTATTCGTGCGGATTAGTATGCGAAGTGGTTCATCCGGAAGGCGCGGACACGATCGCCGTGTTTGGAGGCGATTATTATGCAGGATCGCCAGCACTCACGCGGCATCGTTACGGCAAAGGAGAAGCATGGTATGCTGCGACCGACCCATGCAACGAGTTTATGAGGCAGTGGCTGAAGCAGCTGTGTGAAAGCCGGGGAATCGTTCCATTATGTGAGGCGGAGCCGGAGGTTGAAGTTACGATACGCGAAAAAGAGGGCGTACAGTTTACTTTTGTAATGAATCACAGTGCTGGTTACAGCTTCATTAGCGTTGGGGAAGACGACCGGAAGGAGCTTCTGAGCGGTTCGACTGTCAGAGGCAGCATCCAATTGGAGCCGAAGCAGGTCATGATACTGGAAATGCCCGTAGGCGCCAGGTAATTGACGAACACGACGGTAACGGTTGCGCCGCGCACGGCAAATCCTTAATAGAGGAGACAAATTCCGTTGAACGTGAAATACCAACTGCGGATGAAGGATACGACTCCGGCTGGGCCCTGCGCTTCTGAAAGTCATCGGCGGTTTCACAGATCGCCAGTCGAGAGCATCGATCGATCCCGTTCCGGGAGTGGAACGACGAGCTGGATGCGGAGCAGCTTGCCCGTCAAGTCAAGCAGATGAAGGAACAGGGAATGGGCGGATTCTTCACCCATTCCCGTCGTGGAATCGAAACCGTTTACATAGGGCGAGGATATGGACAGTCCGTGCAATAAGCCGGTCCCGTTCCACCTAACATCAGGAGATACGGCAGCGACAAGCTGGACCTCGTTCTGCAAGGAAGGGTGCGATTACACGCCGGATTATCATGTCCGGTCCTATGGCTTGTTCGAACCGTCAAGTGCACCACAGGTAAAGCAAAGCAAGCTTTAGACCATACGTTAAAAAAAGCCGGCATTACGGTCCAGCGGTTAAACCGCTGGAATTGATATTCTCATCTTGCCCTCGCGGTCGCAGGGAGACCAAGAATGAACGAAGAGACGGAATTGGAGGTTTAAAAGCATGAACGTGAGATGCAATAGGTGGAAGCTGTTTCTGTCTTTGCTCATCTTGTGCACTGCGCTGCTGCCTGCGACAGCGGAGGCAGCTGTGAAATATTCGACGTATACCAAGGACAGCAACGGGAATCTGATTTGGCTGCAGCCGGCTTATTATCCGACCGGCGTCATCGGACAGGATCTGTTCGTACCCGATCCGGGCAACCCGTCTGCGAAGCTCAAATCATCGATGCAAACCCCTAAAGATATTTTTATCGATGCAAAGAATGATATTTACATTGCCGATACGGGCAACAACCGGATTGTTCATATGAATGAAAAGGGTCAGCTTCAGCGTTATCTCACCGTTCCGGAAAGCCCGATGGTCAAGCCTGAGGGTGTCTTCGTCACTCCGGAGGAGGACATCTATGTTGCAGACACGGGCAACAAGCGGGTTATCAAGCTGGATAAGAACGGCAAGCTGAAGCAAGAATTCAAGCGCCCCGAATCCAGATATATTCCGGAAACGTTCGTCTATGATCCGGCCAAGGTGATGGTGGATGAACGCGGGTTTTTGTATATTGCGGTGCATGGAGGCTATGAAGGCTTGATGCTGCTGGATGCCAACGGCAAGTTTCAAGGCTTCTTCGGAGCGAACAAAACGGTTCTCTCCGCCTTGGATTCATTGAAACGGATGCTGTACACGAAGGAGATGTATGCCAACGAGATCGCCAAAAAGCCGGAAACGATCAACAGCGTCGCAACGGATAAAAACGGCTATATCTACACGGTGACCGGAGGTACGGTCAAATCGGATCAATTGAAAAAATTAAACATTAAGGGCGAAAACCTGCTTCGAAGCTCATCGAAGGCTTTTGGGGAAACACGTGCCTTTGATGCGGCTTCTTTACCGGCCAACGTCGTCAACACGCCTCAGCTGATTGATGTGGCGGTCGATCAAATCGGCAATATGATCGTAGTCGATCAGCAATTTAAATATATAAGCCATTATGACGCATCAGGCAATCTGCTGTACTTCTGGGGCGGTCCATCCGCCGTCGGGTCGTCGCAGGTAGGCTTGCTGAAGAGTCCCGTGGCTCTCGACGTTAACTCCAGAAACGAGCTGTACGTCCTAGACGATCAGGAAAATATCGTTCAGGTATTTCGGTTGTCGGAATTCGGCCAGAAGGTGAATCAAGCCAATCAGCAAACGCTTGCAGGCTATTACGAGGCCAGCGAAAAGCCATGGCAGGATGTGCTGCGCATGAACGCCCAGTTTACGCCGGCGATATTGGGATTGGCCAAAGCCGCCTCCAAGAAGGGGAATTTCGAGGAAGCGAAGCATTTGTTCAAGGAAGCGGGGGATCACGAAGGCTTCTCGGATGCTTTTTGGCAAATCAGGATGAAATGGTTCCAGAATCATTTTTCCTTGATAGCAAGCATTGTTTTCTTCGGTACACTCCTGTTGATCCTCACTGATAGATGGACGGCCAAAGCCAAGTTTCGTGAGAAGCTGCGCGGCAGAAGGAGATCCTCCAGTCCGTTCATCCAAAATTTGAAGCACGCGATATACGTTTTGAAGCATCCCGTCGACGGATTTACCGCAGTTCGCTATGAAGGCAAAGGCAGCTATTTAGCGGCGATAGTCATTATGGCGGTCGTATACGGCGCCTTGCTGTTTAAGGAGTTCTTCACAAGCTTCTCGTTTAATATGGCGGTTCGGGTCGATGTGTACTCGATCTTCACCCAATTTTTCATCGTTTGGATTACATGGATTATTGCAAACTATCTCGTCAGCTCCATCTATCGGGGAGAAGGACGGTTCAGGGATATATTGATCGGAAGCGCCTATGCACTGGTTCCTTACATAATTATCGGCGTCCCTTTGGCTCTTATCTCGAATGTCATGACGTTGTCCGAATCGTCGATTTACAGCTTTATCGAGAACGGAATGCTGATATGGATCGGCATATTGATGTTCTGGAAAATTCAATGGGTGCACAACTACAGTGTCGGAGAAACGGTAATGAATATTTTCCTTACCCTTTGCACGATGATCGTCATTGGTGTACTTATCTTCATTACAGCCGGGTTGACGAACGATCTGGGATCGTTAATTTATGAAATGGTTCAGGAGGCGATATTGAGATGACAGCGCTCAGCAAGCTTAACAAAACTGCCGCAATTGTCACCGTTCTGATGGCGGCCGCCGTCCTGATCCTTGCAACCAATCTGAAATTCGAATTTCGGTCGGCGCCCGTAGACCGCAGTGCCCACGCAGCGCAGGAAAACTCGGCTCCGCCGCAAAAAGGAGCCGCTTCCCGGCTGCCGAATGAAAGCGATTTTAAAGCGATTGCGGAGACCGACGTGCTGCGTTTAAAGCTGGATGAATCGACAGGGCATTTCATGGTGGAAGACAAAAGAAACAACAACGTATACCGTTCGTTTCCGAATCCGGAGCATTGGGCGCAGGAGAAAATTTCGGAGAACTGGAAGAAGCATTTGAGCTCTCCTATCATGGTCCAGTACGTGGATTTTTCCAAGAGCATTCTTCAGGCCAAAGAAACGAACATTGCTGCGGAGAACGGAAAGCTGAAGGAGGTCCAGTCTATTCCGGGAGGGTTCTCCGTAACCTTCGAGCTTCCCGAAACCGGGTTCACCATACCCGTTCAGGTAAAGATCGAAAAGGATTTCATCGAGACGAAAATCATAAGAGAGGGCATCAAGGAGACGAACATGGGGCTTGTCTGGGTCCGGTTGTTCCCGTTCTTCGGTGCCGAATATTCGGCCGGGCAGGACGGGTATATGCTGATCCCGGACGGCGCAGGTGCTTTGATACGATTCAAGGACAATCAGCTCAACGTAAACAAGGTTTATGACGAGAGCGTATATGGTCCCGATAACACGTTCACCGGACTCAGCAACAACCGGAATAAGATCATTATGCCGGTCTTCGGGATGAAGTCGGGCGGCAAAGGCTTCCTGGCCGTCCTGCACGACGGGGAAGAATACGCGAATATCGTGGCGTCACCGTCCGGTGTATTAAGCAACTACAACTGGATCACCGCTACGATGAATTTCCGTTCGAGCTTCCTGCAGTTTACAAGCCGCAACTCGCCCGACGAATGGGGCTTTATCGATTATAACAAGGATGAATTGTTCGGCAGCGATAGAAGTGTACGCTATTACATTTTGGATACCGAAAAGTCGGATTATGTCGGCATGGCACAGAAATACCGCGACTATTTGATGAACGATAAAGGGGTTAAGCCGGCTGAGGCTAAAAGCAAGAATCTTCCGCTTCATGTCGACATCATCGGTGGAGACCGGGAAAAAGGCGTCGTCACGGACCGGTATATTAACTTGACGAATACGGATGACACTACCCGAATGGTTAATGCCTTGTACGATAAAGGCGTAAGCAATATGGCAATTACGTATATGGGATGGCAGCCGGACGGCTACAGCGCTTTCGGAGAGTCATTGCCTGTCGATAAGCGGATCGGCGGCGATAAGGGGATGAAAGCGTTCATCGATAACGCCCACAGCAAAGGCTTCCCGGTTTATCTGGACACCGAGTATGGGCTTAACAATACGGGCGCCGGAGGCTTCGACGAGAAATTTCACGCCGTAGTCAACCTGGCCGGCCGCAACGTGATGCTGAACACGCTGTATAACAACGCCCGTGTACCGGTAGTCAGCGACAAATTCGCGGAAGAAACGATTTTGAAGAGTTTGGGCAAATACAAGGACATGGGCGTCGACGGACTTGCCGTCAACCGGGTCGGCCAAAGGCTGTTGAGCGATTATAACACGTCTTACGGATCACCGCGGGATCAAGCAAGAGATGTGCAGGAGCGTGTGCTGAAGAGCATCAAGGATGCATTGGGCGGGGTGATCGGCAATAAATCAAGCTTTTACGCGCTGCCGCAAATCAATCATATCCAAACGCTCGTTTATGACCATTCCTACGATTTGTTTACGGATGAAGCAGTTCCGTTCGCCCAGATTGCGGTACACGGCCTGATCACGTATTCATCGGAATACGCCAACAACCGCCAGGAGGACACTAACGACTTCTTGCGGGATATCGAATACGGCGCCGTTCCGTCCTTCATCTTCAGCCGCGCTCAAACGAAGGAGTTCGTGAACGCGTACGGTATCCGATATTACAACACCCATTTCGAGGATTGGGAAGCATTGGCTGCGGAGCAGTATCGACGGTATAACGAAGCTCTTGGCGATGTGCAAAGCCAGTTTATTACCGGGCACAAAACATTGGCGCCTAATGTCAAGGAAACCACGTACGCTAACGGCAAACGGATTATCGTCAATTATAGTCTGGAGCCGTATCAGGCGGGGGCTGCGGCAGTTCCTGCACAAAGCTTTACCGTGGTTCGGGGAGGGGAGAGCAAATGAGAACGAAGGTGAGAATGCGCGCCTCTCTGCTCGAATATGTGGAAGGCATGATTTTCATAGCTCCATGGTTTCTGGGTTTCTTGGTCTTTATGGCCTTTCCGATAGGATATTCGTTATTTATGAGCTTCCAGAAGGTGACGATCACGGCAACGAAAACGACAACGCAGTACGTCGGCCTGACTCATTACCGGTACATTTTGTTCGAGAACGGAGACATGCTGTATAACCAGCTGCTGCCTTTCTTAAGACAGGCGCTGTTCATGATCCCGATCATTGTTATCTTCGCCTTGCTGATCGCCATCATCTTGAATCAGAAATTTGCGGGAAGAACATTATTCCGCGCGATTTTCTTCCTTCCCGTCATTTTGTCGACCGGCGAGGTCGTGAAAGAGTTCCTGACGCAGGGTGAAGGCGACTTGGGCTTTATGTCGAAATACAACGTATCCGGTCTGATTAAAGCGAATTTATCGGCTACCTGGTCCGGGCCGCTTATCGGTGTGCTTGACTCGTTCGTGCTGATTTTGTGGTATTCCGGGGTGCAAATCCTGATCTTTCTCGGAGGAAGACAGACGATCTCCAACTCGGCCTATGAAGCGGCCCGTATAGACGGCGCCGGCCCTTGGGAAACGTTTTGGAAAATTACGCTGCCGGCCATGACTCCGTTCATTTTTCTCAATATGATTTATACAGTTGTTGATTTGTTCACCTTTCCGACCAATCCGATCCTGCAAAGGGTCAGAGACAGCGAGTACGGCCAATACAGCGCTTTGATCTGGATTTATTTCCTGATCATCAGCTTTTTCCTGGCGATCATCTTTTTTGTCTACAGCAGAGCGACCAAATCGCAGAGGGATACCGTCTGATGCATAACGATATATCTTATTAAGGGGTGAAGCTTTGTGCTCGGGATACGAACGAAAAAAGGCCAGGAGACGCCTTCGTTGCTTGCCTGGCTGTCGAATGTACGCTATACCCTTGTAGGCAGGGAAGCGGATAAAGGACTGCTGTTCAAATTGTTCATTTATTTGATTTTGCTGGATACGGCTTACATTTATTTGAAGCCCGTTCTGCACATGGTCACGACCATGGTCAAAAATGCGGACGACTTGCTCGATCCGGCCGTCAAATGGTTTCCGAGGGTAATTTACCTTGGAAACCTGCAGGAGGCGTGGGAATGGCTTAAGTACCCGAAGGCTCTGGCCATCAGCTTGACGCTTGCGCTTTCGGTAGCTTTGCTGCAAACGGTTTCCTGTGCCGTCACCGGATACGCCTTCGCGAGACTGAAGGTCCCGTTCAAAAACCTGATGTTCTTCTTTCTGCTGCTGACGTTTATCGTGCCGATGCAGGTCACTATTTTACCGAACATCATCTACGCGAGAGAGCTCGGCCTGCTGAATACGATCTATCCGATCATCGTCCCGGCCTTCTTCGGGCTTGGGTTAAAAGGGGCGTTGTTCGTCATCATTTACCGACAGTTTTTCTCCACACAGCCCAAAGAGCTGGAGGAGGCAGCGAGGATCGACGGAGCCAGCGTGTACAAAATCTTTTATAAAGTGATGATGCCGCTTGCTAAGCCGGCCATATTGGTCGTCTTCTTGTTCTCGTTTATATGGACATGGAACGACTTTTATTTGCCGAGCATGTATTTGGCCGATATTGAGACCGCCCCGCTGTCCATGGGCATTTCCCGTATAGCTTCGGCGCTTCGGCAGCAGGCAGAGGCGTATGGCCCTTCGGTTACCGACGAAGCGATTCGCATGGCTACTACGTTCCTGATGATCATACCGCCGATGATTTTGTATACGTTCACTCAGCGCTGGTTTATCGAAGGCGTGGAAAGAACCGGCTTGGTGGAATAGGACTGGAATAGGACTACAGGTGAAATAAGAGAAGGAGGATGGCAAGATGAAAAGATGCATAGCTTTACTCGTGGTTGGGCTTATGTTGGGTTCCATAATGGCGTGTTCCTCACCAACCGATTCAACTCAGGCATCCGCCAATGAGGCGAATGCGAAAAAAGTGCTCCTGATCAGAAAAAAGGAAGGAGGGGGAGATCCATTTATTATGAGCCACCTGAAGAAATTGGGGTATCAGGTTATGGATGTCGTTGACGTCGATTTCACGGTGGAGAAGGCCAAAGGCTACGGTGTGATCTATGTCAGCGATTCCGTGAATTCCGCCAAGATTGATGCGAAGCTGAAAAGCTCCCCGGTCCCCGTCGTTTTTGCTAAAAATCAGGCGGCGAGCGACGCCGGGCTGATCGGAGTGCAGAAGTTCGGACAGGACGACGGGGTACAAACGATCCAGATCGTAGACAGCAAGCATCCGCTGGCAGCTGGATTAAAGGATACGGTAGCGATCTATAAGGAAGGCGGCAAGGTTTCGTACGGACTTCATCCGGGGCAGGGTGCCGTTAAAATAGCGGAGGTGCCGACCAGCGGGGACAACAGGAAGACCGCTATTTTCGGGTATGAGAAGGGTACGAAGAATATCAACAACGAAACCGTGCCGGCACGGCAAGTTTACATCTCCATGCCTACGGGCGAGGAGCCCAAGCTTACCGACAACGGCTGGAAGCTGTTTGATGCGGCAATCGAATGGGCTGCCCAAAACGGTGCTAAGTAATAGATAGGGTTTTGTGAAAAATCATGGTTGGAGGGATGACACTTGAAACGAGTACTCACATTGGTTATGGCGGCTGTGATGGCGGCGGGGCTTATGGCATGCAATGCAGCTCCGGCGGGAACAACGGATGCAGCCAAAGCTCCGGGGAACAAGGTGCTGTTCGTAGGAAAGGACGGCGGGGGCGACGCCATCCTCATTAAGCGGTTGAAAGAGGTGCACAAGCTGGAGGTCACGATTGTTGCCGATAAAGAGCTGACGGTGGACCACGCCAAAGGCCAATCGCTGATCTTTGTCAGTGAATCCGTCAATTCGGGTAAAATCGGGGATAAGTTCGTGAATACCCCGGTTCCGGTCATTTACGCCGAGCCTCAATCGACCAGTGATACGGGAATGTCCGAAACGGAGTCGTACGGATCGTTGACCGGATCGAATGCCATCAAAACGATCCAGATCAAGGACAGCAAGCACCAGCTGGCTGCAGGCATGCAGGATAAAGTCGACGTATACAAGGACAACGGCAAAATGGGCTTCGCCATTCCGGGCAAAGAAGCTGCTGTGATCGCTACGGTGCCGGGAGAAGAGCAGAAAGCAACCATTTTCGCCTACGAGAAAGGCGCCAAAAACGTCAGAGGCAATACCGTAGCTGCCCGTGAGATGTATTTCTATCTGTTTAACGGAGAAGAGATCAATCAAACCGACAACGGCTGGAAGCTGTTCGATGCAGCGGTCAACTGGACGCTTGGGAAAAAGTAACGGAGGGAGTGATGGAGTTGAGGAAATGGTGGATCCTCTTCCTCGTGATCATTAGTGTGACTGCTTGCTCCCCCACGGCCTCACCTGCGGATTCTGCTGCAAGCAAGAAGGTGCTGTTCGTTGGCAGAGAAGGAGGGGGCGATGCGCTTGTCGTCAAGCGGTTGAAGGGCCTTGGATACGAGGTGTACGTAACGGCAGACAAAGACCTTACGGCAGAACAAGCGCTGAATCACGCCTTCGTCTTCGTCAGCTCAACCGTCAACTCAGGCAAGGTCGGCAACAAACTGAAAAGCTCTCCAGTGCCTGTCATCTATGCCGAAGGTCAAAATATGGGCGATGTCGATTTGGCGGGCAGAGAGACAGACGTGGATCACGGCAATTATAACGGCAAATCGATTCAGGTGAAGCAGCCTAATCACCCTATGGCGGCGGGCTTGAAAGACAGCGTGGACATCTATCAGACCGAAGGTAAGATCGGTTTTGTAGTTCCGGGTAAGGAAGGCGTTATCGTGGCTTCCGCTCCTGACGATGAGAGAAGGGCGGTCATCTGCACGTTTGAGAAGGGCGCCAAAAACATGAATAATGAACCGGTCCCGGCACGGCAAGTGTACTTTTATTTGATCGGCGGCGAAGAAATTAACCAAACCGACAACAGCTGGAAGCTGTTCGATGCAGCCGTCCGTTGGATAACGGGAAAATGAAATAAATAACCTATAAAATTGAAATCTTCCCCAATGAAAGCAGGCTCTTTTCGTAATAAAGTAAGAGTAATGAAACGATGTTAGCCCTTGGTGAACAGCTTTCAAAGCGTTTTCATGCTGAACGTGTCTTGCCAGGGGACGATAGATTCAATGGTCAATGACTGGGGAAAGGGAGGTCGGTACGTATTCATTTGGAAAAAGCCGCACGGCATAAACAGGCTATTCTTCCTTAAACTATTGGAAATAAAAAGGGAGGTTTAAGTACAAGTATGAAAAAAATGCTGAAATCTTCGCTTGTGATCGCTTCCGCCGTATCCTTGATAGCCGGCTGTACCGGCTCTCCTGCTAATCCCGTAGATCAGCCGGAAGCCCAAAATACTCCGCAGTCTCCGGCAAACGAAATCTTCATTTACACCTCGTACCCTGCATTCTATGCAAAGGAAGAAATATTCGAAAAGCAGGTCGGGCAGCATTTAAAAAAGAAGTTCCCGGACATTACGATCAAGCACGTTCATTGGGATAAAGGCAGGGAGTACAAGGATTTAATTGCAGCCGGAACCATACCGGACATTATTATCGACAATGCGCGAATGAATTTGCAACGATATATTATCAAGAATGATCTCCAATACGATATGACCGATCTTATCAAGAAGTTTAATTTCGATACGACGAAGCTGAACCCTGCGGCTATGGCGCAGATGAAAAATGTGACGCCGGAAGGAAAGCTGTACGGTCTTCCGTTCCAGTTAAGCGATTTTGTATTGTTCTATAACAAAGATATATTTGATAAATTCGGTGTTGACTACCCGAAGGATGGCATGACTTATGATGAAATCTATGAGCTGGCCAAAAAACTGACCCGTGTAGAAGGGGAAAATACCTACAAAGGCTATCAGCAGCATCCGGGGCTTTATATGAACTACAATCAGCTCTCTCTTTCACCGCTGAGCTTGACGGAAGATAAAGCCGAGCTGAATACGGAAGGCTGGAAGCGCCTGGTGGATAACTTGAGAAGGTTCTACGAAATTCCGGCTAATCAATTTACTACGGTCGACGATTTCCCTAAAGGGAAGATGGCTATGTCAGTCCACGTTTCGGAGAAAATCATTCAATGGTATGAGCAAAATAAAAACTTGAACTTTGACATCGCCGCCATGCCGTCGTTTTCGGACGTGCCAAATACGAAAGCGCAACCAAATATGTATGCCGCCTATATTACGAAGCAATCGACTAAGAAGGATTTGGCGTTCCAGGTTATCGCCTATCTGCTGTCGGAAGAAATGCAGATCGAGTTCGCGAAGGAAGGCATTATCGGACCGCTTGAGAGCAAGAAGGTTCAGGAAGCCTTCGGTAAAAACTTGCCGCAAATGCAGGGCAAGCATACGCAGGCGATTTTTGCCAGCAAAAATGCTATGCCGCCTGCAGCACGCGCCAACGGGTTGACCTATGTCGACGTTCCGGTTCATAACGTGTTCTCTCCGCTGATCTTCGGCGAGTCCAAGGATTCCGTTACGGCATTGCGAATGATTGAAGAGCAGACGACCAAAGGCATTCAGACCGAAAAGGCGGCAAACAAATAAATTGGATATAAACCTCCAGAAGCACTATAACAGGTGGTTGCTGGGGGTTTCCTTTCTTAAGCAAAGAAACATGCATTCACAGGAGGAATCGATTCATGAAACGTTATCTCATCTGGCTCATGGTAGCTTTGATGACCCTTTCCATTGCAGCATGCTCATCTAAAGGCAGCGTGGATACTGGGGCGGCACCTACTGCAGCGGCATCGAAAACACCGTCACCGACGGCAACACCGAAGCCGACCCCAACACCGGCACCGTCCGAAACACCGAAGCCGACGGCAACGCCGGCTCCATCCGAAACGCCAAAGCCGACAGAGACTCCCGCTCCGACGGAAGCTCCAAAGCCGACGGCAACACCGGCGCCGGCAGAAGCACCAAAAACGGCGGACGCCAAGACGCCGGCAGAAGCTCCTAAGCCCGCCGAATCAGCACCGGCGCCTGTGGTTGCGCCTGCGCCAGCTGCAGCACCGGCTCCGCAAAAGGAGGAAGTTTCCCCGAAGGATAAGAAGCTGCTGCTGGTCGGACGGGAAAATGCTCCTGATGACACAGTCGTTGCGGCAAGACTGAAAGCTCTCGGATTTAAAGTGACCAACATGATCGACCGGGAGTTTACCGCCGATGCGACGAAAGGGTATGACTTGATCTATATTAGCCAAACGGTCAATTCCAAGATACTGAAGGAAGGGATCATGAAAGAAATCGCGATTCCAACGGTCTATGTGAAGAACCACGGCATGTTTTATCTGGGCTTGTCGTCCGTCGAAGAGAATACGAACGTCTTTGACGTCAAGTCGATTGATATCGTGGACGGTAATCACAAGGTAGCCGGAGGTTTAACGGGCAGAGTCGATATTTATAAAGAAACGAACTCCAAAATTGGAATCAGCTACGGCGTGCCCGGCAAGGAAGCGAAAATCATCGCCACCGCACCTGGGGATGCAGCGAAGGCTGCGATCTATTATTACGATAAAGGCGCCAAAGCGGACAACGGGTATGAAACGAAGGCACGCATCTCGTTCTTCTATTTGAACAACGGTCTGCATGAGAACACTACGGACAATGGCTGGAAGCTTCTGGACAATCTCGTAGTATGGACTTTGCAAAACGGTTAACGGGGAGGATATTACCAAAATGAAAAAAATAGTGACAGGAACTTTACTCGCATCAACTCTAGCAGTGCTGGCGGCCGGCTGTACAGCATCTCCATCTAATCCGGTTGATGAGGCGCAAGCACCTCAAAAAACGGAGTCGCCGGCTAATGAGCTGTTTATTTATACGACCTATCCTGCATATTTTGCCAAGGAAGAGGTGTTCGACAAACAAATCGGTCAATTCCTGAAGAAGAAATTTCCGGATATCACCATTAAGCACGTGCATTGGGACAAGGGAAGAGAGTATAAAGACTTGATCGCAGCCGGAACGATTCCCGACATTGTGCTCGATAACACCCGCATGAACGTGCAGAGATATATTATTGATAACGATCTTCAGTATGACATCAGGGAATTGATCAAAAAGTTCAACTTTGATGTAACGAAATTGAATCCCTCGCTCGTCGCCCAAATGCAAAACTTGTCTCCCGAAGGGAAGCTGTACGGACTCCCGTACAACAATAATGATTTCCTTCTGTTCTACAACAAGGACATCTTTGATAAATTCGGCGTCGACTACCCGAAGGACGGGATGACCTATGATGAAATCTATGAGCTGGCCAAGAAGCTGACCCGTGTCGACGGAGAAGTAACCTACAAGGGCTTTTCGCAGAATCCCGGGCACTATATGAACTATAACCAGCTGTCGCTGTCGCCTCTAAGTTTGACAGAAGATAAAGCCAGCTTGAATACGCCGGAGTGGAAAAAGCTGGTCGATAACATGAGAAGATTTTATGATATTCCAGCGAATCAGTTCGATACGGTCGAAACGTTCGCTACCCGAGGGAATATCGCTATGGCCGTTGCCACAGTAGACCATCTCGTGTCGTTTCACGAGCAAAACAAAAATCTGAACTTCGACGTTGTGTCCGTCCCATCGTTCAGTGATGTACCGAATACAAGATACCAGCCTAATGTGTATTCGATGTATATTACAAAGCAATCCACGAAAAAAGATATGGCCTTCCAGGCTATAGCAGCGATACTGTCCGAAGAGCATCAGGTCGAGCTGGCCAAAGAAGGCGTCATTGTTCCGATGGAATCCAAAGCGGTTCAGGAAGCGTTCGGTCAAAATTTGCCGCAAATGCGTGGCAAAAACACCAAAGCGGTCTTCAACGGCAAAACGGCTATGCCGCCGGCAGCGCGCGCGAACGGCTTGCTCTGGTACGACGTCCCTATGCAAAACGTGTTCGCTCCGCTCATTTTCAAAGAGTCCAAGGACTCCGTGACGGCGCTGCGGATGATCGAGGAGCAAACCACCAAGGCGATCGATACGGCCAAGGCAGCCAAGGCCGAGCTTACTAAAGCAGCATCGAAATAAAGTTACCGAAACGTAAGAGACACACTTATTCAGGTAGAATCTACTTCAGTAAGTGTGTCTCTTTTTTAGCCAAATAGGAGGCGAAATCGCCTGCGAATAAATAATCCAACACACCTATAATGATGCGAGTAAGCCCCTATAACGGTTCTGCCGTTTCGTATTATTTTTAAAGTGTACAAAGATACCTATGTTTGACCTTTGTGAATCGCAGCCGGGGAGGTGGAATGAGCTTTTGAACAACCGATTCACATAAAGCCTGCATGCCCGCTTCATCATTAAATAGTAGGAAGGTGCGCTGAATGAAAAAAATTGTTACAACGCTATTATGTTTCCTCCTGTTGTCGTTAACGGTTCTTCCGTTTGCCTTTGCAGCAGGAGAGCAGACTCCCGCAGTGAAGACGGTAGACGACTTTACCGACCTGAAGGATCTTCCGCAGGATCAAAAGTCCAAATTTGATGAACTGATTCGCGGAGGCGTGTTCAGCGGTCTTACGGACAATACGTTCGGATTGAACGATAAAATGGACCGTGCTCAGTTCGCCAAAGTAGCTGCCCTCATTTTCTCGCTGCCAATTGATAAAACGCTTACAGTATCGTCCTTTAGCGACATCGGCTCCGATCACTGGTCGCTGACTTATGTAGAGGCGCTTAAAAAAGCGGGACTGACCAACGGCTATGACGCCGAAGGCAAAATGTACAATCCGTCCGGCTCCGTATCCAGACAAGAGCTTGCGGCATTCCTGATTCGCGGTCTTGGATTGGACCAGGATGCGCAAAAAGCAGCCCCGGTTACGGACAGCACGGTAGATGATTGGGCGAAAGGATATGTAGCGCTCGCGCTGGAGAAAAATATTCTTACGAAGCTCGACAACGGCACGTTTGGCGGCAAAGAAGCCGCAACGCGCAAGATGCTGGCTCTAGCGAGCTTCGAGGCGAAGAAGCTGTTCGGTGTGGGTAAAACAGATCCGGCTGCCACACCGGAGCCTACGAAGCCGGAAACGCAAACTCCTGCAACACAGCCTGAGAAGCCGGCTGCACCGGAACCGGCGAAAGTCGATAAAGGCTCGGCCAAAGGGAAAAAGGTTCTCATTACCAGTGATTTGAATGGAACCCAATTCCGTGAAGATGAGAAACCGCTTGTAAACCGCCTGCAGTCACTCGGCTTCGAGGTTACTCGGTTAGCCAGCACCAAGCTGACTGTGGAAGCGACGGAAGGTTTCGATCTTATCGTCATCGGATCGTCGACCAACTCGAAATATGTGAAGAAAAAGCTGAAAGGCATTCCGGTGCCAATCATCTACAATAAATCGATTTCGTTCGGAGACGCCGATTTCTCTACGGTTTCTGAGAATACAGGGATTAAGAAGCAAACGAACGTGACGATCAAGTCAAGCGATCATCCGCTTGCAGCAGGATTGAAGGGTGACGTACAATTTTATTATGAAGCCGGAGACCTTTCTTACGGCATTCCAAGCAGTGACGCTATCGTAGTAGCACATGCTGCCGGGGATCCCGAGAAGGCCATTGTCATCGGGTACGAGAAAGGCTCCAAAAATGTGTTGGGCGAAGCGATTGCTGCACGTACGCTGATGTTTGGCGGAAATGCAAGCCTAATGAAAGATAACGCTACGGATGAAGCATGGAAGCTCTTTGATGCTGCAGCGTTATGGGCTATCGGTCAGCCATAGGATGAAGTAACTCCAGCTCCAGCTCGCGGGCTGGAGTTTTTCCCTATTTATAGGGAAGGGAGATGAAGCAATGAACCTATAAAAATGAACTGAATCCCCCAAACCACGCAAACGGTTTCATAGTAATGTGGTTATAGTTATAAACGTCGGGTGCGGCATGCAAGCCGTCGAACAGGCAAATCAATTGGAGGTAGGTCAAAATGTGGAGAAAGCCATTCATCCCTCTATTGATCGGGGCTGCGGTTGCAATGGCTTCCTTATCGGGATGCTCCTTGCTGCCGGTGGAAGAAGAGGAGCTGGCGCCGCCGTTGGTAGAGCCGGTGAAGGAAGTATTGAACGTCGTTGATGCCAAACGGGCCACGATCGTGAAGCAAATTACCGGAGTTGCGACTTTTGCTTCGGATAAGACCCATTACCTGTATTATAAAACGGCTGCCGGCAAACTGATCTCGATGAATGTCAAGCTCGGGGATAAGGTTAAGGCCGGCGACATTGTAGCTATGACGGATACGGGTGAGCTGGAGACGAAAATAAGGATACAGGAAATTGCTATCGAAAAGGCCAAAATAGCACTGATTCAGGAAATCACGAGCAAAGGAGACGGCGATCCCTCGGTTCAATTGAAGAAGCTGGACATGGAAAGCGCTCAGATTCAACTGAACTCGCTGCAAACCCAGCTGGAAAACTCCAGGCTGATCGCAGCAGCCGACGGCATCGTAACCTATGTCGATCCGATTCAGCCGGGAGAGGAGGTTGCAGCCAACAAGCAAATGGTTACGCTTTCCGACCCAACCCAAATGCAGCTCGTGTATACAGCCTCAAGCCAAAACGACATTGCCGCAGTAGAAATCAATATGGACGTAACCGTCAAAATCAAGGATAAAACATACCCCGGGAAAGTGGTTCAAACTCCGATGACGGTTCCTCCCAGCGATAATAAAACGATTCAGGATAAGAACAACAAATCGATCGTTATCGCTGTCCATCCGCTTCCGGATGGGGTAACGATCGGCTCACAGGCAGACATTACTGTCGTTACGGAGCAGCGGGACAATGTGGTCGTCATTCCGAGAGCCGGACTGCGCAGCTACATGGGACGTGACTATGTGCAGGTGCTGGACGGCGACAGCCGGAAAGAAATCGATGTGGAAAAGGGCATTGTAGCTGCAACCGAAGTGGAAATCCGCAAGGGGATAGGCGAAGGGCAAAAGATTATTTTGGCCAACTAGGAGGAGGCGTAAGACATTGGCAATATTTATCATGATCCTGCGCAAGATGGTCAATAATAAATGGCTGGAGCTTAGCTTGCTGTTCGGGCTGGTCTTATCCGTTGCCTTGACAAGCAGTATGCCTATTTATACGAACGCGATCCTGCAAAGACTGCTGCTGCAGGAGCTGAAGCAGCTGCAAGCCAGCAGCAGCCAGTATCCGGGCATTTATTGGTTGTCGGTAAACATGACGGCGCAGGAGAAGGAGAAGAGCGCCAAAATTTCGCAAACCGACGCGTTTATGAACGAGACGAGCAGCCGTTTCGGCATTCCGGTCCAATATTCGGTTCGGGAGAGATCAACCCAGAAATACAATCTAAGTCCAGCCGAGCCGGATAAAGTGGATACGAAACGACAGCGGTCCGCCGATATTACCGCCATTGACGGGATGGAAGAGCATATGAAGCTCATCGACGGCCGTATGCCTGCCAAAGCGCCGGTCGACGGGGTATATGAAGCACTCGTGGTGTCGGAGGCATTGACCGAGTTAGGCATGGTGCTTAACACGGTCTTCGTAATCCAGGACGACATTTCAAAGCAGCAAATATATATTAAGCCGGTAGGCGTATTCGACCGCAAGGATTACACGGATGTGTACTGGTATAACATTCCCAGCAGCTATAAGAACAGCTTCGTGATTGATTTCCCATTATTTGAACAAGAGTTTACCTCAGGAGGAAAGCTGAATGTCCAGTTCAGCTATTGGTACCTGGCGCTCGACTATAACAAGATGTCGCTGGCTACGATCAATACGTTCATTGCTTCGCATTTCGCTTTAGACAAACATATGGACGAGCGCTATGAAAATCATAATTACAATGCTCCCGCCTTAAAAACCTTGGGCAACTATTATGTCAAGGAAGCGAACTTAAAAACGATGCTTTGGTCCTTGAACGTACCTGTAGTGCTTATGTTGGGATTTTATTTGTACATGGTAGCCAACCTGATCACGGAGCGCCAAAAGACGGAAATAGCCGTACTGCGCAGCCGTGGGGCGAGCCGCCTGCAAATCATTTTCGGTTATGTTGCCGAAGGTCTGGTACTCGGATCGATTGCCTTATTGTCGGGCCCGTATGTAGGCATGAATTTGACCAAAGTATTGGGCGCATCAAGCGGCTTTCTCGAGTTCGTGCAGCGTGCCAAGCTCGATGTTTCCTTAAGCCAAGAAGCGTTCTCCTACGCGCTTATTGCCGTAACCAGCTCCGTAGTCATGACGCTGATTCCCGTGTTCATTGCTACCAAAGCAACGATCGTCGGGCATAAGCAGCAGTCGGCCAGACAAGCAGCAAGCTCTTTCTGGCACAAATATTTTATCGATGTCATATTGATAGGGATATCCTTATACGGCTTATACAATTACAAAATCCGAATGAAGGATTTGCTGTCGCTCGGTTTGAAGTCCGGGGATTTGCGCGTCGACCCGCTGCTGTTTCTTATTCCTGCGCTGTTCATTTTGGGGATGGGGCTGCTGGTGCTTCGCTTGTATCCATTGTTTATGCAGCTCATTTACAAAGCGGGTAGACGGTGGTGGTCGCCTGCGTTATATTTCACGTTAATTCAGGTCAGCCGATCGACCATCCAATATCAATTTATTATGGTATTCCTGATCATTACCATCGCCACAGGATTGTTCAGCGCGAGCGCTACCCGTACGATCAACAAAAATACAACCGATAAAATCCGTTATTCCGCCGGTGCGGATATAACGATGAAAATCCGCTGGGAGAATGACGCGCCTCCTGCTATTTTGATGGGATTATCGAGCGGAGAGGAAGAGGAGTCCGGGGAAGAAGATGCTGCTGCCGTTCCGCAAAAAACACAGTATACGGAGCCATCCTTTCTCCCGTTCACGCAGCTGCCTGGAGTAGAACATGCCGCCAAAGTGTTTATAAAAAAAGATGCGGTATTCACGAAAGGCAAATCCCAGGATACCGTACAGCTCATGGGTATCAACACCAAAGAGTTCGGGCAGACCGCCTGGCTGCGCTCCGGATTGCTGGACCACCATTTTAACGATTATCTGAATCTGATTGCCGCCAAACCGTCCTCCGTTCTCATATCGGAATCTATGGCAGAAGAATATGGGGTCAAGCCGGGAGACACCATTACATTAGGCTGGGACGGCATCGAAGGCGCTCCGTTCACCGTGTATGGGACTATCGACTATTGGCCCTCATGGAACCCAAACCCGGGTACTAACGATACGGTCACGGTCAATTCCAAGCAGGGATCGACGACGAAGGTTAAGAAACCGATGCTAGTTATCGGGCATTTGCCCTATATCCAGAACAATCTGGCGCTGGAGCCTTACGAGGTTTGGCTGAAGCTGATGCCTGACGCCAGCAGTCAAGCGGTGTATAAAGCGGTCGCAGACCACGGTTATCAGATCGAATCTTTAAGGGACGCGAAGCAGGAGCAGATCAAGGCTATCAAGGATCCGTTTCAGATGGCGATTAACGGTGTTATGACGCTCGGGTTCCTCATTTCCATTGTCATATGCTTCTTCGGCTTTCTGTTGTATTGGGTATTGTCGTTGAACGCCCGGACGCTTCAGTTCGGTATTTTGCGGGCGATGGGAATCTCGTTCTTTCAGCTGCTTGTCATTCTGATTAGCGAACAGCTCCTTATATCGGGGGCTGCTATCGTTATCGGATTAGCTACCGGAAGCTTGACGAGCCAATTGTTCGTGCCCTTGTTCGAAATGTCGTTCGATCCGAAGACCCAGGTACCTCCATTCAAAGTGACGTTCGATCCTGGCGACCAAGCGAGATTGTATTGGGTTGTAGCCGTGATGTTAACGACGGGCCTGGCCATTCTGGGACATATCGTATCGCGTATCCGGATCCATCAGGCGGTCAAGCTGGGAGAAGATTAATTAGAGAGAAATATGCCTATAAACATGAATGGAAAACCCAATGATTCGTTGGCGATTTCATACTATTTTATAAGAAAGGCTAGTCAACAACGATGTAAATTCAATGAAAGAAGGTGCCAAATGAAGAATAAATATGTATCCGCTCTCGTCTCACTGTCGCTTGTGTCAATGTCCATGCTTCCTGTCGCTTCCTACGCTGATGAGATAGCAGAAACTCCGGGCATTGAGATTCAAGCCGTTAAATTATCGGAGGACTATAAGGACCTGAAGGTGCTGTCACCGGAAATGAAAGACCGATTCGACTATTTTATTCAGCAAGGTGCTTTTCAGGCGGAATCAGACGATGATTTCGGCGTCAATAAAACGATTACGCGCGATGAGTTTGTCAAGGTAGCAAATCTAATTTTCTTAATCCCTGATGATGAAGCGCTTTCAAATAAATATAAGGAAGAATTTGAGAAAATAGGGATTATTACCAGTGACGGGATGGTCGTGGACGGGGCTGAATCGATATCGCGTCAAGACCTTGCCAAATACCTTATCTACGGTCTTGGCCGAGTGGATGAGGCGAGAAAAATTACTCCGATTACGGATACGAGCTCTGCAAACCTGGATAAAGTAAATATCACTTTAAGCCGTTTTGTTACGCTTGCCTTGAAGCTGGACATTATGAAAAATCAGGATGACGGTTATTTCTATGGCGATCGGCTCGTCACCCGGAGAATGCTGGTAGAAGCTGCTTATGAGACGAAAAGAGTATACGAAGCTTACAAGCAAGCAGGAACAGCTTCAGGCAAAATATCACTCACGGAAGCCAAGCCTAGTGGCGCCAAGAAAGTGACGGTAAGCTTCGATAATCCGGTGGATTTGGCAAAAACGGAAAAAATGGTGCTCACCGTGAAAAAGGACGGTAGTGTGGTATCTGGAGCTGCGGAATGGGCGAGCGATAAGAAATCGGCAACGATAACACTGGAATCGAAGCTGCAAAAAGGAAGCTACTCCGTAGAGCTGTCCGGATTAGAAGATGCGGAGGTCGACAAGAAGTCAGCGGAGTTTACGGCCGAGGATGAACGGATCAAGGAGCTGCAATTTGCGAATCCAACGGATCAGCTGGGACGATCGAAAGTCATAATCGAGTTCAAACAAGTGAATCAGTACGGAGAGCAAACGCAGGTACCGGCCGGCATGTTCGATATTCGCGCTTCCGGGAATCCGGTGCAAACCATTCCGGACAAGCAAGCATTCAAGCTTGACTTGAGCCAGGAGAAACGAGGTTCGGGAGTCCTCATTTCCATCCGGGACAGAACCAACGGATTGACGCTAAACAAAACGTTTAGAGTCGGTGATCGGTCACTCGTTTCGAAGATCGATCTGGGCAAGCTCACGATTAAGGATAATAAAGATACTTTACAGCCCGGAAGTAAAGCTTACTTGGCTTTTACCGCATACGATCAATATGGAAATAAGATGGATGATCTGGAGGAGCTGCAGAACGGCATTTATATGCGGGTTGACGGGGAGCAAATGTTCGTTGATAAAGGTGAACATACATTTTACGATTATGACAACGACGGATTTCCCGAGCTTGAATTGGAAACGGAGACCGATTATAAGCAGGATGCCGCCTCGACCTTGTTTTTGACTGCTTTGGGATCGGGACAAACGGTTAGCAAGTCCATGAGCCTGGTAACGCCCAAAGTGCCGGCAAGCATTGCGATTAAAGAATATACGTCGGTCTTGGCGGAAGGGGATGCGGATAAAGCTATCGAGCTGGAAATCCGAGATGCGGAAGGATACGCATTCTCGCCGGAGGAAAGAGCAGCGCTTGTGAAGGCCGGAAAGGTGAAGGTTCGCAGTTCAGGCGATTTGAAGCTTGCGTCAACCGAAGAAGGAGGTCCTATTCCGCTAACCGGAGGCAATGCAGGCAAAGTATTGATCGAAGAGGTAACCGGTACGGGTAAAGCCTCGATTGAAGTTGAATTGCTGGAAATCGACAAGAAAGCTACCGCTGAATATACCCTGATGGATAAAAGGGTGCCTTCTGCCGTAGAAAAATTGGATTTCGAACCCGGCCAGTTATATCCGCTGCTTACGGAGACAGGAAAGACGGCGTCGGTGAAAATGAATATCAAAGACCAGTATGACGAAGTGTACACACCGACAAGCGATGAATATCAGGTCGTGTACAAAATGCAGAAATTAAATGGAGCCGATGGGGCTTTAACAGGCGTACACAATTCAAACAAGCAGCTTGTATTGAACGATACGAATCAAAGTATGCGGTTGAAGGCCAAGGATGCTGCCGGCGGGAAAAATTACTTCTCATTGACTCCGGTTACAGATGCCAGCAAGCTGGGCTCTTATTCTTTGAGCGCCACACTGGTGAAGACAAAGAAGGATCCTAGCGAGCCCGATCCGACCAAATGGCCCATCATTACGGAATTAGGTACTCTAACAGGGATTGCACAAAGCTATAGCTGGAAAGAGTATGACAAAAATGATTTGAACTATTATTTGAATACCGATACGAGCTTGTTTGCGGTCGGAAAGTTTTTTATCGATCAGGGCATTATTGAAAAGAAATACGAGACACACCGGGAAGAACTGAAAGTGGACTTAGCCGATGCGGACTTTATATTCAAAAACAGAAAGGATTTTTCCAAGGATATTGAAAAAAGTATTGCAGCCAAAAATAAAGATGGCATAGAAACGGCTATCCCGTTAGCGCCGATTACGAGCGTGACCTTCTCCGTTCCGAAAATCGTTGCGGTCGATAATCCGATTCGTCCTACGAGATGGGTCGGTTTGAATCCGGGAAGCACGGTCGCTACCATTGGCTACACTACTCCTGGCGGAACCAAATTCCTTAAAGTGAATTTAACGGTATTTACTTCTAACTTGACTTTTACTGAACTCAAAATTGGCAATACATCCGGAACTATGTCTGCTTTTACCAATGAAATCGACGATTACTACATTTGGGATGATAAACTGCTGAAAAACATTTCTGTAAAAGACGATGTAGGCAATCAATTCATCAACTCGGCTAATAAGGCTAAAAATACATTCTCCGAAGTGCTTACACCATTACTAAACAATTTTGGGATAACCATTGCTTTAACGGATGTGACTTATAAGCCCGGAACAAGCGATGCTGATAAAGATACCTTCTACATGACCGATAACTACAAGCTCGTCTTTAAGCCTAAAAGCGGGGTATATTCCAAGGAAAAAGTGAATTTGCAAAGCTTTACTATTAAAGTGACCGGACCTGACAAAGGCTCGAAATCTCTAACGGTTAATCTAAAGTAAGTCATAATCCATGCCGGGTTCTCCTCCTATCACATAAAACTTGCCCCTGTCGCGTTTGACAGGGGTCTTTTTTTGCTTATCGGCATAATCCCCCTATAATCAGGATGGGATTCACTACTGGTTTGCGGTCAGCGTCTTTGTATACTAACAGTAGAATGGAGGGAGAATGCATTGACCACCAAAAAATACGTCATTTGCGGTGTCAGCACCAGGGCGAACGGGATGTTTATCCGCTCCATGCTGGATACCTTTAAGCCTTACTGTGAGATTGTCGGATTGCTCGATTCGGATCCTGGCCGGTTCACCAATTGCTTCCGCAAGTTTCCAGTGTTGAACGGTCTTCCTGTCTATGCACCGGATCAATTCGACCGCATGATCAAAGAAACACAGCCGGACGTCGTCATTGTGGCCGGGGCGGATCATACTCATGCGGATTACATCGTAATGGGTCTCGAACATCATCTTGATGTGATTTCGGAAAAACCGATGGTTACGACCGGCGCGGATTGCAAGCGGGTCTTAGATGCACAAGCCAACAGTAAGGGGAGATTGTACGTTGCCTTCAATTACCGCTATGCACCGGTTCATACGAGAATCAAGGAGCTCATTCTGGAAGGAAAGCTCGGTACCGTCACCTCGATCGATTTGAATTGGTACCTCGATACGTATCATGGGGCGAGCTATTTTAAACGGTGGAACAGGAAGAGATTGAATTCCGGCGGACTATCGGTTCATAAAAGTACCCACCATATGGATCTAGTCAATTGGTGGATCAATCAGAAGCCGATGGAGGCGTTTGCCTACGGAGGTTTGAATTATTTTGGGCCCGACGGCGAGTTGAACCCGGCCAAGGAGGATGGAAGATATTGCGGAACGTGCCGTGTCAAGCATGAATGTACGTACTTCATGCGCTGGTCGACGCGCAGTAAAGAGCTCATGCCGGAGGACGATCATTTGACGCAGCTTGATACGAAGCCAGGTGCTTACAACGGATATAGAGCGGATGCCTGTATTTTCGACTCGGAGATTGATATCGAGGACACTTATGCAGCCGTCGTTAAATATGATAAAGGCGCGATGCTTAGCTATTCGGTGAACTTCTCACTGCCTTACGAAGGGTATCGTTTGGCTATCAACGGAACCAGGGGCAGGATCGAAACAAAGGAAGTAATGTCCAAGCGCGCTTCCTATCCCATACCGGAGCAGACGATCGAATACTTTCCTCTATTTGGAGGAAAAGAGACGATTCATGTCGTTCCGCGTTCCGGAGGGCATGGAGGCGGAGACCCATTGCTTCTCGAGGATTTGTTCCTGGGAGCGGATCCGCTTCGCCCTTATGAGATTATGGCCGGAGCTGAAGCGGGAGCCTATTCGGTGTTGACCGGGGAGGCGATCTGGAAATCGGTGCAAACGGGGAAGCCGATCCGTATAAATGACCTGTTGGTATCTCATGAGCCTAAACAAGGCGAAGTCGAAGCTGGAAAGCGGCAATGATGGGTAACATAAAACGGGGGAAAAAGAAGGGAGACGCCGTATGAGCATCGTACTTCGAGGCATCACTTGGAATCATACTAGGGGCTATCTCCCCATGGCAGCAACATCGCAGAGATATTCGGAGCTTTATCCGGAAGTAACGATCCAATGGGAGAAGCGGTCATTGCAGGAATTTGCCGATGCGCCGATTCAAGCTCTTGTAGCAACTTACGATCTATTGGTAATTGATCATCCTTGGGCAGGATATGCCGCTCACTCAGGTGCTTTATTGCCGTTAAACGAGCATTTGCCGGCTTCGTTTATGCAGGACCAAGCCAAGCATTCGGTCGGAGCGTCCCATGCCAGCTATGAGTTCGACGGACGTCAAACGGCGCTAGCCATCGATGCGGCAACCCCGGTAGCAGCCTGGCGCAGCGATGTTCTGGAACGGCTGGGTGCACAGGTCCCCGAGCGATGGGAGGGGGTCCTGTCGCTGGCAAAAAGCAACCAAGTCGTATTCCCGGCTATTCCCATCGACAGCTTAATGAACTTTTACATGTTCTGCCAAGCTCATGGGGAAGTTCCCTTCACAACCGAGGATACGGTCGTATCGCGTGAGATCGGGCAAGCGGCGCTGGAAACGCTCAGGGAGCTTGCGTCTTGCTGCCGCAAGGCCATATTTCAAATGAATCCGATCGCGGTCTACGAATCCATGACCGCATCCGATGATATCGCGTACTGCCCGTTCGCCTATGGCTATTCCAATTATGCACGGGAAGGCTTCAGCCGTAAGAAACTAGCCTTTGGCGATTTGGTTGCATTCGGAGCCAACGGTCCTCTCCGTTCCACTCTTGGCGGAACCGGACTTGCCGTGTCATCGGCGTGCGCACATCGGGAAGAAGCGCTACGATATGCGCAATTTGCAGCGTCGCCCATTGTACAGCGTACGATCTATACGGCAGCCGGAGGCCAACCCGGTCATAGGGGGGCCTGGACGGACGAAGAGACGAATCGATGGACAGGCGGATATTTTGCACAAACGCTTCCGGCTCTGGACAGAGCTTTTGTCAGACCGCGATACAACGGATATTTGCATTTTCAGGATCATGCCGGAGATTACGTACAGGAATACATGATGCAGGGTGGCGATACGAAACGGATTTTACAGCAAATGGACCGGTTGTTCCACGAATCATTGAATATATCAAAGGAGAAGCAAGTATGACGACCACAACATCCGGATTCAAACCGTTAGACGGGCTGCTTGTACTGGATTTCGCCCAGTTTTTATCCGGGCCTTCAGCAGCATTGCGGCTTGCCGATCTAGGCGCAAGGGTTATCAAGGTAGAACGTCCCGACGGTGGCGATTTGTGTCGAAGATTGTATGTCTCCAATTTGGAGCTGGACGGAGACAGTACGTTATTTCACTCGATTAACCGGAATAAAGAGAGTATTTCGGCTGATTTGAAGAAGCCTGAGGATTTAAGGCTCATCCGTTCATTGATCGAAAAGGCGGATGTCATGATCCAAAACTTCCGACCTGGTGTGATCGAACGAATCGGGCTCCATTATGAAGCGGTTAACGAATGGAACCCCCGTCTCGTATACGGGGAAATAACCGGCTATGGTACAACCGGCCCGTGGAGAAGTAAGCCGGGTCAGGATTTGCTGGTGCAGTCGCTCTCAGGACTTGCCTGGCTTAACGGCAATGCGGATCAGCCACCGGTGCCGTTCGGTTTGTCCGTAGCCGACATGTTTGCGGGAGCGCATCTGGTACAAGGCCTATTGGCTTGTTTGGTGCGCCGCTCCGTGACGGGCAAAGGCGGACGCGTGGAAGTGAGCCTGCTGGAATCGATACTGGATTTTCAGTTTGAGGTACTGACTACGCATATGAACGACGGCGGGAAGCTGCCCGAACGAAGCTCCGTGAATAATGCCAATGCATATTTGGGCGCACCGTATGGCATTTATGAGACAGAAGACGGGTACTTAGCGCTGGCGATGGGTTCAGTCGTTCAGCTCGGCAAGCTGCTCGAGTGCGAGGATCTGGAACGATTTCATGAGCCGTCCAGCTGGTTTACCCACCGCGACGGCATCAAAGCCATCCTAAGAAACCATCTGAAAAGCCGACCGACCGCTTATTGGATTTCACGGCTGGAGCCAGCGGATTATTGGTGCGCGGATGTGCTGAACTGGAAGCAGCTGCTGGAACACGAAGCGTTCCGGGAACTGAAGATGACGCAGCAAACGGTGACCGGAAACGGAGCCACGCTCACAACGACCCGCTGTCCAATACGCATAGACGGCCAACTGCTGCTGTCTCCTCTAGGTGCGCCCAAGATCGGCGAGCATAATGACAAAATCATATCGGAGGTGCTGAGCGGATGATCCGTTCGCAATGGTACGAAGACTATGAGCTTGGTGCTTCGCGAGATTCCTTCGGCAGAACGATTACCGAAACGGATATCGTGATGCACGCCGGACAAACCGGAGACTTTTATCCGCATCATATGGATGCCGAGTGGTGCAAGCAGCAGGATTTCGGGCAGCGGATTGCTCACGGCACACTTATTTTCAGTGTTGCGGTTGGCATGACAGCCACTGAAATGAATCCGGAGGCGTTCTCGTACGGCTATGACCGTCTAAGATTCGTGAAACCGGTCTTTATCGGAGATACGATCAAGGTTCGCGTGACGGTGCATGAGAAGAAGGATCACCCTAAGCGTTCCGGCTTCGGAATTGTCAGTGAGCGCTGTGAGGTGTTCAATCAGCACGGAGCGACGGTGTTGGTCTGCGACCATTTGTTAATGGTCAGGAAGAGGGCTGTGTAACAGAGAGAGGAGGACGACGCACTTGACTATCACCCGCTTAAAGCTTATATCAAGGGAATTCGAAGGCTTCGAGGCATCGTTTCGGGTCCAGGCGGACCATTTCGAGAAGCTGACCGGCTGCGTAGTGGAGCGGGAATTCGAAGAAATCCACAGGCTCTATGACCGGATGATTGCGGGGAAAGAAGCGTTAAACGGCGGACACGATTTGTTCCTGTGCGTCACGGATTGGCTGCCGGAGGCGATAGAGCAAGGGCTGCTGCTTCCGCTTGACGACCTGATCCGCGAAAATCCGCCGGAAGGCTGGCCTGATGCGTGGGCACCCAGTATGCGAGGCCTTCAAACAGGAGATGACGGCAAGGTTTACGGTATTGCTTACCATGATGGACCCGAGATGTTCATTTATCGGAGCGATTGGTTCACCGACCCGTCGGAGCAGGAAAGCTTTGCAAGCCGATTCGGGTATCCGCTCGACGTGCCAGTGACCTGGAAGCAGTTTGTTCATGTCGCGCAGTTTTTTACCCGTCCCGAGAAGGAGATGTATGGCGCATTAACGGCATCGTATCCCGATGGGCATAATAATGTGTATGATTTTTTGATCCATCTATGGAGTCGCGGAGGCGAGCTGGTCACGGCGGATTGGCAGCCTGCCTTTCACGAAGCTGCTGGTCGGGAAGCGCTGCAATTTCTGGTGGATTTGATCCACAAATATGAAGTAGTACCCAAGGCGGCTCTTACGATGGACAGTGTCCGAAGCGGGCATCATTTTGCCCAGGGCGGCATTGCGATGATGTGGAACTGGGCGGGCTTTGCCGCCGTAGCGGAAATGCCGGGAATGTCACGTATAGCCGGCAAAGTTCGCACCGGTCTAATTCCAAAAGGCGATGGGCCTGGCGGACGGCATATGTCTCTGAATATTTATTGGATTCTTGGTATTGCAGCAGGCAGCACTCAACCGGAGATGGCCTACCGGTTCTTGAACGAGACGGCTTCGGCAGCCATGGATAAGGTGACCTCGATGTCGGGCGGCAACGGTACGCGTCTGTCCACGTGGAGAGATGAGGAAGTAAGGAAGCAATTCCCGTATTATGAGCAGATTGAGGCGGTACATCAGAATGTGAAGAGCCCGCTGCCGATTCCGGAATATCCGGCCATTAACGAGGTACTCTCCCAGATGGTTGACGATGCTTTGCAGCTTCGCTTGGAAGTGCCGGAGGCACTCTCAAGGGCAGCCGGGCAGGTAGATGATATATTGAGGCGGTCCGGTTATCGTCAAAACAAGGAGGAATAGAAAATGTATGCCGATAAGGGGACCGCTGGGCGCCTGGATGTAGACTATAAGCCTAAACTGCCGCGAGATCTTACCAAAGGGATAGGAATAGTTGGAGCGGGGGAAATTGTCGTTCACGCGCATCTTCCCGCCTACCGAATGGCAGGGTTTCACGTCATCGGCATCTATGATAAGGATCATGCCAAAGCGGAAGCGGCGGTGAGCGGCTATCCGGGAATGCTCGTATTCGCTTCCTTGGAAGCGCTCCTTGAGCACCCGGACGTTCAAATCGTCGATATCGCTGTTCCTGCTCAGCAACAACCGGCAATAGCGAAGCAGGCGGCTCGGCAAGGAAAGCATCTGCTGTGTCAAAAGCCGCTTGCCGAGACCTATGAACAAGCAAAGGAGCTCGTTGAAGTGTTCGCCTCGCACGGGACTAAAGCCGCTGTTAATCAGCAGATGCGCTGGTCTCCGGGCATTCAGGCCAGCCGCTCGATCATGGAGCGAGGATGGTTGGGTGAGCCTTTGCAGGCAGCCATTCAAGTCAATGTTCATACTCCGTGGGAAAATTGGCCTTGGCTTACACACATTTCAACGCTGGAGGTTATGTATCACAGCATTCATTATTTGGATTCAATCCGCTATGTTCTCGGACTTCAGCCGGAATATGTATATGCCGACGGCGCCCGATTTCCCGGACAACCTTATCGCGGAGAGACGCGTACCTTGATTCATCTGAAATTCCCGGGAGAGGTCCGGGCTCTAATCCACGATAATCATAATAATCGGATGCCGCAGGAAGATTGGTATGCCACCTTCCGATTCGAAGGAACGCAAGGAATCGTCAAAGGAACGAACGGTGCTCTATACAACTATCCCACGGGGAAGGAGGATACGATCAGTCTCTACAGCGAACGTCTAGAGAAGGGATGCTTGTATACGCCGAAGCTAGAGGGACGATGGTTTCCGCATGCTTTCATGGGAACGATGGGGGAGCTCATGCGTGCCATTGAAGAAAACAGAGAACCGGTGAACAACGCTGCAGACAATCTGATTACATTGCAGACCGTCTTTGCCGCCTATCGTTCGATGGAAAGTAACCGGCCTGTTTATTTGGAAGAAATTGATCGATTACCCGTGACCTAAGGCTTGCCCTCGGGTCTTTTACTTTTGAATGGGAAAAGTGCTTCGCGTTCGGAGCATAGAGAGGATAGTTGGAATGAAGATAAGCTGGCACAGCTGAAGAAGCATACGCCAGCTTTTTATTTGTGACGACGACGGTTCTTTTTGGATCGCAGCACACGCTCAATCGTCCGCTTCATGAGTACGCCAGCCCGGTTCCAGCTTAAGCGCGTCACGTCTCTACGTCCCCGGCGGCCTTTCCGCTTGCACAGCCTAGGATTTTTGTATGCTTTCCTCATGATTTTTCTTAAACTGTTCAAATTGGGTTCAGCCCATTGTTGTCCCTTCTGTGCAAACAGGCTGCTGAATTTTCTGGAGATGCTGTGCTTGCTTCTCATGCTGACGGAGGGGTTCTGCAGCCGATATGGAACCAGAAACGAATTGCGCCTGGTCAAAAAGTCCATTTGCCCGCCCCAGCCTGTAGCAATTACGGGCACACCGCTTGCCAAGGATTCCAAGTAAGGCAAACCGACACCTTCGCCGCGAGAGGGGAGGACGAAGGCATTTCCAAGCGTATATAGGCCTTTTAGTTGTCTTTCCTTGAGCCGGCGGCCGATAACGACAACGGGAGCCGTTGCTTTTTTAATACCCAGCCTCTTTTTGTATCGGCTTATTTTCTTTTTAACCCATCTTTCATTCTCATATCGAGCAAATCCATTCGTTTTTATCACAAGAACCACTTTATCTTTTGCGGAAAACTCTCGCCAGTACGCCCTTAACAGGCCTTCCGGATTTTTTCGGTGTTGAAATGTAAAAATGGATACAAAAGTAAACCTCTTGCCTGCTCTCGCAAGACGCATCTTTCTATTCTTCGGGTGAAATGCTCTGGTGTTTACCCCATGGGGAACGATAAAGATCGGGACCTTTACGCCGCTTCTCCTCAAAGCTCTTTTATTATGGAGGGACGGCACGCAGATCGCATCAAATTTGTTCATGGAGGATAGCCAGTTTTTGGGTGTTCTACTTGTTTCCCATACTGTATTTAAAATAATTCTATCGTAGGCGGCCAGTCGTTTCTTCCAAGGAAAACGGCTGGGATTATGGTGGTAAATGAGTACCTTCTTACCTCCGGATGCGGTTGCGCGATGCTTGGAACCGCCTGTTTTCACAGCAACACCTTGTCTTCGGAGTGCACGCGCATAAGACCTGCTCGCAACTCCGAGACCGCTAGCTTTGTTTATGGGTCCTACCCATACAACACGATACGGCTTCACCTCTTCACCACCTTGGCCAATTGATTATCATGTTCTTGTCTTTCTGGTACGAATGTGTCGAACTTATGCTTTATGAGTTATAGTATGTTGGGACAATAAAAGGGAATGGGCTATGCTTCCCACAATTTTTTTCGGTGGAATGCTGATTTATGATGAATTCGGCTATTCCCATGACGGATGTCGCTACGTATTTTGGTAGTACCGGGGAGGTGGAGCGGCTATGTCCATATCCAAGCGTATGTTAGCCCAAAATACAAGATACAGGACAACGTATTATCTTATAAACGGCGATTCCAAAGGAACTACCGTCATGATAACAGCAGGTGTTCACGGATCGGAGCGGGCGGGCATGCTGGCAGCCAATCGTTTCGTTCAGCTGCTTCAAAAGAAGGTCATCCAAATTCACGGCGGCAGGATCATTATCGTTCCTATCGTCAATCAGATAGCAGCAAAGCAGCGTAGACGGGGGAACCCCGATTTGAACCGAACGTTCCCTAAGATCGGGTCTAAAACAGCGAGACACCCGTTATCGGCGGCGTTATTTCGTTTGGCCATGCAAAACAAACCGGCGTGGTACATTGATCTTCATGAAGCAACCGGATTATCGCAAAAAAAACGCGGCGCATTAGGGCAAACACTAATAATCAATCCGTCCGGCAAAGCCGGGCCTGCCGCTGGCAAGGTTATTGCAAAGATGAATCGGTCCATCAAACAAAATGTGCGGCATTTTAACCTGCTAAGACATGATTTGCCAGGTTCAGGACGATCTGCCGCGTTTCATTTCTTGAAAGCAAAGGCCATTACGGTGGAGACTGGAATCAGTCTGCCTATTCAGGATAGGGTGAAATACCAGTTGGATATTTTGCGCAGCATTCTTGGAGAGTCCGGATTGCTCAAGCGCGTCGCGAGCGTGACCCCGGTTCGCAAAGAAAGCAAGCCGGGAGCGGCAGAAATAGTCAAACGCGTTGTGAGCGTGACCCCGGCTCTCAAAGAGAGTAAGCCAGGAGCAGCAGAAACAGTTAAGCGCGTCGTGACCCCGGTTCGTAAAGAGAGCAAGCCGGGAGCGGCAGAAACAGTTAAGCGTGTCGTGACCCCGGTTCGCAAAGAGAGCAAGCCGGGAGCGGCAGAAATAGTCAAACGCGTTGTCGTCCCAGCTCGCAAGGAAAGCAAGCAGGGCGCAGCAGAAACTGTTAAGCGCGTCGTGACCCCGGCTCGCAAAGAAAGCAAGCCGGGAGCAACAGAAACAGTCAAGCGCGTTGTGAGCGTGACCCCAGCTCGCAAAGAGAGCAAGCCGGGAGAGGCAGAAACAGTCAAACGCGTAGTCGGCCCAGCTCGCAAGGAAAGTAAGCCGGGGGCAGCAGAAACAGTTAAGCGCGTCGTAAGCCCAGCTCGCAAGGAAAGTAAGCCGGGGGCAGCCGAAACAGTCAAGCGCGTTGTTAGCCCGCCTCGCAGGGACAGCCAGGGAGCTGCTGAGTCAATCAAGCACAGCAGGACGTTTAGGGCAGTTAACAAGATGATGATTCCGACTGTTATTACACGACAGAACCCGGTATTCCATCCAGTATATGGAACATTCCTTAACAAGAGCAAAGTTAGAAGCTTTGGAAGTTTTGGAGCTTGGTGGCTTAAAGGGAAGCTCAGATGATCTATTATCGTCTGGGCTATTGTTGTTTTCCAGCAGTAGGAGCCTTCCTTTCAATGGATGAAGGAATGAATATAAAGCGTTTAATAGCTTGTCAGAGCAAGAATAAATTCGTTATGATATTTTCCATAAGATGGTTATTGGCTTCAACTATTCGATAAGGGGTACACCTATTTATGGAAATATTACAAACCATTTTGCAACAAAAGAAGTTCAATATGAAATCATTCATCACGATAAACCGATCCGTACTGCACAGGAAGGTGCCGATTATTTTGGTATTGAATTAGGCCAAACCGCACCAAATTTAGTTCTCAAGTCAGACAAAGGCTACTTTGCAGTGATTGTTTCCGGCGATCGCGGTCGAGTGAATTTTGAAGATATCGTGGGGCTAATTGGATGCAGCCAGCTGAAAATGGCTTCCCCGAAAGAAGTTCAACAGATAACCGGCTATGCTGTAGGGAGTGTTGCTTTAGTCCTTTCATTGCCTTGTATCGTTGATAGAGGACTTTTCCGTTATCCGTTTATTTACGGCGGTACGGGGGAGCCGGCATCGACTTTGAAGATGGCTCCTAATGACTTAGAAAAAGTAAATCAAGTCGTCGCTTTTTTGGAAATGACTTCCTAGAAGGTCACCATCATTTTCTCCTTCTTTACAATTTATTATCTTGACACTTCCGGCGGTTTAAAGGAAAATATGGGGTGTAAGCGATTTCCATATGCTGGTATCAGGTAACGGGTAGAGTCCATGAGAAAACCCGGATGTTACATTCTCGCCTTGAGGTGAGGGTGCTAATGTCCGGTTTTTTTATTTCATCGGGCTTGTTACCTGCAGAAAGGAGGAGAGGCTGAACAAGCGAGACTACATGTCTTTTTGTTACAGCATGAAGACAACTCCGAGTCCCATAATATGAGTCCATTAGGAGGTATCAGTATGGTTAATGTTCAAACTTTCCGCTTTATGAAAAAGCAGTTCAAATTTGTCGCGTCGTTTGTCCTGGCGATTCTTATTTCGGCACTGCCCGTTTTGCCTGTCTTTGCGGCAACTCCCGGGAAAACAGTAAACGCATCGGCAACCCTCGCATACAACCTCAAGGGACTTAAACACAACGTGGCCGTTCAGAAAGCATATATCGCTTCGACATATGTTTACGTTACACAGCGCTCTGGAGGAACGTGCTATCTGTCAAGATTGCTCATTAACGGAAACGACGCTACTTACGTGGATGAAATGACAGTCACCAATGCCGGGCATTGCCAGACGCTCGACATGTATACTTATAACGGAATCAATTACTTTTATTTCAGCTCTAAAGCGGATCCGTCAACATCATATTACTGGTCTCTCCAGGTAGCAAGACTTCAGTACTCGGCCGGAGCCACCTATGATTATACGGATCTTCATCGGTTTACGTATATGAACTACGCCAATGAGACCGGCACAAGCTTGGGAACAACCTACCGTGTCGATGGCGGCGGCAACAGCACGCATACGGTATTCCGTGTACAAACTACCGACGGTAAAGTAACTTGGTCCATCTACGACACAGTAAAGCTGAACCAGCTTCTCGACAGCAATGAACAGGTACGATTGGACAGTGCGGCGGCTGTCAGCGCATGCATTACCAGCTTTTCGCAGACCGGCAGTGCTATCGTCAGACCGAACGGTTCTTTCCAGGGGGCGGATATGCTCAGCAATACGGAAATCTATACGTCGGGCGGCGCGGAAGGCGATACTCCGCAGATTGCGATGATGTCCAACACCGGCGCGTACAAGACCCTGGCGAACATCACCAATGTGGGAACTCACGAAATCGAGGGAGTACAGACAAAGAACGGAAATGTATATTTTACTATCGTTACTGACCCGGTAAATAAACAAAATACCCAGAAAATTTATTACGTTTCCGACAGCATATTTTAATAGCATCTAAAACAGAGCGATCCTTTCTGATATCAGGAAGGGTCGCTTTACTGTCTGTCCTGCTTTTTGAAGTCAAAAAATGATAGTATCGCAGACTAAAATGAACGAAATCCACTATAGTAAGTTAAGCGGCAAGTATTATTATTGTAGAAAAAGATGAATTGATGAGGCAGTTGATGTTCAAATTCAATAGGCTTGAATTAAACTATCGCAATAAGCTTATCATTACCTTTGTTCTGGTCGTGTTTTTGCCGTCCATAGTTATGCACTACATCACCTACATGAATTCAACGCAAACGATGACAACGAAAATCAACGATCTCGTAACCCATCATTTGATTCAAACGAACAAGCATTTGAACGCTACCTTATCCATGTATGAGGATACGCTGTACCAATTAATGTTAAACGAAGAGGTTGTCCATTCTACTAAAAAAATGCTGTACGGCTCTGATTTTGAGCAGTTGGTTTACTCCGATACGCTGCAACGAACATTCGAAGGATATACGAATTCCAAAGCCGGGATTCGCGGCTTCACCTTTTTCGATAAGAATGGAAACATCCTGTTATCGTACGATAAGGACACGGATATGACCTGGAATCCGGAACGGGAAGGCACGCCGTTTCTTTTGATCATGAAGCTTAACGGCATGCAGGAGGGACCTCTCATAACCGCTGCGGAAAAACTGAAAACGGACAGCAAGGATGCGCAATACGGCTTTCATATTGCCCGGAAACTGTTCGGCATTTCATCCGGCCGGCTGGAGAGGATGGGCTACATCGTCATGACGCTGGATGAGTCGGTTTTGGCGAACGCGATCAGCAACACTTCAGCAGCTTCATCGCCAAATGGCATCGATAGTACCATTTACCTCATTGACGCGAATAACATCATCGTCTCTTCTCCTGATAAAAGTAAGATCGGAGCCCGATTTGATGATCTGCTGGACGACACAACGATGCGTTTTTCGGACAGCAGTCTTCCTGAAGCAGCCGTCATTTTAGGGCAGGCCTCCGTTATCAACCATTACCCCAATGAGAAAACCGGATGGACTATTGTAAACGTTACCAGTGAAAAGAAGATGTTTGCAGAGCTGTACGCCATGCAGAAGCTTAACATTTGGACCGGGAGCGTAGTCTTTCTGTTTTCCACGCTGCTTATCATTTATTTCTCGGGACTGCTGACCCGATCGATCCATACCATCGTCAACGCAATGAAGCAGACGGAGCGTGGCAATCTGAATGTAAAGGTCGAGGAGCGCACCGGAGACGAAATATCCATTATTGCTGCAAGCTACAATAAAATGATGGCGACGATCAACGAACTGATGGAAGAAACGAAATGTGCTGTGCAAAAGCAGAAAGAATCGGAAATCCGTTCCTTGGAGGCACAGATCAACCCGCATTTTTTGTATAATACGCTGGACTCGATCAACTGGATGGCTATTGAAAAAGACGAGCATGACATCAGCCGTATGCTGAAAGGGCTTGCGCTCATTCTTCGATACAGTATCAGTCACAGCAACAAGATGGTCCCGCTGGCCAAGGAGCTGGAGTGGCTCGAGCATTATTTGTATTTGCAAAAGCATCGTTTCAACGATTCCTTTCAATATTACGTCCATCTGAAGCCTGAACTGAATGAAGCCAAGCTATATAAACTGCTGCTTCAGCCTTTTGTGGAGAATTCGCTTGTACATGGTTTTGCAGGAATGAAGACAGGAGCAGAGCTCCATATCCGTTTTTATATCACAGAAATACAGCGTTTATGTATTGAAATAGAAGACAACGGCTGCGGGATGGATGAAGCTTCGGTAAGCAGCATGCAGAATGGCAGCCTTGATCCCGATAAGTCGGATGCTGCAGGCAGCGGTATCGGCGTCCGCAATGTTATGGACCGGCTGCATCTCTATTACGGGGAAGCGGCGGAGTGCAGGATCATGAGTCAAAAGGGCTGCGGCACGAAAGTAACGCTGCTGTTACCCATACAATTCGATAATCCGAAGGAGGCTGTGATGGATAATGAGAATCGTAATCGTGGAGGATGAAGAGAAAATACGCAATAGCATTGTCCGTTTCATCCATAAAGTAAGCGATGCCTATCAGGTAGTCGGGGAGTGCGAGAACGGGGACGTTGGACTGGGCACGATCCGGAGGTTGAAGCCGGATTTGATCATTACGGATATTCGGATGCCGGTCATGAACGGGATTGAGATGCTGGAGAAGCTGAAGGAGGGCGGAGGATCACCTCCTAGGACGATCATCTTGAGCGGCTATTCCGATTTTGAATATGCCCGCAAGGCGCTTCAATTCGGTACAGTGATTGAATATTTGCTTAAGCCGGTTACAGCGGATGATTTAAAGCAGGCTCTATTGAGAGCGGAAGCAGAATGCTCGTCATCGTATATAGACGGACGTTCGCCAGATCGTGAAGACTGGATCAAGCAGCTTCTTGCGGAAGCGGAGTGGGATTGGGATCATGTTCCTCCTAGCATCAAACCGTGGCTGGCAGACGATGCGGCTGTGGACGGTTATACAGCATCCGTCTATCTAGGCAAGGAGTACGAACAGTCTGCGACGGAGGTAAAAGAAAGGTTGCGCAGCGCCTTGAAACAAGAACCAAGTGTGCAGGAGGTTGTAATGGAGAATTTTCCTGAGCATAGCGAAATCATGATCTATTTGCAACGTACGCCATTCTCGGCATCGTATCGTCCGAATGTATTGTGGGAACACTTGCATGCGCAGCTTCGGTCTTTGTCATTAGATGATTTGGTGGTGACGTGGGCGCATGTACCCCAATTCCGTCAGCTGAAAGAAGCCTTCTTGGAAGCGAGAGCCATTCGCAAATGGTCACTTGTTCAGAACTGCCGTTGTTACAACCGCGAATTCATTGAGAAGCTTCCTGACAAACCATTCGCCTATCCGGCACAGAAGGAGTGGAGCATTAAGGAAGCGGTCTCCAATCGCGATCAAGAGAAGCTGATTCAGCAGGCGGACTGCTTTGTTAGTCAATGCATGAGCGAGGCTGTAGATCCGCAAGATGTCATCGACGCGGGCATTCGTCTGGTCTCGGCGATGCTTCATGTAGCAGGTGCGGTACTTGGCGAAGCGCTTGGACCGGGGGAGATCTACCACCGGCTGTCACTAGTTCAAACCCCAAACGAGCTTCGCTGCGTCCTAAGAGAAACTGTCGATAGAATTGGCGCAGCCTTCGATCGGACCCCATCATCCTATAGCCTTGTTATCAACAAATGCCTGAAGATTATTAAAGACCGGTATCATTCGGGCATCACGCTGGAGGCATTGGCTCATTCCTTGCACATTACTCCCGAGTATTTAAGCTCCTTGTTCCAAAAGGAACTGGGCATATCTTTTACAGCGTTTCTTAAAGATACTAGAATTACTAGAGCTAAGCAGCTGCTGATCGGAAGCGGGCTAAAAACATTTGAAGTCGCAGAGCGGGTAGGGTATTCGGATGCCAAATATTTCTCTCGCGTGTTCAAAGAAATGACAGGAACGACGCCGGGAGAATTTCAGAGGCTTCACCGGTAAGCTGACATGAGAGGCAGCTGCCTATAAAAGAAATCATGAGAAAGAGATTAATTCAGTCCACTTTTCTTAAAATGTTACCGTTACCATCCCGCCGTCATACGAGTAAGATCGTATTAATAGGCAGCGAATTTAAGAATCAGGAGGTTGGATCGATTAATGAAAAAGGTATGGAAGAATAGCTGTTTGATAGGCTCTGCGCTCGTCCTTTTGGCAGGGTGCTACGGCGGAGAAGGAGGTCAGGCAGGAGGAACGGCCGAAACGGCTTCAACACAAACCAATTTGCCTCCGGCAGAGAATGAATTGTTCATTTTTACCGCCTGGCCCGCTTATTTCGTCAAGGAAGAGATCTTCGAACAGCAGGTCGGCCAATTTATTAAGAAGAAGTTTCCGGATATTAAAATCAAGCATGTAGCCTGGGATAACCCCGGCAGACGGTATGAAGATCTGATTGCAGCAGGCACGATTCCCGATATCGTCTTCGATGAGGTCCGCCGCAATACGTACCGCCAAGTTCGCAGGTTCAAGATGGAATATGACATGACCGAGATGATTAAGAAATACAACTTTGATACGAGCAAGCTGAACCCGGCCGATATGCAGCATTCCATCAATACGTCGGACGGCAAATTGTATTCGCTTCCTTTTAACTCTAACGAGTGGGTCCTGCTGTACAACAAGGATATTTTCGACAAGTTCGGAGTCGATTACCCCAAAGACGGTATGACTTGGGATGAGGCTTACGAATTGGCCAAAAAGCTGACAAGGCAGGACGGAGACATCACTTACAAAGGATTTCAGATGAATCCAGCCCATTATCTGCGATTTAATCAGCTGTCGGAGCCCGGACTCGATCCTAACGAGAATAAGGCTTCCATGGTGACGGATAACTGGAAGAAAATTGCAGACAATATTAGACGGTTCTATGATATCCCGGGCAATCAGCTGGTGAAGACGAATGATTTTGCCAAGGAAAAAATTGCGATGATCGTCGATTCGATGGAAAATGTGACCAAAATCGTCAATGGTAATAAAAAACTGAACTTCGATATGTCCTCCGTGCCCGTATTTCCGGAAGCTCCGAAGTCCAAATTTCAGCCTAATACGAACGGAATGTTCATTACGAATCAATCGACCAAGAAGGACTTGGCGTTTCAAGTGATTGCTTACCTGTTATCTCCGGAGGTGCAGATTGAAATGTCCAAGCAAGGCGTGATGTCACCGCTGCTGGATCCCGCCGTTCAGCAAGCTTATGGACAGCTCGTGCCGGAGTGGAGAGGCAAGCGAGTCCAATCGCTCTTTGCTTTGAACAGTGCGAAGCCGCCGTTACGGAAGCCGGGTCTTACCTTTATCAACGAAAATACGGACATGGTGTGGAAGCTCATCTCGACAGAATCCAAAGATAGTCTTACCGCCCTCCGAATGACCAACGATTCGATGAACAAAGGGATCGAGGAGACCATCAAAATTCAGAAGGAAGGCGGCATCAGCGAATACGAATAGCTAGTGGAGGAGCAAACATGCCTGATTGGGCATTGACAGTCAGGAAGCTTGCATCTAAACTGAATGGGAGCAATACATGTTGTATATAACATATATCAAAGCGAAGTAGATAGCTTTGCCTGAAGGGAGAATAGTAATGCCAAATTACAGCTTTCAAACCGCCCGTAGAATTATAAGCGGCGCAGGGTCTTTGCAGTCGTTGAAGGAATATATTCATGAGCTGGGACCACTGAGGAGAGTTCTCATTTTTACCCAACCCAGCGTCGAGAGACTGGGGTATGTCGCTTTACTTACCAAGCAGCTGGATGAATTGAACATCAGCTGGGAAGTGAATAAGGAAATCAAACCTGAGCCGACGGCCGAGCAGCTGACCGAAATCTTCAGTGATATCCAATCGGACATCCCGGACGCCCTCATCGGATTTGGAGGCGGTAGCGTTCTGGACGCGGTCAAGCTATTATCGGTCCTGTTTACCAATCCTATGCCGGTTACTGAAATGCTGGGTGTGGATAAGATTCCAAACCGAGGCATTCCGATGATGCTGATTCCCACGACTTCAGGCACCGGCTCGGAAGTAACGCCAAACGCTATCGTCACGCTGCCTAAGGAAGAGCTGAAGATAGGCGCGGTAAGCAAATGGCTGCTCCCACATTTGGCCGTGCTTGATCCTCTGGTTACGCTGGAGCTTCCCAAAGCCATTACGGCTTCGACGGGGATGGATGCATTCACACATTCGTTGGAATCCTATATTTCCAACAAAGCGAATCCGCTAAGCGATGCGTTCGCCCTTCAATCCATCCGGCTGATATCGGGCAGCATCACGTCCGCGTATCATGAAGGCGGCTCGGTGCGCGCCCGCGGGGACATGCTGATGGGGTCCATGCTCGGCGGCATGGCATTGACGGGAGCCGGCACGGCTGCGGTACATGCCATGGCCTATCCATTGGGCGGGAAATATCATATTCCGCACGGCGTAGCCAATTCGATGCTGCTGCCGCATGTGATGAATTACATTATGGATGCGATTGAAGAGCGGCTGATGGAAGTTGGTATAGCGATGGGGCTTGGATCGGCTGGCGATTCGCGAAGCGAGGTGGCCGAGCGCGTCGTCCAACAGATCGAAGCTTGGACGAAGGAGCTGCAAATCCCGCAAAATTTAAGCGAGTTCGGAGTCACCGATTCGGATATCAGCGCGCTGGCCGCTGCAGCGTCCCAGGTTACACGCCTCATGAGCAACAATCGGAAGGAGCTCAGCATTCCGGATTTGGAGCGGATTTACCGTAAGCTGCTGCCATAATACTAGGTCAGACAGGACCTTGCAGCATCGGGACTTTGCTCGGGGTTTATAAAGATTTGTCATTATCACAGGGTTCTCGACAAGCTAAGCAGACGGCCGTATTGGCTGCCTGCTTTTTTGCATGCAATGAATACAAGGCAGAACGAAATCGTAATATGGTTCATGTTTACAAAAAATCTAAACGCCAGGTTAAGAAAGTACATCGTTTGTAAAGATATTTCTCTAGTTCCGCTGCCATGCATTCGCTACACTTAGGTAGTGTAAGGACTCCAGGCTGGAAGGACCAATAATGTGTGGGAGGAATTTCATTGAAACAAATAAGAACCTATTCGGCGATGCTCGCCTCTACGCTGACTCTATTGACCATACTGACTGCTTGCTCCAGCTCCGCAGAAGACCCGAAAGCTCCCGCGACAGCCAGTACACAAGCCGATACGGAACCAGTCGGCAAGTACGACCCGCCAATTCAAGTGTCTATGGTGTTGTCGCAAGCGGTTAATACGACGTTTCCCGAAGGCGATTCGATGAGCAACAACTTATGGACGCGGACACTGCTGCAGGAGTACGGCATCCAGATCAAGAGTGACTGGACGGTGGATGAAACGCAGTATAACGAGAAGCTGAACGTATCGATAGCCTCCGGCGAGCTGCCGGACATATTCCAAGTCACCCCGACCCAGCTGCAGCAGCTGGTAGATGCCGATATGCTGGCTGATTTAACCGAGGTGTATAAAAAGCATATATCGCCGCTCGCGGATGAAAAGCTGCGAGAGGATGGCAACGTGGGTTTTCGCTCGGCGACATTCGACGGGAAAATGATGGCACTTCCTTATACCACAGCTGCCATGGACGGGGCGACGATGCTCTGGGTGCGCAAGGATTGGCTCGATAATTTGGGCTTGCCCGAGCCGCGAACGATGGATGACGTCTATAAAATTTCGGCTGCCTTCAAAAATAACGATCCGGACAAGAACGGAAAGAACGATACGGTCGGCATCGGCTTCCGCAAAGATCTGTTCAGCGCTTTCGGCGGGATGACCGGATTTTTCAACGGATTCCACGCGTATAAGAATCAGTGGATCGTCGATCCGAAAACAGGCGGCTTGGTCCATGGCATCGTACAGCCTGAAATGAAGAAGGCTCTGGCGAAGCTGCAGGAAATGTATAAGGCCGGCGAGATTGAAAAAGAGTTTTCTGTAAAGGGGACGCCGCAGCTGCAGGAAGATGTGGCATCCGGAAGAGTCGGAATGGTATACGGAGCGATGGCCGATCCTTTATCCAATCTGGCGAAATCGATGAAAAACGACCCTAAAGCGATCTGGGAATGCTACCCGCTGCCATCCATCGACAACACTCCGGCAAAGGCACAAATCTCGTCGGCGCCACCGGTATACTTCGTCGTGAACAAAAAATCTAAAAATCCGGCAGCCATCGTAAAAATGATGAATTTGTGGGTAGAGAAATATTTTGGCAAAACAGCCGAATTCAAATATGCCTATGACAACAATTTCCCGACTCACAAATATTTCACGGTACGGACCTATGGCGCGAGAAAAAACCTCGATAATTATTTAAAAATCAATCAGGCCTTAAAGACGGGCGACAAGAGCATCCTGAACCCCGAGCAGGTCGGCAACTTCACGCAAGTGAAGCAATATTTGGACGGAGACAAATCGATGTGGAACTATGCCAAAATATTCGGTCCGGAGGGCTCGCTCGGCATCGTTAATAAATATGTCAACGAGAATCTGCTGCTGCCCGATGCTTATTACGGCATCCCTACCAGTGCCATGGTCAAGCGAAACAGTACGATAGGGGACTTGGTGGAGCAAACGTTCATGAAAATTATTCTCGGCGCGCCGATCGATACGTTCGATTCTTTCGTTGACAACTGGAATAAGCTGGGTGGTGCTGAAATCACCAAGGAAGTAAACGATTGGTACGCCAAACAGAAAAAGTAATGAGCGAGGTGAATACCGTCCCATGACGACCAAAACAGCTGTCGCCCCGCCTGGAGAAGCCGAAAACAGTGCCGCTTCTCCCCGGCGCAGGGGATCCATGTATTCCAGATGGCCGCTTCACCTGATGTTCCTGCCGGGAGCGATTCTGCTCCTGGTTTACCATTATTGGCCGTTCGTCGGATTTATCATCGCGTTTCAAGACTTTATTCCGGCCAAGGGGATGTTTCATTCCAAATGGGTTGGGCTGGATAATTTCAGCTACCTGTTATCGCTGCCGAACTTTTACCAAGTCATCTGGAACACGATATATATTTCGGTGATGAAAGTCATTGCGGGCCAATTGTTTCCTATTGTTATCGCGATCATGCTCAATGAGGTGCGAATCCGTTTTATTAAACGAAGTGTGCAGACACTCATCTATTTGCCGCATTTTATGTCTTGGGTCATACTCGGGGGGATTATGATCGATGTCCTCTCGCCGACCAAGGGTATTGTTAACCAGTTTCTAACAATGCTCGGGCTGGAGCCGGTTTATTTCCTGGGCGAGCCGAAGCTGTTCCCTTACGTCCTCGTAGGTTCAGATCTGTGGAAAGATTTCGGCTTCAGCACCATCGTCTATTTGGCCGCGCTGACCAGTATCAATCCCAATCTGTACGAAGCAGCCGTAATGGACGGTGCAGGCCGATGGAAGCAAACTTGGCACATTACGCTGCCCGGCATGTCGCCGATTATCATTCTGATGGCTACGCTCAGTCTCGGGCAAATCCTTAACGCCGGCTTTGAGCAGGTATTCAATCTATACAGTCCGACGGTTTACGAAACAGGAGATATCATCGATACGATGGTATATCGCATTGGCCTGGTGCAAGCACAGTATGCACTGGCGACGGCGGTAGGGTTATTCAAATCGGTTGTTTCGCTTGTTCTCATTTCGGTTTCGTATTACCTTGCATACCGATTTGCGAATTACCGCATCTTTTAGAGAGGAGGGGCTTCCTTGGTAGAGGACCGGACCTGGCTGTCCCGATCGGCTAGCACAGCAATTTATGTAATATTAATAACGCTTTCATTACTCTGTATTTTACCGTTGATCCATATATGGGCGATTTCGTTCAGCTCCAACCAAGCCGCTTCCTCGGGCTTCGTCACTCTGTGGCCCGTCGATTTCACTATGGACGCTTATCGGTTCGTGCTTGATAAACCGGATTTCATCCGGTCTTTGGGAGTTACCGTCCAAAGGGTGCTGCTCGGAGTACCTATTAATTTGCTGCTTACCATCCTTATGGCGTATCCGCTGTCTAAGGACCCTCGGGTATTTCCGTGGCGGACGGCATATGTGTGGTTTGTCGTTTTCACGATGCTGTTCCATGGCGGGCTCATCCCGTTATATATGACGGTTAGAGAGACCGGCATAATGAACACGATTTGGGCTCTGATTTTACCTGGAGCGGTGCCGGTATTTAATGTCGTGCTGCTGCTGAATTTTTTCCGACAGCTGCCCAAAGAGCTGGAGGAGGCGGCATTTATGGACGGAGCGGGCCATTGGACTATGCTCATCCGGATTATGATCCCGCTATCGTTCCCGGCGTTGGCGACGATAACGTTATTTTCCACAGTGGGTCACTGGAACGCCTGGTTTGACGGCATGATTTTCATGAAGTCTCCGGAGCATTATCCATTACAGACATTTTTGCGGACGATCATTATTAAGCTCGACTTTACCGCGCTGGGCAATGAGGATGCGCTTAGGGAAGCGGAGACGATTTCGGAAAGAACGACCCGTGCGGCGCAAATTTTTCTCGGCTCGCTGCCGATTTTGCTCGTCTATCCGTTTTTGCAAAAATATTTTATGAAAGGAATCGTACTAGGCAGTGTCAAGGAATAGGGGCTGCCCGACGATAGGGTTGGGAAGGGGATAAGAGATGAGAGAGCTTGAGGAGACGAAGTGGAAAGCGCAGTGGATTTGGGGTGAAGGTGAGGAAAGTCCGAGGAATGCATGGTGGTGCTTCCGCAAAACCTTTACCTGCCCGGATCAGAATCCAGAAGGCCGGTTATCGATTACGGCCGATTCAAGATACGTACTGTATGTGAACGGGGTTCGAGTAGGCAGAGGCCCCGTGCGGAGCTGGCCTTTTGAGCTCGCTTATGATACTTATGACGTCGGCTATTTGATGAAGCCGGGGCAATTGAATACGATTGCCGTATTGGTGCAGCATTTCGGTGTGTCGACCTTCTATTATGTCCGAGGACGAGGGGGATTGTTGGCCCAGCTGGACTTCAAGGCAAAGGACGGTTCGTTGCAAACGGTAGGAACCGACGATTCATGGAAGGCATCGCGTCACCTAGGTCAAGATCCGAGAGCGCAGCGTATGTCCTGTCAGCATGCGTTCGCGGAACGAATCGATGCCGGGAGATGGGACGAATCGTGGGTTCAGCACGGTTATGAGGATTCGGAGTGGAAGGGGGCCAGAATCATCGGTCCTGCGGGTATGGCGCCATGGCACGATGTAATGCCGCGGGATATTCCGCCGCTAACGGAGGAGACCGTATATCCGAAACGGGTAGCGTCCTTAAGCCGAACCGTTCCTGTACCTTGGACGGCCTGCTTCGATCTGCGTAATCACATGTTCCCCGGCTGTGAGGACCATGCCAATGCTTATGTCTACGCCGGATTTATGGCGACAAGGATTGTGTTGTTCGGAGGGGCGGCGGCCCAAGCGGTACTTGGCTTCCCTTACGCGCCTCCGCTATGGAACGGTGTCATTATGAATGGCGTTCATTATCCTAAAGGAGCCTTTAGAAGCAATAAATCGGAAAAATATTTGGACGTGGAGCTTCAACCGGGCGACAATCTTCTAATCATTGAATTGGCGGGAAGTGACCACGGAAGAGGACTTTTTATGGCTATAGATTGCGATCAACCGTTTGCTCTCCGTTCTACAATCGATATTCTGAAGGATAATGAGTCTCCCTTTGTGTCCATAGGGCCATTTGAGGGTTACGAATATATAGATCATCAATATGATCAAACCGCCAAATCCAAGCAAAGACTGATTGAATTATGCGCCCGGGCCGACGGACACCTCCCGGATGATCTGACGACCTCGGATCGCAGGATCATTGAGGAGTTTCGGGCCGTCCGTCAGATTACGGATTGCAGTGAGCTTAGCCGCTTCAACTCCTTCTTGCGTCCGGTTGCATTGGATTACGTGAGCAGGGAATCCGTATTGGCTCTCGCGATGATGAAGAAACAATCCGAACCGATTGCGCTGCCCAAACAGCTGCAGAATGCCGTAATGGCGCATTCGATTCCTGCCGTGATCCCCGTCTACGATAAGGCGGATACCGAATTGATCATGGATTTCGGACGTCAAATAAGCGGTTATATTACGTTCGAGCTGGAGGCCGAAGAGGGGACGATTATCGACTTATACGGGTTTGAGCATATGCGGGACGGCTGGATCCAGCATACGTACTATCTGGAGAACTCGCTGCGTTATGTATGCCGTCAAGGCCGCCAGCAGTATACTTCACCGGTCAGACGAGGCTTTCGTTATCTCATGGTTACGGTTCGCGGGGCAACAACGCCTGTGAAGTTGTATAGCTTAAGAGCCGAGCTCAGTCATTTCCCTGTAGCGGAAATCGGACAATTTCAATGCTCGGATCCGCTGCTGAATGATATTTGGGAGATCAGCCGGCATACGACGAAGCTGTGTATGGAGGATACGTTTGTCGACTGTCCCGCATACGAGCAGACCTTCTGGGTGGGGGACAGCCGCAATGAGGCATTGATCGGCTACTATTTATTTGGAGCCGAGGAGCTGGTCAAGCGATGCCTGGAGCTCGTTCCCGGCTCCAAAAGCCAAACTCCTCTCTACGCAGACCAAGTTCCAAGCGGCTGGAGCAGCGTTATCCCGAATTGGACGTTCTTCTGGATTCAAGCCTGTCAAGAATATGTGGAGCGTACGGGTGATCTTATATTCGCCGAGACGATATGGCCCCATATCGAATATACGCTGGATCATTATTTGGTGCACCTGAATGAACAAGGGCTGCTATATATGAATGCGTGGAATTTCCTTGACTGGGCGCCGATGGATCAGCCGAGGGAAGGCATCGTGTCGCATCAAAATATGTTTCTCGTCAAGGCATTGCGCTATGCAGCCCAATTGGCGCATGACTTATGCAAAAAAGACGCGGAAAAAGCAGACTTATATACGAAATCAGCCGAGGCGCTTGCTGCGGCCATCCAAACCCATTTGTGGTCGGAGCAGGAAGGAGCTTATCTGGACTGCATTCACGCGGACGGCCGCCGCTCGTCCGTATTCAGTATGCAAACGCAGGTAGTCGCTTATTTATGCGGTTTAGCGGAAGGAGGACGCAAGGAGCGGCTGGAGCGGTATCTTCTTGAGCCGCCGGCTCACTTCGTTCCGATCGGAAGCCCCTTCATGTCGTTCTTTTATTATGAGGCGCTTGTGAATGCGGGCTTACATAAGCAAATGATCGACGATATAAGACAACAATATGGGACTATGGTTGAGTACGGGGCAACCGCCTGCTGGGAGATGTATCCGAAACGAACCGACGGCCGGATCATTCCGACAGAGCTTACGCGCAGCCATTGTCACGCCTGGTCTGCGGCGCCCGGCTATTTTTTGGGGGCCCATGTTCTTGGGGTCAAAGCTAAGCGTTCGGGCTGGAATCAAATTGCCGTTGAGCCGAAGGTTTGCGGCCTTTCATGGGCAAGGGGAAGCGTACCGCTGCCTCGGGAAGGAGCGGTTGACGTAGCTTGGAGGCTTGATGACAAAGGGAATATGCAGCTCCAAATATGGCTTCCTGAGCAAGTCGATGTGGAAGCCCGTCTGCCGGATGGGGTGCAGGGTACCGTCGAGATCTATCGGATTGGTTAACAAATTGAGCCGCAGCAAAATATCCATAGGAATACCCATGCCAATGTAAATTTCTCGTTAAGTCCGGGAGTGTCCTTTCCAAGGAAAAGGACATTCCTGTTTTTTGTCGAATCGCTATGGCATAAAGGAGGCGTTGGTGTTGCGGGCCAAGCTGTTGAGCATCTATCCGAAGCTGATATTCACCTTTTTGATTGTCATAGCGCCCATCTATATCATCAGTATGAAAATGAATGAATTCGGAGAGCAGACTGTCCGAAAAGAAGTCGAAAATTCCATGCAATCGCGCGTTCATTTCTATATAAGGCTGCTGGAGAATGAATTTAACCGCATCGTCCATATGCAAAAGGAATTCGTCAACGATAAGGATTTGCGGAAGCTGAGTACAGCCGCGTCGATCATTAGCGACATCGAGTTCCGGGAAGCCGTCTATTCTGTCAACACGAGAATGAAGGCGATGATGAATTCCAGCATCTACATAGCGGAAACTACCGCGTTCCTTCCTTCAGAGGACAGGATGATTTCCTCGCTCACCCTGTATGATAAGCTTCCAGCCGAGCAGTACGAGGGGCTGAAGGCGGCGAGCAAGGAGCTGAGCAATCCGTTTGTCTATTGGCGGGACCGACTGTTTATCAGCTTCCCTTATTCGGATTTGGCGCTGATTAACAAGGTCGATCCGATCTTTCTGTTGAGCGCCGAGCTATCTCAGCCAGAGCTCACCGAAGTGCTGAGCAGGCTAAAGATCGACGGGAGCGGCGGGGCCATGGTCATCGGAAAAGGGGGCGCTTGGACCGTATCCAGCGATCCGGACGCCGAGATGGCCGAATCCATTAAGCCGCTGATCGAGCTGACTCCGACCGAGTCTGCCGAAGGAAGCTTCCGTGTCGTCGAATTGAACCGTGAGCGCTACTGGATCTCTTACGAGTCGTCCCCGAGCTTGGGGATTACGCTGCTTATGTATATGCCGGAGGCCGAGATGCTCGGGTCCCAGCACCGGTACCGGGAATGGTTCTGGAAGCTTTCCGGCATTTCGCTGCTCGTCATCTTCGTATTCTCATACTGGATCTTCCGGCAAATTCATCAGCCGATGAGACAGCTCGTCCGCGCGTTTCAAAGCGTGGAGAGCGGCAATCTGTCCGTAAGCATCAAACAGGACCGCTCCGATGAGTTTCACTACTTATATAAGCAATTCAACGTTATGGTAAAACGTATCAATGAGTTAATTCATGAGGTCGTCGAGCAGAAGTACCGCGCGAACATATCGGAGCTTCGCCAGCTTCAATCGCAAATTAGCCCGCATTTTTTGTATAACAGTTTTTTTGTTCTGTCCCGCATGGCCAAATATGAGGAATATGACAACATTAACCGGCTTTCCGGCTATTTGGGCTCTTATTTCCGGTTTATTACGAAAACGCATATTGACGAGGTGATCCTTCTAGAGGAGGTCAATTATGCCCGAACCTATGTGCAGATCCAGAATTTCCGGTTTGAAGAAAGAATCCGCGCCGAGTTCGACGAGCTGCCTGCGCAGTTCGAGCATCTCCGAGTTCCCAGACTCATCCTGCAGCCCGTTGTGGAAAATGTATACGAGCACGGCATGCGCAATAAAGTAAGAGACGGCTTATTGAACGTGAGCTTCGGCTGCCGGGATGACCGCTGCTTGGTTATAACCGTTCAAGATAACGGGGAAGGGTTGAATGAAGAAGGCTTTGCCGACCTGAACCGGAAACTGGCGAAGCTAGGCGAGGACATGGAAACGACGGGCCTGGTTAACGTGCACCGCCGATTGAAGCTGCGGTTCGGCGGCCTGAGCGGGCTTCAGCTGACGAATGCTCCCGGCTGCGGACTGAAGGTGGAGCTGATCATTCCCATGGATTAAGGAGGTACGCCCATGTATCATATTCTAATCGTTGATGACGAACCCAGGATCGTCAATATGCTGTATGAGCAATTGCTGGACTGGCGTCTCGTCGAGCTGGAGGTGTATCGCGCTTATTCCGCGCCGGAAGCTCTGTCGATCATCGAGTCGACCAAGATCCATATCGTGCTCACGGATATTCATATGCCCGGCATCACCGGCTTGGAGCTGCAAGCAAAAATTAACAAGCTATGGCCCCGCTGCAAGGTGATCTTTTTGACAGGTTATAATGATTTTGACTATATTCAGCAAGCGATGCGCAACGGCGCGTTTGATTTTATTCTGAAAATTGAAGAGGATGACGCCATTATCGCTGCAGTGAATAAAGCATTAACCAGCTTGCAAAACGAGATGGTGCTGGAGCAATATATGTACCGTGCGGAGCAGCAGCTGCAAGCGGCAAGACCCATGCTCCAGAAGGAATATTTGTGGAGCCTGCTGCAAGGGGAGATGCCGCGAAGCCAAGTGACTTCGGAACGGTTCCAGGAGCTTTATTTTCCCCTTACCCGCCATGCCAAGGTCATGCTGGTCGCCGGACGCATCGATCAGTGGCCGGACGGCACACGCCCGACCGACAAATCGCTGCTGCATTATGCATTGGAAAATATCGCGGTCGAGTATCTGGATTCGACGAAGCATATGATTTGCTCTTTTCCTACATCCAACTTTGTATGGTTTATTCAACCGAAGAACAATAAGGGTGAAATCGGGGAGGCGGAGTGGAGAGCGTGCGTGACCTTCGTTCAGGGAACGATGTCGGATATCCAGTCGACCTATGAGAAGCTGATGAAGCTGCCGATTTCATTGTCAGTCAGCAGCGCTGCTGTAGATTGGCTGGACGTCCCCGTGCAGTATGTTAAGCTGCAGCAGTCGTTGTGGATGGGGCTCGGACCGGGGGATGGAATCATCGTGTCGGAGCAAGATTCGCAGTCCTTACATGGTGGCGGCGGCGCTCACGGAATGGGGAGGATCAAGCAGGAAGTCGTCCTCCATTTGAGAAAAGTGAAGCAGCTTCAAACCTGCTTGGAGAGCGGGGATAAGGAACCGTTTGCAGAATTGTACAAAGAGATAACCGAGCTCGCACATTCCTGCTTGGCAAATTCCGATTACCACCCTTATGTCATCGAGCTTCAGCATGCGCTAATTGCCGCCTATTTATCGCATATCAATCAATCGGAGCTGATGCAGACCCTGTCTGAGCGAATGAATATGGAGCCGCTGCTGGGCAAACGCTGCTTTCAATCGTGGGAAGAGGCGGAGACCTATTTCACCAAGCTTGCAGACCTGCTGTTTTCGGTGAAGGGACATGAGCAGCGTAATCGAACAGGCCGAATTCTCACATCGGTAAATCAGTACATCGAGCAGCATCTTGCGGACAATTTGTCCCTCGACGTGCTGGCCGATCTCGTAGCCTTGCATCCCGCTTATTTATCCCGGTTGTATAAACAATCGATGGGAATGCGTCTCTCGGATTACATCAAAACTGTTCGCTTAAATAAAGCTAAAGAGCTGCTCGTTCACACCCACCTAAAAATTCATGAGGTTGCCGTCCAGGTCGGCTTTGAAACGTCGTATTACTTTTCGAAGGTGTTCAAGAAAGAGATGCTGCTGACCCCGCAAGAGTACCGGGAGCGCCATGTCAATTAGACGGAAGCTACAGGTCGCGAAACTGCTTCTTGAACTCGGACGGAGTGAGTCCGGTTTCCTCCTTGAAGTGGCGGCAAAAATAATGCAGGCTTCGGTATCCCATTCTAAAAGCAGCCTGCTCGATCGTTTCTTCCTCCAGAAGAACCAGCTTCGCTCGTTTCATTCGCAGGCCGATGAGATAAGCTTTAGGTGTCATTCCCACTGCCTCCTTGAAGATTTCCGCAAAATAGTGCGGATGGTAACCGCATAGCTCCGCCAACGCACCGATCGTCCAATCCGCTTCAGGCTGTTGTTCCACAGCTTTGAGCGCCGGGGCGATTTTTTTATTTTCTTCGTTTAGTTCGGAGTGCATTATTTGCTGACGGACCCACACCGCAATGAGGCGTCCCATCAAGCCGCGCAGCGCCAATTCAAAGCCCGGCTCCTGAGCATCGAATTCCCGCTTGATTAGCTCGAGTATAGACTCGGCACCGGGAAAGCGGAAATAGTGGGGAATCGTGATCAAGCCGTGCGGAGGAACATGGACTTGGTAGGTGAGCGCAGGGCTCCCAAGGTCGTTGTGCGTGCTTTTGCGGATGCCCGCCAGCAGCTGCGGCTCGGACATCGGCGCCGGGGTCGGTGCGTTCCAGTCGAAGTGAAGGCTGTAAAAAGCGGCAGGATCCGATTCCGAAGCCACGATCTCCGACACACTGTCAGTTCCGTAGAAAAGACATTGCTCCGGTTGCAGTCTCCACTTTTGATCACCAACTACTGCAGTTGCTTCCCCTGAGAGCATATAGATCAAGTGGCAGTCGGATATCGTCCGGGGTCCCCATGATTGACCGGGCTTCGAACGGGTGATGCGTATGAAATGGACTGTCGGCTGAAGCAAAGACAGCTCACCCAAATGCATAAACGGTTTGCTCATTAATGGAACCCCCTCGTGGGATAACAGGCATTGAAATCTGTGAAAAGTGCAAATTGTGCCGTGGAAACTGTAACGATTTTGCAGCTGCCGGGGCTTATAATTCAATTATAAATCAACAACCAATATCAAGAAAAGGTGGGATTATCGAATGTTGACGTCAGAGCAGATCGAGCAGTTTCGCATCAACGGGTTCATCAAAGGCGATGTGGTATTAAGTGAAAATGAGGTAGAGGTGCTTCGCGAGGAGCTGGACGCTGTTATCGACGGAAAGTCCGTGAAAAAGCCGGCGCTTCAAAGAGATCTGCTCAATGACAAAAATCCGGATTATGGAATGAAAATGTCCACAACCGGTACGGTCATTCAAATTGTTAACATCTGGATGGCCAGCGACGCTTTTTACCGCCATGCCGCTAATTCCGTCATCTGCGAGGAAATCGCTCAGCTGTGCGACACCGACACCGTGCGCATCTGGCACGATCAGATCCAATACAAGCCGCCGGTTATCGGCGGGCCGACCCGATGGCACCAGGATCATCCGTTGTGGCCGATCATTCAGCCGCCGGATTTGGTAAGCGCCTGGGTAGCCTTGGACGATGCCACCATAGAGAACGGCTGCATGTGGATGGTGCCGGGCAGCCATCGTTGGGGCAACCACCAGCCTTATTTGGCCGCCGACGCCAATTTTATGCCGGTCCACCGGCGGCCTGAACTGCTTCCGCCCGATGCGGAGATCAACGCGGTACCTTTTGAAATAAAGAAAGGCCAGGTCGGCTATCATCATTCCATGACTTGGCATGGAAGTCCGCACAACCGATCCGAACGCAAGCGGCGTGCGATAGCCGTTCATTATATGCCCGGGTATACGCGATACGAACCGGTCGGCAATCATGTCATGAACAATTATATTGAAGTGGAACCGGGAGCTGTTCTGCAAGGTCCGCATTTTCCTGTAGTCTATCCGGCTTCGCAGGCTGAAGGCATGTAATAATGAATAAAGCCGCTCCTCGGAGCGGCTTTTCATTTTGAATAAATGGACAAATATATTAAATAAATGGCAGGAATGAACAAATTTATGGCAAGAATTTCATCTGAATTATCCATTACAATGAGAGGGCGGCCTTATCAGGTTTAGCGGCTGACAAGGCAAGGCAACCAATTCTTTGCTGCGGTTCATACTATTGTCTAGGAGGTTTAATGATGTTGTCGAAACCAATCAAGAAGCGAGTTTTGCTTACAGCGATGTGTTCGCTCGGAATGCTGATGCTTTCCGCCCAACCGGTTACTACGGGATCCAACGTTTTCGCAGCCGAAGCACCGAAGATCGTCAAGGCAGAAGCTATCGCGCCGACGAAAGTAAAAGTGACTTTAAACGGCAAGCTGAGCAGCTTTAATCCAGCCGATCTAGAGCTGCAGGCGGCTATGGGAGACTGGTACACTTTAAATCCGAGTTTTACGAAAGCGTTTACAGTTGTGAATGCGTCGGAGGAGACGGATGCACAGGGAAGAACAACAGTTGTTCTGGAAACCCAAGAAGCCATGAATCCGGACGCTACCATCACGAGACCGGTGAAGGAGAATCCGAAAAGCGTGCCATTTCAGAAGGCAGCCTATTACTCGGGTGACGCAGCCAAAGATATTCAGCAGGCGGATTTCCTGCTTACGTGGCAAACGGCGGAAGGCGGCTGGTACAAGTACGGTATGAACGATAAATACGGACGTGCTTGGGACGGTCAGGAAGCCAAGTCCGATTGGCGGACCAAAGAAGGCAAGGATATCGGCACTATCGACAATAATGCCACTACGAATGAAATTCTGTTCCTCTCCGTCATGTATAAGCAGACAGGCGATGCCCGCTATAAGGAAGCTGTGAACAGAGGGCTGGAGTTTCTTCTGACGATGCAATATCCGAGCGGAGGCTGGCCGCAAGTGTATCCGGCGCGTGGCAATTACTCCGATTATGTCACATATAACGATAATGCGATGATGCGTGTAATGAATGTCCTTACGATGGCGAAGAAACGGGATTATCCGTTTAACAGCGACATTGTAGCGAATGAGTCGGTGAGCAAGCTGCAGGAAAGTTTGGACCGCGGATTGGATTATATTCTGAAATCACAGATTTCGGCAAATGGCGTGCTCACTGCATGGTGCGCACAGCATGATCCGGTCACCTACGAGCCGCGGGAGGCGCGAGCTTACGAGCATCCGTCGATTTCCGGGTCCGAATCGGTGGAGATCGTCAAGTATTTGATGGCGCAGCCTAATCAAACTCCGGAAGTGAGCGCAGCCATCCAGAGCGCTTTACAATGGTTTGACGCTAATAAGCTTAGCGGGATCAAGTATGTTTCCGGCGATAAGAACAATGTGTATTTCGTTCCGGACCCCGCGAGCACCTCATGGTACCGCTTTTATGAAATTGGAACGAACCTGCCTATTTTCTCTGGACGGGACGGTATCATCAAGCATAATATTTTGGAGATCGAGGCTGAGCGCCGTAACGGCTATAGCTGGGGAGGCTCCTGGCCGCTGAATTTGCTGAAGACGGCAAATACTATCGGCTATTTTGAGAATCGTGTCTATGTGAAGGTTGTAGGTAACGGCTCGCAAACAGCCGATGGTCAATCGCTGAATGTCGGAGATATGAAGAGAGTCGAAGATGCAATGGCACCGGAGATTTCGCTTCAGCCGATCGGCAAAAAGACAGGCAATCACTATAATATTGACATAACGCCTTGGATACTTGGCGGGACGGTAAACGAGAAGGCGGAGGTACGCGTCAATAGTATCCGTGCGCAAGTGGATGACAAACGGGTCTTTACGTCTGCGCCGATCCAGCTTCATCCGGGGATGAACGACATTACGATTACGGCGGTTGATGCTGCCGGGAACGCTGCGGTTCCGGTCACATTGCAGGCCGTGCCGACTAAAGGTACAGCGAATCCGTAAAAAATAAATTGGTTCGATAAAAGCTGTCGGCAACCGGCAGCTTTTTTTGCGGCTACAGCTAGGAAAGATAGGATTTGTACAAACACATCATGCTTGGTATGAAGTGACTCCAGCAGGGAACCTTAGTACATGAGGAAACAAATGACATCGCAACTTTTACCAAGAAAGGACAGTTCAGAATGATTCATAGCATGTGGAGACGAAGCTTGGCATTCACCGTAATCTTGACATTGCTGCTTCCTTATTCGTCCTCCGCGGAGCCTGCCGCGTCGATTCAGAAGTTTTATCAAATCCCCAAATCAGGCAAGCTGATCGATTTCGTCGGCGACAGCACAACCGAAGCGGCGGATGGATTCTATGATCAGCTGGCCACCATCTATGGAGCGCCTGGAGGCCTTTTGGAAGGGGCGCATATCCGCAATCGAGGCTCCAGCGGCAACACGCTGCATCATTTTGTGAACCAAATCGCTTCTCACGGCAACACGCTTGATCGCGTGATTCAAGACCAGGCTGACTTGTATATCGTATCCTATGGGATTAACGACATTAGGGAAAGCAGTCCCGAGCTTATCCAAGCTGATCTGAAGCTCGCCGTGGACAGGCTCTTGAAGGAAACTCGCGGCGTGGTACTGCTTCGAATACCGAATCCGTTCCTGTCCGTGAATCGGTGGAGCTATATCCAGCTGGATAAAATAGAAGAAAAGGCCCAGATATATTCCGATCAGCTGTGGGAGGTGTATCAAAGCTTTCGGAACTATGATCCGAGAGTGGATGTTCTTGATATCCCGAGCCTTGTATTCGGACGTCAGGTACGGCCGGAGCATCCGTTCATGCAGGATACCATCCATCCGAATGAGGCAGGGTACCGCGCTATTGCTGACGTGGTTGCCAGGAAAATATCCGGTCAGCGTGTCGAAACAAATCCGGAGGCTGTAAAATCAAGCAGTGAGAAGAGTGGTCAGCCGCAGCGGCGGGATTAGCTTGGTGCCCGCTTCATACTTATTATAGGCAGCCGTTAAGGAGGCTGCCTATTTTTTCTGCCTGCAGTGAGGGATTACCCACCTTTGAATCTGCAGATGGAAAAGTAGCAATCCATTAATTGAGCTGATAGAATGGGAAAATATAGAAATTATGCTTTTCTTTTGATGAGTAAGAACGGAGAAGATGGGTATGAAGACATATGGAATGGCTGTATTGGCGACGCCTCCAAGATAGAATCGTTCAGTTCTGCGGATATCTCCCTGACCCCAATCGTCCGTGCTTTTAGAAGATAATTCATACGGCACCTTAAACCATCATGGTTCAAGATGCCGCACAATTAATTATTCACCATAAGCTGTCGGTTCCAGTCTAAAAGCTAGTCCCTGCCAGTGAAAGTCTCCGCGTTCTGCTTTTAGGCGGTTTTCCTCTGCAACTTTCCGGTAAAGCTGCAGAGCAGCGCGATCGTCCAAATGTCCGGTATCCTGGTCCAGATGCTCGGTCAAAAGCTGCCGGCGGAATTTGCGCACCGCTCCCTCATCCCATATCGCCGCGTTCATTTCCGAGTGGCCGAAGAACGAGTTCGAATGCAGGTTGCACGAGCCGATAGTCATCCACACGTCGTCTATCAGCATAACTTTGGCATGAACGTAAATGCTGCTTCGTCCGCCTTGGCCGTCCGGACCGGCAATTCCTGCCAAAGTAAAGTTCTCATAGCGGCCGAGCGCCTCTATAGGCTCGAAGAAACTTTTGCGTTCCGGATTCCTGCGCGCTGCACGAACATGCTCCTCGGGATCGGCAGGAACAAGCAGAACCATGTCGACGCCTCGCTTCAGAGCTTCTTCCAGCCTGGCAGCGATCTCCGGAATGGGAAGCGCCTGGTTCTCGATATAGATGGTGCTGCGAGCGGCATCAATCGCCTTCAGATACTGCTCAGAAACCGAATGCTCGCCTTCAGCAAGTGGATACGGGTCCCCTCCGGGAGCAGGATGACTGCTGTGATATCGACCCGCATTAATATTCCGCTGTATTTGTACCGGCGTGCTTCCTCGAGGAGCGGATAGTAGAGTTGGAAAGGGCAGCTCATCCTCGCCGGTATGGCCCCAGACCCCATCGGCTTCATGTCTCTCGCTGGCTTCGTTCCATCTTTGGACGAAGTTATGATGAACATCGGTCGCGGACGGTCCCGTAACTTCGACATAAATGTCGTGGCGTTGATTTTCTCCAATATGACCGGGCTCGAAGGTCTTGAAGGTCGGATTAATTCCTCCGACAAAGGCCGTCTCGGATGGAAAGCCTGCATCGATAAGCCAAATTTTTTGATGCTGACAATAGTAACCGTGTGCTCGATCCCAACGAGCGCGAAAACGCGATCCCCGTGACGCCAGCATTTCCCGGTCTGCCTTAGTGCCTGCAAAGGCTTGTCCGTAACCGCTGCTCTCGGGGTTAGGACGCCAGGAGAGAAGCCGGACGTCCAGTCCGCGCGCTGCCGCTCGATCCAGCACATCCAGTATGGTACCACGGCCATCAGGCATCTGGAAATCCGGCGTCATGAAAGTAACCGAGAGCCAGACACGTTGCTGCGCATTTTCTATAGCCTCACAGATGCGTCTAAAGGTAGGAGCGCTGTCTACAAGCGGATGGACGGCATTCCCGTATCGCACGGGGTAGGATCGGGATTCAAGATAGGGGATATGCGACTGTAAAGTAAGCATGAGGGATCCTCCTTAGCTAAACAAGATAAGGTCATAGTATCATAGCCTTGGCTGGAAAAAGGTTAATATTTTGTAATGCTTGCAGCACAAAAAGCTGACGCCGTTAGTAACGGACGACAGCTTACTGAGCCTGACCAAGAGCAGCGGATCAGCTCTAAACAAAAGTTTTTTACCTGCTGCGATCTTTCTTTTTGATGCTGACTTCACCGACAAACGTTGAGCCCAACAACAAGGCAGCGCCGATCAATTGCAGTATTGACATCTTTTCACCCAAAACTATGGCTGAAATAAACAATGAAGTTAGCGGATCGATATAGCTTAAGATGGCAATGCTTTGCCCTTTGAGTCCGCTCATTCCTGAAAAAAACAGGTAGAATCCTATTCCCCCGTGAAGAATCCCCAAAAGCAGCATCAAAAGTACAGAATCTCCATCCAACTGAAATAACGTAAAGCCTCCTGTATAAATAACATAAGGCAATAGCAGGACAAGTGATAATACTAGCTGGATCAAAGTGTTCTCCAACCCATGCAAGTTGCGGATAAATTTGTTAACTAGGGTTAGGACGGCGTAAAAGACCGCAGCAATCAGTCCATAAAAGATACCGAGCAGGTGATGTTCAGCTTTTTCCATTCCGCCGTTTGGCAAAATGAGATACAAACCGAACAGAGCGGCTGCGACACAACTCACTTTTTGGAATGAAAGCTTTTCTTTCAGTACAAGAGGCGACAGCATGATGACCACAACAGGAGCAAAATAATAGCTTAACGCAGCATTGGCTATGGTCGTTTCCTTGTAGGATTGAAAAAGAAAGATCCAGTTGCCGCATAATGCGAAGCTTGCCAAGAAGAGAGCAATGCTATTGGATTTAATCCTATTCCAAGAGAATGTATGCTTCGTGCAGATGCTGATGATGAGCAATAGCAAGCCGCCGATAAGACTCATGAATAAAGCTATTTCACTTGAAGCCATATCAATAAACTTGGCAAACACTCCGACTGCACCGAAGATGATCATCGACAATATGAAATACAATTTTTCTTTCATTGGGTTATTCCCGCCTTCTACTTATATGATGTGCTGGCAATGAGATGTTCTCGGCCGCTTGCATGCATACAGTAGAATCTACGGAAAGGACTAGCAAATTGCAGTAAGTACCTTGACAGCAGATTCTACTGTTAAGGCATTACTGGAGGAGCTATAAAGTTAACCATGGTTACCCTCCTAGAAATAAAGTAGGCAAAATGGACTTGGATGTACAAGTTGCAATACATTCTATTATATCCGATAGTATCAACAACTTCTAAATAGATTTTGTACTTACTATAATATTCCAACCATGCCCATGGTATTGCATTGCATACCCAGCCTAGTCCAATTGGTTGCTTTGACCTAGGTACAAGGGATTATGGAAGCAGATGGAAGAATCTTTTAAAATAAAGATATTGAAACGTGTGGGAGGTTAACAGTGAATTGGAATGAACATCAGAGAATCCAACTGGAGAGCTTAATTGTGGAGCACGGATTCGCCCATGCCTCCCGATATATCATCGAGAATACCCGGTCCACCATCCGGTTAACGAAAGCTGGCGCTGCAGACTATGTTAGCTCTTGCGAGTCCAGAGTCGGTGGAGACCCTGATTTACCGAGCCAAGTGAAGTGGCCGATGACAAGCGACGGCATCCCTATGACATTTCTTGCTCAACTCCATTTGAGAGAAGTAACCGATTATGACGAATCATCGCCGCTTCCGGCTAACGGAATGCTCTATTTTTTTGTAGGAATAGACGAGCCGGCTTACAATATCGAACACCGTGTGTTAGTTGTGCCTGAGGATCAGCTCGGTTCTGCCGAGCGGCGGATTTCACCGGAAGTGACGGCCTTGGAGGGTTCGTATAACGGATTCAGGGTTATCGCCAGTCCTTCACTTGAACCGCCTAACTATGCTTATGTCGATTATGAACAGATCGAGAATGAGACGGTGGGCTACGAAGAGTACGAGGATTTGAGCTTTGCAATCAGCGGAGCCGGAAAAGGTGAGGTTGCCCGATTATTCGGTTATCCTATGGGTCAACATGACGATAGTGAATACGAGGCGGCCCTGATGCTATTGACAGGCGCCAACTACAGCTATAGCAAAACCGAGGCGCTGAAACATCTCACAGCTCATTTTGCCGGAGATGAGACTAAAGCCAAACAAGAAATTCAAGATACACTGATGCTTCTGGAGCTGGAATCGGATCAGGAGATAGGGTTTTGCTGGTGGGATGCCGGGGTACTACAATTTTTCATTCGCAAGGAGGATTTGCTGGCAGGACGGTTTGACCGCACATATTGCTCGCTTTACTCAAGCTGAGCGTGAGCAGGCGGATTAGGATAAGAGCAGATGAGGAGCTTGGAGAGACATGGAGGAATTGCTTCAGGAAGAAAAAGATTTCGGCTTTGCAAGAGTGTATGCCGTCGAATTGAAATATAGGCAGCAGCCGCAGCTCGATCGGAATGCCTTGTATCAAAAGATGGAGCTGTACACAGGGAAACTAGGGAAGCAGGAAGAGCGGCAAGTTGATGAAGCGGGACTTGCGGTATGGGAGTCCAATGACGCGGATCAGGATAATCTGCTGCACTTCTTTCATTTGAATTATATGGTAACCTATGCGGAAGGAGAAATGCCCGCACAAACCAGCTTAATGAACATCGAGCATCGTCAGGCTAGTGAGTATGGTACGGCAATTCAGCAAGCCTGGCATTGGCAGGAAGCGGAGGAGACATTGAATGAGTGCGGCCATTCGCTGCTGTTAGTCGACATGATGGCTTCAGGGCTTGAGCCGCAATCCAGATTGCAGTTGTTCACCGGCGCGCTTCGGGCGGTTCTGGAGGCAGCTCCGTGCGATGCAATCTATTTTCGGGAGAGCGATAAGCTGGTCGAGCCTAAAGAGTATTTGGCTCAAATCGATGAAGGGGCTATCCTGTATGGTGCCATGAACGTCCGTTTCTATAATGTCGAAGGAACGGGAAGCGGCCGGCGGGAAGGCTTAATGGATTCCATCGGGCTCGCGGCACTCGGCATACCGGACGTCCAGTGTCATTTCTATGATCTTGAGCCTAACGAGATGGCCGGACCATTAACGGATATCGCTTACTATTTGTTCCGACAAGGGGATGTGATCGCTGATGGCGAGACCGTCGGATTTACAGAAGATATGCGTTGGCGCTGCGAGCATCAATACGCATTGGCGGCTCCGCGCCGCGTTGTGATCGATATCGATCCGGGTGAGTCTAATTACGCGGGAAAACAAGGATAAGAAGTATAGGCAGGATGCTATATAAAAGGAACAACGGATGATTCCGCTGTTCCTTTTTTGTGCTGCATGAGCCTTATCTCAGCTTTAGTATGTAGTTATCCAGATCGGCGGTTAGAGAGTTGGGGCTGTAAGGAAGCTGCCGAAGGACAAGATGCGCGTTATAGACGGCTTTCTTATCGGCTTGATGCAGCGTCATGATGTACGGCTGATTGTCCGATAACGGATATAGATCTGCTGCTAGCAAACGGATACGCTGCATTCTTTCGGCGATGGCTTGGATGATACTAGGATCATGAATAACGAGTGGCTTTCCTTCTTTAAATTCCAAATCTATTGTATCGATGCGGGCTAAGTCAACATCCAGTATGGTGCCCAAGGGGATCCCTTCTTCGCCAGGCTTTGCTTCATCAACAATAGCGATCTCGTAACCGGTTGTCTGTCCTGGATAAGTTAACAATGCAAACTTCGCAGTCCAAACTTCTACGGTCTGACCCGTCTTAAGATCATGCAAGCCGAGCTGCGAATCATGCCCGGTTCTGTGGACGCTCGTATCGGCGACAAGCCGAATCCAGCTAGCCTTAGGAGAAGAATTTTCTAATCCGGTCCTTTTATCGTAATTAACTACCAGCACACGGTTTCCCGCTGCATCAATCGAGACAATGTTTCCTCTTAGATCCGCCTTGTCAGCAATGGCATACGTTGTAATTGAAAGGGGGAAAGAGTCCCCGAGCTCTTTGAATATTTCGTTCTTCAGCGCTTCCGTTTCTTGATCGTTCAATTCCTCGCGGTGCCGGTAAAGCTTGCGTACTTCAAGTCGGGCGATCCCGTTTTCGGTATGAAATGAAACGGGCTCCAATGAGGCCCTGGCAAGTATAGGCTCAAGATCACGTATGCTGGAACTGAGTTTGTTCTGAAGAATCGAAGCTGAGGAAGTAAAAGCCGCAACGGCATTCTTACTCTCGTAATGCTCAGCTGCTAGAGTCGGGGAAATCCATTTGTCCCCCAGGTAGGTTTGTATGCGGTACCACGTTCGGCAATGATTTGTAGCTGCTTGGGCGGGATCCGATTGTACCTTATTGCAAGTAAAAAGCTGGCCGATAGCCGTTACTCTCTGTGGAGAGAGCTTTCCTCCGTTGGTTTGATCCTCTGCCGGGAAATTGTAAAGGTCTTCTATCTCGTTAAAAGTAACTTCAAATAAGACGGGATGATACTCCTGTTTTACGACGGAAGGCCCGTTTCGTATCCATTTGTAGCCTTGCCAGGTTTTTACGAGATACCACTCCTTATCGGAGGGATTCATTGAGAGCAACTGCCCCTCGCTTGGTGTAACTACTTGAACGGATTGAAACGCCGATATAACGGAAGCAGGCTTGTTGTCTTCGGTCTTTTCATCATAAAAAGGAGTATCGGCCAGCAAGGTCAGCTTGCCTTGCTGTTCGCTCCAACTCCCGTCTGCTTGTGCTTCTGTATTGTAAACAATGGACATGATCAAAACAGCAATAAACGTTGTCATCATAATCCAATAGGGCTGCATGAATGCATTAGATTTTGGCAACAATTACCACTCCTTTCCAATCCATTAGACACCGGACAGAAGAAAAAGTTGCGTTATTTATGGAAGGAAGAACTGGTTGGCCGTATGAATTCGGCAGGATTACTTACCGGATCGCAGCAAAGGAAAATATTTACAAAGGAACATATGTACGTTATTATTAATGAGCAATCATCAACCATGTTTGGAGGGTGGCAATATGTCAACGGAACAAACAGAACAAGTACTTGCTGCAGCTTTGGAGAAACCGATTTTTTCGATCGATCACGTACAAATACCCATAGCAGGCAATCTCCTTGAAGCAGCTGAGTGGTATAAAAAGATTCTTGGCGTCGAGGGTAAGCCGCCTAAATTGGAAGCGGATGCATGGTTTGCCGGTGTGGGCCGAGGGAACATCATGCTATGGAAAACAAACGATGTCACATCAAAAGCCAATTTCATGAAGAATGAGGAAGAAATGCCTGTTATTATGTTTAAAACGTTTCAAATTGACTCCATTCATGAGAAGCTGCTGGAAGAAGGAGCCAGAATCGTCAAATTTGTTCCCGCTAAGGAGGATCCTAAAGGGCACTGGAGATTTTTGAAGTTTTATGATCCTTGGGGGAATATGCTGGGCTTCATTCAAGACCCGCCGGATGTTCCATGGTATGGTACGAGGTAGCGATGGATGGCTACAACGGCGTTTTACGACTCCTTACCTATAGAGGTACAAACCTATGCAAGAGAAGCGGCAGTGACAGTCATTAAGAACAAAGTCAGGGCATCGGTATATCTCATTGAAAAGAATGACTACCATTATTATCTGAAGATTACGCCTAAGGGACATTTACAAAATGAGGTCCTGATGACGGAATATTTGCATCGATATGGGATCTGTCCAACAGTAATACTCTACATTTCCGATGATTCAAAGGATTATTTACTTACAGAGCGAGTTACAGGCAGCGATGCAACAAGTGATGAGTATCTTGCACAGCCGGATCGGTTAGTCAGAGTATTTGCCGAAAGTCTTGCCCATTTCCATCATGTCCGGTATTCGGACTGTCCGATTAGTAACGATCTTGAGCAAATGGTTATGCGCGCAGAGGGAAATTATCGCAAGGGTAGAGTGGAAAGCAGTCTTCTTCAATATGTGGGCTATACGAATATTGAAGCCGCTTACGCGGAATTGGTTTCTTTATTCAATAATGCCTGTGAAGATAATACAATCATCCATGGCGATTATTGCTTGCCGAATGTCATTTTGCATGATTTTCGATTAAGCGGATTTGTTGATGTGGGGTATGCTGGTGTAGGCGATCGCCATTATGATATTTTTTGGGGTCTTTGGTCACTGGAATTTAATTTAAAATGCGGCAGCTATGCCGAAACATTCCTTCAATCCTATGGAAAACAATGGATCGATCATGAGAGGCTTCGTCTTTGCGGACTCCTATCTGCCTTTAATGGCTATAGAGGAATGGATTATTATTCACTGCCACAATAGCTAGTTGAATTGAATACGTAACGGTGCCGGCTCTAAGCCGGCTTTTTTTATTGTCATCTAAAATCTAACAACCAGCGTAAGGATTACTGTTCTTCCACTAACTGTGACCGATTTTACATAAAACATGCTGTATTGTATAAACAACGGTAATAATAATGGCGGTGCCGTCAAAAGAGAGCAAACCACTTGGGATATGCCGTTTTATGACAGAATGCAGCTTAACTTGGAGCGGAAGGAAGCTATCGCGCGTGAAGCGGTGCTTCTTCTGGAGGAGGGCGACAGGTCTTCATCGACGGAAATACGTCGGGGCTCGTGCTCTCCAGATATATACCTGTTGATAAGAACCTTACTATCGTTACGAATTCCTCATTGGTCACATTAAACCTGATCCAGAAAAAAGGGAAGATCAAGGTCTATATGGTCGGGGGAGAAGTGGATGAGGACGGCATGACATTCGGATATAAATTACACTGTGAGCTCCGTCAATATCGCTTTGACAAAGCGATTTTCTCCTGTATGGGATTCGGTCCGGAAGGCATCTATTATTCCAAATGGGAGCCGCTGCAGATCGCGCAGATGCTTGTGGAGCAAAGCAACCATCTGATTCTTCTGGCGGACTCGTCTAAAGTGAACCGCAGCGGCTTTCTATATGGTATGGAGCTGAACCGGATTCATACGCTTGTAACGGACGAAGATACTCCGCCCGATCTTCGTGACAGCCTGCGGGATGCGATTCGCCGCCTGATTATTTGCAAGACCGAAGCGAGGGATGAATCCGACGAGATTTGATTTTGTCTCCAACAGAGAGCCTCTAGCAGCAAGGAATGTATAGAGTACGAGTTTCGCTTGGAGCAGCTATCGGTTACGTTTTGGAAACTAGCGTACCTTTTTTTCATTTCTTGTTGGGCCTGCAGTACACCCGTATAATGAAATAGAGTCATCCAAACCTCGATACGAAGGAGAATGCCACTAATGAAATATCGCAGACTGGGAAAAACAGAGATGAAAGTTTCCGTAGTTGGAGTAGGCACATGGCAGTTTGGCGGAGCTTGGGGTAAGGATTTTACGCAGGATGAAGTGGATGCCATTCTGGATAAGGCTTCCGAGGTCGGCATTAATCTTATCGATACGGCGGAGTGCTACGGTCATCATCTCTCGGAAAGCTTTATCGGCGATTATATAGCCCGCAGAAACAGCAGAGCGAATTGGGTGCTTGCTACGAAGTTCGGGCATAACCATGCGGACCGGAACAATGCAGCTAAGAATTATTGGTCGGCTGAAGAGGTGCTTCTTCAGCTGGAAGCATCGCTCAACTCTTTGAAAACCGATTATATTGACTTATATCAATTCCATTCAGGCCCGGATGAAGTATTCGATAACGATGATCTGTGGACGATGCTGGACAAGCAAGTTCAAGCCGGTAAAATTAGAAATCTCGGTATTTCCATCGGCAGCAACGATAATCTGCACCAAACGGATGCGGCCTCCAAAGTGAATGCCAAAGCGATTCAAGTTGTCTATAACCGTCTTGATCAAACGCCGGAAAACCGGGTATTCCCTTCTTGTGAGCGTCAGGACCTCGGCGTTCTTGCCCGCGTCCCTCTGGCTAGCGGATACTTATCCGGCAAATATAAGCCCGGCGCTGAATTTGCGGACAATGACGTCCGTTCGAGGCATGACAAAGAGCAAACGGCCATCAAACTGCAAAAGGTTCTGGAAATTCAGAATCACGAGCTGCCGGCCGGCGTCAATATGGCCACATGGGCGCTCGCATGGTGTCTTAAGCATCAGGCTGTTACCAGCGTAATTCCCGGCTGCAAAAGCCCTGAGCAGGTCATAGCCAATGCCGCTGCGGCGGATCTTGATTTGGTAAGTGAGGATCACCCGTCCGCGTGGAAAGAAACGAAACCGGTTTAAGAAACCAATCGCATAGAGCAAATATGATTCTCGTGAAGAGGTGAGAGTAGATGCAATACCGGGTGCTTGGCAACACAGGCTTGAAGGTGCCGGAGGTCAGCTTGGGATGCATGGCCTTCGGAAGATGGATCGATAAGGACCAATCCTTTAGGGTTATGGATATGGCATTGGAGCAGGGCATGACTTTATTCGATACGGCAGATGTGTACGGTCGTGGGATGGACAACGGCGATCCAACCCAATCCGGGGAATCCGAGGCTATTATCGGGGAATGGTTGAAGGGGAAGCGGGATCGCATTATCCTCGCTACCAAAGTCCATGGCAGAGTAGGGACGGACATCAACGACGGCGGTCAAAGCCGGTATCATATCATGAAGGCAGTAGAGAGCTCTTTGCGCCGATTACAGACCGATCATATCGACCTGTATCAGGTCCATCGCTTTGACGAGAATACACCGCTGGAAGAAACGCTTGATGCGTTGAACGATCTGGTCCACCAAGGGAAAGTCCGGTACATCGGCTGTTCCAACTATGCTGCGTGGCAAATCGCCAAGGCCCATGGGGTAAGTGCGCAGAACAAGCTTCGCCGCTTTGAAAGCGTGCAGCCGCAGTACAGCATATTGGCCCGTGAAATCGAGAATGAGCTGCTTCCTTTTTGTGCAAGTGAAAAAGTCGGCGTAATTGTCTACAGTCCGCTAGGACGCGGGTTGCTAACAGGGAAGTACCGTCCGGGCGAAAAGCCCCCAGAAGGCTCGCGCGGAGAACAAGGAGAGAAGCGGCTGCAGCTGCTTATGGAAGAGGAAGGTACATTCGATATCATATCCAGCCTTCAGAAGCTGGCTGACGAACGAGGCTGGACATTGGCTCAATTCGCCCTTGCTTGGGTGCTGAGCAATCCGGTTATTACCTCAGCGATTATGGGGGTATCCCGGCCGGAACAAATCGTCGACGCATTGCAGCATTTGCCTGAGCGATTGACGGTGGAAGAGCTGAAGGCGGTAGACCAAATCAGCCGAAACAGAAAGTAATTGGAATATCTATCATGTTAGTGGACGATTGCGGCATATCATGGGGATATACCTACCTGTAGAGGAGCTGCATTTCCATGCCAATCTCACCAGGCACCCATTTGCTGTATACCGTTCACCAGGGGGACACCTTGTCTTCGATCGCCAATCAATTGGGTACCAATGTTCAGGCGCTAATACAGAGCAATGCGCTGTATCCGCCCGTCGCAGATCCCAATCGAATTTTTCCCGGTCAAGTACTGCTCGCGAGATTGCCGGGAATGGCAGAACAGAGCTCTGTCTTGTATCAGGTTCAGCCCGGAGATACGCTGTATTCGATCGCCGGACGCTTCTCGTTAAGTGTTGATATGTTGGCCGGACTCAACGACATTCAGCAGCAGGATATTATCCGAGTAGCTCAATTGCTAAATGTTGCCTCATTCGTTTACGAGGTAGTGCAGGGAGATACACTGTACCGGATTTCCCGACGATTTGGAGTTTCGATGAACGAGCTGCTGCAAGCGAACCGAAACCGTACGGGACTGTCGCCCGATGTCATTTATCCCGGGTTCCGCTTGGTCATCCCGCTGCCGTCTTCGGCGAATATTGTAGTGTACCAGCCGTACCCCGGAACGAGGGTTGCATCCGGACAGCATTTGACGGGAAGTGCCCGTGCCTTCGAAGCGACGATAAATTACCAAATTCGCGACGCGATGGAGCGTATCGTCACTCATGAACGTGCGGCGACGGCTTCACAAGGCGCTCCGGCTTTCGGATTATTCGATGTGCAGCTCACCTTCGATCAATCTCCCTCCACTCAAACAGGGATATTGATGGTTTACACTCGCAGTGCTAAAGACGGCAGCATTCAGGATTTGGTGGAGGTGCCCATCATTTTCTATTGATTGTTGCATCTAATACAGATACAATTGGAATATCCTTCAAAATGAGGTGAAATGGATGCCAATCCGAATCGTTCGAAGTAACTAGTTTTCGGGCCGGGGTACAACGCGTACCGGCTATCAAGGGGGTTCTCTGCCCTGTTGAGCATACGAAAGCTATACCTTTGAACGGTGTCGTTCGGCATTCATCTCGATAAAGCCAAGGACACTGGTTTGTCTGAGCAAGGATTAGTGGGACTTCCCATTGGTTCTGTTTAGCCATAACTGGCGTAATCCTTGGCTTTTTTATTATCTCTTTGGAGGCAGGATTACCATGTTAAAACAATGCTTTTTCCTATATAAACGGATGATATTTTTATATGTTGTGATGGGATTTTTGGCGCAATTTTGCACCACTTATGGAATTAAATTATTTCAAGAGATTGTAGATAAAGTGCCTGCAGCCAACGATTTGAATGAGGTTGCTTCCCTTGTCATGCTATACGGCGCTTTACTGGCAGGGGCTGCGGCACTCCATTATTTGACGAATTATCCCGATACGTATTTATCCAATAGCATAGCGGAAAAGGTAAAGATCATGGCACTCGTCAAAGTGTCCAGGATGGATTATTCCACCTACCAGCGTATAGGCACAGGTGAAATGATTAAAATCATCGAAAACGGCGCATCGGCCGGAACGAGTATCATTCATTCGTTTTACTTGAGAATATTTCATGAGCTGCTCCCGACCCTCGTCTTTAGCTTAGTGTTCATAAGCCTGTATAACAGGAACATCATGCTGGTCATTGCAGCCGGTTACGTAGTGATCTTCTTTATCAATCATATCCTTCTCCGATGGCTGTACCGGATCAAATCCTCGCTGCTTACAAGTCAAGAGCAAATGGGCAAATTCGCTATCCGCGGATTCATGGAGCTAGTTGTCTTCAGGATCAACAAGAGGTATGAGAAGGAAATCAAGCGGCTTCACAATACTGCGGGTGATATCGTCATGAAAAGTACGCAGATTAAAATGATCCATGAATCGTTTTTTGCCATATTCGCGCTGTTAGTCCATATGATTAAGGTTGTCGTTTTAATTTATGGGATCCGGCAGATTATGTCGGGTGAGTCCTCCATAGGCGTCATTATCGCGCTAATCCTGTTTATTGATCAAGTGTACACTCCTGTCGCCATTTTTAATGTGCTTTACGTGGAATACAAGCTGAATCGGGTAACCTACACCCGGCTCGAGGAGTTTGTAAATGCCCGGGAAGACCATAACCTTGAAGCAGGAAGAGAAGTGAAGGCGCTTAAAGGAAGCATCGAGTTTAGAAATGTAGCTTTTGATTATGGGGATTCCAAATTGCTAAGCGGAATTACTTTTTCCATTAAGCAGGGGAGCTCCGTCGCCATTGTCGGGCTGAGCGGAAGCGGTAAATCGACGATAGTCAAATTAATGCTGGGGCTGTTGAAGAAGAAAGCCGGCAGCATTACGTGGGATGGCATTGAAATGGATGAGCTTAAGCTGAACAGTCTATACGATCATGTATCGTATATTTCCCAAGAAGCGCCTATCTTTGACACGACGTTACGGGAAAATATTGTCTTTGATAACGAGGTTCCGGACGAACGTGTATATGAAATTCTGGATCTGGTTCATTTGAAGGAAAAAGTGTTGAGCTTTCCTGATGGACTGAATACTACCGTCGGTGAGAGAGGAATGAAGCTCTCCGGAGGCGAGAGGCAGCGGTTGGCCTTCGGCCGAATCATTGCACAGCAAAGGAATGTGGTTATGCTTGATGAACCGGTCTCAGCCTTGGATAACATTACGGAGAAGGGGATCATGGACGGCATCTTGACCATGTTTAGCGGCAAGACGCTTATCATAGTCGCGCATAGGCTTCAATTCATCCAAGAGGTGGATAAGATACTGCTGGTAAAAGACGGGGAGATCGTCGGTGACGGTGACTTCGATTATTTAATCCGGAACAGCGCCTACTTTCAAGAATTATGGCATAAAGAGCTGCGAAATGAATCCGATTCGATAGCACTGTCTTACGGAGGATGCAAATGAACAAAAGCGCTTGCCTTACGGCAGGCGCCTGTTCGATTTAACTAAAATTACCAACTGCTCTTAGTACAGTGTAGGAATTGGCGGACAGGAAACAGCACGTATGAATCGAGGATCAATCCCGTAGTAATACCAGAACGATCCGCTCCAGCGATAGCCTGACACTTCTCCGTACTCAACACTGGTTGGATAATACCAGAAGCTTTCTCCGTTCCATAACCATACATAAGTATAATTATACAAGCAATCTATGAGGTATGATTCGCCTGTAAACGGAGGTATGAAATCGGGAGGAGGAGGCAGCGCTTCGGCGGGTGATCCTGATGGTAGCAAATAGGCCATGGATAATCACTCCTTAAGATCATAATTATAGTGGATAAACACCGGTTCGTTCTTGCTGACCTTACGCCAGCAAGACAATGACAAGCAGCTCGAAGAGCACCAAGGTAAGGATAGCCTCATCGCTTGGGCCGCCAAAGAACGGACCAGGTCCAAAAAAACCGCGATGTCCCGGGGTTTGGGAAGCCCTTAGGTAAACATGATTCTTGTCTGTATGAACAATGACGCCTTCGTAGGTATTCCCGTCCAAGGTTTGAACTCGAACTAGCCTATTTACATGTGTACTGAAAATATGATGCATGCGATCTCGAACCGATCTTAAGGTGGTTGCAACGTTTGGATCGGCTTGATATAGAACTTGCTGCTGCATTGCCGGGTATTGCATACTCATTATCATAACCTCCGTAAGGTTCCAAAATGATTTCTTTTCACAATATGCGGATGCCTAGTCTAGGGTTCATTATTCTTCATGCAGAATGAATTAGCAGCGAAAGTCCAATGAATGGTAAAATGGGAATCGGAAAAGTAGAGGAGGGATAGCTTAGATGAAGTTTATTGACTTAAGTGTGCCGGTCAGCCCGCGAATCCGCGAGCCGCTTCCTGCAAAGATCGAATATGCTACACATGAGGATGGGGCGCTGCAAGCCGCAGCGGTGCTTGGTCTTAAGCCGGAAGATTTCCCGGAGGGTAAGGCATGGGCTACGGAAACGGTGACGCTGAATACGCATGCCGGAACGCATATCGATGCGCCTTGGCACTACTGGCCGACTTCGGAAGGAAAGCAAGCCAGAACGATCGACGAGCTGCCGCTCGAATGGTTTTATTCCGACGGTGTCGTGCTTGATTTCAGCATGAAGCCTCCGGGCTATGAAATAAGCAAGGATGATCTGATTGCCGAGCTTGACCGGATTCAGTATACGCTGAAGCCCTTTGATATTGTCTTGATCCGAAGCGATGCAGACAAGAAGCTGTATCAAGACCATTATGCCTTCCTTCATGCCGGGGTTTCTGCAGAAGCTACACTATGGCTGCTGGATCAAGGCATTAAGGTAGTAGGAACCGACGGCTGGGGCTGGGATATTCCGCTTAATCTTCAGGCTGAAGCTTACAAAGCACAGCCAAGACCGGGTGTTCTGTGGGCGGCTCATTATGTGGGGAAGGACCGTGAATACTGCCAAATAGAGAAGCTTGCTAATTTGGATAAGCTTCCAAAGCCGTTCGGGTTTAAGGTTTGCTGTTTTCCTATTAAAGTGGAAAATGCAAGTGCCGGCTGGGCTCGTCCTGTCGCCATCGTGGAAGATGGAACGGAGTGATCATCCTGAAATTTTTAAATAATGGATATCTGAATGGCCTCTATGCCGTTTTATTAGCAGCCGTATCTGTCTTCACTGGAGAGATTGTGACTTTTATTATGCTTGGATTTGTTTTCATGGCCTTATTGAATATCAACTCTACCTTGCAAAAAATACTGAAAAGATTAGACACCAAGCCGGACGACTCCACTGAAGAGAAACAGAATTTGTGAGTACTGATGTCAGATAAACAGCTGTATAGGATGGAATCGCATGACAGGGCTACCGTGATACGGTAGCCTTGTTTGCGTATAACATGGGCTTAGAAGAATGTGCAAAAATAGCAAAGTTTGATTAAGCGAACAAAAATGGATGTAGAGGGGAGGGTTATTATTCATTACACTCGAAGAGTGCCGGTTAAGCTGAAGCCGTTTATTTGGATTTGATCAGCTTCTTGTATTCCATAGGCGACATCATAGTGATCTCCTTAAACTTACGATTGAAATGCGTGATATTGACGTAACCGACTTGCTCTGCGATTTCGATTACTTTGCAGGAGGTTTCTCTTAGCAATCTCTGTGCTTCACGAATTCTCAGCATGTTCACATATTCGGTAAAGTTAAAGCCCGTGTAGCGCTTAAATAACCGGCTGAAGTGAAATGAACTTATATAAAAGTTCGCAGAGACACCTTCCATCGTAAGCGGTTTCATGAAATGGGCGTTGCAATAGTCGATAGCCTCGTAAATCTTTTTATTCATAGGAACGTAGGTTACATCAGCCATCTCTGCATTCTTTCGGGCCGTCAGCAGAAGCAATTGAACAAGTAGTGACTGGAAAAATATACTGCGACCTTGGCGGTTACGGTCATTGTACTCATTTTTCATCTGAAACAACAGATTTTCCACATAATTTTGTTCCATATTATTCAATTCTACGATCCGGTTTGAATTCAAAAAAGGGGATAGCAGCAAATCCAAATCTCTCCCATGATTTTGCTCAAGAAACGTGTCATTAAAATAAACGACCGCGCGTTCATGAAGCTTGCCGCCATCCAACGTTTTGTGAATATGGTTCTTATTAACAAAAATCATGGAGCCCTTTTTTACATAGTAAGTGCGGTTTTCAATATAGTAATATCTTTCGCCGGCAAATAAATAGTAAATTTCAAAGTGGTTGTGATAGTGAAGCCGGGGCATAGCCACATTATCCGCCCTGGCAAAATTGATTTGAAAGTCTTCTTCCATGGGGTCCCGACTCCTTTGATTGCTAATAAGTTCACCGTAACCGCTGCCATAGCAAAAATAACAAACAACTTTCAAAAATGCAAGCATGTAAAATCCAATAATTGACTGCAGTTTATTGAAAGGGGGGATTCTTTGATAGAAGCCGAGATAAGATTGCTACCGGTACATGAAGTTCAATATTGAAACCTGAGGAGGATTGCTAATGAAAAAATGGCTTTCTCAAATGTTAGTAGCCGCATTGCTTTCATCCGGCTGCTTGCCTGCTAATGCTGCGGCTGAACCTGTACAGAGCCAGGTACCGCTTGCATTCCCCGGAGCTGAAGGCGGCGGGAAATTCACTACTGGCGGGCGCGGAGGGGAGGTGTATGTGGTCAATACGCTTGCCGACTCCGGTCCGGGATCGTTACGCGACGCAGTAAGCGGCAGCAACCGTATGATTATTTTCAAAGTAGGGGGCAACATTCATCTCCAATCTCCGTTGAAAATAACAGGGTCCAATCTGACCATCGCCGGTCAGACCGCTCCGGGTGACGGAATCACGATTTCCGATTACCCGATGACTTTTGAAGCCAGCAACCTCATCATCCGCTACTTAAGGGTTCGAATGGGGGATAAAATGCCTACTGAGGCGGACGCATTCGGGGGACGATACCAGAAGAATATCATTATTGATCACTGTTCTTTCAGCTGGTCGGTGGATGAAGTCATGAGTAACTATGGGAACGAAAATGTGACGGTTCAATGGTCCGTCATCTCCGAGGCGATGCATCTGAGCCGTCATGTAAAAGGCAAGCACGGCTATGGCGGGATTTGGGGAGGCAAGAACACAAGCTACCATCATAATCTGATTGCGCACAATTCGAGCCGCAACCCGGCTTTTGACAGTACGGCAGGCAATTATCACGATTTTCAGAACAACGTGGTGTATAACTGGGGCTATTTCGCATCTTACGGCGGGAAAGAGGCTACTACCAATTTGATCAACAACTATTACAAGCCCGGTCCCGATACGGAGAATATACGCTTTCTGAATGCAGAAACCAAGGGAAGCTATTACATTAGCGGTAATGTTATGGAAGGCTACCCTGATTTAACGGCAGATAACTGGTCGGGCGTATATAAGTACCCGGATTACAAACAACTGGACACGCCGGTTTCGTTTGCTCTTAACCCTTTACCGTCTCAATCCGCTCAGGATGCTTATACTGCAGTTCTTGAAGGGGCTGGAGCCAAATTGCCGAAGAGAGACCCCGTCGATGCAAGAATTATTAACGATGTAATCAACGGCACGGGTAAACATTTGAACTCCCAAAATGAAGTCGGCGGCTACCCTGAGTATGAAACCGTAGTATCCAATGCGGTAGACGATGACGGCGACGGGATGCCCAACAACTGGGAGCTGCAGCATGGCTTGAATCCGAACGAAGCGGCTGACGGACGTTTGGTAAATTCAGAGGGATATACAAACCTCGAAATCTATCTGAACTCGATCACGACGAATGGTTCCCATAATCCGAACGTCGCGATTACCGCGCCGCAAAACAATGCCATCGTTCCAACAGGCTCGGATGTGGCTGTTACTACAACGGTTTCCGATAGTGACGGTACCGTTGAGAAAGTGGAATTTTACAGTGACGGAGTGAAGCTGGGAGAGGATTTGTCGGCTCCGTTCACCTTGGATTGGAACAACGTTCCGGATGGAACGCACTATTTGATTGCAAAGGCAATTGATAATACAGGGACGGCAACGTATTCAACGAATGTTACAATCCACGCGAACCAACTAGGGAGCATTGCGCCTTGGACGGCAGCAGATGTTGGAGCACCCGGCATACCCGGACATACACAGCTTAGTGGTTCCGACGGCAGCGTCATTACGGTGAAATCGGCGGGGGATATCGAGGGGACTCAAGACGCATTCCATTTCGCTTATCAACAAATGAGCGGCAATATGGAAATCGTTGCCCAAATAGACAGCATTACGCCTACCGACGAAGGAGCGGAAGCAGGTCTTATGTTCCGCGAGAGCCTGGACGCATCGTCCGCCTTTGTATCCCTCGTGTTTCCTTATATGAAAACAGGGAAGCGGGGCGTAACGTTAAGCCGGACGGCGAAGGGCGCGGAGATATCGCAAATTGTTCCGGACAGCGAATTTCAGCTGCCTTATTGGGCCAAATTGGTCCGTTCAGGAGACCAGTTCACGTCGTTCGTATCCCCTGACGGAGTGAATTGGACGCTGGTAGGTACTACCAATGTATCGCTGCCTAACGAGATATATGCAGGTCTGGCTGCCGATGCATCCAAAGCTAATAACCGTGTGGATAAATACAATACATCCAGCTTTTCGAATGTAACCATTACGGCGCTGCCTACGGAATTACCGACGGCACCTGTCCATGTTGCAGCGACCCCAGGCAATGAGCAGATTACTCTTACATGGGATCCCGCTGAATATGCGAAGAGCTATAACGTGAAGCGCAGCCAACTGCCAGAAGGGCCTTTTATGCAAGTTGCCGCCGGTTTAACCGAGCCAGTGTTTACGCAAACCGGACTTACTCCTGGAATGACTTACTACTATGTCATAACTTCTGTTAACGCGAATGGGGAAAGCATTCCTTCCGATGTGGTCAGCGCGGTTCCAACCGGCACACCGGGAACCGTGTACCACGCGAATGACGATTTTGAAGAGTCGGCTATCGGCTCAACGCCGGACGGATATGCAGTGACACCAAATCCGCAGGATGCCGACCATACCGTGACGGTTCAACCGGTCCCGGAAGATTCGATCGGAAACTCATCAAGCCAAGCTCTCAAAGTATACGATAATGCACCGGGCAGTACGCAAATCGTAAGGAATTTCCCTAAACAGACCAGCACGGTAATTTTTGAAACGGACTATATGTCTCCATCCCACCCTGGTACATCTATTGTGCTTCAGGTTAAGGACGAGAAAGCAACGAAGACTCCGATCTCCATCGAGCTTCGGAAGCCGGTCTTACCGGTTCCGGAAGATAAGTACATGCTGACGTATAAGAATAAAAACAGTCAAGACGTGAAGCTCATGGAGCTGGCTAACAACCGCTGGTACAATATCAAAATTGTAGCCAATGTAGCAGCGAACAAGATGGATATTTATATTGATAACGTGCTTGCAGCTAAGGATATCGATTTGAAAGACGATATGAGAACTCTGGGATTGGGCAGCATCATTATCGGAAGAACTCCGGGAACCGGAAAAGGGACCATGTACTTTGATAATTTCAAAATTTATGTCGAGCCGGTTGCTTCTCCCCAAGGCTTAGCTGCAATACCTGGCAACGGTAAGGTTCAATTGGATTGGACGCTTACTAACGGCGCACTTTCCTACTCCGTGAAAAGAAGTACAACAAAAGGTGGTCCGTACGAAATCGTCGGACCGAATGTTACGGCAACTACCTTTACGGATTCTACAGTGTCGAATAACACCACGTACTATTATGTGGTAATAGCACATGGAGAATCAGGGGATAGCGGCAACTCCAATGAAGTTACCGTAACGCCTTCGGAATCCGCGATTAAGCCTGAAGCTCCGGCTGCACTGAAGACGGATGCAAGAAATACGCAAGCCGATCTTTCCTGGCAGCCCGTTCAAAATGCCGCTGCGTATTCAATCAAGCGAAGTGATAATGCAGAAGGGCCGTTTCAAGTGGTGAAAAATAATGTTATGGATCCGTTTTTCCGCGATACTGGCCTAGATAACGGGAAAATGTACTATTACGTTGTATCTGCAACCAACGTTGCCGGCGAGAGTGAGAACTCGGCCGTCCAATCGGTACGTCCGGTTGCACCGCTGCAGTCGCCCAAGGGATTGACCGCGATTGCTGGAGACACCCGAAGTACAATTTCATGGAATGCCTCTGAAGGGGCAGCAACTTATGCAGTGAAACGCAGCACCGTTAACGGCGGCCCTTATACAGTCATTGCCGAGAACCTATCCGGCACTCAGTTTGAAGATAAAGCTTTGGCCAACGGTACCGCTTATTATTATGTGGTGTCCGCAGCGAACGGTACCACAGCTAGTGCGAACTCGGATTCGATACGTGTCATTCCGGTTCCAGCCAACACTTTGAAAGCACCGTCCGATATTCGTCTATTGGCAGGTAGTCAAATGGTAAATATCGAATGGACAGCCGTCCCCGGAGCCAGTTTCTATCATGTAAAACGGGCACTCTCAATGAACGGTCCCTTTACGACCATTGCTGCTGTTAATGAACTCGCGTTCAGAGATACGGCGGTCACAAACGGTACAACGTATTACTACGCTATCAGCTCTGTCAACGACAAGACGGAAGGCATTGCTTCCTTTCCGCAAGAAGCGGTACCGGCAGCTGTTATTGTTGTTGACAAAAACGGGGGCGGGGCGTTTACGAAGGTTCAGGATGCCGTTGATTCGATACCGGCGGGGAACACAGCCAGAACCGTCATCTATATTCGCAGCGGTACTTACGAGGAGCAAGTAACGATTCCTGCTACCAAGCATGCCGTCAGCTTCATTGGAGAAGACAAAGAAAACACGGTTATCACTTATACAGGGATAACCGGGACAGGATTTAACGAGAGAGCGACCGCCGTTGAATCGAATGATTTTATAGCGGAGAATATTACGTTCGCTAACGGTGCTGGCACGGCCGGTGTGGCTGTTGCGCTTGACCTTAGAGGTGACCGTGCTTATCTGAACAACGTGAGGCTGATCGGCTTTCAGGATACATTGTTCACGAATGCTACCGGCAAACGGCTCTATGTAACGGACAGCTATATTGAAGGTGCTGTTGACTTCATTTACGGGCCGTCGATCGCTGTCTTCAAAAACAGTACGATTCACAATGTACGCTCCGGCGGTTATGTTACGGCAGCGAGTACACCGGAGAACCAGAAATACGGGTATTTGTTCATCAACAGCAAGTTTACAGCCGAGCCCGGAGTGAACAACATGTACTTGGGCCGACCTTGGAGACCGTTCGCGCACACTGTCTTTATGAACACGGATTTGGGTGATATTGTACATCCTGCCGGATGGAATAACTGGGGCAGAGTCGAGAACGAAGCAACGGCCCGATATTACGAGTACAACAATACCGGTTCAAGTGCCGAGCCGAAGGGCAGGGCTCCTTGGTCCAAACAACTGAAGCCGGAGGAAGCGAACGAGTATACCGTTCAGCTGATGATGGCCGGTTCGGACGGATGGGATCCAACCCTGATTGCAAGCCGAAATCATATGGATATTACAGCGCCAACCACGAAAGACGATGCACCGGAGAATTGGAGCAACAAGGATGTGACGGTAACGCTGACAGCAAGTGATTCGGGTAGCGGAATTGCCTCAACCTACTACAGCATCGACGGAGGTGCCCAACAAGAAGGAAGCTCCGTAACCGTTACGACAGAAGGCGTGCATACGCTCACTTACTGGAGTGTCGATAAAGCGGGCAATGTAGAGGCGAAGCGTACGGCTGCCGTCCGAATCGACAAAACAGCGCCAAGCCTTAAGGTAACTTTGGATAAAAAGGTGCTATGGCCTGCGAATCATAAAATGGTAACCGTCACCGCATCCGTTTATGCAGAAGACGCACTATCCCATCTGGACTCGGTCGTCCTAACTTCAATCACCAGTAATGAGAACGATAACGACGCCGGAAAAGACCAACAACCTGATATTCAAGAAGCCTCATACGGTACGTATGACACTACTTTTATGCTTCGTGCAGAAAGAGAAGGTAAAGGCTCCGGTCGCGTGTATACCATAACCTACACCGCTGCCGATCAAGCCGGCAACATCAATACGGTTTCTGAAACAGTGACCGTTCCTCACGATTCAGGCAATCCGTAACAACCTTAAGGGCCGCCTAGCGGCCCCCTTCTATTGAATGAATAAAGAGAGAGTGGGGATTCCAATGAAAAAAAGTTTGTGTAGTGCAATTAGTTTGGCAATGTGCACCTTCGTTGCGGCAGGCTGCAGCGGGACGCAGGGGAATAACAAGGCGGCGGAGCCAGCTAACGCCGTCGATTTTAATGCACCGCTCGAGATTACGATGACTTCCAGTGCCGGTACCGCTTCCGACAGCTTTAACGCGGGTATTACAAGCTATCTGCAAAAGAAGTTCCCTAATTGGAAATTCAACTATATTCAAAAGACTGCCGGTTCGTCGATCCAGGAGCTCGTTACCACCGGTACCGCTATAGATCTGATATTCGAAGCGCAAACCGGTGTCATAGACGGATTGATTGTCCCTGGACTGCAGTCCGATATTTCCGAGCTTATCAAAAAGAACAATATCGATTTGAGCAAATTCGAGCCGGTTTCTATCGATGCCATGAAATCACTTGCGAACGGCGGGATGTACGGACTTCCGATCAGTATGATGGGCCTCGTCACCTTTTATAATAAGGATATCTTCGATAAATTCGGTATTGCCTATCCGAAGGACGGCATGACTTGGGACGAAACAATCGAGCTTGGCAAGAAACTGACACGGACGGAGGACGGTGTAACGTACATCGGTTTAGCGGCTTCCACCGGGCATGTGCTGAAGCTGAATCCGTTCTCCGTGCCTTATGTTGATGCAGATTCCAACAAGTCGACTTATGCCAATGAGAAGTGGAAGATCGTGATGGACACGATTTTTAAAGGTGAGTCTACGGACCCTCTGTTCATAGAATACATGAAAGGCAACAACAATAAGGTGCCGGCCAAGGATGACTTCTTGAAAAAGAAAAATTTGGCGATGTACGTTTATTTCTCAGACATGGTCTCGGACGGCTCGGCTCCTGGTGTGAACTTCGATATGGTGTCCGCTCCGACGTTCAAGGAGCTGCCCGGGGTTAGTTTCCAGCCGTATCCAACGTATGTAAACCTATCCTCCTCATCGAAGCATAAAGAGGCGGCCATGGAAATCATTAAATATTTGGTCTCCGAGGAATATCAGACAGCGCGCGTCAAGCTGGGGTACATCTCGCCGCTCAAGGATGAAACGATCCGCAAGTCAATGGGAGGAGATTATTCGAAGAAACTGAACTGGAATGCCTTGTTTTATAACAAGTTCCCGGTAGTGCCGAAGAAAGGAAAATTCGATTCGATCGGGGAGAAGCCGCTAACGGATGCTATTCCTAATTACATTATGGGGAATTCGGATACGAACACGGTATTGCGCCAAGCGGAAGATGCGGCCAATAAAGTGATCGAGGCGGAGCTTAGAAAATAACGTTAACTCATTTGGATTAGAACAATACGAAGGCGCACAAAACGGCAAGAAATCTATTACAGGTTTCTTACCGTTTTTTATTTTTCGCCACATAAGAATCGCTACTATTGGAATGGGGAAGAAGAGAGGGCCGCACTAGCATTAACAGAAGCTGTGACCCAAATCTCGAATGCCGGCGTGCCTCAGGAATTGTATGAGCATGTCCGCAAACACTTTGACGAGGGCCAATCTGTCAATTTGATAATGGCGATTAATGCGATCAACACCTGGAATCGAATGGCAATATCAACGGGGATGGTACCTGGAGATTATCAGCCAGCGGCACATAAATAATAAACTTTTTCAGGAGAATCCCTGTACATCAGATTATTTACGGGGATTGGCTTTTTCAAATAGGGGGAAAATAAACACAATTCGATGAGCGGCTCATCTCGAACAAGTCGTTCGTCACTTTCTTCTGGAAGGCGGACATTGATGCATTAATCGGTAAGGCGCGTACCGCAAGCGGCAACAAGCAGTATGATTTGGACGCTGCGCCGCGATTATGGCGTGTGGTATCCGGGGATAGGCTCGGACTTTGCCATCGCAAGATTAGCATGGGAAAGCGCATTGGACGAGAAGACGAAAAAAATCAATGCAGCATATGAACCGATTATCCTGCCTGCGCCGAGATCTTATGTTAAGACGAAAGAGGAGCAGGAGCTGGAAAAATCGAAGCTCAGCAATCTGAACAATTTTATGGAACAAAAAATGGCGGAATTCGTCGTCGGCAAAACTCCAATTAATGACGATACGATTAAACAGTTCACGGGCCAAGCAAAGAAACTGGGCCTGGACGAGATTATTTCCATGTACAATACAGCATATAAGAGAACGTACGATGGAAAGTAGATAAGTAAATAAACCATGCGTGTTCAAGAGCGAGAGCGGCTCCTTTTACGGTAGACAGGTTACAGCATAAGAACCTGCTTCGGTAAGGGGAGCTTTGTCTTGTAACCTAGGCGCTGCAGCAATCAGGTACGTTTGATTCGGGACGACATACACTACACTAACGATATATCAAGGGGTGCTGCCGGATGAGATATACGGTGCAATATATACCTCTAGACAAAATAAAGCCTGAATTGTACGTCAAAACAACTAGACGAAGCAAGGAGCTTCGCAAAGTCGCACAGGATTGCATGCAGCTGTTGATCGTGAGGAAAAACCGAAAAGCCGGCGGATATGTCATTGTAAACGGAATCAATTATTACGAGCACTACAGAAGGTATGCGAAAAAGAGTGTTGTGCCTTGTCTGGTCGATGAAGGCAAACTTTCTTCAGCCTTGACCCTGCTCATGCACCGTATCCGAAAACGCAAGATGCCCTACGAGCTTCCTTACATTAACACGGATCAGATCGCAGGTAATAGCTGGTCTATTATTCGTTCATTCTTACAACAGGACCCTCGAATGAAAAAGCTGACCCGCCGGGAGCAGCTTAAGGTGCTCCGCCTCGGAATTCAATATAAGAAGACGACTTTACGGGCAATGAAAGCGAAGGTGGATGAGCTTCTTAAAAAGTAACCCGTTTCTTCTGTGATGGTAATCAAGTGGTTAGCGGTAGGCTGCATCAGTGATTGAAATAACATCTAATTATATATAAGTCTAGAGAACTAATTTGTGTCGATAAATAGGCACATATACCCAATACTCTTTTGTAGTATAATATGGATTAGTCGTCTTTCTGCTAAACATAACTACAGGTGAGGGGTAGATGGTAATCTTTCATGAAATTCAGCTCAAACCGAAACAAAAAGTTAGTGTAACAATGCTTGTAATAGGTCTTGTCTGTCTAACTATCTTCATTACGGCTACGATTCTTCTTATTCTATCCTTCCATTTTAAGAAACAATCTCTGATAGATACTGCGCTTTCCTTAAATTCGTCGAATTCCAAAAAAATGAGTCTGTCTATGGACAGGTTATTTACATCCATGAGAGAAAGTTTAAAATATTCTGTAGAGATTTTACACAACTATCCGGATATGACACCGCAAGAAGCTTATGGGAAGCTGGAGCTGTTGCGAAAAAGCAGTCACTTCTTCAATTCCATCGCCATTGTGAAGGAAACAGGACAAATCCATGCTGCGTCGCCGGCGTCACTAAGCGGGTTGGAAGGCACCGTGGTTGCTTCCGAGGTAGCCAAGGAAACATTGAGGCTGAAAGCGCCGTACTTATCCAAGCCATACTTAACACCTACTACAAAAAGAATGATCGTTTCGTTGAGCGAACCGATATTTGACAAGCAGGGCACATACCTTGGTTACATCGTAGGGACGATCTATCTTCAAGAGCCTAATGTGATCAGCCAAGTATTCGGCAGCACTTCGATAGATGAGAATGGCTCGTACTACTACGTGGTCAGCTCGGAGGGGCATCTGCTATATCATCCTGATATTAAGCGGGTCGGGGAGAATGTAATAGAAAATCCCGTCGTTAATGAGTTGACACAGGGACACAGCGGAAAACGGCAGGTGGTGAACTCGCGCGGAATTGTTCAGCTTGCCGGCTATTCCATAGTCCCTTCGACGGGCTGGGGAATCGTTGTCGTATCACCCGGCCAATCGGTCGATAATCTTCTGCATCAATTTATCCAAGGGATTCTTGTCTACTTTGTTCCAGCTATTCTTTTGCTTTTAATCATTGCAATATGGCTCTCCCGCCGGTTGGCACAACCTTTCGTTGCCCTGGCACGATTGATCAGACATTATGAACAGGGACAAAGCCGTCCCGCAGAAGTCAGCAGCTACTGGAACCGAGAGGCCGATTTATTGGCCAAGACGATAGGCCGTTTTCTAAAGCATATTGAAGAACACACCGATCAATTGTCTCGCGAAGCCATGATCGATCCTCTGACCGGTTTAGTGAACCGTAGAGGCATGGAAAAAATAATGAATCAGTGTATGCTTGATACCGAAGAGTACACGCTCCTGATTATGGACATCGATCGATTTAAGACAATTAACGATACATACGGTCATCCAACCGGGGATGTGATGTTGAATCATCTTGCGAGGCTTTTGCAGAGGAATGTGCGTGATGAAGACGTATGCTGCCGGTATGGCGGAGAAGAGTTTGTTGTACTGCTTAAAAGAACGCCGTTACCTGAAGCTTACGCAACATCTGAACGCATTCGCTGTGCATTTGAGACGGACGAGAATCCGATCGGCAGGACTTGCACCTTATCTATAGGACTGGCCCACTATCCCACTCAAACGAACGAACCAGCCGAACTGCTCAGTTTTGCTGATCAAGCTTTATATGAAGCGAAGAGGAATGGCAGGAATCAAAGCGTAGTTTATAATGAGGATAAAAAATTACTGGATAATCAGCAGATGTTACTGTAAAAGTGCTGGAATTACAGGCTGTTTCGCTTCTTCAATAAAGAGAGCGGTCATTGGTCCATCGAACTAAAACAGGAAGGCCATCCCGGTTAAGGATGGCCTTTCAATTTCCGCGTCTATTATTCCGACTGTCCGATAAGATGCAGAGGTTCGTTGGAGCCGCCGATATGGCTGATGACCTCCATTTTCACACTGTTTTCTTCGAATCGGCATGTTAAAGTATAGTAGAACGGTGTCTCTACAAACCGCCATTCCATAACAAAGGTTGAATCGTCACTCCACTTCCCGCTGGCGGCGACTCCCGACATTCCTCCAATCGGTATCGTTGTACTCTCGATCCAAGAGCCGACACCACATTGAATTCGGCCGTTCCCATGTGGCTCCAATTGAAAATCGAACGTACATACAGCTTCTTCAAACCGGAAGGTGGCCGACTGCAGTTTCAGTTCATTATCCTCCATAATATACCGGTTGCCGGTGATGCTTTCAGCTTCGGAGGAAGTGAATTCAGCAGCAAGCGGCGCATACCCGAGTGAGGCTATAACATCCTGCAGCTCATCGTACTGTACTTCATCTAACGGAAGCGGCTGTTCCGATATTCCTGGCAGTAAATGCTCCCAGACCAGGTTCAGCACGGACTGCATGTTTTTGACCCCGGATGTGATTGCAATAACGGTATCTTGTTCCGGCATCACAAGGCAGAACTGACCGAATGCGCCGTCTCCTCTGTAGGCTCCATGACGGCACCGCCAAAATTGGTAGCCGTAACCTTGCTTCCAATCGCTGCCCGGGTCCTCTCCATTAGATACTTGGAAGGAGGTGGCTTCGTCCACCCATGCTTCAGGCACCACCTGGGTTCCGTTCCACATGCCTTTTTGAAGATACATTTGGCCGAAGAGGGCAATATCGGCGGGTTTTATTTTCAAGCCCCATCCTCCGGTGTTGATGTCACGGGGGCAAGAATCCCATTTGGCGCCTTGAATGCCTAAAGGCTCGAACAATCTTGGCTGCAAGTAATCCACAAGTGTTTGCCCAGTAATTGTTTGAACGATCGCCGACAGCATATAGGTGGCGCCGCTGTTATACACGAAGTGCGTACCCGGCTCATGCTCAACCGGTAATTCCAAGAATGCCTGTACCCAGTCTTTGTCAGGATGCTTACGTAATTGTCCCGTCGTATCTTTGGCATGCCCTGTCGACATGGTGAGCAAATGCCGTACGCGCATAGTTTTCAAATGTTCGTCATCAATCGGATGCTTATCCGGAAAAAAGGAGATAACGGGATCGTCTACCGACAACAGGCCTTCCGCCACCGCAAATCCGACGGCCGTCGAAGTAAAGCTTTTGCTTAACGAGAACATCATACGCGGATAATCCGGTTTGTAAGGTGCCCAGCACGCTTCAGCAGCCACATGGCCATGACGAAGCAGCAGGAAGCTGTGCAGTCCGATGTTACTGGATTGAGCTTCCTTCAAGAAGGATGAAATCGCGGATGGAGATACACCGGCTTCTTCGGGCCTGATGCGGGGCAAGGCATTCGTTTGCAGCATGTCAATCGCTCCTTTTTTACAATGGAATACAAGGATAATTAGCGCTTACATTCCATTGTACCAGTTCCATTTTATGGATCAAGATACAAAATAATAATAATCAATCGAAGTCGATTGAGAACTTCCAGGCGTTCTTATTTATGAAGACGAGTATCAGGTTGGGATTGTTAACCATTAATGCTTGCCACTACGGCAGTTCATTTTGTTTGTACCAACGAAAAACCCACGAGCATAAAAACCCGTGGGTTTGTTCAATTTAAGCGAATTCGCGCGGATGCCGGAGCTTAAGCTCCTCGATTCCGTAAGCTCGCCCTGTTTCCTCCAGACGGTTCACATAGTTTTTGAGGAAGCCCTTGGCGTGATAAGGTCCGCCTTCCTTAATAACCGTCCATAGTGGGTCGACGTCGTGCGGCATCGATTGCATCATTTGATCGTGCCACTCGTTTAAATAATAGACGGCATCCTTGCAAATGTCGCGGCGTTCGCCAGCCGCATTGTGCTGTTCGTAAGGGTCCTCGCGAAGCTGGAACAGCATTTCCTTATCGAATAGATGATAGCCGTCATGATACGTTCGGACATAAAGCCAGTCACCGAATCGTACGCTGCGTTGGCATACATGAGCACATTGGGAGACGACCAAGTAGTCTCTTCCGCACGATTCGCCTGTCCTAAGCGCAGCCGCATAGCTTTGCCCGTCCCAGCTGGAAGAGGAAGGGGCGCCGAGCAATTCTGCCAACGTCGGAACCAAATCCAGGTGGTAATGGAGCCCGTCGTCGACATGATCCGACTGAAGTCCCGGCCAACGGATGATCATCGGGATGCGGCAGGTGCCTTGATCGGCGGTCCCATGCTCTCCGTAGATGCCCAGCTCGCCCATATTTTCACCATGATCAGCGGTAATGATAACGATCAGGTCATCCATCACGCCTTGAGCACTCAACTCTTGGAACAGAAGGCCGATATGCTCATCCATATAGCGGATTCCCATGTCGTATCCGTCAATCATACGCCTCAGCCCGTCTCTGTCCGTAATTTCTCCCGGATGACGCGGATACTGAGGCAATGTCCGATTGTCGTACATATTGATTTCACTTGCGCTGTGCGGGCCAATCTTGTTTTTGTGCGCGTCTAGCACCTCATCGGTGATCCAGTCTGGAAGGGGATCGTCCTCGAACGGATTGGAGAACTTCTCCGGTGTCCTATAAGGGGTATGAGGGTCCCAATAATTGACATACAAAAACCAGTTATCCTCTTGAGCGTTCCGGCGAATCCAATCCAATGCCACCGGGGTGACTTCTTCAGCAGATTCCATCCCGCCTTTGCCGGTGTTGTGCATTTCATTAAAGCCTGCATAGAACGTCCAGGAAGAATGCCGCTCCGCAAACGGGCTGATCAGGGCGGTTTTCATTCCGGCATGACGGAATATCGCCGGCAGGCAATCTTTGCCGATTCGGTCGCGGAACGCCCTATCGATTCCTTCGTGCCGCACGTCCGCTGCCGTTCCGCCGTGGCCGACCACTCCGTTATGAATGCCGAAGCGGCCCGTCATGAGCGCGGTACGAGAGGGAAAGCATGGAGCATCGGAAGTATAGTAGTTCGTAAACCGGACTCCTTCCTTGGCGATGGAGTCAATGTTAGGGGAGGTGTTACGGTGATAACCGTAGCAGCCCAGATGATCCGGCCGGGTAGAATCCAAATCCAGCAGCAATACTCTAGTTTTGTTAGTTTTCATTCGACACTCTCCTTTGTAAGGTACAAGGTAAAGTAGCGGTTTATCCATTTATCGCGCCGGCCATGCCGTCGACAAAGTAAATTGCTTTCATTTCCTGCTGATAACGTAAATTATAGGTATACGCTCCCTGGTACGTCTATGTATGATTCAAAGATTAGATGTATAAAACTATTGTATTTAATGCGAGACAGCTTCAAAAAACGCATTACCCATGCCATACTGAGGTGTATAATATTATGGGTCCCATATATTCCTATGAGACTTTGCTCAAGGAGGAATGACTATCCTTATGCTTACGATCTATTCCGCTTTTTTCGATAATCTAATTCCCAATTGGCGTAACCAGCTGGATGTCATAAAACACCATATATTGGTATTGGTTGTGCGCGGGAAAGTGCTATACACGTTAAACGGGGAGCGTCGAATGGTGGAGGAAGGGGATTTGCTGCTTATTCCTAAGGGAACGAGCAGGATGGCGGAGAACGGCAACGAGGAGCCGCATCAGAAATATACGGTGTTGTTCCACTTTGTTTATCCAAACCTGTTGGGGGAAAAGGATATTCCTTATTTGATGAACGGGCGCATTATCCATTTGAAAATACGCGGTTTTGAACATATTAAGCAGCGTATCATGCAATTGTATCGTGAAGGCTTGGAAAAAAAGCCCTTCTACGAATTAATCAGTCTTAGTATCCTGCAAGAGCTGCTGGCGATCATCGGTCGGGAGGCGGATGTGCTCAACATCTCACCGATCAAAGTAAAGCTTGCCAAGACGATACAGCAATATATTTTGGAAAACTACCGCTCGTCTATCCAGATCGAACAGCTGGCGGATATGATCCAGCGTTCCCCTAACTACACCATCTCCTTGTTTAAAGAGGTGAACGGGCAATCCCCGATTCAGTACATGCACCAGCTGCGAATGTTGGAGGCGCGCAACTTACTTGTAAATTCCAGCATGAGTATTTCGGATATTTCCCACTATTTAGGATACTACGATACATCTTATTTTTTTAAAATGTTCAAGAAGTTTACTTCCATGTCGCCAACGGCCTTCTTGGCAAAAGGGGATATAAATTGATCCCTATATGCTGAATTTAACCAGCCCATTCCGCGAATGTTAATTCAGGATAGCCCATCTTAATATCGGATAACGGCGAATCTTAAAGCCGGATTATCATTGGTTAAATTGAGTGATTTCCATGTTACGAATTGTTTGCCAGAATAGGGGATGAGCGAAATTGCCGGCAGCATGCGATCTACAGCAGCCTTGTCCGACTCATCCTTGATCGCTTTGTGCCACCTCATAAGAACCGGCCGCTTCGCCAAAGTTCTGTCCTATTTGAAGGAGGTAAAAGGGGTATATGAAAAAAGTCAGTCGGAAAAAGTGGGCAGCCGCAGGGGCTTCCGCAGTACTGTCTCTCTCGGTCGTTGCAGGATGCAGCAGCTCGAGCCCGCCAAATCAAGGGGCCGAAAAGAAGGAAGGCCAAGAGCCTCCGAAATTGCAAGCGCTTACCTATTGGGTGAGTCTTGCAAGCAATGTCGCCGCTACCTTAAAAAGCTTCGGCGATATGACGGTGTATCAGGAGCTGCAAAAGAAGACCGGCGTCAATGTAAGCTTCCAGCACCCGCCTGTCGGCCAGGAGAAGGATCAGTTCAATCTCATGATTACCGGCAAGGATCTTCCAGATGTCATTGAATACGGCTGGACGGGTTATCCCGGCGGCCCGGAAAAGGCGATCAAGGATAAAAAGATTATTAAGCTGAACGATATTATCGATAAGAATGCTCCTAATTTGAAGAAGATATTGGATGCCAATCCGGATTGGAAACGGCAGGTCATGACGGATGAAGGCAGCATTTACGGATTTCCATTCCTGCGCGGCGACGATTACCTGCTGGTCAGTAACGGTATCGCGCTGCGAAAAGACTGGCTGGATAAGCTGAATCTGAAAATGCCGGAAACAGTCGATGACTGGTATACCACATTGACCGCAATCAAGAAGAGCGATATCAACGGGAATGGCAAGCCGGATGAGATTCCGCTCTTGATAAGCAAAGGAGACATGGGTGGATCTGTGGCGTTCCTCGGCTCGTTCGGCGTCAACTACGATTTCTACCATGTGAACGGCAAAGTCAGCTACGGACCGATTCAGCCCGAGTATAAGCAGTTCCTCACAGTCATGAACCGATGGTACAAGGAAGGTCTGCTGGATCCGGACTTCGCCGTGACCGACAGCAAGCTGAAGGATGCGAAGGTAACAGGGAATCAACTGTTCGCGACCGTAATGAGTACGGGCTCGGGTATCGGCAACTATACGTCGCTCGTGAAAAACAAAATTGCCGACTTCAAGCTCGTAGCTGCACCGTTTCCTGTCGTAAATAAAGGCGACAAGAAGCTGTGGAGCGCAAGAAGCTACAACTTCTCCGGCGGGGTGGCTGCAGCGATCTCGACCTCCAATAAGAACCCGGAAGCAACAGCCAAATGGCTAGACTACGCCTACAGTGATGAAGGCAAAATGCTGTTTAACTTTGGGGTGGACGGCGTTTCCTACAAAATGGTCAGCGGCTACCCGACGTTTACCGACGATATCATGAATCCGAAGGATATGTCGGTGGCTCAGGCCATGGCCCGCCATGTACGTTCCAACTTCAACGGTCCGTTCGTGCAAGACAAACGGTATATGGAGCAATACGCCGCTTTGCCGGAGCAGAAGGATTCGATCAAAATCTGGGGAGAGCCGACCGACGAAAGAAAGCTGCCGCCTGTCACACCGACATCGGATGAGAGCAGCAAATTCGCCTCGATCATGAACGATGTGAACACGTTCAAGGACGAAATGTTCAACAAGTTTATCATGGGGGCGGAGCCTCTCGATAATTTCGATAAATACGTCAAAACGATCGAGGGCATGGGAATACAAGAAGCTGTCAAAATTCAACAGGCTGCACTGGAAAGATACAAAAAACGGTAACTATTGCTGGTGGACCGACCATATACAGGGGAGATGACCCGTTCATCCCCCTGTCTTATTCCAAGAGAAGGAGGGATGCCGTATGGAGACAATCAAAGCCGCAGAAGGGAGAGTCGCCAAGTCGAGCCGTTCCGGGCAGAGCCTGTGGGTAACGATCGGCCGCGATTTAAAGCGCAACAAGCTGCTGTATCTGATGGTGCTGCCCGTTATCGCGTATTATCTGATCTTTGACTACGGACCGATGTACGGACTGCAAATCGCATTTAAAGACTTCAGTCTGGGAGACGGCATCTGGAACAGCCGTTGGGTTGGCTTCGAGCATTTTGTTGAATTTTTTAACAGCTATTATTTTTGGAGACTTATCCGCAACACGCTTCTGCTCAATGTATATGAGCTGATCTTCGGATTTCCGGCACCGATCATTTTGGCGCTGCTGCTGAATGAATTGCGCCGGCAATATTTCAAGAGAATTGTTCAGACGGTCACGTATTTGCCGCACTTCATCTCGGTTGTCGTCATCGTCGGGATGCTGGTAGACTTTTTGGCTAGGGACGGGGTTGTGAATCAATTGCTCTCCGCGTTCGGCATAGCATCCAAGTCGTATTTATCCGAGCCGGACTGGTTTCGTTTTATTTATGTGTCTTCAGGCATTTGGCAGCAGGTCGGATGGGGATCCATTATTTATTTGGCGGCGCTGTCGAATATCGATCCTACCTTGTATGAGGCGGCAAAAGTCGATGGAGCAGGCCGGTGGAAGCAAATGGTGCATATTACGATCCCGGGAATTATGCCCACCATCATTATTTTATTAATTTTGAAAATGGGGTCGATGATGTCCGTGGGCAGCGAGAAAATATTGCTCATGTACAATCCGCTCACCTACGATACGGCTGACGTCATTTCTACCTTCGTATACCGCAAAGGGATTCTGGAAGCAAGCTACAGCTATACGACCGCCGTAGGTTTATTTAACGCCGTGATTGCTTTTTCCCTGCTTATCCTCTCGAACAGCATAAGCAAGCGGGTAAGCGAGACTAAACTATGGTGATGGGGGGGGCAGCTGGATGGATAAACCGACTTTGGGCGAAAAAACATTTGATGTGCTTAACACGGTTTTTATGATCGTTCTTTGCTTCTTGACGCTGTACCCTTTTTTGTACGTAGCTTTTTCATCCTTGAGCGATCCGGGGCTGCTGGCGCAGCACCGCGGCTTGCTCTGGAAGCCTTACGGCTTTAGCCTGGATGCTTACAAAGCGGTCTTTGCCAATCCGAACATATTGAGCGGTTATGGCAATACGCTGTTCTATGTGGTTGTCGGGACCGCGTTTAATCTGCTGATGACCGCGCTTGGGGCTTATTTTCTCTCCAGGCGGAACGTCTTCTTCAAAAATGCGATTATGTTTATGATCGTGGTCACGATGTTCTTCCAGGGCGGACTCATCCCTACGTACCTTCTGGTCAGCAACCTGGGACTTGTTGATACGCCATGGGCCATGATTATACCCGGAGCGATTAACACATGGAATCTGATTATTATGCGCACCTCGTTCCAGGCCGTTCCGATAAGTCTGGAGGAATCGGCGAAGATGGACGGGGCAAGCGAATGGACCGTCATGTGGCGGATTATTCTTCCGCTGTCGATCCCGGTTATGGCCGTTATGGTGTTGTTCTACGCCGTAGCCCACTGGAATGCCTGGTTCAATGCGATGATTTATTTGCGCAATAGAGAGTTATATCCGCTGCAGCTGATTTTGCGGGAGATTCTCATTACGAACAGCACGGACAACATGACGACGAATGCTTCCGGTGTAGATAAAATGCCGATAGGGGAAGCGATCAAGTACGCGACGATTATGGTTGCGACCCTTCCGATCCTGGTGCTGTATCCGTTCCTGCAAAAATATTTCGTTAAGGGCGTCATGATCGGAGCGTTGAAGGAATAAATGACAAAGAAGCAGGAAAACGGGACAGACTTCCAGAATAAGTTGTTATGAAGAACGAACTCGTAAGAGGTGAGAGATGGTGCGAATCAAAAGCAAACCTCTTGGAAGTGCCTTCACAACGCTTGTTCTGTCTTATCTGGCCGTCTTCCTGCTTCCTATTGTTCTCGGATCGATTCTTTATACGAAGACCGTTACGATTATGACCGATAATGCGAACCGGGCGAACTTGGCCATGCTCGAGCAGCTCCGTCAAGTAATGGACAGCAAGCTTAAGGATGTCCAGCAGATGTCGCAGCAGATAGCGCTGAATCCCCGTATGCAGTGGCTAATGAACAACACGGATACGACGAATTCCGCCGATGCTTACAAGTTCGTTGAATTTGTGTCGGACCATATGTCTCGCTACCAAAATGTAAGCGATCTCATACAAGGCTATTACGTGTATTTCAGCTCGAGCAATACGGTGCTGATGCCGACAGCCAAAACAACGCCGGAAGTACTCTATGAGCGTTTGTACCATCCGGTTGGAACCAGCTTCGATGCTTGGCGGGGCCAGCTGCTAAGCAGTCCTCATTATCAGGATTATGTTCCCGTCAGCTACGAGACGCCGAACGGCAAGCTGGATACGATAACCTACATGCAGACCCTGCCTTTAGGGGAAACGACCGAGATCCGCGGTGCGCTTGTGATTATGCTTGATATGAATCAAGTTCGCAGTATGCTCGCTAAAATCGAATCCGCCTACCAGAGCTCCGTCTATATTCTGGACCGGAAAGACCGCCTGATTGCCGGCGACGGCGATGGAGGCCTGTCTCTCCCGTGGGATCAGATCGGTCAAGACGTGCAGACCAAGGGCATTCCCTACGAATATCGGGATCAAGGCAAGGACATGATGCTGTCCTATACCGTATCCGATCAGAACGGCTGGAAGTACATTCATATTATGCCGAAGCAAGTCTACTTGGAGCGGGTCTATACGCTGAAAAACTGGATGATCACGCTGCTTTTGATTTGCTTGGTCGGCGGGGGAGCGGCGATCGCCTTTTGGGTGCATCGCAATTACGCTCCGCTGCAGGGTGTGGTGCGCGTTCTGCAAAATAAGAAGCCGATGCGCGCGGTACTCCCGTCCAATGAGTACGAATTTATCCGGGAAGCGATTCAAATGACGATGCACGAAGAACGGGAGCTCCGGGGCATCTTATCCCGTCAAGCTCCGGTTATTCAGGCAAGCTTTCTGTCGCGCCTCATCCGCGGTCATGTAGATGCGTCACGGTTGACCGATGAATCGCTGCAGTTTATGGATATCCGGCTGATCTCCGACCGGTTCGCCGTGCTTCTAATCGACATTGCCGATTTCAGCCGGTTCAGCGCCGATCAATCCGAACGGCAGTGGGCCTTGATCCGGTTTGTCATTTCCAATATCGGCAATGAATTGATACGCGAGCGCCAATGGGGATATGCGATAGAGCTGGATCAGAACCGGGTAGCCCTTCTTGTCAACATCGCCGGAGAACAGCTTGAGGAAGCGGATCAGGAGCTTAGTATTATTGCCGTTCAGCTCAAGCAAATGGTGGAGGAGCGCTTCAAGACCTATGTAACTCTTGCTATCGGGGGGATCTACGCAGGGGTGGATCGGGTGTGCGAATCGTATTTCGAAGCGCTTCAAGCACTGGATTACAAAATGTACAGAGGACACAGCAGCATTATACGTTACAGTGAAATATCGGTATCGGACCGCCATTATTTTTATCCCATTGAAACGGAAATTCAGCTGATCAACTTCACCAAGAGCGGAGATGCGGACAATGTCGATAGGCTTATCGGCAACCTGTTTCACGCACATTTCAGAGAACGTCGGATGACGCCCGAACTGGGGCGGAGCTTGTTTACGAACATGGTGAGTACGCTATGGAAGATCATGAATCCGATGGATCCGTTGTACAATGAGGTGTTCGGGGAAGGGTTCGATCCGCTGAAGGAGCTGTCCGGGTGTCCGACGGTGGAGGAAATGAAGGTCAAGATCAGCGACTGGTTTCTCACCCTCTCCCATTATTTGAACGCGGGGCGCAGCAATCACGGACGGCAGCTGTCCGAACGGATTATCCGGTACATCGAACAGCACTACGGCGACGACATGCTCAGTTTGACGGCCATTGCCGATCAATTCGAATTAACCCCGCAATATTTGTCCGCCTTCTTCAAGAAACAAACGGGAGTGAACTTGACCGATTATTTGACAAGAGTACGGATCGACGAGGCGAAGAAATTAATGCAGGACAAGAAGCTGACGTTCACCCAAATCGCCAATAAAGTGGGATATGCCAACGACATCGGGTTTATTCGGGTTTTTAAAAAGTATGAGGGAACGACGCCGGGCAAATACCGCGAATCGCTGTAACGAAATCGCGGTTCACCGTTTCTGCTGCGGAGGAGAACCGTCGAGGTGCGTCTAATCGAATACCTTGAGAAAATCAGAATCGCATATAATGATATTAATTGAACGGCTTGGAGCGCTGCGGATAACGCGGCTTTTTTTGTTTGATGCCGGATCCATGCTTAACAGACATTGTTGGGATGCTTTGACAACCGAAGGATGAGAATATATACTAAACATGATTGATATTGATAATCATTATCGGTCATATCGCAATCCCGTACAAGGAGAATTGAGCATGAAAAACAAGCTGTTACTCGCTATGCTGCTGGTGTTGATGGTCATATCCAGCGCATGCGGCAGTCAAGCAAGCACTAATGAGTTCGCGTCTTCACAGAAAGGCTCCTCACCGGCTGCAGACCCCAAGGAATCGGGCACAATAACCTATCAATCCGAGCGGGGGGCCGTAGAGATTCCGGCGAATCCCAAACGGATTGTTGCTTTGACGAATGCGCCCAATGTTCTCGCGCTGGGCGGAACGCTGGTCGGTGTAGATCAATGGACTAAGAACAATCCTCTGTTTACGAAGAGGCTAGAGGGCATCGAGGTCGTATCGGATGCGGACCTGGAGAAGATAACGGCGCAGAATCCGGATCTGATCATTGCGGGTGCGGAGTTGAAGAATCTGGACCAGCTGAGTAAAATTGCGCCTACTGTTGTTTATACTTGGGGGAAGCGGGATTATTTGGCGCAGCAATTAGAGATCGGCAAGCTGCTGAACAAAGAAAAGGAAGCGCAGGCGTGGATCGGCGATTTCAAGCAGCGTGCTGAAGCGGCCGGCAAGGAAATTAAAGCCAAGCTCGGCGATAACGTCACCGTGTCGGTGTTCGAGACGAACACGAAAGACTTCTATGTATTCGGCGACAAATGGGCTCGCGGCACCGAGATTCTGTATCAGGCGATGGGTCTGTCAATGCCGGATAAGATCAAGAGCGACGCGCTTGGACCCGGCTTCTACAAGCTTTCTCAAGAGGTTCTGCCGCAATATGCCGGCGACTACATTGTTCTTAGCAGAAATTTGGATGCCGATGCCGCTTTCAAGGATTCAGCGATTTGGAAGAACATCCCGGCTGTCAAGAATCAACGTGTCATTGAGATTGAGACCAAAGCATCCAGCTATAGCGATCCGATAACACTAGAGTATTTACTGGGTATTTTCAAAAAAGGCTTCTTGAGCAAAGAATAGACTGCAATGAGATAGTAACAAACATGAATTGTTACAAGAATCGGATCTGGTCTGTGTCATTATACAGACTTGATCCGGTTTTTTATTTGTTGGGAGCAAAATAGTACTATTTGACATGAAATTCAAACCATGGAATATTCTTCTTTTAGCTTTTCCTCCTATAATTGAATTAAAAGCGCTTTCAAAGTGAATGGAGGACAAATTTCCGATGATTCGACTTGGAGCTGGAATGATCTCAATCTTCATGACATGCCTAGTATTCGCCGGTTGCGGACCCGCGACTTCGCTTGAAGTTACGGATTCCAAGAACGCGGAAGTCAAAGATTCGTTAGTTGATGTTTCCCGACCTGTCACTCTCAAGGTTTTTCGCGGTGCTTCCCTGAGCGATGACCTATTCCAGACTTTGATTGTCGAACCTTTGGCCCAAAAATATCCGAATATTACGATTGAACTGCAAAACGGCAAACTGGAAGATTTGATCACAGCAGGAGATCCTCCGGATGTATTGACCTACGTGCTCAATAACGTACCGTCATTAAAAAATCTGGATTTAATCGAAGATATGACGCCTCTTCTCAAGAAACACAATGTCGACTTAGGCCGCTTCGATCCGGCGTATCTGGATGCATTACGTGTGATGTCCGATAAAGGAGAATTGTATGCGCTTCCGTATTTCGCACAAACTTACGCTTTGTTCTACAACAAAGATTTGTTTGACAAGTTCGGCGTTCCCTACCCCAAGGACGGAATGACATGGGAAGAAGCGACGGAGCTCGGCAGAATCATGACACGGATGGACAACGGCCAGCAGTACCAAGGACTGAATATCGAGAAAATTACCCGCATCTCATTTCCATGGTCACCTACTCTAATCGAGAAGGACAAAACCACTCAAAAAGACAGAGCCAACGTCAATAACGATACCTGGAAGGAAATATTCAATTTAGGCTACCGTATTCAGACGATTCCGGGTAATTTCCCTAACAAAGATTTTTACAAAGGCGAAGTAGCCATGTTCGCTATGGTTGGCGATGCCTTCCAAAATATTAAGAAATCGGTCGAAGGGCAGATATTCCGGGTGGGGGTAGCGCAATATCCAAGCTACAAGGAGCTGCCCGACAAGTATGGCATGGTCGATGAGCACGTCGTGCTTGTGCCGAAGACTAGCCGAAACAAGGATGCGGCTATGAAGGTAATCGAAGTGATGATCTCCGACGAAGTACAGATGAAGGCGGCGAAACATTATGCCCGCTTATCGCCGCTTAAGGATCCGGAGCTGCAAAAACAATTCGGTGCAGAGTATCTGAAGGATGTCAATGTACAATCGATCTTTAAAAGCCGCCCCGCTCCCGGCATTGCCTTCCACCGATATTACGCGGATGCCCGCAAGCTTCTGGATGCCGAATACGCCGAGGTATTGTCCGGACAAAAAGATGTCAACACCGCATTGAGGGTTCTCGATGAAAAAATCAACAAAATGCTTGATGAAAAAATGGCTCAGTAGCAATACCCCAGGGACGTTAATCCGCAGCCTTACCAAGCGCATTACAAAACGAATTGAGAAGGCGGTACCTTGTAATATTTCTTAAACGACTTTGAAAAGCTGAAGGGATCAGGGTAACCGAGCATGCCCGCGATCTGCTGGATCGTGTATCGTTTACTGTACAGCAGCTCTCGGGCATGGTTCATTTTCAACTGGTAGATGTACAGACCCGGCGTAACGCCAAGAGCTTGTTTGAAATAGTTAATGAAATACTTCTCCGACATGCCTGCCAGCTCGGCCAGCTCACCAATGCGCAGCGGTTGATGCAGACGCTCATGGATAAAATCGAATACAGGCTGGAGCGTCTCCAGATTCGCACTCCGCTTGCGGCGGGGCGCATGACTCGTAAAGCCCCCTCGATATTCTCCATGCCCGTAGCATTCTATGATCTTGGCAATGAGGATCGTGAGGCAGCCCTTCAATCGGATTCCGGACATGGGAGCTTCCCGTTTGTATTGCTCATAAGTTTCCAGGAACAAGCGGATTTCCTCTTGGACTAGCGAGCTCCCAATAACTCCCGCCAGCTCAAAATGCTCTAGAATTCGATGATGATTCCCGAGCCCGAAATCAAAGTGAGTATAAGTAAACCTGCAGCTGGCGTCCAAGTTTCTTGCCGTATAAGCCACCTTGGGACTGAACAGAACCAGATCTCCTCCCGAAGCCAAGTGGACCTGATCGTGAATAACGATTTCAATCTTCCCTTCGTGGAGGTACCATAGGTCGTAATCCACATGCTGCTTGTTCTCAAACCATCCTAGGGGGTGAATGACTTCCCGGCTGGCGAAAATGTGAAGCATGACATGCTCTGCCAGCTCATTGAAAATAGTCAAGCTGCTCATGGCAATACCCTCCCCGTACTTTAACACATAGTAATGATAAATCCATTATATCACAAGGAACTAGCAGGATATAAAAACCTTACTAAATGACATGATATTAGTACCGAGGGGCATTCCGCAATCATGCCATTCTCCTATAATAAAAATATGAATGGAGGAGATAAACATGAGTAGTCACAAACCGAAGGTAGTCGTGCTGGGAGCGGGCAGCTTGTTTTTTGGCAGACAAGCTATTTGGCAGATGGTTCATTCCGAGCATTTAAACAAAGGCACTCTGGCGTTGGTTGATACGAATGAAGAGCGATTGAACAAGCTGGTGAGGCTCGCAAGAATGGTGGCTGAAGCCAATAAAGTAGAACTCAAGATTGAAGGCTCGGTAGACCGGAAGCAGGTGCTGAAGGATGCGGACTTCGTAGTGCTCAGCTTTGCGGAGGATACCGTAAAATACAGAGGGATCGACTGCGCGATCTCCGAGAAATATGGAATTAGAATGTGCTCAGGAGACACCATTGGTCCCGGAGGGATATTCCGTGCGATGAGGGAGCTGCCCGTGATTATGGATTGCGCCAAGGATATCGAGGCCATTTGCCCTGATGCATGGGTCATTAACTATATCAATCCGTCCGCTGTACATGGAATCGCCTTGAAGCGATATGCTCCTAATCTCAAAAGCTTTGCCTTGTGCGATTCGCATCATATGCCGCATAAGAAGATCATCTATGCGCAGCGTGCAGGGATTATCAGCCATAAAAGCGAGTATACCGAAGAGATGGACCGCAAGTTCGATGCGCGTATTGCCGGAGTGAACCATTTCACCTGGCTGTTAAAGGCAGAGTATGAAGGCAAGGACGTGCTTGCCGATATTGCCGAGTCGATGAAGCGATCGGCGGAGAAGGAGACGGTAGGGGGCGACACCGGAGCCAAGGCTCTGTATAACGATGCGATAAGCTACCAGCTGTACGACATTTTCGGCTATGTCCCGACTTGTACCGCCCATACGAAAGAGTATCTCCCTTATTGGCAAGGATTGGGGAAACTCCAGGATGCCATCCCGCCTCTTTCGATCTGGGAAACGGAAGACCGGTATAAGCGCCATGCGGATATGTGGAAGCAGGTGGATAGTTTCCTTAGCGGGGAGACGCCAATCGAGCAATATATGACTTCTTTCGGTCCGGACCATGCTACAGATATTATTGAAAACATGGTAGCGGGATTAGGAAAGCCGTTCTTCATCAATACGTTCAACCAGGGAGCGGTAACCAATATGAACGACGATGCTTTCCTGGAGCTGTTGTGTGAGGTCACCATGGCCGGAGTGAAACCGTTGCCCGTCGGCGCTATGCCTCGAGGTATCCGGGGGTTGCAGGAGCTCGTGCTTGATACCCATGAATTGACGGCTGAAGCCGTAATCGAAGGAAGCCGCGAGAAGCTTAGAAGAGCGATGCTGACGGATCCGTTGGTCAACTCGATTGCCGATGCCGATCAAATCATCACTGAACTGCTAGAGCTGGAGAAGGATGTCATTCCCGATCATTGGTATGCTAAAAGTTTGGCCTAAGCTGTATAACAAAGTCGTCCTGCACTTTCGAGGGCGGCTTTTTTGTTATTTTGGACAAAACCTTCGACGTTTATGGGATGAACGAGGCTGTCTCTAAGCCCGGAATGAGCTTAGTTTCGAAAATGAGGATCGATTTCATAAATCGATGATATCCGGTTAGGTAAATTTAAGGCGATTTTTAGCTTTTGACGATATCTTTCTAGCTCCGCTTCCTATATAACAAAAAGGGATGAGCCTGGATTTGGCTTATTTGAAAACGCTTCATTAAGGTTGCTTGAAATTTAAGGATGCATAGGGAGTTGAATGAAGAGGTGAAAAGGGGGTTGAAATCAATCAGGAAGAACAAGCAGTGGTCTCAAACGATTCGTATCGGACTCGTGTTTGCCTTACTGCTGAGCGGAGTGCCCGCAGCGCCTCCTCCTGCCCAAGCAGCGGACGGAACGCCGGGGGGCGTCGATGCCTCCGGTTTGCGGCTATGGCTGAAAGCCGACCCGTCCAGCGTTACCGTGACGGATCAAGCCGTTACGCAGTGGAGGGACAGCAGCCCGAACGGGAATCATTTTAGTAACGACGGGACGGTAGCCGCCATAGCGTCGCGTCCAAAGCCAAGCTTCGTGCCTGTGAACGAAGCGTTGAATTTCCAGCCCACGGTGAAGTTCGTGCGCAGCGGGGGGAGCATTTTGCAGGATACGGACGGCCTGCTGGCGGATGGAGAAGCCGTGAACGGCGCCAGCCTGTTCACGATTACCGGTGGCGCGCCTTCGATGGCGAACTCCTCCATATTTAATCAGCCCTTGGTGTCCGGGGGCATGGGAGCGCACATCCCTCATACGTCCGGCGCGGCAGCCGGGAAAGGAAATGTACTGTGGGATGTTGGAACGACGGCGACTCGCCTGACCGCATCCAATGTCGTAACGCCTGTCGACTATAATGTGTGGGGGATGCATTTCGATGCCAATCCTGCAGCCACCGTCGGTTCTAACGTTTATCAGTCCATTTCGCGCGACGGTAAAGTGGAAGCCCAAACTACCCAAGCGCGTTCTCCGCTGATCGGCAAGGCGGGAGCTGCCGCTTCGTTAGGCTCCGCAGCAGGGGGAGGTTCAGGGTATGACGGGAGCATGGGCGAGATGATCTTGTTTACGAATCCGCTGACCGCCATCCAAAAGCGCCAGGTGGATACGTATCTTGCCGTTAAGTACGGCATAACGCTCAAGGAAGGCGACTATGTATCCGCCGGCCCAGCCCCGCTGGTCGTATGGAACGCATCGGCTCAGAGCGGATACAGCCACAATATTGCGGGGATCGCTCTAGACAAGGCCGGAGCGCTCGACCAGCCGCAAAGCCGCAGCAGCCAGGGAGTAGCGGCGGAGCAAATCATTGTAACCGCCAAGCAAGCTTTGACGGACCGGCAATACTTGCTGTGGGGAGATAATGGCAGCACGGATCCGGCTATCCCGTTCGGATCCGGCTACAAGCGTCTCGCACGCACTTGGAAGGTGCAGAATACGGGCAACACCGGTCCTGTACAAGCTGCCATCCCTGCCAGCGTCATTCCGCTCGGCGGCGTGCTGTTAACCAGCTCCGACAGCAGCTTCAGCAATGCGGCAGCGACGGCATTGGCCCCGGCAACGATCCGTGGCGGACAATACTTTGCCGCCGATATCTCGCTTGCCGACGGTACTTATTTCACCTTCGCGGAGAAGGTGCCTGACGTTCAGCTGAACGCGCTGGAAATCGTAAGCGGCGGGCACAATGCGCTGGACGGCTTTCAGCCCGGCCGGACAAGCGGGTACACAGCCGTCGTTCCCAATGAAGCGGAACAGGTAAAAGTACTTGCATCGGCGTCCGGCGGGATCACCGTTGCGATGACGATAAGCAATTATTTGCAGGCAGACGTACCGATTACGGATCCGGATCGCGTAGCGCTCGTTCCGGGAGTGAACAAGCTGCGGGTCGAGCTGTCCAACGGAAGCTCCAGCAACGCTTACAGCGTAGACATCATTCGCCGGCTGGCGGTCGATTCGGACGGCAAGATCGGGCTTAATGCAGGCTCCGTTAGCGCCAGCTCGTATCAGCCCAATACCAGCTACGTGCCTGCCAAGGTAGTGGACGGCAATTGGGAGGATCCGGAAAGCCGCTGGTCCGCTTCAGGGCAAGGACAATGGCTGCAGTTCGATCTGGGGCAGCCGCAGGCGGTGACGTACTTGCAGGTCGCATTCTTGAATGCGCGAGAGCGGCTATCTACCTTTGAAATCGTGGAATCGAACGATCCCGATTTTACAACAAGCACCGTGCTTCTTGCCAAAAGAAAAAGCCGGTTGCTGCTTCCGACCGACAGCATCCTGCAGCCATACGCGCTTGATAAGCCGGCTTCTGCACGATATGTGCGGCTAATCGGGTATGGGAACAGCGCGTCAGGCAGCTCGGGGAACTGGAACAGTCTGACGGAAATCGCCCTGTACACGGGGACGCCGCCAGTGATAGTAGAGCCGGAGGAGCCGACAGGACCTCCTCAAGCGGGGGATACTCCGGAAGGGCCGGAGCCGGTGCTCGAGATCATTGAAGTTAGCAGCGCAGCAGAGCTGCAAACGGCGTTCGACCAGGCGCGCCCGGGAATCGAAATCCGCCTGAACAACGGCTCCTATGAGCAGAACGGCCCGTTCGTCATTAAGGATAAACAGGGAACGGCCGCTCTCCCGATCCGGATCAAGGCGAAGGAACAAGGCAAAGCCGTAATCAAAGGAAACAGCTATCTGCATATTGAAAATGCCAAGCATGTGGAAGTTTCCGGGCTCGTTTTCAACAACGGCATCGGTACGCCGGGACTGGATTACCGTGGCATCGATCCTGCCCTCGCGGCGGTGCTGAAGGCGGAGGATTCGTCATCCGCGACGGTGCCCAAACGACAATTCCCGAACGAACAGGTCCATCCCGGAGTGGAATTGAACCATTCCAGCAATATTTCCATATTGAGAAACCGGTTCGCGCTAGACGAGACAGGCCAGCCTTACCGCTTTAACGCCCCGGACGGAACAGGTCAAGTGTGGTGTCTTACGAATATCGAAGGCAGCTGCCGTGTTGGCGGGGGAGACCATTATATAGCCGACAGGCCGGTGTACAGCGGCGATACTCCTCATACGAACCCGTCGCTTGTTACGGACAACGGTACTCACCGACACTTCATACGGGTGGAAGGCGAGAGCAGCCATAACCGGATCGCTTATAACGACATCGGTCCCAAGAAGGGCTTCGGCGCTACAATAACCTACAACGGCAAAGAAGGCGGAACGGTCTCCCAGTACGATACGATTGAGTACAACTACTTCCATGACATCGGTCCGAGAGTTACGAACGGCCTGGAAGTGATCCGCCTCGGGCTGTCCGGGTTATCACTTGCTTCCGGCTATGTAACCATTCAGCATAATTTGTTCGAAGGGCTTAACGCCGAGGATGAGATCATTTCGGTCAAAAGCAGCGATAATATCGTGCGCTACAATACGATACGGAATTCTTACGGTGGCATCGTAGCCCGGCACGGACACCGCAACAGCTTTTACGGCAATTTTATCATCGGGGACGGGAAAACGCCTGGACTCAGCGGATTCCGCATTTACGGCAGCGATCATAAAATCTATAACAATTATATGGAAGGGCTTACCACGAACGTCATCCGTCTTGACGGAGGGACCCATGACGCCGGTCCGGACGGGGGAGTCAATCCGACGGTGCGCTGGATGGAAGGGGCTTCCGAGCAGACGGCCGTATTGAATACGCTGCCGTCGGATAAGCAGACGGAGGTGCTCCGCGGCCATTGGAGACAGTACAACGTCGAAATTTTCAATAACACGATGGTGAACGTAGGGAACAACACGTCTTCCTTCAGCTTTGGCGGCAGAGTATACCAGCCCGTAGGAACCAAAGTGTATAACAACGTCGTATTCAGCAACGCCGGCACCGTATTTAACGAAACATCGGCGGCACAGAATGTGCCGGAGAACGAGCGTCAGATCTATGTCGGCAACATGGTGGAAGGAATCGCCAACCCGACGAATATTACGAATTCGGCGAGAATACCTTCCGGCGCGATTGACAAAAAGCCGCTGCAGCTTGTTCGCAGCACGGACGGGCTCATCCGCTTGTCGGCGAATAGCCCGGCTATCGACGCTTCGAAGGCGCCGTTCTTGCCGCGGGAGGATATGGACGGGCAAACCCGCTACAGTATGCCGGATGCGGGAGCGGACGAATATAACCGGATGGATGCTCCGTCGAGCAGGCCGTTGACGGCTGCGGACGTGGGTCCGAATGCCGGACTATCCGTCGAGGACGAGGCGCCAAAGTTAGCCGCGCTCTCGATTCAGCTGAACGGGGAGTCCATCCCGGGGTTTCATCCCGATGTAACCTATTACGGCGTTACCGTCCCGAGCGATGTATCCAGCGTGAGAGTTGCACCTGATGCGGCTGGCGGCAACGCTGTGATTGCGGTGAGTACAAACGGCATGAACCGTCATATTGTTGCCGACGGACAATGGAGCGAGCCAATCGTCCTGGCTCAAGACGGCGGCATTATTACGGTTGAAGTGTCGCTGTCATCGGGCAAATCGCGAACGTATACGATAGCCGTGAAGCGGGAGACCACACCTGCTCCAGGTACGGACATGCCGCTGGACCGCATTGCTTTTGCTCAAGACAAATACAGCATGAAAATCAATACCACCATGCAGACGGTGGTACAGGCAGTATATCAGGGCAGCGTGAAGCCGCTGCACGGAGTGAAGCTTTTCACGGCTCACCCTGAAATCGCAACGGTAGACGAGAATGGCATACTGACGGGAAGGGGAAAAGGGACTACCGTCGTTGCCGCCGTGTATCAGAACTACTATGCAACGGCTTCGGTCGTAGTAAACGATGATACGCCGGAATCCGCCGCAGGGCTGCTCGCTCTTGGCTTGGACTCCGGTACGGAGCTGAAGCCGGGTTTTGATACCCGGAAGACGATGTATCATCTGACTGTGCCTGCGGAACAGAACCGCTTGACGCTGGTTCCGACGGCCTTGGCATCCGGATCCGTTATTACTGTGAACGTCGACGATTCCAGGCAGTATTCGGCTGTCAGCGGCATGCCGGTCGTACTGGAGCTTGCTCAAGACAGCCGCGTGATTGTGATCGAGGTGTCGCTGCCCTCCGGCAGCAATAAAGTGTATACGCTCATCGTGAAGCGGAAACAAGGCTCGACGAACCCGCCTGGCGGAGGAGACTCGGGCGACAGTGACGACAGCGACGACGATAGCGATAGCGGCGGAAGCTCATCCAAGCCGGCTTCGCAATCTCCGAGCACGGGAGGGCCAGCCCCTGAATCGCCGCGCACGCCAATACCGGCTCCGTCCGGACCGGACTCATCCAACCCGGTAACGCCGCTTCCATCGGGCCAGCCTCCTTCTTTTACGGATACAGGGAAGCATTGGGCGGCGGACACGATCGCCCAAGCCGCCCGGCTCGGCATCGTCAACGGCTTCCAAGACGGAAGCTTCCGTCCTGACGATCCGATGACCAGATTGCAGTTTGCAGCTATGCTCGTACGCTCGCTCAAGCTCCAAGCCACAACGGCGGCAGTTACGTTCGCAGACCAGTCGGATATCCCCGGCTGGGCTGCAGGCGAGATCGCAGCAGCCGTCCAAGCCGGTATTTTGCAAGGCTACGAAGATCAAACGCTGCGCCCTAACCAAGTGATAAACCGCGCGGAAATGATCACGATGCTGCTGCGGGCACAACAGCCTGATAAGGAGAACGGAGCGGTTCAAGCACTGAGCTTCGTCGATATGGAAGACATCCCGCAATGGGCTCAATCCGCCGTATCCCAAGCGGCTGCCGCCGGTATTGTCCAAGGGAAAGAGGACAACCGCTTTGCCCCGAACGATACCGCAACCCGAGCGGAGTCGGTGACCGTACTGCTGCGGATGCTGGAACGCTCGCAGCATTAATAGAACAGAGCTGGCTGCTGTCTGAACAACAGCCGGCTCTGTTTAAGCTTTACCGCCTGCCCGCCGATGCGGCAGGCGGTCTTTTGCGACTAAGATGAACCGGATGAAGGACACTGTTCATCGTCCGGCTTTTGTGTATAATTGGAGAAAGGGTTTTCAAATTCAATGTTCGGAGGCAGCGGAATGGCTTTACGAAAAATCCGTATCAAATCACGCAGCGTTGTTGTCAACTGGCTTGTCTCCTATCTATCCGTACTGCTTGTCCCGATCATGATTAGCGGCATCATCTACACGGCAACCTGGCACGTTGTGGAATCCGAGGTAAACCGGGCCAATGAATCGCTCCTTCAGCAGATGGAGCAGGCGATAGACAGCAATCTTAGCGGAATTGAACGTTTAAGTGTGGAAATGGCGCTTAGCAAGCGGCTTGCGGGATTCATTCCCACGACCAAGCCGTTGACGGACAACGATTATTATGAAGTTGTCAGCATCGCCGCCGATTTACGGCTGTACAAGATGGCTAACGATTACATAGAACAGGTGTACGTATATTACAAAAACAGCGATACCGTCATATCGACTCGCGATCATATCGACAGCCGGGCCTTATACAATACGATCCGTGAACGCGATGACATGAGCTATGAGGAATGGAAGTCTTTTTTCGACAGAAGGTATATACAAGAGTATGCACCTATAACGTTGCGGGATGAAGGACAGGCTATCAAAGCCGTTATGTACGCCAAATCCGTGCTGCTGGACAATCCGGAACAGCCGGGAGCGGTGATTCTGTTTATCATTAAGGACTCCAAGCTGCTGGAAAACAGCAGTCCCGCCAACCGTTCTTCCGTAGCGGTGCTGGACAAACAAGACCGGCTGATCGCTTCGGGCGGGCTTGAGCACAAGCCGGGCTTTCTTGCCAACGACCGGTTGCCCGGCAATAACGGGCTTATCTACGGGGAAAGCGAAGGGCAGGAGGTGGCGGTGTCGTATACTACTTCCGAAAATACGGGATGGAAATACGTATCGATGATGCCCGCCGAGCTATTCGATGAGAAGATGAAATATGTCAAAAAACTCATCTATCTCAGCCTGGGTCTGAGTTTATTGATCGGGGGCGTCGTTACGGTATGGTTTATGAAAAGAAACTACAACCCTATCAGCTCGCTCATCCGCAATTTATCCTCGAGATCCGGCATCACGTTCGAGGAGGGCTCTAATGAATACGGGTACTTGCAGACAGCACTAAACGATACCTTTGCTGAAAAAGAGAAAATCGGACAACGGCTCGAGCAGCATCGCGATGCGATCCGTTCGCATTTTTTGCAAGGTCTGCTGAAAGGACGCCCGGATACCGATGTACCGGTTCACGAATCGCTCGCAGCCCACAATATCCGGCTCTCCACGCCGCATTTCGCCGTCTTGTTGTTCCATATCGAGCATTACGGCAAATTCGAGGTTAACGGCTTCGTCGATCCGCAGAAGGTGAAGCTGGTCCAATTCATCCTCATGAACGTCGCGGAAGAGATCGCGGGAAGCCGTTATCAGGCGCTTACGACGGAGCTTGACGACATGCAGGTTTGCATCATCCATTTCCTGGATGACAAGCCTGAGGAGGAAGCATTAGGCCGTATCGCAGAGCAGGTCAAATCCTTCGTGCTGGATCATTTCCATGTCCATCTGACCGTTGCCGTCAGCTCCATTCATCAGGAGGTAGAAGGAATCTCTCGCGCTTACCAGGAATCTCTGGCTGCTCTGGAATACCGGCTCGTGATGGGCAGCGGGGAGGTCATCCGTTATCGGGATTTGCCTTCGGCCGGATCAGGCCGGGGATCGACAGGTTATTATTATCCGCTGCATATAGAGCAGCAGCTGATCAATTTTGTAAAGACAGGCGATTACGAGAAGTCAAAGGCACTGGTTGATGAGATTATAGAAATCAACGTGTCCGGCGCTTCGCCGTCCGTGCCTCTCGCCAAATGCCTGATGTTCGATCTCATCAGCACGATGCTCAAAACGATGGATGAAATCGGCGCCGCCGGCAAGCGGGAATTTATGGATCATGTCAATCCGGTGGAACGGCTGACCGCATGTGAAACGATCAAGGAAATGAGAACGCAGATCGGCGAAGTGCTGAAGGAGGCGTGCCAATCGATCGAGGAAGATCGCAAGCAGGACCAAAATCAGCTCAGCCAGCAGGTCATCGCCTATGTCCAGGACAATTACAGCTCGGAGAATCTGAATATTACGATGATCGGGGAAGTGTTCAAGCTGACGCCGTCTTACTTGTCCAAACAATTTAAAGCCCAAACGGGCGAAGCGCTTCTGGAGTTTATTAACAAGACGCGTCTCGAGGAGGCCAAGAGGCTGTTATCGGAATCATCCTACGCTATCGGGGAAATTGCAAGAAGGGTAGGCTACGCGGATATCAATACGTTCAACCGCATTTTTAAAAAGTACGAGGGAATTACCCCGGGCAAGTATAAGGGTCTGATGTAGTAATCATTTGTTAATGCTCAGCTGCTGCAGATGAAAATTCCACTATGTGGAGTTATAGTGTTGCCTCCGAAGCCGCTTTGTGCGGCTTTTCCCGATTTTACAGGTCCGGTACGGCTTTTGCCCTACTTGGATTCTCGATTTTACAGACGTTTTTCGTATTTTGATGATGTTCAACAGGCCTGTTCCATTCGATAATAACGCTAGGGCTCACAACGATGAACCACATATTGATGAGGGGGATTGACATGAATAAGCATTCCAAGAAAAAGTCGATCGGTGTCGCCGTTTCTATCGTATTGGCGTCCACCAGTATGCTCGCAGCCTGCTCGGACACTAAACAAGGAGGCACTGACGCAGCCAAGCCTCCGGCAGCGCCGGCAGCGGATGCGGGCAAGTATCCGGTCACAACAGGAGAGACCATAACATCCTGGGAGCAAATCAACGGCAATTTGACCACGTTCGTTCCTAACCTGGCCGATTCGCCGTTCGGCAAGCAGCTGGAGAAGGACACCGGCATTAAGGTCAAATATTCCCATCCGGCGGATGGCCAGTCGAAGGAGCAATTTAACCTTCTCATTGCGTCCAACAATTTACCGGATGTAATTGAGTACGACTGGAACAACGCCTATCCGGGCGGACCGGAAAAAGCGATCGGAGACAAGGTGATTCTCCCATTAAACGAACTGATCGACAAGCATGCTCCGAACTTGAAGAAAATGCTGCAGCAGGATAAAGAGCTGGATAAAATGCTGAAGACCGACAGCGGGAAATATTACGTCTTCCCTATGATTCGTCCTGACAACGGGCTCGTATTCCGCGGACCGATGATCCGTAAGGACTGGCTGGACGAATTGAATTTGCAAGTCCCGACCACTGTCGACGAATGGTACACGGTGTTGAAAGCGTTTAAGGAAAAGAAAGGAGCTACCGCTCCGTTTACCGCCCAGTACAGTAACGAATTCAATGTTCAGGATGCATTCATTGGCGCATTCCGAACGGCGAACCGTTATTACATCGACGATCAAGGCAAAGTGAAGTACGGACCAATCGATCCGCAATTTAAGGATGCTTTACAGCTGCTGCGCAAATGGTACTCGGAAGGGCTGATCGACAAGGATTTCGCGCTCAATACCGATTCGAAGGCGCTGGATAACAAAATATTGGGCAACGCTTCGGGCGCAACCGTAGGCTTGTTGAGCGGCGGTATGGGTCGCTGGATGGAGACAGGGAAGAAGCAGGACCCGAAATTCCAATTGGTAGCGGCACCCTATCCGACCTTGAAGAAAGGCGAGCGGGCTTTTATCGGCCAGCGCGATTTCAAGTACAACCCTGCAGCCAGCAAAGCGGTGACCGATGCCGCCAAAAATCCTGAATTGGCCGTAAAATGGCTCGATTACGCCTACAGCGAGAAAGGAAGCCTGCTGTTCAACTTCGGGATCGAAGGGGAAAGCTATACGATGAAGAACGGCGTTCCGACATTTACCGACAAAATTACTAAGGATCCGAAATACAACTTGCAGCAAATGGTCTCCCAATATACGAAGCCGAACGGTCCGTTCCCGGGCGATTCCCGCAAAAGCTTCAATACGTTCAAGGAGCAGGATGAGGCTGTCGGCATCTGGAGTGAAACGGACGCGGCCAAGCATGTGATGCCGCTGTTTATTACACCGACGGTGGAAGAAAGCAAGGAAGTGGCCAAAATCAGCACCGCTATTGCAAGCTACAAGGAAGAAATGTTCGTGAAATTCGTCATGGGCAAGGAGCCGATCGAGAAATTCGATGAGTACGTGAAACGGATTAAAGAAATGGGCAGTGATAAGGTTACCAAAATTTACCAGGATGCATACGATCGTTACAACAAACGGTAAAACAATGGATGCTTGTATGGGACGTGTCCGCCAATGGCTGGCACGTTCTCCATAAGAAGCAGCGGAAGAATGGAGTGGACAAGAATGACCGCCGTCAATCAGGAAACGACACCGGCCTTTATAGAGAAAAAGCGGATGAAAGCGGGCCTGCTGCTGGATATCCGGAAGAATAAGCTGCTGTACGTCATGCTGCTTCCGGTATTGCTGTATTACGTAGTATTTCATTATGCGCCTATGTATGGGGCGATGATTGCCTTCAAGGATTTTTCTCCCCGGCTCGGAATTTGGGGGAGCGATTGGGTAGGCTTTGCCCATTTTAAAGACTTTTTTACCGGACCGTACTTTTGGCGGACGATTAAGAACACAGTGCTTATCAGCTTGTATGAATTGATCTTCGGCTTCCCGGCTCCGATCATTCTTGCTTTACTGCTAAATGAAATAAAAAATTCCATATTCAAGCGCACCGTTCAAACCGTAACCTATATGCCGCATTTCATCTCGCTTGTCGTCATCTGCGGCATTGTCAAGGATTTTACATCCAGCGAGGGGCTTATCAACGACGTGATCGCCTGGTTCGGCGGCGAGCGCTCTACCTTCCTTTTGGAGCCGGAGCTATTCCGTTCCGTATATGTGTCGTCCGGGATATGGCAGCACATCGGATGGGGAACCATCATCTACCTGGCGGCCTTGACCGGTATCGATCCGGAGCAGTATGAGGCGGCGCGTATGGACGGAGCGGGACGCTGGAAGCAGATGCTTCATGTTACGATTCCCGGCATCATGCCGACCATCGTCATTCTGCTTATTCTTGAAATGGGACGGATGATGAATGTAGGTTTTGAGAAAATCATCTTGCTGTATAACCCAAGCACTTATGAAACCGCTGACGTCGTTTCTTCTTACGTGTACCGCGTGGGCCTGCAGGATTTCAATTACAGCTTCAGCTCGGCGGTTGGCTTGTTCAATTCCGCCGTCAATTTCACGCTGCTCGTCTTCTCCAACTGGCTTAGCCGGAGATTGAACGACACGAGCTTGTGGTAAGGAGGAGATGCAGATGAACCGGCCGACATTTCCGGAACGCTGCTTTGATATGGTCAACGGGTTGTTTTTGACCGCATTGATGCTATTAACCATTTATCCGATCATCTATGTAGCCTTTGCCTCCGTGAGCGATGCCGGACAGCTGATGGCGTTCAACGGCATTTTGTGGAAGCCTCTCGGCTTGTCGTTCGATGCTTATTCGAGCGTGTTTGCGAACCCGAACATTTTAAAAGGATATTTCAATACGTTTTTTGTCGTCGTTGTCGGGCTAATGTTCAACATCCTGCTGACGTCGCTCGGCGCCTATTCGCTGTCCCGCAAAAGCTTGGGCTACCGAAAGCCCATCATGCTGTTCATCGTGTTCACCATGTTCTTCAGCGGAGGGCTGATCCCGTTCTATTTGACTGTAAAAGGCGTCGGATTGGCCAACACGCTGTGGGCGCTCATTATTCCGCAGGCGATTAATACGTTTAACCTTATCCTTATGAAAACGGCATTCGAATCCATCCCGGACGCGCTGGAGGAATCGGCCAAGATGGACGGGGCGAACGATTTCGTCATTCTGTTCCGGATAATTCTTCCGTTGTCGATGCCCGTTATAGCGGTGATGCTGCTCTATTACGGCGTAAGCCATTGGAATTCCTGGTTCCACGCCCTGATCTTCCTGCAGGATCGCTCTATGTACCCGCTTCAGCTAATTTTACGTGAAATCCTGCTGCAAGGGGAGGCGAGCGCGATGGCTGTCGGAGCTTCCGATTCGGATGTGGCCATGCTGTCCGTTACGTTGAAGTATGCGACGATTATCGTAGCGACGGTGCCGATTTTGCTGGTGTACCCATTCCTGCAAAAATACTTCGTCAAAGGCGCCTTGATTGGCGCAATCAAGGGTTAGTCAACAAAAAAAGGCCATTCCTTCTAATCAAACATGGACGGAATGGCTTGTTTTTCTATTTTTGAAGACCGTTTCGTGATTTTGACGATTTCAATTCTGTCGCAGATGGGCTATAAATAAATCGGAGTGCGCACTCTATTTTATGAAAACGCTTTAAATCGAGGTGTTATGCAGAAAAGGGTAAATTGGCTCGACAGCAATTTCATTTCTGTAAAGGATGTGCGGCGTTCATGAAAAAAACAAGCTTTTTGTTGATGGTATGCTTTGCAATGCTCGTAGCTCTGATACCGGTTAAGGGCATGGCGGCCGATACCAAATTGACGGTACTTCCGTCCGGGGTAACGGCAAGCACCGATGACGGCAATGTACCGGCGAACACGGTTGATGGAGATTTGGCTACACGCTGGTCGGCTAGCGGCGACGGACAGTGGATTAAGCTAGATCTGGTGAGCTATCATTCCTTAGGCTATATTAAGGTGGCCTTCCAGAATGGAGTGGCGAGAACGTTCCGTTTCGATATTCAGACTTCAACGGACAACGTTAATTTTACAACGGTACAAAGTAATGTAGTAAGCAGCTTGAACAACAGCCTGCAGACGTTCGATTTCCCCGACGTCAACGCAGTGCGTTACATTCGTCTCGTCGGACACGGCAATTCGGCTACTGCCTGGAACAGCTATACGGAAATTGAACTGTACGGCAGCAGCCCGAGCGGCGTCATTCCTGTCGCAACGTCGGATCAGCTTCAATCCGTGCTGAGCAGCGATATCGCAGCTGGCACCAATATCGTACTTGCCAATGGCACGTACTCACAAAGCAATGCTTTCGAAATCAACGGCAAGCAGGGAACCTCCGGCAGCCCTATTACCATTAAAGCGGCGAATCGGGGCCAAGCGGTCATCTCCGGAGGCGCTGCCTTAAATGTCAATAATGGTGCGTATATTACCATTGAAGGGCTGAAGTTTACGAATACCGGTAAAACTGCGGTTTTATTAAACGGCTCTAATAATGTCCGAGTAACGAGAAATCAATTTGCACTCGGGGCTACCGGGACCGAGCTCTTCTGGCTTCAGGTCAGCGGGGTCAACAGCCACCATAACACGATCGACCGCAATGACTTCGGCAACAAGACTGACACCGGCCCGTTAATCGCCTACCAAGGGGATGGGAACGGAAATATTTCGCAGCACGATGTCATCGAGTACAACTATTTCCACGATGTGGGGCCTTGGGTAGCGAACGGCAAAGAGACGATACGTCTAGGGTTGTCCGGCGTTTCCTTGTCCGACGGATTTAATACGATTCAGTACAACCTGTTCGAAAATACCGATGGCGAGCCGGAGATCGTCTCCGTCAAGAGCAGCAATAACACGGTAAGGTACAATACGTTCAAAACGTCCAAGGGAGCGCTGACCTCGAGACATGGCCACTCTAACAGCTTCTATGGAAACTTCTTCCTGGGCGATGGCGTAGAATCGGCTCAGGACGGTATCCGCATTTATGGTAATGACCATAAGATTTATAATAACTACATGGAGAAGCTGACCGGCAAGGCGATCCTGCTGGACAGCGGGGACTTTGACGGCGGAACGAGCGGATACCCGCCTAACCCTTCACCTAGCGATTTGACGGCGCAATGGAAAATTTATCGTGCGCGAGTGGTCAACAATACGATTGTGGACAGCGCAACGGGCATTATTGTAGGCTCGGGCAAAACGTATGCGCCTCAGGACAACATAGTCGCTAACAATATCGTGCGAAATACGAAGGGGACGTTATATAATGAAGCGGCTGCTACTAACACGTTGTTCGAAGGCAATATCGGGTTTGGCAGCACCGTGAACAACAAATCGCGGACAACCGCAGAAATTTGGAATACAAATCCGTTGTTTACGACGGTAGGAGGGCTGCAAAAGCTGTCGGCTACAAGTCCGGCGATCAATTATTCCAAAGGCACTTATTCCTTCGTAACTACGGACATGGACGAGGAATCTCGTTCCGTGAACGATACGGGAGCGGACGAACGCTCCAATGCGACGACTTTTACGAATCGTCCGCTCACCGCTGCTGATGTCGGACCGAATATACCATAAATGAAAAGAAGCAGCTAAAGCTTCAGGCATTTTCTGCATTTTCCGTAATTTACGCTGGCTAAATTATACCAGCGTAAATTACGGTTTTTTAATTATATCGGAATAAGAACATTATAATAACCATTCATCAATCTAACGGCCATATGGGCAAATGAACCAATCGATACTCGCCTGCTTTTCGTATAATGATATGAACTAACCTACAATGAAAACGGAAGTGATAATGCTTGAGAATATCATCCAAGCGACACCTAGTCGGCAGCAAGCTCAAAAAAACCAAAGCACTACAAAAGAACAAACGGCTTGCTTCTCATATACCCCGTACTAAGCGCTTGAACAAGAAGACCTTGATCAAGATGCTAAGGCGCCATAAGATGGTCTATCTAAAACCCGTAAACGGATCCAAAGGCAGAGGCATTATGCGGGTGGAAAAAAAGAAGAGGAGATACAAGCTCAGGAAGGGCACTTCGTCCATTGTGTTCAAGAATGCTAAAACCCTATATAAATCCGTTCGCAGAATGGCTCGGAAGCCTTATCTGGTCCAGCGAGGGATTCGGACTCTTTTATTTCAAGGCCGATCGTTTGATTTTCGCATCATGCTACAGAAGAATGAGAGTAGCAAATGGGAAGTTACTGGAATAGTCGGTCGGGTAGCACCGCCAAAGAAGATTGTGACGAACCGAAGTCAGGGAGGAAAGTGTCTGTCGGCAAAGAGATTGCTAATGGCAAATATGAACCGCTCCAAAGTCAAGCCATACTTGAATTCTTTATATCGTTTGAGCAGGAATATCGGGGAGCAGCTTCATTCCGTGTATCCGGGAGTTCTGAATCTCGGCATTGACATCGCAGTGAGCCGCCAATTGAAACCATGGATTCTAGAGGTTAATACCAACCCGGCCGTCACTCCTTTCATCAATCTAGGTAACCGACAGATGCTCAAGAGGATAAGGCAGTTGATTCGCCTGAATTATGGCAGAAAGTAAAAAAAGAACCGGTTGATCCCTCCTTCAATAGGGATAGCCGGTTTCTTTATATAGATTTGCCGTAATATCGGCCAATCAACTTCTCTACAGTCACTTCTAGGGAATCAATATACGGCAGTTGCAAATCTTCTTTCGAAATCAGTATAGGCAGCTCTGAGCATGCGCCTATGATTGCTTCAGCCCCCATATCCCTAAGTTTATTGCAGCCCTCTAACAACTTCAATTTCAGCTCTTCATTCGTGTACCCAGCTTTAATTCCTTTCGGTCCATAAACGACGCTGTTAAAATACGTTTCCTGATGTGCATCGGAAAGGATAACCGTGCTCATTTTCCTTTTATTGAATTCTTTTTGCCAAAGACCTGATTTACAGGTACCTTCGGTGGCCAGAATCCCGATAGTTCTAGTATTCGGATACATAGAACATGTAAAATCCGCCGTTTCTTTAATGATGTTAAATAATTGGGCGTGCTGCAGCGTTTCTCCAAGTTTATCGTAAAAATGATGCGCGGTTACGCAAGCAAGGACAATTACGGCAGCTCCACAACGTTCAAGTAAGTTTACGGATCTTGCCAATTCGGGAAGCGGATCTTCGCCTTGATATAATATGGCTTCTGTCCGATCGGGAATACGAGTATTATTATGAATTAGAATCTCTATATACTCTTGATCTTTTTTGACGGAGGATTTATTTATTAATTGTTGAAACATGGATGCCGTTGCATGTGAACCCATACCCCCAACAATGCCTAAAATCTCATTCATCCGTTACACTCGCTCTCGCTTTGGAGTTATTAACCCATTTATAATATACATATTAAATAATGAGTGGTTTCTCGACGGCATTTTAATGAGGGAAATTAGTCCATTTTTGCCTCCGATGCTCCTTACAAACATCGTAAGATAGTAAAGGATGACCTGAGTCCAACGGTTTGACTAATGATAAAATATAAGATATCATCAAATAATTAATTTAGTAGTTGACTAAATTAGTATAAGGAAGGAGATCCCATGAAAATACCTACTACCTTGAAACATAAACCTGTTATCGTCACGGAAAACTATGAGCAGGTAGACGGCAGGTTTTCCAATAATTCGGATGCGAAAGGGCTGTCGCTGGGGTTAGCCCAATGGAACGATAGAGGCAAGGTGGATATTTCCGCCAAAGTATGGAGATATACAGGGGAGAAATGGTCGAGACAGTCGGAGGAGCTGCCTCTGCATCGCGTTCTCGATTTGTCGATACTAATCTGCAGGACGATGGAGCATTTTCGTGAAGCCTATCGATACGACCATTTATATGATACGGAAAAGCCGGTTATCGACCGGATTGGATTGCAAGGGGACGCCATGACCGTTGCCGTTTGTACGGATAATGACAAAATCAATGAAGATATCAAGCTGTTCAGCCAAGCGTTAAGCGATGATGGAGAGATGATCGGCGAGCGGCTGCGGACGTTATCAAGAATTTTAAAGGAAATGGGATATTAGGCTATAAAATCGAAAAGAGACGGGGATAGTTCCCTGTCTCTTTTTTTCTTTTTATACAGAAGCATGGTTTGACTATTCAAGAGATATGAGATATTATGATCGTAGTAAATTACTAATTTACTAAATTACTAAATACAAAAATTTGAATCGATTACGCGATCTAATGGGATATCTCGGTCAATCGAATTTTGTAAGGGGGAACACCATGAATACCAAGGAATATATACTGTCGCCTTCGAGGCAGTGGACGGATACAGAAAAAGACCAGATTTGGAAAAAGCCTGCCTCACATAAGGTTAGTGAAGAAGAACAACGCATAAGCAAGGAAGTAAAGAGAAACTGGAACCGCGGTGAGATGAAAATCGCCAACATTTTGCTGGAGGGTGACGCCGGATCCGGGAAAACCCAGCTTGCCAAAGCGTTGTCCGCCAATTTCGGGCTTCCGTATACGAAAGTGACTTGTTTTGCCGATATGGATAAATCGGATATTATCGGCGCTATTCTGCCGGTTATTTCCACCGAGAGATTAGAGAAGCTGGATTCAGCGGACCGAAGCGTTTTGCAAGCGTTGTATGAAAGCGACGGCTTTCAGAGCGCAAGGGAAGTCCTGATGGATGTGCTTGGGCTCACTCAGGAGGCTGCGGCTCTCAAGATGAAGCAGCTGCTGGAGAAGGCTGCGGAGCTTACTGAAGGTGATGCGGTGGAGTACCGGTTCTATCCGTCCGAAATCGTGAGAGCCTTTCAAAACGGTTATCTTCTGGAAATCCAGGAGCCTAACGTGATTCGCGATGCCGCGGTGTTAATGGCGCTGAACTCGGCCATGGAGCTGGACGGCAGCATCAACCTTCCTACCGAAATCATCCGCAGACATCCGGACTTCATAGCCGTCATTACGACTAACCGGAGCTATGCAGGGGCAAGGCCGCTGAACGAAGCGCTGCGTGACAGGGTTCAGCATTCGGAGAAGATGGACCTTCCTGCCAAAGAGGTCATGATCGAACGGGCAATGGCGAAGACCGGCTGCACAAACGAGCTGGTTTTGAACCTTTTTGCAGAAGCTATTATCATTCTGGACAAAACAGCTCGGGCTCATGCAATCAAAGGCGTGGCGGGCATGCGTTCCTACTTCTATTGGGTGGATGCGTTCGAAGGAGGTGCTCCAGCTGCAGAAGCTCTATATTACAAGGTCATCTACAAGATTACGACCGATTCAGAGGAAGTCCAGATCCTCGAAGGTGCGCTGAAAGCTCATGGTTTGTTGGATAAGATCGATGAGATGGAGGCCGGGGTAAAAAAAAACGAGTTTTAGATACGGCGGAAATGAAAATATGGGGAACTATCGATGAATCGAACGAGGATGCTTCTGATCATGATGAAGACGAGATGGGCATCGCATTTACGAAGTCGGCGGATAGTGAGGAGAGCTCCAGCGACCGCAGCCCCGAAGATTCCGATGTAATGGATAGCTCGGAGCAGGGGGAGAAGGGTCTGCCGAAGGTTCATCAAGCCAATCCCGAGCCTATGCCGGAGGATGTGAAGCGGCAAGAACGGGAGTTCCGGAAAAGCCTTAATCGGGAAGCGCGGGATATTGCAGCCGATTCGATTCATAAGAATGTGAAGCTCATCGTTCACCGTCCGGAGTACACTCCGGATCATCAGCAGGAATATATCGCCCTGAGCAAGGAGCTGCTGCCAGTTGTTCAGGAGATTGCTAGAAAAACGCTGCCGCTGCTGGAGCATGAGATTTCCTCCGAGTTTGCCGGAAGTCATTACTATGGCACCAAATTTCAAGCGGCAAGCGTGGCTTACCGGGATTACAAAACCTTTGCCAAAAAACGGCCGCCGACGGAGGCTCCCTCCCTTGTGGTTGGTCTGAGAATTGATGAATCGGCATCGATGGCCGCATTCGGAAGGCTGGAGGCAGCAAAGCGTGCGGTAATCGCGGTATATGAATTTTGTCAAATTTGTCATATTCCCGTGTTGATCTATGGGGATACCGCCGATGTGTCCAGGATAGAGCAAATGTCGCTATTTGCTTATGCCGATTACAAAAAGCCGGACCCGAGCGACCGGTTCAGGTTAATGGACATTCGTGCAAGAAGCAACAACCGCGATGGAATGGCGCTTAGAATCTTGGCTGAGAAATTAGCGGCTGCTCCGCAGGAGACCAAGCTATTGATCAGCTTAAGCGACGGACAGCCCAAGGCGATGGACGATTATACCGGAACGGTTGCGGCCCAAGATATGCAGCAAACCATAATGGAGTATGAACGGAAGGGAGTTATATGTCTAGCCGCAGCTATTGGCCAGGACAAGGAAGTCATTCAGCTTATCTATGGGAATGAGAGATTTTTGGATATTACGAATCTGAAGGAGCTCCCGGCAAAGCTGGTTCGAATGATAGCGCGGCATTTGTAAGCTTAGAAAGCATGAAGAGTTAGTTTGACGTGAGCAGGCAGGTGTGAATACAGTTAATTTAAAAGTTGACAATGGGAAGGGAAAGGGATCATCTCGATGCCAAGAAGGGCATTCGGATGATCCTTTTCCTTTTTCACCACAGTAGAATTTATAAGATTCCGAGGTCATCGGATGTAAAAATTCTATTTGGCGATAAAAACAACCTCTTAACGCGGTCGCTCCTCTGTGAAAGGACGTCGATAGACGTTTTTCTCATTAGGAATTACTGTGCCAAGCTCGTGCACGTTCTTTCATTTCCTCTACAAAGGAGCGCTTTCTTCAACGTGATTATGTTCTTTCGACACTCGGCGTCAGCACCTTCCAAATATTGTTTCAAGTTTCAACTATAGTTGGAATCAAGAAAATGCAGAACTAGACTGTATTCAATTATCAACATTAGGAAATAAACAGAGCCTTATCATTAATTGAAAAAGGACAGGGAAATGTTCTTGTCGAACGCAAAATTCGCCGCTCCAAGCGCACCTCCAATATCCATTAGCTGTGAGGAGCTTACTATGGTATCGACCGACAGCTGGCGCATTGCCCGCTGCCGCATGGTTTTGGTAGCGGTCTCCACAAACAGAGGGCTGGCATTCGGGATCGTTCCGCCTAGAATAATCGCTTCGGGATTGAACGTATTCAATAAATTACCCATGGCAATCCCGAGATAGGAGGCGGCCTTCTTAATCACTTGCGCTGCGTAAGCGTCCCCGGCTTCGGCCGCAGCACAGACATCCTGCGCCTTAACAAACTGTAAATCCATCGATTCGTCAGGCAATAGAAACGTATGTTCGTTAGTGCGCATCAGCTTGCGGAATTCCCGCTCGATCGCAGGACCTGCGGACAAGGTCTGCAGACAGCCCTGATTGCCGCAGGGGCATAACGGGCCTTCTGGTTCTATCGTCGTATGCCCGATTTCTCCGGCTCCTCCCATGGATCCGGACATCAGCTGCCGGTCAATATACAAGCCGGCGGCAATTCCCATGCCAACGCCGATATAGATGGAATTGTGATAGGACTGGCCTGCGCCATATCGGCATTCTGCCAATCCGCGTGCGCGATGCCGGTTTACGACGACTGTCGGCCATCCGGTTGCTTTCTCCATCATCTCGGCGACTTCAACGTTATGCCAGTCCAAATCGGCGGCGCTGCGAATGATGCTGTGCTTGCCGTCCACCAGGCCCGGTACGCCCAAGCCGAGCAAAGGTACAGGCGCGAGGTCCAAGCTCTTCGCAAATGATAATATCTCATTAGCTAGTGTGCTGAACGTAATCTCCGGCTCGAAAGAGTAAACGGGAATTTTTGTCGTCTTGATCGGATTGCCCAGCAGGTCGAAAGCTCCAAGCGTCCATGCTTTATTATCCAAATCCGCTCCTAGCATCACGGTCGAATGTGCAACCAAATCCAGTGATGTAGCCGGGCGTCCTTTGGTCGTCATACGGCTGTCGGTTTCGTATACCAGTCCGTTTTCCATCAGCTCTGCTATGGAGATCGAAATCGTGGCTCTGCTGAGTCCGGTCAATCTTGTCAAATCAATTCGCGACATGCGGCCGTGAAGCCGCAGCGTTTGCAGAATGGCAAGCTTGCTGCCTTTTTGATCTCTCATCTCCAATTGACTCATCTTCAGCACCCTAGAGTTTAGTTTAATTTTAGTAATAATAAGTTGTTTCATAATAACATAATTACAGGGTTCCCCCATAAAATAGAATAGCTTAATTAAAATATTTACAAAAATCACCTGCTGAACGAATGATGCCGGTGTAAACGAAAGCAGCTATCCTGCTTAAGGAGGTCCCGCGAGAATGTTGAGAGGAATACCGCCGATCATTTCTCCGCAGCTGATGCAGGCTTTGATGGAAATGGGCCATGGGGACGAAATCGTCTTGGCAGACGGTAATTTTCCGGCTGTCACCTTGGCCAAACGATTGATTCGAAGCGATGGACACCGAATTACGGATGTGCTTGGAGCCATTATGCCTTTTTTTCCGCTGGATTACGCGGTGGAACGCCCGGCAGCAGTAATGTCCTTGGGGGAAAAAGACCGTCAGCCGGATGTATGGGAGCAGTACCGCGCCCTGATTCGTTCCAGCCAACCGGATTTCGTTGATTTTGACTATGTGGAGCGGTTCGCCTTTTACAGCAGAGCGAAGGAGGCTTTTGCCGTTATTGCGACCAGCGACGAGGCGTATAAGGGCAATTTGATTTTGAAAAAAGGCGTGATCCGAACTCCCTCCATAAAGGAGGCGGAACGATGAAAGTACGGACACTTGGAGCTACGGATCTGAAGCTGGGCGTTCTCGGCATGGGGTGCTGGCAATACGGCGGAGGGGCTTATTGGGGGGACCAGTCTCAGAAGGACGTGGATGAAGTCGTACATAAGGCTTTGGACATCGGGATCAATTATTTCGATACGGCGGAAATCTATAATGATGGGGAAAGTGAAATATCGCTCGGGATTGCGCTTAAGGGGCGCCGTCACGAGGCTGTTATCGGCAGCAAGATCAATACGGCGAATGCGCGACCGGATTTGCTGAGGAAGGGCTGCGAGGCAAGTCTAAAGCGTCTGCAGACCGACTATATCGACCTGTATATGCTGCATTGGCCGATATCGCCGTTGGCGATTCGGCATTTTACGACAAACCCCGGATTGATTGCGAGCCCGCCAACCGTCGAAGAGGTATTCTGTACGCTCCGGGAGCTGCAGAAGGAAGGGAAAATTCGCCATATCGGGATCAGCAATCACGGGGTTGCACAAATGGAGGAGGTGCGTGCGACCGGAGTGAAAGCAGCAGCCAACGAGCTGCCGTATAACTTGATATCGCGGGCGATCGAGGAGACCATCCTTCCATATTGCCAGAAGCATCAAATGGGTGTAATCGGCTACATGCCTTTGCAGCAGGGCTTATTAACCGGCAAATACGCCGATCTGGCGGATGTGAAGCCCATGCAGGCAAGGTCCAGACACTTCCATCACAGCAGGGGGCAAGGAACCCGCCATGGAGAGGTAGGAGCCGAAGCGGAAATCAATAACGTGCTGAAGGAAGTGCAGACGATAGCTCGTGAGCTGGACCTCCACATGATTGTGCTATGCCTGGCTTGGGCAATTACTAACAGTGCCATTGCCACGACTATTGTCGGGTCGCGCAACGTGGAGCAGCTGGAGCTGAATGCGCAGGCGGCGTCCGTGGAGCTGAGTCGAGATGTTATGGAGAGGCTGAACCGGGTTAGCGAACCGGTGCTTCGCAAGCTTGGGCCTAGTCCTGATTATTACGAAAACAGGAACCATAATCGGATCCGGTAAAGCCCGTAAGGAAATAAGTGGATATTATATTGTTGACTCAGACTCATAAGAAAAAATATCAAAAAAGCAAAGGATGTGCTCACCATGGCAGATCAATCCGTTTTGTTCTCTGTGTTCACGAAGCCTTGGAAAACCTTATCCGTCTGGGATTTGTGCAAATTCGTTAAGGAACTCGGCTGCGACGGTGTCGAGTTTCCGCTGCGCGACGGCTTCCAAGTCGATCCGGCGAACGCCCATCAGCTTCCGAAGCTTGCAGAGCAATTCGCCGACCACGGGCTAAGCATTTTCAGTGTGGCAAGCGGTACAGACGAGCGAGTGTTTGCCGGTTGTGCGGAGGCGGGAATTCCGATGATCCGGATTATGCCTACGATATCGCCGGAGCTTGGTTATGTAGCTTCCGAGAAGCGGGAACGCGAGAAATTGGAAGCGCTTATCCCACTATGCGAAAAGTATGGGGTGCAGGTTGGGGTACAGCAGCACTACGGCAATTTCGTCACCGATTCTATGGGGATGCTGCATTTGCTCGACGGACTATCGCCTGAATGCGTAGGAGCGATCTGGGATTGCGCCCATGATGCTCTGGCCGGACAGCAGCCGGAATACGGTCTGGATATCATTTGGCCTCACTTAGCCATGGTGAATTTGAAGAACGCTTATTATCACCGGTTGAACGGGCCTGAAGGGCAGAACGCCGAATGGAAGCGATACTTTACGTCCGGGCGTCAGGGACTCGCATCTTGGCCACGGGTTGCGGCTTATCTGCTGCAGCGCAATTACAGCGGAGTCGTCTGCTTGTCGGCGGAATACACGAACGATAAGGACGTGGACCGGCTGATTCGAGAAGACATGGATTACGCGAAGTCATTATTCGCTTAAAGGAGGAACTGCGATATGACGGATAAAATCAGAGTAGCCATTATTGGCGCCGGCCGAATGGCCAATTCGGTGCACTACCCGTCGCTAGCTTATATGGATGACGTGGAAATAGCCGGGGTATGCGATCTGAATCCATTAGCGCTGCAGCAAACGGCAGATCAATACGGAATTGAAAACAGGTATAGCGACTACCGTTTAATGGTAGAAGAAGTCAAGCCGCAAGCCGTCTATGTGATCGGTCAGCCGCATCTCATGTACGACATATGGGTATGGTGCTTGGAGCAGGGCTTAAACCTGTACATTGAGAAGCCTTTGGGTATTACGATACATCAAGCACGGTCGTTAGCCCACTTGGCTGAAAAGAACGGCTGCATCACCCAAGTCAGCTTTCAGCGTCGCAGCTCACCGATGGTCACGAAGCTTAGAGAGGAATGCTTGCAGCGAGGTCCGATTACGCACGCAGTATGCCGATTTTACAAATCCGAGATCAAGCCGTACCTTCATGCCAGAGACCGGATGATGGACGATACGGTGCACTCCATCGACACGGTGCGCTGGATGTGCGGCGGTGAAGTCGTCCATGTGGAAAGCATGACCAAACGGGTTCAGGTGCCGGATATCAACTTCATTTCGGCTACGCTCCACTTTGACAACGGCTCGACGGGCTACCTGATCAATAGCTGGTCCAGCGGACGCCGTATTTTTTCCGTTGAAATGCATGCTCCCAACATTTGCGTAGAGGCCGAGCATGAGACCAAAGGCTTCCTATACGCCGATGGAGATACCCAAGGAATCGAATACGATGCCCGGGAAATGGCGGGGGGCCAGGAGCTGTTCCAGTACGGAGGATTTCTTGCGAAGCATCAGGAATTCATCCGCTGCTTGAAGTCGGGGACATTGCCTTCCTCCCACTTTGGTGACGCATTGAAGACGATGGAGGTAGCGGAGACTATTCTTGCGCAAGCGATGCTCGCCGGCAGATAAATGTTCTATTCCCGTAGGAGGTGGCACCAATGGAAACGGCAAGTACGAAGCAATTGTCCCATGCGGTTCCTATGAGCAGACACAGAAAATTGCTGCGGGACATGGGGAGGGTCTGGCAGCTATATTTGCTGATGGCGCTCCCGTTTGCTTTTATCATTATATTCAAATACGTTCCGATGTACGGAGCTCAAATTGCATTTAAGAACTTCGTCGCAAGCAAAGGAATCTGGGGGAGCAGCTGGGTCGGCTTCGATCATTTTGTCCGCTTCTTTGAATCCTACGAGTTTTGGAACATTATGTGGAACACGATTGCCCTCAGCTTCTATCAGCTGGCTGCAGGCTTTCCGTTTCCGATCCTGCTGGCTCTGAGCCTGAACTACGTCATGCATGAGAGGTTTAAGAAGACGGTTCAGATGGTTACTTACGCACCGCACTTTATTTCGGTCGTTGTCATGGTCGGCATCATCTTTCAGGTGCTTGATCCGCGAATCGGGATTGTTAATGTAATCATCTCCTGGTTCGGATTTGACCCTGTGAACTGGATAGGCGAGGCATCGTACTTCCGCAGCATTTATGTGTGGTCGGGCGTATGGCAGAACGTCGGCTTCAGCTGCATTATTTATTTGGCGGCGCTGGCAAGCATCGATCCTTCTCTTCATGAGGCTGCGGTTGTAGACGGGGCTTCCAAGCTTCGCAGAATCTGGCATATCGATATTCCCGGCATCTTACCCATCGCGATTATTCTCCTTATTCTGGATGTCGGCCGGATGCTGGAGATCGGTTTTGAAAAAGCATTCCTGATGCAAAATCCGCTCAACCTGCGGACATCCGAGATTGTGGATACGTACGTGTATAAGGTTGGCTTGGCTTCGAATATTGTCAATTTCTCTTATTCGAGCGCGATTGGATTGTTTAAGAATATCATCAATCTCATCCTGCTGATCTCCGTGAACCGGCTTGCCAAAAAAATCGGCCAGAGCAGTCTGTGGTAGGGTAGGGGGAATGACGCATGCATCGTAGCATAAGAGAAGCTACCGGTGACAAAGTATTTAACATAGTTAACTATACGATATTATCAATATTTTTCTTATCCATGCTGTATCCGCTAATATATATTGTCAGCGCTTCCTTCAGCTCCTCGGAGGCGGTAATTTCCGGCAGAGTTTGGCTGTGGCCTGTGGATCCGGGGCTTAAAGGGTACGAGGCGGTGTTCAGCAACAAAGCGGTATGGACCGGATTCGCCAATTCGCTGTTCTACACGGTAGCAGGCACGATAATCAATGTCGTGCTGACGTTAATGGCGGCTTACCCGCTGGCGCGAAGAGATTTCATTGGAAGAAACCTGATCATGTTTATTTTTGTATTCACCATCATGTTCTCCGGCGGCCTGATTCCCAACTATTTGCTGGTAAAGGATTTAGGCTTGCTGGATACGAGATGGGCTATGATCATCCCTTCCGCCCTCAGCGTATTTAATGTGATCATTACGCGCACTTACTTTCAGACGAATATCCCTAATGAGATGCTCGAGGCTGCACAGGTGGACGGTTCAACCGACTGGCAGTTTCTCACCCGGATTGTCCTGCCGCTGTCCGGACCGATAGTAGCGGTTATCTCGCTATTTTATGCGGTCAACCATTGGAACTCCTATTTCAGCGCTTTATTGTACTTGAAGGACCGGGAATTATATCCGCTGCAGCTGGTGCTTCGCAGCATCTTGATCCAGAATCAAATCGATCCGAGCATGGTGATGAGCGAAGAGGATTTGGTTGCCAGACAGGGCTTGGCGGACCTGCTTAAATACTCGCTGATCGTAGTTGCTACCGTCCCCGTGCTGGTGATATATCCGTTTGTGCAAAAGCATTTTGTTAAAGGGGTGATGATCGGATCCATTAAAGGGTAAGCGGCAACGGTCTTAAGGGTGAGTGAGCATTTGATTATGGGAGGTCAAGACCATGCGAAAAAGGATAGTGCTGTTGTGGACGATCGTCTTTTGTCTCTCGTTACTGCTGTCAGCGTGCACGTCGGATCCCGGTGAAACAGCCAAGGAGGGTGAGAACAAACAAAGTCCGACGGCAAACAAAGTGAATCCGCCCGGCCAATTTCCCATCGTAAATGAGAAAATCAAGCTGAAGGTGCTTGTCCGCGGCAACAGTCTGGTGGAGAACTTCAACACGAACGGCTATACGAAATGGCTCGAGAATAAGACGAATGTCCAGGTGGAATGGATCGTTACGGATGAGAAGAACTATCTGGAGCAGCTGAACCTGGTGCTGTCAAGCGGCGATCTGCCGGATGTCATCCTGAACATGGGGATCTCTCCCGAGCAGCAGATGGTGTACGGAGAACAGGGAGTGTTCGTCTCCTTTACCGACTTGATTGAGAAGTACGGACCGAATACGAAGAAAATATTCCAGGAAATGCCGGAGGTCAAGGATGCGGTAACGGCGCCAGGGAATAAAGTTTATAGCTTGCCGTATGTCAACGAATGCTATCACTGCTCGATGAATTTTAAAATGTATGTGTATAAGCCATGGCTCGATAAGCTCGGATTAAAGGAGCCTGCAACGCTTGACGAGTTCTATCAAATGCTCAAGGCATTTAAGGAGAAGGATCCGAACGGCAACGGCAAGCCGGATGAGCTGGCGCTGGCTGGAGCTACCGGGACGAGAACTCTCATCGATCCTTTTATTATGAATTCGTTTATTTATGACGACGGTATGAAACGGATGATCGTCAATGGCGGTAAAATCGATGTCGTATACAACAAGCCCGAATGGAAAGCGGGACTGCAATATTTAAATAAGCTATATAAAGAAGGCTTGATTGCTCCGCAATCCTTCACTCAGGACGACGCAGGACTTAAGAAAATCGCGGAAAATCCGGATATTGCCATCGCAGGGGCTATGCCGGCGCATTCGCCGTCGACCATTACGATCGTTGAAGGACCGAGCGGCAGATGGCTCGATTACCAGCCGATAGCTCCGCTCAAGGGACCTTCCGGTAAGCAGACCGCATTCTGGAATCCATATGACAAAATCCGCTCGGGCAACTTCATCATGACCAACACCAATAAGTACCCGGAAGCAACGATGCGCTGGGCGGATGTGATGTATGATTTCGAAGCCAACCTGTACTCCAACTTCGGCGTGGAAAACTCGTCGTGGTCTTGGCCGCAGCCAGGCGACCTGGGCAGGGACGGTCAGCCTGCGAAATACCGGCTGCTCATTCCATTCGGCCGGGTACAGAATGAGGGCTGGGCCCAATACGGCTTGAACTACCGGACGGATAAGGATTGGTATGCAGGTCAGGCGGTGCTGAAGCTGCCGGATAAAGAAAAGATGTACTACGACATTACGAAGAAAAATTATGAACCGTTCAAGCCGGATATCAAGACGCTGGTTCCGCCGTTATTCTTCCCGCCTAGCGATTCCCAAGTGCTCGCCGAGCTGGACAAAACGATCAACGACTATGTGAAAACCATGATCGCCCGATTCGTGACAGGGGATGCGGATATCGAGAAGGAATGGAACAACTACGTGAGTACGCTTGATAAGATGAACCTTAAAAAGTACTTGGAGATTTACCAAAAAGCCTATGATGCACAGCAGAAGAAATAGGATTTGATAAGGAGACCGGGGTAGATGGAGCAATCCGTCTACTTCGGCATTTTCCTCCTGACGGAGATGAGGAGATGGAAGCAAGTATGCGGACCATTTTAGTGCAAATACCTAATAATCAGATCAGCGCTTTCTTGACGGAGGAGACGAAAGCCCAGCTGCAGTCTCTGGGACATATTGAATGGAACCCGTATGACCGCCCCTTCACCAAGGAAGAGCTTGCGGACAGAGTAAAGGGAGCGCATATCATCATCACAACCTGGAGAACTTGTCCGCTGGACGACGAGGTGCTGGAGCATGCAGAGCAGTTGGAGCTCGTTGCGCACATGGCCGGCTCCATTCGCCCGGTGCTGCCGACAACGAAGGTGTACGACCGTGGAATCCGCGTGCTTAACAGCAACTATGCTATTGCCGTATCCGTGAGCGAATCGGTGCTGGCGCTTATTCTTGCGTTGGGTCATCGGATTATCAGGGTTCATGAAATTATGAGCACTGGCGGAAACGCCAAGCTGCCGGCATTGGAAACGTATGAGCTTCGTGGAAAAACGGTCGGTTTGGTCGGATTGGGCATGGTGGCGCGAGAGGTCATCAAGCTGCTTCAGCCGTTCGGTGTTAGCATCCTCGGCTATGATCCGTTCCTGTCGGAGGACAAAGCCGCCGAGCTGGGGGTTCGGCTAGCCTCGCTGCACGAACTGCTGTCATCGTCAGATATTATCTCTTTACATGCGCCGAAGGTGCCGGAAACGTATCGGATGATCGGGGAGAAGGAGCTGTCCCTGATTCGGGCCGGCGCGATGCTGATCAACACGGCCCGAGGCGATTTGATCGACGAAGATGCGCTGCTTGCAGAGCTTCGCAAGAACCGTTTTCTGGCCGGGTTGGATGTATTCTCCGTAGAGCCTCTTCCTCCGGACAGCGAATTCAGGCGGCTCGGTAATGTGATAGCCAGACCTCATCTTGCCGGAGTCAATCCGGACTCACGACTACGGATCGGTACAATGATGGTGGAGGAGATCAGGCGTTTCTACGCTGGAGAACCGCTTGCCTTCGAGGTGAAGCGGGAGCAGCTGGCCATTATGACGTAGGAATGATGGAGAGTGTTAGTGTTTTATTAAAAGGAGGCCGCATATGCGGCTTTTTTGCTTTTGAATCATGCTCGTGAAACCAATATAATAAGGTGAATTATGGAAATGGAGGATTCTGCCGTCGGGACAGTTTAACTATAAGAATTTTTGACATATAAGTCCTCTAACGCTTCCATGTAAACTGGTTTTAGTAAATCTTCAGGTAAAGAAGGATGATATGTGGAATATCGCGAAATAGGAAGCAGCGCTTGGGACTCAATCGTATGGAAGCTGCGGGCAGCCGGATGTGTTTTTGCTGAGGATGAGGCTCGCTTGTTAATAGCTGCATCACAGAATAATACCGAATTAGCCCACCTAGTGGATCGGAGGGCTGCCGGTTTTCCTCTGGAACATATAATCGGCTGGACGGAATTTTGCGGATTGCGAATTGAGCTGGATCCGGGGGTATTCGTGCCCCGTCAGCGAACCGAGTTTCTTGCTAGACATGCCGTATCTCTCACTCAACCGGGAGACGTAGTGGTCGATCTGTGCTGCGGTTCCGGCGCTTTAGGTGCTGCCTTAGCCGCTTCGGTGGAAGGTATTAAACTGCATTCAGTTGATATCGATCCTGCTGCAGTGCATTGCTCTCGTCGAAACATTCCCTTAGACAGAGGCTTGGTATATGAAGGGGATCTCTTTGAGCCTCTGCCTGCTCAGCTTGCTAACCGGGTCAACGTAATGATTGCCAATGCTCCATACGTCCCGACGGAATCGATACAATTCATGCCGGCGGAGGCTCGCGTCCACGAGGCTAGAATTGCCCTTGATGGAGGAGCTGACGGACTGGATGTTCAACGAAGAATCGTGGCGGAGGCTCCTCAATGGCTTGCAAAAGGAGGCTTGCTGCTAGTGGAGACCAGCGAGAAGCAGGCACCGCTAACTGCCGAACTATTTACACAAAATGGATTGCTTCCCAAGTGGGTTCATTCTGATGAAATGGACGCTAACGTCATCATCGGAATTCTGTCGGACAACTGAAGCTGAGAAGCTATCCAACAGGCAAGGGAAGAACGGCTTGAGATCGATTTCTCACAAATAAGAATTCAGCTTCGAAACTTTCTTGGGGATAAGCCTGTCTTTGACTGGAAGAACCGTGAAAAATTATAAATATCGGAAAAGCCGCAGCTGCTAGCAATGTCCGTAATACTGAGAGTAGACATGCGCAAAAGGGTTTTGGCCGTTTCCAGCCTGCAGCGCTGCAGATAAGAGTAGGGCGTAATTCCGCGTTCCTGTTTAAAGATGCGGATGAAATGATCGGTCGTAAGAGACAGGCTTTTGGCCAGCTCGCTCATATCATACGGGTGCTGCGGCTGCTGTTGAAACATGCGGCATAGTTCATCTATCGGTTTCGTATATGCGCCGGAGGATACGGGGGCTTTCGTTTGATACTCCGTAATAAGCGCTCGCAGCCATATTTCCATTTGCGCCTGGTTATTTCTTTCTTCGGCCGCACGAAAGCGATTGAACAGCTCTAGCACGAAATGAAATTGATCAAAATGGCGATGCTCGGGCAGGTCACTCAGTATTTCCGGATTACGCAAGGTGAAATCAATGTAGCGGACATCCAGGCTGGCATGCTCGCTTTGAAAAGCATCGACCTCACTCTTATAATTGATAAAAAATACATCTCCGACACTTAACCGGTAGCAGTTATTACCGAGCTTCATTTGACCTTCTCCGCCCCAAATACTCCACAGGGTAAACCCCGGATGGCAGCCTATGGGAACATTCCATTTCCATTCTGGCACACAGTGCTTACCGTGATGCATTGATACGATATCCATAAGCTTCACTCCGAATTGAATATATCGATTATTCATAAAATACACTGAGAAGCCGGCATTTGCAACCTAATTTATCAATCCGCACAATTACGCTCGGCTATCAACATATTCTTTCCATCGCTTCATGTCCGCTTTTGGAGAGCCGAACATACGAGCATACTCGCGGCTAAATTGCGAAGAACTCTCATAGCCTCCTCGAAACGCTGCGTCTGCGGCATCCGCTGACTCGGATAGTAGCAAACGCCAAGCTTCCTGTAATCGAAGCTGTTTTTGAAACTGAATCGTACTCATTGCGGTGACCTCTTTAAAGTGACGATGAAATGAGGAAATACTCATATGGGCTATTTCAGCGAGCACTTCAATTCGCAAGGGCTTGTCATAGTTTCTAATAATTTCTTCGATACACTCCCTAATCCGGTACGTACTGCTGCCTTCCAAAGTAATCTGAGCAAGCGCAGCCCCATAATGTCCATTCAGAAGTCTATTCAGCACTTCTTTAGTATAAATAGGAGCAAGATATTTCGGCAGATCGATATCCTGCAGGCTCCGATTATGGAAAACGAGCAGGCTAATAGAATGATAGTATAACAGGTTGACCCTATTGAAATGGGTTAACCTGTTTTTCATTTTATGCAATGTGAAAAGGGGATACCTATCCTGGTATCGAATAATGTTGTTAGACAATTTTTTGACAGTTGCGAGCAGGTGGTTATATGATTCGTGGAATCATTTACAGGGGAAAAAAGGCTGCAATTGCTCGACCCTGCTGAAGCGGATCAATATATAGAAGGGGATCGAGGCGAACTTATTTATCGCGGCGGATTTGTTCTAAGTTTTACACCTGAAAAGCCACCTCGGATAGAACGGTGATCTGAAATTGTGCAATCAATTAGAACTAACTTAATGAGAGGAAGGCATAGAAATTGAATAAGTTGGTTGAAATGCAGAAGGCGATCAATGGACTTTCTTTGAACGATGCAAGACAGGTTCTGACAACGATTAAGCTGCAATTGGATCTCGTTGAAATGAACAAGAATGCAAACATAGATCTGTACAAAAACTTGAGGGATATCTACGGCAAGCTTCTAGTTCCAGATAACAAAATATCACGATGGATACCGGATGCAGCCACCACGAAGGTACATATTGTATTCGGCGATTCTTTAGCCGGAAGTCTGAAATTTGCGATTCAGCAGCTGGGATATGAGGATACAAACAAGATTATATGTTTTCGTGAGCAATTTGCTATTGGTCCCCTATGGCAGCTTCATGAGGAATCGGGACAGGCCGAGAGAGGCGGATGGTTCAGAGATCATATTAACTTTGGGGATGACGAGACGGATTATGATTTTGCTGCTATTCATCAAAGCATAACGGAGCAAATGGCCCCAATTCCGGATGAAGCTTCCATAGTTATATGGAGCGGTAAAAATGCTCACGAGCAAGTAGGTTTACGGTATGCTCTTTATTTGCTGAGGAACAGTCCCAATAAAATAGTTCTATTTGATGCTGCGGAAGCTTGCCAACGAAAGTATAACACTGCGGATCGTTATATCGACTATTTGCACGCAGGAGAAATCCCCCCCGAGAAGCTTCAAGCTGTTTGGGGGGAAATCGGGGAAAATGGGGCTATCGCATGGGAAACAAGGCGTAGACTAGAGCGGGAATGGTTAGAGTTCGCCAATCAGCATGAGGTGTTACGCATATGGGATGGAGATCGAGTCCTTAATGTGGATGAGCATCATTTCGATTCTTATTTGCTGGAGACCGTCGAGAAGCTGCACTCCTACAAGGCAAATAACGATTTTATTAAGGCGGCAAGGGTAATAGGCGAGGCGCTCGGATATTGCGATCAATACGTTGGTGACAGCTATTTGGAATACCGGCTGCGGCAGCTTATTTACAACGGATTTTTGGAAATCAAAGGCGTTCCGCGAGCAATGAGGTTTTACAGCGTACGGCGTAGATGAGGGTGTTTCGGTTACCAACGGAAAAGTTAGACGCGGCACCGAGGATGTCAGTAGCCGCGTTACATCTGCAGCGTAAAATAATTGGAGCGGGTCACAGATTAAAGAGGATTGTTGTCCTTCATGAACGTCTTGGCCAAGTTCTCGGCATTCCGGTCCCTTGTATGAGGATCCTCGTAATCTTCCAGAACATCGATAAGATATTCTTCTCCAGGCTTGAACGCTCGGAAAATGAACTGCTCCTTATTTACTATGCGAACTTCGTGACCGCAGTCTTGAAGGCACTTCTCAAAGTCTTGCAAGGTCGGCTCCTGATGTTCCTCCAAATAAATAAGTCCTCTAAGCAGCCGCGTTCCCGTCTTGTTAATAATTTTAAAATGGACGATATGCTCTTGTTTCATTTCTCTATTCCTCCATTAAGCAGTAGACCTTGATATAATCATTTTATTGTACATTAAAGCACATCTACAGACTGTGATTTTTGTTACAGGCAAATCCCAATACAGGGTACCCTTGTTACAGGGAAGAAGACAACGATTTACGATTTTTCAAATTATTGGGTTAAACACTAGAGACCAATGGATGGGTAAACAATGGATTGGATGAGTAATGTGGCTTCCTTTGGTGGGAGTATTGATACTTTATAATTTCTTGATAAGAATGTTCTTACACTTCAGATTCAAAGAGATGTCCGCAAGAAGCAGGAATCTAATCATATCAATTGGATTTTTACTCATTATCTATTTATACGCCTGCCAGCTTTGTATATGTTACTAGAAGCGAGTCCAAACCGGAAAGTTTGCTGTAACGATAGAAGGTAAAACCTTTGATGAAGTTTTGAGGATGCCGATCGAAGAAAAGAGATCGAACTGCGGCTGGTCTACCTGAGAAAAATAGGACTAAAGTTATTGCCGATTCAACAGATCCATGGTCAGACTCAAGAGCTTGAACCTGCCATAGACCCGCGAATCTCTTGAACATCCAGCCTCGGCGGACGTCCGTACATACGGGCGTATTCCCGGCTGAACTGGGACGGGCTCTCGTAGCCTACGCGAAAGGCGGCATCGGATGCCTGCACGGTTTCCGTCAGCATTAAGCGCCGGGCTTCCTGCAAGCGCACGGTTTTCTGGTATTGCAGCGGGCTCATCGCCGTGACGCGCTTGAAATGCTTGTGAAATGCCGACGTACTCATATTGACGGACTTGGCAAGCTGCTCGATGACGAGCGGGCGATCGTATTGCCGGTTAATCAGCTGGATCGCTTGAGCTATACTATGTGCATGGCTGCCGTTGACAGCGAATGGATGAATTAGCGATCCTTGATCGCTTTGAAGCACCCTGTACAGAATTTCGCGGATGATGAGCGGCGCTAGTACCGGAATGTCGTCAGGTGTGTTAAGCAATTGCATAAGCCGCACAATGGCTTCGAGTAATGCGGGAGTTGTCCTGTTCACGGTAATACCGCGGGCGGCTTCCGCTTGAACGGAATCGGGGCGCTTCATCTCCTTCACGATATCCAGAATCACGTCGGTGTCGAAGCTCAGCTTCAAGCTTAAATACGGGATGTCCGGCGCAGCCTCTATGATTCTGCCCACAATGGGTAATTCGACGGATGTGACCAGGTAGGTTGAAGGATCGTAGCGGTAGATTTCATCAGCCAGTGTGGCCGTCTTGGCACCTTGCGCCACGACGCAAATGGATGGCTTATATACGGATTCCAGCGGTTCTGACAGCTGCGTGGCACGCATCAGAAATAAAGAAGGCACGGAAGTGGGGTGCGTACCGTCCGATGGAGCGAAGCGTTCTATCAAGATTGCAAGCTGCTGCAAAGCCTGCTCCATTCGCACTGATTCGTCCATCTATATCAGCTTCTTTCCGGAAAGATTGTCAAAGTTCCTTTTATTATAACGAGACAGAAGAGAATTAGGCAAGAATTGAACAGGTATGTTCTAACGGAGTTCAGCAAACCTTTACTATAATGAGTTTACAAGGCCGAACACGATAGAAGCCTTTCGGCCAGTCTCGAATAAAGGAGAGAACAGAAATGAGCTTACATGGAAAAGTTGCCATAGTCACTGGAGCGTCACGGGGTATCGGACGACAAATAGCGATTCAATTAGCGCAATCCGGCGCAAAGGTAGTTGTCAATTATGCATCGAATTCAGGAAAAGCCGATGAGGCTGTGAACATGATTGAGCAAGCCGGAGGCGAGGCGGCAGCCATCCGCGCCGATATGAGCAGGGTGAGCGAAGTCGAAATGTTGTTCACCAAGACGCTCGAGCGCTTTGGCCGATTGGACATTCTCGTTAACAATGCCGGCATCATGGAATGTACGGCTATAGCGGACGTGACGGAGGAGATGTTTGACCGGCAGTTCGCAGTCAACGTGAAGGGTACTTATTTCGCTTGCCAGCAAGCTATGAAGCATATGGCACAGGGCGGGACGATCATCAACTTCTCGACCTCCGTATCGGGCGCGATGATCCCGACATACAGCGTCTATGCAGCAACGAAAGGTGCGGTCGAGCAGCTAACCCGACAATTGGCGAAGGAATTCGGTCCTAAGGATATTATCATCAACTGCATAGCGCCTGGGCAAGTATCAACCGAGTTGTTCTTGAACGGCAAATCGGAGGAGCTGATTGATTCGTACCGACGAATGAATTCGTTCGGAAGACTTGGTGAGCCGGAGGACATCGCGAATGCAATCGAGCTGCTAGTTAGCGACAAAGCCCGTTGGATCACAGGACAAACGATTCGCGTAAACGGCGGCTTCAACTAATATCACGTACTATAAAGGGATGGACGGTCAACGGTGAGCTGTTGGCGGTTCATCCCTGTTTTTTTGCTGTCCCAATCCTTTTGCGTGTCTCAATTTGTGATTGACACTATTCCTTCACTTTTATATGATGGTGGAATGCCCTGAAAAGAACGAAAAGGATATGTCCACTAAGGAGGTTTATAGGATGAATGTTGTTGTAACGGAATACAGTGATAATTGGGTGCAAAACTATATCGAAGAGTCTCAGCAAATAAGAAGCATTTTCGGCCAGGAGCTAGTTGACATTCATCACATCGGCAGCACTTCGGTGCCAGGGTTAAAGGCGAAACCGATCATTGATATTATGCCGGTTGTAAAAGATATTAAACAAGTGGATTCATTCAATGAACAAATGAGAAGCCTTGGTTACGAATGTATGGGAGAGTTTGGCATGTCAGGAAGGAGATATTTCCGTAAAGGCGGAGACAACCGGACACATCAAGTGCATGTGTTTCAAGCCGATAACGAGGAAGATATTACGCGCCACTTGGCCGTGAGAGATTATCTCCGGACTCATTCCGACGACACGCAGCGATATGGAGAGTTGAAGGAAAGCCTCGCAAGACAATTCCCAAGAGACATAGAAGCTTATATGGACGGCAAGGATACATTCGTGAAAGAGCTGGAGACAAAAGCGCTGAATTGGTATAACGTGAGCAAGGATAGCTAACGTTTACCCGTTGCGTAAATCTTTTTTTACAAATAAAACATGTTCATAGTATTGACATAAATAACTGTTACGATTATTGTAACAGTTAGAGAGGCGATAACTAAATCGCTTATATATAGAGATTTTTCAGGAGAGGGAAGTGGAAACTACATGAAGCAATACAACACGCGAGCCATTATGGCGTCGCTGCTCATCTGCGGCTTCGTTGGCATGTTCAGCGAGACGGCACTCAACATCGCGATCAGTAATCTAATGGACGTGTTCCATATTTCTGCCGCGACCGCACAATGGTTAACGACAGGCTTTCTGTTAACGCTCGGCATTCTGATGCCGATGACGGGACTGCTGCTGCAATGGTTTACGACAAGGCAATTGTTCATCGTCTCCCTGGCGAGCTCCATCGTCGGCACGCTGATCGCGGCGCTGGCGTACAATTTTGAATTGTTAATGGTAGCTCGGGTATTGCAGGCGATCGGAATGGGCTTGTTAATTCCGCTCATGTTCAATACGATCCTCGTGGTCTACTCGCCGGAGAAGCGCGGAGCGGCTATGGGCTTCGTCGGTCTCGTCATTATGTTCGCACCGGCGACCGGGCCAACGGTAGCGGGGCTATTGATTGAATATTTATCTTGGCATTACATCTTCTGGCTCTCGCTGCCGTTCCTGCTGTTAGGACTGTTCGTGGGACTGAAGTATTTGGAGAATGTTACCGAGGTCACGAAGCCTCGCATCGATCTGTTGTCCATCGTATTGTCGACAATCGGCTTTGGCGGTGTCGTATTCGGCTTCAGTAAAGCGGGTGAAGGGGATGGAGGCTGGACCAGTCCGGTTGTGGTTGCATCCATTGTCATTGGGATGATCGCGCTTGTAATGTTCGCGTTGCGGCAAATCTATATGAAAGAGCCGATGATGAATTTACGCGTGTTCAAGTACCCGATGTTCATCGTGGGATTGTTTATGGTATTGTCCTGTATGATGATCATCTTGTCGAGCATGATTATTTTACCGATGTATTTGCAAAACGGCATGAAGCTGTCTGCGTTCGCTGCCGGACTCATGCTGCTGCCAGGCAGTGCGCTGAACGGAATTCTATCGCCGCGGATGGGCCGCTTGTTTGACAAGTATGGTCCGAAGTGGCTCGTTATTCCCGGCCTCTTCATCGTCGCGGCTACGCTTTGGTTTTTCTCCGGCATTACGCTGGCTTCCTCCATCACTTTGATTGTGGCCTTGCATATTTGCCTCATGGTCGGCATCTCGATGGTTTGGATGCCGGCGCAGACGAACGGCCTGAACCAGCTGCCGCCGGAGCTGTATCCGCACGGCACAGCGGTGATGAACACGCTGCAGCAGGTCGCTGGAGCTATCGGCACAGCGGTAGCGATTAGCATCCTTACTAAAGGCATGGAAAAGTACTTGGAGGGATCTTCCGCACCGAACGAGCCGGTAGAGATGGCCAATGCGATGACATTCGCTTCACAGAATGTATTCTTCTTCGCGATGGTTGTAACGGTTATCGGTCTGACCATAGCATTCTTTATCCGCCGCGTCGTAGTCAGCCGTGCGGCAATGGGTGCAATGCACTAATAATATAAGCTTTACTCGAGGGAGCCCTAGGGCTCCCTTTTTGCTGCTTATAATGAACTGAGGTTGAAGTTTTTTTCGGAGAGACTTGGATAGCATGGGGCATGAAGTGTTGGGGAATAATGGTCTTGTACCGTACGAAAGGAGGGTGTAACCATAATGAGTATGAACGAGTTCAAACCGCCCAAGAAGTCCACTTTCTATTATTATGGGATCACCCTGTTGGTGATCTTGCTGATTAATTCTTTTGTTATGCCCGCTATATACAACTATTCCGTGAAGGAAATCGACTACGGGACGTTCTTGCGCATGGTGAAGGACGGTCAGGTTAAGGAAGTGAAAATCGAAAGCACAGTGATTTTCCTCACTCCTGTCAATACGGCCGAGGCTAAGCTCTACAAGACAGGTGTGGTTGAGGACCCGAAGCTGGTTGATCGATTGTACGAAGCGAACGTCGCTTTTACCCGAGTCATCCCTAGGGAAATGTCACCTCTGCTTAATTTCTTTCTAACCTGGATTCTCCCGTTTCTTATTTTTCTTGCCGTGGGCCAGTGGCTCATGAAAAAAATGGCTAACAGGATGCCGGGTGGAGGCAATCCGTTTTCTTTAGGTAAGAGCAACGCGAAGGTGTATGTCGAAGCGCAAACCGGCGTGACATTCGCTAATGTTGCTGGACAGGATGAGGCGAAAGAGGCTTTGCAGGAAATCGTCGACTTCCTCCATAATCCAAAGAAATATACGGAGATAGGTGCCATCATCCCGAAAGGCGCATTGCTGGTAGGTCCTCCCGGGACGGGGAAGACGCTATTGGCGAAGGCCGTGGCAGGAGAATCCAAGGTGCCCTTCTTCTCGATTTCCGGTTCCGAGTTCGTGGAGATGTTCGTTGGTATGGGGGCAGCCCGGGTGAGGGATTTGTTTAAGCAAGCTCAGGAGAAGGCTCCGTGCATTGTCTTTATCGATGAAATCGACGCTATCGGCAAAAGCCGTAACTCCGGCATCGCGGGAGGAAACGATGAGAGGGAGCAAACCTTAAACCAGCTGCTGACCGAGATGGACGGGTTCGACGCGGACAAGGGCGTCGTTATTTTAGCGGCCACCAACCGCCCCGAGACGCTGGATAAAGCGCTGCTGCGTCCAGGAAGGTTCGATCGCAGAGTGCCGGTAGAGCTGCCGGATCTGGCAGGACGGGAAGCCATCCTGAAGGTGCACGCGAAGAAGGTGAAGATGGCGGATGAGGTGGACTTTCATGTCATCGCCAGGGCGACACCGGGGGCGTCGGGGGCCGATCTCGCCAACATTGTCAACGAGGCTGCATTGCGAGCCGTTAAGCTCGGCAGGAGCAAGGTCTCTCAGAACGATTTGGAAGAAAGCGTTGAGGTAGTTATCGCCGGATATCAGCGCAAACATGTCCTTATCTCTATGCAGGATAAGCTCACGATTGCTTATCATGAAGTGGGGCACGCAGTAGTCGCCGCCAAGCAAAGTCACTCAGCACCGGTACACAAGATCACCATCATTCCGCGAACCTCCGGTGCGCTTGGGTACACGATGCAAGTGGACGAGCAGGAAACGATCTTAATGTCCAGGGAGCAGGCATTAGATAAAATCACCACTTACATGGGCGGGCGCGCAGCGGAAGAGATCATTTTCAAACGGATCACATCCGGCGCTTCCAATGACATCGAGCAGGCTACGAAAATCGCCAGATCCATGATCACAAGGTTCGGCATGAGCGAGGCGTTCGATATGATGGCACTGGAAACCGTAAATAATCCTTATTTGGGAGGTGACACCTCGTTGTTGGTTTCGTCAGAGACCGCGGCAAAAATTGACGAAGAGGTGTTGAGCATCATCAAAGGCTGTCATCAAAAAGCAGCAGCCATCTTGGAGGAGAATATAGACAAGCTTCATGAAATCACCAAGTTTCTAATGGAAAAGGAAACGATCACAGGCCAGCAATTCATGGAGATTCTTCGAGACGAGTCAGCCGGCATCGACTAAGTGCGGTGCTGGCTGACTCTGTTTAACCGGATGCGCCTTCGTCTGGAATGAAATCCATTGCCATAAGTGAATATGAATATTGTATACTTAAAAGAGATGGTAAATCATGGTGAGGGAGGCGTATGTGATGAACTCGGAAGAATGGATTAACGCGGGTACTCTGGAGGAGCTGAAGCAAGTGCACTCCAAAATCATCAAAGGAGGCATCGTTGTTTTTTACCACGAGGACGAGGTAAGAGCGATAGACAACCGATGTCCCCATCTCGGCTTTCCGCTTCATTTGGGAAGCGTTTGCAATGGGATATTGACGTGCCATTGGCACCATGCACGCTTTGATATTTGCAGCGGAGGGACGCTGGATCCCTGGGCGGACGACGTACCGGCCTATGATGTCCAAGTCTTGGGCGAGGAAGTATGGGTAAGCTCGAGACCGCGGAACGTCGGCAGCGCCGAGAAGCATAAGCGGCGTTTGAGGGAAGGCCTTGAGCAGAATATCGGCATCGTAATCGCCAAGGCGGTGATCGGCTTGGTCGAATCCGGTGTTCCGACGGATGAAATCGTTCGTATCGGAGTTACCTTCGGGACGTCACAAGGCAATGGCTGGGGAGCGGGCCTGACCATTTTGACAGCGATGAGAAACGTGCTGCCCAAGCTCGATTCATCAGGACAAATTCTCGCCTTGTATCACGGCTTAGTTCATGTTGCCAGAGCCAGCTCCGGCCGGGCTCCCCGTCACCTGCTCGGAGCTTTGCCTTCCTCGCCGGCTCCAATAGAAAGACTGATGGAATGGTACCGCAGCTGTGTTGAGGTACGAGATACTCAAGGCGCGGAGAAGGTGCTATTAACCGCGGTTGCAAATGGCGCAACTTCCGAACAGCTTGCGGACATGATGCTGATTTCGGTGACGGACCACTTTTACTTAGACGGTGGTCATACCTTCGATTTTCATAATAAAGCTTTCGAGGCTCTGGAAAACTTGGGACCTTCGTTAACCGAGCCGATCCTGGCCTCGCTCGTTCCTCTAATCGGTTCACCTACCCGCAGCGAAGAGCTTCATCATTGGCAGGCGCCGGTCGATTTGGTAGCTCCGTTACGTCAGGCTTTCGCAAGTCTCGAGCAGACTGAAGACTCGGTGGCATCCGTTCAGCTTGAGGAGCCAAGCTTTATGGATCAGTTGCTAAGCGATAAGCCGATCGAAACGGTCAATCAGCTTACCCGGCTTCTGCTGGGCGGAGCGGCACCTGATCGATTGGCGCAGCTGATTTGCCTGGCGGCGGCCGAGCGGGTCGTTCGATTCCACACTCAAAATGACTTCGGCGATTGGGTGGCTGTTCTGCATACTCTTACTTACGCGCATGCGGTACACATGCGGCTGCGCCGTTCCAAGGAGCCGCTCCTGAACAGAGCTCTGTATTACGGGGCGATGGCAATTTATCATGACCGATTTCTAAATGTACCGCGTGCACCTGGGCCGAAGCCTGCAAACGGATATAGCTACAATCCGGAGGAGCTGCTTGACCTTATGGACCGCAGGCAACAGGTAGAAGAGGCAGCGGGCTGGGTTAAGGGTTACTTGAACGAACAGCGCGATCCTCAGGCTCTGCTCGGGACATTGGGCTTAAGCCTGCTTCGCGAGGACGCGGAGTTTCACACGTTCCAGCTTTATGAAGCCGTCGTTTCCGAATACGATTGTTGGGAGGCGCGTACCGATGCATTTGCGAAACAGGCTAAGGAGACTTATTTGCTAGCTTGTGCCCGATATTTGGCGGCACATGCTCCAAGCGCGCGAGAGCTGCCGCATACGGCCAAAATAGCGGTGCGTTTGTACCGCGGCGAGAGGCTGTTCGAGGAAGAGTAATCGATCATACAGAGCTGCCCCAGGTTCTTAACACTTGGAGGCGGCTCTTTTTTTTTGCGTTGTGTCTGGAAAAAAGGTTCAAGAAGAGGTTCCAGTCTTCGGCTTATTTTTATCCAACACTTGACAAACAGAAAGATTCAAAACATAATGAATATATGAGCATATGATCATATATTAATTGAAAAAGATTGGGCATCATATGGAGAGAAAAAACATGTATTTCCAATTCTGAAACCATCGTGGATGGATCGCGATTATTGGCTGATCCGACCCGGCTGGAATTTGAAATCTTGTAAGCAATCAGTCATATTGAACACGATTAGGAGGCATTATCATGAGTAAACATCATCAGGACCACAACCACGATCACGATCACGATGACCATAGCCACGAACATTCGCATCACCAGCACGATCACGGCCACAGCCACCACGGTCATCACCATCATTTTGACCCGAACGGCAATAAGAAGGGATTAACCATTGCTTTGATAATTACCGTCGGTATTATGTTTTTGGAGTTTTTCGGCGGACTCCTTACAAACAGTCTTGCTCTACTATCCGATAGCGGGCATATGTTGAACGACGCAAGCTCTTTATTACTAAGTCTGGTTGCTGTTTGGTTTGCTGCAAGACCAGCTTCGCCCAATAAAACCTACGGGTTTTATCGCTTTGAAATTTTGGCGGCGCTCTTTAATGGGATCACCTTGTTCATTGTTGCAGGATTTATTATAAAGGAGGCATACGAGCGTTTTCTGGAGCCTCCGGCCGTCGCCAGCGGCTCCATGATGCTGATTGCCAGCATCGGTCTTTTAGCTAACATAGCAAGTGCCTGGACCCTCATGAGAAAAGGCGATGTCAAAAATAATATCAACCTTCGCAGCGCCTATCTTCACGTTCTTGGAGATGCATTGGGATCGGTGGGAGCTATTGTCGCCGGGTTGATAATGCTGGTCTTTGGCTGGTACATTGCAGATCCGATTATCAGCGTCCTTGTCGCTCTTCTTATCCTTAAAGGTGCTTGGGGAGTTATCAAGCATACCGTTCATATTCTAATGGAAGGTACGCCCATCACTGTGAATCCAGACGAAGTGAAGAAGACTTTAGAAAGCATTGACGGTGTGAAAGACGTGCATGACCTTCATATATGGACGATTACATCCGGCTTGGATTCTCTTAGCTGTCATCTCTTGATCGAGGATAATCAGGATCATCAACAGATCTTGCAGCAAGCGATTCAGTTCATCGCGGATAAATTCAAGATCCAGCATACAACCATTCAAATCGAAACTGCGGCAATTCAACATGAAAATATGAAAGTGTAACGAGCTGTATTTTACTATCGAACGTTTGTACGGTATAATTCGGTTGTGTTTGAAATTTCCTTTGAAGGAGAGATTAGCCAATGTACACAAGCGTAAAAGGATTTCTGGAAGACTGGAAGATTGAAGCTTCTCTTACTCTGCAAGTGCTGGACAAACTCACTGACGCTTCGCTGAAACAGACGGTCTCAGATGCTCAACAGCGTTCCCTGGGTGAGATTGCGTGGCACTTGGTAGGCAGCTTCGGCGCTTTTCTGCATGCGGCAGGTCTGCAATTGGAAGTGCCGGATTTCAAAGAACAGCCGACTTCTGCAGAGGCTATCGCAGCGGCTTACCGCCGCGTTAACGATGCGGCAGCAACGGCTTTGACGGAGCAGTGGTCTGACGCCAAGCTTCAGGAATCACTTCGCTTGTTCAACTTCATCGATACGACTTATGGAGGCGTATTGAGCTTCATGCTCCGCCATCAAATTCATCACCGCGGTCAGATGACAATACTGATGCGCCAGGCTGGACTCGTAGCACCGGGTGTCTATGGACCTAACGAAGAAGAAACCATAGCAATGCGGGCAGCACGGGCGCAGCAATAGGCTTCGCTCTCACGCATAAAGAGACTGACGAACATTCGTCAGTCTCTTTTTTTCGATCAGCCAACGCCTAAAGGCCGTATAATTTTGCTATTAATTATAGATTTCTCTCATTTATTAATGATGCTAAGAAAGTTACCATTTGGTTACCAGACATCTTTGAATAAATATTTGGGAGTGAACTGCAATGGCAAAATTCAACAAATGGTTTGAACCGCTATGGGGGTATATCTTCATTTCACCATGGCTCATCGGTTTGTTCTTGCTCACCGTCGGGCCGATGTCCCAATCTTTCTATTTATCGTTGACGCAGTACAACCTGCTCGAGCTCCCGATCTGGGTTGGCAGCCAAAATTATTATGAGATTGTTGCCGAGGACCGGGATTTCTGGAAAGCGCTTCAGGTTACTTTTACTTATGTCGTGTTATCCGTACCCTTGAAATTAGGCTTCGCCTTAATGGTAGCCTTGCTGCTATTTAGAGCCATTCGCGGCATGTCCGTCTTCCGCGCGATCTTTTATTTGCCCTCGCTCATAGGAGGCAGCGTAGCGATATCGGCCATTTGGCGCAACCTGTTCGGAGGCGACGGCATTCTTAACAAATTATTGGGAGCAATCGGTATTCCGGGAATAGACTGGATCAATACGCCGGAAACGGCGTTGTATACGCTTGTATTGCTGGCCGTGTGGCAGTTCGGCTCCTCGATGGTTATTTTCTTGGCCGGATTGAAGCAAATCCCGCGTGAGCTCTATGAGTCCGCTTCGGTGGACGGCGCTTCCAAGATCCGTTCTTTCTTTGCCATCACGCTGCCCATGCTGACGCCTATTATTTTATTTAATTTGGTGATGCAAATTATCGGAAGCTTTCAAATGTTCACTCAAGCGTTCATTGTCACCAAAGGCGGTCCGATCCATTCGACTCTGGTCTATGCTTTATATTTGTACCAGCAAGCATTCGCGTATTTCAACATGGGGTATGCCAGCGCTCTGGCATGGATCCTTCTCGTTATAATCGCCGTGTTCACTGCATTGATTTTTTGGTCGGCGAAACGGTGGGTCCATTATGAAAATTAACATCGATAGATTTCAAACGATGGGAAGGGGATTCGCGTGAAACAACAAAACTTTTTACAATACATGTTCTTGACACTATGCAGCATCGTAATGATTTACCCCGTCTTATGGCTGGTAGGCAGCTCATTGAAATCGAATGAGGAGATTCCTCTGTCGAATCTGATCCCGCGCGAGTTTCAATGGGACAACTTTACTAACGGCTGGACTGCGATTCCCGGCTTCAGCTTCGGTCATTTTTTCTACAACTCATTCTTCATCGCCGTGCTGTCGGTGATCGGGACGGTATTATCCAGCGCAGTGGTCGCATACGGGTTTGCCCGGCTCCAGTTTCCTTTGAAAACGATGTGGTTCGCCATCCTGATGCTGACGTTAATGCTTCCCACGCAGGTTACATTAGTGCCGCAATATATATTGTTCAAATATTTCGATTGGGTGGGGACGACGCTTCCCTTGATTGTTCCTCATTTCCTGGCGGTAAGCCCGTTCTTCGTATTTCTCATCATCCAATTTATTCGCGGAATTCCGAGAGATTTGGACGAATCGGCCAAAATGGACGGCTGCTCGACACCGGGGATTGCGTTCAAAATCGTTCTGCCGCTCTGTACCCCGGCCTTTATCACTAGCGCCATCTTCAGCTTTATATGGACTTGGGACGACTTTCTTGGGCAAATGATTTATTTGACCGATACCGCGAAGTATACGGTGCCCTTGGCGCTGCGATTGTTTCTGGACAATTCCTCAGCTGTGACCTGGGGGCCGATGTACGCGATGTCGCTGCTGTCGGTGATCCCGTGCTTTATCATTTTTGTCCTTGCGCAAAAGTATTTCGTTGAAGGCATTTCTACAACGGGGATCAAAGGGTAAGGGTTTACAAACCGCTTTGCCGGCCTTATGCTGAGAGTAAAATGGCTAAACAACAGGTGGTTTTTGTACATGAGGAATCCATTTAAAATCTTTTCTTTCCAAGCGACCTTTTTTACGTCATTCATTCTCATTTCCGCACTGTTGATCATGCTGCTCGGGATAACGAGCTATTATATTACGAATCAGGAAGTCGTGGAGCAGACGATCTCCTCGAGGAAGCTGTTGTTGAACGAAATCAACAAGCAATTGGACATTCAGCTGCAGTCCGTCGAGTATGATTCCCTTGTCCTTTCCAGCAACCCGAAGCTGATTCATTATTTGCAGCTTGGCGAGCATTCGTTCGAGAGGATCGGACAAAATGCGGACATAGTAGATATGCTTACGCGCCCCGGCTACATTAAGGAAGGAATTCATTCCGTTCAGCTGTATGCCAAGGATACGGCCGTGAATAAGCAAATTGCAGGCAGCGGTGTGTTCGATTACCGGATCGTGGAAACCAGCACATGGTTTAACGAGATCAAGGATGCCGATTACGCCTGGATCGGCACGCATCCCATCGAAGTAGGAAGCTACACCGCCGATGAACGGCTCGTCATTAGTTTTGCGCGCAAGGTGCTGTCCCCCTCCGGCAAGGAGCTCGGTATTCTCGTCATTAACCTGAAGCTTCCGTTTATCGAAAAAATCGTGTCCGGCAGCGGTTCCGGTGTCAGCCGGTTTGTGCTCGATACGCATCACAGGCTGATTGCAGAGTTTAACGGCGCTCCCAAAAAGTCAGTATCCTACGAGAGCCACAAGGACAAGCTGGACACTGTTCTAACTCAATCGGAATCGGAGCAGTACGCCATAGCCGATCTGGAGAAGAAAGAGCTAGTTATATGGAATAAGCAGGATCGGACGCTATGGCTGACGTTGGATGTCATTCCTTGGGATAATATTACGCAAGGCAGCCGCCGCATCGAAACCGTCATCGTTGTTGCAGCATTCCTCTGTATTTTGTTTGCGATCGTTATGGCGTTCCTGTTATCCAAACAATTTGCCGCGCCCATCCGGAAGCTGATTCATGCGATGAATTTAATGAAGATCGGCAAGCTGGACGTGCAGATCGATAACGATTACCAGAATGAGTTCGGCCATTTGAACGATAATTTCAATCAGATGACAGGACGTATCGATCATCTGCTCGTTCAAGTGGAGGATCAGCACAGACGGAAGCGGGAGGCGGAAATTCAAGTATTGCAAGAGCAGATCAACCCTCATTTCCTGTACAACACATTGGATATGATGAATTGGCATGCGATTGAATCGGGCAACAAGGAGATTAGCCACATGCTGGTGCTGCTCGGCAAAATGCTGCGTATCGGGCTTTCCAGCGGAGCCTCCTTTATCCCCGTGAAGCGGGAGCTGGAGCATCTACATTGTTATGTGGAGCTGCAAAAAATCCGCCACAAACAAACCATCCAGTTTCACATCGATGTTCCGGAGACCATGTACGGCTATTATACGCCGAAGCTGATCATTCAGCCTTTTGTAGAAAACGCCCTCATCCACGGACTTCATTCCCGCGAAGAAGGCATAGTCACGATTGCCGGCTGGGAAGACGAACGAAGCCTGTATTTTGCCGTTGAGGATAACGGAGTGGGGATGGAGGCCGAGGGAGAGCCAACAGGCCGGGAGCACAGCGGGATGCGCAACGTACGTGAGCGAATAGAACTGTATTTCGGTAACAGCTATGGGGTACGAATCGACAGCCGTCCGAATCAGGGCACTACAATCGTCGTATCGCTGCCCAAAATCTCAGAGCCGCCTGGGTCATATGGAGGGAATGAACATGATAAAAGCGGTCATCATTGATGATGATATGACAACGATTCAGGGGCTCACACGGTCCGTTAAATGGGACGGCTACGGAATTCAGGTGGCGGCAACCGCCAGGAACGGCAAAGAAGGTTTGGAGCAGATTCGGGCTCATCGTCCAGATATTATTCTAACCGACATTTTTATGCCATTGATGGACGGAATCTCCATGCTAAAAGCGGTGCGCGAAGACGGCAACATGGCGGAAGTCATTATCTTGAGCGGATACGAGGATTTCAAGTGCGCCCAGTCGGCGGTAAAGCTGAACGTTAACGATTATTTATCCAAACCGGCGAGTCTCGACGACATTGAGCGCGTTCTGCAGGAGACCGTAAGCAAAATTAGAAAAAGAGAGGCTGCTGAGAAGGAAGACAAGGAGCTGCGGGAGCTTCTGGAGACCAATCTGCAGATTACGAAAAAACAAATAGTTAAAGGGCTGCTGGAGCCGGAGTTTTATCATACACCCGTATTTCGCAAGGTATCCGACTATTTGAAAATCGATTTATCGGGCAACTATTTTACCGTATTGCTTATTGAGTTCTTCATCAAACGGGAGCGAAGCTTTAAGCCAAGCGATTTGTCGTTGTTTGCCTATGCCGTCAATAATATTGTCAATGAGCTTACGCAGGACAAGCAAGGCGTGTATGTGGCGGACATACAGCGCAATGTCATCACCGTGATTATTGCGACACCTTCCCGTGTGAAGAAGGAACGTGTCATGGTTCTGGTCAAGCAGATGGCGGAGGAAATGCTGGCGCATATTGATCAGTACCTTAAGCTGCAGGTAGGGGCGGCTATCGGCCCTGTGACGGATCACATTGCGGACATCCCCAAGTCGTATTCCGCAGCCTTCGATTTGCTGGCGGAGCGGAACAATATGCCGGGCCGCCAGCTCATCTCTGCCGAGGATCTTATGGGGCTGCCAAAGCCGGCCGCGCGCCGTCCGATGATAAACTATCAGGCGCTAGCTGATGCCGTTATGGCAGGTCAGAGCGAGCTGGCGGAGGAAAAAATAATAGAGCTAGGCGAGTCTCTTCATGGCGGTACCGCTCCTAGCGTAAGCGTGCTCAGGGAGTTTGCCATCGACATCGTCGGCATATTGGCTCTCGCATTGCACGACCACGGCTTGCAGTTTGAAGATATTCATGCGGGCTCCAACATGTACAAGGAGCTGGAGCAGTTGTACTCCGTTTCCGATTTCACCGGCTGGCTGCGCGATCTTCTGCTCCCCATCTGCGAGACGATGAACCGACGAGGCTCCCAGAAGCACAGAAAAACGATCGATTTCATCATGAGATATGTGCAGCAGCATTATGCGGATGATATTACTCTCGATGTTTTGGCTGAGAAGGTGTATTTGACCCGGAATTACTTGAGCCAAATCTTCAAGCAGGAGACAGGGGAGAATTACAACAGCTATTTGACGCGAATCCGAATGGAAAAAGCGAAGGAGCTTATGCTCGGAGGCAATTATAAGATCTTTGAAATTTCCGGGATGGTCGGCTATAAGAACCATGCGTATTTCAGCCAATTGTTCAAGAAATATTCCGGCTTGAACCCGTCCGAATTTAATCAGTGACTGACCCCGCACCTCTTAAAACAAAGCTGCACCGCATCCCGGCTTTTGTTTTAGGAGTTTTTTTATCTCTATTCGCGGCTGCAACAGTCCGTATTATTTTAATATTTTTTGTAGATTTCTCTTATTTTTAAAAATAGCGCTCATTTTATAATTGATATGTAAGCAAGTAAATTCATAAGGGGTGTGTCAACAATGGCAAGTCTACATGGTTTGACCCGAAAATTGGTTGTCCCGATGATAACCTTAACCTTGTTAGGCGGTCTGGCAGCCGGATGTGTTCCGACGGAGAAGAAGAATCCAAGCGCCGCTGCCGATCCGTCCGGCTCAGGGAAGGTGGAACTGCGGTTTACATGGTGGGGAAGTCAGGGACGGCACGACAGGACGCTGAAGGTTATCGAGAAGTTCGAGCAGCTTCATCCGAACATCAAGATAAAGCCGGAATATACGAGCTTTGACGGATACTGGGAGAAGCTGTCCACCCAGGTCGCAGGAGGCAATGTACCGGATTTGATGCAAATGAGCATTTTATATATTAAAGAGTATTCCGATAGGGGGGTGTTGGACGATCTTGCTCCCTATGTCGGCAAAGAGCTGAAGATTGACGATTTGAACGCCGATGTGGTGAAAAATCAAGGTACGGTGAAAGGCAAGCTTACCGGATTGCCGGTATCCGATAATGCCTCCGCATTAATTTATAACAAGGAAATGTACCAGCAGGCAGGCGTCGAACCTCCGAAGCTGGATATGACCTGGAAGGAATATTTCGATAAAGCGCGCGAAGTGAAGTCCAAGCTGGGTGAAAAAGTATACGGCGCCTTCGACATGTCGAGCTCCATGGAAGCCTATATGTATTATGTGTTCTCTGTCGGCGAGCAAATGTATAAGGACAACCGGCTCGGCTTCACGGATCAGACGTTTAAGAACTGGTTGAAAATGTGGGACGACGCTCGCAAGGAGGGCATCATTCCTCCGGCTACAATGACCGCCTCCTTCATGCCTATCGGCAATGCGGATCCCAATAAGGATGCTCTGATGAGGGGAATCGTTCCTATTATGGGGCCGCAGTTTACAGCGACGTTCCCGGCTTATGAGAATGTCATGAAAGACAAGATCGATATGGTTTCCTACCCGAAAGACAAACAAACGGGGAGCGCTATTTTGCCGGCCATGTTCCTTTCGGCCTCGGCGAAATCGAAGTATCCGAAGGAAGCGGCGATGTTCCTCGACTTTTTCCTGAATTCGAAGGAAGCGGCAGACATTCTGGAAACGGAAAGAGGCATGCCGGAAAATAAAAAAATGCTGGAATACCTGACTCCGAAATTTAACGAGCGGGATAAGAAAATGGCATCCATGCTGCAGCATGTAACGAGCAGCAAACCTTCGATGTACGACGGCGGACCTAAAGGCACGGGCGAAGTGAACAAGCTGTTTGAACAAATTGTACAGAAGCAGCAATTCGGTAAAGCGACGATCGATGAGGCGGCTGCCGAGTTCCGCAAGGAAGCCGATAAAATTTATGAGAAAAACAACTAGCTTCTCAGAGCTGGGAACGAAAGGGGTTAAAGGTGAATGAGAGCTCGCCAGTTTGCGATTATTGGCTGTCAGCATGCGCATATCGGCATATTTATTAGCGAGATGCTTGAGTTGGGGCATACATGCGCAGGAATATACGAGGACGAGAATGCAGAATTGGCACAAAGCATAGCGGAGCAATATGGGATCCCCGTTACAGGCGACATAGAAAGCTTGTTGGGAGAATCCGTAGACGTTGTCGGCTGCGCTTCGATAAACAACAAGAAAATCGATGTCATTGAACTGTGCGAAAGCCGGGGCAAGCATGTGATGGTTGACAAACCGGCCGTTACTTGCGCGAAAGGGCTTGAGCGATTGAAGGCGGTGATCCGCCGGGGCCGGATTCAAGTCGGAATGCTGCTCACCGAGCGGTTTCATCCCGCCATTTATACATTGAAGAGACGGATTGAGCAAGGCGATCTCGGAGACATCGTTACGGTAGGCATGCGTAAGCCTCATCGTCTGGATGCGGCTAGAAGGTCGGAATGGTTTTTCAGTAAAGAGCAGTCCGGCGGCATCGTTGTTGATTTGCTCGTGCACGATTTCGATCTGTTGCGTTGGTTTACCGGCAGCGAGATCGAAGCGATCGACGGCTACATGGGCAAGACGATATTGCCCGAGCACGAGACGTTCTATAACACCGCAAGCCTGCAGGTCGTTATGGAGGGGAGCGTCGTCGCCCAATTATATGCCGACTGGCATACGCCAAGCCGAAGCTGGACATGGGGAGACGGCCGCATCTTTGTGACCGGCACGGAAGGCTTTGCCGAGCTGCGGCTGCAAGGAGATCCGCTAGTCCAAGACGCTGCTGTCCTGATCCAGCTGACGAATGATGCCCCGGCGGCCTTACTATCGCTTGAGCAGCCGCCATGGTCTATCTCGGCCGATTTCATCCGGCGCATGGATGGTCAGCCCTCGATGATTTCCCATAACGACATTCTCAAGACGACGGAGGCGACTATCTTAGCGGACGGGCTTGTTAATGTTATTCATACACAAGAGAGGAAGCTGAGGCCATGAGCCTGAAAAGAACAACCAAATTCGCCATTCTCGGATGCGGCGTTATCGCCGAGGTTCATGCGAATGCAATCCATGCGGTGGAGGAAGCGGAGCTGGTCGCCGTATGCGAATCGGACGAAGGGAAAGGACGGGCCTTCGCCGATAAGCATGGAGGCCAGCTGTACTTGAAGTTCGAGGATATGCTGCAAAATGACGAGATCGAAGTCGTCTGCATTTGTACGCCAAGCGGTTATCATGCCGAACAGACCATTCAGGCTGCAAGAGCCAGCAAGCATGTGGTCGTAGAGAAGCCTATGGCTATTCTCATCGAAGATGCGCATCGGATGATTCAAGAATGCCGGCAGCAGGGCGTTCTGCTGGCGACGATTTTTCCAAGAAGAATGTCTCCTGCGGCACAATATGTCAAGCAGTTCATTGCAGACGGGAGGCTTGGCAAATTAAGCTTGTGCGATGCGTATGTGAAAATATACCGCAGCCAGCAGTATTACGACAGCGCCGGCTGGAGGGGAACGTGGCATATCGATGGAGGCGGATCGATGATGAATCAAGGGATTCACACCGTCGATCTGCTGCAATGGCTCGTAGGGCCGGTGGAGTCCGTCTATGGCCGGGCAAGCACGCAGTTAAGACAAATCGAGGTAGAGGATACCGCTGTATCGCTGCTTCGTTTCCGCAATGGGGCCATGGGAGTTATGGAAATAACGACGACCGTTTATCCTGATCTGGGCCAGCGCCTGGAAATCCACGGTGAACGAGGAACCATCGTTTACAAGGAAGATGACATCGAGCTGCTGAAGGTGAACGGGGAAGCGGTGGAGCTCCCTTCCTTCGAACCGTTTCAAGTGATCCCTGACGGTCACCGGATTCAGCTTCGCGATATGGCTCTGGCCGTTCAAGAACAACGGGCTCCTGTCGTACCGGGAGAGGAAGGAATTCATGCGCTTGAAATTATATTGGGAACTTATGCGTCTTCCAAATTGCAGCGCGAAGTTGAGCTGGGCAGGCATAAGCCGGATCATGCAATAGTCTGAATGACAGACGGCTTAAGGCTGCCGCGTAAACACGCGGCAGTCTATTTTTTGTTAACCGATCGCAGTCAATCATCTCTTTGCTCTGTGTCAATAGAGTCGATAGACGTGGTTCTCATGAATGCACGGCCTTAGAATAGTTGTCATAATACAGTCCGAGATGATAAGCTTGCGTCAGAAGCTTGTCGAATGTTTCTTGCTTTGTATCTAAGGTGTTATATAATATTTCGACTCTGCTATTAGTGACGCCGCAGTATTCGGCCATTCCAACGTTTAATTGGTGGGAGATCATCTTATCGTATTGTCTTTTTGCAAAGTCTTCATTCGAAGCCGCTGCGAGCCCAAGCCATAGGATTTGTTGATGATGTAATGTATTGGAGCCGTAAGCAAAGCCATTGTTCCATACCCGGTCGATATATCCTTTTAGCATAGCAGGGAGACCGTACCACCAAATTGGGAAAATGTAGGCCAGAGCATCATGATTCTTCATTCGTTCGATTTCTGCTTCCACCTCAGGCGAATAGATCTTGCGTTCGATAGAATAATCGGGTTCGTCCTCTTCCCACAATACGGGATTGAATCCGCTGCGATGCAAATCCAGGATCTCCGTTTCGTGCCCCGCATCTCTCAATCCCTGGGTAAATTTGGCTGCTGCAGAAAAGGTTAAGGAATGCACCCTTGGATGCGATACAACGGTTAAGACTTTCATGTACGTCCACCTTCCATTCTTTACTGTTAATCCTCGAATGAGGTACGATCAAATTATCCGGTATACCGTCCAAAAAAGGAAGAACGTACTTTTTTGTGCTATAAATACTAAAAAGTATTATAGGTACTAAAAAGTACCTTTAAAGAACAATGTATTAAAGGGGGCGTGTAATTCTATGGAGAAGACAAAAAACTTCAATATCCCGGCGGAAGCCACATTGGAGGTTATTGGAGGGAAATGGAAGCTGCTGATTTTATGCCATTTGAACTGCGGTCCTGTCCCGCTGAGAACAAGCGAATTAAAGAGGGTCATTCCCGAAATTACCCAAAAAATGTTAACGCAGCAGCTTCGGGAGCTGGAGGAAGACGGCATTATCGTTAGAACGGTATACAATCAAGTGCCGCCAAAGGTGGTCTATGAAATGAGCGAATTCGGAAAGTCGTTGAAATCCATATTGGACCAATTGGAAGAGTGGGGAGAGAAATTCATCCAGCAGAAAGAATGGAACTCCTCTTGTTCGGATCAACCACAAAAGTTTGTCCCTTAAACAAATGAAACAACAACAGCGGCGATCTAAGACTTGCATTCTGGTCATGGACTAAGCCGCTTTTTTTGATTGGTTGTCCAGCCCAAACGCAATTAAAGCCATTCTGTGACTATATCTCCCAATTTAACGTATGCACCGACTTTCGTATCGGCTGTACAATACGCCAATGCCGGCATGCTTGAGGAATGGATCCAGTGCTATCTGTTATTTACCCCAAAAGATGCTCCTGTTTCTTATGATTTCATGCAGGGAGAGGCGATATATTTTGGAGTCGTCAAATTTCCGCTGCGCCTAATTCAGAGTGAGGGAATGAAACTGGTTGAAGCTCATGCGGTGGAAGAACCTAACGAACCAGCTGCGCTGCCTCCGCTTATTATTGAGTACGAGAGGGCAAATTTTATTCTAACCTGTAAAAAGAGTTATTCGCTGCTTTGAAGCAAAGTAAAATCAATGCTTTTCCAGCCGTTATCGTATTGAAGGGCACAGCCGATTATAAACTATTTATGAAACATTTTGGAACCGTCCTCTTTTTTGTTGATAACGGATCTGTCTGTAAATATCCATATCCGCTCCCGCGTAGATCGCGGGCTTTTTCATTATCGGTTCGATGTCTTTTTTCCTCACTATTTGATCCTTTTAATACATTTACTGCTTCGCTCGGGAAGGATTACTATTAAGCTGTATTACTCGGAAGCTAATAAATACATACCGAAAGGAAGTAACGCAATGCACATTCCAAGACCTGAATACCCGCGTCCGCAGCTTGTTCGAGCGGAATGGATTAATTTGAACGGAACATGGGAGTTTGAAATGGATTTTGGACGGACCGGCAGACAGCGCGGCCTCCATCAAACGGAGCGGCTGGAGCAGTCAATCCTCGTGCCCTTCTGCCCGGAAAGCAGTCTATCGGGAATCGGGTATACCGATTTTATGCCTGCAGTATGGTATCGCAGGACGTTTACGCTGCCGAAGGCTTGGTCAGGCCAGCGCATTCTGCTGCACTTCGGAGCCGTTGATTATGAGACGGAAGTATGGGTTAACGGCGTATCGGCGGGAACGCACCGGGGCGGCTACAGCTCGTTTCAGTTCGATATAACGAAGCTGGTTCAAGAAGGAGACAATGTCATTACGGTGTGCGCTGAGGATGATGTGCGAACAGGGCTGCAGCCGGGAGGCAAGCAGAGCGGTAAATATCATTCGTATAATTGCTACTACACGCGGACAACCGGTATTTGGCAAACGGTATGGCTGGAATGCGTTCCGGAATTCCATATCGATTCGTACCGTATCGTAACGGATCCGCTCAACGGTCAGGCGAACCTGGCGATACGCTTCAATGGGAGCTACAAAAAGGGTCTATCGCTGCGCATCGACGCTTATTACAACGGAAAGCCTGTAGGCAGCCGCACTGCGCAAATCGGCAGTCATCAGCTGCACACGCAGCTGTCGCTGGACGAAGTACATCTGTGGGAGCCGGGGAACGGAAGGCTGTATGACCTGTCCTTTACATTGGAAGAGAATGGCCATGCATTCGACAAAGTAACAAGTTATTTCGGACTGCGGGATATCACCTTGACCGATAAAGCGGTATTGATCAACGGGCGGACCGTCTTCCAGCGTCTCGTACTAGATCAAGGCTTCTATCCGGACGGCATCTACACGGCGCCAACGGATGAAGCTCTAAGCCGCGATATTGAGCTTGCTATGGATTTGGGCTTCAATGGAGCCCGGCTGCATGAGAAAATATTCGAGCCCCGCTTCTTGTATTGGGCGGACAAGCTAGGCTACCTGGTATGGGCGGAACACGCCAACTGGGGGCTTGACATTACTACGCCAGCGGGACTTCGGAGCTTTTTGCCGGAATGGATCGAGGGGATGGAACGCGATTTCAATCATCCGTCTATTATCGGCTGGTGCCCGTTCAACGAGACGTGGGACCGAGACGGAACGAAGCAGGATAATGAGGTGCTGCGCATCACCTACGAGGTGAGCAAGAGCATTGATCCGACGCGTCCGGTGAAGGATACGAGCGGCCATTATCACGTAAAGACGGACATCTTCAGCTTGCATGATTATGATCAGGATCCCGAATCGTTCGCAGCCAGACTGGAGCCGATGAAGAACGGCGGCGAAGTGTATGTACGGCATCCGAAGCGGCAAAAGTACGAAGGACAGCCTTATCAGGTAGCGGAATACGGGGGCATCTGGTGGGACCCGGCCCAATCTCACGAAGAAGGCTGGGGGTATGGCGACCGTCCGAAAAGCGAGGAGGAGTTTCTTGCCCGGTATGAGGGCCTTATGACGGTCATCCTGGATAACCCGAACATCAGCGGTTTATGCTACACTCAGCTCTATGATGTAGAGCAAGAGGTGAACGGGCTGTATACCTACGATCGCAAGCTGAAGTTCCCGAGGGATGAGATCCGCAGAATCAATATGAAGCCGGCTGCTATTGAACGGACGGAGCCGTCCGGCAGCTAATGAGAAGCCTCCCTGGCAAGGGAGGCTTTCTTGCAGCAGCTGTGCTAGCCGCGTAGAACGGCAGTTATATGAAATCGCTTACTTTAATGCGGCTAATGATGCTCCTGCTCGCTGAATTGACTGCGGAACGCGGTGGGGCGCATACCGATTTTTTGCTTGAAGAGATTGGAGAAGTAATGGGGGTCGGAATAACCCAGTTGCTCGGAAATTTCGTTGACCGTCAAGTGGGTCTCGATCAGCATCAGCTTGGCCGATTCCACTTTTTTGGTAAGAACATAATTGTATATCGTGGTTCCCATTTCCTTCTTGAACACCCGGTTCAAATGCTTGGCGGATAGGCCCATCTCCTTAACGAGCTGCTCTGTATGAAACGGCTGCAGCATCTGATTGTCCAGGTGCAGCTTGATCTGCCGTACAAGGAGAGGTAACAGGTCTCCGCGGTTTCTTTGGATTTCCGATAAACGGATCACGATTTGCATGAACAGCTGCTGCAGGGCTCCTTGCATCTCCTCGATCGTTTTGCTCTCGGCCCAATCAATCCCTTGCCGGAACAACGGTTCCATGTCCGCGTCCGGGACGATAATGGTGGAGAGAAGCCGGTAAGCCTCGAGAACATTGAGCGCCCATTGGCTGTGTACGTTATACCATATAAATACCCATGGCTCCTCCGGCGTCGCTTCGGATATCACCTCATGGAAGCAGCCGCTGCGCATAAGGAAGACATCGCCTTGCTGCACGCGACTGGTTTGTGAGTTCACGCGAATTTTCCCGCGACCCGACAGCACGCAGCCGATGACCGTAATGGTGGAAATCCTTCTCACATTGCGGTACTGAGGAGTGCAGTAATTAATGCCGATGAAAGGCACACTGATGGGGGGAGGGATTTCGCCGATAGTCGGAAAATGATAGATAGGCCCGTATTTGTCCATAATCCTCACCATTCTACTGAAAATTGTATTCCTACAAAGGCAGTCAGCCCGTCTCTTAGGAGTAATGAATGTATTGTAACACAACCACCCTTAGAGGAAGAAGGTGTATATAGATTGAGGGGAAGAGGCGTCATGCCGGTTATAGTGTCGTTGCTTGCCATAGCTTACTTGCTGTGGCCTGAAGGGAGCCTGACAACGAAGGATGGAGGAGATGCTGAAATGAGCACGATACCGTTTCAAACGGACGCAGCTCACGCGGTTATTGATATCGATACGAGGAGTGAGAAACCGATCCCTTACGGCATGAGAGGTGTAAATAATGAGACCAGCAACAAAGAGGCTTTCATCAATCATAAGCAATTGATCGATGAGGTGAACCGTTACGGACGTCTCGGCTTCATTCGCTGGCCGGGCGGGACGAATTCCGATGTGTTCAACTGGCGGACGGGGATGCCGGATATCGATTACGGCGCATTTTCCTTCGGACCGGACGGCACGATTCATGGGCCGCATACGACCTTTCGGCTTGGCCAAGCCAAGGGCGGAGAGCACATCACAGATTATGTGGAGCTTCTTCGCAAGACTAACACCAAGGCAATGATCACGGTCAATACGACGCGCCAAACGGCAGAGCAGGCCGGAGATTTGGCCAAATATTTATATGATAACCGCGTCCCGGTCATCTATTTTGAGCTGGGGAACGAAATCATGTTCTTTACATCAAGCAGCGGCAAAAATACGGCGTACTACAAGACGGCATCGGATTATCTGGATAGGGTTCGCGGCCACTTCGATGCGATCAAACGCAATTATCCGGGGGCGCAGGTTATCATTTCCGTGGCCAACAGCAATAAGCCTGAGATGGCGAAGGCGTTTGACAAGGACGTATACCAGTATCCGGACCCCTACTGGGATGGTATAACCTTTCACCGCTTTGAAGGCGACGGAAGAACGGTTGCGGAAGCTGTAAAAAGCGCCAATAGCGCATTGGAGAAGCTCGTACCGCTTATCGACACGAACTACGTGCCGCATTTGCAAAAGCAAGATACGCCGATTTATTTGGGGGAGCAAGGGGTCGCACTGGGCGGCATTCTTGAGAGCACGCAATATCATGGGATTTATGTCGCGGAATCGATTTTGCGGCTATCCACCCACCCGAATATTACATACTTGGCGGGCTACCGGCTGCATAACGGGATTTTCAATACAAATGCGGCCCGAGGCGGAGCCAATGCTTCCCTGCTCATGGAGGACGCGTATCAGCGGGGAGAGACAGTCGATCCGTCAACGCTTGCGTACGACAGCTATTATCATGCGTCTTCCGCCGGATTGCGGGTTGTCGACGGGGCGGTGAACTACAGCTCGGCCGTATGGCGAGCACAGGTGACGGGCGGAGCCGAATCGCCGAAGGCGGAAGGCAGCATGCCTGCGTTATATGCTGCAGCATACAAAGGAGAGAACGGGACGCGGTACCTCGTCATTACGAACAAGTCGGCTCAGGAACAACAAGTGTCCGTACAAATGAACGGCAAGCCGGTACTTGCGGCCATGAAACAAACCTATACGACCTCAAACGACCCGGCTGCACGCAATACGGCGATACAGAAGGAACAGGTTGCCGTTCGCAGCGAAGCTACCGGGAATCCGGTTACCGTTGCTCCATACAGCGTTACTCGCTTGGAGTGGGACGGTGAAGCGCCCGACGCACCTCGGGAAGCTTGGCTGTATGCGGCGGAGCCCGGCCATGGCTCGGTTCATCTGCAATGGTACGCAATCCCGAATGCATCGGGCTACAAGATAAAGTACGGCACCGAGTCAAAGGCTTACACGTATACGATCAACGCCGGACAAGCGTTGGAGTATGACATTTCCGGATTGACGGAAGGACGAACCTATTATTTTTCCGTCGCGGCTTATAATGAAAGCGGGGAAAGTCCGGCATCGAACGAAGTCCCCGTTATGCTATCTGCTCCGGATATCCCGCTGCTGCGCCACGCCTATGCAGAGCGTTCAGGCAAGGTCGTGCTGGAATGGCAATCTGTCGCAGGAGCTGCTGGCTATCGGATCCTGTACGGCAAAGCGCCCGGAGTGTATGCCGGAACGATAGAGGCCGGCAACAATGCCGGTTGGCTGGTGAGCGGACTAGACAACGACACCCGCTATTATTTCTCCGTAAGGGCCTATAATGCATTGGGCGAGAGCCGGAATTCGACGGAGCTGGAAGCCGTCCCGAGGAGTCTGCTGCCGCTTGCTCCCCGCGATCTGTCGATCAAGAAGGAGGACGGGCCATCCATCTCGATGCAATGGAAGCCGGCGCGAACCGAGGTGGAGGAGCATCACTTTGAAGACGGGACGGCAGGGCCGTTTCATGCCGAAGGGTGGAACGTGGAGCCGCACCCGGATCGCAGCCGGAGGGTGAACGGCTACCGCGCTCAAGAAGGCGGCAGCGAATTTGCCGTGTGGTCGAGTACTCCGCAAGGGAACTATGAAGGGGAGGCTGTCTTGGAATGGACGGACGGAGTGCAGACGGGGCAAGCGGGGATCGCCGTGCGCTTCCTCGATCAGGACAATCATATCCGGTTTGTATACGACCGAACGGATAAGCAATACAAGCTGATTAAAGTAGCGTTGGGCAAGGAACAGGTGCTTGCAGCGAAACAAGCAAACGGCGATCCATTGAGACTGTATCTGTTCCTTACGGTCGACGGAAACCATATTTATGCCAAGCTGAATAATGAAGGCACCATTCTGCGGGCAACGGACAGCTCGCCTGCGGCGGGGAAGTTTGCTCTATATAGCAGCGGTACCGGCGCGTGGTTCGATTCGGTCCGAATGTACTCGCCAAATACAAGAACATATACCGTATACAGAAGCATTCAACAGGATACAGGCTTCGAAGCGATTGCCATGGGAATTAAGGACACGGCATTTACCGACAGCGGGCTGCCGGAAGGAACGCGGTATTATTATAAAGTGAAAGCGGTTAACGAGCTCGGTGAAAGCCATTCGTTCTCCAACGCCATCCGCAAAAATTAAATGCTGCGCGATGTCCGGAATGCTCACTTTTTCGTCCGATAATTGTATTCAAACGAAGCGTTTCGCCATGTATGATCATTATGACAAAAAAATAAGGGGTGTTTACATATGAAAGGTAACAAAGCGCTGATCCTCGCGTCTGCCGCAATATTGGTTATGACCTCTGCATGCACGGGCTCGAATACACCGAAGCAAGCAGCTCAAACAGAAGAGAACAAAGAGCCGATCAAGCTTACCGTCCTTCAATATTTGCTCAACGTGACGGACGAAGACTTCAGCAAGCTGATAGCGGAGCCGGTAAAAGCGAAATTCCCGCATATTACGATGGAGCTGGTACGTAAGCCGGCCAACCAATCTTTTGAAGATATGCTCACTGCCGGGACGTTTCCCGATATGATGCTTCAGGCCAATTTCGATATTTATAAATACACGCCGATCGGTCTTGCCGAGGATCTGACGGCCTATATCAAGAACAGCGGCCTGGACATGGCGAAATTCGAGCCGAACATCATTCAAACGTTGAAAAGCTACGGAACCAAAGGCGAATTGTATATGCTGCCTCTTTACAGCAATCCTGCGGCTTTATATTACAACAAGGATATCTTCGACCGGTTCGGAGTTCCTTATCCGAAGGATGGCATTACCTGGGATGAAGCGATCGGCCTCGCCCGCCAATTGAGCAGAACGGACGGCGGGCAGCAGTATTACGGACTTGACCTGATCGCCGCCCCCCGTATCTCGGCCTCGTTGATGCTTCCGCTTCACGATCCGAATACCGGCAAAGCTGTGCTGACATCCGACAGCTGGAAATCCTATTTCGAGATGTACAAGTCGATCAAGGATATCCCCGGCAACCAGACGAAAGGCATCTTCAACGACTTCGAGAAAAACAAGAATTTGGCTATTATGGTCGCATATAACCGTCTCAATCAGCTGGAGGAGCTGCATCAGGCGGGAACAGAGCCGAACTGGGATATCGTTACGTTCCCGAGCCGCAAAGAAGCTCCGCTGGTGAAGGAAACCGATGTATCGGGCCTGCTGCTGTCCACCAAGAGCAAGCATAAAGAAGAAGCGTTCAAGGTCATGGCCTTCTTGGCTGAGAAGGAGAGCCAGGCTCGCATGGCGCGAAGGGGATTGATCCCGGTCATCAATGATCCGGAAGTGACGAAAGATTTTGGAGCGGACATGGCGTCGTTGAAAGGAAAGAACGTGCAGGCTCTGCTAAAAATGAAGAGCGGTCAAAATCCGCCGCCAAGCCAATATGAGGAAATCATTAAAGAGGTCATCAATAAATCGATGGTCGAATATTTGAAAGGAAAACTGGATACTAACACAATCTTGAGACAGGCGGAAGAGGAAGCTAATAAAAAAATCGAGGAAGCCAAAAGATGATCAGTGAAGGAGACAATCGCATGTCCAGATTGATACAGCCAGAAGCCGCAGGAGGCGCTCCCGCCTATTTCATGGGATACTTCAGCTCCGGGCCGAACCAAACCCACAAGCAGGAAAAGCTTCATTATGCCTATAGCCGGGATGGACTTCACTGGTATGAGCTTAACGAAAATCGCCCCGTGTTCGGTACGTCATTGGGAGAAGGCATACTTCGAGACCCGTTCATTGCCAAAGGCGCCGACGGTAACTGGCATATGGTGTTCACGATCCGTCCGAGGGGAGAATACATAGGCTATTGCCGTTCAAGTGATCTGATTACATGGGAAGACGAGAGGAAGCTCCCGGTCATGAAAGGCATAGACGATTGTATGAACAGCTGGGCGCCGGAGTTCACATACGATCCAGAGCGCAACCAATATCTGATATATTGGGCATCCAGCTGCGGACAAGATTTGGGCAACAGCAAGCATTATTCTGCCTGGACGCCTGATTGGATTACATTAACGGAGCCGTCGCTGTTCTTTGATCCCGGATACCAGACCATCGATGCATCGCTTGCTGAGCATGAAGGCAAATATTACATGGCGGTGAAGGATGAAAGCGTAGTATACGACCGCAGCGTCAAGCATCCTTGCCGCAATGTTCTGGCTGTTTCCGATCGGCTCGAGGGGCCATATACGGTCGAAACGGGTTTTCGGACACCCGACTACACGGAGGGGCCGGAGTTTTTGAAGCTGGAAGGGACGAACCGTTGGCTGCTGTTCTACGATTATTGGTCCTACGGCAAGTTCGGCATCATGGAGACAACCGATTTTCGCGAGTGGAGAGAGCTCGGTGAGGACGAGTTCCGCATCCCATACCGTGCAAGACATAACACCGTCTTCCCGATAAGCGAGCCTGAGCTGGCGCGGCTTTTGGATAAGTATGCGCTATTGGCGCAATATGGTACGCCGACGAATGCACCTGTACGACTGGCTGCAGAAGAGCCGGAAGGATTCCTGCACAGCGCCTTCTCCTTGCGAACGATCGTCATGCAGTTTAGTCCGAACCAGCTTGCAGGAACCCAAGTATTGTTTGACGAAGGCGATAGCAAGAATGGCATGGCATTGAGAATTCGCGAAGGAGGGCTCGAAGCGGCGGTCGTATCGGAGGGAGAACGGGTGATGCTTCAGGCTCCCGTAGATGCGTCGGCAGGCGGCAAATGGCGCCATGCTGCTCTCAGCTTTGCCGAGGGCACAGTCTCCCTGTACCTTGACGGGAGGCTGGCTGACCGTGTTCGTGCCGGTTTCGCCATCGTCGGTCCGCATACCGGAGCTGGAGGGTATGGCGGGCGCTTCGGCAGCGATGCGTTCGGAGATACACACGGCAAGGATCCTTTCGACGGAGAGATCCGCCAAGTGAAGCTGTATTCGGTTCCGCTGCAGGAAGCGGACATTGCGATGATGGCCAAGCCCTTGACGGCTGCCGTCCTGTAATCAAAAAGCCTGAATTGTCACTATGACAATTCAGGCTTTTTTTACCACAATAAAATTTAAAAGATTCCGAGGTCATCGGATGTAAAAATTCTATTTGGCGATAAAAACAACCTCTTAACGCGGTCGCTCCTCTGTGAAAGGACGTCGATAGACGTTTTTCTCATATCGATTTTTCACAAATGATCGTCGGCTTTTCACATTTACTTTCCCAAGCGTCCGGCATAAGCTTGATATATGCAGCTTGGCTTTCTGAGCTCACCACGACAGATATCGATTTTTCATAATCATAGTGAGTGGATGTACGCTATAGCTGAGTCGGGAGCGGATTTATATCCCTTTGCCCCTGACTAGTTTACATAACAAAATTTGAAGGAGTGTTCGCAATGAGGACATATCGATTGAACCAGTTAGCCGATGTGACAGAGGGTCATATTTTGAAAGGTATTATGCCTGGGGAATACTTATCATACGGGGGACTTGCCTTTGAGAAGCCGGGAGCACGTGCGCATACGAACGATGGTCCTGGAGGGAAGGATTATCATGTGCATGAGGATTGTGAAGCGTTCCTTATTTTACAAGGGAAGGGCGAGGTCGAAATCAATAAAGAGCATTTTTACCCTGTCAAGACCGGGGACGTTATCATTATTGAGCCAGGCGAGGACCATCATCTTATTTCAAGCGTGGAAGATCCTATTGTCGTCGTATGGTGCCATGCCGGACCGTCACGAAACAAAAATCAATTGTAACTAGCAGAAAGAGAGGATGAGCTATATGAAGGCGGTTCTGGTCGGTTTGGGAAACTTTGGTTCAGGATGGTACAAAAGACTGAAACGCCATGCGGGCGTTCAGGAGATCTGTGTTGTTGAAACGAATCCAACGCTCCGGGAAACGATTGATCCGGGTACTCCTTTTTATCTGAATTTGGAAGAGGCAATTCAGAGCGAAAGACCCGATTTTGTGATTAATGTTACACCTCCTCACATTCATACAGCCATTAACGAAATTGCCTTCGCACATAACTTGCCTGTGCTGTGTGAGAAACCGATATCGAACGATATTAGGGATGCGCAATATATTGTAAGCCAAGCCGAACAGAAGAACATCCCGTTCATGATTTCCGAGAATTACCGTTTCTTTGCGCCGGTACGGAAGGCGAAGGAGCTGCTGGACATGGGTATCATTGGACCGTTGTCGTCGGTACACATCGAATTTGACCGCTATCATGTTGTCTCCATCCCCTATTTTGGCAAGATGGCCAATGGACTGCTGGAGGATGTCACGATTCATCATTTCGATATGATTCGTTATTTTACCGGCCAGGAGGCAGTCAAAGTATTCGCTATTAACAGCAACCCGCCCGGAAGCTGGACGGAGACGACGACGATTCACCTCACTGCGTGGCTGGAGCTTGACGGAGGAACCATAGTAGATTATCACGGCAGCATGATGGCAAAAGGTAAGCAGACCGAATGGTATGGCGATTGGCGTTTCGAAGGGGCCGAAGGCGCAATTGTTATAACGAGTAACCGGGTGCAGCTCATGAAGGATGGCAAGGACGAAGAAGTATACACCTTTGACGGGGTAGGACAAATGCTGTCGCTGGATGAATTTCTTGCAGCATTGAAGGAACGGCGGGAGCCAAGACCAAGCGGCAGCGACTATTTGAAGTCGCAGAGCCTGGTGCATGCTGCGGGTGTGTCGTCGAGGATGGGGAAAATAGTTACCGTAGAAGAAGCACTAAGAGAAATGTAAAGAAATAATAAAATAGCAATCTATAAGAAATCTTGCTGCCGTTTACATGCTATAATAGATCCTATGTAAGACGAATGAATGACTCTTGTCGGTATTTTCAGAGATTCATAATTTCTTATTAGGAGGCAATATTATGGCAGCAGCTAATCCCGTTACAATCACCGTGGAAACCATCGTTCATAAACCAGTTGAAAGCGTATGGAAATACTGGACGGAACCCCAACATATCATGCAATGGAATAATGCTTCCGACGACTGGCATACGCCGCATGCCGAGAACGATCTGAGGGTCGGCGGTAAATTCGTCTCGAGAATGGAAGCGAAAGACGGCAGTTTTGGATTTGATTTCGGTGGAGTGTACGACGAAGTCAGCATTAACGAGAGCATTGCCTATTCGTTGGGCGACGGCAGAAAAGTGAAGGTCTCCTTTATTCGCCAAGACAACGACACGAAAATCGTTGAAACGTTCGATGCGGAAGAAACCAACGCCGTTGAGATGCAGCAAGCCGGATGGCAAGCAATTTTGGATAACTTCAAGAAATACGCCGAAGGCGTGCAAGAATAATATATAATGCAAAGCGCATGCCGATTACGGCATGCGCTTTGTAGTTCAATCGGGAAGCCTTTATTACGATCAGGACAGCACGTATACAGTGACGCCTTTCTGCAAGCCGAATTGTCGCGCTTCCTCCAAATTTTCGAAATATACATCCAGGCGGCTGCCTGTGATCGCAGAGCCTGTATCTTCAGCGGTACGATATCCAATCCCGTCGATATACACCTTGGTCCCGAAAGGAATGATGGAAGGGTCCACCGCCACCGTCCGTCCTTCTTCCACATGGGCGCCGCTTTTGGTCACGCGATAAGCCGGATGCTCCGGTGTTTTGCCGGTAGATTCATAGCCTGCCGTGTATGCGGTCAAGGTGGCATTTAGCACTTGGCTGACAACAATTTCGCCTTCGCCCTCAGGCAGCTGAAAGCCGGGAATATACAATAACTGGCCGGCGCCGATTTGTTCCGGATTGGCAAGCTGGTTGTTCTCGGTCAATTCTTTTAGACTGGTACCGAACATTTTAGAAATTTTGTAAACCGTATCCCCCTTTTGAATTTGATACCATACGCGCTGAGGAACTGGGGGATGTACAGGCTTGTTCTGCGGGCTATCCGATGCGATTACATTGCTTGAGCCACCCATACTGCTCTTTTCGTTCGCCGCTGCATCCGCACGTTTGGGCTGATTGCAATAGGCTTGTACATCCGCTGCTGCCGAGGCAGTGGAGCCTCTCGCCGTCAACTGATTTAAGACGGGCTCGGAGGGCCGACACACCTGACGAACCTTGGAGCGCTTGATGAGCTCCAGCGCTTCCGCCCGCGTAATCGGTTCCGCTCCCCGGTAGCTTTCCAAGGAGAAGGAGTCATCCTTGCCGCTGGCCAACTCGTTAGCCATGACGAAAATAACGGCGTCATCCCCCTGATAAGAGTAACCGTAAGCACCCGCCATAATTTCCGCAGCATTCAAACGCGAAAGTGGTGTGTTGCGCTTCTCTACATTGCTTATACCTACCACCGGATACTTAAGCTTGGCCGCTTGTTCATACAAAGAATCCGCCCAATGTCGTTGTTCTGGGGAAGCGGTATCGTTGGAAGACGGTCCGCTTGCAGAAGAGTAAACCGCCTCGGTTACTGGCGTGGAGCGAAACAGCATAGCCAGAAATTCCGCTTCCGCTACCGGCTGGTCCGGTTGGAAGGTACCGTCCGGGTACCCTTGAGCAATATGATTTTGAACCGCCCAATCTATCGCTTCCATAGCCCAGTGATTTGCCGTGTCTGCAAAACGGGTGGAAGCCGAGGCTTGCGCAGCCGGAGCTAACACGGAGCTTATCAGCAGTAAGCCCGAAAGCGCGGTGGGGACCATTTTTGCTGCGTTCATAGCTTCTCCTAACTAAAGACGATTTGCCGTTAATAAGATTCGTCGATTATTGTAATGGAATATTTTGGGTCAGTCAATCCTCTTTCCGATACTTACCTTCAGGTTACTAAATGGATTTCATTACACTCCTTGTCATCCTCTTCCTTATTGACTATGATGAAGGATATATCCATGACATAGGGCGGAGTGATCACATTGGCAGACGCTAAGGCAAATTATCGAATCCCGCTTTTTTGCGCCGTGACCTTGCTGTTCTGGTTTTCCATGTATACGTGCGTTCCGATCTTGGCTTCATATGTAGAGTATCTTGGCGCTTCCCACCAAATGGCCGGCTTTATCGTCGGCATGTACGGGCTCAGCCAGATGCTGCTGCGCATTCCCGTAGGTGTGCTTTCCGACCGTTATCACAAACGCAAATTGTTTATCGTATTCGGACTGTTGTTCTCCGTATTGGCCGGACTCGGCATTCTGATCACACAGGAGGTCACCTGGATTCTCATCTTGAGAGCGCTTGCGGGAGCAGCGGCGGCGACCTGGGTGGATTTCACTATTTTGTTCGTCAGCTACTTTAAGAAAGAAGACACGACTCAAGCGTTGGGGACGTTGTCCTTTTACAATTCCATGGGGCAAATGCTCGGCATTCTTCTCGGCGGATGGTTCGCGGACCGGTTCGGGTGGGAGTCGTCATTTATCATCGGCGCGGTGGTAGGGGCGATAGGACTCGTCGGCGCATTGTATCTGGTCGAGAAGGTGGAGAAGGATGCGCAGAAAATTACCTTCGAGGGTGTTCTGGAGGTAGCGAGGGACCGGAAACTGCTCACCGTTTCCTTCTTGTCCATTCTTTTTCAGGTGCTGACCTTCGCGACCGTGTTCGGCTTCACACCTGTGTTCGCCCAGTCGCTTGGAGCTACGAAGCTGGATATGGGACTTCTGACGTTCTTTTCCACGTTCCCAACCGCATTAGCCTCCTGGTTCGGGGGAAGGCATTTGGCGCAAAAGCTGGGCGAGAGGAATACAATCATAGTCGGATTCGTCATCAGCGGAGTGTTTACAGTGGCAATTCCTTTTACTCCATCGCTCTGGGTGCTGATGCTGACGCAAGCTTTGGCGGGCTTCGGAAGAGGCTTCACTTCTCCCGTGCTGATGTCCTTGAGTATTAAGCATATGGATACCGGGAAACGGGCGACAGCCATGGGCTTCTATCAGGCGATTTACGGTTTAGGAATGTTCGGGGGACCCTTATTCATGGGAGCTGCCGGGGATTGGCTATCCTTGGAGGACGGCTTCCTGATGGTCGGCGCCCTCGGCTGCGTCACATCCGTATTGGCATACCTGCTGCTGAACAGGGCGGGGGCGGGAACGGCTGCGCCTCATCGGGGGTCAGGCGCCCTGACGAAGTGATCGAAGCAGCGTGACTGCATACCGCAGCTGTACCTGATGAATGAAAGCTTCATTAATTTCCAACTTCAACAAAAGTGAGGGTCTTATGAACATCGTGCTTATAGGTATGTCCGGAGCCGGTAAGAGCACCTTAGGTGTGCTGCTTGCCAAAGCTTTGGGAATGGATTACGTAGATACCGATCTTGTTATCCAGCAGCAGGAAGGCAGGCTATTGCAAGAAATCATCGATCATGACGGTATCGAAGCGTTTATGGAAATTGAAGAAAGCATTGTGTCTGAGCTGCAGCGAGATCATTGCATCATATCCACAGGCGGAAGCGTCGTTTATTCCGATAAAGCTATGAATGCTTTAAAACAGGGCGGACAGATTATTTATTTGCATGTATCGTACGAGGAAATTGAGCGGCGACTTACCAACATAACGACCAGAGGTATTGTGATCAAGAATGGAAACAGTCTGAAGGACGTTTACGATGAAAGAGTCCCGCTCTACATGAAGTACAGTGATAAAACTTTGGATTGCACAAACAAAGAGATAGAGCATTGCGTTAGTGAACTGTTAGAGATGCTGTGAGCATGATTTTATTGAACTAGATAAGCTGGGGGACAAGGAATGGAATTAATCAAAATAATTACGGATAGTGATATTGTCGGCGGTGAACCCGAATTGCTGGATTCCGTATCACGTTATAGCGCGAGAGGCATTGTAGTGGATGAACAGGGTAACGTTGCCATGATGTATATGTCGAAGCTGAAGCTTTACAAGCTGCCTGGCGGTGGTATAGAGGATGGCGAACAGGCACAAGACGCGTTTTTGCGCGAGATTATGGAAGAAACCGGTTATGAAGCTGAAATATTTCATGAGCTGGGATATATCGAGGAGCATAAGAAGAGAAATGATTTTATGCAATATTCCTACTGCTATGCAGCCAAAGCCAATCATAGCCCTCGTAGCGCAATGCTTAGCGAGAACGAACAGCAGCTTGGGATGACGGTTACTTGGATGACACTGGACAAAGCATTAGAAGTGATGAATGATTCCTTACATAGTAATGACTATTCCACTGGATTTATGATTTTGCGTGATACAACGATACTTGAGACATATCAAAGCACCATGAATTCTAATGTAAAAGCTTGAGTGATCAGGCTTTTTATTTTTTTGTTTTGGCTGGAAAGCGCATCAGCTTATTATCCATATTAGTTAGAGGTATTCTCCATTTACTCCCTAAAACGGATGATTATAATTAGTGGTGAAAGGGTTTTCAACCGCGTATTCATTCAATTAGGGGGAATGTCGATGTATCCATTGACAAAGGGGAGTATCGGTTGCATCACGGCAATTTCGATCGTATTATTGTCCGCATGCACAGGCGGCGCTCCCGCCGGGAATCCAACCGCAGAAAATCCTTCGGCAAAAGAAGAAGCGAAAAACATCCAAGACGCCAAGCTGGAGCAGGCGGAGCTGCTGATTCTATCGAAGGTTGCTTCCATCACGCAGGAAGAATTCGAGCGTACGATCGCTGAGCCCATTAGGGCCAAGTTTCCGCATTATAAGCTGAAATATATCATTGAGGGAAAAGAAACCAGCCTGCAAAGCATGATGGTTTCCGGTCAAGCGCCTGACATTACGATCACTTCGCTTGCAGGAATGCAATCCTCCCTTATCCCCCTGGGGCTTGAGTACGACTTGACCGGCTTGATCAAGAAATATAACTACGATATGTCTCGGATCGAGCCTTCCACCATGGAATCGTTGAAAAATGCTACCTCCACAAGTGCCATTTACGGATTGCCCAAGTATCTTAATACTGTCGTTCTCTTTTATAACAAAGATATTTTTAAGCGATTCGGCATTGCCTTTCCGAAGGACGGCATGACGTGGGAGGAAGTCACCCGACTCGCCGCCAGCTTGACCCGTTATGAAGACGGAACCCAATACCGGGGCATGTCGCTGTTTTACAGCAATATGATCTTGGAGAACCAATTGTCACTGCCTCTGATTCATCCTACGGAGGAAAAAAGCTCCGTCAATGTGCCGGCTTTCCAAAAGCTTCTCATGACATACAAGGCCATTTACGACATTCCCGGAAATAAGCCTGAGGGAGATATTACGCCGGATAAAGAGCTGACCGCATTTCATAAGCAGAGAAATGTTGCGATGGTGGCTTCTCCGATGTCAGGCTACGGGCGGTTCGAGAGCGATCCGGATCTCGATTGGGATATGGTGGCCGCTCCGACATTCCCCGATGCGCAAGGAGTCGGTTATCAGCCCAACACCATTTATTATTTTATCAGCAATGTGAATAAGAAAGCCGAGCAGGCGTTCCAGGTGGTTACGGAGCTGCTATCCGATGAAGTTCAGCTGCAGGCGAACAAGGAAGGCAGACCAACCATCCTAATGGATGAGAAAATCCGATCGAGTCTCGGCAGCGGTCATAAGCTGTTCAAGGACAAAAATTTCAAAGCCGTCTTTTACAACAAATTCGCTCCGATGCCGCAAGCTAACGCCAAAATGGCGCCACTGGTCAATGCATCCTCTATTCTACAAGGGGAATTCGCGGCCATGATAAGCAAGGGAACGGATGTGAATACGGCACTGCGTCTGGCAGACGATAAGATCAACCAAGCCATTCAGACGGCGAAAAACAAATAAACTCTTGGCTGGGAGCGTGGTATGTCATCGAGAAAGAGTATCTTCACCAATTTTTCCCCAAAATTATGGACGTGGTGCACCGAACCGTCGACTTTTGGGAGGGAACTGAATATTGCGCGGTTCGGCCTTCAACGAATGTTTACAATCTGGCTTTTATCTACGAGGGTGAGGGTACGCTCAATCTGAATGGAGAGAGCTATGAGCTTGGGCCGGGATGTATCTTTCATGTCTCACCGGGAATGCGGATGGAGCTGAAGTGCTCCCGCGATAAGCCGCTTCATTATTTCGGCGTACATTTTCATCAGCTGCGTGTGCAATGGGAAGGAAGCGAGGTGCAGACTACGGTTACGGTGACACCGCTGCCGTTAGCAAGAATGCTCTACTTGCCAGGACATTCTGTCCATGGGCAGGCAGCGGCGTTATACGATGGCTGGCATTCGAAATCGCCGGGCTATGAGTGGCAGACGAAGCTGGGCCTGTTCCAGCTGCTGGATGAACTATGCTCCGCCGTAATCGAAGTGCGGACACGGGAGGAGAGCTCTTATCGCGCCATGGACAACAGCGTAAAGTACATTCGGCAGCATTATGCCGAGCCCATAAGCCGGGAGGTGTTAGCGGAGCATGTGTCCCTATCCGTCAGTCATTATTCCGCCCTGTTCAAAAAAGTAATAGGGATCAGCCCGCTGCAATTCGTCGAAAAGGTTCGAATCGATCATGCTAAGACCATGCTCACGGGCTCATCCAAGCCGATCAGCGAGATCGCCAGAGAGATCGGATATAACGATCCGTTGTATTTTACCCGCGTATTTACGAAGGTGACCGGAATGGCTCCCCGTGAATACCGAGGATAATTAGTAGAGTAGAGGAGGAGAGAGATTATGCACGAGGTGGAGCGATTCCATGTCTTAATCGTCGGGAGCACGTTCGCAGGGCTTGGGTTAGCATCCAGCCTGAAGGAGAAGGCCCTCGTTGTGGAACGAACCGGGTCGGTCGGAGCAGAATTTATCGCTGCTTTCCGCAATGCTAAGGTGAATTTATCACAAGAGGTGTCGCCGATAACGAATACGCTGATGAGCGAAGCGGTGCATCGAAGCGTCATCGGCGGAGAGGGAGGCATTCACTGGCCGGCGTTTGCGCCGCTCTTATATCGAGTGATATCCAGCGAAAAGCTTCCGGTGCGCTTCTTGACCCGCGTAATTGATACGGCTGCGCTGCCGGACGGAGGCTACGAGGTCACCTTAATGGGAGCTGCAGGATTATCCAAGGTGCAGGTGGACACCATCATAGATACTACGAGCTTTTGTGAGACAGCCCCGGATTCGGCAGGACGACAGCTGCAGGGCAAACGGCTCAATGCCATGATTCATCGTCCGGAGAGCACGCAAAATCCACCTTCCATAACGGAAGGCTTCACGATCTATCAAGGGCGCTTTGCATCGGAGTGGGTCGTCAGCTGTCCGCTGGAGCTTGATGACGATTGGCATGCAGCAAGGGAGAGGCTGCTGTCGTTCTGGGAAGCACGGCCGGAATCGTTGAAGCCGTGGAAGCTGGCTACTATTGCCGACGCGTTCGATGTATCTTTACCTGCGAAGACATTCGTACTGTCACCGGGCTGGCTATGGCATCCTTCGGCTGCGTATGCGGATCCTATTGCCGCATTTGAAGCGGGAGTTCAATTTCAAATGGAGGTACCGGCGATATGAATCTTTCCGAGCGGTGGAACGGCAGACTTGTACAAACATCGTGCAAGCCCGATTTTAAAGATATGTATGATGTTATCATTGTGGGGTTAGGTACAGCAGGCGCCATTGCAGCCATCCGGGCGGCGAAGCTGGGATTGAAGGTGCTCGGCTTGGAACAAATGCACGGAATGGGCGGAGCCGGAACATTGGGCGGCGTGACCGGCTATTACTTTGGAACGCGCGGAGGAATCTACGAAGAGGTGGATACTCGGACGGCGGAGCTGGAGGCTGCTTCCTTTCTCAAAGCGGGAGGCGTCAATGCCAATGCCAAGAGCATCGTTCTGGAGCGGGAAACCGCATCAGCCGGCGCCGCCTTTCAATATGAGGCTATCGTCCTTGGCGTGTACATGGAAGGACGCGCTGTCAAGGGGCTGCGGTGGATAGGGCCCCATGGCATCCAAAGCGCAGGCAGCCGCGTCATTATCGATGCGTCGAGTGAGGCCGAGGTTTGCGCTTTGGCAGGCTGCGAGGTGCGCAGGGGGCGTTCATCAGACGGTCAAGTGCAGCCGTTTTCCAATGTCGTGCAGCTCCTGAAAGATCACCGCATCCACCATTTTTACACGGATTCGGGATATGTCGACGCCGCAGACCCGGAAGCCTTGTCCAAGTCGATTGTACAATCCGCTCTTCTAGAAACACACTTGAAAGCGGAGTACCGGGATGATGAGGGACGGCTGTTGAAAATTATGCCGCAGCTCGGGCTGAGAGAAGGAAGGCTTATCGTTGGCGAGGAGACGGTCACCTTCGGAGACTTTATCGAAGAAAGGTATACTTCGGAGCCGCTCTTTTACGCATACTCGAATTTGGATAATCACAGCAAGGACGTTGCCTTCGAGAGCGAAGCGCAGCAGGATTGGTCCGTCGTCTCCAGTCTGTGGGGGCTCAACTTCACGGTTCCCATTCCGATAGGCACCCACATACCGCATGGTACCGAAGGCTTGCTAGCTGCCGGCAGAAGCATCTCGCTTGATCATGATCTCGCTAGCTGCATCCGCATGAAACGGGATATGCAGAAGAGCGGAGAAGCCGCTGCCGATATGGCGTATCTAAGTATAACTAAGAACTGCTCGCTAACAACCATTCCCTATGCGGAGCTGCGGTCCTTATTGGAAGAAACCGGTTGTCTGGAGCAGGGGAGGAGCGTGGAGTTTAAAGACAGCTCCACTAAGGTGAATCAAGATTACGCTGTCCGCAAGTGGCTGACAGACCCTGCCGAGATCCGGGAGGCTCTTGCCGGTACCAAGCCGGGTATTGCCATTTGGTCGGCGAAGCGTCTCGGAGCTCAGCTGGTGCCCCAGCTGCAATCCTGGCTATCGAGCGACAAGGAGGAACACCTGCCGAAGCACAGTGCGATGGCCCTCGGATTAATCGGCGATGCTGCAGCGATCCCAATGCTTAGACGCATCGTTCAGGAAAGGGACATGTTTGTTCCGCATACGAGCCGCAAATACAACCAAGTGCGCGGCTATGCAGCAATTTACCTGCTAGGCAAGCTCAGGGATAAGGGCATCGTGCAGGAGCTGCTGAAGATTATCCGTGACCCGGCGGAGCTGCCGCAACTAAATCCGGAGGAACGGAACTGGGAGTTTATATCCGATCCGGAGGAGCTGTATTTTCAGTTTTTTTCGTTCTCCGTTATGGCTTTGCTGCGAATAGCGGACGTGCATACGGAGCTGCGAGAGAGCATTGGTGCTGCGATCCAAGAGCGTCTCCATGACCCTGAGCTTCAATTAAAAGTATCATTCAAGGGCTCCAGGGTTATCAAGTACTCGATGCTTGAACGAATTGAAGAGATCGTAGATAAACACCTTCAAAGCTGGGGATCGCCCGCGTGAAGTGGTAGGAAGGCAAGAGAAGCATTGCAGACGGCCGCGTCTGGATGCTTCTTTTCGTTTATCCAGGAGAGCAGGCAAGGGGTTCTTCTCTCTTTATAGGAATCTATCTTGCTCCATTCGTCATATGAATAACAACTTGCGAATAAGAATGATAGCAGCAGGAGACATGTCCAAACTATACAGAGGATGTAACAATGCAGCTGAAACAATTTGCAGGAGAGGATGGTATCAGGGTATGGAGCATGGAGATTCCAGCATCGCAATCTTAGGAATAGGTACAGCCGTGCCGGCTTATCGGCTTGAACAGGCGGAGACATCTGCAAGGTTAATGGAGGCTTTGAAGGACAACGCGGATTCCGCGCGCTGGGCGAGGAGAATTTTCAAGCAGTGCGGTGTGGAGACCAGGTACACCTGCGAGCCGAACCTGCTGGAGCCGGCTTCGAGCTGCCGTTACTTTCCAAGTTTATCCATAGAATCGATACCTTCTACCGCCGAGCGAATGCAAACATATAAAAGGGAGTCCGTACCGCTTGGCTTAGAGGCAGCAAGAAAAGCGCTGGCAGACGCCGAGGTTAACGTTTCAGAAATTACTCACCTGCTGACGGTCAGCTGCACAGGCCAATTTCTTCCAGGTATGGATACGGCTTTGGTCAAGCAGCTGGGGTTGTCCGATACGGTGAATCGGATCCCGCTGCAATTTCTAGGCTGCGCTGCAGGGCTTAAGGCGGTTTGTCTCTCGAAGCAAATCGCTGCAGGGCAACCGGGCGCTAAAGTGCTTGTTGTCTGTGTCGAGCTGTGTACGCTCCACATTCAACCTTCGGCGGAGCGGGAAGCTCTATTCGCCGCTTCTTTTTTCGGTGATGGTGCATCTTCTTGTGTTATTGGCGCCGCTGATCGTGAGCATAAAGGGATATTTCAGCTGGGCAAGGAGCATTCGGCCCTTCTGCCTGACTCGGCCAACGATATGGTATGGGAGCTGGGGGATTACGGCTTTGACCTATACCTTTCCCCAAGTATTCCGAAGCAAATAGCCGGCTTGATTCCTGCAGAGGCAAGGCGGTTATTGGAAGGAGAGCCTGACCCGCAGCTATGGGCGATCCACCCCGGCGGACGCGGCATTGTCGAGGCTCTTCAGGACGTGTTCGGGCTTACAGACGAGCAGACCGAGCCCAGCTACTCCGTACTGCGCCATTACGGCAATGTATCCTCCGCGACCATTTTGTTCGTTCTTGACGAAATGAGAAAGGGACTGGAAACCCGCCGTTCGGGAGCCGCAGACGGCATAGCGATGGCATTCGGTCCGGGCCTTACAGTCGAGATGATCCGGATTGTATATGTCCCGGCCGTTAATCGCCAAGAGGAGCTGCTTGCGGGTAAACGAAGTGTTTAGCCGGCTGCGTCAGCGGGCCGAGGAGCCTGAACTGATGGACGACTTCTCACAAGGGGGAGAGGAGCTCCGCGAAGCGCTGCAGCATCTGCGCAGGCTGAATCGGATCTTTGCGGCATCATCGCCCACACTGTATGGTGTGAATCGATTATGGCAAGCAGCGGACAAGCCGGACCGTTTGTCCATTCTGGACATCGGCTCGGGCTCCGGAGATGTGAACCGACGGCTTCTCCGGTGGGCTGATGTGAACGGAATTGAACTCAGGATCACCTTGGTTGACGTAACCGAAGAAGCTTGCGAGGAAGCGAGAAGATTCTTCCATAAGGAACCGCGGGTACAAGTCTTGAAACGCGATTTGTTTGATCTGCCGGAAGGCGCTGCTGATATTATTACCGGGACGCAATTTGTCCATCATTTTGAAGATCAGGAGCTGGCCCGCGTTGTAGAGCACATGCTCAAGACGTCCCGACTGGGCGTCGTAATCAATGATATTCATCGGCACTGGATTGCATGGACTGCGGTGTGGCTTACAGCGCGATTGGTGTCGAGCAACCGATACATAGTACACGACGGTCCTTTGTCCGTGGCTAAAGGGTTTCGTTCGGCCGATTGGATTCGTCTCGGAAGTGAGCTCGGCATCCCCGAGCTGTTCTATCGCTGGAGGCCGTTGTTCCGTTATGCCGTCGTCCTAAGCAAGCAGGGGGCTCATTCCAATAGATGGAGTTGAATGCGATGCATCGCCAATATGATGTCGCGGTGCTTGGGGCGGGAATAGCCGGAAGCGCCGTGGCCAAAGCTTTAGCTGATCGGGGATGGGAGACGGTGCTGATCGATCAGCGCCAGTTTCCGCGGCATAAAGTATGCGGAGAATTTCTGTCTCCGGAATCGCAAGCTATACTGCGCGCTCTTGGGCTGCATGAAGCGGTACAATCGCTTCAACCGAGCCGGATTAACCGGACACGGCTAATCCTGAATGGCGGTGATGCGCTGGAATTGGCTATGCCAGGAATCGCCTTGGGAATAAGCAGACACTCCATGGATTCGATGCTTCATAATGAGGCGGTCAAAGCGGGGGTAGAGCTGCAGACGGCAACGACCGTGACTTCCGTTCTCCCGCGAGACAAGGGGTATACGATCCAAACGAAACAGAATACAGAGCCTCGTACCGTAATGGCACGAGCCGTTATTGCCGCATGGGGAGCCAGCCGCCGTTCGGGTCTGCCCGGCCCGAGTCCGAATTCGACGGCAAAGAAGTACATTGGCATAAAATCTCATTTTAGCGGTGTGGAAGCGGAGCCTGTTGTAGAGCTTTATTTTTTTTCTGGTGGTTATATCGGCGTCTGTCCTGTTGAGCACGGGATCGTAAATATTACTGCGCTGGTGGAGCACGATGCATTTCAAGGACATGCTGCAACGATAACAGGGCTGATCGAGGCCGCCGCCCGGAGGAATCCCGTGATCTGCCAAAGGCTGTCCCAAGCTGTGCCGATTCCCGGAACTCAAGCGGCTGTTGCTCCGGTCCATCTAACCCGCAAGCCTCTCGCATGGGATATCCTTCCCAGAGTGGGTGACGCGATGCTTATGCTGCCGCCGCTCTGTGGAGACGGGATGTCGATGGCACTGCGATCGGCTCAGTTATGCTCTTCATTTGCAGATAGCTATTTGCACGGGAATCTGTCGCTCAGCCAATGGAAACACGAATACTCTCAATCCATTCGCCGAGAATTCCTGGGTCCACTTCGTTGGGGTTGGCTAATACAATCACTGGTCAATAAGCCCATACTCTCCACTGCTGCGCTGCGCCTAGCCAGGATGACGCCGCGAGTTGCTGATCGATTGCTTCGTGCAACCAGACTAAAGGAAATCGACTTTCTAGAGCTCTAGAGCATCCGCCTATGTATTTACCTTCGCAATCCGTACAAAGAGGAGCATATCCATGGGATACCGCAAGCTCGCCTTCCTCTGCCTTCAATATCCGAAAACCATCATTATCATTTGGACCGTGTTTTTGGTCTTATTCGGGGCATACGCCCACAAGCTTCCATCGGTATTAAAAAATCACGGTTTGCTGGCTGACGAATCCTATGCCAAAGTGCAGCAAATCGTATCCTCCGAATTTCATATCCCCGATGATCCTATCATTCTCATCTTTGAGAAAAAGGAAACCGTAACTCCCGATCAATTCCGGCGCTTCATCGAAAAGGCTCTGCTTAATGTGAAAGGAACGGACGATCTGACCGACATCATATCGCCATTAGAGCGGCCGGGAATGCTTAGTGAAAATCATGCTTACGCGCTTCTGGCGTTGCAGAAGACCTCCTATGATTTGAAGCCGGTGATAGACGATATTCATCGACGACTGCCTAAAGCTGCAGGAATTTCCGTAAAAATTACGGGGAAGCCGGTAGTCCAATCCGATGTCAATCAAGCGAGCCGCAATGACCTCGGAAAGGCGGAACGGATCGGACTCCCAGCTGCGTTCATCATCTTGTGGATCGCCTTCGGCGGAGTCGCTTCCGCCATGCTTCCCGTTATTATCGGAGTGGTCAGCGTTACCGGTACTATGGGATTGATGTATTGGATAGGGAAGGAGCTGGAGCTGTCTAATTTCGTCCTGAATGTCATTCCGATGGTCGGTTTGGCGCTAAGCATCGATTTTGCATTACTGCTGGTCAGCCGGTTTCGTGAAGAGCTGTCACGGCATCCCCTGGAGCAAGCTCTGATAACGACCATGCAAACGGCCGGAAGATCTGTTGTGTTCTCTGCCGCCGCCGTGCTTCTTGCATTGGCCGGGACGCTGCACATTCCACTGCCGATCTTTACTTCCGTCGCTCTCGGCGCTATGGTTGTATTGCTTATTTCGGTTTGTTTAACCTTGACGCTGCTTCCGGCTCTTTTTACGTTGCTATGGCCGGTTATTCAGGCGGAAACCATGCCGCTGTCATCTATCAGCAGATCGAACATTTGGTACACCTGGTCGCAGTATGTGATGCAAAGACCCGTTCGAATGGGGCTATTGGCGTTAATGATTTTGACCGGCTGCTTCTTGCCTCTGAGCAGGATGGAAGTAGCCATTCCGGACGCTCAATCGCTGCCGAAGGATTACGAATCCCGTGTGGCTGCTCAGTCGTATCAAACCCGCTTCGTAGACCCTTCGACTTCCCAAGTGTTGGTTGTTGCAACGGGAGCTTTCAACAGCTCAAGCAATGAGGACTGGCTGAAGGCATTTGCGCTGGTCCAAAGAATAGAAAAGGAACCTGAGGTTAAGCAGGTGAAATCCGTATTCTCTGCACTGAAGCTGCCGCCGGGCCAGCTCCATTACTTGTTTCAGCAGCATTATGGCAGGGGGAAATACGCTCCGGTTCTCCCGGCTTTTGTTACAGCAAACCGCATGCTTCTTGAAGTAACCATTGAAGGGGAGCCGTCATCGAAGCAGGCGATGGATTGGGTCAGGAAATGGGAGGGGATGTCTGCAGATATGCCGTTCCTACTGGGAGGAGAAGCCAAATATCAACAGGAAGTGTATGATGCGATCTTCAACAATATAAAAGACGTTGTCCTTTTTATCGTTATCTCCAATTATATCGTTTTGTTCGCCGCATTCCGCTCCGTCCTCATTCCGATAAAAACCATCTGTATGAATCTATTGAGCCTCGGCGCCTCGTTCGGTATTTTGACATGGATGTATAACGAAGAGGCTCTGGGAATGGAACAGAGCAGCATTGCGATCATGATTCCCGTATTTGTATTCGGGCTGGTATTCGGTATCAGTATGGATTACGGCGTATTCCTTGTTTCCCGTATCTTTGAGGTGTATCAGCAGACACGGGACAATAACAGGGCGGTCCTCATTGGGTTAGCCTCCACAAGCAGAATGATCACTTCGGCGGCCGCGATAATGATCGCAGTTACGCTGCCGTTTGCGTTCGGTGAGGTGATAGGCGTGAAACAATTGGGGATAGGCATTGCAGCGGCTATTTTCATCGATGCGACCATTATAAGATTGATTCTGATTCCTGCTCTGATGAAATGGCTTGGAAGCTGGAACTGGTGGGCGCCCGGCTGGTTAAAGAAAGGATGAGTACTGATGTTCTACCCTTGGAACATACGCGTCTTTCCATTGATGCTGATATAGATGGAGTCACGTTGATGCATGATGGATAGCGGCGGCTCGCAAATATCAACCACTGCTTTCTCAATGAGGCCGTTGAACGGAAATTCGGGAGTGGGGTACCTTGGACTGACCGGAGTTAATCGATCCCGTCCGACATCCAACCCTTCGACGGAAAGAACAAACGGTAAGGTCCGCGGCATATCTACCGTCCCAACGTCTTGACCGTTAATGAAGAGCTTGCCGACGCCTTGAAGGATTCCTCTTCGTTTAAAAATAAACTGAATCGTGGAGTATCCAAGGGGAACTCCTGCAGAGGATTGAGTTTTATAGACTGTGCCGGCATCATTGTATTCACAGAATAATGAATTATTTTTAATATAGAGTGTATATCCGCTGGAACGATTGCCATGGGCAATTAATATTCCTTTTGCTGAAACATGGGATCGAAAGATAGGGATGGTAATCGAGTAAGATGACCTGTTGATGTAGGGAGCGGCGGTTGTAGGCAAATGGGCCATTCCGGGATAGTAGACGAACGTGGTTCTCCCTTCTTGGAGGCCGGCGTACCCGTGTGGCAGCGGGAGATCACTCAGAGGAAGAACACCGTACTTTATGGCTTCCTCCCACCATAAAGCTTCGAGCATTCTTAATTTTTCCGGATTACGGTCTGCAAGATTAAACTTTTGAGAAAAATCTTCATTGACATAGTACAGCTCCCACTGATCTTTATCGTAAGGCACGCCGGTTTCATGATTAGTAACCTCAACCCAGCCGTCATGCCAAATTGCCCTGTTGCCGAGCATTTCAAAATATTGTGTATTCCGAAGGGAAGCTGCGTTGGGTTCTGTCAATGTATCTCTCATGCTAACGCCTTGCATCGGCATCTGAGGGACACCATCTACTCTCGCGGGAGCTTGAATATTTAGAAGGTCCAGTATAGTAGGAGTAATGTCGATGGCGTGATAAAATTGCGAACGAACCGCGCCGCCGTCTGAAATCAACGAAGGACAATGAATGATTAGAGGGACGTGGATGCCTCCATAGAAGGTGTCTTGCTTATAAAATTTGAAGGGCGTATTTGCAGCTTGCGCCCATCCTTTGGGATAATTAGGGCTTGTTTGAGGTCCGCCTATTTCGTCAATGTGAAGCAGCATCTCATTCACGTTCTCCGTAATTCGATTGAGATAGGCAGCGTCATTAATGGAGCCATTCCAGTCCCCCTCCTGACTGGCCCCGTTATCTGAAAGCAAGACGATAATCGTATGATCGAGAATGCTTTTAGTTTTTAGATAAGCAAGCAGTCTTCCGATTTGACGATCGGTATGAGTAAGAAACCCGGCATACGTTTGCTGGAATCGTGTAAATAGTACCTTTTCCTCATGAGTCAGCACGTCCCATGGCTTGATGCCCGGATTGCGATCCACAAGTTCAGTGTTCGGAGGGATGATGCCCATATCCATTTGCCGCTTGAATCTTTCAGCTCTAATGTGATCCCAGCCTTTATCATATACACCCGTATAAGCTTCAATGTATTCATTCGGTACCTGATGAGGCTCATGGGTGGCTCCGAAAGCCAAATAAAGAAAAAAGGATCGGTCAGGTGTAACCGAAAGATGGTCCGTCAAAAATTCGATGCTCTTGTCAACCAAATCCTCTGATAAATGGTAATTCGGATAGTCCGGCCAGCGAACACGATGGTTATCGTAAACCAAATCAGGTGCATATTGATCCGTCATGGCTTGTAAAAAGCCGTAATACCGGTCAAAGCCTTTTGCAAGCGGCCAATTATGAAAAGGTCCGGCTGATGAGGCTTCATGACCCGGGACCAGGTGCCATTTTCCGGCCATATAGGTAGCCATCCCATTGAGCTGCAAAATTTCTGCCACTGTGGCTGCTGAATCGGTAATGCGTCCTCTTTTGTTAGGGTACTCCGGCCCCCAGTCTATATCGCTTACCATCCCAACTCCTACCGAGTGACAGTTACGGCCTGTAAGCAGACAAGCACGGGTGGGAGAACATAGAGGGGTTACGGTAAAATTGTTGTAACGAAGGCCATTCTCGGCTAAGGAGTCCATGTTAGGAGTCTTTATCTCTGAACCATAGCATCCCAAAGAAGAGAAACCAACATCATCCAGAACAATATAGATGACATTTAGATCTGTATGTTCTCCATCTTGGTTCCGGTGCTTCATTCCCGATCACCCGCTTCCCGCTTTGAGCATGTGGATATTTGATTATGTTCAATAATAAGTAATTTATGAAGGGGCGGCTTAAAAAAGAGCAAGTGGTTGCAGTGGAATCTCACTTGTTGAATTGTAAACAATAGGAAAGCCTTTTTTAAAAAACAATGAATTTGTGCAAGATATAATAATAAATAAAGGAGAATCGAGTCTGCAAATAGAAACATTGCAATTGAAATAAGTCATCATTAGGAGGTAATTATGGGAAGAGTCGTTCATTTCGAAATCCATGTAAGTGACATGGAGCTTGCGAAGAAGTTTTATGGTGAGGTATTTGGATGGGTATTTGAAGATTGGAGCAGTTATGCCGGAATGCCTTATTTCGGAGCTGTCACTGGCGATGCCAATGAGATGGGAATCAACGGTGCATTGATGCAGCGGCGCGGAGCCGCCCCAGAACCAGGCCAGGCAATGAATGGCTTTGCTTGTACAATGGGAGTGGCGGATTACGACGCAACGGAAGCAAAAATTTTGAATAACGGAGGCAAACTCGCATTGCCTAAATACGCTCTGCCCGGAATGGCTTGGCAGGGATATTATATGGATCCGGAAGGAAACTTGTTTGGAATCCACCAACCGGATAAGAACGCGAAATAATTTCGTATCTCTAAGAGCCGCATCACATCTAAATGCGGTTTTTTTTCATGACATGCAGGGAGGGTGATGGATGCGGTATGTTATAAAGTAGGCCAAAAAGTACGCTATTGGGTTGATGGCGGGATCGCGGAATCTTTTCCTGCTCAGGCTAGTGCCAAAAAGATAGAAATCATTGAAGACTAAAACCGGCGGAAGCAAAAGCAATAATAGTTTGTCGCACATATAAATACAATTGCGGGATATGCGAGATTTCGGTACAATTATTCATAACTGCAAATAGTATGCGATATGAAGGGGGACCTTAAGGTGAAGCAAGAATATTGTACGTCGACGCAGCACCCGAAATGGTTCGGCCTCGCTGTTCAGGCACTTATCATTATGTCGCGGGAGAACGTAGACTCAGCTTGTCCGAGCATTGAGCTTGCCAAATACCTTCAGTCAGAGGCTTCTTTGCTGCGCCGTATCCTTGCTGTTCTAGCCAAGGAAGGGTTTATCGGAACACGGGAAGGCCGTACCGGCGGATATCACTTGAAGAAACCGGCGGAGTCCATTCGTTTGGTCGACATATATGATGTTTTCCGTACTGACAGCAATGTATGCATCGGGATTACCGAAACAGCGGGGACGCATCCTTTTGGTGTGGGTATGAAATCTGTACTCGGGGAAATTACTAAAGAGATGGACAACAGCATGCGCGGGGTACTAAGCCAGTATACGATTGCGGATATCGCCAATCAATTGGAAACAAAGATTTGTAATGAGTTTAGGCAATAAGTCTGTTGACAATGGTTTGATCAGCGGATATACTGTGCTATAGAATCAACAGTTTAGCTCAAGCATCCATATTTTTTTGAGACATACTGTGCGAATTTCGGCACAGTTATAACTGCCGCAGAAGCATCCTTCTTAACTAAAGTGCATTGTGCGATTATAACTGTGCTAAATCATAAACAGTATTTATACCCTAAGGAGGAATAAAATATGTCAACTTCAACTCAAACTGGGGCAATCTCCCCACTCTTCACGGATGTTATTCGCGAGCGCCGCTCTGTACGTCATTATGACAAATCGGTCCGTCTGTCTCATGAGGAAATTAAGGAGCTGCTGAAGGAAGCGGCACTGGCCCCATCCTCCTCGAACGTTCAGCCGTGGCGTTTTCTCGTTATCGAGACGGAAGAACTGAAAGCGAAGCTGCAGCCGATTGCATTCAACCAGTCTCAGGTTACGGAAGCCGCAGCGGTGATTGCTGTGTTGGGCGATACGGAAGGCTATAATAAAGCCGATGAAATTTACGGTGAAGCAGCAAAACGCGGCTACATGCCGGAAGAAACGGCTAAATCGTTCGCTGAGAGAACGGCTAGCATGTATGGCTCGCTCCCGAAAGACATTTTGCACAAAATCATCCACACCGACGGCGGTATTGTTTCCCAGCAGCTGATGCTGGTTGCACGCGCTCATGGCTACGATACAGTCCCGATGGGCGGCTATGACGCAGCCAAGCTGAAGGAAGCTTTCAACATCAGCGATCGTTATATTCCGATCATGCTGATTGCACTCGGCAAAGCCGCACAACCGGGCCATCCGACGACTCGGCTGCCAATTGAAGACATTACATTCTTTAACGAAATGCCTGCAAACTAATAAGAGAAAGACCTTCGAACCGATGCATTATTGTGCAGCGGCTCTCGAAGGTCTTTTTTTGTGTAAGCCCTGGTTGCTTGCTTTTTTTCATTTGCCTCACGATGAACGTAATATAGATTTTTACATACGATATTACGATCTGTATTTTAATTTGAAATACAAGGAGGCAGCGTGATAAATATCATGAAAAAAGTACATTTGAATAACTTGAACAAAGAAGATGATCATTTTAACGAGCTCGCATTCTTAGACGAAACGGATAGTGGTGAAAAAAAGGCGGAGAAAGTAGTAAGCAAAGAGGTAAAGGCTTCCTCCACAGCAAAGGTCCGAAAAGACGCCAAGAATCGTTTCAAAAAAAGATAATGAATGAGCAATAACGTGCTGACCAGAGTTTCGGAATGCTGCCTGACGCTTCTTCTGTGTCAATGAGACGAAAACCATGCAACCCCTTGCCCCAGCTGTTTGGTAGAACGGCCGGTGGCTGAAGGGGTGTATTTGTCATTTGCTTCGATTCCTCCAAAGTGAATTTAATATTTGGCATTGTTTACTGCATGAAATCAGTAAATGGATACGTTTTCTTTTTTTTATCAGATGGGCATATACGTTTGTTAAGGAACTATGTATAATAGAGCTATTATTTTACATTATGGATAAGGGGTTTACATAGAATGACAAATTTCGTTTCTGTGGTCGGCACTGTTTTCGTCGATTGCAAAGGTTTTGCTAATGAGCAATATATCGCTCTAGGACGCAACCTCGGCAGTATTCAGTTCGTGCATGGCGGGGTTGGCCGGAACGTTGTCGAGAATTTGGCTAATCTGGGATTGTCGGCGGCACTCGTGTCCACAGTGGACGACTCGGCGCTTGGCGAGGAGATCAAGAAACGCCTTACGCAAGCAGGGGTTTCGCTTGAGTATTTGCCTGCAGCACCCGCTCAAGGAATGGGGATGTGGCTTGCATTATTGAATGAACACGGGGAATTGGTAGGCTCAATCTCCCAAATGCCTAACTTGACGACTATGCAGCATATGGTCATGCAGCGCGGAGAAGAAATCGTCAATGCTTCGTCCCATCTTGTGCTGGAAATCGACCTCAATGAGCAAATATCCCGGCATATGATAGAAGTAGCAAGCCGATATAACAAGCCTGTATACGGCATTCCCGGCAATCTCGAGGTGATTCTGCAAAACCTTGATTTGCTGACCAAGCTCGATTGCTTTATTTGCAATAATATTGAAGCAGAAAAGCTGGTCCGCAGCGATTTCAGCGACTTGGCGCTAGAGGAGAAACTGGCGTCGCTTCAGACCTATGTGGAGGAGCAGGGGCTGCGGTCGATGGTTATCACGCTTGGAGCCGATGGCTCGATCTACTATGATCGTCGTACCAAGGAACTGGGATATCAGCCCGTATTCCCGGTAGACGTTGTCGATACAAGCGGCGCGGGCGATGCGTTTTTCTCCGGGACCGTTATGGGCCTTGTTCGCGGCTTGAAGCTGGCGGAGGCCGTGATTTACGGCACGAAGGTGGCTGGCTGGACCATTGAGTCGAAGGAAAACAACTGCCAGGAGCTGGAAGCGAAAATGCAGCAGGACGATGTCTTTCAGAGGCTGCTCGTGAAATAAATAAGGCTTATCCGTATACAGAAAGAAACCATTTAACTGCTTGAAGCAGATCTAAATGGTTTCTTTTTCTTTATTTTCTTTGTAACACGATGACCCCATTCCAAAAGGTAGGGTGTCCGTTATATGCCGTAGATGCATCAAATAATATTTCATAATCGTGAACGCTATTGGCAATAAAATCGAGAGTAGCCTGACGGGGGCTCTCCCAGTTCGTATCGTCAACCATAATAATACAATCTTTGGTGAAAAAAGGTTCAGCAAGCTGGAGCCCTTTTAACTGATTGTCGTAGTCGTGAGGGCCGTCGAAGATATAAAACCCAATTGGTTCGTTATGCTTATGAGTAAAGTAATCCGCATAATCCATGTCATAGAATAAGTGATGCTCATTCTTGTGATGAGAAAAAGCCTCATCAAATGCTTCCCGCGGACCTCCGAATTCCGAGAAATTATCCACTCCGATACATTTTTTATTTGGATTGTTTTGCATGCCCGCAATAAAAGTAAAGCCATTCCAAACTCCTACGTTAACGAAAGCATGACGCTCATCCATCTGCGAGACGGCTTTATTTATTATGGCTCCCAAAGCAAGAGTGGACATTCTCGGCAGAGTGCAAATCCAATATAAGCTTTCTTTCATTTGCTTATCATTCTCAGGCAATAAGGTGTTAGCGAGCTCAAAGTCAAGCATGTTATATATGTGAAAATGAGGAACCACGCTAGGCTGAACTAAGGAGAATGATATTCCATTCATATACTGCTTAAGCTCCATTACTTTATTCCTCCTCCAATTTGCTGGGACAATTTATCTTTATGACACCTATCACTTATTGGTGAACCTATTTTAGTCTCGAATGCATGGCGGTATGCCATAGCCGTGTCTTTGATAGGTTGTGTCCATATAATGAAGCAAATGCCATTGACCGTCAAAGGAGTTGCAACAAATATGATGGATTCAAGCAAAAGGATACCTCCTTCAAGGTACTACGAATCTACCTTGGAGTGGATCAACCATACGCAGAACGAAAATAGGCTGCACACCCTTTATCCGGAAATTCCAATCCCCTCCGTGATGAAGGAGGAAGAGTGGCAGCTGCTTGTCGATAAACCAAGATTCAGTAACAAGGCTTTTGTTGCCGACATTCCGGACGGACGAGTACTTGGAGACCGTGCCGTTATTTCACCAGATAATGTGCTGCTATGGGATGTCTCGGTAGAATGGGCGAAATTAGCTCCGGAACATTCCATATTTCAGGATACTATGCTTCCACCCGTTATCGAAACCGATAAAACCGTGGCTATGCTCAATCATCCGGCATCCAAAAATTATTATCATTGGCTGATGGAATCCATCGCACGCATTCATCTGCTGCAATTGACCGGGATTCCAATCGACAAATACATCATTAACCACCAGTCGTTTCCATTTCAGCTAAAAACTCTTGCTGCATGCGGGATTCCGATGGAAAAAATCGTTCGGCCGAACGACCGATTCCATCTCTCAGCACGGAGATTAATCGTGCCGTCTTATGTTAATTTGCCGAATGCATGGTCTTGTCAATATGTCAGAAATACATTTTTGCCTTATATGGCCAGCGATACTATGGGGCTGACATTCGAAAGGATTTATATCCGGCGGAAGCATTATAGAAAAATAGTCAATGAAGATGCCATCTTCGGTTTGTTATCGCAATGCGGCTTTATCAGCATCGAGCTGGAGGCTTTGCCATTGGAGCAGCAAATTAGATTGTTTTATAATGCCAAAATCATTGTGGCCGCACATGGCGCCGGGCTTGCCAATCTTGTGTTCTGTCAGCCGGAAACGCACGTCATTGAACTATTCCCGCCGAGCTTTATGGAGCCGCATTATTGGATGCTTAGCAGACTTATGGGATTGGATTACCACATGATTGTCGGAACTAGAGAAAATCCGAACAATTTTTGGTCGGGATTCGACAATCTTTCAATTGATCCGAGACGTTTACTGGAGGTATTGTCATGTCTGTAGTGGTGATAACAGGTTCCGCGGGACTGATCGGCTCCGAAGCTGCCGAATTTTATGCCGGTTTGGGCTACCGCGTCATTGGTATTGACAACAATATGCGTCAAGATTTTTTTGGCGCGGAGGGGACGACGAAGTGGAACCGCACTCGGCTGGAGAACAGCTTAGGAGCGAAATATGTCCATTATGACGCGGATATCAGGGACACCGGGGCACTTGCGGGAATTTTTCAATCGTATGGGGATGATATTGAGCTCATCATTCATACCGCCGCACAGCCGTCGCATGACTGGGCTGCCAGAGAGCCGTTCACAGATTTCCATATTAATGCTAGCGGGACACTGAATCTGCTTGAAATGATGCGGAGTTACTGTCCGGAAGCCGTGTTTATTTTTACCTCGACCAACAAAGTATATGGCGACCGTCCGAACGAGCTCCCCTACTTGGAACAAGATAGCCGCTGGGAGCTTGATTCCGAGCATCCGTACTATAAGGGAATACCTGAAACACTAAGCGTCGACCAGTGTTTACACTCCTTGTTCGGAGCCTCCAAGCTGTCGGCGGACATCATGGTGCAGGAGTACGGCCGATACTTTCAGTTGAAAACCGTCTGCTTCCGCGGAGGCGTATTGAGCGGCTCCAGACAATCCGGAGTGCAGCTGCACGGATTCCTTAATTATTTGGTAAAGTGTGCGATGACTAACAGCTCTTACACCATATTCGGATACAAGGGGAAGCAGGTGCGGGACATCATTCATGCGAGTGATGTTGTCGCCGCCTTTCATGCCTTCTTCCAAAATCCAAGACGGGGAGGAGAGGTTTACAACCTTGGCGGCGGCCGCGATTCCAACCTCTCCATTCTGGAAGCCATCGATTGGGTACACCACATTACCGGAAAAAAATTAAACTATTCCTACAGCGACCAATCCAGGACAGGCGACCATATTTGGTATATTACCGACACTAGCAAGTTTCGGAATCATTATCCGGATTGGAGCATTCGAATTCCGGCTCCCCAAATCATGGAGCAAATCTATCTTGAAAACAAAGACCGCTGGAAATGACGAGCCGCAAAAAATCCCGGACCATGTTCTCCTGGTTCGGGATTGTATGAGTTCAATACTTATAGTTCCAAATTTTGAACAATTTCTTTCTCCAGCTTGCGTCTCTTCGCACGAGGTCGTCGTATACTCTGTTTATAAACGGATTGTTTAACAGCACTGCTGCCTTGAGCTTACCTTTTCTGTTCCGTATTCTTAGTTTTCTTACGTCTTTTATCGTATTAATACGAATATAATATTTTTTTGCAAAATTCTGACCTACATGCCGTTTGAAGAATAAACATCCCTTTGTAGATCCGACTATGGTTAGGACAGGCTTTCTTTTCCTTCTGCGGATCTGATTTTTGTATACATGTTGAGAGGATATGGCCATTAATTCGGCGATGGTTTTGCTTCTATCTTGTTTCCCGAGGGAATCCTCGCGAAGCCGGTAATGATACAAGACCTTTGGAATTTTCTCAATAGGGGAAATTTGAAATAGTCGTAACCACAGATCGTAATCGTAAGAAATTTTATATTTTGGATTATACCGGCCGACAGCGTAGAATGCTTTCTTCGAAAAGACGACCGTACCATGGCACAAATAGCAGCTGAATAAACGGGTGTTTATTATTTGCCCGTGATCCAGTATTAGATTATAATATTGTACTTCCTTGTTGTGAACAACAACCTCTTTTCCGATTCGACCCGCTATCAATGAGCTTACGCCTATACGGCCAGGGTGTGTCTGCAGATAAAGGGCCTGTTCCTCCAGCCGGTTCGGTTCACTGATATCGTCCGCGTCATGGATCGCTATCCAATCACCCTTAGCATGCTCGATGCCTAAGTTAAGACAAGATGCAGCGCCATGGTTCTTATCCTGATGAATGATCTTTACCTTCGGATCATCGATGGCCTCAAGGATTTCCCAAGTTCGATCCGTAGAACCGTCGTTCACGATAATAAGCTCAAAGTGCGGGTACGTCTGGTTCAATACGCTGCGGACCGCTTCCTCTACATACTTCTCGCCGTTATACACGGCCATTACTACCGAGATAAGCATCGTTAATCCTCCTTGATCATTTGCTTAGCAGCCATTCCAAATGCGCGAGCAAATTCGGATACTCTCCCGATGCTTTCCACTGATTCAGCTCTGCCAGAAAGGCATCCCGCCACTGCGGATCCCGCATGGTCTCGGAACCGTTCAGGAGATTCGTTACGGGCATATCGTCAACCAGTAAGGTTAGAATCGTGTCAAACATTAGGAGAAACGACTGGATAAGATGTGGGTATTGCTGCTCATATTGACGAGCCAATGCTTTATAGTCAACGACCAGATCATTGACTTCAAGCAGATTTTTGCCGATCCAGCACAAGGCCTGCACGCCGACTTCAAAATCGGGATGAAGCGTAAAGAAATATTGGTAATTGATCAGGCCGTCTTTATTTTGAGCACCGAGACTACGCGGATGCTCCTGGTGGTATACGCTCACCTTCGGGTTGTCGACGATTCTCACGCCATGCTTATACAGGCGATAACCAAACTCCCAATCCTCACATCCCCAGCCTTTAAACCCTTCATCAAAAGGACCGACTTTGTCCAAGGTGCTTCGACGGAGGGAAATATTATGAGTGATTACAAAAATATAGGCCAAATGATAGCCTTCATAATTGGTGCCATGCCGTTCAATGATTTCTCGAAAGAAGGGGGCTGGGTAAGCATACTTTTTATATTTGAGTCGAGCTACGTTTCTTTTGGTAAACAGTCTTTTTTTCGGATATTTCCTGAAAATTCTCTGGATTCGCAATCTTCTGTAGCGCGGGTTTTTTTGACGATTCAATTGCCTGAGCAGCTTAACTTGCTCGATATTAAATTGTCTATCCAATACCGTAAATGCATTGTAGTGTCTTAGGCAGCCTGTTACGACCAGGTTAGGGTCGGCTTGATGAAGTTTATAATGCTGCTCTACATAAGCAGGGTCCAGAATCATCTCTGCATCCATAATGATAAGGATTTTCCCTCGAGCTGCATCAACACCTATATTCTTAGCCTTGGATCTTCCGACGTTTTGCTCACAGCGAATGTAGCGAAAATGAAAGGGAGGACGGTAATGCTTCAATTTAGGCGTTCTGTCGGTAGAGGCGTCGTCTACCATTATTACTTCCATTTTCTTCTTATTAAAGGTTTGGTTTTCCAGTGCATATAAGGAATACAAATTTTGCGGATATTTATTGTAAGTAATCATAATGACGCTTACTTCAATAGTCATCGGAAGTCATCGTCCCTTCACAGTGTTATTTCTAGTTTTATGCGGAGTCCATATGATATGGCACGGCCATTTGCACCAATCCCTACTAGACTATCATCATGCGTACATTGGCTGATGTCGTAACTACACTTACCTACATACGATGGTAGTAGCCGAGCATCACGAAGGGAGGGAGTTTCAATTAAAACGATTCGCAAAGCTGTTATACCTGCTGCCGGTCTTGGAACCCGATTTCTTCCCGTTACTAAGGCAATACCGAAAGAAATGCTTCCTATCGTCGATAAGCCGACCATTCAATATATCGTCGAAGAAGCAGTGCAATCCGGAATTCATGACATTTACATTGTCATCGGTGACAATAAACGATCGATACAGCATCATTTCGATAAAAACATTGAGTTTGAAATCTTTCTGAAAGAGCGTAACAAACAGGATCTAGTAAGCTTAATTGAGAATGTCAGCTCTTTGGCCACCATTCATTATATTGTGCAGGAGCAGGCACTCGGATTAGGCCATGCTATTTGGTGCGCTCGCGATGCAATAGGAGATGAGCCTTTTGCCGTCTTATTAGGGGACATGGTTATCGATAGTCAGGTGCCGTGTTTGCAGCAGTTAATCGAGATATATAACGAGAAGCAGTCATCGGTTATCGCAGTCCAAAGAGTCAAATGGTCGGAGACAAGCAAATACGGAATAGTCCAGGGGAAGCAGGTAAACAAACAGTTGACGCTGGTGTCCGGTTTGATTGAAAAACCAATAGCTGCTCCCCCTTCCAATATAGCCATTATCGGAAGGTATATTTTGGATCCGAAAATATTTGATTTCTTAGAGGAGATGAGGCTTGGAGTAGGCGGAGAGATTCAACTAACCGATGCGCTTCAGGGCCTCATAGGGGAACAGCCCATTTGGGCTTACCAATACGAAGGGAAATTGTATGATGTGGGCGATAAGCTAGGTTTTCTTCAAGCTAACGTCGAGCTGGCTTTAAAGCATGACCATTTGAAAGAAAATTTCAAGCTATTTTTGCATAAATCCATAGAAAGCACCGAGAAAGATTGACGGGAGTGAATCCATTGAAAAAAATCATTGTGACGGGCGCCGCAGGATTTCTCGGTTCGTGTCTGACCAAAAGGCTGCTGGCCGAGGGAAACCAGGTTGTCGGAATCGATAATATGCTATCGGGCAGAGAAAGCAACATTGCGAAAATACGAAACAAGGCGAACTTTACTTTTATCCGGATGGATGTAGTTTCTCAAGAGGTTTTAACCTTGCAGCCGTTAAAAGGAGCAGAAGAAATTTATCATCTAGCCTCACCTGCATCTCCGAAATTTTATCAAGCCGCCGCTCTCGATACGATTGCCGTTAACACCATAGGAACGAAAAATATGCTTGAGCTTGCAAAAGCCAACGGAGCAAAGATGCTGTATACCAGTACTAGTGAAGCGTATGGGGATCCGGAAATACACCCGCAACAAGAAACGTATCGGGGCAATGTCAATACATGGGGGCCGAGAGCTTGCTACGATGAAGCCAAGCGTCTTGGTGAAGTATACTGCTACGAGTATTATCATCAATTCGGAGCCGGCGTCAAAGTGGCGCGAATATTCAACACCTACTCGGCAAACCTTCGCAACGACGATGGGCGAGTCATTTCGAATTTTGTTAACCAGGCCATACGCGGACAAGATATTACGGTATATGGGGACGGAAGCCAGACAAGGTCCTTTTGCTATGTAGATGACACTTTAGATGGGCTCATGCTTATGATGGAAAAGGATTCAGCTACGGGAGAAATCATTAACGTTGGAAATCCCGATGAGTACTCCGTATTGCACGTTGCGGAGCTTGTTAAGAAGCTGGCCGGATCAAACAGCCGCCTTACGTTCCACAGTCTCCCGAAAGATGATCCCAAGGTTCGTCGTCCGGTTATTGATAAAGCGATAAGACTCCTCGGCTGGAAGCCGCAAATTACACTAGAGGAAGGGCTAATACGAACCATTGATATATACCGTTCACAGCTGAGCGGATCGGACGGAGGGGAACGGGCGTGAATGTAGTATGCATAGGCTCAGGATATGTCGGAAGCGTAACGGCAGCCGCATTCTCAGCAGCAGGGAATCATACAACCGTTATCGATGTTGACCGGCACAAGGTAGATTGTATTAACGGAGGGCGGAGCCCCATCTACGAACCCGGTCTGGATTTGCTGATACAGGATAAAGCAGGTACCTTGCTTAAGGCAACCGATACGTATCATGATGCTCATACTGCGGATGTTGTGTTTATTTGTGTCGGTACACCTTCCCTCGCGGACGGCACGGCAGATTTGAGCTATGTGAAGGCTGCAGCCCGCTCCATAGGAGAGCATCTGAACTCGGAACGATTCACGGTTATCGTCAACAAGTCCACCGTTCCGGTTGGTACGGCCGCTCTCGTCGCAAGGATCATTGAAGAGACATCGGGGTTGAAAGCGGAGGAACAGTTTGCCGTTATAAGTAATCCTGAATTTTTGAGGGAAGGCTTCGCGATTGAAGATCTGTTTTATCCTGATCGCATTGTTATCGGCACAACCAACCTTAGAGCAAGAGAGACCATGAAGGTGCTATATAGACCGTTCGTTGAAAAGCTGTATCATGATGAAGAAATGATGCGCCGCCTGCCGATCTCAGCAAATAAAAATGAGCATAAAACCGTTTATTTTGAAACCGATGCAAAAAGCGCGGAATTAATCAAGTATGCCTCCAACGCGTTCTTGGCGGTAAAAATTAGCTATATCAACGAAATCGCAAGATTATCGGAAGCTCTCGGCTCGAATGTAACCGATATTGCCAAAGGCATGGGGCTTGACTCGCGGATCGGGGAGAAATTCTTGCAGGTATCCAGCGGCTGGAGTGGAAGCTGCTTCCCTAAAGATACGGGTGAATTATTGGCGACCAGCCAAAAGTACGGAAAGGAGCTTACCATCGTTAAAGCAGCCGTCGAATCGAATCAGCAAATGAGCCAATTTTGTATAAACAAGATACAGAACAAGTTAAAAAGCTTAAATGGAAGCACAATCGGGATTTTGGGGCTTACCTTCAAGCCGGATACGGACGACGCGCGTCAAACGCAAGCAATGACGATCATCAAGAACCTGCTGCAATTCGGAGTAAGGGTGCGAGTCCACGATCCTAAGGGAATGAATATGTTTCAGCGTCTGCATAGTGAATTGCCAATTGACTATTGTAATGATGCGGAAGACACGGCTGACCGGGCCAATGCACTCGTATTGTTGACGCATTGGAAGGAGTATCGTCAGTTGGATTGGAGCCGGATATACCACACGATGAAATCGCCGTATATATTGGATACCCGCAATTTTTTGCCGGCCACGGCTTTGCGTGAAATGGGTTTTGACTACGAAGGTATTGGGATAGGCTAAAGGGTTTTTAAAGGTTAAATCAAGGTATTTCGGGTGTCCCGTGGGACGCCTTTTTTTGTTGCGGGAAAGATAAGCATAGATATGTCAGAGTCACAAGCTAGGCTATACAGAGGCTGGCTGTCCATTGCCTGAAGGCTGGAAGGACCAGCCGGCCCTCTTCTTTAGACTTCGCGAAGTGATCGTAGTCGTCGGTATGCACCGGAGCCGGGATGTAGTTTAGAGTAAAAATCCCTTTTGCTCCAGCAAGTTCTCTGTTGCCTTCCACAGCTTGTGCTGCATTTGGGGATCTCCTCCGGGTGTTACAGGCTCGATAGGCTTTCCCGATCCAACATTAAAGTAGCCGCCTGTCAAGCTGTGATATTCCGGCTCCACAATCAATCGGGTGATAAAATCGGCTCCTCTTCGCGGATCTCCTATATGAAGAGCCTTCAGCAATCGTTCTAAAAAAGGGGCAAACCATAGCTCACGTCCGAGTCCGGTTACGTTAAACCCGGGATTTAGCGCATTAACGCTGATTCCTGTACCGGCCCACCTTCGTGCCAGTTCAGCAGTGAACATGATGTTTAGCAATTTTGTTTTTCCATAGATGAGTGACGAGCCGTGCGCGGTAAAGGGAGCCGAATCCGTTAAATCCTCGGGCAGCTTCAAAACACCGTGACGACGTGAGGCTTCGGAGGCAACATTAACGACTCTGGCCTTGTCTGAGTTTTGCAGAGATGGTTTTAGAGTGCGGGTTAACAGCCATGGTGCTAAATAATTGACTGCCATCATCTCAGGCAGCCCTTCGGTCGTGATTCGAGGCTCGAAAGCATGGATTCCCGCATTATTCAGCAGCACATCAATTCGGGGGTAGGCGGCGGCTATTTCGCTCCCAACCCGTTGGACATCCTTCATTAGCGCTAAGTCCCCGTAGAAAAAGTCTACTTTCGCCGATGGAGCACTTGTCTCTATACGTTTTCTCGCAGCTTCAGCACGTTCTTTACTTCTGGCTGTCAAGACAAGGTCAAAACCGCGTTTACCCAATTCGAGCGCGACAAGCTGTCCTAGACCGCTGGTGGCACCAGTTATAACAACCGTTGCTTTTGTAGACATCTTCCTTTCTCCCCTCATGTGATACAATTTCAATTAATAATTGTCACTCCCTGCGAATAGATGGATCACGGAGAATGATTGACATATGTCCACTATAATTATTTAATTGATATATGTCAATTAGATTTCGGCCGTCTTTGGATCAAAAGAAAGGTGAATAAAGATGAATCATAATGAAAAGAATCATGCTCCAAGAGAGAAATTGGAAATGGAATTGGGTGAGCAGCTTAGTGCGCTCCTCAGTGCCGCACATGCCCTGAACGTAAGAGCTGCAGCGAAATTTGATGCCTCCTTACAGCCTGCGGCTTTTCATATTGTTCGATGGCTGTACTCTTATGGCCCAACTAATGCCGCCGCTTTGGCTGAATCCACTGCGATGGATCGAAGCTCGGTCAGCCGCCTTATCAAACAGCTCCAGTCATTGGGATATGTAGATAGAGAGGTATCACCAAGTGATGGGCGGGGGATCGTAGTATCTCTAACCGGGTATGGACATCAAAAAGTAATAGATGCGCTTCAGGAGAAAGGCTTCGTGTTCTATGAACGAATTTCGGAGTGGGAAGATTCGGAGCTTCAAGATTTCATACAGATGCTCAGTCATTTTAACGGATTCAGCAATCGATCTGACTAAGTACGGGAATGCGAGACGCAGCTGTATTGGATTAATAAATAATCATAAAATTGGATCTTAATAGGATACCGATTTGGCAGTACAATGTATGAAGTACAACCAATAGAGCGTGATTTGATAAATATACGGGCTCAATCGCACTCTCCCGGTAGAATAACAAATATGTGAAAGTAGTGATGCCATGCTTACGCCAGTAACACTTCAAGGGAATCTAATCTGTCTGGAGCCTATGACGATGGACCATGCCCAGGACCTCTATTCCGCAGCCTTGGAAGAAAGGTCAACTTATTCATATACGAATGTTCCCGATAGCTTGGAGAGTGCTAAGCGATACATTGACGATGCACTTAGAGCTTATGAGAATGGCCGTGCATTACCGTTTGTAGTTCGTCATCTTGAAACGGGACGTATTATAGGTTCAACACGGTTTCTTGATCTTGATGTTTTCAAGTGGCCTCCCCCATGGCCCCCTGGTGCTTCCAGCGGACCTGTACCAAGTGATGAGAATCCACCTACCGTTGCCGAGATAGGGAGCACCTGGTATGCAGCTTCGTTCCAACGAACTGGAGTCAATACAGAGTGTAAGCTCCTAATGCTTACTCATGCGTTTGACACGTGGCACTCCATTCGAGTTACGCTTAAGACCGATGCCCGCAACGAGCGTTCACGTGCTGCCATTCAAAGGCTGGGTGCTGCGTTTGAAGGGATCCGCAGAGCACATATCCCCGCGACCGATGGCGGCATTAGAGATACCGCATACTATTCGATTCTTGAGAACGAATGGCATGCCGTGCGTTCGAATCTCCAGGAACGACTCCAAAGAGGAATGAAAATTACTGCAGATGAAAAGCTGTAAATCGCATATATTGCCGCGGATATCGCGGTTTTTTTATTGGGATCAGCTTCTTGTTAAATTATCGTGACAAGCTGCAAACGCTATATCATCTTTAAAGTTTTGAGATTATCACATAGTGTACTATGATAATATGGATAGCTTTTAAGTGATTCGAGCGATGACATGGGGTAGTACATATAATACTTAAGACCTTAAGGAGCGGTAGCCATGGCGCGTGTTCTATTTATTAATGCTGGATCGGAAGGACATATTAATCCGACGCTAGGAGTTGTGCAAGAGCTTATTTCTCGCGGCGAAGAGGTAGTGTACTTTACAATTGAGGCTTTTCGGGAACGTATAGAGAAGACGGGAGCATCCGTACGAACCATTGATGATCAGAGGTTTATTAGAGCCTTTATTGCGGGCGGTAGAAATTATGTGCTCGAAAGAATCAACGGCCTGCTGCTTACGGCAGATATAGTCATACCGAGCGTTCTGGAACAGATCAAGGGAGAGCAATTCGATTACATCATCCATGATTCCATGTTTGGTTGTGGGCGATTGCTCGCTCAAATTCTTAAGCTTCCTGCGATCAATTCCTGTACTACCTTTGCCCAGACCAAAGAATCGTTCGATAGGATGCTGGAGCATTTTTTTACTACAGTCCCTGAAGAAATAACAAAACCGATAACCGATCAATTTCAGAGGCTGACGGAAACATTGAAGGAACAATATGATGTGGAAATCCAGTCTCCTTACGAGGTGTTTTGCAATCCTGCACCGCTTACCATCGTGTATACGACTAGAGAGTTTCAACCCGATGGAGGAGCATTCGACTCGTCTTATCAATTTGTAGGTCCATCCATCGCAACACGGCTAACTCAAGAAGACTTCGACTTTAGTGCCATCAAGGGGAAAGACCCCATTTACATATCACTAGGGACCGTCTTTAACCAATCCGTTGATTTCTATAAGCTTTGCTTTGAGGCATTCGGGAACACGGATCATACGCTTGTCATGTCTGTCGGGAACAGAGTTCCAATTGCTGATTTAGGGGAAATTCCAAGTAACTTCATTGTAAAAAATTACGTCCCGCAAACGGATGTACTGCAATATGCTAAATTGTTTATTACCCACGGTGGAATGAACAGTACCCATGAAGGACTCTATTACGAGGTTCCCTTAATTGTAATCCCGCAGAGTGCGGATCAACCGATCATTGCAGGACAAGTGGCTCATATTGGAGCTGGTATTAGGCTGGATAGGAATAATTTGACTGCAAATCAGTTAAGCGACGCCGTAGATCATGTATTAAGCCATCCCTCTTTCAAAAATGCAGCTGCAGCAATTAGCGAATCCTTACGAAAATCAGGCGGGTATCAGCAGGCTGTTGATGAGATTTTTACATTTAAAACGACTTTTTGATAGCAGCGGATTGAAATGATCGAAGCATTGTGATATGATGAGACAAATTTATTGCGTTGAAGAGAAGTTCATGCCGAGGAGCTTATGATCAGAGAGCGAAGGAGCTGCTGAAACCTTTGCCTTAAGCCGGACATGATGTCGTCTCGGAGCAGCTGACGGAAAGTCGGACCAGGAGTGTCGGGTTTCGATGAGTAGAAGCAGCCGGACCGGCACCCGTTAACGTGCTGCAGGTAAGATGAATCTTACCTCATGAGGCTGAGATCACGAGATTTCAGTAAATCAGGGTGGTACCACGAAAAATGAACCTTTCGTCCCTAAGGCTATGACAGAAGCTGTCTGTCGTTCCTTGCGGATGAGAGGTTTTTTATATTTAACCATACAAAATAATGAGAAGAGCAAAGAAGAGAAGTTCATGCCGAAGAGCTTATGATCAGAGAGTGAGGGAGCTGCTGAAACCTTCACCTTAAGCCGGACATGATGTCGTCTCGGAGCAGCTGAAGGAAAGTCGGACCCGGAAAGTGGGGGTTCGATGAGTAGAAGCAGCCGGATCGGCACCCGTTAACGTGCAGCAGGTAAGAAGCGTCTTACCTCATAAGGCTGAATTCCGCGAGGTTTCAGCAAACCAGGGTGGTACCGCGAAAAGATAAACCCCTTTCGTCCTTGTAAGCACGGCAGTAGTATGCTGCGGCTTGGGATGAAGGGGGTTTTGTGCTTATTTACACTAATCTAATAAATAAAGCGATGAAGAGAAGTCCATACAAAAAAACTTATGCCCAGAGAGCAGGGGAACAGCTGAAACCTTTGCCTTAAGATTTGTATGGAGTCGTCTCGGAGCAGCTGCAGGAAAGTCGGATCAGGAAGTGGGGGTTCGATGTGTAGAAGCGGCCGGATCGGCATCCGTTAACGTGCAGCAGGTAAGAAGCGTCTTACCTCATAAGGCTGAATTCCGCGAGGTTTCAGCGAACCAGGGTGGTACCGCGAAAGATAAACCCCTTTCGTCCTTGTAAGCACGGCAGTAGTATGCTGCGGCTTGGGATGAAGGGGGTTATTTTATTTGAAAATTATTTGAAGGAGGCAGCTCAAATGAACAATCAATTATTAACTGCAACAAATTCGTATCAGCAGCACGGCAGTACAACCATGACCGGTTCTGAAGCTTTATTGCGAGGCTTGATCAAGGAAGGTGTAGAATGTGTATTCGGGTATCCTGGAGGCAATGCCCTTTATATTTATGACGCGATGACGAGCGAGCCTGAGTTTCGCCATATTTTGACCCGGCACGAGCAGGGTGCCGTTCACGCTGCCGACGGCTACGCCCGGTCGACGGGCAAAGTGGGCGTATGTATTGCCACCTCGGGTCCGGGAGCGACCAACCTGATTACAGGAATCGCAACAGCTTACATGGATTCGGTGCCACTCGTTATCATTACCGGCAATGTCCCTACAACCGTAAGGGGGACGGACGCCTTCCAAGAAGCGGATATCGTTAGCATTACGATGCCGATAACTAAGCACAGTTATTATGTAGATGATGTTAACGAGCTGCCGCGCATCATCCGTGAAGCCTTTTATTTGGCTAACAGCGGCAGAAAAGGTCCGGTTCTTATCGATATTCCCAAGGATATATCGAATCAATTGCTGACCGTTGAGGGAGAGCAGCTGTTTGATGGCAGCACTCCCGTACAGATTCGCGGGTATGAGCCGGCTCAGCGTCCCGATCCGGAGCAGATCGGCAAACTGCTTCAGGCCATTGCCGAATCGGAGAAGCCGCTCATCCTGGCTGGGGGTGGGGTTGTTTATGCGAATGCTTCAGAAGAATTGCTGGAATTCGTGAAGACAACGAATATTCCCGTGGTGACCACCTTGCTCGGCTTAGGCGGCTTTCCAAGCTCACATGAGCTTTGGTTCGGCATGCCGGGACATCATGGGGAGTACGCTGCGAATCAAGCGATCCAAAACGCCGATCTGATCATTTCTATCGGCTCACGCTTTGACGACAGGGTAACCATGAAGCTGGACGGATTTGCGCCGCATGCCAAGCGGATCGCGCACATCGATATCGATCCCGCGGAAATCGGGAAGAATGTAGCGGTAGATATCGCCTGTGTCGGGGATATCAAGGAAGTGCTGCAATACGCCAATAAGCTCGCGCAGAGCTCTACATTCCCTGAATGGACTCAGCGGCTCCGGCGCTTCAGAGCGGAATTTCCATTAAGATACAATGATTCTGAGCATGAGATTAAACCGCAATACGTCATCGAATTGATTCATAAAACGACGAGGGGAGATGCGATTATTACGACGGATGTCGGCCAGCACCAAATGTGGGCGGCACAGTTTTACAAGTTCAATCGTCCCCGTTCTTTAATCACATCCGGCGGATTCGGCACTATGGGCTTCGGATTCCCGTCGGCCATCGGCGCTCAAATCGGCAATCCGGATCGGTTGATTGTATCTATCAACGGTGACGGAGGCATACAAATGTGTGCTCAGGAAATGGCGATTTGTGCTATCCATCAAATTCCAATCAAAATTGTTGTGTTAAACAACCGGGTGCTCGGTATGGTTAGACAGCAGCAGGAGCTGATGTATGAGAAGCGCTTCAGCCAAATCGATCTTGCCGGCAGTCCTGATTTTGTCATGTTAGCGGATGCTTATGGTATCAAAGGGCTTAGAGCAAGCACGAAGGCGGAGGCAGAGCGAGTGTGGCAGGAGGCGATGGACACACCGGGGCCGGTTCTCGTTGAATTTGAGATTCCTGCTGACGAAAATGTATACCCGATGGTTCTTGGCGGTACGACCTTAGACCAGATGATCCTTGGGGATTTTGAGGCAAAGTAAAAAGGGCAATCTAGTATTATAAATGAAAGAAGAACAAAGGCTATTCGCCGTTTCCAAGTGAAAAAACATTCGTTAGGAATCAAATGAATAGCTTAGCGGACCGTCGTGCGATAAATGCATGACGGTTTTTTGATATTCGGTTCCAGCCGGTGGTCAACAGAGCAATTAGAGAGAAATCTATTTATTCATTTTAATGCTATAATTAAACAAAGCTCCGATCAACCCAATTATGGAGGAATGACATGAACCAAAGTAATGATACCAGTCAAAATGCAGCGCATGTAGGTGATCGTGAAATTGTGATTACCCGCGTAATTAATGCTCCACGTGATCTTGTATTTGATGCTTGGACGAAAGAAGAACACCTGTCGAAGTGGTGGGGACCTCGAGGCTTTACGACAACGTTCGAAAAGTTTGAAATGAAGCCGGGCGGTACTTGGCAGTTCACCATGCACGGTCCGGACGGCGTTAATTTTCCCAACACCAACGAGATTATCGAAGTCGTTAAACCCGAGCGAATCGTCTTCAAACATGCAGTGTTTCCCCATTTTGTGGCGACGGCCCTTTTCGAGGATCTGGACGGCAAAACCAAACTGACTTATGGAACCGTCTTTGAAGAAAGCGCCGAAGTATTCGATAAGGTGAAAACCTATGCCGTTCCAGGTGCCGAAGAGACTATGGATCGACTTGAGGAGCTTTTGGCGAGTATGAGTTGAGAGCCTACATAATCTAAGAGCGATAGCCGGGACTTGTTTCATCCAGGGCTATCGCTTTTTCATTTTCACATATCAGCAGACCGGTCAAGCTTCGTCTTCAATACATATCGGCCGAATAACAGGAGGAAAGGGATGACTGCAGCACAGATGACGGCGATTTGAGTAAAAAGGGCTTTCCAGGCCGATGGAATAAACACATGCGCATTACCCAATGTTTCCGTATAGAGGCCGCTGTTGCTAGCGATGATAACCATGAATACAAAAGCGATGAATAATTTGAAGCGGGGAGCGAGGATACAGCTGTAATAAACTGGCACAAACGCACACAAGACATCAAGATACAGATGCATCATTATAAAACGAAAGTCGCTGCTGCCTAGGCCATTGGTGAATAGAAGCAAAAGATATCCTCCAATAAAGTACATCACAAAGTAAGCGACCAGAATGAAGGGAACAATCAGCAGCAGTTTGAGCAGATCGAGTCCAGAGAACGAATCGTTTTCCATACACGCCACCGCCTTATTAAAAATGAATGATATTGCAATATATGGTATGTTTTTTGGTGGGTTTAGTTTCAGCTTCCGGCAAGCTAGCAGCGCTGATGTAGTGGCTATTTAAGTCATATCGACTCATAAAAATGGTCTAAGAGTGACTGGTAGATTATCCTCATAATGATAAATTGATTAATGGGTCAACCCTATAGTTAATTACCGTTGTGGAGGATGAGAAATGAGATTGAATGTATCCCTTCGCCAGTGCTTTCTAGTTTTTTTACTGGCTCTTTACCTGAATAACCCGCAGGCTTTTGCGGAAAGCGATGCATCAGCGATCACGGTTACTTTGCATGGCGAGAGACTTATTTTTGAACAAAAGCCTGTACTGCTGGATGGAGTAACCTTAGTTCCCTTTCGAACCCTGTTTGAAAATCTCGGATACTTGGTAAGCTGGGACGAAGCAGCCCAGAGGATTTCAGCTCAACGAGGCGGAAGCAAGATTAGCTTAGTCATTGGAAGCACCGTCGCATCGGCAAATTATATTACTTATTTCCTCGATGAAGCGCCCCTGATCATTAATGGGAATTCGTTAGTCCCTCTGAGGTTTGTTGCAGAGGCGTCTGGCGCTACAGTCTCTTGGGACCAAGACAAATATCAAGTCATGATTTCCACGGATACGGCCGAATCTGCCGAGTTGAAGATCCAGAGAGTCGTAGAAAGCTATGCTTTTTCCAAAAGCGCTCACGATTTTGTCGAGGCTATCACTAGAAGCAGCGGGACAAAGAACAACGGATATCAATTGGACAAAATAACAGTCGATGATAAGGGAAAGGAAGCTATCGTGGAGTTCACGTTGGATTTCTGGGTAAGCCATCCCACACTAATCAATGAGCAAGCCGTGAATGGGGATTTAGATATGGATGTTAGTGTGAAAGTGAAACAAAAGATCATTTCGGATGAATATGACAATTGGGTTCTTTCGCCGGTTATCCGTGACAAGGAATATGTTGTTGTACCAATGGCAATGAAATAATACGAAAGTTGCCACATGTTCACCATGTCTGACTTTAGCTTCTAAAAAAGAGCGACCTCTATCCTGATGGGATTAAGGGGGTAAGGGGTTAGATCCTTACTTTGTTTCCATCGTACGAAGGCCGCTCTTTGTGGTGCAAGTGAAAGGCATTATGAATGAAAAACAGCACGGACTATGCATGGACCCGTATTTATACCAACTTGCTAAGTTAACAGCGACTCGACATGATCCAAATGCCGGTCCAGCGTAACCGGATCGTATAGTGCCCAGCGCCGCTCAACGATATAGGCGCGTCCGGAGCGAACCGCTGGCAGGTTCAGCCAATGCTTGCTGCCCAATATCGCACGGACTTCCTCACTAACGGTTGCCTCGGGCGAAACGGCCATGAACACATGCTCCCCTGCGTAGAGCGATAACTCCTCCGGCGCAATAGCGATCCAACGAAAGGAATCATCACGTTGAATCAGCTCCTGCACCTTGACCGGCGGAACGAAACCGAGAGCCCGATATAGTGTGTGTCCGAAATTATGGGCTCCATATACAAACAGCTTTTGGTGCCGCTCGTCATAGATAAAGGCTGCAGCGGTCTCTCCCGGCCGGACATAGCGTCGCAGCCGCGCCAGTGTCCGCTTTGATTTGGCTTCGTATCCCTCAATCCATTGCTCCGCTATCTGGCGCTTGTCCAGCAAGTCGCCAAGCTTTCTCATTCTGGTATACACATCGTCATGCCATTTGATCGGGAAGGAAGGGGCTACGCTTTCTAATTGTTGAACCAGCCTTTGCGAGGCGATGTCCGGGTACAAAATCATATCGGGCTTTAAGCTGATTAGTTTACGTTCGTTCACAGGCTCCTCAATTGCATATACACCATCACCCGCTTCCTCAAGGAAGTGGTTCAGACTCCCCAGATTCGCTCCGACGGGCTTTATACCCAACATCAGCAGTTCACCGACATATTGGAATGTACAGACTCGAGGGCCTGTCTCTCTTAGGTGAGCATATTGACGCGGCGAGTCGCCGACAGTCTGCTTGAACCGCCGGCAGAAGTAAAATTCGTCCCTGAATCCGGTCTGCTGAGCGATATCCTTGATGGAGAGGCCGGGGACGTTGAGAAGCTCCTTGGCACGGCTGATGCGCAGCTGCGTCAGATAATCGACGGGTGTCGAGCCCGTCAGCTGCTTAAAAATGGTATTGAACTGCCAGCGGCTGATGCCAGCCGCCGCCGATAGTTGTTCGATGGAGAATTGCTCATGATAGGACTGTCTCATGAAGCCGATCATACTCTCTACCGCTTCCCGTGCAGAGATGTCCTCCTTGGGGGAGGGAAGATTTTGCTCGAGTACGGTTAACAGCATTTCCTGGAATCGGATATGCTTCCGCAGTGCACGGATCTGATCCGGTTCACGATCGTAATCAGCATGGCCGGTAAGGCAATCCTGCTTGGATTCCAGGTTTAAGCTCTTAAGCCATGCGATCAACCGATGAATAGGACGATAGACGATAGGGCCGCAGCAAAGCCAACCGGCATCTCTCGGCCCGATGGGACTATCGGATCTGTCTACATTAAATTGGAGCAGGTACAATTCCAGTCCGGTTAGGTCCAAGTCACGGATATGCAGGACGGTACCTGGCCACCAAAGGAAGGAAGCTCCTGCCTTCAAATCATAGTCGCGTTCAGCCGTTGAAAGGAGGCCGCGGCCTCCCGCCACGGCCAACAGCCCGAAATGCTCCAGCTTATGCTGCAAGTCGGGTTGAGTGGCAGTAGCATTCGGCCGGCAGATCAGGCTTATTGATATGAATGTAAATGTAGGCGCTGCATAAGGCAGTGGGGATGTCTCTTGGCGATTCATCTTATACACACTCCTCTTTACCAATGAGAACGATTATCACTCTATTCCACCAGTATACCAGCACCCTCATTCGGATGAAAGATGGTATCATCGTTATGCAAACGGATATAGCTTTTGTTTCAAATGACGCTTACCGGTTATTCAGATATGTTTCTTAATTTGATGATTTGGTCATCAGCTTTTTAGGCATTTCATCAAGCAGCCAATCGAGAGTAATGGGATCGTAGAAAGACCATTTATTTCCTACGATGTAGGCTCTGCCATTTTTGACCGCGGGAAGGTTTTTCCACAATGGACTTTGCAGCAGCTCCTCAACACCGCTCTTGATATCTGGATTCGCATCATTGACCACAATAAAGATCGTATCGCCTACGACTTCCGGTAACACCTCAGCGGAGATGCTTTGCCATAGCGCATTGGGATTATCCGCGAACAACAGCTTGGCTTTCTCCGTTCGCTGGAAGCCCAGTGCGTCGTACATGGTTGCGCCTAGCCGCTGATTGCCGTATACGTACAGCTTTTTATCCTGGAAATAATTGAGCGCCGTCGCTGTCTCGCCTGGCTTCACATACGACTTCAGCTGCTCACGTTTCTCCTGCGCCTTGGAGCGGTAAGAGTTAATCCAGGCTTCCGCCTCCTTTGCTTTGCCGGTAATATCGCCCAATAGCTGCAGCCTGCTGAACACATCGATCGTATAGCTTACTGCGACAGTCGGCGCGATTTTCGACAAGGCTTCAATACTGGCTTCCCCGAGGAAGTCCGGTACAAGGATCAAATCAGGATTAAGCGCCAGCACCTTTTCCAAATTGGGTTCCGTACCTTGACCTCCAATATCCTCTATGCCTTTGAGCTGATCTTCAGACAAAATTTGCCTTGCGGTAACGAGATTGGTTCCAATGGGCTTTATACCGAGTGCGACTGCTTCGGCGGGAAAATAATGGGCGATGATCCGCTGCGGTTGTTGTGGAATGACTACGGACCGGTTCTTGGCATCCTTGAAAGTACGGGTTGCCGGTTCCGTTTGTTTGGATGGATCGGCGGAGCCGGTTGAAACACTCTCTGTGCTGTGCTGGGAGCCTGCCGAATTCGAATTTGCCCCGCAAGAGGCGAGCAGCAGCGCCAGCATCGTTAGAACAGTGAAGACAGCGATGTGATTGCGAAGTTTAGTCATGAAATTGAAATCCCTCCGTATTGATATTCATTCTCAATGAAGTCCAAGGTACATCATAATGGATCTGCTGACAATGGACAATGGATTTTTTGGGAGGGGTTTTGCACATTTTTTGAGCTGAGAATAAGCCTACCGCAGAGGAATGTGAAGATATCTACAAATACGTTTTAACATGTTGACAACAGCTAAATCTACATAATAAAATAATTTTACGTACAAAATATATTTCACGGAGGTCTAAAATTATGGAAGTATGTAAGGGCGTAGAGATGCTTCATCTAGATTTTCATGGGAATATGATTCATCCGACTCTTTTGTGGGATCAAGATATGGCCGTTTTGATAGATACAGGCTTCCCGGGGCAAATGGAAGATTTACGTGCCGCCATGGACAACGTTGGAGTGTCCTTCGACAAGCTGAAAGCGGTGATTTTAACACATCAGGATATGGATCATATAGGCAGTCTCCCTGAGATTTTAAAGCAATGCGGCACTAAGGTTAAAGTATATGCACACGAGCTGGATAAGCCGTATATAGAGGGGGAGATCCCTCTTATTAAAGACAGTCACCTCGAGAACCCGCCGAAGGGCAAGGTGGACGAAACCTTGGTTGATGGACAGCAACTGCCGTTTTGCGGCGGAATTCGCGTTATTCATACTCCCGGGCATACGCCCGGCCATATCAGTCTTTATTTATGTCAAAGCAAGACTCTCATCGCCGGGGATTCGATGTACAGTGTCGACGGAATGCTCGGGGGAATTCATGCTCCGACTACTCTGGATATGGAAGCAGCGCGGCGCTCGTTGAACAAATATGCAGACTTTGACATCGAAGCTGTGGTTTGTTACCACGGAGGATTAAGTTATACTAATGTGAAGGAGCAGATAGCAGATCTTAGCAAAAGTTAACGAAGTGGTTACGCTGGCGGAGAACGTTAGCTGAATTGGATCAAGCTGCGGCTGCCGGCATAAAGTTGGCGGCCTTGCTGTGCTGATGGGCACGATTGTGTGGTACATGATCGAGTTCGGTTTGAAGGAATATGATGAAATAGATTTTGAAAGTATTAAAAGGATCCCTTTTTGGAGCGATGTTATGGAAAGAGTGGGAGCAGAATAATACAACTGAAGAGGTGGAAGCTGGAAGGAGTCACTCTAATGCGGAGTGACTTCATTTTTTTACCGCAATATGATTGTTATTGACACGACACCAAATGGTGACCTATAATCAAAGTGTCACTAAAAGGTGTCCAATTATTGAAGCAAATAGAGGAGGTGGCGATATTAATGGCTGTCCCTTGGTAATAATATTCCAGAAAGGGTGGCGTTAGCGGGAACAGCAAGTTATGGGATCTCTATGGCAAGATTGGCTTGAATTTAACAGAAATCTCTGAGGCACTAATATGCTGCAATAAAAACAACGTTTTTGAGGAGGAAGAATATGAGTTTATCATTAACTTTGGATTTTCAATACACAACATCGATCGAGAAGCTGTGGTCCGCAATTACCGATTCAAAGACGCTTGCTAAATGGGTCATGGAAAATGATTTTGAGCCCGTCGTTGGTCATCGCTTTCAGTTTCGCACGAAGCCGACCGAATATTGGGACGGATTAATTGAAGGCGAAGTACTTATCGTAGATCCGCCAAACCGTTTGTCCTATTCTTGGGCTAGCGGAGGGGAGAAGCACACGGTCACTTGGACGTTACAGGATTTAGGAGAAGGTAAGGTTAATCTTCATCTCGATCAAACCGGATTCTCCAATGTTCATGGAGTCGAAGGCGCCAGACATGGCTGGAGCCAATGGTGCGGAGAGCTTGCAAAGGTGTTGGAGCAATAACCGCAGTTGGTATTACCATTTCATCTTCCTAATGATAGTAGAGAGTACCGCAATTGAAATTTCTTTGCTCCAAATCCGCATAAACCGGCTGCATGCAGTTTGCAGGCCGGTTTATGTCTGGTTAAGACAATTAGACAAGTCTAGACTTTTCTTAACGCAATAAATGGTACAATGAATAAATGTAGAAATTAACACAAATGGAGGGATGCAAGCATGAACGAAGCAAATCAGGAGTATATCGTTATCTCGGGTGCGAAGGAAAACAATCTTAAGAACGTATCCTTGAACATTCCCAAGCGGAAGATCACGATTTTCACCGGCGTATCCGGATCCGGCAAATCTTCGATCGTTTTCGATACGATCGCCGCGGAGTCCACGCGATTGCTGAATGAGAACTTCAGTATGTTCGTGCGCAACTTCCTGCCCCGAGTTCCACAGCCGGATACGGACGGGATTCAAAACCTGAGCATGGCTGTTATTGTGGATCAGAAGCGGCTCGGCGGCGGCTCCCATTCCACGATGGGTACGATTACCGATATCTCCCCGATACTTCGTCTTCTCTTCTCCCGAGTGGGTCAGCCCTATGTTGGACAAGCGCACATGTTCTCGTTTAACGATCCTCAGGGAATGTGTCCCGAATGCAACGGAATCGGCCGCAGGCTGGGCCTCAACATGAGCAAGGCGGTGGACATGTCCAAGTCGCTCAATGAAGGGGCTATTATGCTGCCGGACTATTCGGTGAACAGCTGGGAGTGGAATATGATCGTTCAGGCGGGAGACTTCGATCTCGACAAGAAGCTGAGCGATTATTCAGAGGAAGAAATGGAGCAGCTTCTGTACGCCAAAGCGAGGAAAGTCCAGATGGACTTTGCAGGTAAAGCGACGAACATTACAGTGGAAGGCGTCATTGAGAAGTTCACCAACAAATACATCAAGCAGGATTTGAAGATGAAATCCGAGCGTACACAAAAAACAGTGGCGCCGTTCATTTCCGAAGGACCTTGCTCCAGCTGCCGCGGAGCGAGACTCAGTCAGGCGACGCTCAGCTGTAAGATCAATGGACTCAACATTGCGGAGATGTCCTCTATGGAGGTCGGGCAGCTGATCCGTGTCATTCGGGAAATTAACGATCCAGTCGCTGCGCCGGTCATCAAGTCGCTGACGGAGCGTTTGCAGCATTTGGTGGATATCGGGCTGGACTACTTGACGCTAGACCGCGAGACGGATACGTTGTCCGGCGGCGAGTCGCAGCGTGTCAAGATGGTGAAGCACCTGAGCGGCAGCCTGGTCGATGTCACATACATCTTCGATGAACCCAGCGTGGGCTTGCACCCCCGTGATGTACACCGGTTAAATGAATTGCTCCAGAAGCTTCGCAACAAGGGCAATACCGTGATTGTTGTCGAGCATGATCCTGACGTGATCAGGGTGGCGGATCATATCGTCGATGTAGGACCTTATGCCGGAAGCCGCGGCGGCACCATCGTATACGAAGGAAACTTCCAGGGGCTGTTGGGGTCAGATACACTGACTGGCACTCATATGAAGCGTGCGCTTCAGCTGAAGCAAGATTGCAGACAGCCGTCCGGCAAGCTGGCCATCCAGAATGCCACATTGCACAACCTGCGGAATGTGAGTGTAGATATTCCGACCGGAGTGCTGACGGTAGTTACCGGTGTCGCCGGCTCGGGCAAGAGTACACTGATTAACGAAGTATTTCTGAGCGAGCAAACGGAAGCAATCGTCATCGACCAGTCGGCGGTAGGAGTGTCAACCCGCTCGAATCCTGCGACCTACACAGGTATTATGGATGATGTACGCAAAGCGTTTGCTTCTGCGAACAAAGTCAACCAAGGCTTGTTCAGCTTCAACTCCAAAGGAGCATGCGAGAACTGCCAAGGGCTTGGCGTGGTATATACAGATCTTGCCTTCCTCGAGAGCGTGAAGCTGCCATGCGAAGTATGCGGAGGCAGACGGTTCAAGGAAGAGGTGCTTGGTTACAAGCTGAACGGCAAATCCATCGCAGAAGTGCTGGAGATGACGGTGGAGCAGGCTTTGGACTTTTTTGAATTAAAAGAAGTCGTTCGCAAGCTCCAGGCGATGAGTGATGTGGGCTTGAACTATATTACCCTCGGCCAGCCGCTGAGCACGCTATCAGGCGGGGAATGCCAGCGCATCAAGCTGGCAAGCGAGCTGCACAAGAAAGGCTCCATCTATGTGATGGACGAGCCGACAACCGGACTTCATATGTCGGATATCGGTCACCTTCTCGAGATTATGAACCGTCTCGTAGATGCCGGTAATACGGTCATCGTGATCGAGCACAATCTCGATGTGATCAGTCAAGCGGATTGGATCATCGATATGGGACCGGATGGTGGCAGTAATGGCGGCCAGGTGGTGTTCGAGGGCACACCTGCACAAATCGTCCATGCGGAGCAATCGATCACAGGCCAATACTTGAAGTAAAGCATCCATTCCATGCTGTAATGCATTTGACCCACCTTTATAGCCAAGCCGCATTCATTGCGGCTTTTTTTTTTATTTTTATAGGAATAGCTGTAAAAATTAATTGAGATTGTGTCACACATTGGCTCCGTCAATTGTCTTAACAGGTATAGGCAATAAATCTGTAGAAATGAATACAACAAGCATGAAGTTAAGAACAATAGGATGGATGGAGAATTTCGATCCAAAGAAAGGCGGATACGATGCAGAGCAATACATTTGATCCCACAACTAATCAAATTGAAGATTTATATAGAACATACAAGCCACATTTATTCTCAATAGCTTACCGCATGCTGGGGTCCAGATCTGATGCAGAGGATATGGTCCAAGATTTGTTCGTAAGCATCCCCGGATATCTAAACGACAATATTCATAATATCAAATCATACTTGAGCAAAATGATGATCAATCGATGCTTGAACGAATTAAAATCAGTACGAAAAAAAAGAATCAGCTATGTAGGTAATTGGCTACCTGAACCGACAGTGCGTGTTGGTGAAGACAGCCCGCTGGAAAATGTCGAACGCCATGATACGATTTCGTACGCCTTTCTTGTCCTGATGGAGAAGCTTACACCATTGGAACGGGCTGTATTTATCTTAAGAGAAGCTTTCGCATATGAACATAGTGAAATAGGCGAAATGTTGAACAAATCGGAGGTAAACTGCCGTAAAATTTACAGTCGCGTTAAGAAAAAAGTAGATCTGTCCTCCCAACAGGATGAAATACCTTCATCGCAGCTTCAACAGGAAAAGGAACTGGTCGATCGCTTCATATCGGCTCTAACTAATGGGAACATTCCATCTTTGGTGAGTATGTTAACAGAGGATGTCATATTGATTTCCGACGGTGGAGGAAAAGTATCTGCTGCAATTAATCCAATCTATAGCAGAGAACGTGTGCTAGAGCTGTTGAAGGCTCTTTCGGCAAGCCGATTTCCCGGGTCGCAGGCACGTCTGGTAGAGGTCAATGATCAGCCGGGAATACTTATGACTAAAGATGGGGATCCATCCGGGGTGATTTGTTTTGAGTGGGATACCCCAACAACCGCCATTCAACGAATTTATGTTATTGTGAATCCGGATAAATTACAAAACTTAAATTGAAATTTCATTCATGTCACACATCGAAGTCGTCGATTGTCTTAATAGTGTAAATATAAAAAATGAGGAGGCACACGATCATGACACAACGATTAAATTACATGCAGCAATCCCCGGAATTTTTTAAAAAAATGATGGAGTTCAGCGGCGCTGAGAAAGAAAGCTCCATTGAGGAGAAAATTCTCCATCTCGTTCACATTAGAGCGTCGCAAATGAATGGATGCGGATTTTGCCTGGATATGCACGTAAAGCAGGCCAAAATCCATGGAGAAAGCGAGCTTCGACTTTACCACATCTCGATTTGGCGGGAATCGAACCTGTTTGAGCCTCGTGAACGGGCTGCATTGGCATGGACCGAGATTTTGACCAAGCTGCCGGAGCAAGGCGTTCCCGATGAAATTTATAACCGGGTTCGTGAGCAATTTTCTGAACAAGAAATCTCGGATCTGACGTTCTCCGTCATGGCGATTAATGCATGGAATCGTGTAAATGTCGCCTTCAGGACGGTGCCGGGTTCGGCTGATACTGCGTTTGGGCTGAAGAAAGCGGGCTTAAGCTAATCCGCTTCAAGTTAATAATTTGCACGTTATAGAAAAATTGTTGAACCTAAAAAGTCGGCCGAAATGGCCGGCTTTTTTTATCGAATCGTAATTCATTTCGATAAATTTAGGAATTTAATAGAGCTCTGGCATGCTGTCTTCCTGCGGCAAGGATGCTGTCACTCAACTTAGTATCAATAACGGAACGTGCAAGGACTAGCGTTCCAATCAAAAGACTAAGCAGAGCACTTCCGGTAGCTTTATCGGTTTCAGCCAACTTGGAGATAAAATCTATTATGCGATCCAGCTCATGGGTGAACACCTGGCGAACCTCTTCCGATGAACGGGAAATTTCATTGGAGAGGGAAGGGAGGATACAGCCTGTCTCGGTATGGTCCCGATGGTACGGGCTCAAATAATAATCGATAACAGCATGGATCTTGTTATCCACTTTCTCGTTATCTGCTGCTTTCTCCAGAAGCGCAATCGTATCGCTGACTGCGTAGCTGCAAGCTTCGGAGACAAGCTGTTCTTTGCTGCCAAAGTGCGAATAAAATCCTCCGTGCGTCAGACCGGCACCTTTCATAATGGCCGGGACGCTAATGTCTCGAATCCCGTTGGAACGAAAGGCTTTGGCGGCACTTTCGATGATACGGCCTCGAACTTTTTCCTTATGACCTTCAGGATAAGGCATTGCCATCATTCCTTCGCTCAAAATATACCTGCAAAATATTATAATCATCATAATAAAGACTTGTCAATTTTACGGCCTTATCCAGCAAGTTTAATAAATAAATTAGCGGCACTATTGACTAATTAAAATATGATGATCATAATATATTATATTCATCATATTTTAACGGAGGAGATGAGGCATTTACACCCGCTTATCCAGTTCCTCATAGGGGAACGATAAGTAAGCAGCTTGTTTTTTGTTCGGGAGTTAAAGAGAAGTGATCCAATGATATATGGAACAACCATGTTGCAGTCGTCGGTTCACTGCTAGCAAATTATTAAAAGAATAAATAACGAGAGGGAGTAGAACCATGAATATTTCTAATCAAATAGCACTTGTTAGTGGAGCAAATCGGGGTTTTGGCAAATATTTGGTACTGGAGCTGTTAGCGAGAGGGGCTAAGGTCTATGCCGGAGCGAGAAATCCAGAAGCCATCGATATACCAGGTGCAATTCCGGTGCAGCTCGATATTACAAATCCCGAATCCGTAAAGAAAGCAGCGGAGGCGGCTAGTGATGTGACTCTTCTTATCAACAATGCAGGATCTTCTACAGGGGCTTCTCTCTACACAGGAAAGCTTGACGATATCCACTTGGAATTCAATACGCATGTGTTCGGCACCCTTTCGATGATTCGCACTTTCGCACCGATTATTGAAAAGAACGGGGGAGGGACGATACTGAATATCTTATCCGTTCTATCCTGGTTAAGCGTCAATAATGCGGGAGCGTATTCTGCCGCGAAATCGGCCGAATGGGGAATGACCAATGGGCTGCGTTTGGACTTAGCTCCCAAAAACATTAGAGTTGCAGGACTGCACGTCGGATACATGGACACTGACATGACAACTCGTATCCAAGCTCCTAAGTCTGATCCGAAGGATATCGCAAGAATCGCGATAGACGGAATTGCTGCAGATCTCTATGAGATTGTTGCTGATGAACTAAGCCAGAACGTACAAAAAAACCTTTCCGGAGGGGTTGCATCGCTTTACCCCCAGTTAGGTAATTAAGTATTCAAAGCAAAAAATTAGAGCCGACATGCGAACCTTCACATGAGCGGCTCTTTACTTTATATTCCTGATAACCTGTTAAGCCCGATTGGGAGTTTCCGCAGCTTCCGCAGTTGCCTCTGCAGCGTCCTCGGTTTTTGTCGCAGGAGCTCGATGAGAGCTGTACACGGCAAAGCCAAGCATCGTTGCCAGCAGGATGCCGCCGCCGGTGTAGAAGGCCGCCGTCAAGCCAAACGCTTGACCCAGCAGACCGAACATGGCGGGAGCCGTCATTTGCGACAGCCGATTGGTAAGCAGCCGTAATCCCAGTACTTTGCCGCGTTCGGTTTCCTTCGTCTCCTCCACCATAATCATAATCGTCACGGGCAAATTCATGCCGATGGAGCTGCCCAGCAGGAACGTCAGCGCGGCGATGCCGATCAAATGCAGAGAAGCAACGGGGATGAAGAGCAGACAGGCTGAGGCAATGCAGCCCGCGAAGATCAGGATCGTCTCGAGCGCTGCGAACTTCATCAGCCGTCCCAGCAGGAAACGCGATACGAACCCGGACAAGCCCATCAGTGAGATAACCGCTGAGATGACGAAGGCGGAATAACCGTGATTGTTCAAATACAGCGGAATGAAGCTGGCGTACAGCGCTTGAATGAACATGATCAGGAATGTGCCGACCAGGCCAAACTGTACTCCTCTGTGCCGGGTCAGGTGAATGCCGCTCACGTAGCTATTCAGCATCTCTTTTGGTTGGAAGAGCTCTTTGGTTTTGCCGCGCATGACGGAATTGCCCGGAGTTCGGATTAGCATGATCAGAACATAGCATAGAGTACATACGATAAGCGAGGCCAGGAAGGCCGAACGGTAGCTCCACACGGACGAGCCCATCTGAGTAACAACCAACCCGCCAAGCAGCGGACCTGCCATACTTCCGGCAGAGTTCCACATGGAGAAGCGGTTAATGTTCTTGTTGCGCAGCTCCTTGTCCTGCTCGCCGTCCGATGCTAATACTTGAAGCGATGATGCCATAATAATCATGCTGGTGCCCAGCAGAACTTGGGAGATTGCAAGGATCGGCAATGTGGTGCTGAAGGAGGTCATCGCTAGGGAGACAATAAGCAGCAGACAGCCGATCTTTGTCATCTTCATCGGACCGAGCGTATCGATCATTTGACCGATCGGCATCGCAATAAACATCGGTACCAACGCTCGAAGGGTCACAATGAAGCCGATTAATGCCGTAGAGGCGCCGAGGGCTTCGGCGTACAAAGTAAAAAACGGCTGTGCTACGGACATCACGCCGAAAAAAACTCCGCCGCCGTAAATCCCGACGGCTCTTACTGCTTTTTCCATATTCATAGCAAGTCACCTTCTATTTATCTAGTGTGGGTCTCTTGAAATGGTGAGCTCACAGGTATATCCTACAAAGGAAGCCTGCTTGCACTATCTATACTATGAAGAATGGCAAGGCAAGTAAATGAGCGAAAATGAATGATCTTATTCATTTTTTGAATATCCTTTTGACCGATTCGGTTATATTATTGATGAATCCGGAAAGGCGGTATGAGATGACCTTCGATCAGATTCTAACCTTCGTGACCATCTACCGTCTCGGCAGCATATCCAAAGCCGCTGAGAAGCTGTTTTTGCCGCAGCCAACCGTGTCGCACAGGATCAAGCAGTTGGAGAGGGAGCTCGGCAAGCCGCTGCTCATACGAGCGAACGGAACCGTCCGGTTGTCGCAAGAAGGCCATGCGTTTCTGCCTTATGCCCTTAGCGCGCTAGCGGCGCTGGATCAAGGACGCGAAGCGGTGGAGCAGATGAATCAGGGGCTAACCGGTACGCTGTCTTTGGGCTGCAACAATTCGTTCGCCGGCACGATCCTTCCGTCGATTCTGGAGAGCTTCATGGCTGCACATCCAGGCATTGCGCTTAAGGTCCATTGCTACTCTACGGAGGAGCAGATCAAAATGCTTAAAAGCAAGCATATCCAGCTCGGCATCACCCGCTATACGGCTAACGATCCGGGCATTACGTTCAAATTGCTCTATGCTCACCCTGCCTATGCGGTCATTTCCCGTGAACATCCTTATGCGGAGCGCGATATGCTCAGTCTGCAGGATGTTTTAAAAGAAAAGCTCATCTTATACGAAGCCGACAGCCTTCACCGGCAAAAAATCGACCTAACCATCAAAGATTTGAATATGCTCTACGATCCTCATTATGAAACGAATAATTTGCAGCTCATCAAATTCTGGATCAAGAGCACGCTGGGCATTTTCTTGTCCTGCCCGCTATATATGCAAACGGAAATCGAGTCGGGAGAGATGGTCGCGATTCCAATTGAGCACAATCCGTTTCCGCTGAATCAAATTTTTTTGATGTATCGGGAAGAGTATTTGAATAGTCTGGACCATTTGTTCATGCGTCATGTGGAAAAGCAAATGGAGTCATACCATCTGATGGAATCCGATGGGCTTGGCGATTAAGAAGAGTATTTGGGAGGCACAACAAGGGCAGCCGAGGATCGGTTGCCTTTATCTAACTCTAGCCGCGATAACGGGAGGGCGTGCAGGTTTGTTCAATTTTGGGATCATAATAGCGCTAATGATTGGAAATGGACTTCTATTAATTCTTCGCTCGAAATCATCATTACATCATTTGCGATGGGTAGGTTATGTACTTTTACTGATGACATTTGGTTACCTTGCTTTTGCAATAATAATCAATCTGGCTCCATCATCACATTATGAATAACTCTCCGGATACCAGCTTCCTCGATAGTCAACCGTCTTGTCATGCAGCAGGACGGGCTCTTTGCGTTTTCTTCCATTCGAGTCAAGGATAAAAGGGGAAATAAAAAAAACCACAGTCAACTGTGGGATTAATCGTTTTAGACATAATTTAAGCAAGGGGACCATTTCCAATCCCTTACAATAGTATTATAGCTTACAGAAAAACATAAGTCTACTTTTTTTTGGGAAAATGATTTATCTTGTTATCAAGCGCTTTCACCGCTGCAAGCATCGATTTCAGTTGACCGTAAAGCTGATTCGCTAACTCAATGTAAGGAGGGACACCTTTACTAACAATCAATTTCTACCTTTTACGATACGCTATTGGTGTATTATGGTAATTATGTTGCAACAAAGAGGGATTATTTCATTCTTTTCGATACAATTCATAAAGAAAAGGGGGGACATCTATGCACTACAACAAGCAATTATCGATTTTTTGGCTGTTTCGTTATCTTCGCTCCGTAAAAGGCAGGCTCATGCTTCTACTTGGGATGCTGCTGTCTTCCACAGCGCTTCAGCTCATTCATCCGCAAATCGTCCGGCAATTTATTGACACCGCATCCGCCAAAGGAATCGTCACCGATCTGCTCAGTCTTGCCGGTGTGTATCTTATTGTAGCCGTGTGCAATCAGCTGTTCACTGTAGCAATAAGCTATATGGGCAATGATGTAGCTTGGCGGGCGACCAATCAGCTTAGGGCCGATCTGCTTAAGCACTGCCTCCGGCTCGACATGCGCTTTCATAATCTCAAAACACCCGGCGAAATGATCGAACGCGTCGACGGCGATGTAACGAACATGTCGAATTTTTTCTCTATGTTTATCGTGCAGATTATCGGCAGCTTCGTTCTGCTGGCAGGCATTCTGGGCTATATGTTCGTCTATAATTGGCCGATTGCCGTTGTGATGACTGTGTTCACCTGTATTTCCATCGGGGTAATGGTGTACATTCGCGATCTGGGTGTAGCTGCGACGCAAGCCGAGCGCCAAGCCAAAGCCTCCTTGCTGGGATTGATCGAAGAGAGGATCGCCGGAATTGAGGACGTACAGGCCAACGGTGGCGTTCCGTATGTGATGAGCCGTTTTCATCGAGCGATGCGCACCTTGTTCCTGACCGGCAGAAAAGCATGGATGCTTCGAGTAGTTCCATGGAACGCTACGGTCGTCTTATTTGCCTTAGCTGTGACTGTAGTATTACTGCTTGGCGTTTATATGTATTTGAAGGGCCAGGTCTCCTTGGGTACTCTGTTTCTCTTCTACCAATACACGCAAATGCTGAACGATCCGATTGAACAGCTCGGCAATCAGGTGCAGGAATTTCAAAAAGCGAAGTCGGGTATGCGCCGCTCCCGTGAAATTTTATCGATGCAAAGCGAGATTGAAGAAGGGGATGGCGAAACGCTTCCAGCCGGGGCTCTCGGTGTGGAGTTCAAGCAGGTGAGCTTTAGCTACAACAAAGACACCCGTGTGCTGCATGACATCAGCTTTTCCTTGCAGCCAGGCGAGCGCTTGGGCCTTGTAGGACGTACCGGGAGCGGGAAGAGCAGCATCAGCCGTCTGCTGCTTCGCATGTATAACACGGATAGCGGCACCATACGAGTAGGCGGTGTGGACATACGCTCTATGCGGCTCGCAGCGTTGTATCGCCGGGTCGGCATGGTCACACAGGACGTACAACTGTTTGACGGAACGCTGAGGGATAATCTCACTTTGTTCGACAACAGCGTACCGGAACAAGATATTCTCTCGACGACCGATAAGCTCGGATTACGAAGCTGGATCGAAGAGCTGCCAAACGGGCTGGACACGCATTTATCGGCCGGAGGGGCTTCGTTATCTGCCGGGGAAGCGCAGCTGTTCGCGCTGACGCGAGTTTTTCTGACTAAACCGAGCCTGGTTATTATGGATGAGCCGTCATCAAGACTGGATGCGGCAACAGAAGCCGCCTTGCAAGGCGCAGTGGATCAGCTGCTGGAGCATAGCACAGCGATCATCATTGCCCATCGGTTGTCCACGTTGGAGAAAGTAGACAAAATTATGGTGCTTGGCCATGGACGGATTCTCGAATTCGGAGAAAGGGAAGCGCTTGCGCAGAACCCGTACTCATATTATGCAAAGTTATTACAAACGGATCGTCAGGAGGAATTGGCATGACCGTAGGTCAGTTTGTAGGGCGTCTGCTGCACTATCGGTTAACGTTATTTATAATCAACGGACTCCTGTGGTGTGCGTTTCACTCTATTCCACTGCTGTTTGGAGTGGGGATGCAGTGGTTTTTCGACCGCGTAGCCAGCGGGTCCCAGAACTTCATGTGGCTTGTGGTACCGTTGTTGTTGATAGCGCTTGTGCGGGTTGGAAGAGTCGGAGTGTTCTTCGTTGCCTTCTATGAATGGATCACCTACACGTACCATCTGCAAGCGATATTGCGTACCAATATGCTCACTGGCATTATGCGCTGGCCTGGGCGCAACCTGCCCGCTTCGCCGGGCGAGGCCATGACTCGTTTCCGTGAAGACGTAGACGAAGTGGTGGAGTATGTGGAATCCTGGGTTGATTTCTGGGGGAAGTTAGCGTACGCGGTCATCGCCATCGTCATCATGGTTAATATCAACGTAGGGATCACTGTCGTTGCGATTCTTCCGCTTCTGGTCGTGACGCTTCTTAATAATTTATCCCGCAACAAAGCGCAAAGATACAGCCGGCTTAATCGCGAAGCGACAGGACGGATCACCGGTTTTATCGCGGAAACCTTCAGCGCCGTGCAAGCAATAAAGCTGGGGCAAGCCGAGCGCCATGTTCTTAACCGGTTTTTAACGCTAAATGAATCACGCAGGCAGGCGGCGCTCAAAGATAATTTATTCAAGCAGTGGATGCGCTCATTGAACCAGCATGTACTTAGCATTAGCACGGGTATTATTTTGTTGATGTGTGCTGCCGAGATGCAGGCAGGGCGATTCACGGTCGGGGACTTTGCGCTTTTTACGATGTATGTCGGTTCGTTCGGATCAAGCATCTCGTTGTTCGGCTACATGGTGTTCCAGCACAACAAGCTGAGAGTTGCAATCGACCGGATGCGGGTGCTGTTTCGTCCAGGCCAGGAAGACAGCATAGTCGAGCACAATGCGATTTATCTGGACCATTCGCCGCCCGATGTGCCGGTTTATGACAAGAGCACGTTTGAACCCTTGCAGCGGCTGGAGGTGGAAGGGCTCTCCTATCGATACCCGAATTCTCATAATGGAATCTCTGACGTCAGCTTCGATTTGGAGCGCGGCAAATTTCTGGTCATTACGGGCAGAATTGGCTCTGGAAAATCGACCTTGGTTCGGACGCTGCTAGGACTTCTCCCCAAAACGGATGGAAAAGTCACATGGAATGGGATGCAGATAGAGGATCCGGCGACATTCCTTATCCCGCCGAGAGCGGCATATACACCGCAGGTGCCGCGCTTGTTCAGCGACCCGCTCCGCGAGAACATCACCCAAGGCAGCAATGTAACTCCAGATATGCTTGATTATTCAGTTCGGTTAGCAGTGATGGAGCAAGATGTGAAGCAGCTCGAACACGGGCTTGATACCATGGTTGGTCCACGGGGCGTGATGCTGTCCGGAGGACAAATCCAGCGCGCAGCTACGGCCAGAATGATGCTGACGCAGTCGGATCTGTTGCTCTTCGACGATTTATCCAGCGCGCTTGACGTAGAAACCGAGAAGCTGCTGTGGGAACGACTGTTTAAAGAACAGGATGTGACGTGTATCGCAGTGTCTCACCGCAGAGCGGCACTAGCACGCGCGGATCATATTATTGTGATGAAGAACGGCAGGGTCGAGGCCGAGGGTACATTGTCCGAGCTGCTGGCGACATGTACGGAGATGCAGCTATTATGGCAGGGGGAAGAGTCACCGAATGAGGAGGAAACGGAGCGTACCGCGAAAGCATATTAATTTGTGAACCATCGAATAATGGCTCCTTACCCTGTTTATTATGGGATAGGGGTCATTTTTGTTGGTTTGGCGCAATTTCATAAGAACAAACCAATAATGTACAATTGGTGCATTTTATGGTAAAAATAGAATATATGTTCTCGTTGTGCGGGTATTCCGGATACGAATAAATAAAAGGGGGTGGTAATAATGTTAGAAAAGGACATAAGTATAGATCTTGGTTACATAGAGGCTTGGTAATTAATTATCGTTCAATTAACAAATTAATAAATGACATAAAAGTAATTGAAGACCACGTCTATAAAGATAGAATTATCGCAACATTAAGGAAACTTAGCTTGTTTGATCGAGCTGGAAGAATGGAAAGGATTTATATGAGTATTGAACCGATCAAGTACATAGTAGAGAAGTTAATAAATGTAATTGATCAGAGGGAGGAAGAAAAGACAAGGATCATGGCAAGTTCTGCACATAATTATCCATCATTCATTCTGGGGAAGTTTTATTGTAGTTCAATGGAATTCTGGAATCTACATGTTAACTATTACAATAGAGCTTTTCAAAGTGACTTTATGAACGAATGGGAGCATTTATTTAGAGATTTTTATCCTAAGCACGAAAAGTGATAGCTACCCGAAAAAGAATCCGAAAATATTAGCGATTTGTATAAAAAAATACTTACAATAAGAAGCTCTGAGAAAGATGTGTAAGGGCAAGATGATGAGAAATGTTTGACAGCTATTGCCTTACTTAAGCCACAATACGTCTCAGAGCTGAGCAGGTCGAGTTATACACAATCATGATGGGAAATGAATAACACCTGTGAGTTTCTGCCTGTTGAAGGACGTCTTGTATAGTAACAATATTTTTTAATACCAGAAAATTCACCCACGCCCCCGGCAATCGCAGGAATATATTAAAAGAGAGGAAACATTATAGAGCGGGGGGTTATCTTATGCAATCCAATATGATCGTCTTTTGTCATTATTACAATGAAGCGTACATGCTTCAATGGTGGCTAAAGCATCATTATCCATTGTTCGATCACGGTGTCATGATCGATTACGGTTCGACGGATAATTCCAATATGCTGATCCGCCAACTGGCACCGAATTGGGAGATACGAAGATCCCGAAACCCCGTTTTTGATATAGCCGCCTGCGATCAGGAGGTTATGGAATTCGAGCGTGAGTTCACGGGCTGGAAAATGGTTTTGAATACAACCGAATTCCTATGCATTCAGCATAAGTATGCTTTCCTGCATCAATTGAATCAACAAGGCCAATTCATATATAGAACAACAGGCGTTACAATGGCAGACCCATGGGGTGTATATTCTGATCCCAGTCCGGATGCGCCTCTAGTTAAGCAAAGATTTCACGGCATATATCGATATGAAAATATTTTCAGGGATCGATTTATTCACCAATATCCTGATGGCGCTTATGGACCCGGCCGACATCAATCATTCCATCCGAGCGAATCCTATATACCAGGTGCATACATGCTCCATTTCAGATTTAGTCCATGGAACGAGGAAATGATCCGACGCAAGCTGTTTATACAGACAAGGATTCCGCAAAGCGACAAGGATAAGGGATGGGGAGCCCAGCATTTTGTCGACAGGCCTGAATTGGAAAGGGTGTATTACGAAACCGCGGCCAAAGCAGAAGATTTGCGCAATCGTGACGATATGCGTTGGATTTTTTTGTAGGCTGGAGGTTCCAGGTTCCGAAGTGACTCGAAGATTTGTACAAGGCATTTGGCAGAACAGGATTTAGTGGGGGAACTTAGGGTCATATCGCTAGGAATTACAAATCGAGCAAAAAGGAGGCGGCGCCGCATGCGCCGTCCTTTTTTGTCATTAATAAGCCGCCTGCAGCTGTATTGAATGGCACGAAATAAGTACGAACAGGGATGGACGGCAGTGGGCTGAAGTCTATGAGTATATTAAAAATAGGGCTCTCCTATCCATTGACAAGCACCATATATTGATATAAATTATTAAATACCAACTATATATTGTTGTGACAGGTGCTTTTCGTGAAACACTACGAGAAAGCTTAATAGGGAAGACCGGTGAGAAACCGGCGCGGTCCCGCCACTGTAAGAGAGGAGAATCGGTCTTGTATGCCACTGGCTTGGTTGAACAGGCTGGGAAGGCGGATCGATCACGATGACTCTCTAGCCAGGAGACCTGCCTGCTCATTGACACGGCCTGCGGAGAACAGGAAGGTGTCCGTTACGTCTTTAATGAAGTATGTTTCTTTGCATGCTCATTTCAGCGCATTCGTCCCCGTTAGCCGAACGCGCTTTTTTATGTCTGCTTTGTCAGGGACAAGGAAGGGGAAGGAAGACATGTTGATCGCTTACGATTCCAAGACGGGAAATGTGCGCCGTTTTGTGGAGAAGCTGAATATGCGGGTGGTTCAAATTGAGGAAATGATGAAGGTGGATGAACCGTTCATTCTCATCACCTATACTACGGGCTTCGGTCAAGTCCCTCAGAAGGTGCTGTCCTTTCTTCAGAAGAACCATGCGAATCTGATAGGTGTTTCGGCCAGCGGAAATCGGAATTGGGGCGAAGGGTTTGCCCGAAGCGCCGATCTGATCGCCAAATTATATAAGGTTCCGGTATTAAGCAAGTTTGAGCTTTCAGGAACGAAACAAGATGTGGAGAGGTTTAAACAGGAGGTGCATTTGGTTGCTGCATATTGAATTGAACAATTTGTTGCTGCAAAGAGATCCGGACGGCTTTTTTCAATTGGATAAAGATAAGGAAGCTGTTAAGGCATTTATAGAGGAAGTACATAGCAAGAGCGTCCATTTCGCCGATACGACCACGAAAGTGCGCTATATGATAGATAACGATTATTACGAGGACGTATATCAGCAATATTCTCAGGCTGACGTTGAGGAAATTTACGCAATCGCCCATAGCTATCGCTTCGAGTTTCCTTCCTATATGGCGGCATCCAAGTTTTATACCGATTACGCAGTGAAGAGTAATGACCGCGCGCTCTACTTGGAGCACTATCCAGACAGAGTTGCAATTGTAGCCTTGCATCTGGCTCGCGGAGATATGAATACGGCTAGAATGCTGACTACTGCGATGATGGATCAGCGTGTACAGCCGGCGACTCCGACGTTCTTGAATGCGGGTAAGAGCCGTCGCGGAGAGATGGTTTCGTGCTTCTTGCTTGAAATGGACGATTCCCTGAATTCGATCAACTATGTTCTCGGTACCTGCATGCAGCTGTCCAAAATCGGCGGCGGTGTAGCGGTCAACCTGTCCAAGCTGCGCGGCCGCGGAGAACCGATCAAGGACGTGGAAGGCGCGGCCAAAGGCATTATGCCGGTGCTCAAGCTGATGGAAGATGCATTCTCCTATGCCGATCAAATGGGCCAGCGCAGAGGGTCGGGTGCAGCCTATTACAACATCTTCGGATGGGATATTATGGAGCTGCTGGACAGTAAGAAAATCAATGCCGATGAAAAAACACGTCTCAAAACGTTATCGATCGGGCTGATCATACCTAACAAGTTTTATCAGCTGGCGGAGGAAAACAAACCGCTGCATGTTTTTGCTCCTTATTCCGTTTATAAAGCGTATGGAATGCATCTGGATGATATGGATCTTGACGTGATGTACGATCAGCTGCTGGCCGACGAGCGTGTGCGTAAGCAGGTCGTTATGAGCGCGCGCGACATGATGATCAAGATCTCAATGATTCAGCTTGAATCGGGCTATCCTTACATTATGAATAAAAGCAATGCGAACCGCGCTCACCCTTTGAAGCAGCTGGGTGCGATTAAAATGTCGAACCTTTGCACGGAAATTTTCCAGCTGCAGGAGACTTCGAAAATCGCCGATTACGGTCAAGCGGATGTGATTCGGCGCGATATAAGCTGCAATCTTGCTTCCTTGAACATCGTCAACGTGATGGAGCTCGGCAAGGTGAAGGAATCCGTCAAAGAAGGGATTATCGCCTTGACAGCGGTCAGCGATATGACTACCGTCGCCAATGCTCCCGGCGTTGCCAGAGCGAACAAAGAGATGCATTCGGTCGGGCTTGGCGCCATGAATCTGCACGGCTACCTGGCCAAAAATAAAATCTCCTATGAAAGTGAAGAAGCCAAAGATTTTGCACGGACCTTCTTCATGATGATGAATTATTACTCTTTGGAGCAAAGCATGGAGATTGCCAAAGAGCGCGGCGTTACGTTCGCCGGATTCGAGCTTTCGGACTATGCGAACGGGAGCTACTTTGATCGCTATTTAGAAACGGATTATAGACCCGTCACCAATAAGGTAAAAAGCCTGTTCAAGGATATGACGGTTCCGTCTCCATTGGATTGGGCGAACTTGAAGCACGCCGTACAAACCCATGGACTATATCATGCTTATCGCCTTGCTATTGCACCAACACAGAGCATTTCGTATATTCAGAATGCAACATCAAGCGTTATGCCGATAGTGGAGCAGATCGAAACGCGGACTTATGCGAATTCGACTACGTACTATCCGATGCCGTATTTGAGCAGAGATAACTACTTCTTCTATAAATCGGCCTATCAAATGGATCAATTCAAAGTGTTGGATTTAATTGCTGAAATTCAAGCGCACGTGGACCAAGGAATATCCACCGTCCTGCACGTGAATAGCGATGTAACGACGAGACAGCTTGCGAGATACTATATTTATGCAGCGAAAAAAGGACTGAAATCTCTTTATTACACTCGGACTAACCATCTTTCCGTTGAAGAGTGCATCAGTTGTTCCGTATAAGATAAGTTAGCAGGAAAGGGAGTTGCAGCAATGAGTGTTTGGAAAGCCGTGAATTGGAACCGTCCTGATGACGATTTTACGGATACATTCTGGAAACAAAATATTATGCAGTTTTGGACGGATGAGGAGATTCCGTTGTCGGACGACAAAATGTCCTGGCTGACATTGAACGATGCGGAGCGGGACCTGTACATGAAGGTGCTTGGCGGCTTAACTTTGCTCGACACCGTACAAGGCAGCGTGGGAATGCCTAAGATTCTCGAGCTGGTCGACGGATTGCAGCGTAAAGCTGTTCTCGGCTTTATGGGAATGATGGAGCAAATCCATGCGAAGTCCTACAGCAGCATTTTTACCACTTTAGCTTCAACAGAAGAGATTGACAGTATTTTTCAATGGATCGAAAACAACCGTTTCTTGCAAACCAAAGCAGAGACGATATCTCAATACTATAACAACATTCATTCGCGCAAAGATCTATACTTGGCGATGGCAGCTTCCGTACTGCTCGAGAGTTATCTGTTCTACAGCGGCTTCTTTTACCCGCTTTACTTGGCGGGACAGGGAAAAATGACGAGCAGCGGTGAGATCATTAACCTGATTTTGCGTGACGAGAGCATTCACGGCTTGTACGTCGGCATGCTGGCTCAAGAGCTGTACGCCCAAATGGATGAGGACGAGCAGCAAGCTGCATATGAGACGCTGCAGGGACTGCTCCGGTACTTGCACGGCAATGAAGAGCAATATACAGAGGAGCTGTACACCGCTGTAGGGCTGACGGACGAAGTGAAAGCCTTCTTGCGTTACAATGCCAACAAAGCCATGATGAACCTGGGGCTCGAACCGTTATTTCCGGAAGAGGAGATCAATCCTATTGTCCTCAATGGAATCAATACTCGTACGAAGCAGCATGATTTCTTCTCCAAGAAAGGAAACGGCTATATCCGGACGGTAAATGTAGAATCATTGACGGATGACGATTTCCTATTTGGGGATTGATGCTTTAGGCTTGCTCTACATGGATTTTTTTAATATGATGAGAGTTGTTTCAACCTAATTGCATATCAGGGGAACAAGGTGCTTTAGCATCAGCTAAAGCTTAATAGGGAAGTTCGGTGCAACGCCGACGCGGTCCCGCCACTGTAATGGGGGAGTCTTAGCAATGGTGCCACTGGTCTGTTCTGGACCGGGAAGGCTGCTGATGACGAGGAATCCAGAGCCAGGAGACCTGCCTGTTCTGACAGCACTGCTTTACCTACGGAAGATAGGATTGTGTTAAGACGGTCTTATCGTGCGATTCTCAACGATCCAGGCATCTTTACCTTTCCTAAGTTTTCGGGTAAAGATGTCTTTTTTATATTCTCAAGGACACCAATGGGGAAGTGGTCGGTATGACGTTACAACAATTAAAATATGTAATAGAAGTTGCTAACCGAGGCTCCATCAACGAAGCCGCAAAGAGGCTTTTTATTACTCAACCCAGTCTCTCCAATTCAATCAGGGACCTGGAAGAGGAGCTGCAGCTTTCCATCTTTGAAAGATCCAATAAGGGCATAGCGCTCACCAAAGAAGGGGTAGAGTTTCTCAGCTATGCGCGGCAAGTCGTTGAGCAGGCGGAATTGCTGGAGAGCCGGTACCTTAATACGAAGCCGTCTCCACAGCATTTCTCGGTCTCGACCCAGCATTATGCCTTTGCGGTCAATGCCTTTGTCAGTCTGGTTCAGGAATACGGTCAAGATGAATATGAGATGGCGTTACGTGAAACGAAAACCTATGAAATTATCGAAGACGTGAAAAGCATGCGCAGTGAAATTGGCATTTTATACTTGAATGAGTTTAATGAGAAAGTCATTAATAAGATCCTCAAAGCGGCCAATTTGCAGTTTACCAGCTTGTTTACCGCTACTCCGCATGTGTTTATCAGCATCAAAAATCCTCTTGCGAGGCAATCGATTGTAACGATCGAGCAGCTGCAGCAATATCCTTATTTGTCTTTTGAACAGGGTGAGTTTAACTCGTTTCATTTCTCAGAAGAAATATTGAGCACCATGTCCCATAAAAAAAGCATTCGTGTCAATGACCGTGCGACGTTATTCAATCTGCTGATTGGCTTGAACGGGTACACTATTTCTACAGGTGTGTTAAGCGCGGATCTGAATGGCAACGAGATCATTCCGGTGCCGCTCGATTGTGCGGAAACGATTCATGTCGGCTGGATTTCGCACAAAAATACGGTTATTACCAAGCTAGGCGCGGCTTATGTTGAAGCTTTGAAGCATGCCATTTATCAGTAGGTTCAATGATGCTGCATGGAGCAGTTCACGATAAGGTACGCGGAATGGTAAAGGATTTAACGGATCAATTCCCTCTATTCACAAGCGAACAAATGTGCGGTAAATTAGAAGGGCAGTCATTATTGTTAATGAAGGGAGATACGAGAAATTGCAAACTAAATTTGAAAGCAAAGTGGAAGACATTACAGGAATCACTTGTATTTACGTTCCGGTGAATGATGTTTACGAGTCCATTCAATGGTATCAAAAGAATTTAGGATGTCAGCCCTCAGATCACAATGAAGTTACTCCCGGGATGAAAATAAGTATTATGAATTTTCCTGATCAAAACGGAAACCTTCCAAAACCCGGAATACGGCAAGTAGTCCCAGCGATTTTCCTGATGGGAGGAGGCGGAGGGGCGAGTCAAGCAGCAGGAAGCTTGGGTTTTACGTTCGACAATGGCAAACGTCAGGCCTTGGCCTGTTTCATCACTCCCCGGGTTCAAGAAATGTACAATCGATTCAAGGAAAACGGAGTAAACATAATAAGCGAGATTCCGGAAGACAGACCTTGCGGACCGAACTTCCGATTTACCGATCCAGATGGAAATTTGTTCGAGCTATGGCAGCCGTAAGAGACTTTGCCTGACGGGTAACACAGTTGCTTGGCGATGGAACCGATCCATCGCTTGTTTTGGTTGAGGAGATATTCAAGAAAATAGTCGCATAGCGTCGGCGTTCATGCCGATACCATACGACTATTTGGATTGTCTTGGTTATTTGCCTTCTTCGTCGGCTGTGGGACCGTAGACGCCCGGCACTGGAATATCGAGAAGCCGCAAATAAACCCCGAGCTGCGCCCGGTGGTGGACCATGTGGCTTAATCCGAAGGTGCGAAGCGCAATCGCCCGTGGTTGGCGCAGGATGATATGGTCTCCGTTTCGCAAGGTCCATTCCTCGCCGAGCGTTTTCTCGTCACATTCGGCTAGCAGCTTTTCAAGCTTGACGATGTTCGTATCGAATTCCTCCAGCACGTGTTCGCGTCTTTCCAAAGCTTCCCGCCGAATCGGCACGGTTGACAGATCGAATTCCGGGTAATGAAAAATGGCAATTTGCCAGTTCAGCAGGTTGATCAAGTGTGTAGTCAGCTCGCCCAACGTCATCGATTTCATGTGTGGTTTCCATGTCATATGCTCCTCGGGCAAACACTCCAGGATGCGGCGCGTAGTAGCCAGCTCATGAACCGCGTCTCCGACAATCAGTTGTTTCACCATGAATTTCATCTCCTCCCTTTATAAGGATAGGTTACTATAAAAATGGCCGAGTGGAAAGCTTGTCTCGTTCGTATTATAAGCTGCAGCTTCCTTGCTGGAGCCGGCTTTTTGTGTATTCGCAGCAATATTTTGACCTATTCAAATGAAAGGAAACTTGAGTGCAGCCGCACCGATCGTCAGGATATAGCGGGATTTTGGGGGCTCAAGCAGGTTCCTTCTGTGAAGGACCTTACTCATCTCAGCAAGGAAGTCACATAAGGAGAGCAATTATCGCCCTACTTTGGAAGCGATTTCGTGATAATCTATTCATGAAAGCGCATAACACGCGGTGAAACAGTTTTTATTCTGGGGGGAAGAGTATGGGAAAACCTAGGTGGGGAAGTATGCTTTCTATTGTAAGCGTAATTGCAGTCATCGCGGGGTGCAGCAGCGGTTCCAATCAGGAACCGGCGCCAGCTGTTCAAGAGCGTCAGCAGCAGGAGGCAGTTACACTAAAGGCATATGCGTACAACGGTGCACTAGGAAAGGAGGATTTCGAGAAATATATCGCAGCGCCTGTGAAGAGCAAGTTTCCCAACCTGACACTGGAATATGTCGTTCCAGGGGAAGGAACGGGGCCGACCGAGCTGTTGACGGCCGGCGCTATGCCGGACATTATTATGACAGGATTGCGCGCTTTAATTACCTTTCAGGAATTGGACGTCGCGGTTGACCTGCGGGAATTCGCCGCCAAGCATAAGCTGGACTTGTCCACATATCGCAAAGAAGCCATTGACGCCATTCAAGGCTACGGGGAAAAAGGTGAGCTGTATGCGCTGCCTTTTTACGAAAATTATTATATGATGGCTTACAACAAGGATATTTTCGACAAGTTCTCGGTCCCTTACCCGACCGATCAAATGACCTGGGATCAAGTGAAAGTCCTCGCTCAGAAGCTGACCCGTGTCGAGGATGGCATTACATACAAGGGCATTCAGCCTATCGATACGGTTGATACGTTCGGCCTTGCCAAGTCGCTGTCCTTTTTCGACAATCAATCCGGGAAGGCCAAAGTAACGACGGATGAATGGAAGCAGGCGTTCGAATGGGCAAGCGAATTGAACTCAATACCGGGAAACGAGCCCAAAGACCCGTTAAACATTTGGAAAGGCGCAGACGATTTCATGAAAGACAAGAATGTCGCCATGATGCCTTGGTTTGGCTCCAGATTGCAAACCTTGGTCAGATCCAATGCCGACCTGAACTTTAATTGGGATGTCGTCTCCTTCCCGAGCTTTTCCGAATCCCCTGGACAATCGGCGGAAGTCGACGCACATGTATTTGCCTTATCCAAGACGAGCAAGCACCAGGATCTGGCGTTTCAAGTCATCCAATATTTAACCTCCTCGGAGGAGCTTCAGGGGAGTTTTGTCAAGCTGGGACGGGCGCTGCCGGCAATCCGCAACGACAAGCTGCTCCAGCAGTTCGGTTCGGAGTATCCGCTTTTTCAGACGAAAAATATAGCCGGCGTATTCAAAAGCACACCACGACAGCCGCACAAAGCCCATAAATACGATGATATCGTTCGCTCCAAGCTAAGAGCTGCATTCGCTGATCATTTGGCAGGGAACATAGATATTAATACGGCTTTGCGGAGGGCGGAAGAAGAGGCCAATAAAGAAATCGAAGCAAAGAAGAAATAGTTCTTGAAGTTTAGTCTCTGTAATGGAATGATGAAAGAAGGGTTCTGCATGGTTGTATCCGCACCAATTATTCTAGTTATGTTCGCTGCCGGCCTGCTCTTGGGCTTCGTCGGAGCAGGCGGCTCAGGATTCATTATTGCCATCCTCTCCACCGTGTTCGGGTTCCCGATCCACACTGCGCTTGGGACCGCACTGGCTGCTATGCTCTTCTCATCGGCTTCCGGCACGGTCAGTCATTACCGCGAGGGGAATATTACGCCTCGGACCGGCATTATTGTCGGCTTAGCAGGGGCAATCGGAGCATGGTGCTGCTCGCAATTATCGGTAGGCATCGATGAAACGAAGCTCCAATGGATGACAGCCGGCATGCTGTTCTTATCAGCCATCGTGCTATGGATAAGAATGGGAATTGTCAGCAAACGCAGCGCATCGATGATGGAGCACGCCGCCATAACGGCCGGCATCGGCTTCTGGTTCCGCGCTATCGCAATCGGCATCGTCTGCGGTGCGTTATCCGGACTTTTCGGGATTGGATCAACGCCTTTTATCCAAATCGGTCTGATCACGCTGCTCAGAATGCCGATTAGCCAAGCCGCGGGAACGACGATGCTGATCATCATACCAATTGCCCTTGCGGGAGGGGCGGGATTTTACGGGTCGGGACATCTCGATCTGCTGCTACTGGCTGAAGTGCTGGCCGGTATTATGACAGGGTCCTATGTCGGCGCTAAATTTACCAAAAGGCTCCCGCTGGTCTATTTGAAGACAGCTATGGTGGTCACTCCGTTCATCGGAGCCGCACTGCTGCTATTCTAAATCTGCCGTTTATAAGAAGGAGGAGGGAATCACGTGGCACTGATCCATGTTGAATTTTATTCAGAAGTCTTGGCGTTGTCCAGCTCGATGGACGTCATTGTTCCGCAGCAGCTCCAGAAGCAGCCGGAACGGTTCAAGCCGCCGTACCCGGTATTGTATTTGCTGCATGGCGGCTCCGACAATCATACGAATTGGCAAAGAAATACCGCGATCGAAAGGTATGTCGCCAATTTGGGGCTAGTCGTCGTAATGCCGGCGGTCCAGTATAGCTTCTATTCCGATCAGAAATACGGATTGAATTATTTTACCTTCTTATCCGAGGAGCTTCCGCGGCTGGTGAAGCAGTTCTTTCATGTATCGGATCGCAGGGAAGACACGTTCGCTGCGGGGTTGTCCATGGGGGGCTACGGCGCATTCAAGCTAGGCATAGTATGCCCGGACCGGTATGCCGCCGTAGCCAGTATGTCGGGGAGCCTCGATCAGCGCAGCCGACTCACCGGTGAACCGTCGCTGCCCAACTCCGTCATGCTGCAGATGGCCAAGCATACCTTCGGCTCCGTGGAAGAATATGAACATAGCGCCAATGATTTGGCCTATGTGCTGGAAACGCATCTTGCCAATGGCAAGCAGCTGCCCAAAATGTATCAAGCCTGCGGTACGCTGGATCATAATTATGAGATCAACAAGCGGTTTTACAGCCAATTCCAAAACCGGCTGGATTTAACCTACACCGAGGCGCCGAATCGCGGTCATGAGTGGAATTACTGGGACGAAACGATTCAACAAGTGCTGGAATGGCTCCCGATAAGGGGTAAATAAAAGTCGAAAAACCAAAGCCTATGCCTATAGGAGGTCGAAAAGCTTGAAGGTAGCCGTTTTCTGCGACGATCGCTGGCATCCGGCGAACACTGTTCAAACTGGATTGAAAGCGCTTGAATTAACAGGCATTGAGTACGAATTTATGCAGAATGACTCCGCTTGGTCGGCTGAAAGAATGAGCGAGTATCCCGTTACGATTCTCGCCAAATCGAACTGCCGCTCGGCCAACGATCCGAGCCCCTGGTTAACTCAAGAGGTACAGCTGTCGTTTGCCGACTATGTGGAAGGTGGCGGCGGGCTGTTCGTAGTACATTCAGGAACCGTCGGTTACAAGGATGCTCCGATGTTTCGCCGGCTAGTCGGAGGCGTGTTTGTACACCATCCGCCGGCATGTGAGGTAATCCTTCGGCTGGAGCCGGAAGCGCGCGTTGCAGCCAATGCTCCTTTAGGGCCTACGGCCGTCATCGAGGACGAGCATTATTTTGTCGAGCTGGACGACAGCCTCGCGGAGGTGTTTATGACCTCTGAATCGTTACATGGCCGGCAGCCGGCAGGATGGATTCGGCGCCAGGGCAAAGGGAGAGTTTGCGTAGCTACACCAGGTCATTTTCCCTCTGTGTGGGAGAATCCTTTTTATCGGATGATTTTACAATATGGCATTGGCTGGTGTGCCGGGCATGAACATAGAGGATAATCCGAAGGGCAAAACTCCATTTCTGTTCTGACGGGGTATCTGCAATGCAATTCGTTAGCTCTCACACCCCACAGATAAGGAAGTGCAGAAGTCTATTAATGGAGAAGCGATGAACAGCGGGGATTGACTGTTACAGGATCCCCCCGAGAAAATATCATCCTGACGACAAAGGAGACCATTGCTATGCAAACCGCACTAGTGACCGGTGCCGACCGCGGGCTGGGACTGTCTATTGCCAAGCAGCTGGCTGAGCGGGGCTGGCTCGTATGGGCTGGAAGCTATCTCTCCGATTGGCCGGAGCTTACCGAGCTAAAATCGCTGTATGGGGACACCATCAACATCGTAAAGTTAGATATTGCTTCGGATGATTCCGTTAAGCAAGCGCTGGAGACAGTGAAGCTTCACAGCGCCCACCTGGATATGATCATTCATAATGCAGGCGTTTCCAGCCGCTTGAATAACCGGACCATTATGGAGAGCCAGGACTATGATGACATGCTGCGCATGTATAATGTCAATGCAATCGGCATGCTAAGAGTAACCAACACATTTCTCCCGCTAATGGAAGCAGGCAAGCATAAGAGGCTGTGTATCGTTTCGTCCGAGGCGGGCAGCATTAGCCGAAGTCAGCGAGAGGCATGGTATGGCTATTGCATGTCCAAAGCCGCCCTGAACATGGGAGTCAAGCTGTTGTTCAATTCACTCAGACCGCAGGGCTACACGTTCCGGCTGTTTCACCCGGGATGGATGAAGACATACATGTCGGGTCAGAAAAATATGAATGCTGAGCTGGAACCGGACGATGTAGCTGCCTCAGCCTTGTCCTACTTCTTGAATCCACGGATCTCCAATGTAACTGGGGATGTGGAAGAAGATCATCTGGCGATGCGGGATTGGAAAGGCAATGACTGGCCATGGTAATGAAGGGAGCGGCCGCATATCGGCATCAACCGGTAGCGGCTGCTTTTTGCTGCTTTTGCCGGGGGTGTGATCTTTTTTAGAAGCCTGTTTTGGGGGATTAGGGAGGGGAGAATCATGGAATATACTTATAAAGTCATACCGCTTCAGCAAAGCTTGCCCATTCGCCTAGTCACACATCGCAAATCAAGCTACAGCTACCATTGGCACAAGGAACTGGAAATCTTCCTGGTTCTGGAAGGGTCTATTCATATTAAAACAACGAAGCATCGGTACCATGTATCCAAGAACGAAATGCTCATTATGAACTGCAATGAGATCCACGCTTCGGAATACGCAGGGGTCAATACTTCGGCTTTGATTGTTCAGATCGATTTATCCTTTTGCAAGCCGTTTGGCTATGATTTTACCGAGCTTTATTTTGATCCTGCCTTCTTGTATGATAATGGAGAACCGAATCCTGTCCTTACCGACATAAAACGGCTTACCATTCAAATAGTTCTAGAGCTTTTCTATCAGAAGTCAGGCTATCATAATGAAGTGATGGCGTACATCCATCTATTGATCAGCCGGCTGCTGCGAGAGCTTCCCTACACCCAACGAGATGAAAATGCCGAAGCGTTGTCGGAATCCGACTTTCTAAGGCTGAACCGGATTTTGAGGTACATGAACGAAAGCTATAAACAGTCGATTTCCCTGAGGGATTTCGCCAAAGAGGAGTTTCTGAACGTTTATTATTTAAGTCATTTTTTCAAACGCAAGGTGGGTATTACGTTCTCCGAATGCTTGAACCAAATTCGTATCCAAAAAGCCGTGGAGCTGTTAATGTCGGACAAATCGGCCAGCATGATGGATGTAGCGCTTGCCGTCGGGTTTCCTAATGTCAAATCGTTCAATCGAACGTTTAAAATCAAATATAAGATGACCCCGTACCATTATAGAAAAAGCCAGCTAACCGGCGAAAACCGCAGGGAACCGACGGATACAGAAGTGTTTGATCCGCAAATTATTAGCAGGCTCGAAGAGCTGCTGCATCAGATTAGGTTATAAATTGCAATACGGAAATGCTGTTATTGACCGCGTGCTTGATTGTGATATACTGTTGTTCGCAACACCAATTTATTGGTACGGAAAAGTGGCCGGCGATGAACCAAGGCGGAGCGTTTGTCACATAATGTGGAGAAGCAGCCGCGGCAAGGGTTCCTTATGTTAATATAGGGTAAGAATATAACCAGATATAGTTTAAGGAAGTTACCCTATACCAGGAAAACTGTGATATATTTCTTATAATAAGCATTGGAAAGTGAAAGCAATACCTAAATCAAGTATTCGATATGTGTGACTGGCGTAAATGTGGTGAACCACAAGGGAACACATATTCATATATCGCCGTACGCCTGGGCAAAGTATTTGATCTAATTAAGGATCGAATACTTTTTATTTTATTACGGGGGCTGCTCGGATGGGCACCGGCAATACCAGAGAAGAAAGAAGTGGAGCATATGAAACATAAACCAACCGTCATCATGGATTTTAATCAGAAAAGATTAACATTTGAGAAGCCCTTGCAGATTTGGCAAACTCATAAACTGGAAAACGTGGATGAGATTTTCGAAAAGGTACAGGAGGCTATCCAGGATCAGTATTATGTAGCAGGTTATGTCTCCTATGAATGCGCCCCCGCTTTCGATAGCCATTTCAGCGTTTGTGAGCCTGATGAAGAGTTTCCATTAGTATGGTTCGGTGTCTATGAGAAACCAGTAGAAGAGGTCGACACAGGGGAGAGAGGGGAGTACTCTGTTTCGGAATGGATAGCAGGTACAAATCGTGCAGAGTATAGCGACAACATTGAAAGCATACATGCGGCGATTGCCAGAGGAGAAACATACCAAGTCAACTATTCCACGCGGTTGAAGGCATCGTTTACTGGTGATGACTTAGCCTACTACGAAGATTTGCGGGATGCCCGAACGAATTATTCCGCATACATAAATATGGGGCGCCATCGGATTCTCTCTGTTTCCCCGGAGCTTTTCTTTCACTGGAACGGAGATCTCATTCGTACGAAGCCGATGAAAGGCACCCTTCCTATAACGGGCAGCAAACAAACCTTGTTCGAATCGGAGAAAAACCGCGCAGAAAATGTGATGATCGTGGATCTGCTTCGGAACGATTTGAATCGGATTGCCCAAACAGGCACGGTTAAGGTTCCCAGACTATTTGAAATCGAGGAATATCCCACTCTATATCAAATGACATCGACCGTTGAAGCGAATACGCAGCCCGGGGTTACCCTGTTCGATGTATTCCAAGCTATGTTCCCGTGCGGTTCAATAACCGGAGCACCCAAAATTTCCACTATGAAGCTCATCTCATCCTTGGAAAAGGAGCCCCGTCATATCTACTGCGGCTCTATTGGGCTTGCCGTACCGGGGGAAGGCATCACATTCAACGTAGCCATCCGCACAGTCCTTATTGATTCACTTGCACAACTGGCTGTGTATGGAGTAGGCGGGGGAGTGATCTGGGATTCAACCGCTGACGACGAGTATGAGGAGATGCGAACGAAATCCAAAGTGTTGACCTACCGGAATGCCGGATTAGGCGACAAGCACAAGCATAAGTAGCGGGTGTCTTTAATAATAAGTAAGCTGGTGGTCAAAGTGAATTATGAGTTTCCCGGTGCTTTACCTAATCAGAATATAATCCTAACGAAGCAATGCCTTATCGACGAAGTTAATTGCGTACTGATTTTCGCCTTCTTTGAAGGGAAGCTGGTGCTTGTCAGACATCGCAGCCGAGGCTGGGAATTGCCTGGCGGCATGAGGGATGAGGGGGAATCAGTTACACAAGCCGTTGCCAGAGAGATGTATGAGGAGGCGGGCGGAGAGCTCGAATCGATTGAAAGAATTGGACAATATTTAATATTTGAACACTCCGAGCTTGCATTTGTGAAAAATATCTATATCTCAAAGGTGAGCGTTCTAAGGGAGCTGCCGAGGGGATATGAAACAATTGGAGTCATGCTGTTAGACACCATTCCAAAGCAGGATGAAATGATGAATGATCCCGCATTTAGCCCATTAATGAAAGACAATGTATATCTGATCGTGTCGGAATGGATTAAGGATCATCCGTTTACCCAATCCTAGGCCTCTCTCTTTAGCCTCATCATACGGATCGGCTCAAAAATGTTAAAGACCAGGTAGCATCGTAGATTCTATGTGATTGAGCAGGGTCTTCATAGGTGTTGTCATGTATTTATCCCGATGGCGTACCGCAATCAATTCATTCTTCAGAGAGAGGTCTTGAACAGACAATGATATTAATTTCCCTTGCGATAGCGGCTCATGTACAAGCACATCCGGCAAAATCGTGATGCCGAATCCAGCCTTGGCAGCCTCTATTAAGACAAGGGAATTTACGCTTGTCCATGCGGGCTGTGCGGTATGTCCGGACAAATAAAGCACGCTGTCCAAAGTATCGCGGATCGCGCTCCCTTTCTCTCGCAGTAATAGCTTTTCAGAGCAAAACTCTTGTAGTGTCAGCTCCCTACGAGCGAGGGGATAGTCCGGAGCGCACACGATGTATAACGGATAGTGGGCAAATGGGGTGCAGATAAAAGGTCCTTGGGGAGCCGCGCCTTCAACCAAAGCGATATCCGCTTTACCGTTCCGTAATATTTCAATGGCATTTGCTGTACTGACCACATCCACATTGACCGGGATACCGGGCCAATCTTGTTGAAAGGCATTCAATATTGCAGGTAACCAGAACGCAGCAATGGTTATACTGGAAACAATGTGCAGGGGGGCGCGCTGCTCCAAACAGTGGATACGTGCATCTAAAGCTTCGCACGAGGATAAAATCGGTACAATTTCCTCGAGCAATAAACGGCCGCTTTTTGTAAGCTGAACGCTTTTGGAAAGTCGGTCAAATAATGCTGTCCCTGCCTTTTCTTCCAGTTCTCGTATTGCATGGGAAACTGCGGATTGAGTGATATATAATCTTTCCGCAGCCCTGGTAAAATTCCCCGTTTCAGCTACTGCACGAAATATTTCAAAATGCCGAAGCGTCATCATGGATGCTGCTCCTTTCATGAATAAAACTAATCATTATTGCAAAATAATATCATTTTACTAATAGTGTATCAACCTCCATAATGATAAGCAAACAGGGAGGTGATCTGATGATAAGCCAAAGAACCAAGCAATATTTCTGGCTTATTGGTATCAATTTGTTTATCAGCACATTTACATTTGGCGGCGGATATGTCGTTGTTCCGATGATTCGGAAGTATTTTGTATCAAGGAAAAAACTATTCAGCGAAGATGAGCTCGTCGATATGGCTTCAATTGCACAGTCTTCGCCTGGAGCAATCGCAATTAATCTGTCAACGCTCTCAGGGTATCGGGTAGCGGGGAGGACGGGGGCGACTGTTAGTTGTATTGCTGCGATCTTTCCATCGTTCGTCATCCTGGCGTGCATCTCCACGTTCTATGCTGCTTTTGCGGCGAATCCGTTAATCTCTGCCGTTTTGAGGGGGATGCAGGCAAGCGTAGCAGCCCTCATCGTAGATTTTGTCGTCGATATATGCAGTAGGGTCATCAAGGAACGTTCTTTACTTCTAACTATGATGATTCCGGCGGCTTTTTTGGCAAGCTTTATGTTTGAAATCCATGTGGCCATTATCCTCTCATTGTGCTGCTTTGTATGCATCGCGAGAGTGTGGTTAAGAGCAAGGCGGCAGATCTAATGGAGGAACTGCTGAAACTGTTCATGGTCTTTTTTCAGATTGGGTTGTTCAGTATCGGGGGAGGGTATGCAATCATTCCGTTCATCCAGGAGCTGGTAGTGGATAGATACGCGTGGGTATCGCAGCGGGTTTTTACCGATATCATTACCATTTCGCAAATGACGCCTGGTCCGTTAGCGGTGAACACCTCCACGTTTGTAGGCTTACAGATTGCGGGGATACCCGGGGCAATAACCGCAACCTTCGGCTGCGTGATTTCAGGTGTCGGCATCTCTATTATGCTGTATCGCTTTTTCCAAACATTCAATACATCTGTCTATGTACGTGAAGCTTTGAACGGCTTGAGATCGGCTTCAGTGGGCCTTATTATTTCCGCTGCTGCAACCATTTTGCTGTTAACCTTTTTTGGGACAACGGAACTAAGCGTGCCTGTCAAAGTGGACTGGATTGCAGTGGCTATCTTTGCAGGCTCTTTGTTTGTATTGAGAACATGGAAGATGAACCCCATTCTTCTTATGGTTCTAACGGGGCTCGTGGGCGGCTTTATTTATAGGCATTGAACATATTAAACCAAACTTTCCCTTCCTGTAAGCTCAATCAGGATTTAGTATGTATTTATACGGCTGCCAATTATAGGGAGGGATACGATGAAGAAAATGCCTTTGTTCATAGTAACCGGAGCAAGCGGTGTTGGAAAAACTACGGTTATGCATGAATTGCGCAGCATTTTGCCGGAGTTTGATGTATTCAGCACGGATAACGATAATTTTGGAACTACGGCTTCCAAACTAGAATACCAGGATAGATTTAATTTACTGTTTCATTTTGCTAATGCTGTCGCCAAATCGGGGAGAGGAACGATCATTTGCGGTACGCTGATGCCTTGGGCCGCTGAAAAATGCGATACCTACAGTTCATTCAGTGAAGTGTGTTTTATTAATTTACATTGCGATGATGAAACAAGAAATACCCGTTTGCGCAATCGGGCAGATCACGCCACGTGGACGGATGAGATGCTTAAGCAGCATGAAGAATTTGCTCAATGGCTAATCCATAATGCAGCAACGGCGTACAACCCGCCTATGCCCACAATGGATACTACATCAACCCCGCCAGCACAAGTTGCAGAGCAAATTAAACAATACGTCATGAGCAAGTGGGACGAACGGAATGGGGAAATAAAATATGAAGCTAACCTGGAACGGCTGTAGCAGTGTTTATGCGAGGCAATAGCTGAACGAGCAGACGGCTGAGGCCGTCTGCTTTTTCATTGAAGAAACGGAAGAATAACCTAACAATAAACCTAATATAATGCCTATTATGTGGAACCTTTTTGATCCTATATTTTCGGGACTCGCACATACTAATTTATTAATCAATAATTAAAGAAGTTTAATGTTGTATTGGATTGACAAGGATGGCCACTGAATTTACAATTCTTACTAGTGAAAAAAAGGAAAGAAGGTGTTATTTTTGGTTTTATCTGCATTGCGTGAGAAAGCACGCCAAACCCTGCAAGGCCGCTGGATGAACTTTGTAGGCTACACCATCGTCATTCTGATCCTCTCCGCGGTGATTCCGAATGTGTTTGAGCGTATCGATCCCAAGGATTCTGCTGGTCTGGGTACAATCCTCTCACTGCTATACAGTTTACTGATAGTGAACGCGGTTACGATGGGAGTCTATGCTTTATACTTGAGGGCAGCCCGAGGACAAGAGGTTTCTCTCGGCATGATCTTTGAATATTTCTCTAATGGCCGATATGTAAAGACGATACTGTTTTATCTTTTGATGGGAATCTACTTGTTCTTATGGACCTTGCTGCTCCTTATTCCAGGCATCATAAAAAGCTTTTCCTACGCGCTGGCTCCCTTAGTATTGATTGATGATCCTCAGTTAACGGTGAATGAAGCCATCACAAGAAGCCGACAAATGATGGACGGCTACAAATGGAAGCTGTTTTGCCTGTACCTCTCATTTATCGGTTGGCTGCTCTTGTCGATCGTAACGCTCGGGATCGGGCTCTTATGGATTATTCCTTATATGCAAGCGAGCTTGTCTCATTTTTATCTTGAACTGAAGGAAAAACAGCATCCCATTCTACCTGTTGAGTAGGTCAGATCGTTAGATTAACGAAGGCAGCCGGCGAAACTGTGCTGCACCTCTATTTGTGGTACAACTAACAATGGAGGTGCAGCATACAGGGCCCTGGCTGCCTTTTTCGTATTAAAATTTCAGTGTTTCTATTTATTCATCTAAGAGCTTCTTAAGCTTGGAGACCATGTCACTGCCGTCTGTCGGTATATTGATCGTGACCGTAAGATGGGGAGAGTCCGATACAAGAAAAGAAATCTGATCGAAAATTAATAAACCAGCCGTCGGATGGTGATTTATTTTCTTTCCTTCCGGTCCATTCAAAACATCGTGCTGCGGCCACCAAGATCTAAATTCTTCGCTTACCTGATTCAAATCCCCAATGAGTTCCATCCACCAAGGATCACCCGCGAATTTACCGTAGCTGGCGCGAAAATGAGCTAAACGGTGCCGGGCATGCTTTTCCCAGTTTGCTTGAAGCAATTCACGCACGTATCGCGAAGTGAACGTCCGCCACACCGTGTTCCGTTCGCGTGACGACATCGCATCATAATCCCCATAAATCAAGCTTGCCATCTTGTTCCAAGCAACAATATTTAAGCGCTGATCCGTGACATATGCAGGACTCGTTCCTTGAAGGTCAAGGAAGCTCTGGAGTGTAGGATTGACGGTATCTTCGATTGGCGTCAGATCGGCTGGCAGCTGCTGGAGAGCCAACAAAAATAAATGCTTGCGCTCATTCGAATCAAGCTGAAGAGCGCGGGCAATGTTCTCCAGCACTTGGGACGATACCTGGATCTCTCGAGCTTGCTCCAGCCAAGTATACCAGTCAACACTTACTCCCGAGAGCTGCGCTACTTCTCCGCGTCTAAGTCCCGGAGTTCGCCGTCGGCCTCCGCTTGGGAGACCGGCTTGCTCTGGTGAGATACGGGCGCGGCGCGTTCTCAAGAACTGTGCCAGCTCTTCTAGCCGCGTTTTGTTTGATTGCTGCATCTACTGTCACCTGCTTCCCTGTCTGGCTTCTATCATAGGACAATTAATCCCATGATAAACCCTCATCTTATTCTAGTATACGGTTCATTGTACACTGTCTTGGGAGATGAAGACAAAACAGTGGAGGGATTTACCTTGGACAAAGCAATGCAAATACAATCGAGCCATACCGGGAAGCTATCAAAAACGATGCTGCTTCTAGGACTTTCGCTCGGATACTTTATGGTACTCCTGGACATGACGGTAGTGAGCATAGCTCTGCCGGCAATTCGCTCCGAGCTTGGCGGTGGAATATCGGGACTGCAGTGGGTCGTCAATTCTTACACGATCGTCTTTGCCGGTTTCCTGCTATCCATGGGCGCATTTTCCGATAAACTCGGTGCTAAACGTGTCTATTTGTCCGGATTAGCCTTATTTCTGGCAGCTTCGGCGATATCGGCGGTCGTATCTTCACTAGGAATGCTTATCGGCTTAAGAGCAATACTCGGTGTGGGGGGCGCAGCTCTGATGCCTGCATCGCTCACCCTGCTGGCCCATGCATATCCTGAACCCGCTGAACGGGCCCGGGCTCTTGGCATGTGGGCAGCGGTTACCGGGGTAGCCATGGCGGCAGGACCTGTTGTCGGCGGACTCTTGGTGGACTCGTTCGGCTGGCGCAGCATTTTTTTGCTTAACATACCGCTCGCAGGCGTTAGCTTGATCATGACGTTCCTATTTGTTACAGAAACGGAACGTAAATCAGGGAAAAGCTTGGACATGGGGGGACAAGTAACGGCCATTGCCGCCATAGCTTCTGTGTCGTTCGGATTGATGGAGGGAGAGACGTACGGATGGAATTCCCCGGTTATTATCGCCGCATTTAGTGTGGCCCTATCGGGTGTCATCCTATTCTTGATCTTTGAAGCGAAAGGCAAGTCGCCGCTGCTTCCGCTGCAGCTGTTTAAGAATAGAACGGTATCCGCCGGGATGCTTGCTGGGATGGCTATCAACATCGGCCTATCGGGAATTCTATTCGTTCTGCCCATGTTCTTTCAACAAATGCGCGGATTATCGGCCCACACGGCAGGACTTGCGCTCCTTCCAATGATGATTCCAATGGCCTTCAACCCCATTATAACCGGTCGCATCGTTGGGAGAATCGGTGCGCGGATGCCGATGACTATCGGATTCTTCCTTGGTGGTACGGGTACGCTCCTGCAAGTCTGGACGGATGTGAACAGCAGCTACGTCATTACGATGATAGGGTTGCTCTTAATCGGCTTTGGCGTGTCCTTTACGATTCCCTCGTTGATGGCGGCAGTGATCTCTTCCGTACCGAGAGAACTGACCGGTGCAGTTTCAGGCGCTCTTAATTCAAGCCGCCAGCTTGGCGCTACGCTGGGGGTTGCTATCCTCGGCTCGATCCTGGGCGGCAGCAGCTCTTTCATAGCCGGAATGCATATGTCGCTTATCGTTACAACGGTTATTATGATAGGTGGCAGTTTGCTTTCGTTCGTATTTATCGGTGGAAGACAATGAGCGGATGTAGACAATAGTTTCACAGGGATAAAATAAGCCCTCTCGTAGGCTAAACTCTATGAATCTCACAAAGTACTTGCTAGAAGTAATATTTTCCATTTATAGTAAGAGTGATCATAGGAAGAGGGGGAAGACATGAATGTTTGGTTGGAACAAGATGCGAATCGCCGCACTGCTGGTTGCGCTGATCCTGATGGCGGGCTGTCAGCCGATCGACGGATTTGATCCAGTGAAGCTGTTTGAACAGGAAGCGGAGCTTGCTTCCTACGAAGGGTCTACTTCGTTGAAGTTTGAATTTGATATCGATTCTGCTAAATTTAGCGAAACGGATGAGCTCGGGATTGGTTATTCGAGGTCAAGCTTGGAGACTTACCAGCTGCTGAACGGCCTGCAGCTTCAAATGAACGAGGTGAAGGTTAATACGAAGTCCGGAATTGTTTCCGGTAAAGGCATACTGACTAAGGCTCAGCTGCAAATCCCGTTCGCATACTCGGTGGAAGGGGATAAAATAGTTGTTCAAGTGGGAGGTGCCCGTCATCCGATAACTTTGACGCTTGGAACATTGACCGATGAGCTTCCATATCGTACTAGTGAATGGTATCAGTTGGGCAGAGGTTCTACTGGCAATGAGCAGGAACGCGAATTGACGCGGAAGGGTCTCCAGCTGCTGGTCCGCAACCTTCCGAATACGGATAGCTTGTCTATACAACGTAACCAGCTGGTTGACATTCACGGCAGTCAGGCGACAGGAACAACCGTGACCTTCGACGTGACAGGCACTCAGATGCCGGAACTGATTAAGAAATACTTGCGATCGTTAACCTTGGATGACAAAGGGCTGAGGGAGCTGGCGGACAGCTTGTTCGAATATTTGAAGGATAAGGAAGAGATCGGGGGCCGGTTCAAGGAGTGGTTTACCGATAAAGAAGTGTCGGTAGAAGGTATTTACGGGGTCGAGAAGTTTTTGCTCGCTACACTGACTTCGATCGTAACAACGAAGCAGCAGGAGATCCAAATCTCACCGGATACAAGGGTACATCTTAATTTGTTCGTCGATCCGCAGCAGTTTGTAAGAAAGGCCGACATGAGCATCCAGTTTAAAGATGAGCTTGGCGGAATTAAAGGCGGTAAGATCCAGTTCCAGATGGAGCGCTGGAATTTGAACGGCGCCGTTCAGCCTGCGGCTCTCTCTTCGCGGGATGCAGTAGATATCGCACAGCTCGATACCCCGGAGGCGGTTCTAGAGCAAGTGGATGAAAACTCTGCATTGTATACCTTTTTGAAGCGCGATTTGAAGGTCACCAAAAAGCAGTTTAACCTGTGGCTGATGAGCAAGTCCGATTTCGACAGGATGACAGAGGGCGGCGGCAATGCAGAATACTTGCCGAACGGCTTTACCTCAGACAATATAGCATACGGACAGCTGCGTCATATTACCGAGCAATTAGGGTATAAAGCGGAATGGGACAGCGGCAGCAATAGTGTTGTGGTCTCAACGGGTAAGAAGGAAATTTCCTTTGCACAGGGTAGCGCGAAAGCATTGGTTGACGGCCGACTGGTCGATATGGGTAATGAGGCGCTGTTCATCCATGGAGTCCATTATGTACCGGTTCGTTTCCTTGTCGAGCAATTGGGCGGAGAAGTTCGCTGGAATCCGGAAACGCCTTGGATGCTGACTGTTATCAAAAATTAATCGGCTGCTTGTTCTAATCATGAATCCCCGGGACTTCAAGTCCAGGGGATTTTTTTCGTAGTTGACATGTATAACCAGTCTTCAAGCTAGTCCGGCTCATACATTTGTTTACTCGTCATATACTTCAGATAGTCCCCCTCTGAACTCTCCCTAATTGCATCTCTATGAGAGAGGGCTCAAAAGCTATTAATCTCATTACCTAGGTATGATCTAATGGATCCAAAATAACAAAGGATGTGAACCCGTGTCCGATAAGCCGGTTACGATTTACGATATAGCGCAATTGGTGAATGCTTCCGCTGCTACCGTGTCCCGAGTACTCAGCGACAGTAAGTATCCGGTAAGCAGTGAAATGAGCGAAAAAATTAAGGCCGCAGCCAAAGAATTAAACTACACCCCAAATATGCTCGGCCGTCAGCTGAAAAAAAATAACAGCATGTCCATTGGCGTTATTATTCCTTCTATCAGCAACCCGTTCTATGCCGATGTAGTTCTTGGCATTGAAGAAATTGCACGAAAATCCGGTTACCAGGTATTACTTTGCAACTCTCACCAGAACGCCAAGCTTGAGGCGGAGTACTTGCAGACTCTGCTTGAAAAGCAAGTAAAGGGTGTTATTTTGTCTTCGATTTCCCCAAAGAAACAATGGCTTAACAAATATTTGGCCAAGGGGCAGAGGATCATCAGCATCGATCAAATGGTGAACAGCCGACAGGTGTATCAAATCGGCTTTGATTACCAGAAGGGTGCCTATCTCGCATGCAAGCACTTCATTGAGAAGGGTCACAGACGGATTGCCTTTCTATCTGCTGCTTTAAATCGTCCTAGCCGGATTCAGATCTATCAGGGCTACAAAGCGGCTTTATATGAAGAAGGAATTTCCCCAGCCGATCATTGGATTCAAATATCGGAGGATTGCGAGAATTCATCCTATGGCAGTACTTTCGAATTCAATAATGGCAAACAACTGGCACGCCGCCTGCTGCATGCAGATGACCGGCCGACGGGGGTTCTGTGCTGCAATGATCTTACTGCGGCAGGAGTCATCCATGAGCTGAAACACGCCGGAGTGGACGTGCCTGGTCAAATGTCGGTGATCGGGTTTGACAACATTGAACTATCACAGATGCTTACTCCAGCTCTAACAACGGTGAATCTAAACAAATATGAGATGGGAACGATAGCGTGCCAAACGCTGATGGAGCTGTTAGAGGGAACCCATGCGACTGAAAAAGAGATCATGCTGCAGCCTGAATTAATTGAAAGAGACTCTGTAACTAAAGTGTAATAATTAACATACTTGCGCATAAAGATACAACATCAAACGAATAGAAATCGGTTTCTATAGGACGATGATTCCCATGTGAAGGAGTGACTATTGTCGATTATGGAAGTAAATATTCTGGAAGACGCTAAGGAGCTTGGCCAAGAAGCGGCCGAGCGATGTGCGCAGCTATTGCGCAAACGTATCGAGGAGAAGGGAAGTGCGAGGCTGTTGCTGTCGACGGGAGCCTCACAGTTTGAAACGCTAGAGTCCCTTACGCAAAAAGATATCGATTGGAGCAAGGTGGAGATGTTCCACTTGGATGAATACGTACATCTTCCCGGTGATCATCCGGCAAGTTTCCGGAAATATTTGAAGGAACGGTTTGTAGAGCGCCTCTCGATTCCGCTCAAACAGGTGCACTTCGTTAATGGAGAGGGAGACATTGAAGTAAACATTGCCGAATTGTGTGCTGAAATACGGAAGGGACCGATCGATCTGGCGTTGATCGGCATAGGAGAGAATGCCCATATTGCCTTCAACGACCCTCCGGCAGATTTTGATACGCAGGAATCGTACATCGTTGTGAATTTGGATGAACATTGTAAAAAGCAGCAGGTAGGCGAAGGATGGTTTGCATCACTCGATGAGGTTCCAAGTCAGGCGATCACGATGACGGTGCATCAAATCATGCAAAGCGAGATCATCATATCCTGCGTCCCCCATAAGGTAAAGGCACGGGCGATCCGCGATTTCTTCGCTCATGAGTGCACGAATCAGATTCCGGCAACTATCTTGAAAAGCCATCCTAACTACACCTTGTTCCTCGACAATTTCTCAGCATCGGAAATGAACCAGGAAAGACGGTGATTCTTATAAAAACATCGTCGTGGGCAGGTAAACATTGGTTGACAGGTCAGACGGTAACGGTCGTGGTTGAGGACGGTAAGGTAGTCCGTCTTCAGCCTAGCAATAAAAAGGTAGAGCATTGGATTGCTCCCGGGCTAATCGATGTCCAGGTCAATGGAATCGGCGGGTTCGATCTTAATGATGCACAATTAACCGTGGATACGGTCAGGCAGGCTGCAGCCGTTCTTCACCGTGGCGGTGTGACCCGCTTCTGTCCTACTGTGGTGACCGGTTCGAAGGAACGAATGCTGCACTGCATCGGAACCATAGCACAATCATGTGAGTCCGATCCGATTGTACGAAATTCAGTTATCGGCATTCATGTAGAAGGTCCGTTCATTTCAGCGGAGGACGGCCCGCGGGGAGCACATAACCTTCTCTATGTTAGGGATCCGGATTGGATGGAATTTCTGGAGTGGAATGAAGCTGCCGGGGGGAGAATTTGCAAGGTGACCTTGGCGCCGGAGAAGCCTGGTGCCATCCCGTTTATTAAGAACCTGCGTCAGCTTGGGATCATCGCGTCTATCGGCCACACTGCGGCTTCGGAGGAGCAGATTCAAGCGGCTGTCAGCGCCGGCGTTACAATGAGCACCCATTTGGGCAACGGTGCACACCCTTACATCAAACGGCATCCTAATTACATATGGGCTCAGTTAGCAGAGGATCGTTTGTGGGCGGGACTTATTCCGGACGGATTTCATCTTCCCATGTCCACGCTGAAAGTGATGATCCGAGCTAAGGGGAGAAAGGCGATTCTGACTAGCGATGCGGTCCATTTGGCCGGAATGCCGCCTGGGAGATACCATACGCATATTAACGACGATGTCGTCTTGGAGGAAAATGGATTTCTGCATTTAGCCAGCACCCCTGACATATTGGCCGGGTCATCCACACCGCTGCATGTTGGAATTCAAAATGCAGCGAAAGCCGGCATAGCTTCACTGGGCGAGTGCATTACGATGGTTTCCCTGCACCCCGCAGAGCTGTTTGGGCTGGATCGTGAGGGAGTCGGTACCATCCAGGCCGGTTCTCCAGCGGATTTTATTGTATATGATCATCATGCCGATGGGGGCTGGACCATTCTTGAAACCGTATTGGGCGGTGAATCGGTTTATCATCTGTAGGCAGGACTTTTTATGGAATTAAATGTCAGAATATTTAGACAATTATTAACAAATGGGGATGAATCTATGAAAACTTACGCAATTGTCGGAGCCGGCAGCCGATGTACGTCGATGTTTGCTCTACCGATTAGCAAGCAATTCGCAGACGCAGCGCGAATCGTTGGAGTCTACGATCCTAACTACAAACGGGCTGAGCTGCTTCAGCAAAAATGCGGCGGCGGTTTTCCGGTGTACAAAGACTTTGAACAAATGATTGTTGAAGCGAAGCCGGACGTGGTCATTGTGACCACCATCGACAGATACCATCATGAATACATCATCAAGGCAATGGAGATGGGGTGTGACGCAATTACCGAGAAACCGATGACGATCGACGAGGAAAAGTGTAAGGCCATTCTGGAAGCGGAGCAAAGGACTGGCCGAAAAGTCACTGTCACTTTTAACATGAGGTACAGACCCTTTGTCGTGCGGATTAAAGAGCTTCTTAAGCAAAATACAGTTGGCCAAATTTTAAGCGTCCATTTTGAGTGGTTCCTCGACACTTCACACGGTGCAGATTACTTCCGAAGGTGGCACCGGAAGAAGGAGAACTCCGGCGGATTGCTTCTCCACAAATCCACGCATCACTTCGATTTCATCAACTGGCTGCTGGAGGAGGAGCCGGTGCAGGTTTCCGCTTTTGGTTCGCTCCGGTTTTATGGACCGACCAGGGAGGAGCGAGGGACGCGGTGCCTGACCTGTTCGTACAAAAGTTCGTGTGAATTTTATTTTGATATAACCAAGGAATCTACCCGGGACCTTTACCTCGAATGTGAGGATGTGGATGCATACTACCGCGATCAATGTGTGTTCTCGGAGGAAATTGATATTGAGGATTCCGTGAGCCTGCACGTGAAATATTCAGGCGGTGCGTTGATGAGCTATTCGTTAACGGCTCATTCTCCTTTTGAGGGCTTCAAGCTGGCGATCAACGGCAGCGAGGGAAGGTTAGAAGCGGAAACGTTTCATGGAGCCGTAGGGCCGTTTGCCGGTGAAGACATTAACCGGTTAAGAATATACAACCGGAGGGAAGAGGAAATCTCCTATAAGGTACCGCTAGTTTTGGGTGCCCACGGAGGAGGGGACGAACGGCTGTTAAAAATGCTGTTTCGTGGAAACATGGAAGACCCGCTTCATCAGCAGGCTAGCTCCTGGGACGGTGCGATGTCCAACGCCATAGGCTTCGCTGCCAACAAATCAATGAGAGAGGGCAATTCCGTCCTCATTAGCTCATTGATTCAAAAACCGAAGTCATGAGTAGACCCATTTGAGGGAGGATTACTTATGAAAAGTAAACAAATCGCGTTATCGTTATCGTTGTCGATGCTGCTAACCGGAGTGGTAGGCTGCAGCTCGAGCGACACTTCGGCGCCGGCTTCACAGCCCGCGGACGGCTCGGGCAGCAGCAAGGAACAGATCAAGCTGAGAGTTGCATGGTGGGGAGGACAATCGCGGCACGATTACACGCTGAAAATGATCGATATGTACGAGAAGCAACATCCGAACGTTAAGATTGAGCCTGAATATGCGGCATTTGACGATTATTGGAAGAAGCTCGTTCCGCAAGCCGCAGCGAACGACTTGCCCGATGTCATTCAGATGAGCGTGGCTTACATCAGCCAGTTCGGAGATCGGGGACAATTGGAGGACCTCGCGCCTCATATGACCAAAGGAACGATTGATAAGAGCTCGATCTCCGATAGTTATTTAAAGGTAGGCCAGTATAACGGTAAACAATATCAGCTTACGCTCGGCGTTAATGCGCTTGCCGTCGTCTACGACCCGCAAATGATTAAGGATGCCGGCGCCAGCCTGCCGTCCAATAGCTGGACCTGGGATGACTTCGAGGCCATGGCGTCCAAATTGAAAGCGAAGGGGAAGCTGGCCGCCGCCACTATTGATGACCGCAATTTCTTGTCATTCTACTTGCGTACTTTCGGAGGAAACTTATTCGATCCTAACGGTACCTCGCTCGGGTATACGGATAACAAGCTGTTTACCGACTACTATACCCGTTTGCAAAGAATGTACAATAACGGCTACCTGCTTGCATTGGATAAACAGGCCCAGAAGAAGGGCGTACCTGAGGATGACGAGCTAGTGTTGGGCAATGCGGGAACTACGTTTACCTGGTCCAACTTGTTTGTCGCCGACTCGGCCATTGCCAAGAGACCTTTGGACATCGCGCCGCCGCCGGGACCCAATATTGATAAAGGACTGTTCCTGCAGTCGAGTCAGGGTCTTTCCGTGGCAAAAAATTCGAAGAATAAAGAGGAAGCGATCAAGTTCGTCAATTTTATGATCAACGATATCGAAGCCAATAAAATTATGAAGGGTGAGCGGGGAGTGCCTATTTCCAGCAAGGTGCAGGAAGCCATCAAACCGCTGCTTACGCCGGAGGAACAAAAGGTCGTCGATTATGTCGCCTGGGTCGGCCAGAGGACGACCTCGGATAATCCGATCGACCCGGTCGGTGCCGTGGAGGTATCGAAGCTGCTGACGGATACCAGCCAGCAAATTCTCTACAATAAAATTTCGCCTGCAGATGCGGCAGCCAAATTTCAGAAGGAATCCAACGCCATATTGGGTAAAAACAAAAAATAATTAGCATGCGGGACGATACAGATCGGGATCGGAACAGCGCACTGGAGCGCTGTTCTGATTCGTTCTTTCCGAGCTTGCTGACAAAGGAGGGTAGAGAATGAAGCTTCGTGAAAACGACCATTTGGTCGGCTATATATTTATTTCTCCCTTTGTTCTTGGATTTCTAATATTTACCGCTTACCCCATATTGTCTTCTCTGTACTACTCCTTTACGGATTATAATTTATTCGATACGCCTAGGTGGATTGGATTGGACAACTATCAGAAGATGTTTACAAACGACGAGAAGCTGATCAAATCATTACAGGTCACGTTTACTTACGTATTTGCCAGTGTCCCGCTTCGGCTGGCCTTTGCTCTAATAGTGGCTATGCTGCTTAATAACACGGCTCGTGGCATTGGGATCTACCGGTCGACTTACTATTTGCCGTCATTGATCGGAGGCAGCGTTGCGGTTTCCATTATGTGGATCCAAATTTTTGGCGATAAAGGCCTGCTTAACTCAATGCTTGGGCTAGTGGGCATCCATACGACAACATCATGGATCGGCAGCCCGTCAACGGCACTTTGGACATTGATCGCCTTGTCCGTTTGGCAATTCGGCTCTTCCATGCTCATATTTCTGGCGGGGCTAAAAAATATTCCTCAATCGTATTATGAAGCGGCTAGCGTAGACGGTGCGAACGGGTGGTACCGGTTTTACAGAATTACCATTCCATTGCTGAGCCCGATCATCTTATTTAATCTGATTATGCAAATCATCTCTGCTTTTATGACGTTCACTCCTGCCTATGTCATTTCCCGGGGTGAAGGGGGGCCTCTGGATAATACGTTATTGTATTCCCTTTACTTATACCGCCGTGCCTTTGCTTTTTTTGAAATGGGATATGCTTCCGCTATGGCGTGGGTCATGCTGCTGATCATCGCGGCGATCACCTTCGTCATCTTCAAATCATCGGCCTATTGGGTTCACTATGAGTCGAAAGGAGAGAGGTAACATGCGGAAAAGCAATGCGCAAGCGATTCTGTATCATACCGTAATCAGCCTCCTGGCTCTCGTAATGATCTACCCAATCCTATGGATGGCAGCCAGCTCGCTTAAGCCGAGCGGCGAAATTTTCTCCACCGCCTACAATTTGATACCGAGCCGGCTGGAGTTCAGCAACTATATAGCCGGTTGGAAAGGCTTCGGATCGAACAGCTTTACCGTCTTTTTCAAAAATTCATTCATTATTGTGATTTTTTCCACGATAGGTGCTGTTGTCTCCTCGGCTTTGGTAGCTTATGGGTTAGCGCGGATCCCGTTTTGGGGAAGAACGTTTTGGTTCAGCTGCGTGATGATGACTCTCATGCTGCCACATGACGTAACGATTATTCCACAATATGTGATGTTTTCCAAATTGGGCTGGATGTCGTCATTTAAGCCGGTTATTGTCCCTCATTTTTTCGGAACGCCATTTTTTATATTTCTGATCATGCAATTCATTCGGACAATCCCTCCCGAAATGGATGAGGCTGCGAAGATGGACGGATGCAGCAAATACACGATATTCTTCCGGATTATCGTTCCTCTCATCGTTCCCGCGCTCGTAACCGCTACGATTTTCTCGTTTTACTGGCGATGGGACGATTTCATTACACCTCTGCTTTACTTGAACAAGCCGCAGCTGTATCCGGTGTCACTCGCTCTCAAGCTGTTCCTAGATGCAGATTCCCTGAATAATTGGGGCGGGATGTTCGCCATGTCGACGTTATCGCTTGTACCGGTCGTCATCGTATTCTTCTTGTTTCAAAAATATATTGTGGAGGGCATCAGCACAAGCGGGCTGAAAGGCTGAGGAGGGAGAAGCGTGGGAACTGCATTTGCCATCATAGGATGCCGGCACGGGCATATTGAAAAGTTTATTCGGGAAATGCTGGAGCTGGGGAACCGCTGTGCGGGAATTTATGAGGTGGAGGAACCTTCACTGGCCAAAGCTTTTGCCGAAAAGCACCGGATTCCTTTAGTTGATGATGTGGATACGTTAATGAATCGGCTGGAGGTGACGATCATAGGAACTTCGGCCGTGAATAATGAAAAAATAGATTTAATCGAACTATGCGAAAAGTACGGGAAACACATCATGCTGGATAAGCCGCTGGTAACTTCCAGAGAGGGACTGGGTCGTCTAGAGTCTGTATTGGATCGCAATCGGATACAGGTAGGCATGCTGCTCACCTCCCGGGAACGAAGCTCCCTGTTTACGCTTAAGCAAAACATCGAAGAGGGCTATTTGGGAGAACTGGTTAGCATTACGATGCGTAAGCCTCATAAGCTGTCTCCGTCGGCACGAGCGTCCTGGCATTTTTCCAAGGAGCACAACGGCGGAATCATTGTGGATTTGCTTATCCATGACTTCGATTTATTGCGATGGCTGACCGGTAGAGAGGTGCGGCAGGTCAGCAGTGTCATGGCCAAGAATATTTTGCCGGAGTATCCTGATTTTTACGATACGGCGACGGTTCAGGTTATAATGGAAGGGAGTCTTGTGGCTCAGCTGTATACAGACTGGCATACTCCTGAGCAATGCTGGGCTTTCGGCGACTGCCGGATCTTCGTTACAGGTACGAAGGGGAGCGCTGAGCTGAGATTATTCGGTGATCCTGCCGTCGAGATGGATGAATTGATGTTTGCTATGACCCATCAAGAGAAGTTCTATCGGGTCGATTTGGTCAAGGCTCCTGTAACGGTGATTGAAGATTTTTTGGACCGAATCGACGGCAGGCCGCACTTCATTACACATCAAGATCTGCTGCTCGCGAGTAGAGGGGTTCTTGATGCGGATGAACGTGCCGTTCTTCTAAACAATTTCAAGGGAGGCGAAGAGGATGTGGAATCCGGATGAGTACTTGAAGATGTTATACGACGGAATTAAGCCGGCAAGCCGGTTTTCGGGCAGCTCGGAGGATGAGTGGTTTGCATGGCAGGAAGGCTTCAGGAAGCACTTTGTTCAGTTAATGGGCGGTTTTCCTGAGCAGGCAGCCGATCTGAAGCCAACTTTACTGGAATCCGTCGACTGCGGAACCTATGTGCGGCAAAGAGTTCAAGTTCAGACGTTGGAACAGCTGTTTATGCCGATGTATGTGCTGATTCCTAAAGGTGTAGAAGAGCGTCACCGGGCTGTCATCGCCTGTCACGGTCACGGTTATGGGAGCAGAGATATCGTGGGATTGAATCCGGACGGGACGGATAAGACGGGAGATGCCGGCTATCAGAAAAATTTTGCGGTAGAGCTTGTAAACCGCGGTTTTCTGGTCGTAGCGCCGGAGCTGTTCGGTTTCGGGGACCGGAAGCTGACGGAGAACGCCAAGGATGCGAATTCTTGCAACCGTATTTCCAGCTTTTTGCTTGCGATCGGCAAAACCATGGCAGGCTATAGAGTTTACGAAACGATGCGTTGCATCGACTATTTGCTTGCTAACCATGACGTGGATGAGAACCGAATCGGCTGTATGGGCATCTCGGGCGGCGGACTGGTCTGCTCTTATACGGCTGCGGTCGATGAACGCATCGCTGCGGCAGTGGTCAGCGGCTTCACCAATACTTATGAGGCGAGCTTGTTGTCCATCCATCATTGTATTGACAACTACGTACCGGGATTGTCGTTAGAAGCGGAGATGCCTGACGTGATTAGCCTGATCGCCCCACGGCCTCTACTTATCGAAGCCGGAACAAACGACCGTATTTTTCCGGTACATGGAACCATGGAAGCGTATCGCAGGCTTGAAGCGATTTATCAGCTTCATGATAAAGGCGATCGGTTAGGTTTGGATCTGTTCGATGGAGAACACGAAATTTCCGGCAGGCTGGCTTATGATTGGCTGGCTGCTCATTTGTAGGCTTTCAATGGCTGCAATAACTGGAACTGACCAACGGACGGCAAAGGCTACGAAAGGAGCGGCAAGTCTATGACGACATTCGATCCTCATTATTATCCCTATCCTTCCCGGCGAACGTGCACTTACGCTTCTCGAGGTATGGTCGCTACATCCCAGCCGCTTGCGGCGCAAGCAGGGCTAGAGATGTTAAAGCGCGGAGGCAATGCGGTCGACGCGGCACTCGCGGCGGCTATCAGCTTGACCGTTCTGGAGCCAACCTCCAACGGGATCGGCGGGGATCTCTTTGCTCTCGTATGGAGCGGCGGCAAGCTGCATGGTCTGAACGGCAGCGGACCGGCGCCTCAAGGATTATCCATCGACGTGCTTAAAGCACGCGGCTATCAAACGATACCGACCTTCGGTATCGTGCCGTTGACTGTGCCGGGCGCGCCGGCTTCGTGGGCGGAGCTGTCGCGGAAGCTTGGCAGGCTTCCCTTTGCCGAGCTGTTTGGTCCTGCGATTGAATACGCAGAGAAGGGGTATCCCGTATCGCCGACGCTGGGTACATTATTCGAATATGAGTTTACCAAGTACAACAAGCTGGAAAAGGGTCCTGAGTTCGAGCATCTGTACACGACCTTCGCGCCGGATGGCCGATATCCTGTAACAGGCCAAAGTATACGATTGCCGCATCACGCTTCGACTCTTCGATCTATTGCGCAGTCGAATGCCAAAGCCTTTTACCATGGAGAGCTGGCTGAGAAAATAGATGCGTTTGTGAGGCAGCATGGCGGTTTTCTCACGAAGGAGGATCTTGCCGCTTTTGCCCCGGAATGGGTGGATCCGATACATGTGCGTTACCGGGACTATGAAGTATGGGAAATCCCTCCAAACGGACAAGGTATGGTTGCACTTATGGCGCTTAATGTGCTGAATCGATTAAACATAACGGGCCGAGACCAGCTGGATACGTATCACAAGCAGATTGAAGCCATCAAGCTTGCGTTTGCCGACGGCTTGGAATATGTGACGGATAACCGGAACATGAGGGTATCCACTGCAGATCTGCTCTCCGATGCGTACGCGGAGGAACGAGCAGCCTTAATCTGTGACATGGCGCATGAACCGGTGCCTGGACAGCCGCCTCGCGGGGGTACGGTTTATGTGGCTGCAGCGGATGAGGAAGGCCAAATGATTTCTCTGATCCAGAGTAATTACATGGGCTTTGGCTCCGGGGTGGTTATACCGGACACCGGCATTGCGATGCAGAATCGCGCAGCGGATTTTAGCTTGGATGACACTAAGGCTAACGCACTTGCTCCAGGCAAAAGAACATACCACACCATCATCCCCGGTTTTCTTACAAAGGGCGGGGAGCCTGTCGGTCCGTTTGGAATTATGGGCGCCTATATGCAGCCTCAAGGCCATGTACAGCTGATCATGAACACGATCGACTTTCATATGAATCCGCAGGCGGCGCTAGATGCGCCTCGTTGGCAATGGAAGCAGGGCAAGACGGTGGATCTGGAGCCCGGGTTTCCGGATCACCTCGCGCAGGCACTGCAGCGGAAAGGACACCATATTACTCGTAATCTGTCCTCTTTGAGCTTTGGCCGGGGACAGATCATTTGGTGCAATCCTGACGGACAAGGTTATGTAGGCGGCACCGAGTCCAGGACGGATGGGCATATTGCCGTTTGGTGAGAGGATTGTGGGATTACAAAAAAGGCCATTCCGCCGAAGGATGGCCTTTATTGCCGTTTCAATTGTTTGAGCATCACAATCCAGATTCTCAGACCTGTCACCCATAGTGTCAGAGCAGAGCCGAAACCGATAAAAGTAGACGTCGCAATCAGAGACACGTTGTTAACAGTAGCATTCATTGGTACAAAGAAAGTAATTACGCCCAAAATACAGAGGACGATACCTGTACCATAATAAAAGCGTACTCGGAACAATTGAGCTAGAGGAAAAAAGTGAATACCGACAATGATGGCCATGATAGGGAAGAAGAGTTCAAAATGATCAAGCATGTTACAAATTACACTTGCGATAAAGATAGCAAGTCCTTCCAGGCCAAAGATCAAGCCGAATTTTCGATTGATTTGTCGCCAATGTCCTCTTTCTTCCCGTGTTGTACTATTGTTCATGTTACGGGCGTTACCAAAAAGGGATACCGCTCCGCTAAGTAAGATTAACGTCATAATCCCCGAAAGAACAAGGAACCACGGACCTCCAAGTCCATTTGAACCGACAATGCCAATGGAAGCCCAGAGAGCCCCAAAAAAAGTCATGAACATAACACCATTCGCAGCACCAAATACTGCAGCCTTCGGTATTTTTGTTAAAGTACTCATTACATTTACAGACTCCTTGATCCATTTTTGTAAACCTTTACAGCTCAAAATAATTATACCATTAGGCTGCCAAGGATTCGAATGGCCTTAGTACTATTCATACTAATTTCAAACCAGTTCATATTGAACGCTTCAGCTGGATATTGTACTAAAATGAGGAAATCGATGTGTGCGGCTTTTGGAAGTGTTCAATCAAAAAATATCCTTTTGGCTTGAAGTCTTTTATTTTCTCCAGTCAACCGGTATAAACTAATCCCAAGCAGGCTTAAGACGGGAATATACAGGAACAGCAGAGGAAAAATAAAATCATTAACAATGTTTGAAAGAAGAATTACGATTAGTGCGCAAAAAAGAGTTGTAAATACAGTGATGAGCCGTTTATTGCGGTCGATGATGGAGTCAATGTCAGTAAATATTTCCGGCTTCGTATCTTGATACGATTGTCTCCAAATATACCAGCCTGTTTTATTGTAAATTGGTTCCCAGCCCGTATCTTCAAAAATACCCGAGTAATTCCGATCCGCCTTTGGCTGATAATCTATGCAATAGCTCATTTTCCTTGATGAGCCTTTTTCAAAGTGAAAGCGTAACCCGTTCCAGCTTACTCGAACCAAGTGCCAGCCGTCGGCTTCCATCTTCTCCAGCCACGCGGTTATGACCTCCGATTGAGAACCGTCCCACCATTTAAACACTTTTTTGGTTTCTTTCATCATAATGATCCCTCAGCTTTCTTCGCATTGTCGTACAACTCCGTGATTCTGGCGATCTCCAGCTTGAGCAGTTCCTTACCGGATGAAGTAATGTGATACAGCTTACGCCGTTCCTCTTCAGCTACTGCCTGAATTAAGCGGTCCTTCTCCATTCGCGATAAGCTTCCATAAATAGTTCCGGGGCCAAGATGAATTCGGCCTTGCGTTAGCTCTTCCACAAACTGAATGATGCCGTAGCCGTGCCGAACCTCGGTAAGGGAAAGCAAAATGTAATAGGCGGTCTCAGACATCGGCAAGTACTGACGATAGATCTTTTCGTTGTCCATACAATCTCCTTTATATTATATCAGTGTATGTTACATCATGCCTTGTTATATCGCATCTTGATATATCATGAAGTGAGTATATCACGGTGCGATATAGTGTGCAATAGGCGATAATAAATTTCACGGGTACTCCATCAATGAAACTTATGTTAAGATCGAATTAAGAAATTTTTTACAGGCGTGTTATCCCTAACTGATAAACTAACCGTACTCATATGGTAGAAAGGAAGTAACGATGGAAAAAGTAGTCCAGAATGTCAATTATGAGGATTTCGGTGCAATCGGGGACGGCGAGACAGACGATATGGAGGCAATTTGCGCTGCGCATGATTATGCCAATACGCATGGTTTGCCGGTAAAGACCAAACCTGATGCTACTTATTACATTGGAGCCAAAGCTTTGACTGCCGTGATTGAAACGGACGTAGATTGGAGCACGACACGATTTACCATCGACGATACGGTTGTAGACAATAACAAGCTTCCTTGTTTTCATGTAAGGTCTGTCCATAAACCGGTTGAACTGAAGATCCAGGCCTTGACCAGAGACCAGCAGCAATTGGATTTATCATTGGAAGAGAATTGTTATGTTATTGTAACCAATGCCAACGTGAAGAAATTTATCCGTTTTGGGTTAAATCAGGACAACGGGACTAATCAGACAGACTGTTTTATTGTGAATAAAGACGGTTCCATTGTTTCCCCCATTGATTGGGACTATGAGGAGATTACGAAGGTAGAAGCGTGGCCCATCGATAACTCCGTGCTGAAAATCAGCGGAGGCATTTTTACAACAATAGCGAACCGGGGAGAATCCAAATATGATTACTATGGCCGCGGGATCGATATTACTCGCTCCAATACTGTGATCGACGGGGTAGTCCATTATATTGCGGGCGAAGTGGGACATGGTTCTCCGTACAGAGGATTTTTAAATGCAATGCGTTGTGCTTATGTGACGATTCAGAACAGCTTTGTTAGCGGACATAAGATATATACTACCATTGGCTCTGCAGGTGAGCCGGTATCGATGGGATCGTACGATGTTCATGCAAATAGCGTAATTGATTTTAAGCTGATAAACTGCAGGATGAACAATATTACTGACCGGACCCGCTGGGGGGTCGTCGCTTCAAATTTTTGCAAAAATATACGAGTGGAAAACTGTGTCATCTCAAGGCTTGATGCGCATATGGGGGTATCCGGTACCTATACCATAAAAGACAGCTACATAGGATGGCAGGGTGTCAAAGCCATTGGCAGAGGATTGCTGACTCTTGATAATGTAATCTCATACGGAAATTCTCTAGTGGAATTTCGGAATGATTATGGCAGCACATGGGAAGGCGACGTCATCATTCGGGATTCCAAGTGGATTCCGTATAACGGCGATGCCCGTACTTCCGTGTTTGCCGTAAGAAATAACGGCATGCATGATTTTGGATATACATGCTACATGCCTCAGAATGTAGAGATTATCAACCTCCATATCGACGATTCGAACGTTCCGGGAGACGATGAAGGCTTTTATTTATTTTCCAATCCGTGTGACGACCAGAGTCAAGATACGGTCAAGCCCTATCCTTATGTATCCAGTAAAAAAGTCATTTGCCGCAACATCACTTCACAGAGCGGTAAACAGCTGAAAATATGCCGAAATCCAATGCCTTTTGCAGAAACCGAGTTGATCATTACGGAATAATGCCAACAAACTCACGCGTTAATCGCGTGTTTTTGTTTTATCAGGTTTACCCAAACCTTCAATAAGTGGCCAAGGATTGCTCTACTAACTATTGAAACGAGGTGGAGGATCATGGAATACATCAGGGATTACGCCATGTACGTATCTGTATTCGGGATGTTTAGTTTAGTCTGGTTTGGCTGGGCACAAGAGCGTCCCAGGCCGAGCTGGCGCCTGTATATCGGCTTGGCATCCGGTCTCGCGCTGTTACTTTGCTTAACAGGTGTCTATTTAAGCATTACGAACTGGGATGCGCCATCCGCTTTGAATGAAGTGTCCGCCTATCGTAATTATTTAATTTCGTTTTATGCCGAATGTATTGTGGCAGGTGCAGGTGCTTTTGTACTTACCAGATGGAAGCGAAAAGAATACATCGCTCCTTGGGTCGCTTTTATCGTCGGCCTACATTTTATTGGTCTGAAAAGTGTATTTGACGATCCCAGCTTATGGATTCTGGCAGCGCTAATGGTTGCCGTTTCGATAGCTGCCGTAGTTGTATCCCCTAAGCTCCAAGTAGCGAACAGCGCGATTACGGGGATTGGTGCCGGCACGGTTTTATTCGGCTTTGCCATGCTAGGTTTGAAACGATTTATGGCAGCGATGATGTAAAGGAGGCGGTCTTGATGCTCTATATTTTCAGCGGTTTGCCCGGCACTGGGAAATCCACGTTATCAGCAGCTTTGGCAGGAGAGCTCCGGACCACCTATCTCCGGGTTGATGTCGTGGAGCAGGCTATGCGAGCTGCCGGAGTCTGGGTTGATGGTCCGGAGGGTTATATTGTATGTTACGAGATTGCATCACAGAATCTTAAGCTCGGCCTCGACGTAATAGCGGACACGGTCAATCCCATTCATGAAACTCGACGAGCCTGGCGAGGCGTGGCAGAGGATCTCGGAATTCCCTATGTCGAAATCGAAGTGGTCTGCTCGGATGAACGAGAACACAGGCACCGAGTCGCTACGCAAGCAACCGATATTCCCGGCTTTGTCCTGCCGACATGGGATGAGGTCAAGAACCGGCAGTACGATGATTGGGAGAGGGATCATATCGTTATAGACACGGCACATCAAACCGTGGCCGAAAGCCTCTTGGCGTTACGCGAACAATTGGATCGGTTGCGCAATTGAATAGTTTGTAGTGGAGTTGAGCATTTCTTTGTAAAAAAGGAATGCTTTTTTTCTGTGCACAAAAATGTAGACGTATTACAATAAAATAAAAATTGATTTAAAAACGGTAATTATTTATTGAATTACGATAAATACTATGCTAAATTATAAATCGTAAATAACTTTGTGAGGTGTATGTTATGAAACAAGGCTCAACCCTCTTTTTAAAGGCGGCTCTTATACTTATTGCAATTCCGGTGCTTGCTTTGTGTATATTCGCGGTGCCTGAGATCGGGAATTTTGCCGTAGAATTGTATCCGGACAGTCCTTATTTAAAATATCTCGTCTTGATCGATTTGTATGCAACGGCGGTTCCTTTTTACATTGCGCTGTATCAGTCCTTCAAGCTTCTTGGCTATATTGACAAGAGCAACGCCTTCTCGGATTTATCGGTCCAGGCATTAAAGAAGATAAAATACTGTGCAATCACATTCAGCGGCTTGTATGTGCTGGGTATGCCGCTCTTATATCTCATAGCAGAGAGAGACGATGCCCCAGGGATCATTGTTATCGGAATGGTCTTGATCTTTGCCTCCCTGGTGATTGCTGTGTTTGCCGCTGTTCTCCAAAGGCTTTTAAAAGAGGCTATTGACATAAAATCTGAAAATGATTTAACAGTCTGAGGTGAATACGATGGCGATTATTATCAATATTGACGTGATGCTGGCTAAGAGGAAAATGAGCGTTACCGAGCTTTCGGAGAGGGTGGGAATTACGATGGCCAATCTTTCCATATTGAAGAACGGTAAGGCAAAGGCGATCCGGTTATCCACGTTAGAGGCGATTTGCAAGGCTTTGGACTGTCAGCCTGGAGATATTTTAGAGTACAAAATGGACGAAGAAGACTCTCAAGAATAAAACAGGACTTATTAAGACAGTGGAGGAGGTATAGCATGGACGTTAGTAATTTTGTCATTAACCATTTGACGAATCCAAGCGAGTTGGAGAGTATGTACAGAAAAGATCCTGAAGCTTTCAAGAGGTCATTCACAGCCGCTTGGGCTCAATACCCTAATTCGCAGGTTCTGGCCGTATGGAACGAAAGATTGAATTTCAAGGAGACGACAAATACAGAAAAAGCTGCTCTGCTTCAAAAAGAATTCTTAATTATGGGCCTACTAGCCATTCTGGCTGGGCTTGTCAGTAGGATCATCTTTCATTATGCCGAACAGCAAGCCATAGCCCCGATTAACCTTGCTTTTGGAGTACTTCCTTTTATTGCAGCGTATTTTATATACAATAATGCACCTCAAAGAAAGATACTATACACCCTTGGAGCATTGTTCTTGATCTCTGCAATTTATCTTAATATGCTGCCTCTGGAGCATAAAGACAGTATTATCCTGGTTTATCTTCACCTTCCCATTTTCTTATGGGTATTAGTAGGGCTTGCGTTTACAGGAAATGAATACCCAATAGGCAGAGCCAGATTAGCCTATCTCAAATTTAACGGAGAGTTCGGCATACTGTACGCCAGTATGGCCATCTGCGGAATGCTGCTAACGGCATTAACCATGCAGTTATTTAGATTTGTCGGAATGGATATAACGGAATTTTATTTTAAAAATGTCGTTATCTTTGGCGCTGCCGCTCTCGCCGTTGTGGCTGCATATCTGGTGTCAAGGAACCTTAAGCTATATAAAAATATAGCTCCCTATATAGCCAAAATATTTAGTCCTCTTGTATTGGTGACCTTGCTGGTATATCTTGTAACGGTTATTGCGGTAGGGAAAAATCCATTCCTGGACCGCGATTTCCTCCTGGCGTTCAATGGAATCCTTCTTAGTGTATTGGCGGTCACCATTTTCTCCATTACCGAAAGAGAGACGGACGAGAAAAGGAACATTTCGGATTACATCAATTTTGCCTTGATTATTCTTGCGCTGATCATAGACAGTGTAGCTTTATCCGCCATAGTGTTCAGGCTTTCCTCCTATGGGATTACGCCCAACAGAATCGCCGTACTAGGCGTTAACATCCTGATCTGGGCCAACCTGATTTGGATTATGCTCACTTACATGCGGTTTCTGCAGAACAAAACCGGACTTACAGCCGTTCAGAATGCCGTTGCCAAGTATTTACCGGTATACGGACTTTGGGCCGCTGTCGTTACCTTTGTGTTTCCTTTCATTTTTTAAAAAATAAAAAGAGAGCCATTTCATGGACAGTACCTTTTATTTCAGAGGTACTGTCTCTTTTTGCTGATTTTGCTGCGTGGATAGGCAGGCGCGTTACGCTATCGGGCAGCATTTAAAAAAGTATAAGCAGATAGAAAGTATTATTTTCGCAAAAAAAAGTGTTATTGCCGGGAAGGGGGATCGTGTTTATGATGAGAGCACATCATACACGAAAGGGACGAGGGTGGCATGAGCGACACGAGAGCAGCAAGGATTGGCGGTCCGGAAGTGAAGCGATCGGCGATTGCAATAGGTAGCTGGAGCAAAGGGATCAGAAGAAACAAATACTTATATTTGCTCGCACTGCCTGGCATCATTTTCTTTATTCTTTTTAAGTACGTGCCCATGTGGGGAGTTTTAATCGCATTTCAGAACTACTCCCCCTATCAAGGCTTTTTACAAAGCGAATGGGTTGGTCTTGAACACTTTCTAAGGTTTTTCACCAATGACGATTTTTTCAAGTTGTTTCGTAATACTCTTGGCATTAACGCATTAAGCCTTATCTTATTTTTTCCGTTACCGATCCTGCTCTCGATATTGCTTAATGAATTAAGACATGAGTTATTCAAAAAAACGGTACAGACGATCGTCTACTTACCCCACTTTTTTTCCTGGGTTATTATTGTCGGTATCACCTTTTTGCTGCTGTCCCACTCGGAAGGAATCATCAACAAAATGCTGCAGGCCGGCGGGTTCAAACAACTTGATTTCTTGACGACTCCAAATTACTTTTGGCTGCTGCTTACACTTCAGAATATATGGAAGGACGCTGGGTGGGGAACGATCATCTTTCTTGCTGCTATTGCAGGCATCGACCCACTGCTGTACGAAGCAGCCAAGATGGATGGAGCTAACCGGTTTCGTCAAATATGGCATATTACTCTTCCTTCCATCCGTAACGTGATCGTGATCCTACTAATTTTGCGAATAGGTCACATAATGGATGTCGGCTTCGAGCAGGTTTTCCTCATGATGAACGGGGCGGTATCCGATGTAGCGGATGTGTTCGATACGTATGTATACAGGGTAGGCATTAAGCAGGGCCAGTTCAGCTACAGTACGGCTATCGGCTTGTTCAAATCGGTCGTCGGTTTGATTTTGGTTATTGGGGCGAATAAGTTCGCGAAAAAAATGGGTGAGGAAGGGGTGTATTGAAATGAAGCAGCACCCGGGAGAGCGCTTGTTTACCATAGCGAATATGACGCTGCTAACGGTAGTAGCGGCCATCAGCTTCTTTCCGTTGTATTATGTATTTGTGGTGTCATTTACGAACCCAGACGAGTATTTTGCCAGAGGCTTCGTTTTATTCCCGGAGTCATGGAGCCTGATATCTTATCGTTACATTCTTTCGACGAAGTCGTTTATTAATGCGATCGGGATCAGTGGTTTTCTAGCTACGGCCGGAACCCTTCTTTCACTGATCATAACCTCCGCTTTCTCGTATACGCTATCAAGAAAGCGCCTTCAAGGAAGAAGGATATTGATGCTTATGGTGCTTTTGACAACCTTGTTTCAACCAGGGATCATCCCCAATTACTTGCTGGTGCGAGAATTAGGATTGATCAACAGCATTTGGTCACTCATCATACCGGTTCTTACCAGCGGCTGGTATGTGCTGCTGATGAAAGGATTTTATGATAGCATCCCGGACAGTCTGGAGGAGGCTGCCACAATGGATGGCTGCAATGACATAAGCGCTTGGCTGAGGATTGTCTTGCCGCTTTCTCTGCCTGCGATGGCCGCCTTTGGGTTATTTTACGCGGTCGGTTATTGGAATACGTTCTTTCATGCGATTTTGTACATTAATAACCATGATATATGGCCGCTGCAGGTGCTGCTGCAAAACATGCTCATTGACGCTTCGACCGCTTCCGGCGGCTCCGCCGCTCTTGAGCTGACGGCCGAACAGCAAATTCCGTCGGAAACGCTGAAAATGGCTGCGGTTGTGGTAGCTACGATTCCCATTCTGCTAGTATATCCATTCTTGCAAAAGCATTTTGCCAAAGGCGCTATGGTCGGATCAGTCAAAGAATAACAATATATTTGTATCCGTAAGGGAGGAAAATCAATGTCCAGGAAGAAAATAGCTAACACAGTGCTGGTATCGTTATTAGGCACGGTGATGGTAATTGCGGGATGCTCGAAGAGCGATCCGCAAGGGGAGGGCCAACCTGGTTCGGGCAAGGGTTCAACAGAGATTAACATCATGACAGTGTTCTTCACTCCGGAACCGCCGGGCGAAGATGATATGACCAAGAAGGAAATTGAGAACAAAACCAATACCAAGCTGAAAATCTCTTGGGTTTCATCCAACAACTATGACGACAAGACGAATGTGACACTCGCTTCAGGGGACATTCCCGAATTGATGCTGATCTTGGACCCATATAGCCCGCAAGTAAAAACGATGGCGGCGCAAGGCGCATTCTGGGACCTTACGCCTTTTATCAAAGATTACAAGAATTTGAGCTCCTTCCCGGCTCAATCTTGGCAAAATACAAGCATCAATGGTAAAAGCTACGGAATTCCCCGCGTAAGGCCGTTGGACGGATCCGGAAACTTCCCGCTGGTCCGTAAAGATTGGCTGGATAAGCTGGGGTTAAAGACACCTGCTAATATGAATCAGATGTATGAAGTCATGAAGGCGTTTACGGAGAAAGATCCGGACGGTAATGGTAAAAATGATACGATCGGCTTGACCGGACTGGTCACTTCCGACGGGATGGGGTCGTTCGTTTGGGTAGAAAATGTAATGAACGGCAGTAATGGACGCTGGAAGGAAAAAGACGGCAAGCTGGCAGACACCGTGTTCGATCCAGGAACGCGTGAAGCTCTCGTTTGGCTGAACAAAGCGTACAAGGATGGCATCATTGCGCCGGATTTCCCAACATTAAAGCAGTCGCAGGTACGTGAAATGATCACGACGAACAAAGCCGGCATATTTGCCGATGCTATCAAACCATCCTGGCTTCTGACCGGGCAAATGAGAAAAACGAATCCTCAGGCGGATATGATGCCGCTAACCTATCTCGAAGGCCCTTCCGGCAAATATGTGCCAAAAGATTCGGGAGCCTATGGCATGTATGTTATTCCGAAGACCGTACCGGAAGCAAAGCTGCGTAGTATACTTCAGTTTATGGACTATGGTGCTACACAAGAGGGTTGGATGCTCGCCAGTTATGGCTTCCAAGGTGTTCATTATACGGAAAAAGACGGCGTGATTACCCCCACGGAACAGGCCGTCAAAGATAACGTAGGCGTCTTCGTGCATCTATTCGCAAATCTGGATAAATACGAAAGAGCTTACCAAACAGGAATCCCCTTGGATTTCCTGAACCGGAACAAGCAGATTATAGATGAGCGAGCCAAATACAGTGTTTCCAGCCCTGCAGTAGGGTTGAATTCCGAGACGTACATTAAAGTCGGCAAAGACTATGACAAAAAAATCCAGGATCTAAAAGTTAAAATCATTCTTGGTCGGGAGCCGATCACAGCATGGGACGATTACGTTGGTAAGCTGAAGTCAGATGCCCAGTATCAACAAATCATAACGGAAATCAATAACGATTATAAGAAGCGTAATCCAAAATAAAAAGGAGTTTGCATGACATGAACAAGAAACCAAACATATTGTTTCTGATGAGCGATGAGCATCGCGCGGATGTAACCGGCTTTGGGGGGAATCCGATCATCCGGACGCCTCATTTGGATCGGCTTGCCCAAACCGGAACGGTTTTCCGGAATGCGTATACGCCTTCTCCGATTTGCATACCGGGAAGGCAGAGCATGATGGCGGGGCAGTTTCCACGAACGACAGGCTGTGAGAAATTCGGCCAGGATTTGCCGCCGGGGCATATGACCTTCTCGAGACGTCTTGCGCAATACGGATACCAGACAGTCGTCAGCGGCAAGCTGCATCACATGGGCAACGATCAGATGATGGGATGGACGCGGAGGATCGGCGGCGACATGCACGTAGCGCCCTCCTATATTCATGACCGGCAGGAAGACGAGTACTCCATATACGACAGGCCGTCTCAAAAATGGGTACAGGAGAAAGAGGTAGCGCGCGCCGGCGTCGGTCGAGGTCCTTGCATCACACATGATGAATATGCTGTACAAGGGGCGATTCAATTCATTGAGGATTATTTTAACAGCACCTACTATGACAGGGAACAGATCCAGCCGCTTCTGCTAAAAGTAAGTGTGCTTCAACCGCATTATCCTTATTTAACAAGTGAGGACAAATTCACTTACTATTTGAACCGGGTGACGCCTTATGCTAACGAACCTATATTCGATCACCCTTTTCTAAGCAGGTTGCCTGTTCAGGCCGGTACCCATGCCTCGGAGCGGGACATTCGTCGAGCTACGGCAGCATACTACGGGATGATCGAAACGATAGACGGGTACTTCGGGCAAGTCATGGAGGCGCTCGAGCATGTAGGACAAAATCTGGATGACTGGATTATTATTTATACGACGGATCACGGAGAAATGCTCGGTCAGCATGGTGTTTGGGAAAAGCAGAAATTTTTCGAGGCAAGCGCCAGAGTCCCGTTAATGATTCGTTATCCGAAGCGGTTTAAAGTCGGTCGTAAGGTAGACGAAAATGTTAACCTGTGCGATTTATTTGCAACGCTATGTGATTTATGCGACGTGCCTGTTCCCCCGGAGCTCGACAGCAGGAGCTTGGTGCCGTTACTATCCGGCAATTCGGACAATTGGGATAACGAAACGGTCTCCCAATTCGGAGGAACGAACCTGATGATCAAGCAGGATCATTTGAAATATCAATATTACGGTACGAACATTCCCGAAGTGCTGTTTGACCTGAAGCGGAATCCGGAAGAAACCATCAATTACATGATGGATCCGCAATATACCACTCAAGTGAAACGTTTTCGGGAACGGGCAGTGGAGCTAGGGTTTTATCCTTCGGGGATTTAAAAAGGACTTTAAGCATAGGAAGGTGGCCTGAATCCATGAAAAGATGGGGAGCAATGTTTCGTAAATCCGATATTTTATGGAAACAAGGCCACTTTTATAGGAAGAGCCTTGTCATTGTACTCGTCATTTCCTGTTTACCAACCTTATTGGTCGGAATTGGCGTGAACTGGATCGGAGTCAGTCAACTGGAAAGCAACGTTGTGGAAACAAGAGAAAATCAGGTCAATCAGTCTGTCCTTCGGATAGACGATTCCTTGACCCAGCTGGAGAAAAACGCTACGCAGTGGGCTTTCAACCAAGTGCTGGGTATGAAATTGCTCGATCTGCTTAACTTTTACGACTATGAACATATAAGAGAAATATTCAAAACATTATTTCTTCTGAAGAATTCAAATCCTTTAGTAGATGAGGCATACCTGTATTTAGATGATGTTCATGGAAACTTATATTCAGACGAGGGTGGCGTAGTTGTTATGGAAGAGGAGGCGGAACGGTCCCGTTTTCGCGCTCTCCTTGCGCAGCCGCATACCACCTACTGGCTTCCGTCGTTTGGGCGGTTTAAGCCTGCGCAGAACGGAAGCAGTCCTGCTTTAATTTATCAGTTGCCGGTAGAAAATGGGAAACCGGTTGCTGCATTGATTATTTTTTTGAATAAAGGGAAATTACTGCAAACGATCGGCGAGTCATTTAGTGACGGTTTAGGCTCCTTTCTTATGTCGAAAAATGGGGAATGGATTGTCACCAGCAATGCAAAGGAGCCGTCTTCATGGGAAGAGGAGCTTAAGCAAGCGGTGCTTGCACAAGGGAACAGGTCGGGAACGTTTTCATATCAGGGGCAAGGCGAGGATTATTCCGTGTCCTACAGCACCTTTAACCGGCTCGGCAGCAATTGGATCTATGTCTCGATCGCTTCCTTATCCAAAATTACGTCTCCTATCGTATTTGCTTCCAGATTAATTTATGCCGTTAGTATCGGCGGTTTGCTGGCCGGTATAATAATCGCTATTCTGGCTTCCCGCAAGCTGTATGAGCCGATTCGTTACCTGACGGGATTGTTCCGGATCAACCGGAAAGCTGCCGGTTTCAGGGGAACAGCCGTTAACGAGATCGAATTTATTGAAAAAGAATGGAAGCAGCTCATGCTGGAGAGCGAAAGCTTGCACGAGCTGGCGAAGAGACAGCTTCCCAGATTGCGGGAAGGATTTCTTCTGCAGCTTGTTCAGGGACACTATTATTCGTGGACGGAAGCCGAAGTAAGACAGCACATGCAGCAGCTTGGATGGGAGATGGAGAAATCCTCCATAGCTGTCGTCTTGATTCAGCTGCATGGCGTCGCCAAATTATCGGGACGTTTTCTGGAAGGGGACCGACAGCTCATTTCCTATGCTACCTCCAATATCATAGAGGAAGCAGCCAAATCCAGGTTTCCTCAAGCGGAAGTCATCAATTTTCAAGACCTGACTGCAGGTCTTTTCCTTATCGTTCCGGAAGAATATCCTCCTGAGCAGGTGAAGGAGGAGCTTAACAAGCTCGCAGAGCAGCTGACGAACGTCCTTGAGTCTATTATACGAATGGGAATTACGGTATGCATAGGACGTCGTACTTCCTGTGTAACACACATCCCTACAGTGCTTGAGGAAACGAGACATACGATTAAAAATCGGAGTATTGCAGATTCACGCTCCATTTTGGACGTAGAGGATAACGTCATTCAAGAGCCTGTCCCGGTACAATACCCGTTTGTACTTGAGGCGGAGCTGATTCAGGCTATTCGTGCAGGGCAACCGGAAGAATCCCTGGATGCATTGGAACGCTTTTGCTATGAGCTTAGGCAGCTGAAAGGCACACAATCGATGTTTACTCAATACATCCTGCAGCTCTTAGGCAATGTGCAATTTGGATATCTCAAAGGTGGTTACGATCCGTATAAGCATGCTGCTGCCGCTAACTTGCATGTGGAACTGGCCGGCATAAGCGAGCCTGACGATGCGATAGTATGGTTTCAGAATCAAATTATCATTCCGTACACCCGTGAAGTTCAACGCCTCGTTTCTACCAGGAACGAGCACCAAAAGCTGCTGATAGAACAAATGGTTGATCTGCTGCAACGCAGCTACCATACGGACATTTCGCTCGAATCGTGTGCAGATCAATATGGGGTAAATCCGTTTACCCTAAGTCGCATCTTCAAGCAGGAGACCGGGGTGAACTTCATTGATTACCTTACAGAGCTTCGTATGGTCAAATCCAAGCAATTATTGACGGAAACCGATTATAAAATCAACGAAATCGCAGGACAGGTAGGTTATCAGCCGACCTATTTCAACCGGATTTTTAAAAAGTACGAGGGCATATCTCCCAGCCGCTATCGTCAGTTGTACTATAAAAGTTAGCAGAAATCATCAGTATGAAGCAGCCGGTCGGTTCGATCGGCTGTCTTTATTAATCGGGAATTTATGGTAATCCCGCTTAAATGAATTCCTGCAGTGCCTTCTAGACCAATACAGCGGCTGAATGTACAATGAATATTGTTACCCAAAAAAGGGACCAAAACATGAGAGGATAAACGCTCGTATGTTTCTAAAAAAATCCCGGTTTACAAAAAACGGAAAGACGTACAGCTACTATAAAATCGTCGAGACCTATAAGGATGAAGCCGGTAGCCATAAGCACCGGATCGTGAAACATTTGGGCAAGCTCAGTGATGAGGAGGCTGCCGAGGTCCGGCAAGTATTAAAGGAACAGGGTAAGCGGCTGCACGGCAAACAGACCGGAGTGTCCCGTGGCGAAGATGATGAACCGGCTTATGTGCAACGGCGAGCTGCGCAAATCGTCGTATTGCTCGACACCCAGATGCTCATTTACCAGCCATATGCCCAGAAGGAATGGAATGTGACGGAAGATGAAATGCTGCTGCTTGTTCGGGAGGGAGAAGGCGAGCTGTATATGGACGGGAAGAAGATAGCGCTGCACTACGGGCTTGTTGTCTACGCTCCTGCCGGAAGCGGCATGCATGTTGTCAATACAAGCGGCGGCGTTCTGCAGCTTGATCGGATGACGATCGAAGCTGCAACTAAAAGCAGCACGCCGTCCGGGCGGGGGGATTATCGTTCAGACCGTTTGCCGCCAATCGTGCAGGAGCCTGTTCAGCTGAAGACGCCTTATAGGGCGCTGCAGCTGTTCAAGGAGCTGCATGAATGGGACGAGAGCGGCGAGCCGTGGAATCCTATCAAAAGGCAGCTGTTATTCTATAAGTTATTGGATCTCATTATTCGTTGCGTCCAGGATGCTTCTCCTATTGCAAGCGATCATTCTAATGTCATTGATCAAGCGATAGAGATCATCCACAAAAACTACAGCTACAATTTGACACGCGATCAGTTAGCCGAGCAGCTTGGAGTATCGCCCGAGCACTTCTCCCGGTTGTTCAAGAAGGAAAGAGGAATGAGCTTCATCGATTACTTGCAGCAGCTGCGTATTGAGAAATCGCGGGAGCTGCTGCTGCTATCCAAATCCAACGTACAAGTGGTTGCGAACCAGGTCGGTTTTCAGAATCCGTTTTACTTCAGCCGCAAATTCAAACAGCTGGTTGGAGTATCGCCAAGCGCCTATATTCATCAGCCCAAAAGATATGTCACGTTGGATGCTGGCATAACGTCCTGCCTGCTCACGTTAGGCGTTGTGCCTCGTGCCGGGATAATAACGGATTGGATGGCGGAGCATTACAAGAGCTTGTTGGACAAAGCCGATTTTTTACCCATCCAAGGCTTGGATAAAGGCAGCATTCAGCTGCTAAGCGAACTGCAGCCGGATCTCATCTTTTGCAACGTGCATAAGCAGGACAATGCGAGCATTGCCAAGCTGGGGCCTGTTGCGGCAATAGATCTCGAGAAAGTCCACTGGCGTGAGCAACTCCGATATATAGCGGAGGTGGCCGGCAAGCAGCAGGAAGCAGAGGAATGGCTGAGAGCTTTCGAGATGAGGCTGACACAGGCGAGAATGAAGCTGGCTCGAAGCTTGAACGGTTGTCAGGAGACCTTCGCTATTATGAAAGTCGTGTCCGGCAAAATGTACATGTATGGCGATGCAAGGAGTATGGGCGGACCGATGCTCTACCGGGAGCTGCAGCTTCCTCCTCCAACCGCCGTGAAGGAGCGGATTATCGATCAAGGCCTGTTGAACGTATGCGTCACGGCAGCCGATTTATGTGAGTATTCCGCAGACCATTTATTCTTGATCAATTACGAATCCAACTGGACGGACAGCGCGAAATCGTTCAAATCGCATCCGAACTGGAAGAAGCTAGCTGCAGTGATAAACAATAAAGTATATGAGGTAAACCGGGAGCAGTTCTATGGCTTCGATCCGTTATCGCTCGAGCTGCAGATGCAGGAAATCTTGAAGCGCGTGCTGCCTGAATCGCCGTCCCGGTCTAAGTCACAATTGTAGCCACTACTTATCATGAATGTGTATGGACTGCGTTCTTACTTGATTGATATGATGTTACTTGAGAATCATTATCATTCTCAAAGACATTTCGAAGACAGGGGAGCGACACTTCATGTTTGCAGTAAAAGGTTTGGCAGCCGCTTTGATGGCTGCGGTTCTGGTTGTTAGCAGCGGCTGCGGCAATTCAGCGGGAACAAATACGGGACAGCAGGCTGGGGCAACGCCGGCACCTAATCAAACGGAAGGAAAGAGCACAGAGAGTACAACAAAAACTAGAACGGTTAAAACTGCGAAAGGAGAGGTGACGATCCCGACAGAACCGAAGCGTGTCGTCGCCGCTTATTATCACGGTACCTTAGCAGCCTTGGGCATCAACGCCATAGGAGCCAATAAGCAATGGTGGATGGGCAGTCCGTTTCTTAAGGAGCAGGAAGCTAAAATGGAAGATATCGGAGCACCGGGCTCTGTAGAGAAAATTGCCTCTATGAATCCGGATTTGATCGTCATGAACGGATTTACCGAAGAAAACTACGATAAATTTGCCAAGATTGCTCCGTCGGTGTTCATTCCATACACGGCTTACAATAATGTTCGTGAAGAAGTAAAGCTGCTTGGTGACTTGCTAGGAAAGCAGAAGGAGGCTGCCGAGTGGCTGGCCAAATACGAGCAGAAGGCCAAGGATAGCCGAGAGAAAGTGAAGGACGTTGTCAAGGACGGGGAAACGGCAGTTATCATCAATGTCCGCGAGAAGAAAATATCGCTTCTGGGCGATAACTACGGCCGAGGCGGAGAAATCATTTACAACATGCTGAAGATGAAAGTGCCTGAGTTTGTTCAGAAGCAAGCCATCGACACCGGCAAGCAGATCGCCGAAATCTCGATGGAGACACTGCCGACCTATGCGAATGCCGACCGTATATTCATCTGCATGAACGAAGGCACGACGGAAGAGCAGGTGAAAGAAATTCTTAACAGCCCGATCTGGAAGAGCCTTCCTGCTGTTAAGAACAATAAAGTGTATATGCTCGATTACAAAACGTATTTGTATTACGATCCGATCTCCATCCTTGGGCAGGCCGATTTGATCACCGATATGCTGGTGAAAGGCGCAAAGTAAGCTGCAGAGGCTGATTCGACGCTACAGAATCGCCTCCGATTCGCAAGTATGCAAATAGCCTTAGCCGTTAGACGGCCAAGGCTATTTTTGATGCCTGGTCTGTTATGCGTTACTAGGAATTGTACCCGTCTAAAAAGCAACGGGAAGGGACGCTAACCCCTGTGAAGATAATGCGAAGTGCCAAGCTACGTTATCGCGGGGGATGCTAAGTCTCAAATTGGGCATGCGCCTTAGCAGGGAGGTGAAGGCAACGTCAGCTTCCACGCGAGCCAGCGGCGCCCCCAAGCACATATGAATCCCGTATCCGAAGGCGAGATGACGGTTCATGGTGCGAGTAATATCCAGCTCCTCCGGCAGGCTAAACTGGTGTTCGTCCCGATTGGCCGATTTCAGCAAAGGAATGACCATATTTCCTTTCTTGATCCGCTGTCCGGCAAGTTCCGTATCTTCCGTGGCAAAACGCGGTCCTGACGCTGTGGCGGGACCATTGAAGCGCAGAAGCTCTTCGACCGCTGAGGGAACAAGACTAAGGTCCTTTGTAAGCCGCTCCAGCTGTTCGGGATGATCCAGCAGCATCAAGGTGCCGGTGGCTATCAGATTCGAGGTCGTCTCATGTCCGGCAAAGATCAAGAGAGAGATCATCGAGATCAGCTCCTCTTCGTTCAGGCGATCCCCTTCTTCCTCGATGGCGATCAACTGGCTGATCAAGTCATCGGCGGGATGCTGCCGTTTGTCAGCCACAAGCTTCGCCGTGTACATGCCGAAGGCTCGTAAATGCTCTGCAACCTCTGGCTCTTGCTTGCCAAAACCGAGACCGCGTGCGAGCGCACCGGACCATACATGAATTTGTTCCCGATCGGCTTGAGGCACTCCCAGCATTTCAGAGATGACATGGATCGGTAAAGGATAGGCGTAGTCTTTGACAATGTCCATCTCGCCACGAGCTTGCACCCGATCAAGCAATTCGTCGGCAATCTCCTGTACGCGCGGGCGTAAGCCCTCCATGAACTTGGGGGTAAAGGCTTTGGACACCAGTACCCGCAGCCGACGATGATCGGGTTCATCGACAAACAGCATGGATTTGCCGGTGAAAAAGGTAGGCGGAGCGGACGGATCCGCCTTGTCGGCAAGGCCGGCTCTGATGTCGTTGTTGCCGTCGATAGTAGTCGGATCCACGGTAAAGCGGGCATGGTCTTTGAGCACCTGCATCGCTTCCTCCATACGCAGAATCATCCAGGCTTGACCTGTACCGCCCATCGGATTTGGGATAGGTATCACCGACCCCATAGCTCGCATTTGTGCAAATAAGGGAAAGGGGTTCTTCACGCTTTCTTCACTGAATAAATTGAATGCTCCTTGCTCCGATGTGCTGTGATCCGATGGATTCATTGACGTTCTTCCTTTCTAGAGATGATTTAACTCCCCAATAACCATGGTATTGTCGTCCCAGTCACTTTTTCAGGGAAATTTTCTCCATATACTATTAACCAGTTGTCTTGCTGCTATACACGCTAACCGCAAAACATAAACCCCCGGGACCTAGAGTTCCGAGGGCTTATGCTTATGTATAACGTTATATATATTTCAAATAAGAGCAGATGAAGCAGGCTAAAGAAACCGTACGAATGAAGGGTCTCTCAAAAAGCCATCCTTTGAGTACTTTTGAAACTTTATTCGAGCTTTTATTACCGGCAATAATGAGACTATATCTTCAGACTCCTTAAGGATCAGCGGCTTAGACGCTGCTAAAAGCGTTAGTTTATCTACTAGGGTAAGCCCGGATGAGACAAACCCGGATTCTCTAAATCCTCTAGCTTTGTCCACTGCAGAAATTCTAATTTTAGTACTATCGGATGTATAACCGGTCACGAAGAAATCATCGTACTGCCAATTCATGATTTTTAACCATTCGTCAGACCGGTCTCCGATATACAGACTATCTTTCTTCTTGGCGACCATACCTTGCATATCACGCTTTCGGATTTCTTCAAAGAGCTTGCTCCCATTGTTCTCAATAAAGGGGATGAACCCTATATTCCGGTTGCCCAGATCGAGCTGCCGAAGAATTTCCCGTCTCTTCATTAAAGGCAAGCCTCTAAGGTCTCTGCCTTTGTAAAACAAGATATCGAATAGGATGTAATTACAAGGATTATGTATGCTTTGCTTCTGAATCTCTTGGTGCTTTCTTAACGAAAAGCGCTGCTTTATACAATCCGAGTCGATATGGCCGCTGTGCTTATCAACATTGGCAATCACCCCATCCAATACGATGTCATCATCGATGTGAATATGGTAGATCTCCGGGAAAAACCGGGTTACATCACGATGAAATCGGCTGTATAAATGAGTGATCTGGTTCACCTGCGAATAGATGAGACGGTAACCTTCGATTTTGGGTTCAAATATATATTCATTATCATCAAACGGTTCTTCGTAGCCTTCTAACAGCATTGGTTGTAAAAACATGAATTAACACCTCTAGGTGCAATTGTAACAAGTAACAGGCACTTAATTCATGCGTTAATTCATGGTTTTGGAGGAGCATTTATCCAGATGCGGGCTTTGAAGTTTTCTTAGCTTTCGTAGTTTTCTTCTTGGGCGACGATGCATTATTATCTGAAGCCTGTTCGATACTCGCCTGCAGTGCTGCCATAAGATCGATGACATTAGTAGACGGAGCCTCCGGCGTGACGGTGATTTGTTTTCCTTCCACTTTCTTGTTGATCGCATCCAATACGCGGGCTCTATATTCGTTTTCGTACTTTTTGGGATCAAAATCCGTGGATAGCTGTTCAATGAGCATTTCAGCCATTTGGAGCTCTTTGGGACTCACTTCTACATTAGGTGTCAAATTAGGGACATCTCCGGCAGATCGAATTTCGTCAGGATAAAAGATTGTTTCCATAGCGATGCAGTTATCCACTAATCGAATCGCGGCTAAGCTCCCTTTACTACGTAATGCGACATTGGCAATTCCGATTTTACCTGTATTTTTTAAAGCATTAAACAGCAAATTGTATGCGTTGACTCCTGTTTCAGCCGGGCCCAGAAAGTATGTTTTTTGAAAGTAAATAGGGTCTATGTCATGTAAATCAACAAAATCAATAATCTTGATTTCTCGTGATTTTTCCCCGCCGATTGCCTCCAGCTCATCTTTTTCAAACACTACAAAGTGACCGGGCTGATATTCATAACCTCGTACAATGTCCTCATTTTGCACTTGCACATCACAATTTTTGCAGGTTCTCGTAAAGGAAATAGGGCCCCCGCAAACATTATGGAGCATACGCATAGAGATGTCTTTGTCCTCTGTGGCAGCATACATCTTGACAGGGATGTTAACCAATCCGAAACTGATTGCGCCTTTCCAGATCGTGTGCAATGATGTCTCCTCCTTGCAGGAAATTTTCTATTATTTTTCCCATAACAGGCAGGAATTAACCAATGAGATAGAGAAACGGGAGTAGTCATATTTAGAAGATTAACGAAAGTCTATGAAATGAAGGAAGAGCTGCCATGGCGCACTCATTACATTTATCCTAGTCGATATGATTGAAAGGGTGTTATGCTTATGAAATTAGCGATTATAGGTGCAACCGGGCACATCAATTATGTATTCAGCGGCTTGAGACAGCTCCCTGAGGTCAAGTTGGCCGCTGTGGCCGTCGGTTCCGCCGGCGAGACAATGGACAAGGTTATCCAATCAGCGCAAAAGGAAAGTCACTCGCCGGCCGTTTATGAGGATTACTTGAAGCTGCTGGACGAAGTTGAGCCGGATATCGTGGCGGTCGCATGTTACTTTCACGACCATGCCCGAATTACAGCGGAGGCGCTGCGCCGGGGCATTCATGTATTTGTCGAAAAGCCGATCGCGACGACGCTGGAAGACTTGGCTATGCTGCGTGATTTGTATGCTGCTGCAGAGGGGAAGGGCGTACATCTTGCTGCGATGTTCGGCATCCGTTATCAGCCGGCATTTTTGACGGCATGGCACGCGGTTTGCGATGGGGCGGTAGGGGAAGTGCGGCTGCTTCAGGCACAGAAGTCCTACCGGCTCGGCCGCCGTGGCGAGCATTTCACGAAGCGGGACACCTATGGCGGCACGATTCCTTGGGTCGGCAGCCATGCGATTGATTGGGTACGCTGGTACAGCGGCCAACGCTTTGAAACGGTCTATGCCACGCATTCGACCCTATTCAATGAGGAGCATGGCGAGCTGGAGCTCACGGCGCAGTGCCAATTTACGATGTCCGGCGAAATCGGCGCCTCAGTCAGCATCGACTATTTGCGGCCGAACGAGGCACCGTCGCACGGCGACGACCGGATCCGCATCGCCGGAACAGCCGGCGTGCTCGAGGTCCGGGATCAGCAGGTGCTGCTGATCAATGGAAGGCACAATGGCGTGCAGGAGCTGCCGTTAGTTCCGAAAGGCGAGATATTCGCCGATTTCGTGCGGCAGATTAAGGGAGAAGGGCGCTGCTTGGTGAGCGCCGAGGATTCGTTTTACGTGACGGAGGCCTGCTTGCGTGCGCTTAGGTCGGCGGATGAGAAACAGGTCGTACGTTTTGAATAATTAGTCATCACTAATGGATCCCCGGGTACTTATGTGCCACGGGGATTTTTATATACCTCAATAGATCTAGGGGAGTTGACTCTGGAAAAGCGGTGTGATTATAATGGTCGTAACAACTATATTCATGTCAACTAAAAGTGGGGATAACCATGGAATTAGAAAAATATATCGGTGTTAATGTACAGCGGGCAGCTCTAAGGCTTAACAACTATTATCAAAAAGTGGTCAATCCGTTTAATATTACTGTAGATCAGTGGGAAATACTCGTAGTTCTGTGGGAAAAGGAAGGGATTACCCAAAAGGAGCTTGCAGAAAGGCTGCACAAGGACCAGACGAACGTTGCGCGAATGCTGTTCAAGCTGGAGAAGAAGAGATTTATTTATCGTGAGACCCATGAAACGGATCGAAGGTCTTTGCGCGTCTATTTGACTCCTGAAGGCCGTGATATGAAAGAGCAAATTATTGCTCCTTCCTTCGAAGCTTACAAGAACACCATTAAAAATTTAACCGAAGAGGAAGTTGATACATTCCGAAGGGTACTGAACGTAATGTATAACAATGTCAAAGATTTATAATCAGCAGTGAAGTTCGGCCATCACTTGAATACTTAGGTATCATTAAGTTTAGGAGGTCATATACTTGCTGCAACCATTATAGATGAGACAACTTTATTTGCCTATGGAGAATGTAGCTAAGACAACTCCAATTCATTTTGAAAAGGCAGGTCATATACTTGTCGCGACCATTATAGCTAGGACTATTATTTAATAATAAAGGAGATTATACTATGGAAACAACTCAAAAAAGTGTCGGGATCTTTGACTCCAATTACAGAGCATTAACTATTGGAATCATACTTGCCGTCACTACTGTGGCGTTTGAAGGACTGGCGATCACTACGATCGCTCCGAGTCTTGCCCAACAATTGGATGGCCTTCACTTGTACGGCTGGATATTCAGCGCATTTCTTCTGGCGCAAATCGTAGGAACTATGATTATGGGGCAGCGGATCAACAAGAATGGTGTTTTTGTAGCATTTATTGCTTCCATACTTTGTTTCGTGATCGGTATTGTTATCGCGGCAGCTTCACTGAATATGATGGTGTTAATCGCAGGGAGGGTGTTTCAGGGGCTTGGTGCAGGTGCCATCATTACTTGCGTATATTACAGCATTACTCTAGGTTATCCCGATAGGATGAGAACGCAGATCCTTGCCATGTTTTCCGGCGCATATATATTACCCGCACTGATTGGCCCTTATATTGCCGGACTTTTGGCTGAAAATGTATCCTGGAGATTTGTCTTTTGGATGGTGCTTCCCTTCATAGGCTTAGCTGTAGGACTGACTCTCCCAGCTTTTCGAAAATTTAAAGTAACGGAGAACGTAACATCCAAAAGCTCCGGCAAAGAAGGCTATGCCGTGCTGCTGGCCGTGGGAACGGGAATGCTTCTGACAGGACTAGGCTACATATCCGACTGGAAGGGGATGGCGCTATCGGCTGCAGGATTGATTGTCATCATTCATCCTTTGCGAAAGCTGCTGCCTGAGGGAACCTTTAGGGTAAGGCGAGGATTGCCGGCAACCATTGCTTCCAGGGGACTGTTCGTCGCTTGTTACAATGCTACTGAAAGCTACGTTGTCCTGGCATTGACAGAAGTGAAACAATTGCCTGCGGATCTGGCGGGATTAATTGTAGCCGCGGGTGCATTAAGCTGGTCAGCGGCAGCCTGGTTCCAATCAAAGCTTGATACCAAAGATCACGGGACGGGCAGAAATAAACGAGTAGCGGCCGGTATTGGTTTTATGATTATCGGGGTTGCCGCAGTTATGCTGGCAGTCGGCATTCCCGAAGGCGGAATCGTATTTGCGGTGGTATCGCAAATCTTTACCGGATTTGGCATCGGCTTGGCGCATCCAACTACGGGAGCGATTGCATTGCAGCATGCGAAAGCCGGTGAAGAGGGAGAAATATCGGCTAGTCTTCAGTTTACCGATGCATTCAGTCCGGGCTTAAGTATCGGGATCGGCGGCGCCATTATTGCCGTTAGCCAGTCGCTAAATTGGGGATTGTTAACGGGGATTCTGTTGGCATTGTCTCTTCAATTGTTTTTCGTTATGATGAGCCTTTCGATTTCCTTCCGTATCAAACAGACGAAATAAGCCCGTGCGACCGTTCAAAACAACATTGTTCTACATTAGCGAACGCATTGTTGCCTCACGTTGTCTATAGGGGAGGAGTCGCTATGAGATATAATCTTGATTTGTGCGGAGTTGCCATTGAACCCGGATCACTCAACTAAACGGCTTTCATGGATTTTCGTTTGATGACGGTGATGGTCCATAATAAAAGCGGGATGCCGATACCGCATACCGGGAATATCACGGTCGACCATGCTTGGTCGTAGGAGGTAAAGATCGTCTCATTAGGAATCAGTATCGCAATGATAAAAATCATCGGTGTACCCAACCAGCTGAATTTCCGCCAATCTTTCACGATGAACCATTTGGCGGTTTCGTAGCTGGAAATAAACAAATACAATGATAATTGAGCACACACTCCGAATATCCAAATAAACATAATAAAAATATCTACGTTTTGGATGAAATTAAATATATTAATCGTTCTGACGTACATAAAGTAGGAAAACCTTATTTTAGCAGCTAAATTCGGACCGAAAACCAGCAAAACCATGAGGGTTGATGTGGAAACCATAAGCACGGTCACGCCAACACCAAGCAAGGATTTGGAGAGAGCTTTTTGAGGGGTATGCATGAATGAGACAATGACTAATAAGGTGAACGGACCTGAAAACCAGAAAGCAGGTGCAAGTGATCCTTTAGAAATGCCCGCCCATCCGGAATCAAAATATACGGGGAGTAAATGTCGCCATTCTACGCTGCCTAGATTTAAAATGAAACTAACAATTAGCATTAAAAGAAGAATTGGCCCCATGAGTTCGCAAAATCGACCGATTCCGGTAATCCCTGCAGAGTAGGTCATATATACCGATAAGCCTAACAGGAGTGTGATGATAACCCAGAGGGGTGTTCTGTCAACAAGTATAAGATGTAAAAAATCTGCAAATGACCGAAGCAAAACAGCGGAAAGCAGATGCCATGCAATGAGGTACGGAAGGACAATGAATCTCCCGAACCATTTACCGAGCAGAGTTAGACTATATTGGGCCAACGACTGCTTGGGATGAAGCATGCTTAAATGAACAACAAGATAGGTTAAGACCACAGCTATTCCACCCCCCAGCAGCATCGAGAGCCACGCATCTTGCTTTGCTTCTACGATCGCTGGTGAAATTCTTAACCCGATCATAGCAACGACTTGGGTCGTTACAATAATCCAAAATAATTGCGATCCTGACAGCTTCATTTTTCTTTTCACTCCTCTATGACGCTATTTAGCCCGAACCCCAATTAAGGCAGCACCTTTACAGATGAAGTGGTTTGTCCTGGATCTTTGCATTGCAGTTCTACTTTGACTGAAATGGGAAGTTCAGGAAACATCTTGTTCCATTCTTCCTTCATAGAGATCCACAGTCGTGGATATTGCTGATGAATAACTTCACCAAACCCGAAGATATCCAGCTTGTACTGTTTTTGAGCATTTGCTACGAGCTGCTCTACCGATTGCTGAGCCTCTTTACCGAGTTCATCTTCTATGACTCGCAGATCCTTGGGTATGGCTGGATCCAGGCTTGAGTTATTTTCAACAATCATTCCTTTTCCAGTGAGGCTAACTTCCATCTGCATCCGATCTTCGACGGTTTTCAATTTAATACGTCGACTTAATGATTGCAGCTGCAAGCTAACGTTTCCATTTCCTTTCTTGACGGAAGAGGTAATAGTAAACCCCTTTAAACGATCCGTTATCCAGTTGACGTAATACGATTCATTCGTATTCAAGAATCCAACCAATTTTAAGCCGTTGTCTTTGTTTAAAACAGCAGTCCCGGTATAGACATATTTCTTTGAAGGAGTTAAGCTGACTGCCGGCAATAGGGGGTGTGTACCTTGGCTCAATGCATCTGATAAAAAATCCCGGTAATAATAGGCTTTCATATGTAAACTGGCTTGTTCATTTACAAGTGCCATGGCTGTATATGGATCAAAAATGGGCTGCATTGAAAGGATATCTTTCGCTTGGCCATCCTTCACAACATATATTGTTGAACGCAGCTCTGATTGAGGATTACGGATAAACATGTCGATAAACCTGCCAATTCCGTACTCGGCCATCGTTTGTCCGATGAGTATAACTTGGCGATGACCGTAAAACAATTGTCGGGAAAGCTTTGTCTGTAATATTTGGCCGGCGTCCATAATATTTTTTCCTTTTGCAGATGCGACATAGAAGCTTTTCTTATTTTCACCGCCACCGTTCGCTTCTTGTCCACCGCCAATAACTGCAGGAATCGCTATTTGAGAACTCACTTCCACCTGACCGTCACTCGTTATATCCAGCGCTGCACCGGTAATGAATGCAAGCTGATTCGGTTCCCGAAGATCCCAACAACCAGTTAAGGACGATACCGATAGGAGCACAACGAAACAAAGCTTGCCCGCTCTTTTCATGGCTGAATCTCCTCATTTTTTAGGTTCAGTTTGTGCATCAAGCTTACGAGGCCTGCGAATCAGCACGTCTTTAAGACCACGGGGGACCAGCGGTGCGACAGGGGTTAGAAAAGGCGTCCCGAAAGAATTAAGTTGGACCATATGGATAACAATCGCAATAATTCCGATTGCCAATCCAAATAAGCCAAATGCTCCGGAAAGTACCAATAAAGGGAATCTTAAAATCCGAAGGGGGTAGCCTGCGCGATACCGTGGAATAACAAACGACGCGATACCTGCAGCCGAAACGACGATGACTATTGGTGCGGAGATAATTCCGGCGCGGACAGCAGCCTCCCCGATAACCAAAGCCCCGGCAACGGTCACAAGAGGACCGATCTGCTGCGGCAGGCGAATTCCCGCTTCACGCAAGCCTTCAAACATCAGCTCCATAATAAAGACTTCTATCACGGTCGGAAATGGTGCCCTTTCCCGCAGCGCGGTAATGGTAATCATCAATTTTGGAGGAACCATCTCCGGATGAAAATTGGTTAAAGCTATATAAATCGACGAAAAAACAACTGAAAACAATATGAAAATGTAGCGAATCCAACGACTGAAATTTACAAACACAAAGCGTTCATAATAATCGTCAGGTGCCTGTAGTCCGCCCCAGAATGTTATCGGAGCTAACATTGCAAAAGGGGATCCGTTGGTTAAGATAGCCAATTTTCCCTCGAGCAATCCAGCCGCGACTACGTCCGGCCTTTCTGTGATCCCTATTTGTGAAAAAGGGGAATAATGATGATCTTCAATGAATTCCTCAATATATCCCGATTCAAGTATTCCGTCAATTTGTATTTGACTTAAACGATCCTTTACTTCATTTAATACGGAAACGGAAACGACCCCTTCTAAATAAGCAATAGATATATCGGTATTGGTCAAGCTTCCGATTTGTAATGCTTCCATCTTCAGCTTCGGAGTTGCCAATATTCTGCGCAGCAATGTGGTGTTGGTCCTCAGATGCTCGGTAAAGCTCTCTCTGGAGCCGCGAAGGGTAATCTCGCCTGAAGATTCTTCGATGTTGCGGGTTTCAAATTGAGAGGCATTCACAATAAGTGCAAGATGTTCACCATCGACGAGTATCGCCATGCTTCCTTTTAAAATGTGTTCGGTTATCGCATCCAGACTGGAAACTTTTGCAATTTGGAGTACGGAAAAGAGCTCCTGTTCACACAGCTGGATGAAGCTATCGATGGTTCCAAGACCTTGGGACAGCTCGCTGTACATTAATGGTTTAAGAATGTTAGACATAATGACTTCGGCATTGATCATTCCTTCAACGTAAATCATTAACAGCTTTGTACGGTCATGTATTGTGATTGAGCGAAACATAATGTCCGAACAATTATGAAAAACATGTTTTAAAAGGTTCTCATTCTCGACGATGTTCTCTCCAATAATAGGACTTGATTCAGATCCGTTCATTAACGTCCCCGTCTTTCTTGCCGAAGTTTTTAATATAATGCCCAAATCTGTATATTTCATCCAAAGAGTGGTGGCTGATTCGATCTAGTGTATCTGCGGTTCAACTAGTTAAACCCATCGCTGCTGCGGCGATGGTTTCTTTTTGTTTGTAGCTGCACCTATAAGGCTGCGTCCAAAACAACATTTTTCTACATTGCCGAGAGCATTGTTGCCTCACGTTGTCCCTCTGAGGTCATTTAAAATCAATAGTAGGACGAATATCAGGGAGGCATTGACGATGGAGCACGAGAGCAGGCAGCCGTACGTGGAACAAGATAAGGATATTCAAAGCAACCATCTGACGAAACCGTCGATCACACGGCGAAAGCTGCTGGCTGCCATGGGCGTAACAGGAGTTGCACTGGCTGCCAAATATTTGGTGAACGCAGGGGACGGAGCCGCATACGCCGCCGAAGGCTCCAGCGTTACGAACAATGTATACGGCGGGACCCATTCAGGCCCGCAGGGATCCCGTGCCGGATGGTTCAATGTTCGGGAGCACGGTGCAGAAGGGAACGGACAGAAGGACGATGCTCAGGCATTGACCCGCCTTTTGCAGAGGATTGACAATGGGGAGAAGGCAACGCTGTATTTTCCACGGGGAAGCTACCGCATCGGATCGGATTTGTCTTTTGCCTCGACGCTTGATCTGAGATTCGACAATGGAGCTTCTCTCGTTCCTGACGCAGGAGCAGCTGTTACAATCGACGCGCATTTGTATGCAGGTCCAGCAGCCATATTCGCAGGGGCCGGTACCATTGGCGGATCGATGGGGAAGGGAAGGCTTTATCCGCAATGGTGGGGCGCCCGGGGTGACGGCGTGTCGGACGATACGCAGCCGATCCAGAAAGCATTATCGGTAGCCAAGTCGACGAACGGGGTAAGCATCTTTCTGATGAACGGCGTTTACAAAGTAACCGGTTCTCTGCGCATTTACGGCCATACGAGGCTGGAGCTGGAGCATAATACTGTAATCCAACGATTCCATAACGACAGCTTCCTGTTCAATGGAGATCCGGGCGGACAATACGGCGGTTATGAGGGTCACGGCCATATTATTATAGAAGGCGGCTGCTGGGACGGCAATGTAACGGCTTATCCCGATTCCTTCGCAGGCTTGAATATCGCCCATGGACGATGCATCACGATACGAAACACGACAATCAAAGATATTTCATGGGGACATGCCGTCGAGATTAATTCCAGCAGCGACGTAATTATCGAGCACTGCAGGCTTATCGGCTTTATGAATGCTCCTGACGGCTCACGCAATTACGCAGAAGCGGTGCAGATCGATGTTCCGACGAGCTCGTCGTTTCCATGGTACGGCAAGTACGACGGTACTCCTAGCGAGAATATTACGGTTCGGAGCTGTTACTTCGGAGCCAGCGGAACGCCGGGAACAACGGCCTGGGGCGGGGGAGTCGGCAATCATACCGCAATTCATAACGTATGGACACGTAACATCAAGATTGTAGACAATACATTCGACCGGTTGGGCTATTGGGCCGTCAGATTGTTCAAATTCAATGACTGTCTCGTAACAGGCAACACGATGTACGGCTGCGGCGGCGGAATAGTGATTAACGCTCCCGGAGCGAACACGGAATCTACGAAGGACAAGGATGGAGTGCAGCGCAGTACTCCTCAGACCGGAGCTCGCACGTTGATTACGGACAATATCATTGTCTGCACTACTTTGTATGAAGGTATTGCCTGCACGGGATCTGGCGACGTCAAAGTCGAGCATGCGGTCATCGCACGCAATCTGATTACGGATGTGGCCCTGGCCAAAACATCGATCCTCATTACGCGAAGCCGCAACATTCAAGTAACGGGAAATCAGGTGGCGCGAACGCGGAGGGGCGTTTATGCCGAGAATACGTTTGACTTGATGGTCAACGACAACCAGATCGAAGAGACGGACTATGAAGGCATTTGGTTAGCCAAGGGCGGCAACTATTTCATTCACGGCAATATGCTGAAAAGGTCAGGCAGACATGGGCTCTATTTGACGGAAACGGACGGCTTCGAAGTCCTTGGCAACATTATCGATTCCGCCAGCTATAAGGAGTCCGGAGTATATGCAGGCATTAAGCTGGAAAATGCCGTTATGAACGGTGCCGTTCACGATAATACCGTACGAATGGCTGCTCAGGCACAAAATCGATATGGCCTGGAAATCACGTCCAACTGTACTCGAATCGAGACATTTAACAACGTACTGGCCGGCGCCGACAAGCCGTATATGAACAGTTCCGCAAGCTCTGGCGACCGTTTCAGCCTGTTCGCCCCGAGCGGGTCGCGCTATATCATAAGCGTCGATAACGCGGGCACGCTTCTAGCTGCCCCTGCCCCGACAGCCTGAAGGAGCTTCTAATAAGGTACAATCAACCGTCTCGAAGTCTTATCGGCTCTCGAGGCGGTATTTGCGTATCCGGCGTCCGTATTCAATTGCAGCCAGAACAGGATTATGAAAGTTGCTCGCGAATTCATTCTAGAAATGAACGAGTAGACCCCAGCGAACACTGAGGCTTGCTCGTTGCGACAACAAGAGAAGAGAGGTCATGAGTCCATGCGTCTGCCGTGGGGTTCACCCAAACCCAGTTCATTGAAAACAAGTTTGTTAAATGGTCTGATGATGAGCTCGATTCTTCCGATTATTTTGATCGGGGCGCTATCCTATTACGTCATCTATTTAATTCTTGACAATAAAACGGCCAACGGCGTTCAAAGCACGCTCCATCAAGTAAGAACGAACATAGAAAAAACGTACGATAACTTGAATTACGTTTCTCAGCAGCTGGCAACCCGAGATGTGCAGCTGTTGTTTCAATCCGACGATCCGGCTGAGAAATATGTGCTCAGTCAACGTATTTTCGACTATTTGCAGCAAGTCAGCTTTACCAATCCGGACACAGGTCTGTTTTATATTTATGATTCGCAGACGAACGCAATCTTTTATCAGAATCAGCCGGTAGAGCCGGGCCTCGGAACAGGGGGATTGGAGCCCTTGACACTGTCAAAGGGAGTGATTTTCCACCCGCCTCATAACTCCTTTTCTAACAATAAGGGTTTGGTTTTCTCGGTGTCGCGGCCTCTCAATATTCCCCGGCGTTCCCCGCAAAATATTTATGTGGAATCGAATATAAAGCTGTATGAGCAGGTGCTCAATAGCAAGCAGTATGGCGTTCCGGCGGTGCAAGTCATTGCCGACGCCAAAGGTACTGTCGTGTTCAGTCAGGATGAAGAACGGTTTCCGGTCGGTTTACCTATGGCTGGCTCTTTTAAACAAACGGACGGTTACGAGGTGATAGGCGACGATTATTTTTTTCGTGAATACAGCCCTGAGCAAGGATGGATTCTCTACGCAGTGATCCAGAAAAACATATTACGTAAGGAAATTTGGAACTGGAGCATTGCATGGCTGGTTATCGCTACGGTATCGCTGTTGTTCAGCCTGGCTGCAGGAGCCATGATATGGAGAAAGTTTTATTATTCGCTGCACAAACTGAATCGCGAAATCAGGCAGTTCGGCGATAACCGATTTCACGAAGCAGAGATCACACGTCCGCCTATTGCAAGGACACAAGTAGTAGAGCTGGATGTGCTGTTGGAGCAGTTTGAAGATATGCGCTCGAAGATCTGGATGCTGTTGACCGAATTGAAGCGAAATGAAGAGGACAAGCGGCATTTGGAAGTGGAGAAGGTAGTCGCTCAGATTAACCCGCATTTTCTGTATAACACCTTGAACACAGTGCAGTGGATCGCCAAAGCGAATCAGCAAGAGGAGATCGTTCAATTTCTTACTATCTTTATCAGGCTGCTCCGCTACAATCTGGGCAAGGACGGCGGGCAGGTGCCTTTGCAAAATGAAATCAATGCTTTGCAGGACTACATCGCTTTGCAACAAATGCGGTATAACTATGAGTTTGCCCTTAGGGTTCATGCGGTTCCGGAAGCGATGCACGTGAAGGTTCCCCGCTTTTTGCTGCAGCCTTTAATTGAAAATGCAATCTATCACGGATTAACGGAGGATCAGAGCACGATTGAACTTAGAATTACAATGGAGGACGATGTATGCTTGCTGGTTCAGGTCATTGATAACGGGAACGGCATGAGCGAGCAGGAGATCGAGAGATTGATGATGAACGATATTCCGGAGCGCGACAAAGTCGGTATGGGTATCGGACTGAACTATGTGAACACGATGTTAAGAGCTAATTACGGCGAAGAAGCGAAGCTGCATACTGTCAGCTCCAGGGAGCACGGCACTACGATGTATTTCCGGCTGCCATTGAAGGGGGATCATCCAGATGATTAGAGCGTTGGTAGTCGATGACGAATATTTTGTCCGAAAAGGATTTATCTCCACGATGCAGTGGGCGGAGTTCGAAATAACGGTGGTCGGCGAAGCGAGCAACGGCCGAAAAGCACTGGAGCTGATGGAGCAGGAGTCCGTCGATTTGTTAATAACCGATCTTGCCATGCCTGTGATGAATGGCTTTGATCTGATGCAGGAAGTTCGCGAGCGGTTTCCGCATGTACATATGACCGTACTGACGTGTCATGAGGATTTTAAATACATTCAGGATGCGCTTCGATTAGGCGCAATTGACTACATCGTGAAGACCGAATTGGAAAACGATCTCATGCAGGAAGCGCTCCGGCGCATTACTATGAGGATTCGTGGTTTGAACGATACACGGCAGAGCGGGCATGAACAGTCACATGGAATGGAATCGGTTGTATGGTCCGAGGATGACGAGAAGAGGCTGCAAGCCCTTATCGACGAATGGCTGCCTTTATATTGGGCGCTCAAGGAACCGCAATTTGACAGCTTGTGCAAACGTATGGAAGAGATGGAGCTACCGATCTCCAAGCTGCACAAAGTAATGCACTATTTGCTGGTGGAGTGGAACCGGACGCTAAACTCGGACTTTCTGCACGTATGGTTAACCAAAGCGGAGTCGATTGACAGCTGGATGTCATGGTGTAGGTTTATGACGGAATTTCGCAACCATATTCAACGCATGTTTCACAGATCCTCGTATCCAGAAGATGTCGTCCTTCGTATTCTGGAAGCGGCGGAGCTTGCCAAGCTTCACCAGGATTACAAGCTGACGCAAAACGAAGTAGCCCGCAAGATGATGCTTAGCCGCGGATATTTCAGCAAATGCTTCAAGGATTTGATGGGCATTACCTATCAGGACTACATTAAGGAGCTTCGTCTGACGAGAGCGATGACGCTGCTGCTGCAAACCTCCAAGTCTATCGCAGATATCGCGGAAGAGTGCGGTTTTCTTGACCACCGATATTTCAGCAGGCAGTTTCGCGAGAAGACCGGTTTGCTCCCTTCCGAATACCGTCATCGTCAAGTGTGAGCCATGTTGTGCGGATGGTCGATTATTGTTCGGGAAAAAGAAACATTTTTCTACCAAACCGGGAATCGTAATGACTCCCTGCCTAGCGGGACTATCCGATACAATGAAGCTGAAGCGAAGACAAAACCAATCACGGGGGGTTCCGCAAGTGAGCAAACGACAAGTCAACCGAGTAAAGAGGACGTTCATACCGATAGTGACGCTGCTGGCTCTTACTGTATCGGGCTGTAGCGACGGCAGTGGAGGAGATGACGCCGTTCCCAAGCAGCCGGCCGGCAATGCTGCAGAAAAGCCGGATCCGTACGGAAAGTACAGCGAGCCGGTAACTGTCAATCTGGGCTATTACACTCCGGCGGAGAACAAATGGCCTGAAGGCAGCAAGGATACGTTGACCGATAACCATTACACGAAGCTGATTGAAGAAAAGTTCAATATCAAAATCAATCATGCATTCGAGGCGCCGCAATCCGGCTACGACCAGAAGGTCAGCCTGCTCGTTTCGAGCAACGACATTCCCGACTTTTTGTTCGTTTCCCAGAGCGACTACAACCTGCTGGTGGAATCCGACATGCTGGAAGATTTGACCCAGGTGTATGATCATTATGCGTCGCCGCTATTGAAGAAAGTGATCTCAGGCTACGGTCCCGACTTTATCAAGAAAGTGACTTATAAAAATAAGCTTTATGGGATTCCTTCCACCGTGCCCGCGCATGATAACGACAATATGGTCTGGATTCGTACAGACTGGCTGAAGCAGGTCGGTATCAACTTGCCGAAAGTAATTACGTTGAACGATTTGGAGAAGGTGGCGCGCGCATTCATAGAGCAGGATCCGGACGGGAATGGCAAGAAAGACACCTACGGCATTCAAGGAACTTCGACCTTCGTAACCGGCACGACGAATTACAATTCGTTCGACGGGGTATTCACGGCTCTGAAATCATTTCCCAAAATATGGGTGAAAGACTCTGGAGGGAATATCGTATACGGCTCCACCATGCCGGAAACCAAGCAGGCGCTTGCCAAGCTGAGAGAATGGTATGCGCAGGGCTTGATCGACAAAGAGTTCGGCACGATTAAGCCCGATCAGGTTGCCAAAGACATCAGCGCCGGCAAGGCGGGCATTACCACGGGCTACACGTGGGCTCCGGCCAAATCGCTTGCGGATTCGGTCAAGAACGATCCGAAGGCGGAGTGGGATTCCTTCATACTGGCTGCGTCGGACGGCAAATGGTATAACCGCCAGCCCAACCCGATGGGGCGGATTTTGGTCGTGAAGAAAGGGGCCAAAAATCCGGAAGCGATCGTCAAGCTGATAAACTGGTTCACTGATATGGATAATATGGCTCCGGGCTATCCGAAATTGTATAGCGATAGCCCGGGAACCAACTGGCAGGTTCGTCCGATCCAGCGTACATTCCGTGTGAAATCGACCGTCTATGACCGCTTCCAGCGGCTTCAAGATGCCGCATCCGGCAAGCTGAAAAGAGAAGAGCTGCCTGAGTCGGACATTAAGCTATTCGACCAGTACCAGAAAGGGATGGGCGCTCTGAAAGCGAGTCCTTCGGATTGGGCGTATATACTGTATCAATTCAATGCCGGCAAAAACGTGCTGAATCCAATCAATACGGAAGTATACAGCGAGTTTTACGGGATAACGAAATCGATGGAAATGAAGTGGGCCAATTTGGCCAAATTGGAGGATGAAGCGTTTCTCCGCATTATCGTAGGGGATAAGCCGCTTGATTATTTCGAAACCTTCGTTTCCGAATGGAAGAAGCAGGGCGGAGATGATGTGACCAAAGAAGTCCAGAAAGAAGTCGAGCGGTTGAAATAAGCGGCAGGGTCCCGTGGGACCCTGTTCCAATTATTCCATCACCGACGGAAAGGAACGGCATGGAGAACAAAAAAGTACAGCTTCATTACCATTTTATGCTTTTGCCCGGAATGCTGCTGCTTGCGGTATTTCATTATTACCCGATGCTCGGAGCGGTTATCGCCTTCAAGAAATTTCTGCCGGCAAAAGGCATTTGGGGCTCGCCCTGGGTCGGATTGGATAACATCAAATATATGTTTCAAATTTCCGACAGTAAAGTCATCTTTTTTAACACAGTATTCATTTCACTAATGAAAATAGCAGCACATCTGATCGTTCCGCTTGCTTTCGCTCTGCTGCTTAACGAATTGAAAATGCGCACTGTGAAGCGTTGGATTCAGACGATCGTCTATTTGCCTCACTTTATGTCATGGGTTATTTTGTCGGTTATCTTGACTCAAATGTTGTCCTTGCGCGGCATCGTCAATCAGGTGCTTGGACTATTCGGCTATGAACCGATCCTGTTTCTTGGCAGCAACACATGGTTTCCTTACGTGCTCGTCGGCAGTGATGTGTGGAGGGATTTCGGCTTTTCCGCCATCGTTTACTTGGCTGCGTTAACAGCCATTAATCCTTCACTATATGAAGCGGCAGAAATTGACGGAGCAAACCGCTGGCACAAATTGATTCATGTCACGCTGCCGGGCATTTCGGCGACAATCATTCTGCTCGCGACTTTGTCACTGGAAAAGGTGCTGAGCGCCGGCTTCGACCAAATTCTGAACCTGTACAATCCTCTCGTGTATGCGTCGGGCGATGTGATCGACACTTACGTATACCGTGTCGGATTATTACACTCGCAATATGGAATTGCAAGCGCTGTCGGACTGATGAAGTCGGTGATCAGCTTCTTCCTGATCGTGCTCTCTTACCAGCTGGCTTCCAGGTTCGCGAATTACCGGATTTTCTGAAAGGTTGTGTTTATTTGTGACTACGTACGGCAAGAGCTTCGGCACTTTAGCAACGAACGCCATCATTCTGATAGCCTTGCTTCTTATTGCCTTTCTTTCGTTGTTCCCCGTTGTGAATTCCGTCTCCATTTCCTTAAGCGATAAGGCGGCGGTGTCGGCAGGACGCGTAACCGTATTTCCCGTGGAGTTCAGCCTGGCAAACTACAAGACCCTGATGAGCGACAAACAGTTTTTCGTTTCGTTCGGTGTGTCGATAAAACGCGTCTTGCTAGGCGGAACAATCCAGTTTATTATGACAGTATTGATGGCTTTTCCATTATCTAGGACACCGCAGAGATTTAAGGGACGCAACGTATATATGTGGTGCCTTGTGATCGCCATGCTTTTCAGCGGAGGCTTGATCCCGTGGTATCTTACGATCCGTTCTGTCGGCTTGATCGATACGATCTGGGCTCTCGTTCTCCCCGGCGCGGTGCCGATATTCAATGTCATATTACTGATGAACTTTTACCGCAACTTGCCGAAGGAGCTGGACGAAGCTGCCATGATGGACGGCGCGGGACCGTGGAACACGCTGTTCCGCCTATATCTTCCGCTCGGCCTTCCAGCTATAGCTACAGTAACGCTGCTTAGCGTAGTAGGGCATTGGAACGCTTTTTTCGATGGATTGGTGTTAATCCATACGCCTGCTAACATGCCGCTGCAAACCTATATCAACACCTTCTTGCTGCAGCCGGCGCAAATAGACAATATGGATCCGGAGATGCTGAAGACGCTTATGCAAACGTCCGACCAAGGACTGAACGCCGCCAAGGTGATGGTCAGCATGATTCCGATCTTGATGATTTATCCGTTCCTGCAGCGGTATTTCATTCACGGGATTGTGCTCGGCTCAGTGAAGGAGTAAAAGTAGAAAAGGAGTCGATTCCTATGGGCAAAGACAAGATCAAATTCGGCGTTATGGCCGATATTCATCAAGATTTCATGTACCGGGCCGAAGAGCGGCTGCAGCAATTCATTGATCGAATGAACGAAGAGAACGTCGATTTTATTATTCAGCTTGGAGATTTCTGTTTCCCTTACCCGCAAAATAAACCGTTTGTCGCCCAATGGGAACGGTTCACCGGACCGAAATACCATGTGCTGGGCAACCATGATATGGACAAGTGCGACAAGAAGACGATCATGGAATATTTAGGCATGGAGCGCAATTACTATTCATTCGACAGTGGAGATTACCATTTCGTCGTGCTGGATGCGAACTACTTGCTGCTGGAGGGAAGCTGCGTCGATTACGAGCATGGCAACTATCACAAGCACCCCGATGCGATAAGCAACTTGACGGAAGAACAGCTCGAATGGCTTCGGGAAGATTTGGCCGCAACGAACAAGACGACGATTCTGTTCAGTCATCAAAATCTGGAATCGCCCTACAACGATTTCAACTATGGCATCAAAAACAGCGATAAGCTGCGGGCGATTTTGCGAGAAGCGAATGAGCAGGCAGGGTTCCGCAAAGTGATTGCGTGTCTGAACGGTCATAATCATCTGGACGGGGTCAAGGTGATTGACGATATTTACTTCATTCATATTAACAGCATGTCCTACTTCTATATGGGCAAAGACTATGCGGCTACCCGTTATTCAGACGAAGTCATGAAAGCTTACCCATTGCTGGCCAATACAGCGCCATATGAAGACGCATTATACGCTATCGTAACGCTGGAACCGGGAAAGATCAGCATTGAGGGCAGAGAATCGGGCTATGTCGGACCGGATCCTGTTGCATGTGGACACCGCAATCACGCCGGCGGTCATGTGGTCACGGCGCGCATATCGGATCGGAAGCTGCTTTATTAAAAGTAGGTACGACAGCACTTTGATATCGGGATTAAAAAAATCATGGTAGAATCTTCGATGTTTTCGGAGTTTTTAGAGCGGTTGATCGACGAGTGTTCATAGTCAGGAATGGGTTAGGTATTATTAACAAGCCATCGCGTGTTAACGCGGTGGCTTTCATTACTTTGTGGTGGTCTAATTAGGAAATTACGCCTCGAATATGTGGAATAACCGGTTCACCCGATAGCAGGTGTACTAGATCCGTCTCAGTTAGTGAGATTCGAATTAGGCAGCGCCAAACAAGCCACCTATGTAATGGGGCTTTATTTTTTTGCTCAGAATGCGGTTTCCGATAAAACCTCTTGCAATTAATATATGTATGCGATATATTGCATATAAGTAAACATGGAATTGAGGATGATAACCATGCCAGTACCTACCAATTTTGTCTCACCAGCACGGATGTCCGCCAAAGAAAGGGCCTTCTCGCAAATTCAGAGATGGATAATCGATGGAACGCTGCAACCCGGGGAAAAACTTATCGACGCCGAATTGGCGGAATCGCTTGGCGTAAGCCGCACACCGATTCGGGAAGCTTTTCAGCTGCTCGAAGTACAAGGGCTTGTTACCACACATCCTGGAAAAGAAACCAAAGTAACAGAAATTGAGAAGGACGACATCTTCAAGATGTATTCAACGATGGCAGCCCTTCAGGCTTTAGCAGCCGAAATCACCGCCAAGTCTATTGTTCCGGAGCAAATCGAACAGCTCCGAGCGATTAATCTGGATTTTGCAAATTCCATTAAGAGCGGTCAAGCTTATCAAGCCATGGAGGCAGATGAGCAGTTCCATAACCTCATTGTAGAGCTGTCGGACAATCCTTACATCGCTTCATTCAGCGCTTCGCTTCAAATTCATATCCGGCGTTTTAAATATGTGTTCTTAAAGCAGCCGATGGCTGCGACACAGGCTTCAGTCGATGAGCATGCATCAATCATTTCAGCTTTTGAGAAGAATGATAGTGATAACGCTCAGGCTATGATGAAACAGAATTTCATCCGTCCGATGCAGGAGCTGCACGGATTACTCTAAAAAGACTGGAGAGATGTACAATGTCGAACGGAAAAGATCTCCGTATTCGCAGCAAAGTAATAAGTGAAGGTGTGAATCGGGTACCGAACAGAGCGATGCTGCGCGCCGTTGGTTTTACTGATGAAGATTTCAAAAAGCCGATGATTGGCGTAGCCAGCACTTGGAGTGAGGTAACCCCGTGCAATATGCACATCAATGATTTGGCTGTTCAAGCCAAGCAAGGCGTCCGTGACCACAGTGGCGCTCCATTAATTTTTAATACGATTACCGTCTCAGACGGCATCTCGATGGGGCATGGCGGAATGCTGTTCTCGCTGCCAAGCAGGGAAGCCATTGCAGATTCTATTGAGATTGTTGCAGGGGCCGAGCGCTTTGACGGTCTTGTAGCGATAGGCGGATGTGACAAAAACACGCCTGCCTGTCTGATGGCTATCGGGAGGCTGAATATTCCTTCCGTTTATGTGTACGGAGGCACGATACAGCCTGGGAAACTTGACGGTAAAAACGTCGATATCGTTTCGGCTTTCGAAGCAGTCGGTCAATATCATGAAGGTAAAATTACGGATGAACAGCTCTATAAGGTAGAATGCAGCGCTTGCCCGGGCCCAGGCTCCTGCGGCGGCATGTATACCGCCAATACAATGGCCGCTGCGGCGGAAGCAATGGGGATGAGCCTGCCCGGCTCCTCATCAACCCCAGCCATTTCACCTGATAAAGGAGCCGAATGTGCTGCAGCAGGCAAGCAAGTTATATCGTTGCTCGAACAGGAGATCTATCCCAAAGACATTATGACGAAAAAAGCGTTCGAAAATGCGATTACGGTTGTTATGGCTTTGGGTGGTTCAACAAACGCATTCCTGCATTTGCTCGCCATTGCCCATTCGGTAGAGGTCGATTTAACATTGGACGATTTTGAGCGGATCCGTCTGCGTGTTCCTCATTTGGCGGATCTGAAGCCAAGCGGCCGGCATGTCATGCAGGATTTGAACGAAATTGGCGGTGTTCCGGGTGTAATGAAGCTATTACTCGCTGAGGGGCTTCTTCATGGTGATTGTCTGACGGTCACAGGGAAAACCTTGGCGGAGAATCTAGCCGAAGCAGCTCCGCTGCAGGACGATCAAGAGATTATTCGTCCATTGAATCAGCCGCTAAAGCCGAATGGACCCTTGGTTGTACTGAGAGGTAACCTTGCACCTGAAGGTGCCGTTGCCAAAATGTCAGGTATGAAGAAGCAGCGCTTTGTCGGACCGGCCAAGGTGTATGACAGCGAAGAGGACGCAACCGAAGCCATTTTGAGAAATGAAATCCATAAAGGCGATGTACTGGTTATTCGCTACTGTGGCCCAAAGGGCGGACCGGGTATGCCGGAGATGCTATCTGTTACTGCGCTGATTGTAGGTAAGGGACTTGGCGGGGAAGTCGCCCTTATTACGGATGGCAGGTTCTCTGGAGGCTCGCATGGATTCGTAGTCGGCCATGTATCACCCGAGGCACAGGTAGGCGGTCCGATCGCGCTGCTAAGGAGCGGGGACATAATAACCATCGACAGTGAAACGCAGCAGATTATGTTTAACGCATCCGAAGAGGAGCTGGCTGCTCGGGCTCGTGCATGGGTGAAGCCACCGCTCAAAGCTTCTTCGGGTGTGCTAGTCAAATATGCAAGACTCGTATCTTCCGCATCTAAAGGTGCAGTGACCGATCTCTCAGAATAAAAATAATAACCTAAGACACGGCTGCCGCGATGGATTCGGCAGCCGTCTTGTGCTAACGGGCAGAACAATATCAATTTAATAAAAATTTTAGATTTAGCCTCATTTCTTTTTAAATAGTTTTCCTTAAAATCGGGTGGATGAATGGTCTCGGTTTATTGTTCACTGGAGATTGAGCTTAAGGAAAATAGAGGATGAGGAATGAAACAGAAGAGATTATTATTTGATATTGTGATCCAAGCACTGCTCGGCTTGTATGTGTTCGGATTATTCAAAGTGATATTATTTAAGTTCGGCACGATCGATGTGCCATTTCTATATCGCCAGCTGAGACGAAATTTGGCTAACCCTCATTATATTGCCTCGCGGCTGAATGAAGGGAATCTGATTCCGTTTCATGAAATATCCAAATCATTTCATGTATTTTCGAGCCATCTGCTCTATAACCTGTTAGGAAATATCGTGATTTTCATCCCTTACGGTATTTTACTTGGCCTATTATCAATAAACAAAAGAAAGCTATCGTTTGTAGATGCGCTCCTGTGTTCTTTTGGTTTAAGTCTATGCTTGGAATGCGCGCAAACCGTATTTTCCATTGGAATTTTTGATGTTGATGATCTTATTCTAAATTCCTGCGGGGGCTTGATCGGTTGGATTGCGTTCCGATTATGTGCTAAGTTTAAGGTAGCTGTACCAAATTCATTAACCAAGCCAAGCGAATCTTAGCCGGAATCACTAGGAATAAACGATTTAATATATGTAATACTACGTATTACGGAGGTAGAGTGTATGAAGTCTATTACGATTCTAATAGCTGATGATGAGGCGGAGATTGCCGACCTAATTGAGCTGCATTTGAAGAAAGAAGGCTACCAGTGTATCAAAGCGGCTGACGGTCAGGAAGCAATCTCGGTTGTTAATACACACTCTATTGATTTGGCGATTTTAGATATTATGATGCCTAGAATGGACGGTTATGAAGTAACAAGGCAAATTCGAGAAAAACATCCGTTTCCTATCATTTTTTTAAGCGCTAAAGCTACCGATCTCGATAAGATTGCAGGGCTGGTGAGAGGAGCGGATGATTATGTGACCAAACCGTTCAATCCGATGGAGCTGGTCGCACGAGTCAACGCCCAGCTGAGACGGTCCATGCAGTTCAATCAATCGATGCAAGTGATGACTAAGCCTGCTTTGGAGGCTGGAGGGCTGATTATCAATCCTGAAGAGCGAACCGTGTTCTTGTACGGCAAGCTTGTTGAATTAACTCCGAAAGAATTCGATATTTTATTTTTGCTTGCCAGCTATCCCAAGAAGGTGTACAGCACGGAAAATATCTTTGAGCATGTGTGGGGTGAGGCATACTATGAAGGCAGCAATACGGTCATGGTACATATCCGAACCTTGCGGAAAAAGCTTGGAGAAGACATGCATAAGAACAAACTGATCAAAACCGTCTGGGGGGTGGGGTACTCGTTCAATGGATAACGTAATCCGAAGCTTTCGGTTTAAAATGATTTTACTATTCGGCTTGAGTATGTCTTTATCCGCTATATTTACCTATATCCTCTTCAAAATCCTGCAGCTCTACTATCATACGACGAAGTTTGAGGATCCGTCTACCAAACTGCGTTTTTTCATTCGAGAAATCGGGGATGTGAATTTCTTTTTGATCATATTTTTCCCGGTTTCCTTTTATCTGTTCTTTCTGTTCACCAAACGTTATGCGGCTTATTTTCATGTCATATCCAACGGGATTAACCAGCTTGCGAACGGTGATTTTAACAGTCGTATAAGTCTACATTCCAATGATGAATTTGGGGATATAGCGAGGGACATTAATCTGGCAAGCCAAAAATTGCAGCAGGCTATACAAAGAGGAGATTTTGCGGAAAACAGCAAGGAGCAGCTGGTTTTGAATTTGGCTCATGATTTGCGAACGCCGCTGACATCTGTTATAGGCTATTTGGATTTCATGCTTCAAGACGATCAGCTGACGGCGGAGCAAAGGAAGCATTATACAAGCATAGCTTTCACCAAAGCCCAGCGTCTGGAGAAGCTGATTGACGAACTGTTCGAAATCACCCGTATGAACTACGGAAAACTTACCATGGAAACAACGACGATCGATCTTAACGAGCTTCTCATCCAATTAACCGAAGAATTATTCCCTGTGCTGGAGAAAAATAATTTAACGGCCAGACTGAATATGACCCCGCATATGATCGTTTGGGGTGACGGAGAGCTGCTGGCACGCGTATTTGAAAATCTTCTGACGAATGCCATTCGTTATGGAGTAGACGGCCAGTTCATAGATATTCAATGCCATCCTGATGCAAAAGATGTAGTGATTCAAGTAGTCAATTATGGAGACAGTATTCCCCAGAAGGAGCTGCCGCATATCTTCGACATGTTTTTTAGTGGGGATAAAGCAAGAGCTCATAAAGACGGGGGCTCAGGTCTTGGCTTGTTCATCGTGAAGAATATTGTTGAGCAGCATCATGGCACGATTACGGCCCAAAGCAATCTCATTCGTACGGTATTTGAAGTCCGTATTCCACAAAAAAACATACCTGCAGAGCCCGCGTAACATAGGGGTTACTTGACATCGTCAGCTGGTAGGGACGATGTTTTTTTATTTTCAAGGACACAACTCTGATCCTGTGGTTTTAGAAAAATTTTAATTTTTGCGCTGCTTTTTCTTTAACAGTTTTCCTTAGTCTAAATGTAAGAAGAGGAGGACTGAAAATGAAGAAGTGGCTATTTTTATTTGCCGTACTTTTGGTGGCAGGGGGTATCGTCTTCGAACAGAATGAACAGCTCATGCAGGGCTACCCAGCTCGTGAAAAGGATCAAGAAGCGGTATCACAACTAAAACAACAAACGATAACGATTACAAAGGATCAGGTTTACCAAGGTGATCTGTTGTTGGTGAATAAGGAGTATCCCGTTCATAAAGAGGGAATCAAATCCGATGTGATCAAGCTGTCTCAGCATAAGCAGCTGATAAGGGGATATGGTTTGTTGGACAACCGTATTCAATTATCGGAGAGTGTGGCGCAACGATTTATAGAGATGGTGGGTGCTGCACAAAAAGATAAAGTCAGCCATTTCTCTATTACTAGCGGTTATCGCGGCCTGGAAGAGCAGAGTCAGCTTTATCAAGAAATGGGTTCGGATTACGCTCTTCCTGCTGGTTACAGCGAACATAATTTAGGGTTATCCCTTGATATCGGTTCTACGCAAATGGAGATGAATCAAGCGCCTGAAGGAAAGTGGCTGAATAAAAATGCGTGGAAATACGGTTTTATCTTACGCTACCCGAAGGATAAAGCAGCGATTACGGGGATCCAATATGAACCGTGGCATTACCGCTATATCGGACTGCCTCATAGTGCCATTATGCAAGAGAAACGATTTGTCTTGGAGCAATATTTGGATTACTTGAAGAAAGAGAAGAGCATTCTGTTTACCGTTGACGGTACAAAATATCAGGTCGCCTATTACCCAGTATCCCAAAATACCGCCATTAAAGTGCCGGCCAACCGCCAATATGAGATTTCCGGCAACAATATGGATGGAATCATTGTAACCGTACGCCTTTGAACTTTGGCTTTTGGAAAGGATGTTGTAGGCAACCATGAAGAACTGGCTCCGCAAGGATGCTTCGGTGGCATGGATGTTCCTCGCGCCGAGCGTTATCGGCTTTGCGCTGTTTTACCTGATACCGTTCGCTATGGGAATGTACTATTCTTTCATGGACAGTACGGTGGACGGCCATTTTGTGGGACTGGATAATTACCGAGAGCTGCTGGCGAGCGACTCCTTTCGGAAGGCGGCATCCAACACATTTTATTTTAGCGCTGTTAGTGTCCCGCTTATGCTTGTGCTGTCGCTAAGCTTGGCGATGCTGCTGAACCAGAATGTATACCTTCGAAATTGGCTGCGCACTGCGTATGTGCTGCCGCTTGTCGTTCCTGTAGCTTCGACCCTGCTGGTCTGGCAAATTTTGCTTGATTGGAATGGTTCCTTGAACGCCTGGATGAGCGGCAGCGGTATCGAACGAGTGGATTGGATGAAGACCGATCATGCTCGAATCGTGATCATTGCCGTCTATCTATGGAAGAACATCGGCTATAACGTGATTTTATTCTTGGCGGGACTGCAGCAAATCCCGAAAGATTATTACGACACCGCTCAAGTGGAAGGGGCAGGTCGTTTACGGCAGTTCGGCAGTATTACGATTGTCTGCTTAACATCCACCATATTCTTCGTAGTCATTATGTCGATCATTAATTCGTTCAAAGTATTTAGGGAAACGTATTTGATTGCCGGCGATTATCCGCATGACAGTATCTACATGCTGCAGCACTATATGAACAACATGTTCACATCGCTCGATATTCAGAAGTTGACTGCGGCGGCGATCTTGATGGCGGGCTGCATCCTTCTGATCGTCACTGGATTGTTTGCGGTTGAACGCCGGTATCGTCAGTTTATGGAATAGGGGGAAGGTTGGAGGTGCTTGCTGCCAAAATATTGAAAAAAGGCGTGTTGACGCTCTTCTTGGGCGCAATAGCCATAGTGTTCTTATTCCCAATTGTGATTACATTCACAAACTCGCTCATGACAGAGCAAGAAATTAGCATCAATTACGGCTCCATAGGGCAGATGAACCAAGCCGCTCGTTTCGTGAATTTGAAATTGCTGCCGGATCAAGTGACCTTGGAGCAGTATCGTAAGGTGTTGGTGGACAGTCCGAGATATCTCGCGATGTTCTGGAATTCGGTATTTATGGTAGTTCCGATCATCGCAGGACACACCCTGGTAGCATCTCTTGCAGCATACGCATTTTCCAAGCTGAAATTTCGCGGGCGGGAATCCTTGTTTCTCGTGTATGTTTTGACGATGCTCATGCCATTCCAAGTGACGTTAGTGCCGAATTACATTATGGCGGATAGGCTTGGGCTCCTAAATAGTCCGATCGCGATCCTACTACCAGGCATTTTCGCTGCTTTCGGCGTGTTCATGCTAAGACAATTCATGCTGGAAATTCCCTATGACTACATTGAAGCGGGAAAAATGGATGGAGCCGGGCATTTGCGGATCTTCTTCGAGATCATGCTCCCGATGGTTAAACCGGGTCTCGCTGCACTTGTTCTCCTCTTATTCGTTGATTACTGGAACATGGTGGAACAGCCGATAGTTTTTCTGGATGATCCGTTCAAGCAGCCGTTATCGGTTTATTTGTCCAGGATCAATGCTGAGCCGGGGGTTGCTTTTGCTGCGTCCGTCATTTATATGGCTCCGATGGTGCTGCTGTTTCTATATGCGGAAGCCTACTTCATAGAAGGTATTCAATTGTCTGGCATCAAAGGGTAGTGTCGCGATGTCGTCGCCTACCATGCAAGTGTAAGGGGAGATGGAGTTGGAAAAGAAGCCGGTTGATCATAGGCGAAAAAAAAGCATTCAAGTCGTGTTCATTGTATTTATGGGATTATTAGTGTTTTTTACGATATTCAGCAATACGCTGCAGTCGTTAGCCTTGCCGAAAGTGATAACGGAAAAGCCGGCCAAGGGAAGTCTTGTATTCACAATCGAAGGCAGCGGGAACCTGCAACCGCTCAATGAAGCTAACCTATCGAATGCTGCCGGATGGAAGGCCCGACAAATTCTCGTTAAAGCAGGTGATCTAGTGACGAAGGGGCAACAACTAATCATCTATGACAGCAAAACGGCCGAACGTGAACTGGAAGATGAAATGACCAGCCTAGACAAGCAAAAAATCGCTCTTGAAAGTATTCAAGACCAGCTTATCCAGTCAACCATGGATGGGGACGAGCTCAAGATTCGGAATGCAAGACGCGATCTCGAAACGAGAAAGCTTGATCTAGGGTTGCAGGAACGTAAAATTAACGATCTGAAAGACCGTCTATCGATCCAGAAGGAACTGACGGCTCCCTTCGATGGGGTGATTACGAAAGTAAATTCCGCACAAGGTCTGGCCTCGGCAGGTGAGCCTGATATTGTTATGACGAATAGCAGCCTTGGTTATCGATTCGAGCTTGTTGCCGATTCAAGCCGTTTGTCCAGCATTGCGATTTCGGCCGGTGAGAAAGTAGAGGTCGAAGTACACGCTGCGCAAGAACAACAATCCCGTATAATCGATGGCACATTAGACGAAGTGGCGAATGCAGAACCGCGAACCGCGAGCTCTTCTAATGAAGGGATAGGAAAGTCGGTAGCCATTCCACAAAAGATTCTTCGCGTAAAGGTCGTTGATCCCGGACTGAAAGGGGGTGAACAGGTACAGATCAAGCTCGAGAAACGATCGCGCAAAGAGGGATTGACCCTTTCCAATGAAGCTCTTCATCAGGATCGTGAGGGCATGTTTGTTTATAAGATTGACGAGCAGAGAGGAGCCATAGGCAACGTCTTTATTGTCCGCAAGGTCCGAATTCACTCCTATGAAATGAATGGCTATGAAACGATGATTCAATCCGATAGCATCTATGAGGATGACATGATTGTTCTGGAAAGCAGTGAGCCTTTGCAAGACGGAAACCAGGTTCGCCTGCAATAGTTTGATATATGTATATGAGAAATGGATAGGAGGATTTATTCAATGAGAAAGTTTCAATGGATACTATGTATTGGTATGTTAATAACGATAACGACTGCGTGCCGTTCTGGCGGCAGTGAGGAAGTGGAGCGCAAGGGGGGCAATGCATCAGGAGAGGGGAAGACCGTCGTTACTTTGTCATTGCAAAGATCGAGCGCATTTTTCCAGGCTGTAGAGAGAAAATTTGAAGAAAAAAATTCGGGCATCGACCTGCAAATCCAATCCACGGAAGATTATGAAAAATACCAGAAGACGACGAATACGGCGCTCTTGGCAGGCAGAGGCCCGGATATCTTCGAAATAAGCAGCTTGCCAATCGACGATTATATGAGCAAAAAGCTTCTCCTGAACCTGGATGAGCTCATGAAGCAAGATGCAACACTGAATAAGAGCGAGTTGCAGATGAATATTATAGATGCGTTGAAGATGAATGGCGGTTTGTATAGCATTCCATCCGGATTCAACTTGCGGGCGTTCGTAGGAGATGGGGATCTTCTGCAGAAGACAAACGTTGACGATAAGAATTGGACCTGGAAGCAGTTTGCGGAGATATCGAAGAAAATGGGGGAAAGCGGCAAGGAACGCCGTTATGCCTTAGCTAATGACCCGCCGGAAATACTCCTTCAAGAGATGATCGTGGATAAGTACGCGGAGTTTGTTGATCAAACGGCGAAGAAGGCAAAGTTCGACTCTCCTTTATTTTTGGAAGCGATGCAGCAAATTAAAAGCATGTATGATAATAAAGTCATGACCACGGAACCGGCTGACGTAGGCAAGCAAATGTTCTACTCTACCGTTTTGCAATCACCGGCAGATGTTATCAACGGCTTACATCAGTTCTACTCCAACCCGAAGCTGCTGCAAAAGCCTGAACAAAAAAGCGGGACCCGGATTGTCACCACATCCCAGTTCGCTATTCAAGCCAAATCTCCGGTTAAAGAGGAGGCATGGAAGGTGATTGCCTTCTTGTTATCCGAAGAGATCCAGTCCATGCAAGAGAGAGAAGGGTTTTCCATGCTTAAGTCTGTGAACGAGAAGCAACTAAACGATATTCAAGAACAAGTGAAAAAAGGTACATACAAGCTGCCAGACGGAAAAATACCAAAGGTATCGGACGAAGAATTCACTAAATTCAAACAGCTTCTTAGCACTGCGGATAACTATTCGATGGTGAAGGGGAGTATAATTTCCATCATAGGAGACGAAGCCAGATCGTTCTTTAGCGGGCAAAAGCCTGCGGAGGAAGTAGCCAAGCTGATCCAGAGCAGGGTGACCACCTTATTAAATGAGTAGGGAATATGGCGGTCCAAGCGATACAGCCCTTATGGATCCTTCACAATAGGTAATGCTTCCTTTCAGGATAAATTGATATTCTTCGCGAAGCCTGTTACTTTTTATACCCGTATAATCGAAACCTGTTTGGAGCCGCCCTTCGTTGGTAACATAAATTCGTAGATATCCTATGGGGAGGTATTCAAAATGAAATCGATTGTTATTGAAAGAGCAGGCGGAGCCGAGGTGCTGCAATTAAAGGAACTGCCGGATCTTACGCCAAGATACGGGGAGATGATCATCGATGTGGCGTATGCTGGCATTGGGCTCGTAGATATTCTGATCCGCAAGGGCGAGTTTACAGAGTTGTTTCCGTTCCCGGTGATCCCGGGCCTAGAGGTGTCCGGATATGTCCGCTCTATAGGAGAGGGCGTTCAGGGATTTACGATCGGCCAGCCGGTTGCATCTATGAAGCTCCTTGAGCTTGGAGGTTACGCGACTCAGGCTAGAGTAACGCCGCAGCTTACGGTACCGCTGGATACACTAGGAGGCGAATGGAAGATGGCCGAGGCGGCTGCCTCCATCGTTAACCTCACTACCGCCTATATGGCTGTCAAGCATGTGAGCCGGATGAAGGAAGGAGACACCGTCCTGGTTCATGCCGCTGCAGGAGGATTGGGCAGCTTTCTAGGGCAAGTCGCCAAGCGGTTCGGTGCCGGTATGTTATTGGGAACAGTGGGCACATCGGACAAGATCAAGCTCGCTTCCTCGCTTGGATATGATGAACTGCTGCTGCGCTCGGATTTTGCCAATGAAACCAAACGATTGGCGGGAGTACAGGGAGTCGACGCTATTTTTGACCCGGTTGGCGGAGAGACGAGGGATCACAGTCTGGAGCTCCTGAAGCCGCTAGGTCAAATGATCGCTTTGGGCAATGCCAGCGGCGGCAAGCTGATGCATGACACGAATGAGATTTGGCTGGAAAATAGGAATATCGTCGGTTTTAACCTGGGTGCATATGCCGTATATGATCCGGAGGCGGTGGGAAAGGCAGCGAGGGAAGCGCTGCAGCTGCTCGCGAACGGGGATGTACGCTCGGAGATGTACGGTATCTATCCGATGGAGCAGGCAGCTGAGGCGCATCGGCTGCTCGAAAGCCGGCAAACGTCGGGCAAGCTGGTGCTGCAGATGGGATAACGGATAGCAGCATATTAAGCAATAACAATCGTTAGATCATCAAAGCGATATTATGCCACAAGCTACAGCCTCACGCCCGCCCTAAGGCGGAGCGGAGGCTTTATTTTGCTACAGCAGGAATGGTATCATTTGAATATTGTACTCTTAAGTCACGGAGGTGATAGGTAAATGACGCAAAGCCGGAATCTGCTTGGAGAGTTCTTAAAATCGCGCAGAGAAAGGCTTCAACCGGCGGATGTCGGCATCGCCGGCGGATACGGGAGAAGGAGAACCCCCGGACTTCGCAGGGAAGAAGTCGCGGAAATGGCGAATGTCAGCACCACATGGTACACGTGGCTGGAGCAGGGAAGAGACGTGGCTGCTTCCAGGGAAGTTATGGAGAGTATCGCCAGAGTGCTGCTCCTGTCTCATGACGAGAGGCTGCATGTCATGCGGCTGTCGGGGTTTGGCGATCTTCCGGATTGGTCCGAACAACAGCTTGCTTCGCCGATCGAACCGGGACTGCAGAAGATCATCGACCAGCTGCCGTATCCCTCCATCATTGTCAATCGCCGGACCGAAATTATCGCGTGGAACCGCCAGGCGCCTCGTTTCTTATATGACTTCCTGGAAGACCCTGTGATGGGCCGCAACATGGTCTGGTCCCTCTTCATGAATCCGTATTTACGGAACCGAGTTCTGAACTGGGAAGATTTTGCCGAATATAGCGCCGCTATCCTCCGCTCGTATCATGGGCAGTCGAAGGGGGACCCGTGGTACGAGACGTTCGTCCAAAGACTTTCCAAGGAAAGTGCAGAATTCGCCGCCCGGTGGGATCGTCACAATGTCAAAGAGAAGCAGACGCAGCCTTTTCTGCTGAACCACCCGGACTTTGGTGAGTTGTCGTTCGAAATCAACACCTTTGGCCATATTAACGGCAACGAAGACCTGCATTGCTGTGTCTATTCGCCAATCGCAGGCACCGGTACCGAGGAGAAGCTGGTGAAAGGTCAGGCAACACTAACAGTAGAGCAATGAAATATGCACCAAATATAGAAGTCGCATGGGATGCGGCTTTTTCTTTTTTTTATCCCCGGTTGTCAAGGTAGTTGGACCTAGTATCTTGGTTATTCGTGGAAAAAAAAGAGCAGGACATCGTCTGATTTTGTCGAATTAATTACTCACATACAAATGAGAGCTTTGGGCAATGGGGGAGCATTGATGATTCGCGTCGTACTGGTTGATGATGAGGAGCTCGCGCTGGATATGCTGGAAATTATGCTGTGCGAGCTCGGCAATGTGGACATTGTCGGTAAATATATGAATCCGCTGCAAGCCGTTGAGGAAATCAAACAGCAGCAAGTGGACGCTGTCTTCTTGGATATTGAAATGCCGGGTATGAAAGGCGTGGACGTGGCGCGCGCCATTCAGACGGCCCACCCTGGTTTGCATATTATTTTTACAACGGCTTATGCCGAGTATGCTGTCGAAGCGTTTGAAATTCATTCGCTCGACTATTTGTTGAAACCGATTAAACAGGATAGGCTGCATCATTCGTTTAAGCGGATTGAAGAAGCTGTAGCAGGACGGTCTGGAGGATATGAAGAGAGCGGTAGCCCGAGAATCTGCTGTATGGGCAGCTTCTCGGTTAAGCTCGGGCAGAGCGAAAGCACGCAATTGTCATGGCGGACGAACAAGGAAAAGGAGCTGTGCGCACTGCTTGTCCACCGATCCGGTCAAACCGTAGAGAGTACCGTCATTATGGAGACGCTATGGCCGGAATCGAATGCCGAGAAGGCAAGGACCTATTTGCATACGTGCATATCGCTGCTTAGAAAAAATATACGGGAGAGCGGCTTGCCGTTAACCGTTCGTAAGACGGCCCATGGTTATTCGCTTGATTGCGGCAGCCTCGTTTGCGATGCAACCGAGCTGGAACAGCTGCTCGACAAAACGCTGGAAGATACGGGGCTTGGCGTACCGCGTCTGGAGCGGATCATGGCTCTGTACAAGGGGGATTACCTGGAAGACTGTGACTTTATTTGGGCGTACCACAGGCGCGATAAGCTGGCGGACAAATATGTGCATGCGCTTCGCAGGCTCGCTCATTTTTTCAAAAGCAATGACCAGCGCTCTTATGCGCTCGAGTGTCTGCGCAGGAGTGTAGCGATTTCTCCGGATTCCGAGCAGGATAGCCGGGAGCTGATGAAGCTGCATATGGAGATGGGGGATCGCAATGAGGCGATTAAAGTATACCGGCAGCTGGAGCATGAGGTACGCGAGCGTCTCGGTGTCGAATTGGAGCCGGAGACCGCTGCGTTGTACCAGCAGTTAACTTCTTCCCATTTCCGAATCAGGAGCGGCGCGTGAAACAGAAGATAGCAGCACTTTTAATTACAGTTGCTATGGTCGTGTGCACGTACGGAACGATCCCTTGGATATTGAAGCTTAAAGATGACGGAGCGCCGAAGGCGGAGCATGGTGTGCTCGATTTACAACCCTGGCGTTTCGCCGAAGAAGGCGTAATGAAGCTCGACGGCCAGTGGGAGTTTTATCCCAATCAGTTATTGTTCGCGCAAAATTTTGCTGAGGGAAGTGTGCCCGCTCCTCGGATGATTTCCGTGCCGGGATCATGGTCGGACCAAATGAGCACCTTCGGCAGCGCAACGTATCGGCTGCTCATCCAAAACGAGGAAGATAACCGCTTATACGGGTTAAAAACATTGTCGATCCCTATGGCTAACCATATTTATGTGAATGGCCAACTAATCGGGAAGAGCGGAGATCCTGCTAATAACCGGGCTTATGATGCGCGGAATAAGCCATTTGCCGGTTTTTTTACTTTGAAGCGGGGAACCAATGAAGTTATTGTTCAAGTTTCGAATTATGATTTTCCGGCAAGCAGCGGGATAAATCATTCTATTTACATCGGGTACGCCGAACAGATCTCGAAGATCCAAAGTAAAGCGATGGCCTATGATTGGATAAGGCTTACGGCCTTCATGATGGTAGGCGTGTACTTCGTCGGCTTATATACTCAACGGAGAAATGATCCGTCCATCTTCATGTTTGGCTTGATTTGTTTGTTTACTGGCGCTTTTACGTCAATGAGGGGCGAGAGAGTGGTGTATGAGCTCGTCCAATCCTTGCCGGGATGGCTGTTCCTGCGCCTCCAATATCTCTCGGTCGTCGGAGTCGGCATGTCGTTTTGCCTTTATATTTATACAGGCTTTCGGAGTTATTGCTCCAGGCGAATCATATGGTTTATGCTGGTTATCGGATGTATTTTAACGATCGGGTATGCGTTGTTTTTCTCCTATTTCCAGCAAGCGGCTATGCAGCCGGTATCGACGTTTTATGCGGTTTTCCCGATTTTTTATGCGTTGTATGTGTTTATACTGGCTGCCCGGCAAAAAGTGGAAGGAAGCTTGTATTTGGCGGTTGCCGCAGTCGCGCTCAACCTTTATGCTTTTGTGCAAAATTTGAATGTTTATTTCTTCGTGCCGCTATTCACGTTTCCGCCGATAGAACCGTTTTTGTTCCTGCTGATGCTGACCTTGCTCATGTCGCTTCGTTTCTCGAATGCGTTCAAGCAGAACGAGCAGCTGTCGATCCAGCTCATTCAGGCCGATAAGCTGAAGGATGAATTTTTGACGAAGACGGCACACGAGTTCAAAACGCCGCTCCATGGCATGATGAACATTGCCCAGTCCGTGCTGGAAGACCACCGGTATCCTTTAACGGCGCAGCAAAAGGAAAGCCTCGGAATTATTACTACGGTTGCAAAACGGTTATCTATGCTTGTATACGATATATTGGACTTTTCAAAATTAAAACAAGGGGAAATGACGGTAAATCCTGTTCCGATTCATGTGCGATCTGCGGTAGAAGTTACTTTGAAAATCTTCGTTTTTATGACCGGAGATAAACAGGTGCAGCTCATCAACAACGTACCGAACGAGCTTCCATTCGTATTGGCCGATCCTAGCCGTTTCCGGCAAATTATCAGCAATTTGCTGGATAATGCAGTGAAGTATACGGAACATGGCACGATTGAAGTGCAAGCGGCCGAGCATAACGGGATGATCGTCATATCCGTCAAAGATACGGGAATCGGTATTGATGAACAGGATTTGCCTGTCATATTCGAGCCGTTCAAATCGCTGAAGATCGATTCCAATCAAAGCTTCGGACTGGGCCTGCCGATAGTAAAGCAGCTGCTGGAGCTGCAGCAGGGCGATATTCGGGTAATGTCCGTCAAAGGAGAAGGATCGGTATTCACATTTAGTCTGCCGTCCGCAGCGGAATACACTGAGATGGAGGATGCAGAATCCCGCATTGGCGACAATGCGCCCAGTGAGCTGCGCAATGCAACCGAGCAAAGCTATTCTTTCATGACACCCTATGTATCCGAGCGAGAAGGGACATTTACGATTTTGCTGGTCGACGACCAATTCTCCAATTTGAAAGTGTTAATTGATCCGTTAGAGCGGCTGGACTACAAAGTCATCGCCGTGAAGGACGGGGAGGAAGCCTTGCAGCAAATCGATGGAGGGCATTCCATTGATCTGGTCATCCTTGATCTGATGCTGCCGGGGTTGTCGGGATTCGATGTGGTGCGTGAGCTTCGCAAAAAGTACAGTCTCTTGGAGCTTCCAGTCCTTATGGTGACGGCCTCGATTCAGCCTGAGGATAAAATTGTCGCGTTCGAGTCGGGGGCCAACGATTATTTGCCGAAGCCATTCGATGCAGCGGAATTAAAAGCGCGCGTCAAAAGCCTGCTTGTCATGAAAGAGTCGGTGGGCAAGATGGTTGATCTGGAGGTTGCGTTTCTTCAATCTCAAATTAAGCCGCATTTCTTATATAACGTATTAAATACGATTATGGCGCTTAGCTACACGGATGCGACGAAGTCGAGAAAGCTAATAACGGACCTCGCCGATTATATGAGAGGAAGCTTCTCCTTCAGCAACATTCAGAAGGGGGTCCCGTTCAGCAGTGAGCTTGTCTTGATTGAATCGTACGTCGAAATCGAAAAGGCAAGATTTAAGGATCGCATCCGCATCGAATACGAGATCAGTGAATCCGTAAGAGATGTTATGCTCCCGCCTTTGCTTATTCAGCCGCTTGTTGAAAATGCGATTCGGCATGGTATCGGAAGCCGGCTGGAAGGCGGTGTCGTGCGTATAAAAGCCTCCGAAGCAGGAGGTCAATATGAAATCGAAGTCGAAGATAACGGTGTTGGGATAGAACAGCATAGGTTGATGCAGCTGTTGACACGAGATCCGGATGGCGAAACAGCTTCCCGTTCAGGCGTAGGGCTGCTAAACATCCGTAAAAGGCTGAAATTTATGTACGGTACAGAGCTAAGCATCGAGAGTACGGTAGGCTTGGGTACAAAAGTAACGGTCAGTGTACCGACTCTAGAGATGTGATGCTTCATGCCTAGAGGAAAGTCTCCTTCTGTATAAACCGCAGAGGGAGACTTTTTTATTCAGGCTGGAGCAGCGTCTTCATCTAATATTTTAAATGGATAGAGTCTTCAGATTGCTTCTGAAAAGGCTCTATCTTTTTTTGTTAATAATGGACGAACGCGTACTTACGTTTGGGGGATCGGGATAATCGGAGTTTAAATTAACTATTAAGTTAATTAAATAACATGTAGTTGACGAGACGGAAAGTTTAGGACATAATAGACATCAGCGAAAGGAATTAATTGTTATTTAATTAATATTTAGGTAAACGAAAGGAGGAGAACCGTTTCGAAATCCGTTATCGCTTGGCGAAGCAAGATTGTTCCCAAAGACAGGCGCTGTTGGATGTCAAACGTACTCATGACGCCGTGTTACCGCTATTTATGATAGCGTTTACATTGCACTTGTCTTCAAGACTCCATAATTGAAGCTTACCGGTCTGCATCATGAATGAAGCGGAAGTTTATCACATTCGTTCTGGAGGGATCCAAGTGAAAAAGGGAATCGTAAGTACTGCCACAGCACTGCTGCTGGTGCCGATGCTATTGAATGGCTGCGCAGGGCAGCAGCGCGTGGAAACGCAATCCGCCGGGAAAAGCACGAATCTGGCGGAGATCAGTACGGAGCCTGTAACGCTTAAGTTCATGGTAGCTTACGGAGGCTTTACTCAGGAAGAATTTCAGTCCTATTTCGTAGAGCATGTACAAAAGAAATATCCTCATATTACCGTACAGATGGTCACGGGCAAGCTGGAGGATATGATTACAGCCAACGATGTCCCGGATATTTTAATGGCCGGTTTACCTGGTATCCCAGCCTTGCAGGAGTTAAAAATTATTGAAGATCTTAACCCGTACATCAAAAAGTTCGGTGTAGATCTATCCAAGTATGATCCGGTTACTATTGATGCCGTCAAAAAGTTTAGTGAAAAAGGAGAAATGACAGCGCTTCCTTTTAGGATGAATATTCCTGCTTTATTTTATAACAAAGATGTTTTCGACAAATTTGGAGTCCCTTACCCGCAGGACGGCATGACTTGGGATGAGACGATCGGCTTGGCCAATAAAATGACCCGAAGTGACGGAAGCGCTCAATATCTCGGCCTTTATACTGGAGGAGCCGACCGTATGGCTATGGGGCTTTCGTTGCCTTACGTAAATAAGGAAACAAAGGAAGCCGATTTGCAGACAGATGGCTGGCAGCGCGTATTGAACCAATACAAAGCAGTCCATTCCACTCCCGGATATATCAATGACGGGAAAGTAGCAAATACATACAGTATGTTTTTTAAAGAAAAAAATGTCGCTATGGCGGGCTACTGGGGTGCGGATGTCATCGGCGAGCTGGATAAATTGTATAAGAGCGGACAAGAAATGAACTGGGATATGGTTACGATCCCTACCTTTGACAAAGGAAAAGGAGTTGCCTGGCAGGCCGAGACCCACAACCTGATTATAACTAATACAAGTAAATATAAGGATCAGGCTTTTCAAGTTTTATCCTACATAGCTAGCGAGGAAGTCCAGAACTCATTCCAGAAGACCGGAAGAATGACGGTTTTGAAAAAAACGGAGCAAATCAAGAAGGATTACGGGGCTGATTTGCCGTTCTTGAAAGGAAAAAATATCAATGCGTTCTTTATCATTCAGCCAGGGATGCATGAACATACCAAATTCGATCAGAAGGGGAGAAGCATTATTAACGGAGCGGCGAACGATATGCTGTTAAAAGGCGTTGACGTTAATACCGCCTTACGGAATGCTCAAGAAAATCTAAACAAATTTATCCGTGAACAGACGATTAAGTGATTCCTTAATGCAAGCAAATTTAAACCCAATGCACTGACTCCTAATTAGAGTTGGTGCTTTTTTTATTCGGTAAGAGGGTGGGACGTGAAGCTTCTGAATGAGTTTACCGTTACTATCCGCTGCCGGCTTTTATGCTATACTACATTTAGGAAATAGCATCGGTCCAAACGAAGGGTAGAGGAGGAGGACGGGTGAGGAAGAAGCTGTGTCTGACGGTGATGTCAATTACCGCGCTTGCAGGACTGGCGGCATGCTCCGATGAAGGACAGCCCGGGGGCGGGAAAGGGTCGTTGTCGTCCGGATCAGAGTCCTCGTACGAGCGATCCGTGAGGGTTATGTTTGCTGAAAGCGCTAACCAGAAAGTGAAGCCTGTTACGCCGATCAGTGAAGAGATCTTCAAGCGGACCAAGATCCGGCTAGTATACGAGGCGATTCCGGCCAGCAACTATAATGAGAAAAAAAAGACGCTGCTTGCTATGCGCAACCTGCCCGACATTATTCAAATCGATAAGCAGGATATGAATGATTTTGCATCGACAGGGGTGCTTCTGCCTTTAACGAGCTATATGAACAGCGGGCTAACGCCTAATTTTAGCGCGTTATGGAATAAATACCCCGAAATGAAATCGCTTACCTTAGATGGCGAGCTGTACGGATTCCCTGCAGTCGCCCGCAATGAAGCCAAAAACGGCTTTGGACCGGTGATCCGAGTCGACTTGCTCCAGAAGCACGGCTTGCAGGTGCCGGCGACGTTTGACGAGCTCTTGACGACCTTATCTGCGCTCAAGCAGCTTTATCCGGATTCGGTTCCGTGGACGATGCGGAAAGGAACGAGCCAACTGCTGGCGACATCCGCTTACATGCTGGGGAGCGGGTATAGCATCGGCAACGGCTTGTATTTTGACCAGGACCTTGACGGCGGGCGTTACGTATACGGTCCGGCGACCGCGCAGTTTAAGAAGGTGCTCGCCTATTTTCACCGCGCCTTTGAGCTAGGCGTGCTGGACCCGGATTATGCCGTTTCGACACAGCAGCAGTGGACGGAGAAGCTGATCAGCGGACGGTCGTTCTTCTTCCTGGATAACAGCGGCTTCGGGCTGAATTTCACGAGAAGCTTGCATCGGACAAGCCCGGGAGCCGCGTTCCAGCTTATAAAGGTGCCGGAATATGCGCCGGGAAAGGCAAGGGCGCTTTATTATCCGACAACGATTTCCGGTAAAATATTTGCAATCAGCTCGAGAACGAAGGACCCGGCTTCCGTCGTCAAGCTGCTTGACTGGATGTATGGGGAAGAAGCGTCCAATTTGATGAATTTTGGTCTGGAGGGGATTCATTATACGAAGAACGAGAAGGGTGAGCCCGCGTACTCTGCTTCGTATGTGGAATCGTTCAAGGATGCATCACCGACCCCTTATTATGCGCTTTATTCCGATTTGGGCTGCTGCCAGCTGGGTTTTACGCCGTTGTACTCCAATACGATGTCGCAATTTCAGATCGAGAAGCTGACCGGCAACTGGGACGAGCTGAATGAGACTTATTGGCAGCTCGTTTCACGGGACCCGGCTTACCGGGAACCGATACTGGACCCTCCGCTCACGAGACAAGAGGCGCAGCGCGTTAAGGAGGTAAACAGACGGCTGAATGATTGGCTGGAGCAGGAATTTGATAAGTTCATTATGGGTGTCAAGCCCATAGAGGAGTATGACGGTATTATCTCACAAGCTTTGGAGCTGGGAGCTGCAGAGCTGGAGCAAATCTATAATAATGCGTACAAGCGCTTTCATAAAAACGGATAGACCGTTGTGTCGGCCGGAGAGGCAGGAAATATGAGGCATCATAAAAATTGGTTTACAGGCAGCAAGGACCAGCGGCTGTTCCTTAAAATATTTTCATACTTCCTGTCTTTGTTAATCCCGATCATTATCATCGGAATGGCTACCTATTTTTATTCCGTCGATATTATGAAACGGGATTTTACTGAGCGGATCAGGACGAACCTGCAAAATGCGGCGAATACGATCGACGTCAATCTAGAAGCCGCGCAAGAGACGAGCCTTGACTTTTTTAATGACGATATGGTGCGTATGCTGCTTATGCCGAAGGAGCAGCAGAGCTTGGAGGTTCGCTCGGAAATGTGGCGTCTGCCGAAAATCATTCAGCGCAACGAAAATATTGTAAGTGATTTTACGGACCGGCTGTTCGTCTTTATCGACAATAAGGACATTTACGTAAGCGGCGGAGTTAACCAATTCGATTCGTTTTTCCGCAATATGTACAAATATGATAAGTATGACGCCGAGTTTTGGTCGAGGAGACTGTCTTCTACGCAATACATAGAGCTGCTGCCGGTATCGAAGGTTAGCCAAGAGGGTATTCACGACAAGCAGGTGGTGCCTATCGTCTTTATGGACCAAATCAACAATCATACGGCAATCATGGTGCTGAACATCGCAGTGGAGGCACTTGCACGTACCCTGAAAGGCAGCACCGTGTTCGGCTCGACCGGCTTTCTGATTACCGATGCGAACGGAGAGACGCTTTACGACACGAATGGCTTCATGGCGGAACCAAAGGTCGCCTCACTGCTGGCAAGCGATCCGTTCAGCCTGGCCGGGGGAGGTCAAGTGGATTTTCGAGGCGGGATGTACGAAGTATCGTATGCCCAATCGGGTTTGTTCGGCTGGCATTATTACTCCTTTACCCCGTCCGGCGAATTTAATCGGCATACGTTTAATATTTTATCGATGACGTTTATCTTATGTATCGTGCTCGTCATGACCGGTGTCGTCTTTTCTCTAATATTCAGCTTTCGCATCTACAATCCGATCCGCAATATCCGCAACATTATTTCGGACCAAAGCGAGCTGCTGCGGAATGACGAGCATCCGGCGGCAGGGAAGAATGAATTTGATCAGATTCAGCAAGGAATTCGCCGTTTGACCGACTACCATCTCAAGTATAAGCTGAAATATGACAAGCATACGAACGATTACGTCGAATCGTCGTTTCTGTTTTTACTCAAGGGGCATACACTCAACCAGGAGGAAATACTGCGGGATACGCTGGCGACGGAATTCGGCTTTAACCGGTCCGGCTTTGTCTGCTGCGTAGTTCATTTCGATTTGAAGGAAGCATTCTATCAGCATATTCAGGATACCGAACGTCTGTATGTCATGAATGGCGTTAAAAAAATTTTGTGGACGCTGCTAGGCGCCAAGGCACCTTCGTATGTATTGGAATACCGCCAGAGCTTGTTTGTCGGCATTGTCAATATTGAGCATCCGGACGAGGCAGAAAGGCTGCACGATGCGTTTCGGCAAATGCTTGATGTTTTCCGCTATGATATTCATAAGTATTACGACATCACGATCGGCATTGGTACCTTCTATGCCGGCATCAACGATATCGGTGCTTCCTACAACGAGGCGATGACGGCAATCGGAAAGCGGAACGGTGAAGAGCGGTTCCAGGTTGTTGACTCTAACGAGCTGCAAATCGAGAACCGGTTCGTATACTCGTTTTTTGATGAGCAAAAAATATTGAACCATTTGAAGCTGGGCGATCAATCGGGATTGGAATCGATCACGAAGGAGATCGTACAATCGAATGTGGAGCGGGATATTTCCTACGAGTATTTGAAGCTGCTCTTTCAAGAGCTGTATATGACGGGAGTCCGTTTTCTCGTAGAGCGGGGAATCGACGTAAAGCAGCTGGAGTCGGGAGAGACTCTGAAAACTTTGACGAATGCGAACCACGGAGATTCGTTCGTTGGGGCCAGTCAGCTGCAGGACGCGATCAATAGCTTTTACCGAAAAATTGTGGAGGCTACGAAGCCGGATGGCGGGATGAAATCCGGCAGTCTCGTTTCGCTGATCGAGAAATATATTCAGGAAAATTATACGAAGGATCTGGGTCTGGAGCAAATATCGGGAGAAATGGGGGTATCGGTCAAATACGTATCCCGCGTGTTCAAGGAAAAGACAGGTACAAACCTGACCGACTACATTACCCAGGTCAGGATGGAGAAGGCGAAGGAACTGCTGACCCAAACCGATCAGCGCGTCAACGACATCGCGGAGCAGATCGGCATTCCGAGCAGAACGACGTTTCTGCGTGTTTTCAAGAAGACGGAAGGGGTCACCCCGAACGAATACCGGACCATTCACCGCCAGCAGATGTAATGCGCCGGCATGCCCAATCCGGATCATATTGATTGTTTAACCGCCCCGCGCTATGAGCCGCGAGGCGGTTTTTTTTACCACAATAGAATTTATAAGATTCCGAGGTCATCGGATGTAAAAATTCTATTTGGCGATAAAAACTACCTCTTAACGCGGTCGCTCCTCTGTGAAAGGACGTCGATAGACGTTTTTCTCATTCTAAACCTGAGCAAGGCTGGCAGCACTGGCTCCATAACCTTATTGCGTAAGGGCTGGAGCCGGTTTGTGGGATATTTGCACACAGGTAGACAAATGAATCATCGGCCCGAAAGGGGGAAAATTGGTGCGTCCGTTCCGGGATCGGTTCTTTCCTGCGGCCTTACAACATCCCTATAATCGGACTCAAGGAACGCATCATCGACAAGGGAGGGATATCTATCCAACAGTTAAATCTGCAACAAGCCGTTCGTATATCCAAGGGAAGCGCATTCCAATCCTTCCTCCGTAATGTGAAAAGAAGCCGCTACATGTATATCATTTTTTTGCTGCCGCTTATTTATTACATTATGTTTCATTACTGGCCTATGTACGGCATCATTATCGCGTTCAAGGATTACAACATCGTGAAGGGCATAACGGGAAGCCCGTGGATCGGAACCGTCCATTTCGAAAAGTTTCTCCAGGATCCTTATTTCTGGAAGCTCGTCCGCAACACACTGCTTATTAACATCTATGAGCTGTTCTGGGCGTTTCCCGCACCGATCATCCTGGCGCTGCTGCTTAACGAGCTGAAGCACGCGAGGCTGAAGAAGTTTGTGCAAAGCGTCAGCTATTTGCCGCATTTTATATCGACCGTCGTCGTGTGCGGGATGATTGTCAACTTCCTGACGACAGACGGACTGATCAATCAGCTGGTCGTCTGGCTCGGCGGGCAGCCGGTCCAGTTTCTTATGAAGCCGGAATACTTCCGGACGATCTTTATTTCATCGGGCATCTGGCAGAGTATCGGATGGGGCTCGATTATTTATTTGGCGGCGCTGACCGGCGTGGACGAAGAGCTGTACGACGCGGCCAAGATGGATGGGGCGAATCGATGGAAGCAGCTGATTCACATTACGCTGCCCGGCATCGCGCCGACCATATCGATTATGCTCATTTTGAACATCGGCAGGCTGATGAACATCGGCTACGAAAAAATTATTTTACTGTACAACGGCTCGACTTACGAAACCGCGGACGTGATCTCGACCTACGTCTACCGGAGAGGCTTGCTCGGGGCCGACTTCAGCTACGCGACGGCGGTTGAGCTGTTCCAGGCCGTGATCGGTTTGATTTTGCTCGTATCGGCCAATCGCTTGTCCAAAAAAATTAACGATACCGGTCTTTGGTAGAGGGAGGCGGAGATGAACAAGAATACGTCATTCGGTTCCAGATTGTTCGACGGCATAAACATGGTGCTTCTGCTTCTTCTCGTCTTCATTACGCTTTATCCAATTTATTACATTTTTATTGTGTCAATTAGCGACGGTAATCTTGTCACGCGGGGCGTCATCAAATTTATTCCGATAGACATTACGTTCGACGCCTACAAAGTGGTCTTTAATAATCCGGCCATTTGGAAGGCTTACGGCAATACACTGCTGTACACAACGCTGGGGACGACGATCAACATCATCATGTCCGCGCTGTGTGCGTATCCGCTGTCACGGCGGGACCTGTACGGCCGCAGCATGTTTATTTTTATGGTCGCACTAACCATGTTTATTAACGGCGGCTTAATCCCGCTCTATCTGGTCGTCCAGAAGCTCGGGATGATCGATACGATGTGGGCGCTGCTGCTGCCACCTGCAATCAATACGTTCAACATGATCATTATGAAAACGTACTTCGAGGGTATTCCGGTCGCACTGCAGGAATCGGCTTATTTGGACGGGGCCAATGAAATTCAGGTGCTGTATAAAATTATTTTGCCGCTGTCGCTGCCGGTTATGGCGACCATGGTGCTGTTCTATGCGGTGCATCACTGGAACAGCTTCTTCCCGGCGCTGATTTATCTGAACGACAGCGGCAAGTTTCCGGTGCAGGTGCTGCTGCGCAATATTGTAATCGCGGGGGAATTCGCCGATCAGACGTCGGTCATCGGAAGCTCTACGTCCGCCTTCCGTGTCGTAGCAACCAACTATAAATTCGCGGTCATCATTATTACCGTACTGCCGATACTTATCGTTTATCCGTTCCTGCAAAAGTACTTCGTCAAAGGAGCTATGGTCGGAGCGCTGAAAGGGTAGCTGCGGTTTCGTGAAAGGGGGGATGCCCGGCAAACAGGTTTGGGCAGTAATCTATTCCAATAGGGAGGTTCTTTCATGGCTAGAAAATGGCTCAAAGGGGTTTCTATTTCGTTAGTAACCATCATGATGTCGAGCAGCATCATCGCATGCTCCGACGGCAATAACGGCGCTTCCGGCAGTGCCGGAGACGCAGGCGCCTCCGCGCAAAACGGCGCAGTCCCTGCGACGGGCGTCAAAATATCGGAAAAGGAGCGCGAGGTCGTCGTATCGTTCCCGGAGCATCCGAACCAGCCGGTCAAAAATATGGCATTCGTACAACAGGAAATATTGAAGCAGACGAACATCAAGCTGAAATTTGAAACCGTGCCGAACAGCAACTACAACGACAAGAAAAAAATGCTGCTTGCCACCAACAACCTGCCGGATATTATTCAGATTGATATGGCGGATGTCAACAATTTCGGTTCGGTCGGCGTGTTCCTGCCGCTGCTGCAATATATGAACAAAGGGCTGATGCCGAACTTCAAAAAGTTTTGGGACGAGAATCCCGACATGCACAAGATGACGGCGGAGGGTGAGCTGTACGGCTTTCCGGCCATCGGGCGCAATGAGCTGAAGAATGGCTTCGGTCCGGTCATTCGTGTAGACCTTCTGCAAAAGCACAATTTGCCTACACCCAAAACAGCCGATGAGCTGTTGAACGTGTTGGCTGAGCTGAAGAAGCTGTACCCCGATTCGACGCCGTGGTCAGTGAGGAAGGGCAGCGGCCCGATCCACCAGCTATTCAAAACGATGGCGTACCCGCTTGGCTCCGGCGTTGGGGGCGGCAACGGGATCTATTTCGACAAGGACGTCAAAGGCGGCAGCTACGTCTTCGGCCCGGCAACGCCGGAGTTCAAGGAAGTGCTCGCTTATTTCAACAAAGCGTACACGATGGGTGTGCTCGACAAGGACTACGCGGTTGCAACGCAGCAGCAGTGGACGGAAAAACTGACAAGCGGCAAATCCTTTTTCTTTTGGGACAATAGCGGTTTTTCGATGGACTATACTAGCCAGCTGAAGAAAGCGGTTCCAGAAGGGAAGTTCCAAATCATTCCGACTCCCGCAAACAAAACCGGCAAAGCGAGAGCGGAGTTTTATGCTACTACGATTACAGATAAAATGTTTGCCATCAGCTCGAAGGCGAAGGACCCGGAAACACTTATCAAGCTAATCGACTGGATGTATTCGGAGAAAGCATCCAACCTGATGAGCTACGGAATCGAAGGTGTACATCATACGCTGGACGAGAAAGGCCAGCCGAAGCTGAAGGCCGATTATGTCAACAAGTTCAAGGATGGGCAGCCGACACCATTCTATGCTATGTATTCGGATTTGGGCTCAGGCAAGCTCAGCTTTACGCCATGGTTCGCCAATATGGACCCGCAGGTGCAGGTGGAGAAGCTGCTCGGCAGCTGGAGTCCGCTGCATGAGGAATATTGGAAGATCATCGGGGAAGACAAAGCATACCACGATCCGTATATGGACCCGCCTCTTACCAAAGAGGAATCGTCCCGGGTCAAAGAGCTCCTCGTTTCGTTGAATACGATGCTGGAGCAGGAATATGATAAATTTATAATGGGAGTCAAGAAAATGGACGAGTACGACGCGATCATGAAGAAAGCCCGTGATTCCGGAGCGAACGAGATCGAAAAAATATATAATACGGCACTGGCGCGCGTGAAGAAGTAAACGCGATGACGTAAATTGGCGGCATGTCGTCCTTCGCAGGAGGGCGGCGTGCCGATGTCGCTTTCATAAGATCTAGCTTAAAGGGAGGATATGATGAATACAACAGTGCATAGGATGAATAAAGGCGTATGGCCTACGATGATAACGCCTTTCACCGAATCGAACGAAGTCGATTACATCGCTTTGGAGCAGCTTATTGAGTGGTACATTAGGCAGGGAGTGGATGGACTATTCGCCGTCTGCCAGTCAAGCGAAATGTTTTTCCTGACGCTGGAGGAGCGCAGCTCGATAGCCCGCTTCGTCGTGGAGAAGGCGAACGGCCGCGTCCAGGTTATTGCTTCGGGCCATGTATCCGACTCGTTAACAGACCAGATTACAGAGCTTCAGGCGATGGCCTCCACCGGCGTGCAAGCCGTAGTGCTGGTCAGCAACAGGCTTGCCGCAGCGGATCAATCCGACGACGTATGGAAGGCGAATGCGGAGAAACTGCTTCAGTCGGTACCTGCCGTCCCGTTCGGCATATACGAATGCCCTTATCCGTACAAGCGGCTGCTTTCGCCTGAGCTGCTGCGCTGGTGCGCGAATACGGGCCGGTTTATGTTCCTGAAGGATACTTGCTGTCATACGGAGCAGATCGGGCGCAAGCTGGATGCGGTAAAGAGCGGTAATCTGAATATTTACAACGCAAATACGGCCACCTTGCTGGAGACATTAAAGCTTGGCGTACACGGCTACAGCGGCATTATGGCCAATTTCCATCCGGATTTGTATGTCATGCTGCTTGATATTTGGGATCGGATGCCGGAAGCGGCGGAACGGCTGCAAAGCTTTCTTGGTCTGTCGTCCGTCATTGAAAATCAGCTGTACCCGGTTAATGCCAAATATTATTTGGCGTTGGAAGGATTGCCGGTCAGGATCCATACGCGGACCAAGGACAGTGCGAAGCTGACTTATTCGAACCGGCGGGAAGTCGAGCAGCTGTATGCCTTAACGCAGCTGTATCGAGAGCAATACGGGACTCTAAAGAACAGGAGCGTGTAATAGATGAAGCTGAAAAGCAAGCTAAAGCAATTTTTATTTGAGGATGATCGTCCGTTCCATAATTGCCATGCATCAACCGTGGTCTCCTTTCCGAACGGCGATTTGCTTGTCGCCTATTTTGCCGGTTCCCTGGAAGGGGCGCCGGATGTCGCAATTTGGTGTTCGAAACGGACAAACGGTGTCTGGTCGACTCCTTATAAGGTAGCCGATGAGGAGGGGCTCGTACATTGGAATCCGGTGCTGTTTCGGAAGCGTGACGGCCAGGTCGTTCTGCACTATAAGGTTGGGAAGCCGATTCCGGAGTGGTATACGCGCGTCATCGTTTCGGACGACGAAGGGGAGACATGGAGCGAGCCGTGCGAGCTCGTACCTGGAGATCGGGTAGGGGGCCGGGGCCCGGTGAAGAATAAGCTGATCGAGCTTCACGACGGCTCATGGCTTGCGCCAGCTTCGCTAGAGCGGGGCGGCTGGAATGTCTTCGCCGATTTATCTTACGATCAGGGAGCCACCTGGACAATGAGCGAGCTGGCTCCCATCGTGCGGAGCACGGACGGCGTGCCTGCTGAAGTAAAGGCGAAGCATTTGGTCCGTGGAGCAGGGCTTATTCAGCCGACCGTATGGGAATCGGAGCCCGGTAAGGTACATATGCTCACGCGAAGCACATCCGGATTTATTTTCCGCAGTGATTCGGCTGATTCCGGACGTACCTGGTCGACCTGCTACAAGACCTATCTTCCGAACAATAATAGCGGCATCGATTTGGCGAAAATGGATGACGGCACACTGGTGCTCGCCTACAATCCGGTCGGCATGTACAAGGGACCGCGCATGCCGCTTATGCTGAGCTATTCGACGGATAACGGGGAAACGTGGGAGGAGCTGTTGGCGTTGGAGGGCGAGTATACGACTTATAAGCTGCCTATAGAGCCGGGTGAATTTTCGTATCCTGCGGTTATCGCCGATGGCAGTCGGATTTATGTGACGTACACATGGAAACGACAGCGGATCGTCTGCTGGAGCTTTGAGCTGGAAGCTTGATCGGAGCGGCAGGTGAGGCGGAAGAAAGCTTTATCTGCCGCAAGAGAGGAGTTCTCAACTGCCGTGGGCAGAAACAGTTTATATAGAAAGGAGATGATAGCGTGTCGGATTGGAAACGGGTAAAAGAACAGTTCCAGGAGCCTGCGATCGCTCTAAGATCGGTGCCTTTTTGGGCTTGGAACGACGAACTGGAGCAGGAGGAGCTTACTCGGCAAATTGCCGATATGCATGATAAGGGAATGGGCGGATTCTTCATGCACTCGCGCGACGGTCTGGAGACGCCTTATTTGGGCGAGGCCTGGATGGATGCCGTACGTACCGCGGTGGAGCAGGCCGGACAGCTTGGTATGAAGGCGTGGCTGTACGACGAAGACCGCTGGCCGTCGGGCACAGCAGGCGGCAGCGTTCCGGCGAGAGGCGACGCCTTCCGCTCAAAGGGGCTGACCCTCGAGGTGGCTTCCGGGGATTACGAGAATGACGGCCGAATCGCTGCCGTATTCCGCGCCGTTATCGACGGTCTTGAGCTTATACGCTGTGAGCGCGTTCCGATCGGAGACCGGAAGGCGGAGGACACAATGTTAGAGGAGGACGAGGTATTTCTCGTGTTCCGTGTCGAAGTGTCGGCCGCAAGCGAATGGTTTAATGACGAGTCTCCTCCCGACAGCTTGAATCCGGATACGATTCAAGCTTTTATCGAATCGACGTACGAGGTGTATAAAGCGGAATTCGGCGAGCATTTCGGGAAGACGATAGCCGGGGTGTTTACCGACGAGCCGAGCGTGCACGACCGCCATTCGCGGTATACGCCGGGACGTGGTTGGGTCCCATGGACGTATTCGTTCCCGGACTATTTTGCCGGCAAACGCGGTTACGATCCGCTCGATACGGTGCCTTACCTGTTTTTTGACGGGAAGCTGTCTCCGATGGCCCGGCACGATTACTGGCGGACGGTGTCCGACAAGTTTTGCGACGCCTATTCCAGGCAACTGGGAGAATGGTGCGAGGCCAACGGACTAGCCTTTACGGGCCACTATTTATGGGAGAGTGCCCTTGGCGTCGCTACCCGCGTTGCCGGCTCGCTTATGCCGCATTACCGGTATCAGCATGTGCCGGGCATCGATATGCTGTCGGAGCAGACAGATGAGCAGCTCACGGTGAAGCAGTGTACGAGCGTCGCGAACCAATACGGCCGCCCTTATGTCATTTCCGAGACATACGGCTGCGCAGGCTGGGAGTTTACTTTCGAGGGTCAGAAATGGATGGGGGACTGGCAGTATGTTCTTGGAGTCAATTTGCGCAGTCAGCATCTGACGATGTATTCGATCAAAGGCTGCCGGAAGCGGGATTATCCGCCGTTCTTCGGTTACCAGACGAGCTGGTGGAAATATAACCGGCTGATGGAAGACTATTTCGCCCGTATTGCATCCGTAACGACGGAAGGCCGGCCGATTCGCGACATTCTTGTGCTCCATCCGGCTTCGACTGCATGGTCGCTGCTCGGTACGAACCCTTACGGAAGCACAGCCCGGGGCAAAGACCGGAATATTCCCGAGATTAACGATTACGGCGATTCGTTTAATGCGTTTTTGCGGACGCTGCTCGGCGCGCATTACGATTTCGACCTTGGTGACGAAACGATTATGGCTGAAGCGGGAGACGTCCGAGGCGGCAAGCTGCATGTCCAGCTGGCAAGCTATGAAACGGTAGTCGTCCCGCCGATCCGCACGATGCTGCGCAGCACCTTCGAGCTGCTGCTCCGGTTTGCCGATGCGGGCGGCAATATCGTACTAATGACCCCATGGGCAACGATGCTGGAGGGAAGGGCGGTACCGGAGGAGGAGCTGGAACGGCTGTACGGTCATCCGCGCGTGATTGCCGCAGTTCGCGCGGAGGAGGCTGTGCGTGAGCTGGAGCGAATCCATCCCCGCACGGTCAGCATTCGCAACCGGTACGGAACGGAGCAGCCGGAGCTGTTTTATTTATTGAAGGCTGCCGATGGCTTTCATTCGTTGTTCGTCGTCAACAACGACAGAAAACAGAGCTATGACGTCTTCATCGAGACCGATCAGGTCGGACGAGTGGAGGAATTGAACCCGCTTACGGGTACGATCACAGCAGTAAAGGCTGAGATCGTGAACGGGCGGCTGCGGTTCTACACAAGCTTCAAACAGGCGGATTCGAAGCTGTACGTCATCTTGCCCATGGAAGACGTAACCGAAACAGTGGCAGCGGAAGCCCTAGTGGTAGAGAGGCGACCCGTGACGGCTGCACAATGGGCTCAGACACTAGGATCAGGATGGCCATACGTGCCGGCGGCGAACGGCGACAAGCTGTCCGCTGCGTTCGGCCCGTCCTTCCGCTTCAGCCGCACTCAGCCGAATGTGCTGACGCTCGACCGCTGCTCTTACAAGCTTGGCGCCGATGCAGCTGCAGCCGGGCACACGGGGCATGCCGCCGGCTGGTCGAGCGAAATGGACATTTGGCGTGCGCAGCGTGAAATTCGCGAGAAGCTCAGCATGCGGCAGGTATATTATAACGGGATAACTCAGCGTTACAAGTGGATCCATCAGCCCCATCACGGCAACGATACGCCGATTGCACTGAAGCTGATCTTCCAGGTCGCAGAGGTACCTGTGGGCGGGCTTCAGCTTGTTCTCGAAGGCTCGCGCCAATTCCGCATCCATCTGAACGGTATCGAGCAATTGAACGAACCGGAAGGCTGGTTCGTAGACCGGTCCATGGATTGCATCCGTCTGACGGATATCCGTTCCGGAGTCAACGAGCTGGAGCTGCGATGCAGCTATCATCAGGCGATGGAGCTGGAGGATTGCTATCTGATCGGTGCGTTCGCTCTGGACCGCAGCCGCAGCATCGCCGCCGAACCGGACGGTCTGCTCACCGGAGATTGGTGCTTGCAAGGGTATCCGCATTATAACGGAAGCATCGTATATCATGCGGATTTCAATTATCAGCCTGAGGAAGGAAGGCGGGTTCTGCTGCAGCTAGGCGAGTGGTCGGCAGTGACCGTTGAAATCCGAGTGAATGGTGAAACTGCCGGTCATGTGCCGTGGAAAGCAGCGGACGGTGTCGATCTGACCTCGAATTTGCAGCCGGGGGCGAATCGGCTCGACATCGAAGTTATGGGAAGTCCGCGCAATATGTTCGGCCCGTTCCACGAGGCGGAGGGATATACGGCTACGACGAGCTGGAGCTCCTTCCGTCAAGAGGGCAGCGGATATACGCCGGGCTATGTCCTTCAGCCGTATGGACTATTCAGCCAGGTGAAGCTGATCGGCCGGATCTAGCTCATGGAGTACAAATAGAGATTTAATAATAAGCTTTGCCGCCTCCGATATAACTGAGGTATGATAAATTCCAGTAGTATGATTACTGGAGGTAACACAACTTGAATACGCAAAACATATCAAACGGCATTTTATCAGCGCTTATGGCTTGCACGGGGGCGGTAATCCTTGTGATCGATGCCGCGAACGCCGCCGGCTTTAGTCGGCCGCAATTGATTTCGTGGATATTCGCGATTTACTTTCTCGGCGGGCTGTTAAATTTGATACTCCCGCTTATTTTCAAAATCCCGATAGCAGGAGCCCACTCGATTACCGCTGCAGCCTTTCTGAGCACTGCGGCCGCCGGCTTTTCGTTATCCGAGCTGGCTGGGAGCTACATATTGGCCGGAATCTTAATCGCTATCGTGGGAGCTACCGGCCTCTTCGTCAAATGGCTGCGATTTATCCCGAGACCGATGCTTGATGCCATGCTGGCCGGTCTTGTACTGAATTACATTGTCAAAATGGTTCCTGCCATCAAACATGCACCCGTTATAGGATTATTTGCTGTTGCCGGATTTTTGATAATGCCGAAGGTTTCGAAAAAAATCCCTCCAATCATTGGCGTGCTTGGATTCGGCATTATCGGACTGCTTATCAGCTCATCCTTTCCTCCGCTGCAGGAGATGGAAGTTGTATGGCCATCAACGATCATCCCTGCGTTTACTGTCAATGCTTTTGTATCCATAACCATACCGGTAGCTATACTGATCCTGAGCAACGATATTGCTGTGGCTTTGGTCGCTCTCCGCAAAAACGGATATGAACTGCCGGTGAATAAGATTTTGATCATCTCCGGTCTTGCAACTGTCATTGTCGGTTTGTTCGGAGGGCACGCCGCCACAGTCGGAGGGATGATGAGTGCCGTATGCAGTCAAGAGGATGCCGGACCCCGGCACCAACGTTATTGGGCAGCAGTCCTATCCGGAGCGCTCGTACTGTTATTTGGTCTGTTTGCATGGGGGACTGTATTAATAATCGAGATACTTCCAATGGAATTTATTACTATTATTGCTGGTTTTACGTTAATAGGTGTGCTGATGAACAGCTTGCAGTCCGCTTTTTCAGAAAGCAACTACCGGTATTCCACAGTATTCGCGTTTGCTATCGCCATTTCGAATGTTACCTTTCTAGGCGTTGCCGCCCCGGTTTGGTCTCTTGTCTTCGGGGTACTAACTGCTAAGGTTTTGGGTGAGGGTGAAGAGTCCGCTAACGAGACAAGGAAGCTTGGTATGAAATAAACAAAAATATAGCAAAGCCCAACAAACGGTGACCTCACAGGTGCCGTTTATTTTTTTCGTATTAAGGTATTTCTTAAATAACTGCCTGCCGGAACCTAGAGCAATAGAGTGTGTCGACATGGAGATGAGTAAAAGCGATTGGAAAAAATGACAAATGGTAAGCGCTTTCCACAAAGACGAATGTATTTCCTGCTAGTAGTATGTAAGTTATCAGACCATGCAGGTCAATCCTTGAACATCACAGGGGTGGAAAAATGCAAGAAAATAGAAGGAGGAATAGAGTATGAAGATCACGAAGGATTGGAAAAAGAGGATGCATCTGGCGGTCACCTCCGCCTTGCTCCTTACGGTTGCAGCAGGCTGTTCAGGAGGGAAAGAAACTCCCGGACAGGCTGTCGACCAGCCGAAGGAGACGACGAAGACTACCGCCTATGACACCAATATCACTGCGAATCTCTCGATGTATGTAGATATCAGCCTTCCCGATGAATGGTACAAGAAATTTATCATTGATCCGGTAACCCAAAAGTTTCCTAATGTTAAGCTTGAGCTTATCCGCAAAGGGAAAGGGACGAATCCAAGCGAGCTGGTCGTTGCCGAGACCTTCCCCGATATCCTGTATAACAGCCCGCCCAGATTAAATGAATACAAGGAGCTGGGGCTGCTTTACGATATGAGCGATCTGATTAAAAAGTATAACGTCGATCTGAGCAAGCTGAATCAGCCCGCTATGGATACGATCAAGCAAATCGGAGACAACGGGCAAATCGTAGGACTGCCGTTCTGGGTAAACTGGTCGGCGCTGTACTACAATAAAGATATATTCGATAAGTTCGGAGAACCGTATCCTAAGGACGGCATGACCTGGGAGGAAGTGATCGAGCTGTCGAAACGGCTGACCCGCATGGATAACGGTGTCCAGTACCGTGGACTTGACCACTCGTTAAGCAGCTTTACCGGCCAGCTGTCACTTGGCTTTGTGGATGCCAAGACAGAGAAGCCGGCGCTGCTCCAGGCAGAGGGCTTTAAGCGCTCCTACGAATTGCTGCTGAGCTTGTACAAAATACCGGGCAATCAAGAAAGAAAAGCAGCTAAGGATGCGTTCCTGAAGGACAAAAATCTTGCCATGTGGCCGATGTACGCGGATGTTCCTTCGTGGATTGCCGAGCTGGAGGCGAAGGGGGAGAAATTCAACTGGGATATGGTTCAGATCCCAAGCCTTAAGGAAGCTCCGGGAGTCGCTATGGGCGTCGATTCGCACAATCTGCATGTAACCAGCAGCAGTAAGAATAAAGAAGCCACATTCCAGGTCATTCTGTATCTCTTGTCAGAGCAGCCTCAGCTGGAATTAGTTAAAAACGGCTTTCTGACCTCTTCCAACAATAGTGATATTAATAAGCATTTCGGAGAAGCCATGCCTGTCTTCCAGGGGAAAAACATGAGTCCCGTATTCAATTCCAAGCCGGCACCAAAGGGCGTGATGCATAAATACGATTCCATTGTGTCGAGCGAATATAACAAAGCGTTTACGAATGTAGAGAAGGGCGATAAAGACGTGAACACTGCCCTCAGAGAAGCAACGGAAGCGGCAGAGAAACGAATCAATGAAGCGAAGAAGTAATCTGCTAACCTTTATATGAATTCCATTATAACCTGGATACCAGTAAGAAGCGGAGAGATGAAATGAGCTGGGAAACTGAGCTGTACGAGAAAGCGAATCGGATCGCCGATTCATTCCGAAGCCATCCGAGAGTCGTCGCGATTGCGCTGGGCGGCAGCATAGGCAGGGGACAAATATGGGAGCATTCCGATTTGGAGCTGTGTCTTGTCGTTGAGCAGCGAATTGAAGAGCTTCAGCACTTCAATTACATAGACGGGATGGGCGTAGAGATCATTCAGTTAACAAGGGGCAAGCTGGAGGCGTTCGTTAACGAGTGGCAGGGTCCTGACCGTTCGTTGCTGGCATTTCCAATCCAGATTTACCAATGTAAAATCTTGCACGACCCGGAGCATGTATTAGCGCCATTCATGCATCTGTACGATTCCTTTTTATTTGATGATAGTATCGTGTCGATGAAGGAAGAGGAGATGCTGAAGCAAGCCGATCTGCGGCTTGATAAAGCCAGACGGCTTGTAGAAACAGGCTGCGCAAAAACGGCAGCAGCCCATCTGAGAATCGGCCTTAATTTCTTGCTTTTGGGTTATTATTGGCGTAATCGGATATTGCCGCGCAGTCAAAACCGAACGATCCATTTCCTGAAACAAAATTCCGCCATAATCGGGCACGATCTTCTGTACGATCTATTCATCCTGGCGTTTTGCCTGAATCTACCCGACAGCGTTCTTAAGGAACGATTATTGGATGCACAGCCATCCATATTTCCAATAGCCGAGTCGAGCTGGGGGAGTCAATCGTCGACCTTTCTGAAATATGCGGTGGACGGGAGACTGGAATGGGGACACGATCAAAGCATCATATACGTATACAAGTATTGTATACATCGCATGCAGGCGAACAGCTATGATGTGGACTCTTTGTACGATCTGCCCTCGTTTGTCGAATCCTATCCGGAGCTGCATCGCTTCCTGGATTTTGATGATCTGACACCGGACATAGTTTCGCAATGGATTGATCTCTATGCTGCTGCCAGAGGCCGTCTTGATAGCAAGGCTATCAATTGAATTGAATTCAATAGGGAAATTTACAGCAAAAGACCTCCATACGGGATAACCGGATGGAGGCTTTCTCACATATGATTATGGAATAATTTCAAAAACAGTACCTTGGTTGGAATCAGCCACTTTCATTGATCCATTAACCCCTAGGTAAAGACTGGATTGATTCAGATTTGTCCCTAAGCTAACGTAATAAGCTGATTGATCTCCAAAATCATAGTCTGGTTCGATAAAACCAAAATCATTCAGATTACAATCCGTCCTTACCTTGGTATAAGCTAAAACCCCTCTTACCGGAAGTTGAGAAGCCCGTGCCAGATCGGTAAACACAACGTTTCCTGCTAATTGGGGGATATCCTTTCCCATATAGGGCTGGACTCCTGTAAGCGAAGTGGCTCCAAACTTACCGGGTCGCGGTTCTTTATGATAATAACTAAGTAAAGGCTGAAGACGCTGAACCGAAGTTTTTATCGCTTCATCGTAATAAGCAATTGTTTTCTCATTCAACTCCGAATTCGAAGAGCAGCCTTTTATAATCGAAGTAGGAAAGGCGCCTTCCCATCCTCTCCAGCCAAAGTTAATAAATCCTTCTTGGTCCAGCCCGGTATTCATGATAAAAGCTTGAACAAGCCGAGTAACCGGCATACCTTTATAATGAATGAATGAAAAAATCGTCTCAACGAGATCCTGTCCGACATTTCCTATATATTTAATGTATTGGTTATAGAACCTTTGAAATGAAATGCCAGGAATATTGCGGACTCCTTTTGCAATGACCGTAAGCGTTTCCTGGATAGGAAGCGGCAGCTCATGAAACCGTGTAACAACGGGAGGATTATCGATAAATGTATTCTTTCCGACATCCATTTCAATAATTTTACCTGCAATTTCCATATCATCTTGACTTAAATTAAATGGATCATAGCCCGATCCGCCATCGCCGGTTGTCAAAACTAGATGTCCTGTTTCTGGTGAAAAATTTAAGCTATTGACACCATTATGATTTAAAAACGGTCTTCTTATATTCAGCAATGTCCGCTTTTTATAAGGTTGACCATTCGATTGTAAAATCCATTCTTCAACGGTATCAATATGATCATAATGATTTTCTCTATTTACCCACTTCATATTTAGAGTATTAGAATCACACGGGTTAGGCTTAAAGGATTCAAATGCACCGGGAAGAGCGCCTGGACCTTGGGTTCCCGCCACTGAATAATGAAGATAAAACAGACCGTTAAAATAAAAATTCGGATGAAATGCCAGCCCTAGCAAGCCCCGTTCATCATATCCACCGCTGGAGGCACCCAGCTTGATTATTTGTGGGCGAATATCTAAGAATGTCCTTATAACGCCGTTCCCTATGTAAAAGATTTCACCAACCTGGGTTGCAATAAATAATCTTTCCATAGAGTCCCCAGGGAGTATAGCTGTTTTCAAAACAGTGGGCAGGTTTAACCTACTTACAATAGGCCGTAAACTAACCTTAACATTTATCAATTAACGGTCCGCTCCTTCTCATTTTTCTATAAGAATATGATTAGAGCTGATAGGTTAGTACCAATGTAAGGTTTCTTCATTCCAGCAATCCCAGTTGTTCGTACACCTTTACAGTGACGATACCGTTAGGAGCCAGTCCGCGATCCCGTTGGAATTGCTTTATTGCAGCAGTTGTGTCCGAACGGAACTTGCCGTTACATATTCCCTTGAAATAACCGGCACTTTTTAGACGGGACTGAATGAGCTGCACGTCACCTCCGACGTCGTCCTCCGCTAAATCTCTCGGCTCATGATTCGAATCTCCCAACACATGCCCGTTAATTTTGACAATGGTGCCAATAGGTATCAACTCATATAATTCTTTGACATCCCTATTGCGCATTCGGATGCATCCATGACTCAAATGCTGTCCAATAGAGTCAGGCCTATTGGTTCCGTGAATTCCATAATTTCCCCACGGGACGTTTAAACCAAGCCAGCGCGGGCCAAAGGAAGGAGCCCAATCTTTCCCTTTATAGACAATTTGATATTCTCCCACTGGGGTAGGAGTGGACGGATTGCCGACGGCTATGGGATACGTTTTGTATATTTGCCCTTGAACCCGTACGATCATTTGATGGTGCTGCGGGTAAACTTCTATAATGTACATTCCTTGTTCAGCGACAATCGGCAAGGGCGGATCGGCATGAACAGGATAGTCAGCTATGGTCAAAATGACTAAAGCCGCAATGATGGGACGTAGGAGAAGGTATACTAGGTTTCTCATTTTTATTGTCTCCGTAGAAATATTTCAACTCTGGATATAGCTTAGCTACCCGTTCATAATGACCCCGCCGGTGACATGAATAAACTGCCCGGATACGTAAGAAGAATCGTCCGAAGCCAAATATACATATGCGGGTGCGACTTCATACGGCTGCCCTGCACGCTTCATCGGGGTCGTTGCACCCCAATTGGCCACTTGCTCCGCTGGAAAGGAAGCAGGAATGAGGGGGGTCCAGATCGTACCCGGAACAACTCCGTTAACGCGTATGCCTTTACTGTGGAGCGATTTGGACAAGGAGCGTGTGAAAGCTACGATCGCTCCCTTGGTTGCCGAGTAATCCATTAACTGTTCGTTTCCTTCATAAGCCGTTAGCGATGCGGCGTTAACGATAGAAGCGCCTTGTTTCAATTGTGGTAAAGCAGCCTTCGTTAAGTAAAAGATGGAAAAGAAGTTCGTGCGGAATGTTGTTTCCATTTGTTCGGAGGTGATCGTTTCGAGACCGTTCCGGACATGCTGCTCCGCTGCGTTGTTGACCAAAATATGAAGCTTGCCGAAATGCTCGATCGTTTGCTTTACCACCTGCTGGCAAAACGTTTCGCTACCTATATCTCCAGCGATGGTTATGCAGCGGCGGCCTTTTTGTTCTACAAGCTGTTGAGTCTCGGCCGCATCCGTATGCTCGTTCAAATATACAACGACCACATCCGCACCTTCTTTGGCGAAGGCTAGAGCAATGGCGCGCCCTTGGCCGCTGTCTCCACCGGTAATAATCGCTACTTTATCCTTAAGCTTGCCGCTGCCCTTGTAATCGGGGTTGTCAAATACGGGTCTCGGATTCATGTCTGATTCAATGCCTGGCTGCCGGTTTTGGTGTTGAGGCGGGTAGGGGGGAGCAGGCTGCATTTGCGGTTCGGTTTGATTAGGTTGTTGGCTTGTTGTTGGCGACATCGGATCGATCTCCTTTGGTTATGATTTGAAATCGGGATGCGGGATATTAGCTGTTCGTACGTCCAACAAAACCGGTTTACTCCCGGATAAAGATTGCTGTAATGCTGTTTCAAGTTGTGCAACAGTTTCAATCTGGCAGGCATTCCAGCCGCAAGCTTCTGCGACTTTAGCGAAATCCGGATTGGTCAGCTCAGTCCCTTCGGGCTGCAGCCCTTTCATAAGCATTTTGTCTCGTTCCATTTGTAAGGTTCCGTTGTTGAAAACAATAACGACAATCGGCAGTCGGTACTTAACCGCTGTTAGCAGATCAGCCATGACCATGCCTATGCCTCCATCACCCGAGATGCAAATAACTTGCTTCTCCGGAGAGCTTAGCTTTGCCGCGATTGCAGCGGGCAATCCCGCTCCCATCGTCCGCCAGCGTTCGGACAGCAGCACTCGCTGGCTTATGGCCCGGAAGTTTCTCAGAAACCAGAGCGTTGAATCTCCTTCATCCAGGGCAATTACTGCATCCTCGGCAATATGCTGCTCCACGGCTTTAATAATACTTGCGGGATGAAGCGGGGAGGTCGCTTGATTTCTCTCGGTGTCATTTTGTACATACCATGTTTGTTTGCATTCCTTAATTTGACGTATCCAATCCGGATCAGGAACAAAAGGCTCTAGTTCTTCCATCAGGTTGAAAAGAATTTCCGTGATATCTCCGGTCAGTCCGGCTGCCATACGCATGGAAACTCCGAGACTCACCGGGTCACTTGCGATATGAACAACCTGTGCTTGATGGGGGACGAGTCCTTCTGGCCACCATGTAGTTTCTAGCGCCAAAACAACGTCTGCCTGCATGAACAAACCGGCTACATTCGGGTTTCCGCCTTCTCCGAGACCATGCAGCATGTAGGGGTGCGAATCAGGGACTGTTCCGGATGCACCATAGCTTAATACGATGCCGCATCCCCATTGTTCGGCAACGGTTTGAATGGCTGCCGAGTGAGCTCGGGCTTTGCCGCCAACCAACAGAATAGGCCGCCGGGCAGATTTCATGAGCTGCAAGGAGTTCCGAATCATAGATGGACCAACAGTTGAAACGGCTGCCGGCTGCATCATAATCGGCTTCAGCGTTGTAGTTAGAGCAAACACATCCATCGGGATGGATAAGTGCGATACGGTTTTGGAGGAAACCGATGTTTGCAAAGCCTGCACAAGCGATTCATATATCGTGTCCGGATGGACAATAAGCTCGCTATAAGACGAAACGGCTTGCACCATTTGTTGTTGGTTGATGAACTGCTTGCAGCTTGTGCCGATCTTGTTCAACGGGGCTTGTCCTGTAATTGCGAGTACAGGCGCTTTATCAAGAAAAGCATCACCCAATCCGTTCATCAGATTAGCTAACCCCGGTCCCATATGTGCGGCGCAAACGCCGAGGCGGCCCGTCAGTTTGGCTTCGGCCGAAGCCATTAAGGCAGCAACGGATTCATGTTTAACGGCAATGAACGAAATTGCCTCTTGCTTTGCAATAGCGTCCATGAGTCCAAAAATGGCATCCCCTACGACTCCATAAATCCGTTGTACGCCCCAGAGGCGCAGCTGTTCAAGGATAGCATCGGCTACGGTGATGTAGCGAAGCGGCGGTGCAGCCGCAATCGAACTCTTATCTGACATGGTTTTGGACATCCTGGTACCCCTCACATGGATCTGATATCTACCCATAGTATGCTCATCTTGTTATGGGAATAGTTCCTCAATCCGGAGGAATAATGGAATCATCTAACATGCATGTGGAAAAGAGGATGCAGGATGAATTGGTCTATGTGGTCGATTGAACGAGTGCTCATTTTATTCGTTAGCCTGGCATTTCTAATGATGAGCATCCAGGTAACTATGTTTCATTACCGGCAAAATTTTCACCATAAAGCAATGTGAGTGCCCGTCATTTCCTCGCCGATTTTCTTCCTGACGGGAGTGATCCTGACCTTATATAACGTAAGCTGGCTGCACACTTTGTTTATGGCGCTAATGTGGCTTGGTGTCGTATCGGGATGTATCGGCTTTTACTTCCATTTCCGGGGGGTAGGCGTACGAGTCGGCAGGCGTTCCCAAGGGTCCGGTGCTTCTTAAAGCTGGGCTTCAAGCGATTGAACAAGGGGCTCAGTCACAGTATGACACTTCATTTTTGAATCTGGATATAGATCAGCAAAAACAATACTTGCAGCATATTAGCGAATCCGCCGCCAAACCTAATGAGATTTGGAACGAAATCCCGCAAGAGGCCCTATTTAAAAAGCTTTTGAATCTAACGGTCGAATCTTACTGCTCCCATCCAAGAGTGTGGTCCGAGATCGGTTATGCAGGTCCGGCCTATCCGCGAGGATATATACGCACGCAGTTAGGACAATTGGACCCATGGGAGGCGCAGCCAAAACGATGATCAAACGAAAATATGAGCACGAAGAAGTCGATGTCGTCATCGTTGGAGCGGGTGCCGCAGGAGGCGTGCTCGCTAAAGAATTAAGCGAAGCAGGCTTGAGCGTTGTTATTCTGGATGCGGGACCGTTTCGCGATCCGCAACAAGATTTTGCCAGTGACGAGTTGTCGATGAAAAACCTGGGGTGGCAGGACACCCGAATTGTAGATGGCAGCGATCCGCTAACCATGGGGCATAACAATTCCGGCCGGGGTATCGGGGGAGGAACGGTTCATTTTACTGGCGTATTTTTGCGTTTTCACGATACGGATTTCAAAGCGAGAACGATTGACGGCGTAGCCGATGATTGGCCTATCAGCTATCAAGATTTGGAGCCCTATTATGCGAAAATTGAGAAGGACATAGCTGTGTCCGGTCCCAAGCATTTTCCTTGGGGAAATTACAACGGTCCTTACCCGTATTCGGAAAGGGAGCCGCTCAGCCCGAACGCGTACATGTTTATGAACGGATGCGAAAAGCTCGGCATTCGCTCGTCCGTAGCGCCTCTTGCCATTCTCTCGGCACCTTTCGAAGGGCGCCCTCCATGTATCAATCGGGGCTTTTGCAATCAAGAATGTATGCCGGACGCCAAATTCAGCACACTTATCGTTCATATTCCGAAAGCGAAATCCATTATGGTTCACAGCAGCCAGGATGTTTATGCCAAATTTGACGAGGAAATCAGACTGTATAAAGGAACTCCTGTTTTAGCAACCACCCAGGATTTTTACCGTACCGATCCGAATAACAATTTCGTCCGAGGCTATACCCTTCATTCGCATGGGTCCAGACCGGTCGAGTTTGCTAACGGAATATCGAAAGCACAGGGCGGACCGATATGGGGAGATCGATTAAGGGACGCTGTTTAGTTATGGTGACAACGATCGGAGGCTCATCGATCATGCGGTAGGCAAAATGAGCGCAATCCTTAAAGCGGCAGGCGGTAAAGTCGAATTTGAAATTCCCGATACCGCTCATATGATGGGGGGCTGCCGGATGGGTGACGATCCGGAATCCTCGGTTGTCAATTCCTATGAACAAACGCACGATATTCCAAACCTATTCCTTTGCGACGCGAGCATCTTTGTTACCTCAGGTGCCGGGAACCCTACAAACGCGGTCATGTCGCTAGCATTGCGAACAGCGGATTTTATTAAGGAAAAGATGAAAAAGCTGGAATTGGCAAGGTCGGTCTAACCGGCCTTTTTGCATAATTGCTTGTATTGTGTATAGGCAAATTCATCCGCACTCCGTTCAATCTGCAGGAGCCGGTACGATGTCGATGCTTTTACCGCTTTCTTCAATTCGGTCTGGTATGCATCAAGGCTTTTTATTTTATTCAGCTGCAATTGGGATAATACATCAATAAGATGATAGCATTCATGGAAGAAAATAAAATAAGGAAGCGCATTTTTGCTTATTGCATAATGGGATAATACTTGTTGTTCGTCTGCAGTAATATATCGGTCATATGGAATTTGAATATAGATTTTGGCTTTGGTGCCTCTCCGGTTTAATACAACCGATCCGCCATAAAAAGGCCCCCAGGAAATACAGAGCGTACATTGGAAAGAAGATGGGAACTCACTGGAGATCAATGATAATTGATAGAGCAGTCTTTTCTCCCAAACCCGAAGCCGGAGCTTTTTCCATTTGCGTATGACTAAAAAACGTTCAGTAAGCATTGCAACTCCCCCTTGGTTCCACCATACAGCAGAGCACAATTCATATACAATGTGAATTTCAGGAATTTACTTTAGCACCTGTCAGAACAGGGATTCTCTCTGAAAATAGCAAATAAAAAGAAACCGCAGCCCTCTGTTTGTGCTACTATTTTAGTAATAATTCGACATTAGTAAAATGAACTAAAATAGGAAGGGTGGAAGAGGATAATGAGGAACGAGGAAGTTACAGCTTTTATCGAAAAATTGGGAGCACCGTGGCAGGTGGAGCTCTCTAACCGACTTCGAGAGATGGTTCATCAAACGATTCCAGGGGTAGAGGAACGGATTCAATACAAGAAGCCCCATTTCCTGAAAAACGGCCATTATGCAGCGGTTATTTCCCCGTCAAAGAATGCGATCGCTTTCATGATTATGAACACGACGGATGTGGAAGTCCCGAAGGGCTTCGAAGGTCCGCCGGAACGCAGGTGGCTCAAAATCAAAGAAGGGGTTACTCCCGACTATAACCAGCTCTCTGAACTGCTGGCTCAAGCATCTCAAACGCTTTGACACAATTCGGCGGCCCAGGATTGGAGTGCAGTATAAGGAGGACTATAGGTTGGGAAAAGCAGTATTAACGATGCAAATGTCGTTGGATAGCATTGTCACCAATACAGATCAATGGATGGAATTCAGCGATGAAATTTTGGAAGAGTATCTTGTCTATTACAATAAGATAGATCGGATCGTCGTTGGAGGAAATACGTATGCGGAGTTAGCGGAGTATTGGCAAAATGCCGAGCAATCCTCCGAGTCCGTTCTTGAGCGCACGATCGCAAAGAAAATAAACGACATTCCGAAATCCGTCATCTCCCGGTCGCCTAAAGAGCTTGTCTGGAGAAATTCAGAGCAAATCTTGATTCAGGATAGCAAGTCCTTCGTGCAGGAAATACAGGCACTGAAAAATAAGACAACATCAATCTCCGTCGAGAGCGGCTTGAAGACCTGGCAGCTTTTTATCGAGCATGAGCTTTATGACGACCTTTGGGTGTTCGTTCATCCTGTAATCGTTTCTCAAGGCGAAAGATTATTTGAACCTTCCGATAAACAGCACAAACTCCAAGTAATAAGCAGTAAAACATATAGCAATGGCGTGTTAGGTTTATACTATCATAAAAAAGTGTAGGATGATGGACGAAGATCTAAAACAGGCATGAAAGCTTAATATATAACAAATCGCGGCTGCCGATATTTGAAGGCAGCCGTGTTAGTTTCTAATGGACTGGATAATAGTGTGAAAAAAGGCTTACAACAATACGCAATCGATTCAATTGGGAGATTTTCCCGTTGTTTCTTGGTACCGAGGGCCTTCCAAGAGAAGTAAGGGGAAATGGGAACAATTACCGATTTCCTATTGTGCGCAAAGAAGCTTTTGATGTATGATAATTATATCTTAATCATTAAGTTAATGGAGGTTACACCTATTCAAGCTAACAACAAGATCGCATACCTGCAGCAAGTGAAACAGTACAATATGGCGGCCATTCTGAAGCAAATATGGCGGATGGAGCAAGTATCGAGGATCGAGCTTGTTGAGCAAACCGGGCTAACGTCGGGCACGATCACCAATCTGACTCATGAATTAATAGAGCTTAAAGTCATTCGCGAAAAGGAGTCCGTCTCCGGGCATGTCGGGCGCAAAAGAATCCTGTTAGGCTTCGACCCCGGATACTACCGAATCGTCGGTCTTGACATCGGTCGAACCTCCTTCGAAATCGTGGTCAGTGATTTGTGCGGAACCATTCTTAAGACAGTGGAGCGTGAAATCCTGCAATCGAGCGGACCTGATATCGTTGAGCGCGAAATAATACCGATCCTTCAGACCATCAAGAACGAAGCGGAGCAATCGGGCTGCCGAATTCTCGGCTTGGGTGTCGGGGTGCCAGGACCGATCGACTACGGCAGGGGAAGATTGTTGAACCCGCCGAATTTTCCCGGCTGGAACGGCTTTGAGCTGCGTCAACTATTGGAGGAAGAGCTGCAATGGTTAGTCGTTATTGAAGATGATGCGCGTACATCGGCTCTGGCTGAAAGCTGGTACGGCATCGGCCGTAACATAGAAGAGCTTGTTTTTATAACCATGGGAATTGGCATTGGCGGAGGCGTTGTGTCCGGCGGCGACATCATACGCGGGACGAACGGGCTCTGCGGTCAAGTCGGACATATGACCATTGTGCACAATGGCAAACCTTGCGATTGCGGCAACAAGGGCTGCTGGGAAACGGTTGGCTCCATGCCGGGCATATTAAGCCGGTGGGCGGGCGTGGGTACGATGGATGATTTTGTAACCGCCGTGCGCAAGGGAGATCAGGAAGCTGTACATTGTATGGATGAGACGCTTCAGTACTTGGAGACGGCGTTGATCAATATATATAACTTATATGATCCGCAATTGGTTGTGCTTGGTGGCAAATTGCTACCGTATCTAAAGGAATACTTGCCGGCAGTACAGTCCAATTTGCAGACCCGTCTGTACGCGTTTGCCAGAGAGAGGCTGATGCTGAGAACGTCTACCTTCGGTGCATCCCAAAGCGCCTATGGAGCAACCGCTCTGCTGTTCGGAGCTTTGCTGAGCGAACCGCTTAAGCTGCTTTCCGACCTGAGTCCAACAGGACAGGAGGGCAGCAATCAAGAGGTATGAGTACCGTGAACATAGAGTTTTGCCAATGGCAGAACTCGGTCGCGGTCAATAAACTTAATCATTAAGTTAAAAGCAAACAACGAAAACGGAGGTTGTCCGGCATGAGCATGTCCTACCTGGATTTGACTCACTCAACCGTAGTTTATTCGAGCGAAGCAAAAGGTGCGGAAGCCAAAGCAGTCGATGTCTTGATTGAGGAGCTGGCCAAGCGGACAGGAATTGTTTTGCAGCGTTCGTTCGCCTATCAAGTAAAGGAAGAAGCTGTGATTGTTATAGGGACCGCTGAATCCGTTAAGCAGATAGGAGGGATTTCGTTTCCAGGGCCGATTCCGGCTATGGAACCCGAGGGATATGCTCTCCGAAGCGTGATGAGCAAGCGAAGCGGAACGGTCTTTATCATTGGAGCTGATCCTCGCGGGGTTCTTTACGGAGTAGGAAAGTTGCTTCGTGTCTTGAGATGGGGAGAGAAGAGGATTGGATTGGATAGCGAGCTTACCTTGACCGAGTCTCCCCGCTTCCCCCTTCGCGGGCACCAGCTCGGCTATAGACCCAAGAACAACGCATACGACGCATGGAGCGTGGAGCAGTTCGATCAATACATCCGGGATCTGGCCATATTCGGAGCGAATAGTATCGAACTATTGCCGCCAAGAACGGATGACGCGGCCACCAGTCCGGTGATGAAGGCAGAGCCGATGGAGATGATGATCCGCCTGTCAGAAATCATCCATTCCTATGGACTCGATACATGGATATGGTATCCGAATATCGGCCGGGACTACACCGATCCGATGACGGTCGAAGCGGAATTGGCGGAGCGCGAAGCTGTTTTCAGAATGCTTCCGCATCTTCAGCATGTGTTCATTCCTGGTAGTGATCCCGGAACGATGGAGCCGGAGCTTCTCTTTACATGGTGTGAGAAAGTAGCGGAGCTTCTCCAGCGTTATCACCCTGACGTCAAGCTGTGGCTATCTCCCCAAAGCATGAATGACGACCCGGTAAGATGGAAGAACGCCTTTTATGAACAGCTGAAAACAGAACCGGATTGGCTCGGAGGCATCGTGTTCGGCCCTCATGTTGACGAAACGCTTCCTATACTGCGCAGTATCGTTCCATCCCGCTATCCGATACGCCGATATGAAGACATCACTCATAGCTTTCACTGCCAATATCCGGTCGCCGACTGGGATGTTTCGTTCGCCCTGACCTTAGGCAGGGAATGCGCCAATCCGCGGCCGTCCGCACAAAAGCACATCCATAATTTGCTGGCACCTTACGCGGCAGGCAATATTTCTTACTCGGAAGGCATCAACGACGACGTGAACAAATTCGTATGGACCGTTCAGGACTGGAACCCGGAAACGCCGGTCATCGAAACATTAAGAGAATATGCGAGATGGTTCATCGGTTGTGATCAGGAGGAAGGAGTCGCCCACGGATTGCTGGCACTGGAGAATAATTGGAGCGGCCCTTTGGCAGCCAACGATGGTGTGGAGACGACTCTGCTCCAGTGGCAGCAGATGGAGAAGGAAGCGTCCTTGCAAGTGCGGAACCATTATCGGTTCCAGATGGGCTTGCTGCGCGCTTATTTCGATGCTTACACGAAGCGTCGGCTGTTTTATGAAACCGAGCTAGAGTATCGGGCCAAGGAAGTGCTTCGAGATGCGAAGAGCATGGGTGCACTGGCGGCCATCCGTCTCGCCGAGCAGATTCTTGACCGCGCCGTAACCGAGCCTGTGGCACAAGATTACCGCAGACGCTGTGACGAGCTGGCCGATGCCTTATTTGCATCGATAGGATACCAATTGACGGTATCCCGGCATTTTGCCATTGCCCGGGATCGTGGCGCGTTTATGGATACGATTCAAGCCCCGTTGAACGATGCCTGCTTGCTGCGGGTTCGATTCGCCATGATTCGTGAAGAGGCCGACGAGACGAGGCGGCTCGAGATGATCGACGAATTGCTGAACCGGGCAAATCCGGGGCCGGGAGGCCTTTACGACAATTTCGGGTCGAGCCGCAGCAGCCGTCGAGTCGATTGGGGACCCGGTTGGGAGAGAGACCCAGGCTCCTTGTCGTCGCCAAGAATCGCGCACGCCGTCTATTTGGCTTCAGGCAGCCTTCCCGAAGCGAAGGAGAAGGAGCTCGGCGGCATCCCGCTCGCTTGGATTCAACACGTGAATGTGATGCTGGACACCCCGCTCCGCCTGTTCTATGAGAATCTCAATCCTTCAACCGATTACAAGATGAAGGTCGCCTTTCTCGGGGAGGTAGGAACCGGAGCTCATAAGACATCTCACGTGACGATTACGGCTAACGACGATCACTTGGTCGCGGAAAGTGTAAAGGTTCCTGGGGGAACTGTGACTTTGTACGAAGCGTTCATCCAGGGAGAAATAGTTCGTGATGGAGTTCTAAAACTAGCCTTCCTGCGCACGAAAGGGACCAAGCGCTTAAATGTAGCGGAGTTATGGTTAACCCCCATTACATGATTATTATTCTTAATGATTAAGATAATGCACAAGGAGGTATGTCACCCGTGAGCTGGCTTGCCGGAATTGATATTGGCGGAACTAAATGTGCGGTTTGTCTGGGAGAAATAGAAGGCTCGGGAATACGCATTTCCGCAAGACGCAGCTTCCCGACCGATAACGGCAACACAACGCCTTACTCAGTCATCCGCAGACTGATAGCAACACTGGATGAACTGCTGCTGGAGCAAGGCTCCCCGCGTTTGCTCGCTATTGGCATCAGCTGTGGAGGACCGCTCGACAGCAGGCAGGGTCTCATCCTATCGCCGCCTAATTTGCCCGGGTGGAATGGCGTCGATATGGTCCGACCGCTGCGGGAGCATTACGGCATTGCCGTTGGATTGCAGAACGACGCCAATGCATGCGCACTGGCAGAGTGGAAGTGGGGAGCCGGGAGAGGCTCGCATAATATGGTCTTCCTTACCTTTGGGACCGGCATGGGCGCAGGTCTCATTCTGAATGGAGCCCTGTATAGCGGAACCAATGATATGGCCGGAGAGATCGGCCATATGAGGCTGGAAGCAAGCGGGCCGGATGGCTATGGCAAAGCCGGCTCGTTCGAGGGATACTGCAGCGGGGGCGGCATCGCCAAGCTGGCACGGTCGATGGCCCTCGAGGAGCTGCGCAAAGGGGAGAGGCCGCTGTTTTGTCCTAAGGCAGGTATGCTAGACGCTATAACCGCTAAGAAAGTGGGCGAAGCTGCGGCGCAGGGAGATCCATTGGCTCTCAAGGTTTGGGGTATTGTCGGGAAGCAGCTCGGCAGAGGGCTTGCCGTCCTAGTGGATCTGCTGAATCCAGAATTGATTGTGATTGGCAGCATATACGGCCGACAGCAGCCATTGCTAGAGCCATTGGTCATGCAAGAGCTGCAGCGGGAAGCTTTGCCATACTCGATGTCCGTATGCCGGATTGTCCCTGCGCAGCTGAGTGAACAAATCGGAGATTACGCGAGTCTCTCGGTTGCCAGCAGCATGCTTCCTTCCTAAAAAAGCTGCTCAAGCAGCCGCGCGAAGCGCTCATAGAGCGAAATATCAGCTAAAGAGCATGAGCTCATCTAATGATTATCGACCTTCGCAAGGCCTGATAAACCGGGAATACCGATCTAGTCGGTTAAAGATTATAGACTGAACAACAAGCTGCGGCCTATGATGAGCACGTAACCGGGAAGGGGAGGTGAAACTTATCGAAAGCAATGTAAAGGTACTGCAAGCTAGTAGCACTCGTCTATCTATTCAACGAACGATCGGCAAAGACATTTGGCTGTATTTGATGATGCTGCCCGGATTGTTGTTCTACTTGCTCTTCAAATATTTGCCCATGTGGGATATGCTGATCGCGTTCAAGGACTATCAGCCTGCATTGGGGTTCTGGGGCAGCCGATGGGTCGGTTTCGAGCATTTCGAGCGATTTTTCTCGGATCCGATCTTCTGGCAGCTGTTCCGCAATACCGCTATATTGGCGGTTTATAACATCGTGCTGTTTTTTCCGCTTCCGATCATTGTTGCCCTGCTGTTGAATGAACTGCGGATTCAATGGTTTAAGCGAACGGTGCAAACGCTCATCTATATCCCGCACTTCTTCTCCATCGTGGTTGTCGTGGGGATTACTTATGTTATGTTCACGACGGAGGGCGGGATTATCAATGAAGCGGTCAGCAGTCTCGGTGCGGAAAAGATCAATTTTCTAACGGAGCCGGGCTGGTTTCGGCCGATGGTTACGCTTCAGGTCATATGGAAGGAAACGGGATACGGTACGATCATCTTTTTGGCGGCGCTTGCGGGAGTCGACCCGTCCTTGTACGAAGCCTCCAAAATCGACGGAGCTAACCGGTGGCATCAGCTCTGGTATATTACGATGCCTGCGATTAAAAGCACTATCGTCATTTTGCTCATCCTTCGTCTTGGGAACTTCCTGGACACCGGTTTTGAGCAAATGCTGCTTATGATCAATGCCTTGAACCGCGAAGTGGGCGAGGTGTTCGACACGTACGTCTACATCAACGGGATCACGCAGGGGCAATTCAGCTATTCGACTACGGTAGGCTTGTTTAAATCGGTCGTCGGCCTGATCTTGGTCGTCGCTGCGAACTACATTGCCCGTAAATTAGGGGAAGAAGGCGTATATTAGACATTGTAAAAAGGAGGTGTATCCGATTGCGCAAACGCTCTATCACAGGCACCGTCTTCGATATCGGCAACTATGCTCTTCTCTCGCTGCTCGCCTTGCTAACGCTGTTTCCGTTTCTCCATATTTTGGCCGGATCGCTGGCTTCGCCTACGGAGGTACTGCAAAGCAAGTTCATTCTGTTTCCCAAGGAGCTTTCCCTTGAAGCGTACCGGTATATATTTTCCGAAAATACGCTGCTTCGCAGCTTGCTGATTACCATTTACATTACGGTCGCCGGCACTCTGATCAACATGGCGATGACGCTATCCATGGCCTATCCGTTGTCGCGCAATGTAAAAGGCAAACGGACGATCATGCTGCTCGTCGTATTCACCCTTCTGTTCGGCGGCGGAATCATCCCCACCTTTCTGGTGGTCAAGTCGCTAGGTCTGTTGAATACCTACTGGTCCTTGTGGCTGCCCGGTGCGATACATTCCTTTTATATGATCATCCTGATCAATTTCTTCAAGCAGCTGCCCATTGAATATGAAGAATCCGCCAAAATCGACGGGTGCAACGACCCGACATTGCTATGGAAAATCGTGATTCCTTTGTCACTTCCGGCTATCGCTACCTTTTCCTTGTTCTATGCGGTAAGTCATTGGAACACCTTCTTCAGCGCTTTGCTCTATATCAATGATTCGCATAAGTGGCCGATTCAAATCTTGCTGCGGCAAATCGTCATCATGTCGTCGGGAGGCATCGGGGATGCCAGCTACGCCTCGGAATCCGCTTATGTGATCCCGCCGCAAACGGTCAAGATGGCGGTGATCGTAGTCGCCACGCTTCCTATTATTATGGTCTATCCTTTTTTGCAAAAACATTTTGCCCAGGGTGTACTATTAGGGTCGATTAAAGGATAATAAAAATATGCGAGTCGAAAGGAAGAGCCGCCATGAAAAAACAAGCTGCTGCCTTAGCAAGCGCACTGGTTTCGCTGTCCATGGTTGTTGTAGGGTGCAGCGGAGGAGGGCAGGGAAGCCGGGACGGAGAGACCCCCGCAGCTGCCAAAGCTCCGTCCGCGTCCCAATCGACGGAAGGACCGAAAGCACCTTTAAAGCTGAGCATTATGGCTACTTATTACACACCTCAGCCGCCCAATAACCAAAGCGACATATGGAAAAAGCTGCAAGAGATGACGAATACCCAGATTGATATGACTTGGGTACCGCGCTCGGCCTATGACGATAAAGTCAGTGTATCGATCGCTTCCAATGATCTCCCTAAGGTGCTGCTGGCATTGAACTCCTCCTCGCCGCCCCTGGTGAATGCTATTAAATCGGGGCTCTTCTGGGAAATCGGGCCTTATCTGAAAGATTATAAAAACTTGAGCGCTCTCAGCAAGGTTCAATTTGAAAGCACGAAAATACAAGGAAAAACGTACAGTTTATACCGGTCGAGACCTCTTGCGCGTTTCGGCGTCACGTTCCGCAAAGATTGGCTGGATAACCTCAACCTGAAGGAGCCTAAAACTCCCGAGGAAATGTACGAGGTGATGAAAGCGTTTACCAAGAATGATCCCGATAAAAACGGCAAGGACGATACGTATGGCGTACTCGCTTTTAAAGACGGGCAAGGCTATTTAATCCCTCATATCGCCTCATGGTTCGGGGCTCCGAACGATTGGAAGGAAGAGAACGGGCAGTTTACGCCTTCCTTTATGACCAGCGAATACTTCGAGGCTCTGAAATATATTAAGAGATTGTATGACGAGAAGCTGATGAATCAGGATTTCGTTGTGACGGAAGAGCAGCAGATGAACTCGCTGTACAATCAGGGCAAGGCTGGAATCAACCTGGGGCTGTTTGACGATGTGGGCAAAATGCAGCTGGAGCTCAGGAAGATCAATCCCCAGGCTAAAGTGGGCATCCTCGATACGATCACGGGGCCGAAGGGGCAACGCATCTGGTCTCAGCCGGGCTATACGGGCGTGTACCTTTTCCCGAAATCGTCCGTGAAGACGGAAGCGGAGCTCAAGGAGATATTGGCCTACTTCGACAGGCTGCAGGAACCGGATGCCGTCAATTTGCTGACTTGGGGAATCGAAGGCAAGCAATACAAGCTGACGAACGGTCAAGCGGAAAAAATCGTCTCCGACGACGCATTCAACAACGATACGCTTGGTTTGGGAGAGCTTCGCATTGATGACGGCTCGAAGGAGCTGGTGTTGACTGGCGAAGATCCGCTGACTACGAAAGGAAAGCAGCTGATCAAGGACAACGTTAAAATAGTCGTTACCAATCCGGCGCTGAGCCTGTATTTCGAATCTCTAACCTGGAGCCAAAAAAGCAACGAGTTGAAGAAAATCGTTTCCGACGGTGCGGTCAAATTCATTATGGGCAAAATCGACGAAGATGGCTGGAAAAAGGTGCAGGAGGACTGGAAGAAAGCCGGAGGCGATAAAGTGCTGACTGAATTCGCTGACATTTTCGCCAAGTCCAAGAACAAATAACCCATCGGCAGGAGTGTTGGAGTTTGAAGAGAGGAACCGCATATCCATCGGAAAGACGCTTCTTCTATGCTATCCCGAGAGCTCCAATTCTCATCCGCAATGGTCGCATCCGCATCCGTCCTTCAGTCCTGACGGCAAGTATGTGGTCTACAATTCCGACCGGACGGGAACAGCCCAAATGTATATCGTCCGCATTCCGGATCAGCTCAGAGAAGAGCTGCAAAGGTAATCTGCATATGAGAATGAAATCCTTTTTCGGCAGGTGAAACTTCAAATGGATAAGCTCAACATTGGCATAGTTGGACTTCGATTCGGCAGTACGGTAATCGAGGAGTTGCTGAACGGGGACGGGGGACGCCGCTTTCGGATTCATGCCGTGTGCGATATCGATTCTGCCAAAGCAGAGGCATGCGCCAGCAAGTATGGAGCGAAGCCTTATGGCTCGCTGGAGAGCCTCCTTGCCGATCCGGAGGTTCAAGTGATCGGGTTATTTACGCCGCCGGCGGGAAGAGCGGAGCTGATTGACCGGATCATAAGCTCCGGGAGAGATGTTATGACGACAAAGCCGTTTGAGCTGGATCCGCAAAAAGCGCTGAATATCCTCACAAAGGCGAACCGCTTGAAACGGGTCGTTCATCTGAACTCTCCAGGTCCGGTATGGCACGATTCCCTTCGTCATATTCAAACGTGGAGGGAGAAGTACGGCCTCGGAATCCCCGTAGGCTGCCGCTCGGATATATGGGTCAACTACCATGAGCGGCCCGACGGCGGCTGGTACGACGATCCGGAGCAATGCCCCGCTGCGCCGATATTCCGGCTCGGCATTTACATCATCAACGATATGGTCCGCCTGTTCGGTCCAGCTCAACAGGCTGCCGTAATGAGCTCGCGCTTGATCACGGAGCGGCCGACGGCGGACAACGCACAGCTGAGCCTGCGTTTTAGAAATGGCGCTATTGCCAACATTTTCGGCAGCTTTTGCGTAGATGACAGTCAAAGGTATAAGTCTCCGATGATCTTGAACTTCCAGCACGGCACGATCTATGGTCATGTGCTGCCCAAGCAGGACGGAGAGCCGAGCCGGCTCCTCCTCGTCACCAAGGACCGGGCAACAGGCGAGAGAGTGACGGAGGAAGCGGCAGTGACCGGCGATTCCGGAGCGTATCAATGGGATGTACTGGATCGGGCCGTACGCGATAGACGGCCTAATGAGGACAGCTATATCCGCGATATCGTCGAAGGGATCAGGATCATCCGGGCTATGAACCTATCCGAGAAAACAGGCAGGATCGTGCAGATCGGGGAGGACGAATGAAGCTCGGCATCGGTTTATACGGAAATAACGGCGGTCATCAAATTCATGGAGAGCTGAGCGACCATCCCGATGCCCGGCTCGTCGCAATTGCAGGCATGGACCTTAAGCAGCTTACTCCTGAGCAGCAAGCCGATTCCAGCATCCGTGTGTACGACACTTTAGAAGCAATGCTAGCAGACGAACGAGTGCAGGTCATATCCCTATGCTCGCCAATAAGGGCAAAGCAAGCTGAGGAAGCGATGTTGTGCATGAGGCGAGGAAAGCATGTATACGCTGAAAAGCCTTGCGCCATGCAGGAAAGCGATGTCGACCGTTTAATAGAGACATCCATGGCGACGGGATGCCGATTCCGGGAAATGGCCGGAACCGCGTTCCAGCAGCCGTACATGGCCATACGGGAATTCGTTCGGTCGGGCGGTATCGGCGACGTTGTGCAAATATTCGTCCAAAAGTCGTATCCGTATCATGACGAACGTCCGCAGGATGAGGCGATAGACGGCGGGCTTATAGGCCAGAACGGCATCCACGCCGTTAGATTGATCGAGCATGTCGCCGGAGTGAGGATCAAAGCTATTACAGCGGTCGAGACGCGTTTGGGAAATCCCTGTGCAGAGGGGAGGCTGCCCATGGCGGCAAGCTTACTGATGGAGCTGGAAAACGGAGGCGTTGCAAGCAGTATCGTCAATTATCTGAACCCTCGAGGCACAGGCTGCTGGGGCAACGATCATCTGCGCATCTTCGGTACCGAAGGAATGATAGAAAGTACGGACGGAGGCGCCCGAACCAGGCTAGTCATCGGAAATGTCGATAAGGGTCCTCTGGAGCTCCAAGAGCCCGCATACAGCTATTTCGATCTTTACATGATGAGCCTTCTCGGCCGGGCAGAGATGCCCTTGACGCTGGAAGAGGAGCTGCATTGCACAAGAATGGTGCTGCGTGCCAAGGCATCTGCACAGGCTGCAAGCAATGGCAGCCAGCTGTAAAACTAATGAACTAATTAGAGGAGTGAGTGTATGGCAAGGGGTCAGTCTTATCCTTCTGAACGGCAGTTTTTCACCGATAGCAAAACAGGGGTTCGCATTACGAAGCTAACCGCGTTTCCGACGGTTAATAGCAAGCTGTATTTTCACATCAACGCATTTACGCCCGATTCCAAGACGCTGGTGTTCCATTCGTACCAGTATGCCAAGCGCGATTCCAGAGTCGACGTATTCAAAGTGAATATTGATGGAATGGGACTGGTGCAGCTGACGGACCGCCCGTACGTAAGGGGGGCTATGGTGTCGTATGACGGAAACTGGCTGTACTATGTGGACGAAGGATATTTTCGCAGGGTCTCCATGCACTCGTACGAGGAAGAAACGATCAGCTATTTAGAGCCGCTAACCTGGTTCGCCGAGTCCGCAAGCATGACCTATGACGATAAGCAATATTACGTGGAAGCCACGTTAAAAAACGGCAGGCGTGGCATTGCAAGGTTTAGTACGGACGGCAAGGAAGCCGAGGTACTGTTCGAGCATCCCGACATCACGCATACCCAGGTGGAGCCGACGGAAGGGAAGGTCATCGCCTTTCAGTGCGGCCCGGATCAGCACAACCGGAACATCTGGCTTATCGACGGTGATGGCAGCAGCCTTCGCCCGCTGGAGCTGCCCTATGGTAACGGGCATTGGATGTGGATAGGCGGAACCAAACGGATCATGTCCAATCTGGAGAAAGAGCTGCAGGGCATCGCCGTGATGTCCGAGGGGGACGCCGCTCCCGAGATGTATGTTCATGGCGAGCATTATTGGCACGCCTCCAGCAGCATGGACGGACAATGGATGGTATCCGATACGAACTGGCCCGATCACGGCATCCATCTGCTGAATGTCGCAACGAAGAAGCATAAAGTCTTATGCTATCCCAACAGCTCGTCGTGTCATCCCCAATGGACCCATCCGCACCCTTCTTTTAGCCCGGATGGCAAAATGGTCGTTTACAACTCGGATGTAACCGGAATTCCGCATATTTATCTGGCGGCTATTCCGGACGAAATGCTGGAGGAGCTTGCGCGTTAATTGGCAGCAGACTTGAAGTCTTAGTGCGGGATCTTGTTCCATGAGCTGGAGGTGAACCATGAAGAACGGCCGTTTTACTTACTTTAAACGATTATTTTTGTTCTGTATTTTGATAGGCTTGATTCCCGTCATGGCATTGGGTTATTTTTCCTACGCAAAATCATCCCAGCTCTTACTGGAAAAGGCGTACCGCAGCGACAGGGAGAGCGTTGAGCAAACGCAGCTTCGATTCGAGCAAAAGCTCAAAATGGTCGATAACGCTCAAGGCCAAATTACCAACTCGCCGTTGGTCCTCGACTCTATGGAGCAAGAGCTCGGCCGCGAAGACTATCAGTCGTACGACAAATTAATGCAATCGCTATACCGGCTCCAGCTTTATGAATACGGATTGTCGGATGTTTATTTGGTGAATTTCAACAAAAATTGGATTCTCAGCAGCGCAGGGAAAGAGTCCTTGAAGGAGAGCGGACTGAACTCTACTTTCGCTGATTATGCCAACAGCGGGAGGCTGTTTTTCTGGACCGTTTTTCGTCCGCCCCATGTAGAGAATGCAGCCGCTCCCTTGTGGAGTATGGCTACCGTCAAAACGGTCCCGATCAATTCATTAAATCCGCTTGGGATTCTCGTTGCGGTTCTGCCCAGTCAGGAATTAAATAAAATGATTCCCTCAGACAGCGAGTCCAGTGAAATGTTCGTGCTAAATGAACAATATCAGATTATCGCGGCTAGTAATCAGGATTGGGTTGGCAAAGATCTGTCGGGCGAGCCGTATATGGAGACGTTAAAGCAAGTAAGTACGGAGGCCGGTCAGTTTCAATCCAACCAAGACAACTACGGCATTACTTACCGCAAGTCGAATTACAATGGATGGATCTACGTTTCCAAAACGAACCTGAGCGAGATTACCAAAGAATCCAAAGCGATCGGCTGGGTCACGCTTTCCATCTGCTTGGCTGTGCTGTTATTGGTTCTTGCCGCTTCCTTTGTCGGAACGCGCAGACTCTACAGCCCCGTTCGCAAGCTGTATGATCTCGTAACCGATTCGTCCGATATGCGAGGCAGCACCGTCGAAAGCGACGAATTTTATTGGATCGAAAAAAACATGCACATGCTCATGGGAAAGGAAAGCCGCATGAGACAGCAGGTTCAGGACTTCTGGGTGCATAAATTGCTGCAGGATGCAGTCCGCTCCCAGGAAATAACGGATCGCATCGCAGGCGGCGAGCTGGCGGACTGGAAGCGGCTCCAGGTTCTGTGCGTCCGCATCGATACTCTGGACGGCACCAATTACACGGACCGGGACCGCGATCTGCTCATCTTTGCCGTCAATAACATGGCAGGTGAGATCATTCCTCACAAGCTCCGGTTGAATCCGGTTGTTATAAGCGACTTCCAAGTGACTCTGCTGGGGAGTCATTTGGAGCAATCGGAAGAATGGAAGCAGGATGTTTACGGATGGGCTAAAGAGCTCCAGAGCGCTGTGGCGGTGTATTTACATCTGAAAATCAGTGTTGGCATCAGCCCTCTGATTACGGAATGGCTGGATGCGCCCAAAGCGTTCCGGGAGGCGAAAGAAGCTCTGTCCTGCGGGATGCGGCTGGATCAGCAGTCCATTGTGTTCCTTGAGGACATTCAGTTCGAAGCCGTCGACTCTCCCGTTACTTATCCGCAGCAAATCGTTCATGAGCTCTTCGATCATATCAAGCTGTTGGAGGAAGACCGGTGCCGTCAGCTGCTGGAGGAATTTATGGCCTTCATTACCCGTAAAGCGATCAGCCAGCAGGAGTTTCAGCTGCTCTTGATCAGGCTGGTGGCGGATTTGATGCGCTTCGTTCAGGAACAGGGAGCCCATTTGAACGATATCGTTCCTCAAGACAAAGCCGTAGTGAATGAGATTCTATCTCTCAAATCGAACAAAGAAATTACCGTCTGGCTGCAAACGACGATGCTTCAGCCGCTTATGGACTATATCGAAGCTCGTCGAGAGCTGCTTCAGACGAAAATTTCCGATCAAATGCTGGCGCTCATTCATCAAGAATACGATTCACCGCTGACATTGGAATCCTGCGCGGCCAGGCTGAATTACCACCCTGAATATATCAGCCGCGTGTTCCGCAAGGAAACCGGATTCGTCTTTAGTGATTATTTATCCAGGCACAGACTGCATATGGCCAAGAAGCTGCTGGTCGAAACCAGCATGACCGTTACCGATATATCGGAGAAGCTTATGTATAATATGCCACAAAATTTCATCCGCTATTTCCGGAAAATGGAAGGGATAACTCCCAAACAATACCGGGATTTAAGTCAAACGAAAAGCGAGAGGGAAGCAACCGTTCAAAAGGCGTCAGGCGGGAGCCCTTAAGCTATCGAAAGCAAGTGGATTAGGAGGGATCACACAGCATGGATAACCAAGTGGCTGCGTCCGGCCGGCAGCTGCACATGATCGGAAACGCCCATCTCGATCCTGTGTGGCTGTGGAGATGGCAGGAGGGCTTTGCCGAGATTAAGGCGACGTTCCGTTCGGCGCTGGACCGGATGAAGGAATTTCCGGAATTCATATTCACTTGCGCCGGAGCCGCTTACTATCGGTGGATCGAAGAAAATGCGCCGGAGATGTTCGCCGAAATGCGCCAAAGGGTAGCGGAAGGGCGATGGGTCATCGTTGGGGGCTGGTGGATTCAGCCCGACTGCAACCTGCCTTCGGGAGAATCGTTCGCGCGCCATTCTCTGTACAGCCAAAGGTACTTCCTTCAGAAGTTCGGGGTCATGGCCAAGGTAGGCTACAATGTCGATTCGTTCGGCCATCACGGCATGCTGCCGCAAATCCTGAAGCTAAGCGGCATGGATTACTATGTATTCATGCGGCCGGAGGATCATGAGAAGGCGATGAAGTCGAACCTGTTCTGGTGGGAAAGCCAGGACGGCAGCAGAGTTCTGACTTACCGCATTCCTAACGGCTATACAACCCGCCTGCAAGATGGCATAACGGAGAAAATCGAAGCGCTATGCGAGCTCATGCAAGTGCAACGGATCGAGCAAATGTGCTTTTACGGCGTAGGCAATCACGGAGGCGGGCCAACTATCGCGAACTTGCATGAAATCCGCTCCGCGCGGGAGAAGCTGGGGGCAGAGGCGATTGTGCACAGCTCGCCGAATGCATATTTCGAACGTCTCACTGGTAGCGTTAATGCAGCGGCGGAGCTTCAGCGGCTGCCGCTTGTCCAAGAGGATCTCCAGCATCATGCCAGCGGCTGCTACTCGGCACATTCCGAGACGAAAGCAAGCAACAGAGAAGCGGAGCACCGGCTGATTACGGCGGAAAAGTGGGCAGCTGCGGCACATCAGTTGCTCCAGCTGCCATATGATGCTAAGCGGCTGCAAGAAGCATGGGAATGCGTCATGTTCAACCAGTTCCACGACATCCTGGGCGGATGCAGCATCAAGGAGGCGTATCAGGACTCCAGAGAAAGCTACGGTCACGCGCTCCATATCGCCGCTGAAACCATGAATGCGGCCATGCAAAAAATATCGTGGTCCATCGGCACCATGCGCCCCGGCATTGTCTCGCTGACAAGGGATAAAGACAGGACGCTGTGGGAGCAGAATAATATGGGCGTTCCGTTTGTCGTCTTTAACCCGCACTCCTGGGAGGTGACGGCTCCGGTTCAAATTCCCCAGCAAGTGAAAGGGGTCACGGACGAAGCGGATGTTCCGCAACAGATCCAGCAGGTACGTGCTTCACGGACGAACGGAGGAGATAAACACGATACGTTATTCCTCGCTCAGGTGCCGGCGATGGGCTACCGGGTGTATTGGATCTACAGGGAGCAGCCGAAGCTGCAAAACGACGCCGATCAGGATTACGCAGAATTATCCGCTACACCGACTACTCTCGAGAACGGGTTCATCCGTCTGGAGCTCGAGCCGCATACCGGATACGTGAAGCGGCTGTTCGACAAGCGGCACGGTATCGATGTACTGGCTGGACCGGCAGCCGTCCCAATAGTAATCGACGAGCATGAGTGCGACACCTGGGCGCACGGAACATTCGCTTTTCGCAACGAAATAGGCCGGTTTGCCGATGCAGAGGTCAAGGTCATCGAAGCTGGGCCGATCCGGGCCTGGCTGAGGGTGACGAGCCGGTACGGCAAATCGGTGCTGCGGCAGGATTTCATGCTGCACCAAGACCGCCCGGATGTTCTGGTTAGAGTCAAGCTGGATTGGCAGGAGCGGCACAAAATGCTCAAGCTGTCGTTTCCCGTACGAGTCCATAACCCGGTGGCAGCCTACGAAATCCCGTTCGGCACCATCGAAAGGCCGGTCAATGGCGAAGAGGAGGCGGGCCAGCAATGGCTGGATGTCACGGGAACCACGCCGAACCAGGAACAATCCTACGGATTGGCGCTGCTGAACAACGGCAAATACAGCTTCGATGTCAAAGACAACGACATGCGGATGACGGTTGCGCGCGGCGCGATTTATGCCGACCATTACGGACAGCGCGACGAGCTATGCGAGTATATGGATCAAGGGGTACAGGAATTTGCTTATTCGCTGGTTCCTCACAAAGGCTCTTGGCAGGCTGCCGGAATATTCAGGAAAGCCTTTGAGCTGAACGTCCCGTTGTCTTCCGTAATCGAAACGTATCACGAAGGAGCTTTGCCGCAGCGTTATGAAGGAATTCGAGTGACTTCGAAGCGGGTTATAGTATCTGCGTTCAAAAAAGCCGAAGCCGGTGAAGGATTTATTCTGCGCTGCTATGAAACGAGCGGGCAAGAGGCTACAACTACGATAGAGCTTCCCTTGTTGGGACGCAAATGGACGGCATCGTTCGGCAAATGCGAGATCAAGACGTTCTTCCTCCCACTGGATCCGGAGCAAGAGATTGTAGAGACTAATTTATTGGAATTATGATCGAGGCCATTCATTTTTATATTAGCTTAATGAATAAGATAAATCAGGAGACATTGACTTAATTGGAGGCGTTCGAATGCTGTTAACCTACGAAAAACTCAGTCGAAGACTGCGCGAATTCGAGAAGTACCGCTATAGCCACTCGAGGATCATCCCCAAGTTCCAATTTTGGTTGGACGATCAGGCAGATATTGGAGCCTTACCGCCGGAAGATGCCGAATGGCGCGAGGTATCGATCGGTGAGCGATGGGGAGGATGGGACGTTACCGCATGGCTTAAGGCAGAAGTTACGCTTCCTGCCGAGTGGCAGGGGAAGCCGGTGGTCGGTCTGTTCGATTTCGGCAAAACCGGCTCCGGGCACAATTCCGGCTTTGAGTCTCTGCTTTATTTGAACGGGTCCCCGTTTCAGGGCGTGGGAACCTATCATCAGGAGGTATTTTTCCCCGAAGAGCTGATTGGTCAGAAAGTCGAGCTGCTGTTTAAAGTATGGAGCGGCTTAAGCGGCGGTCAGGGACGGGTGGAGCAATGGCATCAATTGCAAAAGTCCGAGCTGGCATTGCTGGAAACCGAAGCGGACGACCTGTATTACACGGCGACGGCGGCATTGCAAACGGTCAAAGTGCTTCATGAAAACCGCTGGGAGCGCCAGGCCATTCTCAAAGCGCTGGATCGATCTTTCTTGCTCATCCAATACCGGTATCCGGCAAGCGATTCGTTCTATTCCAGCGTAGGTGAGGCCAACAGCAAGCTCAAGGAAGAGCTGGCGAGCATACCGAAGCTCAATGAAGTCACCGTGCGCTGCATCGGTCATACGCATATCGATGTTGCTTGGCTGTGGCGGCTTAGGCATACGAGGGAGAAGGCGGCCCGCTCTTTCTCTACCGTTCTGCGCTTAATGGAGCAGTTTCCCGAATACACGTTTATACAAACCCAACCGCAGCTCTACGATTATATCGAGCACGATTACCCCGAGCTCTTCGCCCGAATTAAAGAAAGAGTGAAGGAAGGCCGGTGGGAAGCCTCCGGGGCGATGTGGCTGGAGTCGGATTGCAACATCCCTTCGGGGGAATCGCTGGTGCGCCAGCTGCTGTACGGCATGCGCTACTATGAGCGAACGTTCGGCGTGCAATGCGAATATTTATGGCTGCCGGACGTGTTCGGCTACAGCTGGGCTTTACCGCAAATTTTGAAGAAAAGCGGATTGCGCTATTTTATGACGACCAAAATCAGCTGGAACGTATACAACCGTTTTCCGCACGATACGTTCTACTGGAGAGGCATCGACGGAAGCGAAATCCTGACACATTACATTACAACGCCGGACCCCGGGATGAAAGAGGATGCCTTTCCCAAATCGTATACTTATAACGGCCAAGTGCTGCCGGAGACGGTAAACGGGATTTGGAACAATTATCGTGACAAAGAAGTGAACGACGAGCTGCTGCTTTCCTTCGGATGGGGAGATGGCGGCGGCGGGCCGACGAGAACGATGCTGGAAATGCGCCGTAGACTGGAGCAAATGCCGGGTCTTCCTAAGGTGACGATGGGACGCGCGGATACCTTCTTCCAGGCTTTAGAGCAGAAGGTGAAAAACACGGACCGCTATGTCCACCGTTGGGACGGCGAGCTGTATCTGGAGCTGCACAGAGGGACCTATACTTCCCAGGCTTATGTCAAAAAAATGAATCGGCATATGGAAAACAAGCTGCGCGATGCGGAAGTTGTCTCGACCTTTTGGGGCTCGGTGAGCGATTTTGCCTCTTACCCGAAACAACAGCTGGATGAAAGCTGGAAAATAGTCTTGCGCAATCAGTTCCACGATATATTGCCCGGCTCCTCGATTCCCGAAGTGTACGAGGATTGCCGCATCGAATACGCAGAGGCGGAGCAGCTAGCCGAACGCTCGCTCCAAGACAGCTTGCTCGGCTTGTCTGCTAGCGTGCAGACGGGAGGACAGCCCGGCTGGCTGGTTGTCAACACGCTGCCCTGGAGCCGTGACGAGCTGATCGAGCTGCCGTGGGACGATAGCTTCACCGGCAAGCGGTGGCGCGACGCGTCCGGAAGACTGCTCTCTGCCGAGCTGGTGCACCGCCCGAATGGAGACACGCTGCAGCTTTACGTCAAGAGCATTCCTGCACTGGGATATACCTCGATTCATATGGAGGACGCCGCACAGGGAGGGCCGGTCACTGGAGAATTTGCAGGAGCGGCTGATGTTGGCACCGGCATTCTGGAAAGTACAGCGAGTCAAATCACCTTGGACATCTCGGGAAAGCGGATGGAGACGCCTTTCTATGAAATTGAATGGAATGCGGCTGGCCAACTGACCAAGCTGTTTGACAAACGCATGATGCGGAACCTGATAGCGGATGGCGAGGTCGCGAACCGCTTCGATGTGCACGAAGACAAACCGACGGCCCATGATAACTGGGAGATCGATATTTTTTATTACGAGAAGACCTATGCCGTGACAGACCTAAGATCCATAGAGCTCATTGACCACAACGCACAGAGGGCCGTGCTCCGATTCGTATGGCATTACGGTGAGACCGTGCTGAAGCAGGACATGATCGTATACGTTGATAATCCAAGGATCGACTTCTCCACCTGGGTCGATTGGAGAGAACGCGAGCAGCTTCTTAAGGTCGCGTTCCCGGTCCGCGTTCGGGCAGCGTCGGCAACGCACGAAATCCAGTTCGGTAACGTGCAGCGCCCGACGCACTGGAACACGAGCTGGGACTTCGCTCGGTTCGAGACGTGCGCGCACCGCTGGATCGACTTGTCCGAACGCGGCTGCGGCATCAGCTTGTTGAACGATTGCAAATACGGACATGACGTACGGGATCATGTCATGAGGCTGACGCTGATCAAATCGTCCAATATGCCGGATCCGACCTGCGATTTGGGCGAGCATACGTTTACTTATGCGATTTTGCCGCATGAAGGGGATTGGTTCGCGGCAGGTACGGTACAGCAGGCGCATCGGCTGAATATTCCCGTAACCGTCGTCTCGCTGCCCGAACCGGGGACTGAGGCTGCAGCAAAGCCGCTTCCGGCTGAGCTGAGCTTTCTCAGCGCCAGCGGCGAACATGTCGTCATCGATACCGTGAAGCGGGCGGAAGATTCGAACGACTGGATCGTACGCTGCTACGAATTTGCAGGGAAGCGCGGGGAGGTTCAGTTTACAACACATTTTGCCATCGAACAGGTTGAAGAGGTGAACCTGCTTGAGCGGGAAGGTGAAGACATCCTGCATGAGCCGCATCAATTCCGTGCATTCTTCTCGCCGTATGAGCTGAAGACGTTCCGCATCCGATTAGTGTGAGCTAAGCGGTATGAGCTTAACGGTATGAGCTTAGGCGGGGAGAGCATTACAAGCTGAGAGCAGGAAAGGAACGGGAACAGGTATGGTACACAACGATGAGAACCGGAACGGACAATGCTCCGTTCCGGTATATGAAGGGCTTAGCCGAGAGCGGGTGGCTGATCTTCTGCAACGAATATCGAAGCTGAGAGTAGGCGTCATCGGCGACGGCTGCCTGGATATGTATTTACATGCGGACATGACGTTAAGCGAGCTGTCGCGCGAAACGCCGCATTTTAATTTGCCCGTCGTAAGAGAGCGCTTCTCACCAGGAGCTGCAGGCAATGTTGCCGTGAATCTTAAAGCTTTGGGATGCTCCGAAGTGCTTTTTTGCTCGGTGATCGGCCGTGACTGGCGAGGCCAGCTGTTAACCAGCTCCCTTCAGTCCAACGGTATCGACACTTCTCTTGTATGGGAGGAGCGCAGCTGGACGACTCCGGCGTATTGCAAGACGATCCGCCATGGGCTGCAAAATTCGCAGCAGGAAGATCCGCGTATCGATTACACCAACTACGCCCCACTCGGCGATATTGCTGTAGAGAGGCTGCTTGAGAACCTGGATCGTATGGCTGCACGGGTTGATGTGATCGGCGTGACCGATCAGCTTAGATTTGGCGTCATCGGTCCAATGATTCGTGCCAGGCTGCAGTATTGGGCCAAGCAAGGAAAGCTTGTCGTTGCGGATAGTCGCGACCATATCGGACTGTATGACGGAATTCTCGTGAAGCCAAACGAGGTGGAGGCGCTGCAGTGGCATTCCCGATCGAGGGAGGAGCGAGTTCCCGAACGGCTGAGGCATCAGCGCTCCGTTGGGAACAAGGCAGAATATGTTATCGATTCGGATGTTCTTGAAGCTGGGAAAGCGCTGGCGCAGAGCATTCAGGCACCTTGCTGCCTAACTATGGGAGAGCAAGGTGCCCTATGGCTGGATACCGGCAGCTGCATGTATGTGCCGACAGAAAAAGTACCGCCGCCTATTGATTTCGTCGGCGCCGGGGACTGCTTCTCGGCTTCGCTGATGTCGGCGCTCGGTGTAGGCGCCATCGGTCCGGAAGCGGCTGCGTTCGCTCATTTGGGAGCAGCGGTTGCGGTTAGCAAAATTGGCGAGACCGGATCCGCTTCTCCTGAAGAAATAAAAGACCGTTATGACAGGAAGAGGGTGTAATCTGAATGAACGAGTCTAATTTGGAGCTATCGAGTGCTTTTGGCGCCGTGTTCGCGCTGCTGCTCACTCCTTTTACGCAGACAGGAGCGATTGATTGGAACGTGTACGACAGGTACGTCGATTGGCAGCTTTCCAAGCGCCCGCACGGATTGTTTGCCTCATGCGGCAGCAGCGAAATGGCGTTTTTGACGGCGGATGAACGCTTGGAATTGACGCGCCGAGCGGTGAGAAGAGCTGCAGGCACGCCTGTCATCGCTACGGCCAATGTAGGCACTAATATAGAAGAGCATGAGCAGGAGCTGCTTCGTATGTCGGAAACCGGGGCAACAGGCCTTGTACTCGTGGCGCCGCCGGGATTGGGAACGGTTCCGAGCCAGCTTGGCGAATACTTGGCCAGGATGGCAGAGGTGTCACCGATTCCGGTGCTTTTATACGAGTTTCCCCTGTTTAAGCCTCACTTCATTGATCCGGCTATTTATGGGCAATTGGTCAGACAGCACCGTGTTGCAGGCATCAAGGACACCACTTGCACGCTGGAAGGAATAGAGGCCAAAATCGCTCAAGGCGGCATCGTGTACCAGGCGAACACCGCGTTCATGCTGGATTCAATCCGTCAGGGAGCAGGCGGGATTATGGCCATCACTTCCACCGCTGCGTCAGACATTGTTCTGGATTTATGGAATAATGCGGTGCTGCAGGGCGATACAGCCGAGAAAGCCGCCGTAAAGGCTCATCAACAGCTTATGTTTTTGGACGGCGTGCTCTGCATGGGGTTCACGGCAACGGCCAAACATCTTGTATGCCGGCATGGTATAACAATGAGCTCCAAAACTCGCAGTGGTGCCGTTCTGAGCGCTCAAGCGGCGAAAGCGATAGATATTTGGTACGAATCCGTTTATTTAACTTAATAATTAAGAAAATGGGTGATGATGCTATGGGGAAGATCCGAGCCGTGTTGTTTGATTTTGACGGAACGATCTCGACTCTTCGCGCCGGCTGGGAATGTATCATGGCGCCGTTCATGAAAGAGGAGATTGCCGGCAGCCACTCTCTTAGTGCAGAGGAGGAAGAACGGCTGGACCGCGACATCGCGGCATATATCGATCAGTCGACCGGGATTCAGACGATTTACCAAATGCAGTGGCTGGCGGATAAGGTTCGTTCCGCCGGATGGAATGAGACGGTCAAAGACGAGTGGGCGTACAAAGCGGTTTATAATTCAAGGCTGCTGGAACAGGTCATGAAGCGAGTTGACCAGTTAGCTTTGGGCCAATCCGCAGCGGACGATTATTTGATAAAAGGGGCGGCGGACTTCATACGGACGCTCCACAGCCGCGGTTTGGAGCTCTATGTTGCCAGCGGAACCGATCATCCGGACGTAGTGCGTGAAGCGGAGGTATTGGGAGTTGCAAAATATTTCCGTGCGATTGCAGGCGCGCCGGTCGGCAAAGCCGATTGCTCCAAGGAAAAGGTGCTGCGGGAGCTTATGCACGACAAGGGACTGGCCGGGCATGAGCTCGCCGTCATCGGGGATGGCAAGGTGGAGATACGGCTTGCCAAAGAAGCAGGGAGCTTGGCTCTCGGACTGGCGAGCGACGAGGAAGCTCGGACCGGCATCCATCCAGTAAAGAAGCATAGGCTTATGGCGGCAGGAGCGGATTGGATTGCCGGTGATTTTGTTAATACGGAGGAATGGCTGAAGCGGCTGGGATTGTAAGCATGCAAACTTTCTAATAGGGTTCTGTCTGGCTTTAGTCCCGCTTTTCAACAAGACGAAGGAGGAATTGGTGCAATGAAACGGCACGAGAGATTAGCCTTCCAAGGAATCAAGACAAACTCCGTGTACAGCCGCACGAATCTGGTTACGATCCGCAACATGGCCAGACCTATGGCTGACGTCGTGGAAGATTGGCCCCTTAAAGATAGAGATGTTGATCGTTTTGACAGGTTGGTCGATCTGATTGTGCGGACCAGAGCAGCAGGCAAGCCTGTAATATGGTCCATGGGCGCGCATGTGATCAAAAACGGCATGTCCCGATACGTCATCGAAATGGTACGCAGCGGGATCCTGACACATGTGTCGGGAAACGGGGCTACGAGCATCCACGACTTCGAGCTGGCCTTTCTGGGCGAGACCTCGGAGGATGTCGCGCGCGCCATCGAAGACGGATCGTTCGGCATGTGGGAAGAAACCGGCAGTTACATGAACGAGGCGATCCGGCAGGGAGCGGCGCTTAACCTAGGATATGGCGAAAGCCTGTATTGGTATCTGGACCGGTACCCGGAGCGGTTCCCGCATTATGACGACTGCGTGTTCGTGCAGTGCCAGCGCTCCGGTGTACCCTATACGTGCCATATCTCCATCGGCACCGACATCATTCATCAGCATCCCTCTGCCGATTTCCAATCGCTTGGGGTGGCGAGCGGGCAAGATTTTGAAACGATGTGCCAATCGGTAGCCAAGATGGCCGAGGGCGGTGTGTTCCTGAATTTCGGCTCGGCCATTTCCGGACCGGAGATTTTTCTAAAAGCTCTCAGTCTTTGCCGAAATCAAGGCCTTCACATGGCACCTATTACCGCGGCCAACTTTGATATCGTCCCTGTCAGTGATGCTGTGAGCCCTTCGGAGCAGGAAGCGGAGTTTTATTATAGGCCAAGACGTAATTTCATGGATCGTCTGGAGCAAATCGGCGGAACGGGATATTTGTTCCACGGTCTTCATCAAGCTACAATCCCGCAGCTGTACAAGCGCGTGCTGGAGCGCAAGCGGGAAACTGGGGCCGTGTTTCCGGAGTATAAGCGCACAGAGCGACTGTCAAAACAGAGTCGCGTTCTATACCCCATTTCCGAACGAAAAAGCAGGCTGCATGCGGATTCGCTGCAAGCGCCAAGGAAGATTGGTGGCGGTGAAATTGACCAATTGAACCACTGGGAGGCGGCAGATACGCCTGGCTTTAAAGCGTTTGTGGAGGCCGTTCGCACTGCAAAAACACAGAACAAGGAGGTCCTGGTCTCGCTTGGCGGTAACGTCATTGGCAGCGGGGTATCTCCGGTGCTTGTAGAGCTGATTCGTGACGGATACATCACGCATTTGGCATTGAATGGAGCCGGCGCTTTTCAGGATATCGAATTGGCCGCCTTCGGCCATACCGAAGAAGACGATAATCAGGCGCTGACTCGCGGGAGCTTCGGCATGTGGCAAGAACCGGGAGCATTGCTGCACGGTGCTCTTAGTGAAGGGTATGCGCTGGGGCTCGGCTACGGGGAAAGTCTTATGCATCATATGACCCGGCATGAACAGCTGTATCCATATCGTGAATGGAGCCTGCTGCAAGCTTGCTCGGATAAGGGGATTCCTTGCACCGTCCATGTTACGATCGGAACCGACGCGGTTCAGCAGCACCCGGAAACCGATTTTGCCGTGCAAGGCGGGGCGAGCGGAAGAGACTTCCAAATATATGCCCGCACGGTATCCCGATTGGACGGAGGCGTATTCGCCAACTTCGGTTCTACGGTGACCGGACCGGAGGTGTTCCTCAAAGCGTTGTCCATTGCTCGCAACTTAGGCTACGACGTAAGCCGAATAACGACAGCTAATTTCGATATTGTAAAACTTGGTGATTACAATAGCAAAGTGGGCTATGAGGATTGGGACTATTATTATCGTCCCCGCAAAAATATCATTCATCGGCCCACAAGCCTCGGTGGGGTGGGCTATCATTTTGAAGGGCTGCATCAGCAAACGATTCCTGCATTATGGCAGGCTCTGATTCATGGTAAAAGAAACAAGTGACGAAAGGAATGATCACCCGCATGAGCATGTACAACCCGGAAGCGACCCGTACCGTGCTGCACCAGCTTATTGTCAAGTACCCGGATGTTGCAGGCTGCCGGCAGCAGATCGAAAAAGCGGTCGAATTGATAGCTGACAGCTTTCGGCAGGGAGGCAAGCTGCTTGTATGCGGCAATGGAGGGAGCGCCTCGGACAGCGAGCATATAGTTGGGGAATTGATGAAGGGTTTTATGTCCAAAAGACCTCTATCCGGAGAGCAGCGGGAGGGCTTCCTTACCGCTTTTCCCGCAGAGGGGAGTTACTTGGCCGACCATTTGCAGGGGGCTTTACCGGCTATCTCGCTAGTCAGTCAATCGGCATTTCTCTCCGCCTATGCCAATGATGTAGCGCCGGATATGGCTTTTGCCCAGCAAGTCTATGGTTATGCTAAACCAGGGGATGTGCTTCTCGGTATAAGCACATCCGGCCACTCCGCCAACGTCCTGCGGGCTGTTCAAGTTGCCCGTGCTCTAGGTGTCAGCACGATCGGCTTGACGGGCCAGACCGGCGGCAAGCTTGCGGAACTGAGCGATGTCACCATCTGCGTGCCGTATCAATCAACCCCGGACATTCAGGAGAGGCATCTTCCCATATATCATGCCATTTGTATTGCATTGGAAGAACAATTTTTCGGAGTATAACTTGAGTGTGAGAGTGAGGGGGGAGAGCCTGCAATGAGACACTTGTACCGCCCGCTGCGTAATTCGGGCTGCCGGATTATAGACGACGTGGATTTTAAAGATTGCCGTTCGCTGCTGCTTGAGAATGAGAAGCTGCTCATTCATTTGCTGCTGGACAAAGGAGGCGAGCCGATCCGCTGGCTTCATAAACCATCGGATACCGACTTCATCTGGCTTTCACAAAAAGGCTTTTTTCCTAATCATCCTTTATATACGGACTATGAAATGAGTTATCTGGGAGGCTGGCAGGAGATGTTTCCGGAAGTCAGCTACAACTCTTCCTACCGCGGTGCCACAGTATTTCGTGGTGAATCGGCTATGACGCCATGGGACTATGACATAGTGAAGGATGAACCGGAGGAAATTCAGGTGCTGCTTACGAACCGGATCCGCTCGCTTCCATTTCTGACTTCCAAACGAATAACCCTAACTTCCGGAAGCGAAACCGTTCGAATCGAGGAGACCATAACCAATTTATCACCATCTGTGACGCTGGAAGCCAATTGGGGGCATCATCTGGCATACGGGGCGCCTTTTCTTGATAGAGAATGCTTCATCAGCCTCGACCCGGGTACCCTAATCTGTAATCCGAAAAGCGGGGAGACCTGGAGCTGGCCTCTGATGGAGCAAAACGGCGATATCGTCGATTTGTCACGCCTGCCTGCTCCCGGTACGGAACGTGAGCTATTATATTTGTTAACGCAAGACAACAAATATCGAATAACGAACCCAAGTCGTTCCGTCGCATTGGAGGTTCGATGGGATGGTACCGTTTGGCCCTACCTATGGTATTGGCAAAATTTCATGGCGGACACGGAAGCACCCTTCTTTGGATGCGACTACAATATCGGGCTGGAGATGTTCAACGTGCCGCCGAAGCTTACCTTGGATGAAGCCGTACAGCGGGGGCTTGCTCTAGCTGTGCCGCCGCTCGGAAGCGTATCCTCTTGGTTAGAGTTTACAGTATGCACGCATGATAGTTGAATAATTGAGTAGACTTATAAACCGCCTTGTGCGGTTTTTTCGTTTTCAAGGTCTCTTTCAATAGCTTGGGTCCGCGCCAGATGCACTATGCAATAGTAATATGTTCTTCGATCCAAGTAATTTGCGACCCAACCCAATCTTTCAAAGGTGTTTATCCTTTTCCGGAGAATTATTGTGTAGTGTTGGTAACAGCCACAGAAAAGGTATAAGGAGGATGAAGAGGTTGGAAGCGAAATTCGACAAGATAAAAGAACTGTCCGGGATAAGTCTATATCACATGAGTGAAGAAAATCGTGAGGTGATAACAGAACAAATAACAAATGATATTCTCAAGGTCCTTTAAGGGGATGGACATTAAGAATAGATTACTGCAAGCAGCTATCGAATTAATAGAATAAAGATAACCCCACCGGGTGGTGGGGCTCAAATGGCTTATTAGAAAGGTTTCGTAGCATCAAATTTGATCGAAGCAGGTAAATTGCTGAGACTTATACCAAAATAGGTTTTTAACGCATGGATAAACTCATCCTCTGTTTGCGGTATGTACGTGGAGACACCTTCGGCAGTGAAAGTGCGAAACTCAATTCCCTTTAGCGTATGACGGCCATCCTCGGTTCGAATAGCTGCTATAGCAGATTCTTTGAATGGAGAATGGGGGGCAGATTCACACCAATACGAGGCTGCGTAATAATCAATTAAAAGCTGCGGTTCTTCAGTGAACGAATAGATCAGACGCCACGAATCATCCTTCTGCTCGTTTAGCATCCATCCATAGTTTTCATCGCGCTTAAGCTGGTAAGCCTCATCGTTTTGCTGCTGTGCGACCTGTTCTATCACTTGAATTGGCCTGAGCGGAACTACTCCACCAACCCCGACATCGCATAAGAAGCGTTTCCCGGAAATATCCACAAGTAAGACGTGGTGTCTACGTTTGGGGGGAAGTACCGTTTCATCCCGCCAAAATCGGGCAAATAGATCCGTTACTTTAAAGCCAAGCTGCCGCAGCAGCCATCCAAACAGTGCATTGAGTTCGAAACAATACCCACCGCGGCGGTTAATGACAATTTTATTATACAAATCCGTTATTTCTAATGATAAAGGCACACCGCACCATATATCCAAGTTCTCATAAGGAACCGACTTTATATGCTGCTCTTGTAATCTAGCAAGTGTTTCTGGGCTTAAGTCTATCGTTCCTGTGTAGTTAATTCGGTTGAGATAAGCCATTACGTTTGAAGAAATCGCTTCACCCATAGCTCATTGCTCCTTTACTGGTTACTTTAAGCTATATTCCCTTTATTACCAAACATATAATATTATACTAACAGGAATCGGCAGGATATGCATGCACTTCCTTGTCTAATCTGCTTTCTATTTAGATATTCATAATGTAGGGAGGAAGCCAATATGAGAAGTATTTTTATCGTCGGTGATAGTATTTCGATCCAATATGGACCCTATTTAAAAAAGATGGTCGAAAGCAAGCTTCATTATGACCGCAAGCGGGGAGAGGAGCAGGCATTGGCCGATTTGGATCAACCTGTAGGAGCTAACGGCGGGGATAGCAGGATGGTTCTGGAATATTTGAATACGGAACGAAGTAAGGGAATGACCTACGATCTGCTTCTGATCAATTGCGGATTGCACGATATGAAGACGGATCCCGTAACGGGGGAGAAGCAAGTACCGTTAAGCGAATACCGGGATAATCTTGAAAAGATCGTCGCTACAGTCCGGGATATCGCCCGATCGTTCCTCTGGATCCGGACGACGGATGCTGTGGAAGCCATACATAACAGCAGGAGTACGTCGTTTCACCGTTTTCACCGGGATGTACTAGCGTACAACTCTGCTGCAGATGAAGTCATGACCAGTCACGGAATTCCTATTTTGGATTTGTACACGTTCACACGTTCCTTCGGAGAAAGCGGATATTGTGATCATGTTCATTTTACGGAGGAGGTTCGACGGTTGCAGGCGGCTTATATTGCAGGATACATGGAAAGCTATTTGCAAAGCTTACGTTGAAACCCGTTCATTTTAGCAAGGAAAAGAAGATACAAGCTGCTCATTAGGAGATAGATCGGAAACGAATAAAATATCGTGTAGCCATTCTTGTAATGGAAAACACCCGCTTGTACGGCAACCCACTCCACAACCACGGACAAAAGGCTCCAACCAAACACAAACAGGGGATCAATGGGTGGTTTTACTTTCAAGGTATCATGAAGGTAGGCAAATAAATAGGTAAATGGCCCGTACATGACATAGGTCAAAAAGTCCATGAATTCATAGCTAGAGTTATCATTCACATCATAGAAATCCACTGGATTTACACTTAGCGTATGGTCCAGGCACAATCCGGTAAACACCCCGTATAGGGTGTATACAGTGGACCAGTTTAATGGAAATCGTTTGGGCAGCGCTACAAGAAGCGTTAACCCGATAAGTAACAACCCGATCACGAACCATTCATTTGTGTTCCATTTATTGTCGTAATATATGATCATTCCCTTACCCCTCCTCCTTTAGATAACGAAAGGCGAAAGCTTTCTCGAACAGCCAGGCAGCACACATGAAAAATAGGAAAATAACCATGCTAAACAAAGGATTCCATCGAATAAAAGTAAGATCTCCAATAAATCTAAACAAAAAATGGACGGAGCATAAGGCTGCGAAGGTTAAGATTGCGGCTCCCCACCGCATGACCGCCAATTTAACTGTAAAAAAAATGTTCGTAAACACAAGCAGCAAGACCGGATAGATGATATATCTTCCGATTTCTCGGCAGAAATAAAAATCAAGCCTGTTACTGTTAACCAAAAGTTGTAAATTCATAGTGAGAGTGGTGAAAGTGGACGTCATCAAGATGGCGCAGCAGAAGTATACACACAAGTTTTCCGTTAGTGGCAATTTCTTAGGAAGGATGGCGAATACCGATATGACTATCCAAGCGATCAGACTATAAACAAATACTGACATTATATCCCTCGTCTTTTATCATGGTCGGGTCTAGTGTGATACAAATTTATGGAAAATATGTATTGAGCCGTGTCCATTGCCTTCCGATAGGGGGCTTTTTGCCGTTTTGCTCTACAGCGGATGACCACTAAATTTAATAAAAAAAATAAGCGCCTTTGCTTGCAAAGAACGATTGGCGCCTGGTCGTCGGCAAAGCGTTCATGGTCGTATCGGAGGAAATCAAGCAATTGGCGAATCAGAGCCGCCGCGCGATCGAGAACGTGTCTCAAATGACGGAGTCCGTCCAAGAGGAGATCGATGCCGCGGTGCAAACGGCGGCTGACGTGTACCCGCTGTTTCAGATGCAATTCGAATCGGTGAAGGAATCAAGCCGCATCTTCGGGACGGTCTAAAGTCATATGGAGCGGTTCGCCGAACGTCTCGAGTCAGTCACCGATTCGATCGGGAAGCTGGACCAGTCACAGTCGCAGCTTTCAGAAACAGTAAGCCTCGTCAGCACGGTATCGGAAGAAACTTTTGCCGCGTCAATGGAGGTTTCCTCCACTGTTATCGGACAACTGGAAGTGAGCGACAGGCTGGTGCTTCTCTCTGGCTAGCTGAAGGAAGTGTCTAAGCAATTGGAGGAGTCCTTGTCCCCGCTTTACGACCTGACTTGTCTGAGACGGCAGAAGCTTTGTTCCTACCGGACTGAAGTAAACCTTAATTCCTATGAGGCGGAATGTGCGAGAAGCGGGGTAATGTTACCCTTTCTAGAGTCCTGCCTGCATAGGGCTTTCATCCACAGATAAATGAAAGCGCTACAAAAGTGCCTTCAATATTCCATATACAAATGGGATTTATCCATATCTTCTTTAGAAACTGTAATAGTAGAATAAAAAAGATGGAGCAAGATCATTTTGTTATTCAGGGGGGGTTGAGGATATGAGATAGAATGGAAGACAAGACCGCAATGATGCTAGAGCCCGACCCTGTCACTTTTTTTGGGCTTGAAGCAGACAGGGAGATTAGTAGAGTTAACCCGCTGGCGGTATCGCCACGAATACTTCATTTGCTTTTACCAGGCATCCAGGTGTAACTCGGATTGATAGGTTTGTTCTCCGCTTAAACTATGTGCTGTACATGCACTAGACCTCTCGAATTGCTGCTATCTTGAAGTCTCTGTAAAGAAATGACAATCTCGACTCTTATTCTCCTTTCCCTTAACTGCCGTATCCGATCGTGAATCCTTACTATGGATTTGTATTTTTTACGGGGTTCATTCAATCTTTTTACAGACTTATAAAGGAGGCTTTTAAAGATGCTTAGGCAGCACGCTCTGAATCGTGTATTAACCTTAATACTGATATTTGCCCTAGTATTCTCTCTATTCAACGTATCTTTTATCTCACCATCGAAGGTGCATGCTGCGGATGATGTCTTAGGCCTGTTGGATGTAAAAGTGAACAAGCCTGTGAATGCTGCCGTCAATCTGAGCGATGGAACCATCGATATCTCATTGCCATATGGTTCCTTATACCAAATGCTGAATGTTACAACGAATCCTGATGCAACTGCAGCGCTTTACACAAGTGATCGTACAACATCTATTACGTTCGCAACCAGCGGAACTAACATAGGTGATGCCAAGCTGGATAAGTTTTCAGCAAGTGGACCAACGACTTATTATTTGGTGGTTACCGATAAAAATAACAGCAGCAACAGCAAAGAATACACCATTAAGGTCTCGGTAGCCGGCAGCATTCCAGACATCGCAGGCCCAATGGGACCCAACGACAAGTATTTGCCACTCAATATTCAAGGAGGGGAAGCTTCTTGGGATGTGTTAGGTGCTTCTAAGATCGGAAATGGCAGCACTACTGGCTCAATCGAAGGTCCTGGCGCCGCTTCTTCTTATAGTGGTAAGAATTGGCAGGATTCCTTCTATGATCGTACGGGTGATTATCCTGCTGCTTCCTCTGTCCCGGACTCTTGGCTGGGTGACAACATGTATTTGCAGACGATTGACAAAGATAATGTGAATGCGCTTACGAAATATGGGATTGAAAATATTCCGGGAACCGAGAAGCTGAACTCCGATATTTTACGGTTTCACGAGTTTTTACCTTTTGTTACTCCAGATGGGAAGAGCCGGGATGACGGAGACCGCGGGGCAGTGGACAGTGACCGTCAGAGACTCGAGATCAAAAGCAACACGGCAGCCTCCAATATCGATGCCAATAGTGTAGGCGGAGACATAATGACCCACCATTGGAGACTTATGCTTCCATCGGAAACCTTAAAGTTCCAGAACGATGTGACCAATTATAAAGCGGGAGATTTTATTATTCCGCGCAGGTTTTGGCACATCTTTCAATTGAAAGCGATTAACGGAGACGAAGCCGGACAGCCGATAACAACCCTTACGCTTGTTTCTAGCGGAGGTAAAGGACAGCTGGAATTCAGAAATAATCCGGACGGCACGCAAGCTGACAGAATTAAGCCATTGTTCACGATCCCCTTCGAGAAGGTTGCCGACCGCTGGCTTGATTTTGAAGTAACTATTTTATCGGCAGATAAAGGCTACGTGTACGGCAAGCTTGTTGATCTGGAATCCAATGAGGTGCTGTTTGCAGGCGGCATGACAGCAGAAACTTTGCGGCGCCCGGAAGAGAGGAATCCGGATACCGGCAGAGTGGAAAGAGGCGATCAGCCTATGGTGGCTGGTCAGCAGAACCGTTCCAAGTGGGGACTGTACCGCGGAATGTACAATGGAACTGGAGATACGGCTTACGCAGATGAATTCCAATCTGCAACCATGTATCTTGCAGACGTGCATTTGGTAAAGAGAGACAACAGCAGTTACGTGTTCCCTGATGGCTGGGATCCCAAGACTCAAGCCAAAGATATTGTAGCGTGGGCAAGACCGGCGGCCATCACCACCACGAACGGAACAGCATTTCCTAACCTGGGACTTCCTTCGCAGCTCGACGTTACTTTGAGCACAGGAAAGATTGAGAAGGTAGACGTAACGTGGAAATCCGATGGCTATGACCCTAACGGTACGGGGACAAGTAAGATTTATGGTACTTTTAACGGTACAGGCATTACGAATTCCAAGAACATTCAGCCGTTTATTGAAGTGAATCTTACGAACGGCTATAAAAACTGGGCGCAAGGTGCAGACATCAAGGTTGTCGCTCAAAGCGGCGGCAGCAAAGGCAACTTTATTAACGATAATACTACCGAGCCATGGCAGGCTCATAGCTCGCTGGGATCTACCGTTGCAGATTTGTTCCAATACTGGGCAGCCATAGATCTGAAGCAGAAAGTTGACGTTGACAAAATTCAAATTGAATGGGGCAGCAACAGCAACTTATTGAAAAATTATCAAGTGTACTATACCAATGATGCTAACGCATATGGAGAGCTCAAGGAAGGCACTTCCCTCTCTGCATCTTCCGGTGCGACGAAAAAACCGCTAGAAACGGAACATGGAGCTTCTTGGTCTCCAGTCCCTGGTGTTGGGCAAACGGATAAGCCTTCTCCGAACAGTAACGGAAAGATTGACAAGACGTTGGATGTACCGGTTGCAGCTCGATATTTACTGCTTGTATCCGACGTTGAATTAAAAGCAGGTGCCGGCGGTATAAAAAGCAATAAGTTCAGAGCTTTCGGCGAACCATCCGTAGAAACGCCTTCTGTTACGTTAACTCTTAACAAGAGCAGCTTAAGCCTTGAACCGGGCAATACGGAGACGCTTCAAGCTGTCATATCGCCTGCGGATACGCCGAACCAGACGATAACATGGACTTCTAACAAATCAGATGTGGCTACGGTTGATTCGAACGGTCTGGTTACCGCTGTCGGTACAGGTACAGCCGTGATAACAGCAAGCTTTGGAGACATAACCCAAACCTGCATCGTGACGGTAGCGGAGCCGGCAGCAACAAGCTCGGTCAACCTCTTGGACAATGCACGGTTTACGCCGCAAGCGGGGGTGAATCTCAAAGTAAGCTCGGAGACTCCGGATCATCCCGGTGCCGATGCTTTGAAATCGGGCGGCAGCGGCTTCTGGCGTAATTCAAGCTCCAACGTCTATAAGAGCGATTATTCGCCATCCTCTTTGGCTTTGACGCTTGACCTGGGTGCTCCCAAAACGGTTGATAAATTGTATCTTGAGATTCCTAACACGATTCCGAACCTCCAAAGCAATGCGACCCGATTCGAGGTGTACTACTCCAATGATCCTGCATCTTGGGCGAGTGCGCCGACGGCTTCGGATACTGCGAACAATTACGATTGGAAGGCCAATGGCTGGACTCTTGCCGGCGGTACGGAGACGGAAGGCTTGTGGTCTTATGTAACGTATAACGGACAGCGCTGGGGCTATGATACGAAGACGTTCCTCTATCCGTTTACAGCCCGGTACGTTATGGTGAATACGATCTTGGCCGGCTCCCGCAGCAAGACTACGGATTCCGATTCCATGATGGGGCTTTCCGCCTTGGCTATTTACGGCAAAGACGCTGTTGCTAATGTAACGTCTCTAGTGCCCGAGAAGGGGACCTACAGTACATGGGATCAGACTGCGCCAGTCTCTACAACAATAAATTTTGCAAATGGACAGACGCTGGATAGTATCACCAAGGGCGGTGCTGCGCTCGTTAAGGATACAGACTATACGCTTTCTGGGAATACAGTGACATTCACAGCTGCCTATCTTGCCAAGCTTCCTCTTGGCACCAATGAATTTAAGCTTCATTTTAACAACGGCACCCCATCCGTATTTGCGTTGGATGTAACGGCGCGCGGTTACGGTGATAATGCCAAAACAATCAAGATGAATGCGATCGAAGGCGTGTCTCCTTACAACGTATTGGGAGGCGCAATGGGAACCGACGAACCGGTAGAAGGCGTGACCAAGAGAATCAGGGACGCTTACCATGCATTCTATGGTGACCAGCCTAGAGCTACTGCGGCAGACGATCATATCAAGAGTGTGTGGGACGAAGCGCTGAAGAAAAATGTGTTCCGCATTTTTGAATACGGTCGCGGCGTAAACAACGAGTTTGCAGATAAGGTCCGTGACGGCGAGTATGCTCACAAAGGCGTATTTGATCCGAGTGTAGGCTATGTTGTTGACGGTGCAGCTATCAACGACAGACAGAGGGTTGAAATCCGTCCAAGCGAAGATTCAACTCATGATTTTACAGCTTATGAGGGTGACCTTGTTTCCTACAGCTGGCTGTGGAACATTCCGGACGGCAATCAATGGAACCAGTCGGGCTTCCGCCATATTTTCCAGCTGAAGGCCACGAATGCGCAAGCGACCAACACATTGCCGAACGGCAACTCAAGCGATGAGAACGGCGCTTATATCCTTGCAATGTCGGTAACCGGAACTAGCAGCAGAGATTTAATAGTGAATCATAACCGGTACGACGGGGATAAAAACCTGATGAGAATTCCGTTAAAAGAAATCGGCAGCCACTGGATCAAGGTGGAGCTTGACGCTCTGATTTCGGACAGCGGATGGCTTAAGATTAAGATTACAGATACGGTAACCGGCAAAGTGTATACTTTTGACAGCCCGGATGTGTACCAAGTGTTTACGAATTCAGGCGCAACCGATGGCGTGAAGGATTTGTGGAGAAGGCCTCAAAGAGGCGGCAGCTTCGAGACGGAGTATCCGGCAACGTTTGACCAGTATTTGCGTCCGAAGTGGGGGATTTACCGCAGCTCCAATGGCGGCAACAACTCTGCCTTCGACGTTCAGCTACAAGTTGCGGATATTACGATTAGCAAAGTTGCGTCAGGAATTTCTTCCGTCAACCTTGCGTTGAACAAAAAAGCTTACAATGTGGGCCCTGTAACCGGCAACCCGTTGCAGACGCAATCTGCTGCGGCTAACGAGTTCGGCAACGCCAATAAACTCACTAACGGTGTCCTGCAGGATCCGACCAAATGGAATGTGACCAATGTAACCAGCCTGGATCAAATTGGGAATTATTCATGGCTCGGTACGGATGGAGAAAGAAAAGGCAGCTTCGTTATCGATCTTGGCCAAGCCATGGATTTCAGCCAGCTCCGGTTGTTCGCCAAATCGACCCGGTTAAAAGGCGCGACGGTTTACGTATCTGATGATACCTCGAACCGCACAACTGCTGCTGAATTTGATGCCATGACCTTCAAGCAAGTAGATCGCAAGACGGCACAAGGGTACACGTTCGCTACTGGCAATAATGGCGGGACGGATACGGATGATAGCTCATATCGAATCGACCTAGGCAAGACGTATCATTCCAGATATATCAAAGTGACAGTGGAGAACGCATCCGGCGGCAATGCAGGAACGGATCTGACAGGGCCTCCGCGCTTGACACAGGTACAAGTGTTTAATGCTCCAACGCCTCCACAGCATCTTATACTGGATAATGCGGGCTCAGCCAAAGTGCTGAAGTGGGATGCGAACCCTGCAAGTGAAGGCTTTACAGTCTATGATGATACAACGATACTTGCTGACCTGCCTGCGGGCGCAACAAGCTATACTTTGTCAGATAGTATTACAGATGTGTCCAAAATCGCTGTAAGATCCAAGGGAACTGACACCTACTCCCGCAAGTTTATGATCTCGGCACCGGCTCTGCTGGTAGATCCGGAAGTCAAGCCGGATAACAAACCGAAATTGACAAGCTTGAAGGTAGATGGTAAGGATATCCCTGGGTTCTCTCCGGATGAGACGAGCTACAAATATTACCTGGATCCGTCTGCTGCAATCTTACCAACAATTACTGCGGATGCAGCTGAAGGCAATACGGTTACCATAACGTATCCGGAAAATGCTAAGACAGATCCGGTTACTATTGTAGTAGTGAGCAATAGCGATGTGAATCTTAAAACAACGTATACGGTATTTTTCGTTTCACCTTCAGGTGAGCCGGTAACCTATTCGTTTCAAGATCTATTCAATTCGGGCGCTTATAAGAATACATCGTCCGTTGCATTAAGCAGTGCCAATGGTGCAGGAACCGGGGCAGACTGGCCTTCCAGCGTTAAAGGCTATGTACAGTTAAACGGTACCACGGCAATTAACGATTACGTGGCCTTTACATTGAAGGATATCCCTGCAGGCACATACAAGGTTTTGTTTGGTTATAAAACAAACAATAACCGTGCAACACTGCAGTTGTCCGTCGACGGGGAGAACCTGGGTAATCCGGTAGACGAGTATGCGCCAACGCAAAGCTATCCGATTCAGGAGCTTGGAACGGTTACAATTAAAGCTGACGACAGCCATGAGTTCAAGTTCACGGTTACGGGTAAAAATGCGGCAAGCAGTGGTCAAACCGCTACGTTCTCCTTTATTCAGCTAGTTCCGGTTGATGCTCCGAGCTCGATCGTAAGCATCACTCCGGTCAACGTGACGACCCAAGCGGGAACAGCTCCCGTGCTTCCAACGGTAGTTACGGCGGTGTACAGCAACAACACAACCCGTCAGTTAGGTGTAGCGTGGGATAGCATCGATCCGTCGAAATATGCGACGGCAGGCAGCTTTACCGTGGAGGGTACAGTGACGAGCAGCACGTATAAAGCGTTGGCGAACGTTACTGTAACCCATGTGATATGGCCAGCTAGCTCTAGTCTTACTGTTTCCAATGTAATGCCAAGAACTGCTACTTTGAAATGGACTGCAGCGGAAGCAAGCAGAGGAATAAGCGGCTACAAGGTATACAGCGTGACAGGGGCTACCTATACGGAAATCGCTTCGCTCGGTAATGTTCAAAGCTATGATTTGACGGGCTTGACGCCATACACTAGATATACTTTTGCAATCCAGGCAGTAGATTCGGATGGAAACCGCAGTGTCTATGGTCCGACGGTTACATTTACGACGGCTATAGAAAGCTCGCGGCCACGTCCTGGCAGCGGCGGTGGCGGCGGATCATCTACAGGCACCGGCACGACTACGACTCCTACGGATTCTGGCAGCAATGCAGGTGTTATCGATCTTGCCAAAGACGCCAAAGTTACCAAAGAAACAACGGCAGACGGCAAATCCGTTACGAAAGTGTCCGTAGATGCGGATAAACTGGAAAAAGCTTTGTCCAATTCGCTTGTTACAATTGATGTAAAGAATAGCGAAGCTGCAGTGAGCGTGGAGCTGCCGGGCAATGCCATTCTGAATGCAATAGGCAAGCAAAGCAATGCGGTGATTCAAATTCAAGTCAACGGTGTGACTTACGAGCTTCCTGTGCGTCTGTTCTCCAATATTCCTAAGGATGCTACCGTCACCGTCACCATTGCTAAGGTTTCTGGTAAAACGGGAGACGAAATCAGTGCCGTGGTGAAAAGCATGAACGCAAAACAAGTGATTGCTAATCCAATCGAGTTTACAATCACCGTAAACGGGAAAGAACTATCTGATTTCGGCGGTGTTTACGTCAATCGTACCTTTAGCTTAGGAGCTGCGGCAGATCCGAATAAAGTAACGGCAGTCTGGTTCGATTCGAACAACCGTATGCATTTCGTACCTGCCGTTCTCACGACGAATAACGGTTCCTCTGACATTACGATTCGTTCGCCGCATAACAGCATCTACACCGTCCTTCAATCGGATAAATCATTTACCGATATGAAAGAGCAATGGGCCAAAGCGGATGTAGAGCTGCTGGCAAATAAACTCATTGTAAACGGCACAACTGATCAGCTGTTTGCTCCGGACGCCGACATTACACGCGCTGAATTCGCAGCCCTGCTGGTTCGCTCGCTTGGGTTGACTGAAGTCAAAACGAATGGATTCCGCGATGTACAATCGAGCGACTGGTTTGCAGCAGATGTAGGCACAGCTTACAAAGCGGGCTTGATTACAGGTTATGAAGACGGTACCTTCAGACCTAACGACAACATTACTCGCGAGCAAATGGTTACGATGCTGGTGAGAGCACTGAAAGTAGGCGGCAAAGAAGTCAAGCTGGATAGAGCCGTACTAGACTCCTTCGCAGACCGCGCAAGCATCGGCGAATGGTCGAAGGATGCGGCAGCACAAGCTCTTAGTGCCGGCTTGATTCAAGGAATGACCGACAAAGAGTTTGCGCCGCAAGACAAAGCTACTCGCGCACAAGCGGCAACTACGCTGAAGCGTATGCTCCAGTATCTGAAATTTATTAATTAAAAAATGTTGAAGAGGCTGTTCCGCGGTTTTAACCTGCGGGACAGCTTTTTTCTTTTTATGTCCACAGCAATTCCTTGTTCCATCTATTTCCATTCCGCCGATATCTTAGCCTAACATGCTTGCGATCTTTGTTACCCTGCCAAAACTCGACAACACTAGCGTCAACTCGATATAAGGTCCAGGAAGGGGACACTATATCCGGGTTGTCTCGAAGGAGATTCATTTGTTCCTTTAAAGCTTCGTCGAACCTGTATCGGTCGTCTAGAACAGCGCTCTGTTTGCCGATCAAAGCGATCGCCCGGGCTATGATGCCCCGGTTCAAAAAATCTTTGGCGCTGAGCTCTTGCCCCATAGGAACCGCTTGGCCACGAATTCTAACCTGCCTTCCGATTAATGACCAATAAAAGGTTAATGCGACCGACGGATTAGTCTCCATTTGCTTGCCCTTATTACTTTCTGAGCTCGATGCGAAATACCAGCCCTTGTCGTCGACGTCTTTCAATATAAGCACACGCGCGTCAGGAGTGCCGTCTGGATCTATTGTGGAGAGAGTCATGGAGTGGGGTTCATGCACGCCATTATCAATAGCCGTTTGAAACCATTCCAGAAAAAGCTCATGCGGATCATCTTGTGCATCGTCGATAAGAAAAGCTGGTAAAGGACCTGCAAGTGATTGGAGTGCTCTAATATTTTCGCGAATTTGCTCCATATAATCATCACCCTCCGTAATGTGATTTAGCTTCCTTCAAGTAAAGCATATACAATATCAATTCATATGAATAATATATATTTATCGCAAAATCATATATTTCGTATATGTATATAAAACATGACAAACGAATCCGGCCCAACATCAGTCTGATTCCGTAACCAGCACTACGACTTTCACGTATACCAATGTAAACATAATCCCTTTCATGGATTCTTGTTAAACAAAAATAGAAGTCGAGGGACCGTCCTATGTATGAGGAGATTACGCTTCAAGCGGATTTGTGTTATCGGCTGGCCGAGCGCAAGGCGGCTCACTATTTTGCTTCGCTTTACGAGCAGGTTAAGGAACAATCGTACGTGTCTGCTTTGACCAAAGACTTTCAATTATGGAAGCAAAGCCATATAGGCAGCCATTCTCTGCTGTCCTTTTTTACAACAACGATTCGAAAACCGGATTCCCGGGACTATCACAACTATATAAGATGGTTGAACCATACTGGCAAACTGGATCGTTTCCTAGATCGGAGCGTCTCTTATATTTACATGCGGGATCTGGGGAAGTCGCTGAATGACCCCGCAGCCCAAACCCGGATTCACCAGGTTGTCGCCGATGTCAAGAAGCACTTGATCCGATCTACGTCGGCAAAAGAGGGGACAGCTCCGGAGTTTATGAGCTTGGCCGGACTGTACCGCTGGGCACAGAAGGAAGGGATAGAAGCTGCGATCATCTGGGTAATCGACAAGCTCCGTACCGTTGCTGCACACATTCCGAAGGAAATGAACGCTGAGCACTCGGTTCGCAAGCTTATCAAAATCATTACGGGGGTTGTTCTGCACGTAATCGAAGAGATGGGCGACCATACTCCCCCTGCGGAGCGTAAACGCAGACTGGATGAAGCAATAAGGCTCGGGTATTCGTACGGCTTGACTTATCCTTTTATTGACGATCTGCTCGATTCCCCAGTTTTATCCGTTCGAGAGAAAGAACAATATGGCCGCATGATCCGGACCGCTCTTCTTACAGGAACTGTACCGGATCACGGGAAAACGACCGGACCCAACAAGGAACTGATCCGTTTTGTTCATGCCGAGCTTCGTGACGCTTACGTATATATCAAGAGGAATCAGCTTCCTGAAACGCAGCGGCTTTTTTTCGAACAATCGTATATATTTTTTCATGCCCAAGATACTGACCGCGCAAAGGTACTCGCAAATCCGAATTACACGAACGAAGAGCTGTATGTGCCGATTATCTTGAAATCCGCTTATTCCCGGCTGATTGTCCGCTCTGTCATTCATGCCCCTGCGGACGACGATATCGATCAGCGAACCTTTTATTACGGTATCTATAATCAGCTTGCCGACGATTTTGCCGATATGTTTGAAGATATGAAGAACGGGGCGGTGACACCCTATACGTATTACTTGACCTACGGCGGACAGCGTCCGGATTTGATCAACCCCTTTGAGCTGTATTGGGCGGTCATCTCGCATCTGATCCATCATGTGTATGACGACGATGCCAAAACCCGGGAAGTGATTCTCGACCGAGCCGTCAACGGTTTAAAACGATGCCGTCAGCGTGTAGGCGCGGAACAATATAACGAAATCATAGCCGCGTTCACCTCCGGGATGCCGGAATTCAATCGAATGGTCCAACAAATGGTCAAAAAAGCGGATGATGTAGATTTCTTCGACAAGCTGCTCCGTGACCGGATGGTTACAGTTTTGAAAAACGACCGTAATGAAAAGCAGCAGTTTCTGGATACGGTCAAATCGGTCCGCCAGCAAATCAACAGTATGCTGCTCATTCCGAAGCAAGACGGGAGTCCGCCGATGAAGGACGCGTTGATCGACTCCGCGAATTACAGCCTCGAGGGGGGCGGCAAGCGACTGCGGCCCATACTGGCCTGGGTTATGGGAGTCGACGAATACGGGCTGCAGCCGGCTGCAATCGCTCCTCTGTTGAGATCGCTGGAATATATGCATACAGCCTCCCTGATTTTCGACGATTTGCCGTCGCAAGACAATGCGCCCGTCCGCAGAGGGCGTCCAACGCTGCACGAGGTGCACGATAGCGCCACCGCGGAGTTAACCGGCCTGTTTCTGATCCAGAAGGCGATCGAAGAGCAGTCTTCCCTCGTTGGGTTTGATGCCGAAGTCGTGATGGCCCTGATGAAATATTCGTCGCAAAGGGCGGGGGACATGTGTGCGGGGCAGGCCATGGATTTGCAATCCAAGGGGACCGTGCTGACACTGGAGCAATTGAACAGCATTAGTTATTACAAAACCGGAATCGCCTTCGAGGCGTCGCTGGTCATGCCGGCCATTCTTGCTAAAGCCGACGCTGCGGAAATAGCCGGTTTAACGAAATTTGCCTATCATGCGGGCATTGCCTTTCAAATCAAGGATGACCTGCTCGATGCAGAAGGGGATCTGCAAGTGCTCGGTAAGCCCGCCGGCAAGGACGTTGAAAACAACACTTCGACTTTCGTGACCGTACTGGGCCGGGAGAGCGCCAAAAAAGAGATGTGGGAGCACTACTGCCTTGCGATGGAGGAGCTGAGGAAGCTGCCGCGAAGTCCTGTCTTCTTGAAGCATTTGCTGACCTACATCATTACTCGGGATAGTTAAATGATTATTTCAGGATAAGAAAATAAAAAAGTGCGATGCCATAAGGCATTGCACTTTTATTTGTATTTGTAAGTATGTTTTTGCCACGGTTTAATACAACAAGGATGTCCTCGCCAACTGGAAAATGGCTGTGTTTGTTTCCCATAGACTGTCCTCATGCCGGTTTTGTGATCAGATCGCAGTTTTTCATGCCGGGCAGATCGTTCAAATAGGCACACATTTGGAATTACTTCAGAATGTCAATGGGAAATATTATGAGTTGTGGAATGCACAGGCTCAATATTATGCGGAACAAGCTGTGCTTTAAGTACGGCTCTCTGTGACTTTATCATAAATCGATCGGATTTGAGGAACTTTTCCCGAAGCTGCGACATTTACTGGACAATGCATTTTTGATACGATACTAAAATAGTAGCAATTTATTGCATGAGTACGGGGGAGAACGATTTGCTGGCACAGGAGAGACATCGATTAATCATATTGGAACTGGAGTCCAAAGGGCAAGTTACCGTAGTGGAATTAAAGTCACTGTTGCAAGTATCGCTCGATACGGTTCGCCGGGATCTTGAACGGCTGGAGCTAGAGGGCAAGCTGCAACGCGTACATGGCGGAGCCGTTTCCAAGAGGGAGGAGCTGGCTACTAATCAAGCTTTCTTTAAGCGCAAAATAACGCAGAATGAGAGAAAACAGGAAGTGGCCATGCATGCGGTTGAACTGGTTAAGGAGTATCAAGCGGTTACTCTTAATGCCGGCACAACGAACATTGAAGTCGCCAAACGGCTCGCCGCTCGCTTCGAGAAGCTGACTGTCATTACGAATTCGCTTCGTGTCGCGGATATTTTGGCCCAAAAGAAGGGGTTTACGGTAATTGTTCCGGGAGGTTATCTGAATCATGAGGAGTTCTCTTTATACGGGAGATCGATTGAGGAAGAGATTATGAATTTCAATATCGATATTGCTTTTATCAGTATCAATGCGATTTCGCTTGAGAAGGGACTGACGGATTTTCGGCAAGGGGAAGCAGAGGTCATCAATGCGATGCTAAAAAGCGCCCGGCGAAAAATCGTTGTAGCGGATTCGAGCAAGTTCGAAACGGTATCTTACTTGAATATTTGCGGATTAGATCAGATTGATACTATTGTTACAGATTCTTATATGGACGATACCCTATTGGACATGTATAAAAAACACAATATTTCCATCATAAACGCAGGCTCTTCGTAGCTTGCGTTTTTTTGTGGATTTATCGCATATAAAACGGCATAAAAAAGCATTAAATATTAATAATACGTAAATTAATGCAATATGTATTGTTGTTTTGCATTTTTGTGCTCTATAATGGGAACTGTCAAAGCCAACATGAAATAGGGGGACTTGAGGAACTAAGAGAAGTGCATCACAGCAGTTTAATTGATGGGCTTGGACCAATGATTGGACTACATACGCTTGAAGAAAAATCAAGAATTCAAGAATGAACATGAACGCATGCCAATGCGTGCCGGTAAAGTCCGAAATCGACTATCCGCTCACGAGGTCACTTATGTAAACGCTATGCGTGAGTCAGTTAGTGGCTGGTTCATGTAGAGTGTCTGACGTTATGCAGTTTTCGGAGCTGCATTCACGCAAGATATTTGGTGACACCAATGAGCTTGAACATAAATTGAAATATGAACTTAACCTAGGAGGTATTCATGTTGCAGTTTAAACGTTTCATGAAGCTCAGTATCGCCGCAATGTTGGTTTTTTCCTTTATGTTCTCCGCAATAGGGCCCGTATCCGCTGCCGAGCGTGCAAGTCTGGAGTTCCAACCAAGCAACTATGGAATCATGGACAAGCCGGTAGAGAGCATTCCTACGACAGTGGAAGTATGGGTCAAGCTGCAGCCCAACGTCAATACGCGTCAGATTATCATCGGAAATTATAAAGACGGTAAGCAGAACAGCTGGTCGTTAGAGCTAACCGCTGACAATCGGCTTCGCTATTGGGAAGAATATTATGATGCGCACGGCGTAAGAAAAGGGATTAGCAATCTTTACGTTACGGGTGTTGATGTAACAACGAACGAGTGGATGCTGCTATCCGTTGTTCGCGATGTCGCGAATCAGAGGATCACTTTTTACAAGAATGGAGCACAAGTGTTTGAAAAGACCGGATACGCCGCCATTGCTCCGGAAAACACGGCGTCACCTTTGCCAATGTATGTAGGTACGGATTACAGAAAAAGCATGTGGTTGAACGGGAAAGTGTCCGAAATCCGTTTGTGGAACGATCTGCGTACACCAGAAGAGATCACCCAATATGTAACGACTGAATTGACTGGCAGTGAAGCTGGATTAGCTCATGCTTGGAGACTAAGCGATGCTTCTGGCGTTTCACCAACTACGGTATTCAGCGATCTAGTCAGTACGAATCCTATCAAGATAACAACGGAGGGATTTCAAACAACAACCGGTGGAAGTGGCGTTGACTATTCACACTCATTCACTGCATCTGGTGTCAAAATTGCAAACAGCGACGTACAGTATGCGCTGAAGAACAAGCTGTCCGATATCCCGAGATCCTTCGAAGCGCTGATTAAGCTTCCCAAAGATTTACAAGGTAATCGAGGCGGCATTATAGCAGGCAATTACATGGATGCAGGCTACTATGATTATGATTTGCCTTATGTCAACTTTGAAGTATCCGCAAAAGGTGAACCTAGGCTTTATTGGAAGAAGCAGGGTCAGGTTCAAGATACGGTTATTACCGGCGTGGATTTGCGTCAGGACAAATGGATCCATGTCGCCATGACGTTCGATGAGACTAAGGATGAGATTAAAAGCTACATCAACGGCAAGCTGGTAGCGACTCAAACTAATGCAGCCTTCGTACCAGACAAACCGGCGATGCCGCTTAAGATCGGCGGCGATTATCGCAACGGAAACAGCCAATATTTCAAAGGCGAAATAGCTAATCTCCGTATATGGTCAAATGTCCGCACCGAAGCAGAAATTATGTCCCATATGGAGACCGAACCTGTGAATGCAGCAGGCTTGCTGGGAAGCTGGAAGCTCGACAAGGCAGTTGACGGTGTCTACTCCGACAACTCTCTGAATCATAATGATGCTTCCGCCTTCGCAGATTGGATTGCCCCTGTACTTGCCAAAGGCGATTACAGTATGGTTGTTCTGCCGGATACGCAATTCCTTACCGAATCGTACTCAGAGAAATATTATAAGATGATGAATTGGATTAAGGATAACAAGTCCGCTTACAATATTCAGGCGGTTATGAGTATGGGAGATATCGTGAATGTACCAAGCAGCGAGACACAATGGCAGGTGGCGCAAAGAGGCTTTAACATCCTGGATGGCGTCGTTCCGTACACAACTCTGCTGGGGAATCATGATATGTCCATGTCCGTTGATCGTGCAGCCGTGAACTACAACAAGTATTTCCCTTACGCTAAGTTTTCTCAGCTGCCTTATTTCGGCGGCGCCTATAAGGAAGGTTATATGGATAATGCCTACTATTTCGTCACGGTGGGCGACAAGCAGTATATGATTTTTAGTGTCGCATTTGCACCTAACGCAAATATTTTGAAATGGGTCAACGAGCAAATCGATGCACATCCGGAGAAAAATGTTATTATTACGACGCACGCTTACATGTACTGGAACGGGGAGCAGCTCTCCAACAAGTATTCCGATTACCCCTCCAAGTATATTAGCGATGCCAAAAATGGCGACGAAGTCTGGAAGGAAGTGGCAAGCCAACATGAGAATGTCATCCTTGTAATGTCCGGGCATATCGGCTATCCAGACCTCGTGAATCGGGTAGACACGGGAATTCATGGCAACCGGGTGAATCAGATGCTGGCGGATGCGCAAGGAATGGATTCGCAAAATGGCGGATACGGCATGTTGATGCTGCTGACCTTCCATCAGGACAGCAACAAGGTGGATGTGAACTGGTTTTCCACCGACAAGAACCAATTGTTTCGTGACAGAAATCAATTCACGATGGAGATGGATTACGTGTCTCCGGCCGACACCGTCGCACCCCAAACTAAAGCCGAGATTACACCTGCTCAGCCGGACGGTTCCAATGGATGGCATGTACGCCCAGTGACAGTAACTTTGAGCACTTACGATAATTTGTCCGGCGTATCCGGTACCGAGTATAGCTATGACGGCGGCATGACTTGGTCGGCATATTCTGCGCCTCTTAAGATTAGCCAGGATGGCCAATACGGACTGACCTACCATTCGAAGGATATGGCTGGGAACGTCGAAGCGGCAAAGACCATCAGCTTTAAGCTGGACGCTGCTTCGCCAGAAGTCACCTTGACCGGAATTGCTGACGGAAGCTACAGCGATGCTGGCGTTATCACACCTGTTGTAACTGTCAAGGATAATCTGTCTGGAGTAGATATCAGCAAGACTCAAGTAACCTTGGACGGAGTTCCTTATCAATCGGGGGAGAGCATCACACTCTATACGCTGCCGCTCGGTACGCATAAGCTGGTTGTCAATGGAAGTGATCTGGCAGGGAATACAACAAGCAAGACCGTGACGTTCCAGACCTTCGCAAGTATAGAGGGACTGATGCAATTGGTGAAGCGCTTTGCAGATAACGATTGGATCGATAATAAGGGAATAGCCAATAGTCTGCAAAAGAAGCTGGAGCGTGACAGTGTGCAATCCTTCTATAATGAAGTCAGCGCGCAAAGCGGCAAGCATATTGATTCCAAGGCAGCAAGCTATTTGCTGCGCGACGCAAAAGCGTTATTGTCCAAACCGTGATGAGATAGGATAGCGCAAGCTTAATAAAAATTATAGCCTGCCGAATACATCGGCAGATTCAAGCTGTCGAGATGTTCTCGACAGCTTTTGTTATTGGCTTATCATGTGAACAAACCAGCTTGCGCACAATGGTTTTGGGAATCGGATCTGAAGCGGATGGAGCTACGACTTCACTCCCTTTTTAGTGAAGATAGTGGGAAAATAATATATTGTAATCAGAGTCTAGGTCCTGTTATAATTTCCCATAATCTATGAGTTATAGGAGGGAAGATAATGACAGTAAAGAGAACAATACAGTTCATAGATCAAGAGCTTTCCCAAATCTTGACGGATTACTATCCATGGTTTGATTCAAAACCAGAATTACTGCATTTTAAACCTGAAGTTGGTTGGAGCGTTGAACAAATAGTAGAACATGTAACATTAACTAACCATTTTTTGTTAATTTTGATTCGCAAAGGTATGAAGAAGGCCAAAGAACTTGCATTAACAAAAAATCTAGATCAAGCGATTTTCACCTATGAATACAATTTAGGGGAACTTAACCAGATTGATAAACATAAATCATTTGTCTGGATTCGACCTGAACATATGGAGCCGGTAGGTGACAAAACGATATCAGAAATCAAAAGAATAATGGAAGAGCAGATAAATGAATGCAAAGACATTCTTAGAGAAATACCAAATGGCGAAGGCATTTTATACAAAACAACCATGACTGTAAATAGCCTTGGGAAGATTGATGTGTACCAATATATTTATTTTTTATGTCAGCATGCCAAGCGTCATATTACCCAAATGGAAAGTGTAAGAGAAGAGTTTAGTAAAGTGAAAGATGAGTAGAATAACGTCATGTGCTATCTGTTCCGATTGACAAACAGAATAGCATGCAGCATAATTAGAATGAACGTTCGATCTAAAGCGGTGCGGATTGTTTAATTTATTAAATGGAGGTTATATTATGAATAAAACTGTCTTTATTACGGGAACTAGCTCTGGTTTGGGTAAATTAACAGCGATCCGGTTTGCTGAAATGGGCTGGAATGTAGCGGCTACCATGCGCAGACCTGAGGAAGAAACGGAGCTTACGGCTTATGACAATATTCAAATTTTCAAGCTTGACGTCACAAAAATAGAGCAAGTTCAAACCGCAGTCGATCAAGCCATAGCCGCATTCGGGAAAATTGACGTCGTTGTTAATAATGCCGGCATGGGTACTTACGGTCCGTTGGAATTAGCGGAAGAGGATGCGATCGATTGGCAGTTCGCCGTTAACGCTCGGGGGCCGATCAATGTCATTCGTAAATTTTTGCCCCATTTCAGAGCCAATGGCGGAGGTATGTTTATTAACATCAGCTCCTTCATGGGAGTAACAACTGCGGTGCCGCTCGGATCGCTGTACAACATGTCCAAATTCGCATTGGAAGGGCTGACGGAAGGTCTTTATTATGAACTGAAGCCATTGAATATCGAGCTTAGATTGATCGAGCAGGGCGGTTCTACAGGCAACAATTTTAAAAATAATATCACCTGGAACCGCGATGAAAATATAACAGATTATGATGATCTGATGACGAAAGTACAAAATTTAATGAACACTTCAGATACCAGCGGCCAATTGGATGATCCTCAGGTTATTGTGGATGCGATTGTCGCACAAGCTACGGGAGAGAGCGATAAATTCCGTACCGTCATCGGCGCGGCAGGCAACGAGCTAATGGCTCTTAGAAACTCCGTACCGATTGAAGAGTATTTAAAGACCATAGCTAGAAATTATATGTAACCCGAATCTAAAAATTATATCCTGTAATTTACGATGGATATCTTAGACGTTAGAGGAGAATCGGCTGCATTGACTTAACAAGGCACTTGGTGTATTCTAATTAGAATGAACGTTCGATTTAACGTGAGGAAGGAGGAGTCGAATGTTTGAAAGATACAACAAGGTGCAGCGATCCGTCCTCGAAACGACACTGAACATCATCATTAGGAAGGAACTGCAGGCTACCTCCATGTCGCTAATCGCCAAGGAATCTGGAGTATCGACAGGAAGTATCTATCACTACTTTCAAAGCAAAGAAGATATTGTTAACGAGCTGTACAAAGCCGTTGTCACGTTTAATGGAGAATATGTGCGTGAAGGTTTATTGCAGGGTACGACGATTCGTGAAAAGTTCGAACTGGGTTGGAGCCGAGTTGTCGACTTGGGTAAACAATACCCGCAGGGCTTTCAATTTATTGAGCAATATTCCTTCTCACCTTACATTTATGACGAAGTGAAGCAAGAAGTCTACACAGGCGGCTGGTGCGGGCCTATGAACCAATTGTACGAGGAAGCGATTCAGCAGAAGCTCTTTATCTCATTGAATCCGAAAATGATGGTTCAGATGCATTATGGGCAATTTGTTTACTTGCTGAAAGCCGAGCTACACGGTATCTACGAATTAACCCGCGAGAGCGTTGCTGAAGCAATCCGTTCCTGTTGGAATGCTGTGCGCCAAATGGATGATACAGTGATGAAATAAACGAAGCCAGTGTAATGTCGCTCTGTTTCAATTAACATTTACTCCAATAGCGAAACGGAACACTAGTTCTAGAACGAAAAATGAAAAAAGGCAGTGGCATATTCCGTTGCCTTTTTCAATCTAGTGACAATACAAAGTCTTAGAACGCTACAGCAGCCTCACGTGCGCGTTGGAGAGCCCTCTCTACAATTACGGATGCTTGGTCATCAGCCGCGGCCATACCTTCTACAAAGATGCCTTCGAAGCTAGGAACCCCAAGAAAATCCATTATGTTAGCCAAATGGCGATGTCCCATCTCCAATTCAGCATCAGCTGATCCAGGAGATAAGATGCTTCCGCTTGCTTGAATGTGAACCGCCTTTTTAGTATTCAACAAGCCGACCCGTCCTTGACCGGGAATATATCGAAATGTCTTTCCGGCAACGCAGATGGCATCAATATATGTTTTCATAACGGGCGGATAGGAATAGTTCCATACCGGACTTACAAATACATATTTATCCGCGGCAACAAATTGGTCTACCAGCTCATTGAGACGACTTACTTTTGATCTCTCGGCAGCAGTCAATGTATCGAAAGTATTGCCTGCCCCCAGCTTGGACCAACCGCTAAAAACGTCAGCGTCAAGCTGCGGAATATCCATTTGATACAGATCAAGATGGATCACTTCATCATTAGGATTTGAAGAACGGTAAGACTGTACGAACTCTCTGCCTACGGCCATGCTTTGAGAAATGTTATGATCATGCGGATGTGCCGTGATGAATAATACGGTTGTCATATTGAAATTACCACCTTCGATTTATTGGCTTTCACTTCAATGACGAATCGAAGCTTATGGTATGTGACAAGTTAGCAACTATAGCAGTGATTTTCAATGAAATTTTTGTGGTCTGTCACATCATGTAGTTTTCATCCGTCAATATTATAGGACCCCTAATATAAAGGTGAAGGAATAGGAATAATGAGCGAACTTGAATGGATGGCGGAGCAATTCGAAACACACCGGAGTCACTTGTTGGCGGTTGCTTATAGAATGCTAGGATCGTTGGGTGAAGCGGAGGACACCGTACAGGAGACTTGGCTGCGGTATAGCCGGGCGGATACTAGCGATGTCCAGAATTTGGGTGGATGGCTCACCACCGTAATCTCACGGTTATGCCTGGATATGCTGCGCTCACGTAAATCAAGACGTGAGGAATCGCTTGAATCCCACATGCCCGATATGTATGAGAGCTATAAGGATAAGTGCGACCCTGAGCATGAAGCACTGTTGGCCGATTCAGTGGGTTATGCGCTGCTTGTAGTGCTCGACAAATTGAACCCGTCGGAACGTGTAGCCTTTGTTCTCCATGATATATTTGCCCTGACGTTTACAGAAATCGCCCCCGTCGTTGGAAAGTCCGAGGCCGCAACCAGACAACTAGCGAGCCGGGCACGCCGCAGGGTACAGGGGACTGAGACGGCGCCTGAAGGTGATTTGGTGCGTCAGCGGAAGCTTATTGAGGCTTTTCTGGCTGCCGCGCGCGCAGGCGATTTCGAGAAGCTGATTGCTGTGCTCGATCCGGATGTGGAGCTTCGTGATGATCGCCGTGCAGGAGCGTTGGCTGTAACTCGAGGCGCAAGAGCTCTTGCCGAGCAAGTGTCGGGACGTATACAAGCGGCTGCACAGATCGCACTGGTGAACGGATCCATTGGTGTCATAGCAGCTCCTCGCGGAAGGCTGCTTTATGTACTCAAATATACGATAAGGCAAGGGAAAATCGCCGAAGTCGACTTGATATCCGACCCAGCAGCTATCAGACGACTCGATCTGAAGGTGTTGGGCAGTGTTTGGAGGTACTGAACATGAACCGCTCTTATCCGTTTGACAGTTCAACTCCAAACAAAATTGGAACAGGGGCTATTCGGTCCGTATTTAGTGATAACCAATTGCTCGACGAAACCTACACGCCAACGATGCTTTCGGGAAACGCGAATCATGTATTTCATGTTGACCATAATCTAGACTCCGACTATAATATTCCACAAATCACCAACAAGTCGAACCTTTGCTTTCTCGAGGGTAAGAGAAGGAGTGAGTCTTTTGGAACCTGAATATTCAGCTGACCTTGAAAGGATACTGAAAAGACTTGAGAAGTCTGATTTGATAACACTCTTAACAGAACAATTATCAGGCAGCGATCTCAATACGCTTCTTTTGAAATTATTTAATGAAAAGGCTAAACAGTCCTCTCCAAATGACCTGCTTAAGAGATACACAGAAAATCGGTTTGTTCAACCGGCCAAGATAGAGCCAATTCAGCTAAAGCAGCTGGAAATGGATATTTTAAAAATAGCCGTGAATCAGGGTGTTTCCCCGCTCCAACTGTCACCTGTTGCCCCTTTGGGCTGTGCCTCTGCAGTAGGGACAGTTGATCAAAATAAGGTCATTTCCGCATTAAGGGGGACGGAAGTTGTTTCAGATGCGACGAATCTAATTGCTCTGCATATCGCAGATTTGATAAAATCCAACAAATGCTCAAGAGAGGATTTCTTGCGATTTTGCACTACTCATAGGCATGTGCGGGCACAGTATTTTGGTGATTCTCCAGGGTTACTCACTCACTTTCATTTATACTGTATGGTGTCATCCGGGGTTGACCAGGGTTCATACAGCTTTGAGAAACAATCATTGTGGGAGCATATAGAAGTATACCGAACGATCTTCAAGTCACTTTTCAATTCTAGTATCGAGGTTATTGTTAGTGAGTGGGACGGGTATAAAGACAGTGCTGGTTTGGTATCCAGAGTCGTGGAATACGGACATGGATTACAATTAGATGATGTGGTCATCAGCATAGGGAATCCCAAAAAAGAAAATCAATACTATAAGGGTCTGCAATTTACTATAAAGACCGTTATCGAGGATAGGGAGTATAACATCGGTGATGGAGGCTTTGTAGACTGGACACAAAAAATGCTCGGAACTAAGAAGGAGCGATTGTTAATCAGTGCGATTGGATTAGATAGATTACTAGTATAAACAATAATGGAGATCCCTGTTTAGGCCTTTACGGTACTTGGCAGGGGTCTTTTTTGCACTCTGTTCGCCCAGCGAGAATTCGGTTAATGGGACGCTTTTTAATTATTTGGCATATATTTGAAACGCGCGTCATTGGCTTTTATAATGGATGAAAGATCATTATTCATTATCAGGAGGTATTCCCATGTCCGAATGTAAACTATCTGTCGATTATGATCAATACGAGAATGGAGTCAAAATAGTAGAGTTAATAGAGGAGCTTGCAGCCAAGGAGGAGTGCTTGCAGGTAGAAAGTCTCATCATCGGAGACTGGGGCGGCGCTTACGAGAATGATTCCAGTGAAATTGTCGATGCGCTTGTTCGCTTGAAAGACCGCTTCCCGCAGCTGCGCAGCTTGTTTATCGGCGATATGTCCTATGAAGAATGCGAGGTCTCCTGGATTAATCAATCCAACCTGGGGCCGATACTGACAGCGTATCCCGAGCTTACATCCCTTACTATTAAAGGAAGCACGGGCCTCAGCCTTGATCCTGCTCACCATGATAAGCTGGAGGAGTTAACCATCATTTGCGGCGGCCTTGGAACAGACGTCATTACCAGCATTAGCGAAGGCAGCTTCAGGAGCCTGAAGAAGCTTGAGCTTTATCTTGGGGTTGAAGAGTATGGATTCGACGGAAGCCTTGAAGATGTACTCCCGCTGATCGAGCCCGGAAAATTCCCGCAGCTTACCTATCTTGGGCTCAAAGACAGTGAAATTCAAGATGAAATTGCTATTGCATTAGCCGATGCGCCTATTCTTGATCAACTACATACGCTGGACCTTTCCATGGGTACGTTGTCGGATAAGGGGGCCGAAGCACTTATCCAGAGCGAGAGGGTAAAGAAACTGGAGCTGCTTGATTTAAGCTATCATTACATGTCGGATGAAATGATGAATCGTTGGGAGCAATCAGGCCTCAACGTAAATATCAGCGATCAGCAGGATTCTGATGACGACGAGGATTATCGCTATCCTTCCTTGACGGAATAACGATGAAGTCGATGATTGTAATCGGCAATGCCGGTAATAGAAGAACTACCGGACTGCAAGCGGCAAGAGCGCGGCTGGGGTTGCCCCCGGCCCTTGTTTTGAATTATATCGATCTGCTGCAGGGAAAAGCATCCTTGAGCTCGATAGCACAGAGCCTGGACCGAACGATGGATGAACCGCCCTTGCTGCGGCTCGACGCACCAGGGGAGCATTTTGAAGTGGAGCGTGAGCTTATTGCACTTGGCGCTCCTGATACGGCAAGCCCTTCTATTGACGAGCGTTGGCATAGGTATAGCAAAAGCGTTGTTCAGCCTATTTCGGCAAGAACGGCACAAGGGTTGAAGGAAATCAAGGGCAAGCTGTATCATCCCTCCCAGTGGTTTCGAGGATATTGCAGACTGTTATCCCGATTGGACAGGGAGGCAGGAGAACTGTGGGATACGCCGCGATGGATGAATGCTCCTGAGGATATAGCCGCCATGTTCGATAAGAGGTTTACGCACCGGCTCCTATTATCATCCGGATTGCCGGTGCCAAGAAGATTAGCGCCGCCGGAAGCCATTCCGGATTACGATACGCTGCGAGATACGATGGCAAATGAACGAACATACCGTATATTTATTAAGCTAGCAGCCGGATCCGGCGCTTGCGGAGTCATTGCGTACCAAGTAAACCCCGCTACAGGCGCGGAATCAGCCGTGACTACAATAGGTGTGGAGAATTATCAATCCAGACCTCCGTTATTTTATAACGTAAAGAGGCTGGTGAACTATAAAGAACGGCAAGTCATACGCCAGATCATCAACTGGTTACTGGGGCATGGCGCTCATGTAGAGCAATGGATTCCGAAAGCGTCTTATCAGAATCGCACGTTCGATATCCGGCAGCTCGTCGTAGCAGGCAAGTCATGTCACAGTATTGCCAGGGTTAGCAGTACCCCTATAACGAATCTGCATCTGGACAGCGAGCGAATGAGCTTGGAGGAAATAGGTTTGACTCGCGAGCATCAAGATGTCGTGCGACAATGTGCCGAGCAAACGTTATCGGTATTTCCGCATTCTGCTGTTGCAGGCATAGATGTATTACTGAGCAGCGGATCCTATCGGCCATATATATTGGATGTCAATCCGTTCGGAGATTTGCTATATCATAGTCATTATGAAGGACATGACCCTTATGAGTGGGAAATGAGAATGGCTTCAGTCCCTTCGACTATCTAAAATGGAAAGGGATCACCACGATGTTTAACATGAATGAAATTGTAGGAAGTCATGATATTCTCATGATTACGCTGGATACGCTGCGCTATGACGCCGCCGTAATGGAGGAAGACAACTGCCCGAATTTGTGCGGCGGCAAACCTTGGGAATTGCGGCATACGCCGGGCAGCTTCACCTATGCGGCTCATCATGCTTTCTTTGGCGGATTTCTGCCAACTCCGGCGACGACAGAGAAGTCGGAGCATGTTCGATTGTTTCATTCGAAGAATACGGGATTAAAGACGCATCCGTATACATGGCAATTTGATTCAACGGATATCGTATCCGGCTTGCAGGCAGAGGGCTACCGTACGATCTGTATCGGCGGAGTCATCTTTTTCACAAAAAAAGTTCCGCTGGCCAAAGTGCTTCCCGGATATTTTCAGGAAAGCTATTGGCGGATGACCTTTGGGGTCACTAATCAACGCTCCACTGAGCATCAGGTGAATCATGCCATTAAGCTGCTGCACCAATCGGAGCAGACAGAGCGTATGTTTCTGTTTATGAATATTTCGGCGATTCATGGCCCGAATCATTATTTTGTGCCAGGAGCAAAGAAAGACTCGGTAGAGTCGCAGCGCGCGGCACTCCGTTATGTTGACGGTGAACTCGGTCGATTGTTTCAAGCATTCAGAGAACGGGAGCGTCCTGTCTTTTGTATGGCGTTCTCGGATCATGGCACCGCCTACGGTGAAGATGGCTACAACGGTCACAGGCTTGCGCATGAGGTCGTGTGGAACGTGCCGTATCGCGAATTTATTTTGTAAGGTGGGAGGAGAAGATCACCATGAGCCGTACGGTCTACCCTAATTACTCGGACATCATCCGGAATCCGAAGGCTCTGCGCAGCTGGAAGGACAGCTTAACAACAGAGCCTTACCGGTCTTATCTGTACTCTTATCCGCACAAAACCTCTTATCGAGAATTGGAGACGAAGCTGGCGCTTTCTGAGCTATGGGGCAAGGAGTTGGCAGAGACGTTCTTTTTATATATGCATATTCCGTTTTGCGGGGTTCGCTGCGGCTTTTGCAATTTGTTCACCCTGCCTGATAAGAGAGCCGATGTACATGCCGAGTACGTTGATGCTTTGGAAAGACAAGCTAAACAATGGGCTCCGTTCATTCGAAATAAGCCGGTTGCACGGTTTGCTATCGGCGGGGGAACGCCGACTTTGCTTGAACCAGTTCAGCTTGAACGTTTGTTTCATATTGCTGAACATGTGATTGGCATGGATCCTTCCAGCGTTTCCATCTCAGTAGAGACATCTCCCGAAACCGTTACCTCCGAGCGCCTCAGTATATTAAAAAACAGGCTGGTGGATCGGGTCAGCATGGGTATTCAAAGCTTTATTGAGACTGAAGCGGAAGCGATCTATCGCCCGCAAAAGCCGCAGGAAGTCGAAAGAGCTCTGGAGCAGCTCAAGCGGTACCAATTTCCGATCCTGAACTTGGATCTGATATACGGACTTCCCGGTCAAACCCTTGATTCATGGATGTATTCTTTGGATAAGGCGCTGTCTTATGAGCCGGAGGAGATATTTATTTATCCTCTGTACACGCGTGAGCATACGATTGTAAAGCCGGAGCAGATAAGGCGGAGCGGCGAGGACCAGAGAGTAAGATTCTATATTGCAGCGCGGGAACGTTTGCTTAAGCAAGGGTATACCCAGTACTCTATGCGCAGATTCGCCAAAGCGGAAGCGGGTTCGGAGAAACGGCTGCTTCCTTACGGCTGTCAGGAGGAAGGCATGATTGGGCTTGGCTGTGGTGCCAGATCTTACACACGAACGGTCCATTACTCCTCGCGGTACAGCGTAGGGCGTTCCGCTACTGCGAGCATCATTGCCGACTATGTAGCTGCGGCCGACTACACGCAGGCAGATTACGGCATTGTGTTGAGCAAGGATGACCAGCAGCGCCGCTTTATACTGAAAGCGTTGCTTCATACGGAAGGCTTGGCATTGAGCAGCTATTCGGATCGGTTCACAACGTCAGCACTTATCGATTATCCCGAATTGAATCTGCTTGTACATACGGATCTTGCTGTTATAGAGAATGAGGTACTGCGATTGACGGAAGAGGGGCTTATGTACTCCGACGCCATCGGAGATTGGTTCATCTCCCCGGATATACGTGCCCGCATGGAAAGCTGTGTGGTCTCATGAAGGTGACGATTTATTTCCGCGGAAGCATAAGCTCATGCAATTACGACTGCCCGTACTGTCCATTCAGCAAGAACACGGACAGTCAAGAGACATTAGCTAAGGATCGGCTGCAGGTGCAGACCTTTGTCGACTGGGTAAGGAAGCAAGCGGACCGCGGACATCAGCTGTCCGTGTTTTTTAACCCTTATGGTGAAGGACTTACACATCGTTGGTATAGGGAAGCTTTGGTTGAGCTGTCCCACATGCAGCATGTCGATAAAGTCGCGATTCAAACGAACTTATCCGCCAAGCTCGATTGGGCATGCGATTTGAATCCGGCGACTGCTGCATTCTGGGTAACCTACCATCCCGGACAGACGGAGGAAGAGCGGTTTTTACAGCAATGCCGCAAGCTCTACGTTCAGAAAATCCCTTTCAGTGTAGGCTGTGTCGGCGTCAAAAGCGCGTTCCACTCCATTTCTTCCATAAGGAAGGCATTGCCTAAAGATGTCTACATGTGGGTCAACGCATACAAAGATAGACCGGATTACTATTCTGCCGAGGATGAAGCGTTTTTGACCCAAATAGACCCGTATTTTGTTCTTAATGCGCTGGATTACGACAGTATGGGCAAGCCATGCCGAGCTGGGCAAACGGTATTTTATGTCCAGGGGGACGGGCGTGTAAAACGCTGCTATAAGGATCGTCAAGTGATTGGAAATCTGTATAAAGATGGCCTGGAACGATTATCGCAAGAACGTCCGTGCCGAATGAAGCAATGTGATTGCTATATAGGCTACATTCATATGGAGGGGCAACCGTTCGATCCTATTTACGGGGACCGCGTACTCGAACGGATCGCTATTTTATAGTAAAGGGAGAACAGAGTAATGAATGGGACGGCGGTTTGGTTAACAGGTCTTCCAAGCTCTGGAAAAACGACTACAGCATTAGCTTTGACCGCTGCGCTTCAGGAAAGAGGGTTTAGGGTCGAATGCTTGGACGGCGATGAGCTTAGACGAAAGGTAGGACAAGAGCTTGGGTTCAGCAAAGAAGATCGGATGGAGAATATTCGTCGCGCGGTCTATATTAGCAAGCTATTGAACCGCAATGGGATTACGACGGTCATCTCAATGATCGCACCCTACTTGGAAATGCGGGATTATGCGCGGGCTGAGCTGGAGTCCTACGTCGAAGTGTATGTGCATTGTCCATTGGACGAATGTGTACGCAGAGATGTGAAAGGCTTATACGCCAAAGCGAGAAAAGGTGAAATCACAGCATTTACCGGGATTTACGATATCTATGAACCTCCGGTAAGTCCGGAAATCACGATCCATACGCACACGAGCAGTGTGGACGCGAATGTGCGCCAGATTGTGGACTATGTAGTAAATGAACATCGCCATCTGTAAAGGCGATGTTTTTTCTCCATGGACCGGGAATGATATAAAGTGCTTGTCTAATCAACCAAGCTAGGATGGAGGCAATATGAATTTTAAAATGGAGCAGCCCAAAATTACCGTTGAGTTACTCGAATCAAGGTCTATTGACTCATTAGAATCCAGAGAAGAGCTTAGTAATGGGATTATTGAAAATATTACAATCGAACATCAGGAAGCAAATAGGGTTTCCTTGGAGAAAATGATCTTTAGAAATGTGACCATTACGGAGTCATCGTTGGAACAAGTCGAAATGACAGATGTTGTTTTCGAGAAATGTGATTTTTCTAATGTACAGTTTCCTTCTTCCTTCATTCACCGCACTGAATTTAGAAATTGTAAGCTTATTGGCACCAACTTTTCTCAAAGCAGGCTACAAAATGTCCGGTTTCTGAATTGTATGGGTGATTTTTCGAATTTTCGCATAGCCAACTTTAAGCAGGTGAGCTTTGAGGATTGTTCATTAATCAGCACAGACTTTTTTACTGCTAACTTTCAAAAAATAGCATTTGCCCGTTGCAATATGGATCAAGCTTATATGATTGGAACCAAGCTTAAGGGAGTCGATCTAAGCGATTGTAACTTCGAGGTATTAATTGTGGAGGCTAAGGATCTGGAGGGTTGTATTATTGCCGGTCATCAGGCTTCAACCTTCGTAGGGCTTTTGGGGGTAATAATTCGATAGGCTCTCAAGAATTTTATTGACACAGAAGATGCGGTTGTTTTAAGATGAGAAAAATTAAAGTACACGGAAAGGAGCGTGAGCGGGATGAAAAAGGCACTTTACCTATTAGGATATGAGAGCATTCAAAAGTGGAGCCTAACCGAGGGCAACCATTCAGTTTTCAATGCGCTAAAACCTTTTTCTTCGCCACGCGGCCTATTATCGATATCCGATCACCTCTGACAAAAATGGGGATCTGCAAGCAAATCACGTTTATTGCAAACGTATTTGGTTGGATACGGGAAGACCGCTCTGGAGAAGCGGTCTTTTTTGTTTTATCTACAAATGGAGGAAAAAAGAAAATATGTTAAAAAAGGGTTGACATTAAAAATTCCCCATGATAATATCATAATCAGTAAAGCGGTAAAACACTAAAGCGGTAATGCGAGAAAGTCTTTTGGTACTAAACCTACAAGGAAAGGAAGGGATAGGCAATGAGAAGCCAGTTATTCAACAATCCGTCTAAGCAGGACTATGAACAGCCAAATAAGTATCACGAGAACACAATTGATCATAAGCAAGTTTGGTGCGAGAGCAGCATTAAGGGGCAATTTAGCGATGTTCTTGAGGCCTATTTCCAACCAATCATCAGTAGCTTTTACGTACCATGTTTGAGCCTTTCCATCCTTAGAAGAGGAGGAATGGCGCTAACGTGACCATGAATCACGGACCGTTCCGAGTCTGAATCCGTGCATACATTGATATTGTGCGTAAAAGGCTACTTGCGACCTGGCAAGTGGTCCATTGGTGCTTGTCCTTTATGCTTGGGGCAGCGGCTTGAATGGAACCACGACGGGCTAAGCAGCCTTTTTTATACCCATGGATAGAACGTATGTTCTGTAGGAGGGGTAAGGCGTCCTGTTGGATGGAGAAGCTGGCTGACAGAGCAATCGTAAACTCATTATTCACAGGTTCTAATTCTGTTCAGCCCTTCCAATCATATTATGGCGCATTAGGCAAGTGGTCTAAGCCACAGGACTTTCAATCCTGCATTCGCTCGGTTCGAATCCGGCATGCGTCACCAAATGCGGAATTAGTTTAATGGTAGAACGGATGCATTCCAAGCATTCAGTATGGGTTCAATTCCTGTATTCCGCACACTAAAAGTACATATAAAAAGCGGTTCGCAGAGTGTGAGTCAGCCATGAGTTTGGGTTCTGATGGGTGGTTGAACGAAACACAAGCTGTAAAAAATCGGTGGGAGCTTAACCCGCTCCTAGCAAGGATTTACCGCGTCCACATGCTGGCGTAGCTCAATCGGTAGAGCAACTGACTTTTAATCAGTAGGTTGAAGGTTCGATCCCTTTCGCCGGCACCAAATATCTTCTACCACCATCAATATATGACGTAGTGGTGAAGCGGCATAACACACCTGTCTTTCGAACAGGGATACGCGGGTTCGAATCCCGTCTACGTCTTCACGGTTCCATAGTTCAGTTGGTTAGAACGCTGCGTTGTCAGCGCAGAGGTCAGGGGTTCAAATCCCCTTGGGACCGCCAATATGCTGTCGTAGCTCAGGAGGTTAGAGCGCTCGGCTGATAACCGGGAGGTCGGTGGTTCAAGTCCATTCGACAGCAGATTTTAAAGCTGATCAGTAAAAAGCGCGCTGGTTCCTATCCAGCCGGACTCATATCTTGTGCATGTGGGGAATAGATTTTTAAAAGCTGCATACCACACCATAGCCTGTGGCTTCAAGCTCCACCATGTTAGACACAATGCGTTGAATCAATTCCATCAAGGCCCGCCAAACAAACCAAAACGAAAGGAAGAAGCCAACCTTGCATTACAGGTGAATCCCATGAAAACAAAAAGACGACAATTCCCATTGATTCATGAAACGACATTCCGCAATACAACTGAACAGAACCTTGAGTTTGGAGACGTAATGGATCGGATTACGCGATTCATCGAAGGCGATTCAAGGGCAGTATATGATCTCGTGGTTACGACAGACGCTCAGACACATCCCGGCCATACGAAATTCGTAAGCTACATTGTGGTGTATCGAGTAGGACGAGGCGCTTGGTTATGCAGCCGGCAAGTGATAATTCCGAGAGAAATCTACTCTGTTCAAGAAAAATTGTCATTGGAAACGACCTTCAGCCAAGAAATTGCCGCTCAATTCGGTTATGCCGAACGTGAACGTCTCGAGAACATTATCTTACCGTATATCGATCAAGGGGCAGATATCCGCTTCATGGTAGATATTGACGGAGGAACCGGCGCTAAGAATAAGACGGCAGCTTATCTTTCGGAGATGGTTAGTCGAATTGAAGCAATGGGTTTAATCGCTAGGGTTAAACCAGAATCGGTAATGGTAAGTGTTGCTGACCGCGAAACGAAAAAGCCTTTTCGGTTACGAGCTGCTTCTTCTTAACAGGATATCTCCATTAAATTGACGAAGAAAGCCCGGGAAATCCCCAGGCTTTCTTCTATTTTTGCTCATGAGTCTTTGGTGAATCGATATTCCGTTGGAACTTATTTGCAATTTCTGCGTCTATAATAAAAACTGAAGATCAATGAATCATGTCTTAGAAAGGATTCTCTCATGGATACCCTCACTGGTTTCTTAATTTTAGGTGCTTTGTTTGGTATTTTTGTTGCTATTCAAAAACTTAATTCAAATGTTATTACACAAATTGATCAAAATGAGAAGATTACTGAGTTACTTAGTGAATTGAAGGAAAAGTAAACGGGATGTCGAAGCAAGATCCAGAACTTATTACAGCTGCGAAAAGCTGGATGAAGGTATTCATATGGAGGCACTGAATTTGGATAATCGGGATAAGCAATGGATTAAGCAGAAACTGGATATTGCGAGAGCGGAGCTAGGGGAGCTAGCTTTTCAGGAAGTTGAGTACATTACCAAAGGCTGCGAGAAAGACGTTCTGATTCTGGATAAAAAGACAGTTATTGCTTTCTTTCGTGATGGATTGCAGCTAGATCAATATCATATCCGACAGGAGCTAATTCGCAGATTAGCAGGGCAGACGGAGGCTATTTTGCCAGAATGCCTGTATCTTTCTCCGACCCAACATTTCGTGGTAGAAAAATACGTGCCGGGATATCGAATTACTCCTCAATATGTGGAACAACATTCGCAATATGCACAACAAATTGGGCGATCCGTTGGAAGTTTTTTGAAACAGCTTCATATGAAATCAGAGCGCAGACAGGCCTTGCCAAGCCGTTTTGAACAAGATGTTCGGAATGATATGAATGACGGGGTTAGGCTGCTGCAGGCCAAACTGTCACCATCAGAGATGGAACAAGTGAAGCATTTCCTGTGTGAATATTATGAAATTTCAGCTTCGGTTCCAACTTGCATTGTGCATGGAGATTTCCACTATGATAATATTCTATGGGACGAGAGAGCCGGTAGGCTCGGGATTATAGATTTTAGTGAAGCAGGAATGGAAGATCCGGCATTGGATTTTATGTATATGTTTTATTATCCTAGAGAATTCAGACACGCGGTATTTACGGAGTACGGTTCAGAAGATGCAACGCTCTATGAGAGAAGCCAAATGTATGACAGGATCTACGGATTATATGATATGATCGAAAACCTCCAGGGGAATCCGCGAAAACCACACTTTGAAAAAGGGTACACCAGATTTTTTTACAGATCGCAAGATTATAAACTGTTCAAACTTGTTTAGACTAACATAGTTGGAGAAAATATTGCGGGTGGAAATAAACAAACGAATACCGTGGTCTTGATTTCTTGTGAGTAAGGGGATAATTCAAGGGGGAAATGGCGGTAGCTTGGAAAAATCAGGTTCTACAACTCGGGCACAGTCTATTACAGTTATTGAACGTATTATGTCCATACAATCCGGTAGATCGCTAGAAATAGACCAGGAAGCCGTCAAAAACGCAGAGAAAGAGCTTGCAAAAATATCAATATTGTTTAAGAGGGCAAGACTAATATATATCGGATGACAAGGACATTATCTCAAAGAGCCGCGCAAACCGCAGCTTTTTTTATTTTTTTGGATCAGACTCTTGACAAGCCCAAATTTCTGATATGAAAGCACTATCAGGTACTGCAAACGGATACCGGAGAGAGCGTGTAAGCCATCTCTATACTCCAATTCGATAACGAAAATTATCCAAAAGGATCATACACCCGGCTGCGGAAACATGATATGATGTTGGCGAATTAAATGATAATTGTTATCAATTGAACCTCAGAAAGGGCAGTGAAGGTATCTTTGGAAGCAGTAAACCAGGTTAGGTGGAGCAAAGCGAATTTCGGCATATTATGGGGCGGCTATTTTTTGTCCGTGTTCAGCTCCATGGTCATTGCTCCGATGCTGCCGTTTTATATGGAGCAGATGGGAGCCGAGGACGACGCCTCCGTGCTGCTGTGGAGCGGTCTCGCCTTGGCAGCTTCGCCGATCTCGGCGGCGCTAACGGCGCCGCTTTGGGGACGGCTCGGGGATCTGACCAGCCGCAAAATGATGATCGTGCGGGCGCTTTTCGGATCCGCACTTGTACTGGCGCTGATGGGCTTTGCCGCAACGCCGTTTCAGCTGTTCGTGCTGCGCTTGCTGCAAGGCGCACTTGGAGGCGTCGTTGACGCCGTGTCCGCCTATGCCGCTTCAGAAGCGAAGCCGGGGGAGCAGGGCAAAGTACGGGGCAAGCTGGAAGGGGCGCTAGCCGCGGGATCCATGCTCGGTCCTCTGCTTGGAGGCTTGCTGCTCAGTCTTGTCGGCTTTCAGCCGATGTTTATGCTGCTCGGCTCAGTACTGGGCATGTGGACGTTATTTAGTTTTTTGGTCTTGAAAGAAAACAAGCTGCAACGGAGAAAGGCGTCCGTCGTATCGTCCCGGATGAGCAAGCAGTGGATTCATCTATTAAGCGAGCCTAAGGTACGTCATTTTTTGCTGGCGGGCATTCTAGCGAATTTCGGCGTTTTCGGCTTATTGACGGTTACGCCCGTGTACGTGAAGCAGCTGGTGGCTGATCCAGCAGATACAGCTGTATGGGTGGGGGTCCTGCAGGCGGTCAACTGGGCGTCGGTATGGCTTGCGTCGTCTTGGTGGGGCAAACGAAATGATGGCCACCCGGTGCGTCTTAATTATGTTGTGGCAGCCGTCTTGTGCGGCGTGGCTATTATGCTGCAAACGGCAGTTCCGAGCGTCAGCTGGCTAATTCCGCTGCGCATCTTGCAGGGCTTTGCCTCCAGCGCGCTGATCCAATCGGTGTTTTTGACGATAACGCGCTCATCTGCTTCGGACCAGTTAGGATTTCGAATGGGGCTGTCCCGCAGCTTATTATTTACCGGGCAAATCGCAGGCCCGATGGCCAGCGGTACGCTAGGCAGCCTCGTTAGTGCGTCCGCCATCTTTGCTTTGCACGGGTTGGTCATTGCCGCCGGCGGCCTGCTGGTCTGGCTGCTTGGGCAGAGTAAGGAAGCTGCACAGCCGTCGCAAGAAACGGCCGGCCGATGATAGCCATTCCACAGACGAATGGGACTATCGATGCGCAAGAATGAAACTGTGAAGCTTGACCAAGCTTGAACGCAGTCCTTCAAACGGATAGTACGGTGCAAAAAAATGGATATTTCAGACCATGGATGTTCCATAAAGCGTACGCTAAACTTTTAAATGATAACAAGAATCATTATCACCAAATCTGTCGCTCAGTATGCTAAACAATGATGAAAGGATGCCACAACGCGTGTCATGCTAGTCAATGACGCCGTGGAAGTCGTGCTGGCACACACGCGGAGTCAAGCCTGTCGCATAAAATGCCGTGGCATCGAGCCGCACGAGCATTAAAAGGCGCAACGATCATCTCCGACGTGAATCATCGGTAAAGCAGTTGACCCCTATCGCGTAGACCATCTTCTCTCTGCGCAACCACGCAGACAAAAGGCTGCTAGATCCGAGATGAGATGTTGCGTGGCACGCACGTGAGCATCTCACAAGGAAGGCTACAAAGTTCGGTCGATATACGGTTCGTGACGGCCACCAGCTGCAACTGACCAAGAATCTAAGGAACCGTCCCCTAATCGGCCGTTAAATAAATCCGAAGAGGCGAGGTATCTAGCATGACTCAAGCCAAAAAGCAAATGCACTTGAATTTGTTTGTTCTGAATACGGGACACCATGAAGCGTCGTGGCGTCATCCGGAGACGAAGCCGGAGTGTATTACGAATATTCATTATTATACTAAGCTGGCGCAAATCGCAGAGCGCGCGAAGCTGGATTCCTTGTTCATCGCCGACGCCCTTGTGCTTACTCCGGCGGTGCAGCATAAAATTCTCGGCGGTCTGGAGCCGCTGACGATGCTGTCGGCGCTGGCGATGGGGACTGAGCGAATTGGGTTGATCGGCACTGTCTCCACAACGTACAGTGAGCCATTTAACGTCGCCCGCATGTTCGCTTCACTTGATCATATCAGCGGAGGACGCACGGGATGGAACAGCGTGACGTCGGTTGGGGACGCGACCGCCCTGAACTTCGGTCTAGACGCCCATCCTGAGCACGGCGACCGGTATGAACGGGCAAAGGAATATTTAGACGTAATGAAAGGACTGTGGGACGGCTGGGATGACGACGCTATCGTCGCGGACAAGCAGAGTGGCATTTACACCGATTATGAAACGAAAATTCGCGCTTTGAATCATAAGGGCAAGCATTATTCCGTAAGCGGGCCGCTGAATATCGGCAGATCGCCTCAAGGCTATCCGGTGCTTGTGCAAGCAGGCTCCTCCGATGCGGGGAAAGAGCTAGCGGCCGAAACGGCGGAGGTAGTCTTCACCGCCCAAGATACTCTGGAGCACGGGAAGCAATTTTATACAGACTTGAAGCAGCGCATGGCGAAGTATGGCAGACGCCCCGATGAGCTGAAAATATTGCCGGGCTTTAGCCCTATTATCGGTGCGACCGAAGCAGAGGCGCGGGAAAAGGAAGCGCAGCTGAATGAGCTGACGTCACCAGCCTTTGGCCTCATTCGGCTATCGAACGCCATGGAAATCGATCTGGCAGCCTTTCCGCTGGACGATCCGTTTCCGCTGGAGCATTTGCCCTCTATCGAGCAGGTGAAAGGGCAGAAGGCGCGGTTTCAGATGTATGTGGACATGGTGCGCAAGGAACATTTGACGATCCGTCAGCTTATGCTTCGGACAGCCAGCGCCCGCGGGCATTATACAATGGTTGGAACTCCGCTGCAGATCGCCGATGAGATGGAGGCGTGGATAGGACAGGAAGCGGCGGACGGCTTCAATGTCATGCCCCCGTATTTTCCGGGAGGGCTTGAAGACTTCACGAGTCTTGTCGTTCCGGAGCTGCAAAGGCGCGGTCTGTTCCGCACCGAGTATACCGGACGGACGCTTCGTGAGCACTATGGCTTGCAGCGGCCTGCCGTCAAAATTCCACAGCCTATTTGACAAAAGCGGGCTTACTCATTGTCCTCTAGTGCGGCATGAAGCGTTCTTCTTCGTGACAAAATGAAAACACTAAGGGCAGAGGCCGCGCCCGTTATCCTGATGTAGCGGCCTAAAATTAATCAAGTTTACAGAGGAGTATTTATATGTGCGCATCAGAACGCTGCCTTTGGGCGGCAGTTTACCGCTTTTCGTTTTCGGAATCGATGGAAGGTATCCGTTTCAAGCTAAGCGAATTGGAGAATGACGAGAGGCTGCTCTCGTTTCTCGGCGCGTTCGGTGAGTCGATTCAATCGCCGGCGCTGCAAGTCACCGGCTCCTTGCTTGTCAAACAATACGGGCTGCTTGTATCCGGGGCCATGCACGGTTATATGAGATGCCGTGAGGCGGTCGATCTGTCGCCTGATCGTGTACAGTTCGTTTTGAGCGCGAAAGGCCTTCAATTTGCGGTGCAGTCGGCAGAGGAGCCGGATTTTTTGCGCGGGCGGGCGGATAATGCGGAGGCGCGCACCCTTTATTTTGATCATGTCTTTGCTGATCAGGCGTGCCGGGTGGTGTGGCGCGTTGCACAGGTGACGCGGATTGACGCGGGCACGCTATGGGGCAATTTGTCGTATGGCTTGGCCTATTGGAAAAACGAATGGCTACAGGAAACCGCACTATCCGAAGCGGAGCGCGGACGAATCGAAGACGATTTTCACGAGCTCTACGGCTCGTTTCGTCCTCAGCGGTTTCCGCAATTACAAGCGAATCCTCTGACGACCGCTTTTCGGAGTGTGAGCAATCCTTATGCGCCGGAAAAGCCTATTATGGTACGCACCAAATGCTGCTTGAATTATTGCTTACCGGGCGGCGACCGATATTGCTATACCTGTCCGCGAATTACGGATGATAAGCGGATCGAAAAAGCCCACGAAGCCCACAGGCACAAGTCTGTCAAATCTGTTCAGGCAAAGGAGGAGACGAACACCACGAAATAAGGGGTAGGGTTCACCACGAACGTATGCTGTTACATACCAACGAATTTTAAGGGAGGATAGATGATGTCCGTTACTAAATTGAAGCTTATTGTCGATTCTCATGTTCATAGCGAAGGGGAAAGACAGAAGCTGGCCATGCTGCACAGCCTGATTGTAAGAGAAGTGTCCGCGATGGACATTGCCGAGCTCGTGAAGGTGACGCTAGAATTCGATAGCTCCGGATCCCGTTCGGGCGGGGAGGGGGCAGGAGAAAGCGCAGCCGGAGCCCGTCTTTCACTTGTGCCGCCAGTGCAGGAGACTACAGGCAGCGCGCTTACGAAGCTGAGCGAACGGCAGCGAGAAATCGCTTTCATGCTGTGCGATCATTATTCGATCAAGCGCATCGCGGGCGTCATTTACGTTTCTGAAAATACGGTGAAAAAGCATGTACAAAATATCAAAAAGGCGCTGGATATCAAATGCTCCGGCGCTGATTTTATTTTTACCCTCCGGCAGATGATTGCTGTCAAGCGGCTCGAAGAAACGTTACCTCAGTAAGGCCGGTTCCGGCATCGCGCATCATGATTTGAGTACTACTATTGTATTACCGGGATTATCCGTTTGGAGCATTTACGTTGTCTTCCGTCTTGTGTTACGATTTTTTCGCAGGTTAATGATAATCATTCTCATTTCCTGGAGAATAATTCAAGTACAGGGAGGAACGATCATGTCCCATCTTTTGCTGGCGGACGCGTCTGTCGCGTCCGTGAAGCGCTCGATTGCCGAATGCGTCGGGCAAACTCCTCTTGTTCACCTCAGCAGGCTGTTTCCGCAGAAGCACGTACAGGTCATTGCCAAGCTGGAATATATGAATCCAGGCGGAAGCATGAAGGATCGTCCGGCACGATTCATCATTGAGCAAGGTCTTCGCACCGGTGCGCTTGATTCGCGCTCGCACATCATCGAGAGCACTTCCGGCAACTTGGGAGTCGCACTGGCGATGATGTCACGGATCTATGGTTTGACCGTTACGTGCGTCGTCGATCCGAAAATCGCTAAGACGAACCTGGATATTTTGCGACAGATGGGTGCGCGCATCGAGATGGTTGAAGAGCGCGACGATCAGGGAGGGTATTTGAAAACCCGCATCCGCAAAGTGCAGGAGCTGCTGGAGAAGGAGCCGCACGGCTTTTGGATCAACCAATACGCCAACGCTAACAACTGGCGGGCCCATTATGAAGGCACCGGCACGGAGATCGTTGAAGCGCTCGACCATGTAGACCTGTTGATTGCCGGCGTCAGCACGTCGGGCAGCATTATGGGAACGAGCCGCAAAATGCGCGAGAAGTTCCCGGCGCTGCGAGTGGTAGCGGTTGATGCAGTCGGATCGATCCTGTTCGGCGGAGCGCCCGGCAAGCGTGAGCTGCCCGGCATTGGAGCGAGCCGCGTTCCAGAAATTTTGAACCGCGACGAGATCGATATCTGCATCCACGTCTCCGATAAAGAATCGGCACAAGGATGCCGCGACCTGCTGCTACAGGAAGGCATCTTCGCCGGGGGCTCGTCCGGGTCCATTGTGGCGGCGCTCCAAAAGCTGATCCCTACGTTAGAGCAGCCGCCCGGCCGCCCGCTGCGGATCGTGACGCTCCTGCCAGACCGCGGTGACCGCTATCTGGATTTGGTTTATAACGACGAGTGGGTCGCTCAATTACAATAAACGGAAGGTGAACGAAATGACGATACAGCAACAAGACAAGCCGCAGGCTTCAGCCGATGTACAGAAGCAAGCAGTCTTTCAAACCAGACCCGAGCTGCTCTATTTGAACAGGGAGGCGATCGCGTCGCTCGGAGGAGGTTCCTCCAAGCTCTATGCGGAAGCGCTGGAAGAAGCATTGTCGCTGCACGCACGTGGTGATTACGTGCAGCCGCTGAAGCCGTATTTGCGGTCGGCGGGCAAGGATGGCCACATTGCGGACAGAATCATAGCGATGCCGGCCCATGTAGGAGGCGAGCTGCCGCTGTCCGGGATTAAGTGGATCGGCAGCAAGCACGATAATCCGCAAGCCCGGGGGTTGGAGCGGGCGAGCGGGGTCATAGTGCTGAACGATGCGGAGAGCAACTATCCGGTGGCCGTCATGGAAGCGGGACTAATCAGCAGCATGCGGACGGCGGCAGTAACGGTCGTAGCGGCGCGTTACTTGGCGCGGAGCAGCTTCGCAACGATCGCCTGCGTCGGATGCGGCCTGATCGCTAAAGCGCAGTTGACCTCGCTGCTGGAGCATTACACTCATGTCAGCGACGTCCACTTGTTCGATCAGTCGCAGGCGGCTGCAGAGAGACTGGCGGAAACGCTTCACACGGCTTTCCCAAATGTGCGGGTTACCATAGCGGCTAGCGCGGAGAAGGCTGTGCGCGAGGGCGAGGTTGTCGTAACATGCACGGTCGCGGATTCGCCTTACATTCCGTTCGAATGGCTGCGAAAAGGGGCTTTTGTCAGCAATATTTCGATTATGGACGTACATAAGGAAGCATACATCATGGCGGACAAAGTCATCGTCGATGATTGGGAGCAGTCCAACCGGGAGAAAAAAGTGCTTAACCAGCTTGTGCTGGAAGGCCGCTTTTCACGGGAACAGCTTCACGCCGAGCTTGGCGAGATCGTGATTGGCTCAAAGCCGGGACGGGAAAACAAGGACGAAATCATCATCTTGAATCCGATGGGAATGGCTATCGAAGATATAGCCTGCGCCCGTCGTATCTATATCGAGGCGCTCAAAGAAGGCGTCGGCGTAAGACTGCCATTATATTAAAGCAAGCCATGGATTGTGTGAACGACCGTTAAAGGAGCGATGATGCATCCTAAGCAGAGGGAAGGGAGTAAGGACATGTTGTATAAACAGGAGCTTCCCCAAGCGGTGTCAGGAAACGCTCGGAGGCTGGCTGAGAAGGCTGCCCTCCGCGCCTTGCTGAACAGCTATTTGCGGGAAAGCGGGATAGCCGATCCGCGGAACCAAGCAGGTACAGCTATCTTCGATCTCGGGGCAAGCGCCGGTGCTGACAGCGAAGAGCGGAACGGGACCGAGGAGCCCTTCGGAGTGCTGCTTCCAGCAACGGGCATGCGGGTAGCCGGAGAGATCGTATATTATTCGCGCTCCGGTCAACATGCGTTTGGGGACCGGTTTTATTTAACGGCGGCCAGCGAATCGAAGTGTCCGTTTGTCGAAGTCGATACCGGGGCACTGATTGAAGCGCTGCTGGCCGAGGTAAGCTTCTGCGAGTCTGAATCGGATCGGGAGCAGCGATGTCTCGACATGCGGGAGCAGATCGAGAACAGCATCCGCCGAACGGCGCTGTACTTGGAACACGCACGGAAACGGGAGACGGAGATGGCGCGAAAGCCGCTTGATTATATCCGCTCCGAGCAATCGCTGCTGTACGGCCACCCGTTCCACCCGACGCCAAAAAGCTCGCAAGGCTTCTCGGACTTGGAGCTGGACCGTTACGCGCCGGAGTTATCGGCATCATTTCCGTTGCATTATATTGCCGTATCGCGTCGCCTGCTCCACGAAGAATGGGTAGGAGCAGAGGACGACCGTACTTCGGCAAGTGTAGCGGAGGCAGCGGAGAAGCTGCTGGGAAGCAAGATGGGCGAATATAAGCTGCTTCCTCTCCATCCGTGGCAGATGAGCTACGTATCTGGACTGCCTGTTGTTGGTCAAATGCTGGAACAGCGCGAGCTGGTCGATCTCGGACCGATTGGTCCAATTGTATATCCGACCTCGTCGGTTCGCACCGTATGGGAGCCGGAGGCCGGAACATTCTACAAGCTGCCGATTCATGTCCGCATAACGAATTTTATCCGTGAAAATACAAGCGAGCAGCTCAGACGCACAATGGATGCGGCTATTGTACTGAGTCAAGCGCTAGAAGATCGACCGGGCGGGGCAGACGCCGCAGGCGGGATGGTCATTTTGCCGGAGACTGGCTTTCGGACAGTCCATGTGGCTGAAGCGGACGAAGAGCTGCAGGAACGGATTGCGTCCAGCTTCGCCGTCGTATACAGGCAGGCGGAAGCGCTGGCGGGGGCGGAGCAGCAGCGCTGCTATGTCGTCGCCGGATTACTGGAACTGCCTCCAGACCAGGATGAGCCGCTGCTGTTTACTGCGGTTCGGCAGTCTCGCGGAGGAGCTTTGCCGGATTGGCACACATGGCTGGCCGCTTATTTGAAGCTGTCTTTGCTGCCATTGCTCCGGCTGTTTGCTTCGACCGGCATCAGTCTGGAAGCGCATGTACAGAATTCGCTGCTTGCGCTGAAGCAGGGCTACCCGATACGCTACTACGCCCGCGATCTGGAAGGGATCAGCGTCAACCGGAAGATAGCGTCAGCCCACGGCTGGATCCCAATGCTTATCCCGGAGGATAGCCCGGTGCTATACGAGGAAGCAGAGGCGTGGATGCGGCTTAAATATTACTATGTCGTGAACCATCTGGGAGCTCTCATTCATGTGATCGGCAGATTCAGCCGGAACGATGAAGAAACTTACTGGTCCGTGGTGCACCATGTACTTCAAGACGAGCGGGAACGGTGCGAGGAGGAAGCCGACAACCGGCTGTGCCGTTATATCGACGATCTGCTGATGATCCCGCACCTGCCTGCCAAAGCCAATTTTATTAGCCGGTTTCAAGAACGCGGCGAGACACCGGATTACGTCCTTATACCGAATCCTATATGTGAAGGAGGAGAATGCCGATGATTATACAGCAAACAAAGGAAAAACAAGGCGAAGCCACGATGCGTGGTTCGTCCGTCGCCGGACACAACGAAAGTAGACGGGGGAATGACTGGATCGAGGCGCTTCAATCGTCCGAGTATAGAAGGGTAGAGCAGCGAATCATCCGTCAACTGATCGAATCGCTGCTTTACGAAGGCATTGTTGTCCGGCAAAATGCCGAGGATGAAACGCAAGCAACCTCCGAATCGACAAAGGATGAGGAGATTGTGCTATCCGGCGTGACGGCAGATGGAGAAGCGGTTACCTATCTATGCACGGGACGCACAAAGCGGAGCTTCGGTCGAATCCGGCTTAGCCGGACGGGGGCCGTCCGGCGCGTAGGCTCCGAAGGGACGGAGTCTGAGGCGCGGCTTGCCGACTTGGTGCAGGAAGTACTCGGACCGGTGATTGAGCCGGACCGACTCGCTCTTTTTATGGAAGAGCTTGGGCAAACACTGATCAAGGACGTACAGGCGCAATATGCTGCTCCGCTGCGTGAGTTTTCCGGTTCGGAGAGAAGCTACGACGAGCTGGAGGGCAACATTATGGATGGCCATCCTTACCATCCCTGCTATAAATCAAGAATCGGCTTCAATCTGGAGGACAACGCGTCTTTCGGACCGGAATTCAAGCCCGCTTTGTATCCGTTATGGCTGGTGGTGCCTGTAGATCAAGTAGCGTTGGCGCACTCGACGGCGCTCGATTTCATCTCGTTTATGGTGACGGAGCTAGGGGCCGGGACAGCGGAACGGTTCGTTGAGAAGCTCAAGGCAGCTGGAAAATCTCCGGAATCGTACCGATTCGTTCCGGTGCATCCGTGGCAGTGGAGAGAGATTACGGTACGGCTATTGCACTCGAGCATCGCTGAAGGCGAGATCGTTTTGTTGGGCGAAGGCGAGGACGAGTACCGGCCGCAGCAGTCAATCCGTACACTAGCGAATATGTCGCATCGCGAGAAAGCGTATTTGAAACTGCCGATGAACCTTATCAATACGTCGACCGGACGCATGCTCGCGAAGCATACAGTGCTGAACGCGCCGATTATCTCGGATTGGCTGAGCCAATTGGTGGAGCAGGACCCCGTGGCGCAGCAGCTTGACTTTGTGCTGCTCCGGGAAATCGCAGGGGTTGTCTACGATCATGAGACAGCGCCGCTGCCCGCTCTGGTCAGGCCCAAAACATATGGTACACTGGGCGCGATTTGGCGGGAAAGTGTACATCTCTTTTTGCGTGAAGAGGAGGAAGCCTCGCCTTTCAATGCGCTGTCCCATATCGAGCGCAGCGGTACGCCGTTCATCGACCCATGGGTGAAGGCGCATGGTGTTGAAGCATGGACGCGTCAGCTGTTGAACGTTTCTGTGCGCCCGCTCATTCACTTGCTATTTGCCCATGGCGTTGCACTCGAATCGCATGCGCAAAACATGGTGCTCATACACCGCAACGGCGTTCCTGTCCGAGTCGCATTTAAAGATTTTCATGACGGCATCCGGTTTTCCCGCCGGGATTTGGCGAATCCGGAAGCTTGCCCGGTGCTGCACGCTTTATCCGACCATCACGCTCGGGTAAATCCGAATTCGTTTATTGAGACAGACCGTGCGGACATGGTGCGTGATTTTGTCCATGACGCCTTTTTCTTCATTAATTTGACGGAGGTATGCTTCTTGCTGGAGGAACGCTACGGGCTGCCGGAGGAAAGCTTCTGGCGAATGGTGGCGGACATTATTCACGAATATCGTCGCGAGCATCCTCAGCATGAAGCACGTTACCAGGCATTTGATTTGTTTGCGAGCACGATCCAAGTGGAGCAGTTGACTTCGCGCCGATTGCTTGGGGATACCCAGATTCGGATGCAGGAAGCGCCGAACCCGCTCCATCCGTTTCGGTGACCGGCCATGCTTGGAACGAATCGGCTGAAACAGAAGCTGGGTGAAGGTGAGACGGTATTCGGGCTGTTGTGCTCGATCCCTTCGCCTGTTGTCGTGGAGATGGTAGGCTGCGCAGGTTTTGATTTTGTCATTATCGATACGGAGCATGTGCTGGTGAACCCGGAAACACTGGAAAATATGATTCGTGCGGCGGAAGCGGTCGGATTAACGGCGCTTGTGCGCGTGTCCGAGCCGAATCCGAAGGAAATATTGCGTGCGCTCGATGGGGGAGCACTCGGCATCGTCGTGCCCCACGTGGAATCCCGCGAGCAGGCGGAGCTGATCGTCCGCGCTTGCAAATACGGTCCCGAAGGGAGCCGCAGCTTGAACAGCGGCAGGGCGGGGACGTTTGGCAAGCACGATTTGACCGAATATATACGCAGGGCGAACGAGGAGATCATGGCTGTCCCGATGATTGAGAGCAGGTCAGGCGTAGAACAAGCTGATGCAATTCTGTCCGTGCCCGGCATCGACATGGTGCTGGAAGGGGCGGCGGATTTGTCGCAGTCTTACGGAATTCCGTGGCAAACGCGCGCTCCTCTAGTGAAAGCGGGACTGAAGCAATCGTACGAAGCGTCCCTGCGTCGAGGCGTGACTTATTGCGCTATTCCCAGGGCAATGGAAGATTACGAGGAGTGGCGGCAGCTCGGTGTACGAGCGTTCGTCCTCGGGGATGAACGGGGCGTGTCGTTCCGTGCCATGCGGGCACATTTGCAGTCGTTCGCCGCAGAAGTACAGGCTGCAAAGGGGTAAGTTGAGCATCTTGCACAGATGAGCGCGCTCAGCGAAGCTGCTGATACGGATGTTTATACATATTTTGGAAGGAAGGTGCGAAGAAACCGATGAATGCTGTGGTAACGAAAGCAGAACGAACCGTCATTGCTTTGGTGGAACGCTTGAAGAAGGATGGGTCTGAGCCAGTCTGCGCTTTTCTGTACGATAAGCGGGAACTGCGCGGGCGGGCGCAGACATGCGCGGATAGCTTGCCGGAAGGGTGCCGGCTGTTTTACGCGATGAAGGCGAATCCGTCTAGAGACTATTTGGAGTGTCTGGCACCGGTTGTTTATGGCTTTGAAGCCGCATCGATCGGGGAAGTCCGCAAAGTCCGCGAGGTGTCGGCAGACAAACCGATTATTTTCGGCGGACCCGGCAAAAAAGATTACGAAATCTCAGAGGCTCTAGAGCTTGGCGTTATGCTGTTCCATGCCGAGAGCATGCACGAGCTGCGCCGCATCTCGCTGATCGCCGGCAGGCTTGGTAAAATAGCTTCCGTCCTGCTGCGCGTCAACCTGCGCGCTTCTTTCCCTGAAGCGACATTGGTCATGGCAGGGCGTCCTACGCAGTTCGGCATCGACGAGGCTGATGTTCCCGAAGCGATTCAGCTCGCCCAGTCGCTGCCGCATCTTCAGCTGGAGGGCTTCCACCTCCATTCGATTTCGAACAATTTGGATGCGCATTTGCACGCTTTGCTCATTTCGGTTTATTGGGACCGAGTAACGGAGTGGAAGGAAACGTTCGGCTTGACGGTCCGTTACTTGAATGCGGGTGGCGGTTTCGGCATTTCATACACTGATTTGGACCGCAAATTCGAATGGCCCGTATTCATCAAGGAGCTTAGCCGTGTGCTGGAGGAGAAGCGGCTGCCGGGTGTGGAGCTGCTGTTCGAGCCAGGGCGTTATTTGGCGGCTACTTGCGGCTACTACGCCGCCGAAGTTGTCGACCTAAAGTGCAACCATGACAAGCATTACGCCGTACTGCGGGGCGGCTCGCATCATTTCCGGCTGCCGGGAGCATGGCAGCATAGCCATCCGTTTGAAATCGTCCCGCTGGAGCAGTGGGACTATCCGTTCCCGCGTCCCGAAGTAAGGGACGTCGAGATTACTGCAGCCGGCGAGCTGTGCACGCCGAAGGACGTGCTCGCCCGGGACGTGCGCATTTCCCGTCTCCGCATCGGGGATGTGCTGCTCTTCCATTTGGCGGGAGCCTATGGCTGGACGATCTCGGCGCATGATTTTCTCAGCCATTCGCATCCGGATCATATCTTTTTCGAAGCCGGGCAGGAGGACTCGCAATGAGCGTGACCGTAAAAAAACTATCCGGCGCAGTAGCAGGCACTAAGAGCTCAACTGAAAGGGAGCAAAGTCACGCGATGGGTGCTTCGGCATCGCAAGCGTACGAAGCACTGGCTGCCGAGGCGGCGGAACGAATCCTTGCCGATCTGATCAATGCGCTTCTGGCCGAAGGCTTGACCGAAGTGGAAGGGCGTGGCGAGCTGATCGGCTTGACTGACGCCCGGCAAGACGCGGTCGTCGCCGCATTATGGCCTGACGGCTTGAATGCGCTAAGCGACGAAGCGAGCCCTGAACCCGGATCCGTTCGGCCAGAAGTGAAGCTTTACCGCTGGCGGGCAGACCGGGAGTCGGGCCATTGTATTGTATTCCAGGTGAGGCCGGGGTTCGTGCAAACTAATCGTTATATAGCGGGCAGCGGAGTGTACGAGGTTGGCGGCGTGTCTCCCGTTCGCTTGGATGCTGCAGAGGTGCTCCGCCGATTGACGGATGCACTCTACAACGGTAAGAATCCTGGGCGAACTGCACCGGACGGCTCCACCGGCGTGACGCGGCTGCATGATCTGCTGCAGCTGTCACTGGAGCAGGCACAGTGGTCGGCGAGGCTCGCAGAAGATGAGGCGGCAGAGCTTCAACACGGCGGGCATACCGGCGACCCGTGGTCGTTTGTCCTGCTGGAGCGTCTTGCCGCTTGGCGCGACCGACCGTTTCACCCCGTCGCCAAAGCGAAGGGCGGGTGGACGGAGGCGGATTACCGAGCCTACAGCGCTGAGTCGGGCCAGCCGGTCAAGCTGCAATGGCTCGCGGTCAAACGCGAGTATTTGCTGCACGGCAGCGGCAACGCGGAGCGAGGTGCGTCGTTCGGTCCCGCCGACCTCTTGCTGACGGCGGATGAGCGTGCCGGCATAGACGAAGCGATGAAGAAGCTCGGGTTGTCGCCGGAGGAATACACGGCGCTGCCCGCTCACCCGTGGCAGCTAGAAGCCGTGCTGCCGAAGATGCTGCCGCACGAGCTGGATTCCGGTATTTACATCCCCCTTGGCGTGGAAGCCGGTAACTATGTTTCCACTTCCTCGGCCCGGTCGCTTGCTCCATTAGACGGAGGTGCACAACACGTCAAGCTGCCGCTCGGCATCGTCTCGCTCGGTGCGGTACGGTATTTGCCTGCTGTGCACATGATGAACAGCGAGCGGGGACAGCGGCTGCTGGAGCAGGCAAGAGAGCGCGATCAGGTGCTCAAAGAGCATCTGAGTTTGTGCGATGAAACGAACTGGTGGGCGTATGTGCCGGAGAACGGTGACCTGTTCGCCGATCCTCCCCGTCATTTGTCCGCACTCGTACGCGGTTATCCGCCGCATCTAATTGGAAGAGAAGATACTCGCCTCATCCCGATGTCGGCTTTATCCGTCCTGCGCCCTATTGGAGCGCACCATATCTTCGATGATTGGATGCGACTTCGTTCATTTCCGGAAACGGCCGAGTCGGCCATCCTTTTGTTCAGGGAAGTGTGCGTCCAATTTGGTCAAATAGTGTTGAGGTTGTTCCGCTTGGGTGTAGTCCCGGAAATTCACGGACAAAACGTGCTGCTTGTGCTGCGCGAGGGGAAGCTTGCAGGCATGCTGCTGCGCGATCACGATTCCGCGAGACTGCATCTGCCGTGGATGCAGATGCACGGGCTGGATGATCCTTGCTACAAGATGAAGCCGGGCTATCCCAATTCGCTTTACAATGAGACTCCGCAGAAGCTGCTCTTTTATATCCAAACGCTTGGAATCCAGGTGAATCTGTATTCCATCCTAGAGACGGTTTCACACCGCTACGGCATCGCGGAGCTGCGTCTAGGGGTCGAGCTGAAGGAAAGCTTGCTCGAAGCGATCGAGCTGGCTGACTTGCCTGTGACTGTCCGCGAGCTGACGGAGGATGCTCTGTTTAGGCAGCCAAGCTGGCCATGGAAAAACTTGCTCAAGCCGCTGCTGGAGCAGGAGGGAGCCGTTTCCGGCAGTATGCCGTCGGGCGCTGGCATGTCGGTCAATCCATTTGCAGGCTTAAACTGATATCAGCCGCCCTGTTCGCAACGGTTCGAGCTTGAGTTAAGACTGAGCGGATGCCATTTGGGTGAAAAGTAGCGCAGAAGTGAATGGAAAACTCTCGCTCACTCCGATGATCTGTTCTACGCATTCATAACCACCCATACAAGAAAGCGCACTGAATACCCCTAGCAGGGCGTTCAGTGCGCTTGTTGTTTTCGCAGGAGCTGAAATTGTTTCGCGATACTTCAGTGTGTATCAAATGGAGAGGTTCATGATCATATGAAGAATGATCGGGAAAGCATGTGGTTTAACGCAAAGGTTAAAACAATACAATCTTAGAATTTCCTAAGGTTGCATAATCTATGCGGTTTGAAAGCAGATTTGAATGTTTTTTGGACGGGACAAATAGCAGCGGAACATCAAAAAAGAACCTGAAAAAAAACCAGATTCTTGGCACTTGCATATGAACAGATGCAATGATATAATCAATTCACGACTGTTATCATAAATATGGTCGTATGTATCTCATCTTACAATTTAATTGTATCATGGCGGTAAACTCTTGTCAAATGTTTTTTCTCAATTTAATGGTTAGGAGAGATGTTGAATGAGTTCGTTGGTTCTCGGCTTCCAGGAAATCGAAAAGACGCAGCTGTTCCTCATTGGCGGAAAAGGTTTGAACTTAGGAGAATTATCAAAAATTCAAGGAATACAGGTACCGGAAGGATTTTGTGTTACAACAGCAGGATATCAAAAAGCCATCGAACAAAACGAAACGTATCAATCATTGTTGGCTCAACTAACCGTACTAAAAGCAGAAGATCGAGATCAAATTGGTGAAGTGAGCAAGAAGATTCGTCAAATCATTATGGAAGCAGAAATTCCTGCCGATGTTGTAAATGCAGTTACCCGTTATCACTCCCAATTAGGCGTGGAACATGCCTATGCAGTTCGTTCTAGCGCGACCGCCGAAGATTTGCCGCATGCCTCTTTTGCCGGTCAACAAGATACCTTTTTAAATATTATCGGTAAAGAAGCAATCCTGCACCATATCAGCAAATGCTGGGCGTCCCTATTTACGGATCGCGCGGTAATCTACCGTATGCAGAACGGGTTCGACCACAGTCAAGTTTACTTATCCGTTGTCATTCAAAGGATGGTTTTCCCAGAGGCTTCGGGAGTATTATTCACAGCTGATCCGATTACCTCCAACCGAAAGCTGCTCTCAATTGATGCGAATTTTGGACTCGGAGAAGCACTGGTCTCTGGATTGGTATCCGCCGATTGTTATAAAGTACAGGAAGGGGAAATCGTCGAGAAAAGGATAGCAGCCAAACAATTGGCTATCTATGGACGGAAAGAAGGCGGAACAGAGACACAACGGATTGATCCTGATAAGCAAAAGTCTCAAACACTTACTGAGCAGCAAATTTTACAACTGGCACGCATCGGAAGACAGATCGAAGCTTATTTTGGCTGTCCTCAAGATATTGAGTGGTGTTTGGCTAATGATACATTTTATATTGTCCAGAGTCGGCCGATCACTACTTTATACCCGGTCCCTGAAGCGAATGATCAAGAAAATCACGTCTATTTATCTGTCGGTCATCAACAAATGATGACAGATCCCATAAAACCATTGGGATTGTCTTTTTACCTGTTAGTTACTCCTGCTCCTATGCGTAAAGCCGGCGGGAGGTTGTTTATTGATGTTGCACCTAGGCTGGCTACACCTGTCGGCCGGGAAGCTTTATTGAATACCATTGGATCCGATCCGCTCATAAAAGGCGCACTCATGACCATAATAGAGCGAGATTATATAAAATTGTTAGCAAATGATCAAACAGCACCGATTCCCAATAGAAGTAATACAGATACGCTGGCACAAATCGATAACGATCCGACTATCGTTGCTGATTTAATCAAGAAAAATCAATCATCGATAGAAGAGCTAAAACATAACATCCGATCGAAATCAGGATCCGAATTGTTTGATTTTATTTTGGAAGATGTACAGCAATTAAAGAAGATCTTATTTGATCCGCAAAGCACAGCGGTCTTTATGGCTGCAATGAATGCTTCTTCATGGATCAATGAAAATATGAACAAATGGTTAGGCGAAATAAACGCAGCAGATACGCTTTCTCAATCTGTACCCAACAATATTACTTCGGAAATGGGTCTGGAGTTAATGAATGTAGCGGATCTGATTCGCCCTTATCCGGAAGTCATTGATTATTTGCAGCATGCCAAAGATGATAGCTTTTTGGATGAGCTGGTTAAGTTGGATGGTGGCCAGGAAACGCAAGACGCTATCTATGCTTATCTCAATAAATACGGGATGCGATGTGCCGGAGAGATCGATATTACTAGAACTCGTTGGAGTGAAAAGCCAATTACACTTGTCCCTATGATTCTTGGTAACCTCAAAAACTTCGAGCCAAATGCCGGCAATCGAAAATTTGAGCAAGGCCTCCAGGAAGCTTTGGAAAAAGAACGAGAGCTATTAGATCGATTGAAACAATTGCCGGATGGTGAGCAAAAAGCAGAAGAGACAAAACGAATGATCAGTCTAATCCGGAATTTCATCGGTTATCGTGAGTATCCCAAATACGGCATGATTAATCGATACTATGTCTATAAGCAAGCTATGATGAAAGAAGCCGAACAGCTTATGAAAGCTAGCATTATTCTGGAAAAAGAAGATATTTACTATCTTACTTTTGAAGAGCTTCACGAAGCTGTACGCACTAATAAAGTTGATTATGAAATCATCAACAAACGAAAAGAGGATTACAAATTTTTCGAAAAACTAACTCCTCCTCGTGTCATCACGTCTGATGGCGAAATCATTACAGGTGCGTACAATCGAGACAATCTGCCGGCTAATGCGATTGTAGGTCTGCCTGTTTCTTCCGGAGTTATAGAAGGGCGGGCGCGTGTCATTTTAAATATGGAGAATGTGGATCTAGAAGAAGGAGATATTTTAGTCACCTCGTTTACCGACCCTGGCTGGACACCCTTGTTTGTATCCATAAAAGGCCTGGTCACCGAAGTCGGTGGACTGATGACCCATGGATCTGTTATCGCGCGTGAATATGGCTTACCTGCAGTTGTCGGCGTGGAAAATGCTACCAAAATGATCAAAGACGGACAGAGAATTCGCGTGAACGGAACAGAAGGTTACATTGAAATATTGTAATGGAGAAAAACGTCAATCAATGACCTTTGTATTGCGGATGTGATTAGTAACTTTTAATCGATAACGTACACCAAGATGTGGCTGCCGGTATGGATCGGTGGCCACATTTTTTCGTGTAAATAAGGATTAAAGGGATTTTATGTAAAATGTTGAACTAATATAGATCAAGAGCAGGTTCATGAAAGGATGATGGTACATGAACGTACGGTATTTACGTATCCAGGTTCGTTATGCTGGAAAAACAGGAAAGCCAGTAGGCATTTTTGGAGCATGCTGGCATCTTCTCAGAAATAATCGTTTAAGTGAAGAGGAGTCAACTAATTTTTTGGCTGTAAATGAGTGGTTTAAAGAACAATTACCTGAACCTCCGTTTTACCAGGACGGTAATCCAAATAGGGCAATTACATGGTTCAAGGTAGGTTCATCTCAAGAAATGGTGACAGAACTTCAGCCGCTAATGGATTTATTGGATAAATATCATGTCCAGTATGACATCGTTTTTTCTAATTACCCTGGAACGATTATTTATGAGGATGAGTATCAAGTTGGTGTTTTCTAAAAGACGAGTATTCTTATTGAGGAGGGTGATAACAAATGCGATCAACCACTACAATTACTAAAAAATGGTTTAATTCTGTTACGCGTTTTATTCAGCGTTTACGACAAATGACTATCGATTTAGGGTGAACATCTCAAGGGGGACAACGATGAATTGTTTGGTTCATCAAGAAGCGGAAGTAGAATTTACATGTCCAGGATGTCAGGGGCAATACTGTAATCACTGCCGGGACGAATACCTTACTGAATATTGTGATGCTTGCGCCATAAGCATAGCAAAAAAATACCTCGAGACAAGTAAGTTTGAAAGCCAAAGAAAGCGGAATATACGGCGGGGGATCGGATGGTATCAAATTGTTGGTGGTCTGCTAGGTATGTTAATGAGTTTATTCTTTGGTATTCAAATCATTTCTAACAAGAACTGGCTTGTCGTAGTATCAATATTTGGTGGTTTTTTCATATTAAGTGTAATCTTAGTTCTTGCTGGGGTGTTGATTCTGAAAGATAGGAAGTACGGTAAGCGTGTTACTGTATTTATTCAAATACTACAAATTCCTCAGTTCACCATCCTAGGAGTTACCTACAAATTTTTATCAGGACTTGCACTTATGCTTACCCTTAAAATTTTGCCTAACGTTACGATTGGCATAAACTTTCATTTTTTAAATTCATTTAATTTCGCTGTATCAAGTAATCACACAGAAATGTACATAAGTATCAATGTCATACCTATTCTGTTGATAAGCTACCTGATTAGAAAAGGTACTGAATATAAATAAGGTAAGGAGAGCGAGACCCGTATTCTGGGGATACAGTCTAACACCATTCCCAACAATGGAATGGTGTTTTTGTTTATCACTAGGTTTAAAATTTCTATGAACCTCGTGTGTTCTTTTATTATGGTAGGGACCAGCCCCAATAAAAAAAACGTAATTTCTTTCAAATAATCCAAATATTGACTATTTCTTGAAGGACATGGTACTCTAATCTTACCCTCAACATTATTACCCTCAGAATTAAACCCGCCTTCCAGCCGTTCATCCTTGCCGCTACCAATAGATTTTTAAGTCGGTCGTCCTAGTAAAGGAGGTGACGCCTTTTCGATAACGACAGCGTTTTTTTGTTTTGAAAGCGCATTATTATGAATTAAGACTTAGGGGAGGAGCAATTATTAAAATCGAGATCGACGAATACGGAATGATGGAGTATTTTTTCATTTATGAAATCATAGGAGGATTATTCGATGAAAATCAAGGTTAAAACCATGTTAGCCGTTCTCACCCTCGCTTTCACTGTAATGGCTGGCAGCGCACAAGCCGCAAGTCCAATCATGGACTACTCATCTTATATCAGCAGCGATAATAATTATATTGATGCCCGGGCGTATACCGCTTTTAACGGTTGCGGAAGCGAGTGGTGCAGTTTGACCGAGGTAGGTGTGGAAATGACCATCTATGAGAACGGTGTCAACATATGGAGCAGCTACGATTATTATAACAGCGGTACGACTATTGTAGGAACTGGAGATATTCCTGTCGACAGCTCGAAGTCTTATACTTCGAAGGCTTACCATTGGGCGTATGGAGATTACTTCTCTTGGAACGATACAACCTACGATTCATTGTAAGGAGCGGAGGACTGCCTGTAACTAAAACGGGCGGTCCCTTTTTGCTATTAATCGGTTAAGTTAAATTCAATGGTTCGGTTCAACCGTATAGCTGAGTGGGATTTACTTTGGTAAGGTTCCATCATGCCGCTTAAGGGCCTATGATGGCGGTTGACCCGATAGAATGGCCATGTTAGTATTTTGATAGCGCTAACATTGTGCTGGTGAAGGGGAGAGGTTCATGAAGGAGAAGTTCCGATTGAATATTTTCAAAAAGTTTCTGATCTCCTACCTGCTCTTTCTTGTTATTTTTCTCCTAAGCGGAATGATCAGCTATCGTGTTGCAGATCAGGCGATTACGGACAGCTCTAGAAAAACAAGCCTGATGATGCTGAATCAGAGCAAGGATTTTGTTGATAACCTTTTGAAAGGGATTCAAAATTTATCCAAGGAAATCTCCACTAACGATGACCTGAATACGTACGTTAACGGCGGGCAGGCAGCCGGAGTATATAACGCCTTTAAGGCATGGAAGAGCCTGACGCCCTACCATTTCTCCAATGAGATGATATTGGGCTTTTATCTTTATACTAAAACGAATGATGCCATATTGACCCCTCAGGGATCGTATGTTCGCATAGAGGATTTTTACGGCTTATACCACTACGCCGATATGGATGTCGAGCAGTGGAAGCAATCCGTATTACATACGATGCATCAGGATGAGATACTTCCGTCCAAACGATTTGTCAACAAGGTTCAAGAGCTGAATGTGATTACGTACATGAACTCCATCACCTTGGGCCATGAGATTGCAACGCTCGTGGTATTGATCGATGAGCGTGAGGTGCAAAAGCTGCTGAGCCGCAGCACGCTGGAATACGGAGGCTGGATAGGGCTCGCTGACGGACGAGGGCAGCTCATTGCTTCATACGGCGAACTTCCCGACGGTGACTGGCGTGAAGCTGGAATTAAGCCGGACGGAAGCACCATAGTTATACAAACGAACTCGGATTATAACGGCTGGACTTATATCGCCGGTCTATCCAAAGACAAGGTGCTCAGCAAGGCGCTCTATATCCGTGATGTAACACTGTACCTGCTGCTGATTACGACTGTAGTAGGATTGGCCATCGCTCTGATCTTTGCTTACCGCAACAGTGCGCCGCTGAATGAGCTTGCCTCATTGTTGAAGGAGTCCATTGGTGACGGGAGCTATAAAGGGAAGGACGGCTTTGATTTTCTTCAGGGAAATGTAACGCAGCTCATTCGTAATTATCGGACGCTGGAGGAGGATATGTCGAAGCAGGCTCCGGTCTTGCGAGAAGCTTACATAGGCCGCCTGCTGTCGGGCCGACTTACCGATAGGGAGAAGGAGTATGCGAATGAGCAATTAGATATCCGCTTCCAAGGTCACAGCGGCTATGTCGGGATTCTTCAGCTGCATGGCATGAAGCAAATGGAACAACACGAGTCCATTGAGCAATTAAATGTCTCCCGCCTTATTGTTCATAAGCTGCTGAAGGAGCTATTTGCACAGTCGATGATCGTTGGGGATGATCAGCTGGATCAGCTTTCATTTATTTGGACGTGCCCGCCGCCGTTGGAGCAAGAAGCAGTACAACAGTGGAATGAGAATTTGCAGCAGCTGGCAGGTATTTTGTCCGGGCAATATGGGATACAGGTGTCCATATCCATCGGAGGCGTTTTCCATACCCTGACAGACTTGTACCGCTCCTATTACGAGGCTAAACAGGCGATGGAGAACGCTCCTTACTCGCTGTTTAACATCATATGGTATGATCAGCTGCCGACCGAAATGGGGATCTTGTATTATCCGATCGATCTGGAAATGCGGTTGATCAGTTCCGTGAAGCATGGGGACTGGCCTGAGGTGGGGACGATTCTGGAGCGGATTTTCGAGGAGAATCTGGTGGCACGGCAGGTCACGGGAGAGATGTTCAAGCAGCTGATCTTTGAGCTGAAGGGCACTGCGCATAAACTGGTTTCGCAGCTGCGTGGTGGCGATAATATGCAGCGACTGCAGGATCTGGTGAATCAAATCAGCGCGAAGGAAGCTCCATCTCTTGTTCGCTCCATCGTTGAGAATGTGTTCCAGGCTTTGTGCGAAAGTGCAGCTCCTACCGGTCAGCATAAGGACCAGGCGATAACGGAGCGTCTGGTTGCTTACCTGCAAGCGAACTATGCATCTTCGCAGCTCAGTCTTACGCTTGCAGCCGACCAAGTGCAGCTTCCCGAGAAATACGTGTCACAAGTATTTAAACAACATACGGGAGAGAACTTCTCCGTTTATCTGGAGAAGCTGCGCATGCAGCGCGCAACGGAGCTTCTGTCGGCAGGCGAATATACGATTGAGGAAATTGCGGAGCGCGTCGGCTACAACAGTGCGCATGCCTTCCGCCGCGTCTTCAAGCGAGTAACGGGCGCTTCGCCCAGTGTGTTCCGAAGCCTGGTTGTCGAGGAAAGTTAACAAACCTCATCATGATAGAAATGATATGAAGATCGCAGCCCAACTTGCCTGCAAGGAAGATGGGTCGTGATCTTTTTTTTACTTCAATGAACCGCTTGATTACAAGCTATTTTGTATTGTGTAGCGGCAAGTGTACGGTCCGGAGCAAGTGTACCCTGGACGTTGTAACTCAAGTGTACCCACCAGAAGAAGTGCTTCTAGCCGGACGAGACCGCATGCACTACGATCACCTTAGCACATCAATCCAAAAAGGTGGGAGAAAAATGAATGCGCTTCCTGTATCAAAGGATGCCTCGGCAGCCCGTACACATGTCCGTAGAGAAAAAACGGCATGGCAGAAAATCAAAAGGCATTGGCAATTTTATTTGCTGATCCTGCTGCCACTAGCCAATTTGCTCATCTTTAAGTACATCCCTATGCTGGGGGTGGTAATGGCCTTTAAGGATTACAACGTCATTAAGGGGATATGGGGAAGCTCGTGGGCGGGTTTCAAATATTTCGACTTGTTTTTCCACAATCCGTACTTTGGCATCCTGCTCAAAAACACGCTCGGGATTAGCCTGTACCATCTGCTCGTCGGGTTCCCAGGTCCCATCATTTTGGCGCTGGCACTTAACGAGATTCGAAATGGCGTATTCAAGCGTACGGTTCAACTGGTTTCGTATGCGCCGTACTTCATTTCCACCGTTATTATGGTTTCCATTATTATGATCGCGCTTTCGCCGACAACGGGTATTTTGAAATCGGTTATGCAGGCGCTAGGGATGGAGATGCCCAATGTTTTGGGAGACCCCGCCTATTTTAAATCCATCTATGTGTGGTCTGATTTATGGCAAAACGTTGGTTACGGAGCAGTCATTTACTTAGCGGCGCTTTCGGGTATCGATCCCCATTTGTATGAGGCGGCTAAGGTGGACGGTGCCTCGCGATTCCAGAAAATGCTGAACGTTGATCTACCCGGTATTCTGCCAACCGCAACAATTTTACTGATATTAAATGTGGGCAACATCATGCAGATCGGCTTCGAGAAAATTTACCTGCTGCAAAATCCGCTCAACGCCAATGCTTCCGAGGTCATCTCCACCTATGTGTATAAAATGGGGCTGCTCGACTCTAACTTCAGCTTTGGTGCGGCGGTAGGACTGTTCAATTCGTTCGTCAATTTGATTCTGCTCTTGATTGTCAACTTCATAGCCAAACGCATCTCAAGCAACAGCTTGTGGTAGAGAGGAGGGAGAACATTGGATCGCATCATAAGAAGAAAAACAACCGGCTTCATTAGGGATTCGTTCGGGGACAAGATATTTCTCATCGGCATCTATTTATTTTTAATCATCGTGCTTCTGACGATTCTGGTTCCGCTTCTGCATATTGTAAGCGCTTCGTTTAGTAACCCGATGGATGTGACTTCCGGCAAGGTGTGGATTTGGCCAGTCAATCCGACTCTGCTTGGCTACAAAGCGGTCTTCGACAATAACCAAATTTGGTGGGGGTATTGGAACTCCATTGTATATACGGTGCTCGGAACCGTAATCAGCGTCGTACTAACCGTCATGATTGCTTATCCGTTATCCAGAAAAACCTTTTACGGACGCAACGTGCTGATGATTCTTATTGCCTTTACGATGCTGTTTTCCGGGGGGCTGATCCCACTGTATTTGGTGGTCAAATCACTGAATATGGTAGATACCCGATGGGCGCTTCTGCTCCCGCAGGCCTTGGCGGTGTGGCAAATTATTATTGCGAGAACCTTCTTCCAAACGACCATTCCCGATGAGCTGGCCGAGGCGGCGGAGCTGGACGGCTGCAGTGACATGGGCTTCTTGATCAAGATCGTCCTGCCCTTGTCCAAGCCGATTATTGCGGTCATGGTACTCATGTACGCTGTCGGACAATGGAACGCCTACTTCGATGCACTGATTTATTTGAAGTCTCAATCGCTTTTTCCGCTTCAATTGGTGCTGCGAAATATATTGATACTCAACACGGAGACCGGCAACAATTCCAACCTGCAGGAGATGCTCGCCCGTCAAGGGATGAAGGATCTGATGAAATATTCCTTGATTGTAGTTGCCAGCTTGCCGGTGCTGATCATTTACCCGTTTGTGCAAAAGCATTTTGTCAAGGGCATGATGATCGGCTCGATCAAAGGCTGAACGCTGAAATCAAATTTTATTAAGGAGGTGATGGCCATTCAATGGTAATCTATGAGTAGATAGACTGTTCCTGAGATAACAATTCATTGAAAGTAAAGGGAGGTTAACGAACAATGAATAAAAAACTGTACGCCGGTCTGTCTGTATGCCTAGCTTCTTCAATAGTCGTTAGCGCTTGCTCCGATTCCCAGCAGAATTCCGCTTCACCGGACGCAAACAAGGAGGCGGCTTCTGGCGGGCCGGTCACGGTCACCATCTTCGCTCCTCAGGACCCGAATACCGACTACATGACCAATACATTTACAAAGCTTGTGGAAGAGAAGCTAAATATGAAAATCCAATGGACTGTCACGCCTTATGACGCCGCCAAGGAAAAGCGCAAGCTGGCCATCTCGAGCGGCGATTATCCGGATGCTTTTATGAGCCAAAGCTGGGTTGATTCGTTCTCACCTTCTGAGCTCATGAAGTTTGGTCAACAAGGTGTGCTTGTCCCGCTGAATAAACTAATCGACGAGCATGCGCCGGTGCTAAAGAAAAATATGGAGGCAATTCCCTACCTGAAATCAGCCGTAACCGCACCGGACGGCAATATCTACGGCCTACCTCCGGTAAATGAGTGCTATCATTGTTCCTTTCCGTCAAAAATGTGGATCAATACGGGATGGCTGCAGAAGCTGGGGCTTGCGATGCCGAAAACTACGGATGAGTTCAAAAAGGTTCTGCAGGCGTTCAAAACGCAAGATCCTAACGGCAACGGTAAGCAAGACGAGATACCGTTAAGCGGCGCCAATGAAACGTACGGCACGCATGTTACCGCCTTTTTGATGAATGCCTTTGTCTATAACGATGATTCCACCTATTTGGATGTGCAGAATGGGAAGTTAAACGTCGCAGCGATGCAGCCCCAGTGGAAGGAAGGTCTGAAGTATATGGCCTCGCTCTATAAGGAGGGACTGATCGACCCAGGAGCATTCACGCAAAATGCGGACGCCTTCAAGCAGCTTGGCAATCGTACCGATATGACACTGCTCGGAGCGGGAGCCGGAATGCATCCGGCCATCTTCATTGACATTGCCGGCAATCCGCAGCAGCAAAATTATGATCCGGTTCCTCCATTGACCGGCCCCCAAGGTGTAAAGTTTGCAACGACAACACCGTTCATTGATGGATTTACGTTTGTGATTACGAATAAGGCCAGTAAAGAAAAGCAAGCTGCACTTATTAAGCTTGCCGATTACTTGGCTTCCGAGGAAGGCACGACGCTCGCCACGATGGGAGAAAAAGGTGTTAACTGGGATGTAGCTAGCGCTAATGACAAGGATTTGGACGGGCAACCGGCGAAGTATGTACCTTTACAGCGTCCGAAAGGAGAGAAGCCGCTCAACAATAAATGGGGCGAGATCGGCTCGTTCTTGAAGACCAAGGATTACCGTTCTTCCTGGGCGGCTCCTATGGACATTAAGGATGCGGCCGGCTATGAAAGAAGGCTGCACGAGGCGACAAAGCTTTACGATGGCAGCCAGCCGAAGGAAGTGTTACCGAAGATCATTTATTTAGACGAGGCGGCCAATACGGAAGCATCGCTGATGAAGACGAATATTAAAAAGTATGTAGAAGAAAACATGCTGCAATTCATTACGGGAGCGAAGGATATCGACAGCAGCTGGGAGGCATACTTGGCTGGCTTCAAAAACTTGAACGTCGAACGGTTCTTACAAATTTATCAACAAGCCTATGACAAGATGAAGAAATAACGCCGGTATGATGCGGAAAAGGAAGCTTGATGGGATGGTTGCTTCCTTTTCCTATTAAAGCTATCGATAGTAACTCAAGAGAGGGAGAATATCATGAAGCTGCAATATACAAAGCCGGCCAAGGAATGGACGGAGGCGCTGCCGATTGGTAACGGGCGGCTCGGTGCGATGATCTTCGGAGCCGTCGAGCAGGAGCGAATTGAGCTTAACGAGGATACGCTGTGGTCCGGCGGGCCGAAGGATTGGAACAACCCCGAGGCTCTAGCCTCACTGCCGGAGGTTCGCAGGCTGTTGGATGAAGGCCGATATAGAGAGGCTGATCTGGCATGCAAGAACATGATGGGTCCATATACGCAATCGTATCTTCCCTTCGGCACGTTGAGGCTGTCCTTTGAACATGGCAGCGTAGCCGCCGCTTATGAACGGGAGCTGTGTCTAGAGGAGGCTCTGGCACGGGTGCAATTTGTCGTAGGTGCTGTTCGATATACGAGAGAGATGATCTCCAGCTTTCCCGACCAAGTCATGGCGATACGTCTTACCTGCAGCGAGCCGGGAATGCTGAGCTTCACGGCAAAGCTGGACAGCAAGCTGAGAGTGCGGACGTTCGTAGATGGGGATAAGTGGGTCATGAGAGGAACCGCTCCAGAGCATGTCGACCCGAGCTACTACAGAGAAAATCTGAGGCCGATCCGCTACGGGGAGACCGAAGAGGGTGGCGCGATGACGTTTGAGGGCAGGCTGGCTGCGACTGTGGAAGGCGGCTGGCTTCAGCTGGACCACGATGGTCTGCATGTCCGAGGGGCTACGTGTGCGACGCTGTACTTCAGTGCCGCAACAAGCTTTAATGGCTTTGATTGTGAGCCGGGTAAGCAAGGCAGGTTGGCCGGAGAACGCGCGGAAGCATCCCTGGCTGCCGCTATGCAGTTCACGTATCAAGAGCTGCGGGAACGGCATGTGAAGGACTATCGGAGTCTCTACGAGCGGGTGTCGATCCGCTTAGGGAATCGGGTTAGCCCTGAGGACATGCCGACGGATGCACGAATTATGACCTATGGAGCGAACGATCCGGACTTGGCAGCGCTGCTGTTCCAATACGGCAGATACTTGATGATTGCTAGCTCCAGACCAGGGACCCAGCCGGCGAATCTGCAGGGAATATGGAATCAGGACACGCGTCCGCCTTGGAGCAGCAACTTTACGCTGAATATTAATACCGAGATGAACTATTGGCCGGCGGAAACGTGCAACTTAGCCGAATGCCATGAACCGCTGATCAATTTTATCGGCCGTCTGGCCGTAACGGGCAGACGAACGGCTCAGGTCAATTACGGAGCAGCGGGGTGGACGGCACATCATAACTCCGATATTTGGGCGCAAAGCGCTCCGGTCGGTGCCTACGGTCACGGCGATCCCGTCTGGGCGCTTTGGCCGATGGCGGGTGCCTGGCTCTGCCAGCACTTGTGGGAGCACTACGCCTTCGGGCAGGATGAGGGGTATTTGCGAGACGCGGCCTATCCGATCATGAAGGAGGCGGCGAAGTTTTGCCTCGATTGGCTTATTGAGAACGAGGATAGCTATCTGGTCACGAAGCCATCCACCTCGCCGGAGCATAAATTCAGGACGGAAGATGGCCTTGCCGGCGTATGCACCGCAGCTACCATGGATCTGGCCCTAATCTGGGATCTGTTTACCAACTGCTGCGAGGCGGCGGAGCTACTGGAGCAGGATGCCGAGTTCAAGAGGGAGCTTTCGGACGCACGCAACCGCTTGCTCCCGCTTCGCATCGGACGCTACGGCCAGCTGCAGGAATGGTCGGAGGATTTTGAGGATCAGGACGTGCACCATAGGCATGTGTCGCATTTATTCGGCGTATTTCCCGGGAGGCAGCTCCATGGGACAGATACACCGGAGCTATTTGATGCAGCACGGACCTCCTTGGAACGGAGGGGCGATGGCGGTACGGGCTGGAGCCTGGGCTGGAAGATTTGCCTATGGGCCCGCTTCCATGACGGCAATAGGGCGCTTGGACTTATTTCCAATTTGCTGCGCTTGGTGAAGGAGGACGAGATAGAATTCACTGGAGCGGGTGTGTATGCGAATTTATTCGACGCTCATCCTCCTTTCCAAATTGACGGTAACTTTGCTGCTGCCGCCGGGATTGCGGAGATGCTGCTGCAGTCAGAGCGGAACGTGCTGCATCTGCTGCCGGCGCTGCCGGATGCCTGGAGCTGCGGTTCGATCAGCGGACTGCGCGCCAGAGGCGGATACACAGTCAGCATGGAATGGGAGGCGGGGATGCTGGCTTCTGCGACTATTAGTTCCGTTCAGGGAGGTACTTGTCGAGTGCTTGCACAGACTTCATTGCGGGTGGAGGATGCGTCTGGCGCTGCGGTTGCATGCAATGAACGGGAAGGGGTGCTGACTTTCTTAATGCAGCCCGGACAAACCTATCGCTTGGTTCCAAGACAGGAGATCTCTTCAAGTTGAATGTAGGGGAATCCGCCGGATCCGGCAGTCCATGAAGTCCATGAAGTCGACAAAAGGATTGCATGATGACATTTTCTTAATCATGATGCGTATCGTAGATAAGCTTGGTTGGAATGCAGCATTCTGACCAAGCTCTTTCTGTTCAGCAGGGCCGATATGAATCAAAATCGCGGAGCTTATGCAAAAGAGGGCGCCAAGGTTTCAGCAGGGGGCGGAACTGAGATGGGCGTCATATTCGACGTAGAGAAAAACAGAAGATATCCGCATTCTTCATATAAAAACGGAACCGTTATCACAGCAGACGGCGGTTTGGACGGCATATTAACGATTCGGTAATTACAAGTTTTAAGACTCCATTTGGCTAAATCTCCGCTTCCGGCTATTATAGTACTAGTGTGGAAAAAGGGGGATGGTTCAATGAAGCCGCTTATCAAACTGGCGCTTACCGGCGCCGCACTTGTACTAATTGTGTTTATTGCATTTCGGCTGCATCCGCTGCTCGGATGGGGGCTTGTTATCATTCTGATAGGGGTGATGGTGTATGCTTCCAGATCGAACTACTATGCCATTCGCGGGAGCACGGCATTCGCAGCCGACCAGTTCGAGCAGGCGCTTGCCTGGTACCGGAAAGCCTATGCCAGCAAGCCGTGTCCGGAGAAGCATCAGGTCGGCTATGCCTATATGCTGATGAGGACTGGCGACCCGGAACAAGCGGTGGCTGTGCTGCAAAAGCTGCTTAGTCGCACCGCGAATCACGAGATAAGGATGCAGGCTCGCTGCAACCTGGCTACCGCATATTGGCTGCAGGGGAAGCGGGACGATGGCATCAAAGAGCTGGAAGGCGTATTCGAGCAATACAAAAACACGTTGGTCTACGGCAATCTGGGCTATTTCAAGCTGATGCACGGCGACCTGAACGAATCGCTGGAGTTCAATCTAGCTGCGTACGCGTTCAACAACGATGACAAGACGATTCTGGACAACTGCGCATTGAACTATTACATGCTTGGACAAATGTCGGAGGCGGAAGCGATGTTCGAGCAACTGATATCCAAATCGCCGAAACGCGCCGAGCCTTACTATTACTATGCGCTGACCCTTAACAAGCTCGGGAAGAAGGAGGAAGCCGCCGAACAGATTAAGCTGGCGCTTAGCAAAGATTTATCCTTCCTGACAACCGTGACACGACTCGAAATTGAAGAGGCGGCCAAAGAGATGGACGCAGAACAATAGGCGTTCTTGGCATTGCGCAACGGTACATCCATGAAAAAAGCTCCACCTTAAAGAATGCCCCGTCCCAATATCATCATCAGGTTCGATGAGAGGGAAGCGGGGCGTTTGTTTTGAATAATCAAGTCAACTTGAAATATCAGAAGTGATTTAAGCTATCAGGGGCCAAAAGCAGTGTTTAAAGCAGAGGAAGCCTCGTTAAGCTAAATGGCAGATTGGTTGAATTGTGGCGAGAAGAGTCGTATCCTATAGAAAGACAAGTTTATTTAGTGTGCATGCTTGTTTATTAAGATTGATAGGAGTGAGAATAATGGGAAATACGGATAAGTTTGAAATGATTGCTAATATATATGACACTCCTGAAAGAATCCAAATTGCGAAGGTATCCTCAGATGCCATCCGTAATTATTTAGTTGATACCAAAAGTAAGAATGCCATTGATTTTGGGTGTGGAACCGGTCTTGTGGGAATGAACTTGTTAAACGAGTTTCATTCTATGCTTTTTCTGGATACGTCACAAAACATGATTAATCAAATGAAGCAAAAAATAACTGATTTTAATATCCAAAATGTAGATACATTATGCTTTGATTTTGAAAAGGAAAGTCTTTCGAATCTAAAGGCCGACTATATTTTCATGGCCCAGGTTCTACTCCATATTCATGATGTTGAGATGATTTTATCAAGATTATTTGATGTTCTTAATGAAGGAGGACATCTTCTGATCGTAGATTTTAATAAAAATGAAAACATAGCTTCAGATATTGTCCATAACGGTTTTAATCCAGGAGAGCTATCCGACGTCATGGCTAAAATAGGGTATACGGATATTCAATTCGATACTTTTTATACTGGGAGTAAAATATTCATGGGACAAGATGCGTCTATGTTTATTCTTGATTCAAAAAAGGGCAGGGGGCAATAGCGTTACTGCCATTGTCCAAATATATATTCGTCAAAAAAGGTACAGCCTCTTCAATTTTATTGAAGATCTGTACCTTCTTTTTCTATGTGACGATTTTTTTCAGTGGCCTCGTAAGGGGAAGCTGGATCTTCAAATTGTAATTGGTTTAAGGACAATAGTAGGGACATTGGTGTTTGATAGAGTCAACCAAATGATGTTGCTCCTTTCCTATTTCTTATCAAGCCGTTTCTTGATGACGGCTGGAACCCCCGCGGCCATTGTAAAGTCAGGTATATCATCTTTGACAAAGGCTCCGCCGCCAATCATAGACCAGCAGCCGATGCGGCATTTCTCACGAACCGAAGAGCCGATACCGATGTAAGCTCCTTCGCCTATGGACACGTTACCCGCCAGATTCACGCCCGGGGCGATGGTGACATAATCGTCAATGACCGTATCATGACTGATGTTGGCGCTTCGATTGATTATGACGTGGCATCCGATCTGGATATTATCGGTAAGGATGGCCCCCTCGCAAATCATGCTGCCTTGCCCCACGATATTTCTCCTCGACAAACGAACACGCGGATGAACTAGGGGGTCTGGGATTCGGAATCCCGACCGGATGGCATCGTTAGCGAACCGCTTCTTTAACGCCGGGTCCCCGACCCCGGCACAAACGATTTCGACCTCATGCCGCATCGCTGCGATATCGGCAAGCGTTCCCAATACGGTAACTCCATTCACCAGTTGGCCCTTCATTTCAGGACGTTCGTCCAGAAAACCCAGCACCTGCACTCCCAGTTCCTCACAAAGCCAGTTGACCTCGCGGGCGTGTCCGCCCGATCCCCAAATGACAATCTTTCTCATATGGCGTTCTCCTCGGTCATATTTCCAAGCACCTTCACTATTCGCCTAACGGTGGCCTCATTCATTTCTTCCCAGAGCGGCAGACTGACAATACGGTCTGCAATCCATTCCGTCACCCGAAGATCGGAATGGGAGCAGCTTTGAAACTGCTTCTGCTGATGGCATGCCGGGGAGAAGTAAGTGCGGGCTTCTATCGAATGGGAGGCTAACTTCCGGATGACTTCCCGGTTACCCGAAGAGTCCGGGCTTAGCATAGAGAAAAATTGCAGGGGTACCTGGCCTTGCATCTTTTGGGAAGACCATCCCCGCAGCAATAAATTCTGTTGCTGTAGTTCACGGTGATAATAGCCAATAATCGTTTGTCTTCGCTCCCGTACTGCCTGGAATCCTTCAAGAGTAGCCAAGGCGATAGCGGCGGTATATTCGGATAATTTGCTGTTTAAGCCTAACATAACGGATTCCCTTGAGCTGGAGAAGCCGAAGTTTCCGGCTTGGCGGATTCGTTGAATGAGATTCTGGTCCGCGCTATATACGAGCCCGCCTTCTCCGACGCCAAATGTTTTGGTTGCGTGAAAGCTGAACACCACGGCTCCACCGAAGCCTTTACCGAATTGTGCAGTATTCTCTGCAGCAGTCGTTCCAAAGCTGGCAGCCGCATCGATGACGACCGGAATTCCATCCTGCAGAAGTTTATTGTATAGGGTTAAATCGATAGCTGAACCGAAAGTGGCGTAGGGAACGACCACCGCGATCTGATCGCCCAACCGCCCGACCGTCTCCTCCAATTGCGCTCTGTTCATTTGCCAATCGTCCGGTTCGATATCCAGAAAATAGGGCTCAAGCCCGCACCACTCGGCGGCTAGAGGGGTAGCTGCAAAAGTAAAGCTGGGCATCACCGCATATTTGCCTCGGGGCCGCTTGCATTGGGAAATCGCCAGCATCAGCCCGATCGTAGCGTTATGCACCGTAACGGCTGCGCCGGTGCCACCGAACATTTGGGCAATCACCCGTGTTTCAAACAGATGATTTAATGGTCCGTAATTGGAGTAAATCCGGCTTGCTTCTATGTTTTCAAAATAAGGAAGCAACTGCTCTTTTTTGACTAGATTCGGTCGCAAGAACGGAATATCATACATAAGGCAACCACTTCCCTCTGGAATCCTCTTTCGAATTAAAGTGTGCATACCTTATCATATGAACCCATCGATTGGGTGGAACGGCGAATAACAGGCACTCCGATTTCACGTTAGTTCATTATGACGTATTCAAGATCGAATCGATTCGCTGAATGTCCGCTGCAAATTGAGGGTACCCCTGCACACGCTTGCGGTAAGCAAGAAGGGCGGTTTCGAACAATTCCTTCGTCTCCAGAAACCCGTCTTCTCTGGAGGCAATCGTGATATCCAGCCATTCGCTGAACGCCTTGAAGCCAAGTGTATTGTTATTTTGGTTGGCATGTAATCGAAAATAGCTGAGCGCCTCCGGAATATACACCGCCTTTCCTTTGGACAACAGAAGCAACCAGGCTGCCATATCGTTGATAAGCGAATACTGCTTCCCGCGGTATACTCCGAACGGTTCGGTAAGGTCCGCTTTCTTGAATAAAACGGTCGTCGGCTCGCCTATGACATTTAAGCAGCGGGTTAATGCGATATTCCCTAGCATTTTCCCATCCATCACTCGTGTCTCTTCGTAGAGTTTGACCGTAGCAGCGATAGGTGCAAGAAAGCCCCCCGATTCATTGATGGTTTGCCTGTAGGAGGTGACCAGCGTAATGTTTTCGAATTCGTGAAAAAATCGAAGCATTTTGGAGATTTTCTCTTTATGAAATACGTCGTCATCCATCAAGTAATTGATATATTCCCCCGACGCCAGATCGAAGCACTTGTGCCAGTTTTCAAGAAAGAGGTTTTTCTCGTTTTTGTAATATTTGACTTGGGGATAAAAAGGCAGATAAGCTGCTTCCAGCATTTGCTGCACTTCGTTATTGGAGCTGTCGTCGCATATGACGATTTCGATATTGGGATAGGTTTGCTCGAGTATGCTGTCCATGGCGATTTTTAGCGTATGGGGCCGGTTATAAGCGGGAATAACGACACTAACCAGCGCATGTTGCAAGATAACCCCACCTTTCTAATCATGAGTGGCGTCCCGCCTTGTACGAGAGATTGCTACCTTCCAGAGTATTCGTTGTCAAGCGAAATGTGCGTTCAAACAAGGCATTTAGGCGGACAAATATGAGAACAGCGGAATAAACTGCGAATGTTAAAAAGAGTATGGATCGGCACTTCAGCTCTCGCTCGTGTTTGCCATCTAAGAAGGGGGAATCAGCTTGTCGTCGGACTTCACTCCTTTATTAACAGTGCATCTGTTTGTGACAGACAAGATTTCGAAGAATTTATTGAAAGAACCGATATTAAGGTTAGAAGAGAACCACATCACTGTGAAAATGTATGGGCCTGATGATCCACTAATTGATGCCGCCCCCAGAAAGCCACGCGTCTATGTTTCCATGGGCGAGGACTGGAAACCTTTTACATCTCTAATATCTCTGCCTGTTCAGGAAAAAAAACGTTGGCTGCACTTCCAATCGCCTGATGAACTCGAATCGTATAAATTGTTTTATTGCTGGCTCCGTGGGACGGATCCTCTCCCTGAAAATAAACCCATTCCTCCAACCCGATTTTCTTCCAATACGCCTCTGATCTCCGTGTTCACAGCCAGCTATAGGTCAAAGGAAAAAATTCAACGTCCTTATCGATCGCTGTTAAATCAGACTTACCCGAACTGGGAATGGGTCATTGTGGACGATTCTGGAGATGACGATGAAACTTACAAGAATGACTTGCTCCCATTAAAAGACCCGCGCGTGCGGAGGTATCGCCAGGATTCTCGCAATGGCTATATCGGGGCGCTCAAAAGGTATGCCGCAGGTCTTTGTACAGGGGAAATCTTAGTAGAGGTGGATCATGATGACGAGCTGATGCCTGACTGCCTGGAGAAGATTGTTCGGGCATTTCAACAAAATCCCGAATGCGGCCTGGTTTACGGGGATTGCACCGAGGTGTATGCAGAGAACCTTCAAGCGCATTGGTACGGATGGGATTGCGGATTTGGTTACAGCTTATATTATCGTGTCTGGATGCACGATATGAACCGCTGGCAAAATGGGCAGCGACATACGACGATCAACGGCAATACGGTCCGCCATTTAGTCGGTTTGCCGAATCATCCTCGCGCATGGTCCCGGGATTGTTATCATCTGATCGGAGGGCATCGTGACGAGCTGCTGGTTGCGGACGATTACGACATGCTGATTCGAACGTTTCTTTGTAGTAAGTTTGCGGCCGTTCCCGATTTACTTTATATCCAGTATAGAAACGAAAAGGGGAACAACACCACTTTTCTAAGAAATAAGCAAATTCAAATTTTGGTTAGAGAGCTAGAACGAGTTTACCACGATAGAATTCATTCGAGGCTGAGCGAGTTGGAGCTGCCGGAGCAGCTGCCGTACAGCCGTGTATGGGAGACCCCGCTTCACGATCCCGCCCGAAAAACAGCTCACGTCATTCATGAAGACTCGACCCGGGTTTCGATATTGTTCCCAATTCCATACTCTCATCCGGAAACGGAGCATACTCAATTAACTAAGACCCTCATGAAGGGTATGGAGTCGGGCTTTAAGAACACCGAGGTTATTGTTGTGGGCCGTATCCCCAAAGAGGTGGAGTCTTATGCGTCCCAAGCGCCTACGGGGGCGATCCGCTGGTGGCCGATGGAGCTGGAAGATTCACTGGAGACTTGCATCCAATATGCGAAGTATTGTGCATCTTGTAAAGAGAAAGTGGTTGTGATGCCTTAAGAGATAGGTCAGCATCAGGTGCCAATTCCAATTTGGAGAGCAGGTTGAAACGAAAGTGTGATTATGCTAAGATATTAGCAAATTTACTGACAGGAGTTGAGGGGAATAATGTAAAATTTCTTGCTTATTTCAAAGATAAAACATCCGCTGTTTTATTCTTTGAAGCAAGAAAGTTACTTATTCTCTTCACTCAAAGTGTATACATTGCTAATCCAGTAATTGCTTTGGACTAGTTGTAACTATTTGGGCTACAAGAAAAGTAACTTTCTTGTAGCCCTTTTTCTTTTGGAGGAAAACTTTCTTTTATTTTAGGAGGCTGAAATAAATGTTTGAGGTTGTAAATGATTGTGTGAACCGTTCATTGTCCGTTGGCACGGTTCACGATCAAACTAAACGGAAGCCGGAGCATTTTCCATCTATTGATAGATGCACGTAGCGACTTAGCTACAAGCTTCGTGGGTTAAATCTAGTTGGTTAATGTATGTGTTAATGCTCCAATAAAGGATGCTAATAACATTTTCTCCGGCTCAAGAGGAGAAAAGACATGAAATCAACTTCGAAATATGAAAAGATTCAACACATATTGACATGTTTAAACCAACCTGCATATCGGTTCCAACAAATCGTGGATGCTATCTTCAAGCAAAGAATTGGTGAATATGATCAAATGACCATGTTACCCAAAAGTATACGAAACGAATTAATTGTAAACCTTGGAGAAAACGTTTTGAACTTAGCTCCTGTCATGCAAAAATCATCCAAACAAGTGAACAAGGTGCTTTTTTCCATACAGGGTGATGAACATATTGAAGCGGTTCAACTAAGGTATGAGCGCGGCTGGAATTCATACTGCATTTCCAGTCAGTGCGGATGCGGATATGGATGTCGTTTCTGTGCTACAGGGACTATCGGACTGAAACGAAATCTAACAGCTGATGAAATTACCGATCAATTGTTATATTTTCATTTTAACGGTCAAGCCTTGGATAGTGTTTCATTCATGGGAATGGGGGAGGCTTTGGCCAATCCGTATATTTTCGACGCACTCAAGATTCTAACAGATTCACGAATCTTTGGATTAGGCCATCGAAGAATTACAGTTTCTACTATCGGCATTTTGCCAGGTATCGATCGTCTGACACGGGAATTTCCGCAGGTTAACCTTACCTTTTCACTGCATTCTCCGTTCGACGAACAGCGTAGCGGGCTAATGCCCATTAACAGCCGATTCCCTCTTAATACTGTGATGGACAAACTGGATCAGCATATTCGTAATACAGGCAGAAAAGTATATATTGCATATATTTTACTCCGAGGAGAAAACGATTCAAATGAGCATGCGGAGGCTATCGCTGCATTGTTAAAGGACAGAGGTCCTTGGGAACATTTATTTCACGTCAATTTGATTCCTTATAATTCAACCGACGTAACGTCAGAGATCTACCATCAATCGGACAAAGCCCGGGTTCAAAGGTTTGTCAGTATTTTGAAGTCAAAGGGAATTAATGTCACTGTGCGAACTCAATTCGGAACCGACATAGATGCAGCATGCGGTCAACTATACGGACACAAGTAAGTCCGGAAGCCCTATCTTCGTCCCGCCAATCTGTGACCATACGAATAATGTCTCTTTAGAAGCAATGTTAAGATTTGTGTAATATCTTCACTAAAGATGCATGTTACAATATGGCTATAATTCAGATGTGGAACAACTGACGGGCGGTGAATCGCTATAGCAGCAATAAAAATATTGGTTGCAGACTATGAGGAGAACATCACGGACGTATGTTCTCGTTATTTGCTAACGAGTGAAAGGAAATGTTATGCTAATCAAGGACAAGTCGGCGATAATAGATAAGAAAATGGACGATGCCATGATGGACATGTCGAGATTAATGGTTAGAGTTGGATGCGACATGTTGGTAGTCAACGGCTCGGAAAAAATGTCAGCAAGCGCAGCGGTCATTATTAACGATAAAACCTACGTAGGCAAAGATGTTGTAGATCAGTTCCTAATGTCCAATACTATGATGAAGTAAAAGCAGGCGCTTCCCTCTTGGGGGAGCGCTTTTTAATTTACGCGCACTTTATTCCAAGCATGCGAGTTCGAATGTGACCACAAGAATCCAGATAAAGGCGGACAGCAAGAACAGGTGCTTGTTTCGATTTAAAATTACTAGATCATAGACGAGCTTTCCAATATCTCCCTAGATATGATAATCTTAATGAGAATAGCCTCTTTCAAAGGAGTGTGTACAGGAATGGAATTGCTAACAAAATGGGTTCATTACGGTAGCGACAATGCATATAGCGGTTATCTCGCTAAACCTGCAGCGGCTGTCGGTTCGCAACCTGCCGTCATCGTGTTACAAGAAATATGGGGTGTTGATGGACATATTCAAAGTGTGACGGATCGTTTGGCTATGTCTGGCTATGTCGCATTCGCTCCGGATTTGTATGCGTTAAACGGCAAACATCCTGAACCGCTTAAACCTGAGCGAATCGCACAGTTAAAGGCTTTCATGGATTCGCTTCCAATAGGTGTTTGGGGTAATCCGGAAGCACGTTCACAAGCACTTGCTGAAAAATCAGAGGAAGAACGGGAAGCGTTAGAGGAAACACAGAAGATGATTTTCCAGCGTGACATTCCCGCGTATTTACAGAGAGTGACAGCCGCAACGGAGTACTTGCGTGAACAGGAGCCGGCATCTCGCGGAAAGCGGGTTGCATCCGTCGGATTTTGTCTTGGCGGCGCGTTGTCGGCGCAGCTTGCATGTCTCGATTCGAAGCTGGCAGGAGCCGTTATTTTCTACGGAAATGCGCCTCAAACGGAACAACTTCTAAATATCGAGTGTCCAGTAATCGGCTTCTATGGCGGCAAGGACACAAGGATAACAGATGGAGTACCGGCATTTGCTGAAGCGATGAATGCAGCTGGCAAAAGCTTCGTCCCCCATGTATATCCGGAAGCACCTCATGCTTTTTTCAATGACAGTAGAACTAGTTATCGAGTGGATGCCGCTCGAGATGCTTTCGCACGTACACTGGCATTCCTGAATGAATGCCTGAGCGAACCGAATGCTGAACAGGTTCGGTTGCCTAACAGTTAACAATAGTGTAATAAACAGAGAACACACGTGTCTGCAGTTGTTCTCTGTTTTCATTCCAGTCAGGAGTGCTTTGCGGTGTGAGAACACCTTATAGTAGCCGAAGAGTTCGAAAACAGCCAAGTCGAGCACGGTATGCTTACGGATATGTGTCTTCATTCAGAGTTAATTAATTTATTAGGAGGAATAACAATGAATGTTCTGACGGAAGAAGAAATTAATTCAGGTTATCGTCTGTTGTTTGACGGGGAAACACTGAACGGCTGGGCTGCAACGAAACATCCAGATGGGTGGCTGGTACAGGGTGGGAATATCGTTTGCAAGGGGGAGAGCAACGGATATCTGTATACTGTAGACCAATTTGAAAATTTTATTATCCATTTGGAATACAAAGCGGCATCAAAGACCAATAGCGGGATTTTTTTTAGGTGGTCAGACCTTCAGGATCCGGTGAATACGGGGCTTGAAATGCAAATATTGGATACCTACGATCAGGAAAAGATGAGTAGAAACAGCTCGGGTGCTTTATATGATCTGGTTGCTCCCTCCTCGAATACAGTACGTCAGGCTGGGGAATGGAATCAAATACGGATTACATGCGATAACAATCAAATTGAGCTCATGTTGAATGGCGTCGTGGTAGTTGAAGCAGATATCGATCAATGGTCTGTTGCCGGCAAAAATCCGGACGGCACGGACAATAAATTCAAGTACGCTTGGCGGGATCTCCCGCGATCAGGTCATATTGGACTACAGGACCACGGGGGCTATGTAGAATTTCGCAATATAAAAATGATTTCCTTATAATTTTTTGGTTTAGTGGCAGCCGCTTACCAGAACTTTATTCGACAATCGGTTATTTAACGTTTCAATCTGCGGGCCATAGCATAGGGTGCTTAAATTCTTTCAACTAACAGGAAACGATTGCTTAAATACAATCAAGACGCGGCTGCCGACATGAATTGGCAGCCGCGTTACTTTACGAGCAGGATTGTAGAATATCGAAACCGAGCAGGTTAAATTTTATCAATGGTTCACTAAATTTTTTTCAAATCGGATCTTTTAGTAATCCGCTCTTTTACACTACTATTTGTTTATGATTACTAACATTATAACGTAAGAGAGGGAAGACCATATGTATATACCTTCGCATTTTGAAATTACGGATGTATCCGTTGCCTACAAGATTATTAAAGAAAATAGTTTTGCTACTTTGTTTTCTCAACATGATGGAACACCTTTTGCCACCCATTTGCCCTTACTTCTCGATAATAATCATATGCATCTAGTCGGACATTTTGCTCGTCCCAATCCTCAATGGAAAGACATTAGGAATCAAAGTGTGTTAGCAGTATTTCATGGTCCTCATTGTTATATCTCTCCGTCTTGGTATGAGACCAATAAGGCAGTTCCAACATGGAACTACGTGACTGTTCACGTATATGGGGAAGTTGAACTCGTAGATAACGAGGATGAGTTGATGGCATCCTTAAATGATATGGTATTAAAGTACGAAGCTCCTGATAGCTCCTACAGTTTGCGTGATATTGATCCCGGCTTTCTAAGTGGTTTGAACAAGGGAGTTCAAGGCTTTAAATTGAAAATTAACAGGATAGAAGGGAAAGCAAAGTTAAGCCAAAATCATTCAATACAACGACAGGAATTGGTTATTCAACAGCTTGAGAAAATCCAAAATACTGACGAGCAAAGAATTTCTTCTCTTATGAAACAAAATCTTAGGCCATTAAGCTAACGGTATTTCCGTTAACCATAACAGAACAAAAGCAGCCTTAATCCGGTTACAATCACGATTATAGGCTGCTTTGTTTTTTCACTATCGCTACAGCTTCACCGAGAGAGGAAGGATCTATTATAACAGTTAATAGAGTGTTGACCAAAGGGTATAAATGTATATACAACATATTTACAAGTGAACTTGCGGATGTTATAATCCGATCAATCACAGAAACACACATTCAGTTGTAACCGTATTTGAATTAATAAATAGGGGGGATGAAATGAGCGTTTGTCAATATCTATTATGTGCAAATTCATTTTTTCGAAAGCGCCTTCATTGTTTTTGATCGTTGGAAAACTTGCATCATTATTAGAATGGAGGGATACTGTGGTGAAAAAAATTATTTTTATAACGTCCATTGCCATGATCGTCTTTTCTGGATGTTCAACTATCAATAAGGAAGGAAAGAGCGAGTCAACGGATACACCCGCCGTCAATAATCCACCGGTTACTTTAACAATCGGAATGCCTAGCGGTTGGATGACCGACGAAGAAATGAAACGATACATAACGGACCCCGTAAGCAAGAAATATCCATGGATCACTGTGCAAATGATACCGTATGTCCAGGGGAAAATGCTGCCTGAGCTCGTAGCTGCCGGCCAAACACCAGATATCGTCATCGATAGCAACGTTGGCGGCTTTTCTACCTGGAGGGATTTGGATTTAGTCATTTCCTTATCCGACCTGATCAAAAAGTATAATTTAGATCTTGGGCGCTTTGAACCGGAGGCTCTTGATGCGATTAAAGCAGGCACACAAAGGGAAGATCTTATCGCAATCCCCTACTGGAGACATTTTTCCGCACTATATTACAACAAAGAAATATTCGATAAATTCGGTATGCCCTATCCAAAAGACGGCATGACTTGGGATGACGTATATGAGCTAGCCAAAAAATTGACTAAACTCGATAGCGGGATTCAGTATCGCGGATTGGAACCGAATGTGACTGAACGAATGGCGTCCCAATTAAGTCTGCCCTTTGTTGATCCCAAGATGAACAAATCACTCCTTAATTCGGATCAATGGCAGAAGGTATTAAGCAATGCAGCCAGGATTCGACAAATCCCAGGCAACGAGCAGATTACCTATAACTCGGCTGCCAACGATCTCTTGTTAAAAGGTACCCTAGCCATGATCGCTTCGGTCAACATTATTTACGAGGGAAAATTATATACGAATCCCGATATATGGGATATCGTTAGTTATCCAACATGGCCGGAGGCACCAGGCACCGGAATGAGGGTAGACGAGCATGCGATGGGAATTTCATCAACCAGCAAGAATAAGGATGCTGCTTTTCAGGTGATTTTAACAATTACTTCCGATGAAGTTCAGACGGATATGTCGAAGCAAGCCCGGGTCAGCATCCTTAAAGATGCTAAGATAAGAGACGCATTCGGCTCCAATATTGAGTTTCTGAAGAACAAAAACGTTCAAGCCATCTACAAAACAAGACCGGCGAAATCGTTCACTCCAACAAAATATGATTCAATAGCAAGTGGCGCTATTAACGAAGCGCTGAAGGATATAGTCGAGAAAGGTAAGGACGTGAATACGGCATTAAGAGAAGCGGATGAGAAAGCGAACCAGAGAATACGTGAGAAAGAAGCCGGCGCCAAATAATTGGGTCCGAAACCTTGCTTGTTGATCCGTTCTCAGAATCTTATGTAATGTAAATGATATAATTGAATATACATTATATTTACAAGGGTACATTTGAATGTTATAATTTGATCAATCATAGAAACGCTTATAGATAAAGGTATAGTGATCAACGGATGTTGTTTCAATGAGAAGCTTAGCTTTATATTAGGAAGGGGCAAATTCCGATGTCCAACAAACGCTCATTCAAGAAAGCGTATTCATTACTGATGATCGGTTCTATTTTTTCCGGTTTGCTGGCAGGCTGCAGCGGTCAAAAATCGTTGGAACCAGAGTCGTCCAGCGACAAGCCAAAGGAATCGGTTCCTGTTGAGCTTACATTGGCACCTTATTTTTTAAACATGACCGATGAAGAATTCGAACAGGTACTCATCACACCATTAAAGACAAAGTATCCTCACATTACCTTGAAGATTGTACGGGATGATATCAATAAATTGGTTGCTGCAGGTCAGACTCCCGACATTATTTATTCCGCAAACTCAAGATTTCCTGTCCTTAAGGAGCTGGATATTCCATATGATGTAAGTGAATTTGTGAAGAAATACAATATGGATTTAAGTCAATTCTCAAGTCCCAATATCGATTGGATAAAGGAATTAGGCTCTAAAGGTGAAATCTACGGCATTCCCTTTGCGTTAAATCAAATGGCATTGTTTTACAATAAGGAACTTTTCGATAAACGGGGTGTTCCTTACCCGAAAGAAGGCATGACCTTCGATGAGTATTTGGAGCTTGCCAAGAAAATGACCTATTTTGAGGATGGGGTCCAATACCGTGGAAGTCTCCCCACCAATCCCGAGTTTTTTGCCAGAGTGAGATCTTTGTCTTTTGTCGACCCGAAAACCAATAAGGCGGCAATTGACAATGATCAGATCAAATCGATTATGGAGCAGGTTCAAGCTTTTTATCAAATTCCTGGAATGGTCCAAAATGGGCAAAAGCCGCCTGGTTGGGACAGCTTTACAAAAACGCAGCAAACCGCCATGTATTTGAACTGGATTCCTGATACGATAGGCTTCATTAAACAGGCGGGAGTGCAGCTCAATTTCGACCTTGTTGGAGCTCCCTCCTATAAGGATAACCCTGGAGTCACCATTGACCATGGCGCACAAATGATGGTTGTTTCCAAATCATCCAAAAATAAAGAAGAAGCCTTCAAGGCGATTCAGTTATTTGGCTCTCCGGAGGTTCAAACCATTTTGAATAAAAAAAGCCGTTTGACCGTTTTGAATGACGAATCGATTAAAAAAGATTTTCTTGCCGATGTAGAAGTAGCGAAAGGCAAGAACATTCAAGGGGCGTTAAAAGTTAAATCAGCGAAAATGGCTCCACCCAATCCATATCACGTTATCGTTGCCGGTAAAATCAACACAGCGGCCGAAACGTTCATAACCGGGACGAAGGACGTTAACACCCTGCTCAGAGAAACCCAGGAAGAAGCGAATAAGGCGATTGAACAGGAGCTAGCCAATAAAAAGAAGTGATGCCGGTTTAAATGAAATAACATCAAAAATAAAAAGGGAAACGTTAATTTGCTGCTAAGAAATTTTTGCAGATAACCATACAGATAAGAGGAGTGGAGCAATTGGTATCACAAAAGTATGCACACATCATTTCACATTCACATTGGGATCGGGAGTGGTATTTGCCCTTTGAAAAGCATCGGGTACGTTTGGTTGAGATGATGGATACGTTACTCGATTTGTTTGAGCAGGACCCTGAGTTTCGAAGCTTCCATCTCGATGGGCAAACCATTATTTTGGATGATTACTTGCAAATCAGACCTGAGAAGAAAGAGCAGATTGTACGCTTGGTTCAAGAGGGGAAGCTGCTCATCGGGCCGTGGTACATCCTGCAGGATGAATTCTTAACAAGCAGTGAGGCGAATATCCGAAACTTATTAATTGGTCATGAGGATGCAAGGGAATATGGCGGTATTTGTAAGCTAGGGTATTTCCCCGATTCGTTCGGCAATATGGGGCAGGCACCGCAAATTTTGCTTCAAGCAGGTATGGATACTGCAGTTTTCGGGCGAGGGGTAAAGCCGGTAGGTTTTAATAATGAAGCAAGGGGAGACTATGAATCGGCCTTTTCGGAAATGAACTGGCAATCACCGGACGGCTCAACCATCCACGGGATATTGTTCGCCAACTGGTATCATAATGGCATGGAAGCTCCGGCTGATCCTAACGAGGCTTTGGTCTACTGGGAACGGAAGATCCGGGATGCCGAGAAGTATGCTTCTACACCACATCTGTTATTCATGAATGGCTGTGATCATCAGCCCGTACAAACGAATTTGTCGGATGCGCTTCGTACTGCGAGAAGCTTGTACCCGGGGGTTGAGTTTCTTCATTCCAACTTTAACGAATATGTAACCCGGTTGAAGAACGAGCTGCCTGAGAATCTATCTACCATTCGTGGGGAATTAAGAAGCCAGCGAACAAACGGGTGGTGGACATTAGTTAATACCGCTTCCTCTCGGGTATATATTAAGCAGGCCAATCAGAAAATCCAAACCTATTTGGAGAAGGTCGCTGAACCGATCGCCACATTCGCCAAGCTGACGGGGAATACGTACCCTAAGCACTGGTTAACTTATGCGTGGAAAACTCTGATGCAAAATCATCCGCATGATAGCATTTGCGGTTGCAGCGTTGATGAGGTTCACCAAGAAATGATGACTCGGTTTGCTAAAAGCTATCAGGTTGCTGAGCAAATTACAGCCAATAGCTTGAAAGCCATCACTGGTAATATAGATACCGAAACGGCTTATGATCAATCTGCGATTCCATTTACTATATTCAACACGTCTGGCTGGAATCGTACCGGCGTAGTCAGCATCGACTTGGAGGTCAAGAGACTTCCGCTTGCAAATGGAAATCGAAGGAAGATTGTCGAGGAGCTAAAGGAGCTTTCACTTGAAGGCTATGTTGTAAAAGATAGAAACGGGGATATGTTAGATGCCAAGCTGGAAGACCTTGGGGCGACCTTTGGCTATGAACTACCCGAAGATAGGTTTCGTCAGCCTTACATGGCTCGTTCCGTACGTGTGCAGTTCCTTGCACAAAATATCCCGGCTTTGGGGTATACAACGTTTGCCTTATGCAGAGATGTAACGAAAACTGTACATTCGCAAGCCTCTCTGAATAAAGCCGCCCCATACAGGATGGAGAACGAATTCTTACGCGTATTCATTACCGAAGATGGAACCTATGATATCACTGATAAAAGAACGGCTAAGACTTATACCGGCCTCGGCGCTTATGAAAATGTGGGTGATATCGGAAATGAGTATATCTTCAGAGCACCGGAGGGGGATGTTCCCCTTACGACCCGTGGGTTACCGGCTGAAATTTATGTAGAGGAGCAAACATCGTTTCATACGGTGATCGCAATTATTCATCATTGGGAAATTCCTGTTAGCGGCGATGAAATATTGGAGCAAGAAATCCAAGAATTCGTCCCGTTCCTTGAGCGTATTGCACAACGGAGCAAACAAACCATATCACTAACCGTTACGACTCGTCTCACGCTGGAGCAAGGTGTTCCGCAGCTTAAAGTTACAACGAGTCTGAGAAACGAAGCAAAGGATCACCGCATTCGAGTGCTGTTTCCTACGGATATTAACTCAGCCGTCCATTACGCTGATTCCATCTTTGAGGTAGCTGCCAGGGATACGGTACCTGCACCAGAATGGACGAACCCGAGTAACTGTCAGCATCAACAGGCCTTTGTCAATGTCCACAACAACAGTTACGGACTGACGGTATGCAATTTTGGTTTAAATGAATATGAGATATTGCGTGACGACATGGGTACGATAGCCGTTACTCTGCTAAGAGCTGTTCGCGAGCTGGGTGACTGGGGAGTCTTCGAGACTCCGGAGGCACAGTGCTTGGGAGATCATGAGTTTGAGTATGTGATTATTCCGCACGGCGATAATCATGATGCCATACAGTCGTTTGCAGCGGCTTACCAAGCACAGATTCCTTGGACAGCGGTACAAATCCCATTGCAATCCGGAACTCTGCCGGCAGAGCATCAATTTATCCGTTGGTCAGGCGACGGGCTTGCGCTCTCAACGGTTAAGATGAACGGTTCTTCAGATGACTTCATTATGCGATGGTTCAATATGACAGAGCTAGCGACACAACTGCATGTTGAGTCTGTACATGGATCTAATGACTCCCTATACAGAAGTAATGTGCTTGAAGAAGAAGGGGAGGAGATTGGGGTCGGATATGTGATTCCGATTCGTCCAGCGGAAATTGTGACTATTGGAGGAAAGCTTTCTCTAGGCGAAGTATAAAACGAAAGATGTTGCCCGTAACAATCTGCAGCTTGATTCTGAATCAGCTGCTGGTTTACGGGCTTTTCTATGTCATAATTGTCTGAAAACCCGAGGCTGCTGCTAAGCGGCTCCCTCGGGTTTTCCTTAAACGTGCTATCAGCAATGGATTATGCTTTAGATTCTGCTTCTTTCGCAACCGTTGGACTCGTCGTCGAATTCCGAACGACCAGTTTGTTCGGTAGAACGACATTGCGGCGGTCCTGATTGGGCTCCTGAATGAGGGAAACGAGAAGTTTAGCAGCCTCTCTCCCCATATTCTTCTCATTCTGATTAATATAGGTTAATGGAATTTCTGAATGCTCGGAATGAGCATAGTCGTCGAAACAAACGATGGACAGATCGTCGGGTACCTGAAGATTCAGGGATTTGGCCGCTTTCATAGTAATCAAGCCGATGGCCGAATTTGTGGTCACCACAGCTTGAACATCGGGGTTTTCCATCAAATAGCTTTTGATTTGTTCAACAACCGGCATCCCGCTGCTTAGCGTTAGTCTCAACCGGTAATCGATGAATAGGCCGGAATCACTTAGAGCCTGTTCATACCCGTGCAAACGATCTTCAATACTAGTCGTTCCGGAGACGGCTGTGCTTATAAAGCTAATCTTGGTATGTCCGAGATTCGTTAAATGCTTTGTGGCTTCATAAGCGCCCTTAAAGTTATCTGAGCTTATATAGTTAGCGTCAAGCCCGCGGAGATACCGGTCTATAATGACAAGCGGGAAGCGGTCTAAAGTTAACTTCAATATTTGATCATTGAACGTTTCACCATCTACAGGATAAATAATGATCCCATTGACCTCAAGCTGAGTGAACTCCTTGAGTAATTTATTTTCTAGTTCCTGAGAATCATGAGTAAGCTTGAACACGAGGTGATATCCATGCTCGGCCAACTCTTCTTCGATTCCTGTCATTAGGTTGGCTGTAAACAGGTTATCCAGCCGAGGCATAAGAAATACGACAAGAGGCGACCCTGTTGCTATTTCCTGATGCTCATAAGCAATCAGCTGATTCGATGCATCATCGGAAATGTAGGAGCCTCTTCCTTGAATTCGGGTGATCAAGCCTTGTTTTACAATATCAGCCATGGCGTTTTTTACGGTTATTCGGCTGACATTGAATTGCTCGGCTAATTCATTTTCCGAAGGAAGCTTGTCTCCTGGTTTCCAAACCCCCGTATTCATTTGATTGATGATGTAGTTTTTTAATTGTATATACATAGGAACCCTTTTTTGGGTATTAGACATAGGAATACTGCTCTCCCCCGTTTTTTTATATCAAATATACAACCTTTTTTGGTTTTAGTAAAGTCCGCAGAAAATAGCAACAACGCTTGGTTTATTTATCGGAAGGAGGCAGTCAGGTCATGATGCAGGCTCGGTAAAAATATATCAAGTTTTGTAAAGATATATCATTCCTTTCATTTTCGCGAATTGTTACAATGAAACACAGAATAGAGCGCTTACTTTGTAGTTATGGAAAAGGTGATGTTAGTGAACGTAGTTAATGAAGGGGTCCATCTTTTATGGAAACAAGTGATTGAACAAAAGGAGACTGAACAAAACAAGAAACAGCTTGCCAGTGGCAGCTGCTCCATACCATGTCCTAGATTACCTCCGTATTAATAACAACCGGTCTCTGTTGCTTACCAATTATATCGCCATGGAGGGTATCGTAAACACTCGTATGATTTTGTCAATCTAGGTGTTAGAGTTTGTTGTCAATTCTTGCTTACAAACTTTATTTTACTTGCAGGAACTCGAGCACGGCACTGAGGAATTCAGTTGGATACTCCACATTGGATAGATGAACTGCGGGCAATACGAGCAGCTTTGCGTCAGGTACGGTCTTGGCGATTAATTCACCATGCTCGGGAAGCGTCACCGTATCATTCTGCCCTGTGATAACCAATGTCGGACTGCTGATTAGTGCGGCAGTCCGGCGCATATCCATGTCGCGGATAGCAGCCCAACTTCCTGCGATTCCCTGTGGACGAGTAGCAAGCACCATCTCGCGAAATGAGGTGACGTGCTGGTTCTCCGACTCCAACATATGCGAAGGGAACCAGTTCTTGATGAACATATCTGCAAATTCGGGTAGTTTTCCCGGTTCCAGTACGGAGGTAATCAAGCCCTGCCATTGCTCTGCTGGCCCTAGATAAGAGGAGGTATTACTCAGAATGAGCCGGTCGATCCGTTCCGGAGCGTATATACCCAGCCATTGCGCAACGGCGCCGCCGAGCGACAGCCCGAGGAAATGCACTCGGTCGATCTGAAGTACGTCAAGCAGCTCGATAACATCCCTTCCCAATCTGTCGAACGAATACGGACCGTCGGGCGTATCCGAGTCGCCATGCCCCCGATAGTCGTAGCGAAGAACGCGGAAATGCTTTGAAAGTTCGGAAATTTGCCCATCCCACATGTTCATAGAGGTTGCGATGGAGTTCGCAAGCACGAGTACCGGCTTGTCGACCAATCCATCAATTCTGTAAGCAATCCGAACACCGTCTACGGTCGTAAAATAGTTTACCCCTTTAGTCCTTCTTGTTTCGTTTACTGTCATTGTTCTCAGTCTCCCTTACTGGTTTATAGTGACATTTTAGGGGAACCGATCTACAATTTAAATAAGAAGAGTAAGGAGTTTGGGGGTTAAAAACTTATTTCTATCGTTGTTTCCGAGTCAAACTTTATAAATTTGAGGTGATCTGTTCATGGACCATATCGATCTAAAGATACTGTCCATTCTTCATGATAATGCCAGAATTACGGTTTCTGAGATGAGTCGAATGATTGCCATGTCACAACCGGCTGTAACCGAACGGCTTCGGAAATTGGAGGAACAGGAGGTCATAACGGGTTATCGTGCTGAGATTTCTGCGTCCAAGCTGGGCAAGTATACAACTGCGTTTGTACTGTTCAAGTCGAATAACTGCAAGGAATTCGAAGCTTTCAGCGAAGCGGCTCCTGAAATCGTCGATTTCTACAGAACCAGTGGAGAGTATAATTATATGCTGAAGGTTGTAACAGAAACAGGTGAGTCATTGGAAGCCTTCCTAGAAGCTTGCAACGCATTTGGATTTTCAACGACCCTTGTGGTTCTTTCCACTCGTTTCGAGGATAAAAGTCTTGTGGCGAGCCATGAAGCATCAAGTTCCCTAAATAATTTATTGAAATAACTTATGCTGGGATATCCGGAGCTGATAGCAACCTCTTTGACGGACATGTCCGGATCGTTCAAAAGCATCTGTTTGCTGGCTTGAATTCTACACTTTGTAATATAGGTGATAGGGGACAGCTTGGATGCAAGGGTTGTATGTAAAAGGATAGATAGTTTAATAGTCAGTAATAAGCAGGTTGCCCAGCAACCTGCTTATTTATTGGACTAAAGGGCTGCGTTACGATAAGTATTTTATAAGTGCTTCAGCCCAAGCCTTGGGGTGTAAAATATTAACAACACGAACGCGACCTAATTCAAAATCAGCTTATCCTGACGGTTTAACTCTAGCGCCAAACGAGCCGGCCGTTACGCATTCCGAAATGCTCTCAAATCTTGCGGCATATCCGGAAGCTCATTTACGGATACGACAGCTTCCGTCTTTTTACTGGGCTTGATCCAGAAATTTTCGCTGCCAGGGAGATCGTCAAACCAAGCGGCATCATCCGGGCAATCGAGCACCATAAATTTACCGTACTGTTCATCACGCGACTGATGGTATTTTAAATATGCCTTCCCATTCTCGATGGCTACGATCTCGATCTTCCCAGAGGTATGGCTCATGGATAGACGAACACGCTTGCCTAAACCGGATGTCCGCGCCTTAGCTTCTTCAACTATCCGATATACTTGCTGCAAAGGCAGCACAAATTCCTTATTACCAGCTACCGGGCGATTGATAAAGAAATAATAGGGCGTGACACCTGCCCATGACAATTGATCCAATAGTTCTCCAAGTACGGCCGGATCATCGTTAATGCCCTTAAGCACAGGTGTTTGATTCACAACTATGGCTCCAGACTCATGCAGCGCTTGAAACCCTTTCCTTGCCTCCTCAGTGATTTCCCTAGGATGATTAATATGAGCCATTACATAAATGCGCTTTTCCGGCGTTGAATATTCACGAATCGTCTCAAGCAGCTCCTCGTCTTCATATATCCGCATGGGGTTGAAAACAGGGATTTTCGATCCGAGCCGGATTATCTTCACATGGTCCAGCTCACGCAACCGTTGTATAATCCCCCTTAGCTTTGGCGTAGCCAGAATTAAGCTGTCTCCGCCGGTTAGCAGCACATTATTGATGTCTGGATGCTTGGCGATATAACGAAGCCCCGGCTCCACATCCGACAGCGCTTCCTTCACGTCATTACGGAAAAGCCGCTTTCGGAAGCAGTACCGGCAATAAGAGCCGCACACCTCCGAAACAATGAGAAGCGCCGTTGTACGATATTTGTGCTGGCAGCCGGGGACGACATAATTGGTATCTTCATCGGATGCATCCCAACGTCCGTATTCCAAGAGCTCTCCTTCGTTCGGAATGACCAGCTTACGAATCGGATCGTCAGGATCGCTCCAATCGATGAGGTTAAGATAATAATCATTGACCCGAAACACGAATTTTTCTGTGATTTGCTTGAGCCGGTTCCTTTCTTGCTCCGGTATCCACTTGATCCTGTCAATATCGGTGATGTACTTCGGCTGAGGCATTGCGATTCCTCCTTGTATTTGAAAAATAAAAATGACCCTGTAAGCAAAGGGACATACACCTTTGCCTGTTCAGGGCCAAAATAAAAAGACCCAAATAAGGGTCTCGTAACACCGATATATCGGAACTATTGACCCATCTACTGCTGACGAGGTTAGCTGACGGACTTGGGAAAGATGGTTCCCTACGATACTGTTAGAGCATCGATTCGCCCCTAAAAAAATTGGTTCCCCCGCTTTCCGATTGGAGAATCGGAAATTAAGCGTGTCTTTATTATACGGATGATAAGTAAGAGGGTCAACCTGATAATGAAAATTAAATTATTCTTAACACAGTGATTTTTTTAAATTTCATTGACTAAAACCGCGATATTCGAAATGAATTAGCAATATCACAAGATTTAGAAGTAAAAATAACCATAATCATTTGAATATGACGATTATTGAACCAAAATGACAATTTGTATTTATCAGGAATCCTGAGGATAGGGGAGGATTTTTCCATATATCGGCTCTAATCTGGGATATCGGTAGGAGAGGGGGGCTCAAGTGACCTGAGGGGACTAGAACAGAGGTGAGTATAGTATTAGGACCATGTTACCCTTATATGGGGCCCCAAACAAGCAACAAATTGAAGGGAGCGCACGAATGAAAAGAGGGTTAAGAATACTACTTGCAGTTCTGCTCAGTTCAGTAGCTGTCGCCGGCTGCAGCAAAGACAACGCGAAACCGGTCAACGGAGGAACGGCTGGGAATGTTCAGCAGAGTGCAGGGGAATCTACGCTGGATAAGGCAAAGAAACAAGGGTTCATCACCGTCGGTTTCGCTAATGAAAAGCCGTATGCTTATGCCACCCCAGATGGGAAGCTGACGGGAGAAGCCGTGGAAGTAGCAAGAACCATAATAACAAAGCTCGGGATCAAAGAGATGAACGGGGTATTGACCGAGTTCGGTTCATTAATCCCAGGTTTGAAAGCAGAGCGCTTCGATATTATTACAGCCGGTATGTTCGTTACTCCGGAGCGCGGCAAGGAAGTGCTGTTTGCCAATCCGGAGTACAGTATTGGCGAAGCGATTGCCGTTCAAAAAGGAAATCCGAAGGGGATCCACAGCTACAAAGATATTGCCTCCAAGCAGGATGTGAAGGTAGCTGTAATGGTTGGCGCAATTGAAGAGCAATATTTAACCAAATCAGGTGTAGCTAAAAATCAAATCGTCACAGTACCTGATCAGCCGTCAGCGATCTCGGCCCTGCAATCCGACCGGGTACAGGTTGTCACGATGACAGGTCCTTCTCTTCAGGCGATGCTGGATTCAGCCAAAGACGATAAGCTTGAACGCGTTAAAGACTTCGAACAGCCTACGGTAGACGGAAAAAGCGTACGGGGGTATGGAGCAGCGGCGTTTCGGATGGGTGACGATGACTTTGTAAAAGCTTACAACGAGGAATTGGAGAAGCTGAAATCCTCCGGAGAGCTGCTTACTATTCTAATACCCTTCGGTTTTACCGAAGAGGAGCTCCCCGGCAAAATGACTGCCACGGAGCTGACTAAATAGCAGTCTGGTTAACAACAATGGAAGGCGATGATGTTGATGGTTGAACTGCTTCCGGCTCTATGGAGAGGAACGGTCATTACCATAGAAGTAACCTGCCTCTCAACCGTTGCTGCTCTTGTTCTTGCCATAGCAGCGGGATTGGCAAGGTTGTCTCCGCTGCGGCCGCTTCAATGGATCACCGCCCTTTATGTAGAAACGTTCCGAGGTACTTCCTTGCTTGTACAACTATTCTGGCTCTATTTCGCATTTCCGCTGCTGCTGGATATTCGTGTAAATGCCATGACGGCAGCTGTGCTAGCGCTTGGGCTGAATTACGGCGCATATGGCTCCGAAATTGTCCGAAGCTCTATTCTTGCCATACCTCGAGGTCAGACGGAAGCGTCCATTGCCCTTAATATGACTCCATGGATGCGGATGCGTCGTATCATCGGTCCGCAGGCATTGGCAATGGCACTGCCATCCTTCGGAAATCTTCAAATAGAGCTTTTGAAGGGCACCTCCCTGGTGTCTCTCATCACTCTGGCGGAATTGACATACCAGGGCATGATGCTGCGGTCGTACGATATGTCCCGGACAACGCTTATCTTGATATTGATTCTGTTAATCTATTTCGGTATTGCCCAGCTCATGACCCGCATCATTCGATTGCTGGAGCGACGTTTTGTTGTGGGGAGGTCGTGACATTGAAATGGAATTGGGAATACGCTTGGAGCATATTGCCGAAACTGCTGGAGGTCGTACCGGTAACAGTGGGAGCAGCTTTATTCGGATTCGTCCTGGCCATGCTTCTGGCGCTGCCCATCACTTTGGGAAAACGAGTACAGCATAAAGCGATATCGCAATCGGTGTCTTTTCTGGCCGAATTGATCAGGTCAACACCGCTGTTGATCCAGCTGTTGTTCGTTTTCTATGCTTTGCCGATGTATGGGATCTCGTTATCTCCATTCACGGCTGGCGTGATCGGTTTAGGCATTCATTATGCCACCTATCTGGCAGAAGTGTACCGGTCGGGGATCGAGGCTGTTCCGAGCGGTCAGTGGGAGGCGGCGAAGGCGTTAAATTTTACCCCACAGCAAACATGGCTCAGACTTATTCTGCCGCAAGCGCTGCCTCCAGTACTTCCGGTTATGGGGAATTATTTGATAGTCATGTTTAAGGAGACGCCGATCCTTTCAGCCGTAACTTTAGTGGAAATGCTGCAGACAGCGAAATCATTAGGCTCGGCATCGTTTCGCTACATAGAAGCATTCACCTTGGTGGGCTTGTTGTTTCTCATCATGAGCTGTATATCTTCTCTACTTCTTAAGAGGCTGGAAATACGTTTGGCGCGCAAGTGAGTAAAAGGGGGCGATAGGATGCTTATTCCGGAAGTAACCATGACTTTAGGAGCAATGGAAACCCGATCCGATCCCATCGTGAGATACCGGGGAGTCCGAAAGTCGTATGGGGAATTGGAAGTGCTCAAGGGAATCGATTTGGACTTGTATGCTGGTGAAAAGGTGGCAGTCATAGGACCGAGCGGATCCGGTAAAACCACTCTTGCCCGGATTCTAATGACTCTGGAGCACCCGACAGAAGGAACCGTCGAGGTTAATGGAGAGCATCTGTGGCATCGACTCGTGAGAGGGCGGCTTATCCGTGCGGATGAGAAGCATCTCCATCGTGTCCGGAGCTCGATCGGGATGGTGTTTCAGCATTTTCATTTATTTCCCCACATGACGATTCTTCGCAATGTGACGGAAGCACCGATTTCTGTGCTGAAAATACCTAAGGAACAAGCGATTACGGAGGCACTGGAGCTTCTCGACAAGGTCGGGCTTAAGGATAAAGCGGAAGAATATCCGATACGGTTATCAGGAGGCCAAAAGCAACGTGCTGCTATTGCGAGAGCCTTGATTATGAAACCGCAAGTGATGCTGTTCGACGAGGTGACGTCAGCATTAGATCCCGAGCTTGTCGGCGAGGTTCTGAGAGTTATTAAGGAGCTTGCTGAGGACGGATCCATGACAATGATGCTGATTACGCATGAGATGGATTTTGCGCGTGATGTCGCAGACCGCGTAATTTTTACCGACGGCGGACTTATCGTAGAACAAGGGACGCCTGAAGAGATATTTGAACGTCCTCAAAGCGAGAGACTGCAAATGTTTTTATCTCGCTTCCGCAGCGGCATGGGAAAGGAATCCGTCCGATGAAGCACGTACCAGAGCAAGAGAGGGTTAACATTCGTCCTCCGTCAATCGAGGATGCAAATGCTGTTTGGCATCTTGTCAAACATATTGGCACTCTGGACCCAAACTCTTCCTATTTGTATCTCTTATTGTTCCGATATTTTGCCGATACGTGCCTGGTGGCGGAGAAAGACGGGCAAATAGTAGGCTTTGTGACCTCGTTCGCTCAGCCTGACGACCCATCAGCCTTATTCGTCTGGCAGATCGGTGTCACTCCGGAAGAGAGGGGGCAGGGGATCGCCACAAGATTGCTGCAATCATTACTTGAACTGCCTGCCGTTCGTAAGGCCTCCCGGCTGGAAGCAACCGTGTCTCCGGGCAATCGGGCGTCGCACCGATTGTTCGAGACGGCAGCCCAATCAAGAAACACTGTCTGCGAGACGGTGGAAGGAGGCTTCCCGGCATCGCTGTTTCCCGAAGCCGGACATGAAGATGAACCTCTGATCCGAATCACGCTTGGATCTAGAAATATCAACCGAATCAAAGGAGGAGGAGCCAATGATCAGTAGACAATCGATATCTGCGGATAACTCCCTAACTGTTTTTGAAAGCATGGAATCCGAGGTAAGAAGCTATTGCCGGTCGTTTCCCGTCGTGTTCAGTAAAGCCTCTGAATGCAAATTATGGGATACGGAGGGCAAGGAATACCTCGATTTTTTCGCAGGGGCAGGAGCATTAAATTACGGCCATAACAATGTAATGCAGAAAGAGAAGCTGATCCGCTACATTCTTGAAGACGGTATAAGTCATAGTCTGGACATGGCAACGGAAGCAAAGCGGCATTTCCTCGAACGTTTTCAAGAGGTCATTCTGAAACCGAGAAAGCTAGACTACAAAATCATGTTTCCGGGACCGACCGGAACGAATGCGGTTGAGGCGGCGTTGAAGATTGCACGGAAAGTGACGGGACGTACGAACGTGGTTGGCTTTACGAATGCCTTTCATGGCATGACTCTAGGGGCTCTGGCCGTTACAGGGAACAAATTTAAGCGTCAGGGCGCCGGAGTCCCGCTGCACAATGCGACTATTATGCCCTATGACGGTTATATGGGACCAGGGGTCGACTCAATCGCCTATTTCGAAAATTATTTGAGCGACAGCGGTTCCGGCGTATCTCTTCCAGCTGCGGTCATTGTAGAGACGCTTCAGGGTGAGGGCGGACTAAATACAGCAAACGGCGAATGGCTGCAAAAGCTGGAGACACTTTGCCGGAAATACGGCATCCTTCTAATCATTGACGACATTCAGATGGGCTGCGGCCGAACGGGACCGTTCTTCAGCTTCGAGCCCTTCGGTATCCGCCCGGATATTGTTTGTCTGTCGAAATCAATAGGAGGATTTGGCCTGCCGATGGCGTTAACTCTTCTTGACCCGAAGGTCGACCAGTGGGCTCCTGGCGAGCACAATGGAACGTTCCGCGGCAATAATCTGGCTTTCGTGTGCGCCGCAGAAGCGCTTCGTTATTGGGAAAAGGAGAACTTCACCGGCTCGGTCATAGAGAAAGGCAAGCAGCTGGAGAACGGATTGAAGGGGCTGATATCCCAATTTCCAGAATTGAAGGGCGAATGGAGGGGACGCGGGCTAATGCAGGGGATCATGTTCCCTATGGAAGGGATGGCTGGAGAGATATGTGCCGCCGCCTTCCGTCGCGGACTTATCATGGAGACGTCCGGGACTGACAGCGAGGTAGCCAAAATTATGCCACCTTTGATCATCGATAAGTACTCGTTGCAGCGAGGTTTAGGCATTCTTGGCGATAGCATGGAAGAAGTAGCCGAGTACTACCGAAAAGAGCGAATAAAACTCATATAACGGCAGAACAAGGAGGATTCTCGATATGATCGTAAGGCATTTGGATGAGGTATTAGGTACGGAGCATGATGTGGATACGGCCACTTGGTTCAGCCGGCGTCTGCTGTTGCGTAAGGACGGAGTCGGGTTCTCGCTTCACGATACGACGATGAAGGCTGGAACCGAAACGGATATGTGGTACAAAAATCACATTGAAGCGGTTTACTGCATTGAGGGTGAAGGTGAAATCGATGTTCTGGATGAGAATAAGACCTATCCCGTAACACCAGGCACGTTGTACGTCTTGAATGGCCACGAGAAGCACAGACTGCGAAGCAAGACGGACCTGAGAGTCGTTTGTGTCTTCAATCCCCCTTGCACAGGCAAGGAGGTTCACGATGAGAGCGGAGCTTATCCTCTCGGAGAGCCCGATGCCTATCCGTCGCGAATTCATTCGGAACCGCAAATCCTCGATCGTGTGGATCCGGTGGTGTATAATCACATAATCAATCAACAAGTTATTAATGCATTGCAGCTTTCCGGTTATGAGCAGGACGGATATTTGTTTTTGGAAGAGTTTTTTACTCAAGAAGAAGTTGCCGCCATGCGTGAAGAACTGAAGAAGATTTGGCAGGAAGCGGGCAGTGACAACAACAAACCGGAGGTCATCCGTGAACCCGATAGCGAGGAGGTTCGCTCCGTGTTTGCCGTTCATCGGGATAGCGGGGTATTTCATCAGCTTGCAGTGCACGAAAGGCTTCTTGCGGTCGTTAAGCAAATCCTTGGCAGCGACGTTTATGTTCATCAATCGCGCATTAATTTTAAGCCGGGATTTACAGGAAAAGAGTTTTACTGGCATTCCGATTTTGAAACATGGCACGTAGAGGACGGAATGCCGCGAATGCGGGCGCTAAGCTGCTCTATTGCACTAGAGGACAATTATTTCTTCAACGGTCCGCTCATGGTCATACCGGGATCCCATCGCCACTTCATAGCCTGCACCGGCCAGACTCCCGACGATCACTACAAACAGTCTCTAAGGAAGCAGCAGTATGGCGTGCCTGATCATGACAGCATGCGTTGGTTGACCGAGAAAGGCGGTATTGTCGCTCCTGTCGGCAAAGCAGGCTCCGTGCTGCTGTTCGACTGCAATCTGATGCACGGATCCAGCTCGAACATTTCTCCGATGCCCCGAAGTAATATCTTTCTTGTCTTTAATAGTGTTGAGAATAAGCTGGTAGAGCCCTTCTCCGGCATGAAGCCGCGACCAGGGTTTATCGCATCGCGTGAGGCATGAATTGAAAATCTGATAGTATAGAATTAATAAATTCGAAATAAAATAATATACGAATAGTAGTTCTACTGCTGAGTTCCGATTAACGGAAGCGGGGGAACCATGAAGGACGGGCATGAATCTCGATGCCCGTCTCTTGGGGTGAATCCTTCAAATGCCGGCATGGCCGCATGGAAGGTAGGGCGACTCTCACGTCCGAATCCGACAGCTAACCTCGTAAGCGTCAAACTGGTGAGGCAGCAAACCTTTATAAGCAAGCAGCTATATAGAAATACTCTACAATGCTTATTTTGTTGCCTCCGGAGGGGGGGAACAAATGAACGGATTAAGGTATTTTCTGGGGGAGTGCGTATTGGTATCCGCCCCGAATGAAGCAGGCAAACAGTTTATTAACGAACTGAGGGAGCGAGGAGTCGGTTACTACGCAATAGTTAACAGCCATTCTGGAAAGAAGCGAATGGAAGCAATAGGGGTCAAAAAGATTATATCCGTCGATACATCGGATGGGAACAAGTGGGACGATGCTCCTCATCTTCCGATACGGAAAGTATTTTTATTCGAGGATAGCTTCACCCTGACATGCCGCCTTATTCAATTGTGCAGCAATTGGCGGTTAGAAAGCATTTATGTCATAACAAGACGTAAATATAATAAACAAACTTATAGAGCACTCGGTGCGACACATATCTTTTTTATAAACAAATGCGATGTATCCTTCCTGGTAAATGATATAGATTAGAGATGGTTACAGCAAATAAGCAGCAAACGGCACTGATGAAGTTACTTCATCAGTGTTTATTTATATCGAAAACGATTCTAAGTTATTGTTTTGATTTTCAATGCTTAGCGCTCTATTCAATTCACGGTGGAGGAATGGTACTGGGCAGTCCGGTTCACTTATATAACTATTGGCAGCATTGATTTGTTCATAGATGAAGCTTTAATATTTGCAATACAACTTGCCTAAGTTCGATTGTTCAGGAATAATGAAATTCCTGCAGGAGACATGACAATACCTAATAATACTTTTTTCCCAGTACTTCTGGGCTATTTTTTTTGTTTATAAATAGGTACGTATGTTCTTATATTTGGAGTATTCATGTAAATTGGCCCTCAGAGGATATCCGGGGGCTGTTGTTTTGTTTGTCTAGATGTTGGTACAAACGCCTAAAAAATAGGTCTTTGACTCAGTAACAAACGCGGAGCTTCGCCCATAAGTTGGAATCATGTCGATATCAAAAAAAGTTACTGGAGGTTTTATCAAATGACTAATTTTCAAAATGAGCTTCAGCAGTTGGATGTTTCGCAGTTCCAGGCAACGGAAATGACACCTTGGGATCAGCAAGCTCAGTATTATGCCGGACAGTATCCTAATGGCCAAGTGCCTGTAGATCCTTCTCGCCTTTGTGTCGGATTTTGCGCTGGAGTCTGTGCTGGTTTTTGCGCAGGATTTTGCGGAGTTTTTTGTGCCGGAGTTTGTGGTGGATTTTGCGGCGGGTTCTGCGGAGGCGTTCGCTGCGGGGGCTTCTGTGGCGGCTTTCGTTGTCATAACTGCGCAGGATTTTGTGGCGGCCACCGCTGCCGCTAAGGCTGACACTTTCGTCTCTCATATGATTGAAGTAAACCGATCGCCTCTGCACAGTGCTGTGCAGGGGCGATTTTCTATATCGTAGGTGATGTATGACATGAGGGACAAATAGAAGTACATATAATGTAGAACGAAGATTGAAAATTGTAGAAAAGCGTTTATAGTTAGGAGGGCTGAGATGACAAAATTGACCTCGTCTACGCGCCTTCAGGTAAAGGCGGATACATTTTTTTTGCCGGATCAGAATGACGGCGTCTATTTCCGAAACAACGTTGGCACGTTCCAAATGAAAGGTGAGATGATTGACCGATGGCTTGAAAAGCTCATCCCCATGTTCAACGGGGAGCACACAATGGAGGAATTGACGGACGGGCTATCCGGGCCTTACAGGGACCGAGTGTACGAAATCGCGGAAGTGCTGAGGGAAAAAGGCTTTGCGCGCGATGTGAGCCAGGATTGCCCGCACGTTCTCTCGGAGCAAACGGTCCGCAGGTATGCAGGGCAAATCGCTTTTCTCGACAGCTTCGGCGATTCCGGCGCTTACCGGTTTCAGTGCTACCGGCAGGCTGAAGTGCTCGCGGTCGGCTCCGGCCAGATCTTTTCCGCGCTTGTGTCGTCGCTGCTTGAGTCGGGCCTTACTCGGTTTCGAATGCTGATTACGGATTCGCTGCCGACGGATCGGCATCGGCTGACGGCTTTGGCGGAGCACGCCCGCTTGACGGATCCCGAGGTGGTGATCGAGGAAGCTGTACTGTCGAACAAGAATGCCGACGGTTGGAGGGAAGCCGTGCGCCCGTACCAAGCGGTCCTCTATGTGTCTGAGCAGGGTGATTGCGAGGAGCTGCAGCTTCTTCATAAGGCATGCCAAGCGGAACGCAAAACGCTGCTTCCTGCCGTGAGACTGCATCAGGCCGGCATCGCGGGCCCTATCCTGCAGCCGGAGAGCACGGTCAGTTGGGAATCGGCGTGGAGGCGCATCCACAAGTCTCAAGTGTTCAAAGATCCGGAGAGGTTTGCCTTCTCCTCAACGGCGGGGGCGCTGCTCGCGAATGTGATTGTTTTCGAGCTGTTAAAGACTCTGACGGGAGCTGCCGAGCCGGAGCAGAGAAACTCACTGTATCTGCTTGATTTGGAGACATTGGAAGGAAGCTGGCACCCATTACAGCCGCATCCCCTTGCTGCCGGAAAAGTCAATGCCGCAGCTAGCTGGGTGGATGACGTTGAGCTTCGGCTCGAGGATGGACCGAAAGTTGACGCAGTGAACGGGTTGTTTCCGTACTTCAGTAAGCTGACTTCGGACCGAACGGGAATTTTCCATAGCTGGGAAGAAGGGGACCTTGGCCAGCTGCCCTTGTCACAATGTCGCGTTCAGACAACCGATCCGCTGTCTGACGGACCCGCCGGTCTGCTGCCGGACATCGTTTGTTCGGGAATGACGCACAGGGAGGCGCGTCGTGAAGCGGGGCTCGCCGGGCTTGAGGCGTATGTATCTCGGCTTGCGGGAGTTCTTGTGAATACCGAGCAGTGTATCGGCATCGGTATCGGAGAGACGGCCGCAGAAGGCGCTGCTCGCGGACTGCAGGCTTGTTTGACGAAGCATTTGGAAGCGCGGTCGACATACCGTAAGCCAACTGTCGTTCGGGTTCGGCTCGGTCAGATTGACGACGAGTCATGCAGGTTTTATTTACAGGCGCTGACTACGATGCGGGGCACACCGACGATCGGGCTTGGTGAGGAAGTGTGCGGTTTTCCCGTCATATGGATAGGTACGGAGGATGGATGGTTCGCAGGCACCGGCTTGACCGTGACAACGGCGCTGCGCAGGGCACTGCAGGCCTCTCTGATGAAGGCGCAAAACGGATCCCTATACCGCTTGCCGCAAGCCGTAGAGGTGGAGACCATGCTGCTTAGCTCGGGCAACCCTCTGGAACTGTCCGTCCCAGCCGAGGAGTCGGAGGCGAGTCTGGATGGGGTCAAGGATGCGATGCGGAAGCTGAAACTAAGCGGCCGGGAAGTTTACGTCATTGATTTGGCGGTGGAACCGTTTTTGCTTGATGGTCCTGCTGCTGTCTACGGCGTGCTGCTTGGAGAGGGGGGAGCAGTATGAGCGCGGTCGTAGCCGTTGTCGGAGAAGGAGTGCTGGCGGAGCTGGTGTGTGGGGAGCTTATCTCCGAGTGCCGTATCGTTCGTTTGAGCCATATCAGAGAAGAGCTGCCGGAAGATGCGGAATTTGCCCTCGTACTGAATGATGCTTGGCATCCAGCCGTTCACCGTGAGGCGGAAGGGGTGCTGCAGGCTGCTGGCATTCCATGGCTTCGCGGTTTCGTCATCTTCGGTGAAGGCGTTGTTGGGCCGCTCGTCAGGCCAAGCAAGTCTGGATGCTCCAGGTGCGCCGATACCCGGCAGCTTTTAGCAGGACGCGACCGCAGGGAAATGTGGGGGCTGCAGCAGCGGTTGACGGAGACCGGGGGAAGCCCCTCTGACTCATGGGCATCACGATCGGGGCTGCAGCATATGGCGCATCTGCTTGCGGAGGAATCGCGGAACGTGCTACGGCGTATCGCTTCCCGTACAGAAGAGCGTGTGGTTCTGGTCAACCTGAAGACGTTGAATTGCTCCAGTCATTTCTTCCTACCGGACCCGTTGTGTCCCATATGCGGACGTCTGCCCGAAGATTCGCGGGATGCAGCCCGGATATCGCTCAAGCCGTCCCCGAAAGTCGGAGACAACATCTACCGCAGCCGATCGCTCCAAGAGCTGAAAGCTTTTCTTGCCCGTGACTATCTCGATTACAAGATGGGATTTATTAACGGAAAAATGCTGGATTTGGTTTCGCCCTTAGCCGATGCAACCGTGAATCTTCCGATGTTAGAGCAGGATGAGGTGACGGCCGGCAGGACGAACAGCTATGCAGATAGCGAGCTGTCGGCTATTCTGGAGGGCTTGGAGCGGTATTGCGGCACGGCACCGCGCGGCAAGCAGCCAGTTGTTCACGGGAGCTACCGGCAACTCGCGGACGAAGCGCTCGATCCCGTGACGGTTGGGCTGTATTCGAAGGAGCAGTATGAGCTTCCTGGATTTCCCTTTAGGCCGTTCGATTCTGATGCCGAGACCGATTGGGTCTGGGGATACTCGTTTGCGCAAGAACGCCCGATTTTGGTTCCGCAGTGGCTTGCGTATTACAGCTCTCCCTGTCGGCAAGGCTTCGTGTATGAGACATCCAATGGCTGCGCCTTGGGCGGAAGCTTGGAGGAAGCGATCATGTACGGGATACTGGAGGTCGTGGAGCGCGATTCGTTCTTGCTGACATGGTATGCACAGCTGCCGCTTCCCCGCATAGACCCATACTCCGCCGGTGACCGCGACCTGACGCTGATGATTGAGCGGCTGCGGGCCGTTGCCGGTTTTGACGTGCTCTTGTTTAATGCGACGATGGAGCATGGCATTCCCAGCATTTGGGCAGTGGCAAAAAATAGAAAGACTAATGGCTTGAACCTTGTTTGTGCTGCCGGAGCGCACCCGGACCCGGTACGGGCAGCAAAAGGGGCGGTTCATGAGCTGTCGGGGATGATGCTTACACTAGACCAGAAATTCGAGGCGAACCGGGAGGATTATATGCGGATGCTTCACAATCCTTCGCTGGTTCGGAGCATGGAGGACCATTCCATGCTGTACAGCCTGCCGGAGGCGGAGCCGCGGCTGCGCTTTTTGCTGGAGGAAAACCGGCCGATGCGCACGTTCTCTCAAGAATTTGAGCCCGCTCCGAAGCACTGGGATTTGACCGAAGACCTAAGAGCCATGATCGGTAAGATTCACCAGCTGCACATGGATGTGATCGTAGTTGACCAATCGACACCGGAATTAAAGCGTAACGGGTTACATTGTGTGAAAGTGCTGATACCTGGCATGCTGCCAATGACGTTCGGCTACCATTTTACCAGGTTAACGGGACTGGAAAGGGCGCTTCGAGTGCCGGCAGTGCTCGGGTATACGGATCGGCCTTTGCGTCCGAAGGAGCTCAATGCTCATCCGCATCCGTTCCCTTGAGCCCGGATGATGTCGGCTTATGCCAAACCGAGGTATCATTAAATGGCGATTGGGGGAAGCAGAATGAGCCTGGAAGCATTTGTTAGCCAGCTTCATGCCGACGGCGACGTGAGTGGGCTGCCCGGCTGGGAGGTCGATTGGGATGATGCACCGCTTGCGTATAAGCTGTATCGCGGCCTGCCGACTCTTCCGCTGTCCTCGGATATCCCGATGACACTAGAAGCACGGGTAACGCCTGCCGAACCGAGCCTTAAAGACATCGGCCATTATCTATGGTACGTCTATGGGCTGACGCAAGTAAGCTATTCTATTGCGTCTCCGATGCGGACGTACCGCAGATTCGTCCCTTCCGGAGGAGGGTTGTACCCAAACGAATTGTACGTATATCTCCGCACGGAAGTCGGCGTTCCCGGACTTTACCATTACGATGCAGCGCATCACCGCCTGGTGCTGCTGCGCAAAGGCGATTTCGATTCGTACTTGACCCGGGCTCTTGGCAACCGCTGTGACCTATCTTCATGCTTCGGCGCTATTTTTGTATCGACGATGGTTTGGAAAAATGCTTTCAAATACAGCACCTTTGCCTATCGTCTGCAAGGGCTCGATTCAGGCGTGCTGCTAGGGCAAATGCAGGAAGCTGCGAAACGGTTCGGTTATGCATCTAGAGTGCATTTCAGGTTTCTGGACCGAGCCGTGGGCCATCTGCTCGGGCTATCCGGTTCAGAGGAGAACATATTTGCGGTCGTGCCTCTTTCGGTGCAGCGCGACATCGCTTGGATAGAAGATGCCGGCGGTACCCGGATGCAAGTCACAGCGGATGAGCTCTGCCGCGAGCTTCCGGCTGTTCAGCATGATTATTATGTGCGTTCGAGATCGGTTAAGCAGATTTTGCAGTTGACTCAGATGAACGAAGCCACTGCGATCGATTCGCTGTCGACGTTTCGCCGGTTCGAGCCCGTCAATCGAGCGGAAAGCGGACTTCAGACTGTCTATTTACCATCAGTGAAGCGGCTCAGCTTCGATTTAGCGGCAGCCAGCCGAGCACGGCATTCGCCTGAAAGCGAATTTGTCTTGGGCCGTGTAACAGCGCACCAGCTTGCCGCTCTATTGCAGGAAGCTGCGGTCTCCTTCGCTTATCGCAACGATTTGGACGGCGTGGCCGAGTCACTTCCGACTCGTGTCGCATTATACGGATGTTTCTATAACGTCGAAGGCATACCGGACGGCGCTTATCGCTATGATGCAGCTGCTCACGCGCTCCGGCGCGTGCTTGCCGGTGATCATCGGCTCCGGCTGCAGCAGGGGATGACATTGCACAACGTCAATTTGTTTCAAGTACCTATCTGTCTGCACATCGCCGGCGACAACGAACATCTGATTCCCCAATTGGGGTATAGAGGATACCGCATCCAGCAGATGGAGGCCGGCATGCTCCTGCAGCGCTTGCTGCTGGCGGCAACCGCACTCGGCATGGGCGGGCGTCCGCTTCTTGGCTTTCAGGCCGGATTGTGCGATGAGCTCTATAGGATGTCCATGCAAGGACGAACCAGCCTCGTCCAAATCCCGATCGGTCACTGCCATCACCGTCCCCGGCTGGAGGGAGGGCTGCATAGCTAGTTGATACTTGATTTTGCCGAGATGCGGTACGGGAAAAGTTATTATTATCAGTATCCGATTTGTGCCTCGATACTGTAGCCTTGGTCGGCTTGGTCTTCCGTAATGACGAGACCGAAGATTCCGTCGGATTTTGCTCTTTCTATCAAAGGACTTTCAAAGAGAAAGAACGAACCGCCTCCACTGGAAAGGCGGTTTTCTTATGCCTTCAAGACCGCACTGTCAAGAGCGTAAGTAGGAGGTGGCGGTAGGTGACTATATTAATTCGCGGAGTTTTTACGAAAAGCATTCATTATTACTAAGAAGAGAGGTTACAAAGGACCCTGCGAGGAATATAAACTTGTACACTGTAAATTTAGGAGTTGGTCGAGTGGAGACAATGATATCAGAAGAAATGATCCGAGATGATCTACTAAAAACATTCCATCGCCTCTTCAATGTAAACGTACTTGAAGCTACTCCAATAAAACGAGGGTGGTTAAACTTAAAATGGATAGTTACAACGGATTCAGGGCAATTTGTACTTAAACAATACAATAAAAGAAGATTGAATAATCCAGAGGCGCTATTGTTTGCATTCTCTCAACAGATTAGATTATTTGCCCAGGGTCTTGCGTGTCCCAAGCTGCTATCTCATAATGAAAGGATTTTGCTTGAAACTGATAACGGAGAACGCTTTATGGTGATGGAATATTGCCAGGGCAACCTAATTCCACCAGGTAAAACCAATGTGCATCAAATATACGATTTAGGTCGAGCAACAGGAAAAATGCATCGATTATTAAATGATGGAACCATTAGTATTAAAAAAAGCCCACAATTTATTCCTCCTAGTCGTGAGGAGCGTTTAGCACACTGGAACTCCGTTTGGAAACAGGCGAAGGAAGCTGGTAAAACCCAGTTGCTCGATGATATAGAAACTCAACACAGAGCAACGGAAGAAATAAATATAGAAATACTCGAATTACTTCAATTAGGCTGGGCTCATCGTGACCTTTGGGTCGATAATCTTCTATTTCATGAGAATCGATTAACTGCAATTCTTGATTTTGATCGGCTAAGATATGACTATCCGCAGCTTGATGTTGCTCGTGCTGTTATTTCATGTGCGTTAGATGATAATTTAGATGTCTCCCTTGCCTCAGCATTTATTGAAGGGTACAGCGAAGAACGCACCGTGGTAAAGGGTTACTTAACAAATTCATTAAGGTTGTTGTGGTATATGGAAAGCACATGGTGGATACATGCCAACATGGTTCAACATAGTGTACCTCCCGTTCGCTTCGCAAAGGAAATGCGTTGGCTTGCTGAAAATCAAAACAAGTTGCCCGCTTTGTTGGGAAATATATAGATGATGCGAAAGCGGAAGTGCAAAAAAAGGATAGCAAGTCCAAGAATTCTTGGATTAAGCTATCCTTTTTCAATTGCATATAGGGTTATAGTTTTGACGCAGGGACGCGCTGCTTTCCGAAGCCATTTGCCTTGCGAAAGCCTTGATAGGCATCAATCACAGCGAATAGAACGAATAAAAAGACGGCCATAGCGTAGATTCCCTTTTTGGATGCGTCGGTCATTGCAAATAAATCCGTCATGTACGATACAAAGTCGGTATTTAACAGCAGTGGATCACTAATAAGGATAATGAAAATGATGGAAGAGACGAGATGGAATGCGGCATTCAGCAAGGCTACTTTTCTGGTCCATTGCGCAGTAGTCCATTTATAAATCGTCGTTGCGGCTTCCAATGCGATCACGAAGACGACCAGCGGCCAGTAGGAGAGCAGCACCTCCTGGTTGAAAGTAGGCGTGACGAACACAAGGCCTTTCGACCCTTTCTCATAAACCCCCACCAGATGAGCCGCGTTAAAATAAACCGACGCCCAGATAGTGGTCCATAATAAGCTGCCGAACACTTCTCCTTTAGAGATCGCCCTTTCTTTAGGGATAAAAGGGATTTTGCGTAAATCATCTGGCTTCCATGGCTTGAAGTAGGAGCTGGAATCAAAGGATTTTGAATTCGAGGTGCGTTCCAGGATAGCAAATACAATCGTTACCCAGAAAAACACTTGAATCGCTCCGCTCAAAACCGACCATATTCCATGTCCAATCGTGTCCAGAATGATGTTTAGCACCGCTTCGCTTCCCTTGTAGGCAATCACACTCTCCGCAATGACGGATACGATAGAAATCGCTGCAGCTATTGGCACAATCATTTTTAACAGCTGAATGTACAAATCATAAAACCGCGGCCCGATTAAATGCATCGGACGGTCCAGGTAACCGTTCGCCAGGATCGCCGGATCCCCGAGCTTCAGCAGCGCGGAATTGACGTCTTGTTCGGAATATTCATCCGGCAGCATGTCTTCAATCGTCGAGCGCAGCTCCAGCGCGATGTCTGCACGATTTTTTTCAGGAAGCCTTCGCGTTACTTCTTGAATATACAAGTCAATCAGATTCATAGGTATCATCTCCTTTTAATAAAATGTTCAGTTCACGGGTTGTTTCTTCCCATTCTTTCAAAAGCTGCTCATAAATCTCCGTCCCGAATGCGCTCAACTCATAATATCGCCGCGGCCTGTTTTCCGACGTATCCCAGCTGCTTGTCACCAGCTCCTGCTTTTCCAGACGGCGGAGCAGGGGATACAATGTACTCTGGTCAATCGCGATCCCCCGCGCTTCCAAAATTTGAACAAGCGAATATCCATATTTGGGCGTTCGCAGCTGGCTTAATACAGCTAATGTCAACGTACCTCTACGCAACTCCGTCGTCAGTGAACTCAGTAAACTGCTCATTACTCCACCTCTTGTGCATCATACTGTGCGTCATACACTATATATTTTATACTGTGTATCATACACTATGATGAAAAATATAGCAATATCCAAAACACAGTATTGTATTGGACTTTGAGAAAATCCGCTTTTGCCTGCTCTAAGACGTGATCAAGTAAAAATGAGAAAACAGATTCGTTTCTGGGGATTTTGCTAGTTAGACCACTTGAGAGAGGAGTTGCGGCTTTATGGAAAAAAGGCATGTCATTTCACAAGCGTAGGGATTGTCTGAGCAAGAGGCGCGATCCTAATTCATCGCAAACGGGGTAATCTATAATGAACTCAAAATTTGCCTGCTTGACCTGAACCATGGTTCAGGTTGTACTATACTCGCAGCAACTCCGAATTCGCAGATGCGGCTTGAGAAAAGGAGGACAGACATGGAAAAGACGTACGCCATAGCGGATATTTCGGCTCATACGGGGCTCAGCATGTTTTATTAAGGTTTATTTTGGACGCCAACGCGATCTGTTATATCTTAATTTTATACAACATTAACGCGGTGACGTGGTAAATATAAAGAATGGCTGTCGAGACTCTCTCGACAGCCTGAAAAGCCCACTTGGGCTTTATTTTTTGTTTTTGTCCCTATTCCTAGGGGAGAGCAGGACGAGCAGATTGCCTATAATACCCGAGGTTTACTTGGAATCCCCAGAGTCCTGAACTTTATGGAAAATAGTCTCCGGGTTGAAATTTGACAAACACACTGGATCCTGGGTGGAAAGAGTAAAGGCCGAATCCCTAATGTTCTCTCTAGCTTATCCAATCTTGTTTAAAATATCATTACCCAAAGGCAAATAGACGGTAAATGTCGTACCTTCACCAGGGTTACTCACAACGCGAATGAACCCTCCGTGGAATTTGACAAAATGGTGGGCGATTGATAATCCGAGCCCGGTTCCGCCTGTATGCCGCGAACGGGCCTTTTCCACACGATAAAAACGATCAAACAGGTGGGCCAGCTCTTCGGCTGGAATACCGATGCCAGTGTCTATCACAGAGACACATGCATAGACTGAATCCCGATCCATGACCTTGTCTTCAATTACAACCGAAATCTTTCCGCCTTCCGGCGTGTAGCGAATTGCATTGGTTAACAAATTGATGAACACCTGCGTGATCCTTCTCGCGTCGGCAATCACCACCACAGGCATCGTGTTCGAAGAGAGTTGTACTTCTAGTCCGTTCTCCTCCGCTTCCATTTTCACATCATCCGCGATTTGTTCAAGTCTAGCGGCCAGATCTATAGGTTTGCAATCCAATACTAACCGCCCCGCTTCAGCCAAAGACAAGACATGAAGATCTTCCACAAGCAAGCCTAACCGGATCACTTCGTCATGAAGTCTAAGCAGCATTTCAGCAGGGACGTATTGGCCGAGCTGTTGAGCATTTTCTAATTTTAGCTGCATGATAGAAAGCGGAGTTCGAAGCTCATGAGCGACATCAGCTACCAACCGCCTACGGCCGTCCTCTGCTTCCCGGAGGCGGAGCGTCATATCATTGAATGTCTGGATTACTTTGCCGTACTCGTCTTTTGATTGTACGGGAACGTTCACATCCAGATCCCCTCGTGCAACACGTTCGATAGCGGTTATAAGCTTTCTTAGCGGGAGCGTCAGGACCCCCGAAATCCATAAACTGAAGAACAGCCCGATTGTTACGAAAAACACCCAATTTCCGAGCCAAAAACGCTTCATCTTACCTATAACGTATGTCTTCAAGATCTCGATTTGTTCCCCGGGTAGTGCATTCAAATAAGATGTATCTATTTCTTCCTGACTAAATTGATCAAACAAAGACTCCATGTAAACCTGATTATTTACGATATGAGAGCCACCGATCATAAGAACGAGCAGTCCCATGGAGACGAATATTTTCTGTCGTACCGTCATCGTCATGATAATTCACCGAATCGATATCCGAAGCCGTATACCGTCTGGATATATCGTGGATTGCCTGTATCATCCTCTAGTTTTCTTCGGAGATTTCGGATATGCGAATCCATCGTCCGTTCATATCCCATATACTCGTCCTGTAGCGCGGCTTTTAATAACTGCAGGCGGCTAAAAACGATTCCGGGACGCGCCGCCAACGTGAATAAAATTTTAAATTCGGTAGGCGTTAGTTGAATTTCCTTGCCATCTTTGAATACCTGGCATTTTGCCTCGGAAATGATTAAGTTGTCTCTCTCCAAGAACATCGATCTGTCTTCAAGTCCGTTCAAGCGTCGGAGTAAAGCTCTGATGCGCGATGCGAGCTCGCGCAAGCTAAACGGCTTTGTCAAATAATCGTCCGCGCCGATCTCCAGACCGACGATTTTATCCGATTCATCCGATCGCGCCGTGACCATAATAATGCCGCAATGCGAGGTTTGCCTTATTTCGCGGCATACGTCAATGCCGCTTTTCTCAGGGAGCATCCAGTCAAGCACGACGATATCTGGCCGTTCCGAACGGGCAATAACCAGCGCTTCCTTGCCAGTCCGCGCGGTTAATATACGGAAACCTTCACGTTGCAGATAGGTCTGCATCTCCTCCAGCATGCCCGGCTCATCCTCCGCAAGTAACAATTTCGGTTCCATTCCATCACATCTTTCCACTTTTAATCAACTTCCAGTGTACCGCTTACGGAGATTATACCGCGAATTGACAGGTTCTTGAAGAAATCCACGCAAAGAGAGGATGATCTGCATAAGTTCTCGACATTTGTTGTGTAAACTGGCTGTGAAAGGAAAGTAAAAGTCACGAAGAACAAGAAAGCGAGGGGACCGATTTTATTGAAAACGTAATATTGAAGGCGTAGGGAACGTGTTGCGGATTGTGTACGATGTCGATTAAAAGTGCGGTGCTGCAATGAAAACATTCAACAAAGAGGAGTAATGAATCAAATGAAAATGAAGCTAGTTTCATTCATAATACTTTGTACATTTCTATTTGTTCCAACTATTGTATCCGCTGAAGTGACCAACGGGAATGTCGGATACGGATTAACCGCCGGGAGACTCTGGGCCACGATGGACGCGGTAGCAGGGCTGATCAGCGCGGTCATCGGCGGGCTGTCTCTTGCCCGCTCCAACGGTCGCATCGGTACGGGCTCCGGTCGACGTGGGGCTATCGCCGCTGCGGTGCTGGGACTGATTGTCATAGCCTACGCTCTGCTGCATCTGACCCTATTCACTGGTGATTTCGGCACCGGCAGTGGGCGAGCCGGGGCCATCATTGCTATCGTGATGGGGCTGATCAGTATGGTCCTCGCTGGGCTAACTCTGGCTCGCTCCCGCTCCCGCCGCGCCGGCTGACCCGACCATGTTTGTTGTTCCTGTCCTTCATGAGCGTGTTTCAATGGCACAGGGTTGTGAGAGGGAAGGGCACGACGGTTATCTCCTGAAATAGGCAAGTTGTCGAAACATCGTTCTGTAGAACTCAAAAATAGCGCCAGTACTAAGGAGTACTGGCGCGTTTTTTGAATATGGATATAGTTACGATATCATTCTTTTTTATATAAAAGATAAGCGGCTTTTTCAAATAAGTAGTTATGACGATATGATTTAAGTTGATTTGCTAGCGGAAAAAGAGAGTGTTCGAAATAACATAATCGATGCAATGATTGCGATGATCCCATTGATAAAGAACGAAACTTCAGCGCCAAATAATTGCCATAACCAGCCTGTTAGCAATGAAGCAGGAAATAGGCCAATCCCCGTTATCATAGCATAAAAACCAAGAGCAGTTCCTTTACTTTCCGGGTTTGCTAAATCAGCAACCAGAGCCTTTTCAACCCCTTTGGTAAAAGCTGAATATAGCCCATAAAGCATAAATAAAATAATGAGGCCGATCGTTGTATTTACTTCTGCAAAACCTATATATACAATTCCATATAGCCCATATCCGGCGGTTAACAGAATTCTTCGACCGAACCGATCGGACAACACGCCAGAGACATAAGAGAAAGAAGACGCAACAAGATGGAAGAGAAGATATAGCAGTAAAACATTTGCAGTTGAAATACCTAAATCTGCGGCTCTTAGTAAAAGGAATGAATTCGATGAATTTACAATAGTGAACAGAAATACAATAACCATTAATTTTTTGACGTTCGGATTTAACCGCTTCCAATCAAGCTTCGGTTTTGCCGCAGCTGGAAGGTCCTTTTTTTCAGGTTCATTCTTCTTTTCCTTAATTCCCCATAACAGTACCCAACCAATAATTACAGGAATGAGAGAGTAGAGAAATACATCTTTAAGGTCCTGTTCTCCATTTACTCGTAAGATCAAATAAGCAGCTCCGATCCCGATTGAAGCACCTAACATATCCATCATTTGATGGAAACCAAATGCTCTTCCTTGCTTTTTCTTACCGCCGGACTCCGAAATAAGCGCATCCCGCGGTGCCGTTCGAATTCCTTTCCCCGTACGATCTATAAGCTTCCAGATAAAAACACCGATCCAGGAGCTTGATATAAGCAGCAATACTCTTCCTACACCGGATAAGCCATACCCTACGATAGCAAGACCTTTTCTATTCTTCAGACGATCCGAACGCCGGCCGGAGAATAATTTTAAAATACTGGCTAAGCTCTCCGATAATCCATCAATCATTCCAATGATAAAAGGTCCGGACGAGGCAAGCAGAATGGGGATTAATGGAGTTACCATATACGTCCCCATATCGGTAAAAAAGCTAACAAGCCCTAGTATCCAGATGTTTGTCATTTCTACCTCCAATAAAGTAATGTTTTTCAAAATTTGAAAATACGTACTTAAACTTCCTTTTAAATTATAATGCCAATAATTGTATGAAAATAATGAGTATTATTTATGTTAGAAATAAAGGAGGCTTATGTATTTTTCCAACCGATGCTAGTCTGAAGATATACGAACAAAAAGAACACAGTTAATGGGCTCGAGTACGAATAACATTAGAAATTGTGCTTTCATTTATGGGTAATTTTAACTTAGGAGGTTAAGACTAGTTAAAGCTGTTATCGTTCTTTCCATGGAGGTAAAATGGCACATTTCATTCAAAACTTAATGGACCAATATGGATATTATGTCTTAGCGGTTTCCCTTATGCTTGAACTGCTGGCGTTACCTCTGCCGGGGGAAGTCCTTATGACTTATGCAGGACTGATGATTTATCAAGGGCATTTCAATTGGATCATGAGTATTCTGACAGCGGCTTTAGGGGCATCTATTGGAATGACGCTTTCCTATTGGATCGGATTTAAACTTGGGATCCCATTTTTTGAAAAGTATGGTTCTAAAATTCATTTAGGGCCAGACAAGCTTAAGAAAACTTCGCAATGGTTTGAACGTTACGGAAACAAACTTTTAATCATCGCTTACTTCATTCCTGGAATTAGGCATTTTACAGGGTATTTTTCAGGAGTTACACGGATGACATATCGCACCTATATGATTTATGCATATTTAGGGTCTTTGATATGGACAAGTACGTTTATTTCTTTGGGAAAAGTACTCGGTCCTAAGTGGGAGCAGTTTCATCGGGCGATTACAAAGTATTTACTTATCGCGGGAATTATCGCCGTTGTGGTCCTTGTTACTGTTTACGTATTAAAAAGATATAGGAGTTACTTAAACGATGCCACAATAAATGGATTGAATTCAGTGATCAAAGCTTTTGGCTCAACCGGAAAAGTCAAATTTTTAATTCTTACGGCCTTTGGTGTATTTCTTACCTTTTTTATCATTATGTGGGGGTTAGTTCAAGACTTATTAGCGAATGAATTCATTGAGTTTGATATGATCACCTCTTTTATTATACATGCCATTTTCAATGAAACCTGGACCGTTTGGATGAATCGATTTGCGTACTTGGCATCCATGCAAGTACTCCTAGGTACAGCTGCGCTTGCATGTATCTGGATAGCCTTCAGAGGATATGACCGAGCACTCGAATTATGGTTCCTATTCATTGGATTGATTGGCGGTGAACTGTGGGACGAGGGATTACGACGGCTGTTTCACCGAACCGGGCCTAAAAACTTGATCGGCACTTTTCCGAGTGAACAAACGCTAATAACTGTTATTTTCTTAGGACTTGCAGTGTATCTGTTAGTTCGCCACGTTAATTTGGCATGGCTTCGGACCGCAGCTATTATTCTTGTACTTACGGTTTCTTTTTTCGTTGGTATCAGCCGTATTTATTTTGAGATACAGTATCCAAGCGATGTCGTAGCAGGTTATGTATTTGGCGGTGTTTGGCTCAGTTTAATCGTTGTACTTCTTGAAATTTTCCGTTGGCTAAGAAGCAATAGAATGAGCCTGCAGTCGTAACTAAGCGGTGGAATAAAAAGGAAGGAATTGATTGAGAACTGTCGAAATTACCATTGAAGATTATAACTACCAAGTAGGTGGTGAATATATTGGATGAGTCTGTTTTAGATTTTTATGATGATCTAGCGGAGGATTATCATCTTATTTTCGTTGACTGGTATCATGCGATTTCTTGGCAAGGTGAGGTTTTAAGCAAATTTATTCATTCAAAACTCGCGAGTGGAAGCAAAGAGGGTGCCTCGCTTTTAGACTGTTCCTGTGGTATCGGTACACAAGCAATAGGGTTGGCTAATCACGGATTTCTAGTAACGGGTACTGATATAAGTCCACTATCCATAGAAAGAGCGGCAAAAGAGGCGGAATCGTTCGGGGTAGAGATAAACTTTGGGGTAGCTGATTTTCGTTCATTAGAAAAAGATGTTTCCGGAGTTTTTGATGTCGTTCTTTCCGCAGATAATGCAATCCCGCACCTTCTGACCGATGAAGATTTACATCTGGCTGTAAGCAGCATGTATTCAAAAGTTAAAAATGAGGGCATTCTTATCATTACTATAAGAGATTATGATGCGCTGGTAAAAGAAAAGCCGAGAGCTACAGAGCCACGCATTTTCGAGAACGGCAAACGAATTGTATTTCAGGTTTGGGATTGGTCAGATGACGCGAAAATCTATCAGATAAACCATTTTTTACTACAAGAAATTCATGGGCAATGGATAACAAAACATAACAGAACGAGATACAGAGCTATAGTAAGAGAAGAATTTGATCATTTTTTAAGTAAAGCTGGGTTCACGGATATCGAATGGTCTATGCCATCGGAATCAGGTTACTACCAGCCCATTGTAACAGCGCGGAAAAAGTGTAGTTTAAGCTAAAGAGTACTCTTGATATTGCCGGATTCTCAAGCAAAAATAGTTCCGGCGGTTACACCCACTCACAGTGTAAATATTTCGGAATGCGAAAGAACCGCATGATCGCGATCCACAGGAGTCGGCTTTCGTGCGGTCTTGTTGTGTTCATAAATAAGGAGGACCATCCGATGAAGCTCTGCACATTGTACTGAACCGATTGAAAACTATTTGCCGGGTAGTAGGATGCTGCGCCAGCCGCTTACATCACATTGGCCTTCATTATTGCGACCCACAGCCACCACCGTGCCGTCCGATTTAAGCCCGACGGTATGAGCACAACCCGCCGCAACCGCCACCACATCGCACCAGTCACTTGTATTGCATTGGCCATGCTCATTCCAACCCACTGCCACTACCGTGCCGTCCGATTTAAGTCCGGTGGTATGATTACTACCCGCCGCTATCGCCACTATATCGCGCCAGCCGCTTACATCGCATTGGTCACGCTTATTCCAACCCACAGCCACTACCGTACCATCCGTTTTAAGACCGACGGTATGAAGGTAGCCCGCCGCAACCGCTCTCATATTACGCCAACCACTTATATTGCATTGGCCATAACGATTATTACCTGCAGTCGTCACCGTGCCGTCCGATTTTAGCCCAACGGTATGCCAGTCACCCGCCGTAACCGCCACCATATCACGCCAGCCGCTTACCTCGCATTGGCCTTCATTATTGCGACCCACAGCCACCACCGTGCCATCCGATTTTAGCCCGACGGTTCGACGCCAACCCGCTGCAACCGATACCATATCGCGCCAGCCGCTTACATCGCATTGGTCATGCTTATTCCAACCCACAGCCGCCACCGTGCCGTCCGATTTAAGACCGATTGTATGAGAATTACCCGTATGAGCATTCCCCGCTGCAACCGCCACCATACCACGCCAGCCGCTTACATCACATTGGCCATATTTATTATCACCCGCAGCCACCACTGTGCCGTCCGATTTAAGTCCGATAGTTTGACGATAACCCGCCGCAATGGCGGCCAGTGCGCCGACCTGCGAGTTGTATGCTTTTGGCTCAACGGTTTCCATAATCGATCCCCCCTAATTCATAATTTTATAGATAGTATTGCAGAACCTTCGTGAATTTTCAACGATTCAAAAATTAAACGAACCCATGCATGATTTATCATTCGTTCGTTTTCGATGTCACAAATCAGAGGCTTACGTTGTTATATGAGCAAAACGATAAGGAGCTGAGGAAAGATGAACGATTTGACTTGTGTAATCATCGGAGGCGGCCACGTTGGGCTTCATTCGCTCAAAGCAATTAAGGAAGAGACCCGGGGCATAGCGAACGGACGGCAGATCCGGTTTGTTCTGATCGACAAGCAGCCCGGTCATGTGCGCAAAATGCTGTTGTTCCGGCCAGCCGTGAGCCAAGAAGAGATTATGATTCCATGGACGAACTACTCGTTCTCTGAAGGTGTCGAATTCGTACAAGGTAAGGTTACGTCCGTGGATAGCGGGGGAAAACAGATTCGTTATGAGGATGCGCAAGGAAATCATGCCCAAATGCCGTTTGACCTTTTGGTCGTGGCGGTCGGCAGCATCGCTCGGCAGCTGGAACCCGATCGGGGCGGCATCGCCTTGACCGATCCGCAAGCCGCGGTAAACATCCGGGAGCGCTGGCACACTAACCTGCGGAAAGCTGTCGGTGAGACGGACCCTGAGGAACGAAAGCGACTGATGACGATTGCGGTTGTGGGAGCGGGCATCAGCGGAGTAGAAACTTCCGCCGAGCTGGCGCTTGAGATGCAGAAGGAAGCATCGTCGCTAGGACTGAACCCGTCCGACATCTCTGTCTATTTGCTGAGCGGACAAAAACGCTTATTCCTTGAAGGGCCGGAAAAAATAGGCAAGAAATTGGATCTGTTTCTCGGCGAATACGGCGTAAAAGTACTTTACAATCGAAAGGTGATGCAGGCGGAAGCAGGAGCGGTGAAGCTCAGTAATGGCGATTGTCTTCCGGTTGGCCTATGTATATGGACAATTGGTCTGATCCCTAATCCTGCCCTACGAAGTATGGGCTTGCCGCTTACTCCCGAAGGTCAAGTGCTGGTGGACGAATGCTACCGAGTCAAAGGGGCGCCGGGCGTATACAGCATCGGAGACTGTGCGAGAATCGTCGATCCGAGAAACGGAAAGACCGATTTGATGAGGGCCGGAGAAGGCGCGCTGCAGGCAGATAGACTGGGGGAAATCGTCATGGCCGATCTGGAGGGCCGCCCCGCGCCTGTTCACACATCCGCCAGCTCGATACTGGATTTCTTCTGCATCGGCTTGGGGGAGAATCGCGGATTTGTATGGGGACGCAAATGGGGACTGAATATTATCATCACGGGAAAGCTGGGGTGGAAAATCAGGCAGCTGGCATGGGATAAAGGCAGTATGCTACGATAGCAGCTAGATACCAATATCAACATCAGGAAAAGGTGAGATGACGGATGGAGGAACTGTACGATCAATATAGAGCGCTGCTGTTCACGCTGGCATATCAGTTGACAGGCTCAGCTGCCGACGCGGAAGATGCTGTGCAGGACGTGTTTGTTAAGGCGTGCGACGTACATCCCGAACGTCTGGAGGAACCGAAGGCGTATTTGTGCAAAATGGTGACCAATCGCTGCCTCAATCTGCAGAAGTCGGCGCGGAAGAAGAGGGAAATGTACGTGGGCCCTTGGCTCCCCGAACCAATTAGGACGTCTGAGGAGGAGACGATCGAAACGAAGGTCGTCCGACGCGATTTGCTGTCGTATGCCATGCTAGTACTATTGGAGCGGCTGACGCCGACAGAGCGGACGGTTTTCGTCCTGCGTGAGGCGCTGGGCTTCGATTATCCCGAAATCGCGGAACTGCTCGGCAAGCAAGAGGCGAACTGCCGCAAGCTGTTGAGCCGGGCAAGAAGCAAAATGGGCATATCCGAGGGCGAGCCGGTTGCGGCCGAAGAAGTCGAATTGGAATGGGTGAGCCGGTTCCTCACCTCCCTCGAGCAAGGGAACGTCGAACATGTGATGTCATTGTTGACTGAAGACGTCATGTTCATCGCCGACGGAGGCGGGAAAGCAATCGCGTTTAGGCATCCGGTACAAACGAGCGATCACGTGGCCCAAGTCCTGCTCGATGGGATCCACAGCCTAAGATCCAATTTTCAGGGTGATTTTCACTTCGAGTTCGTCCCTTTGAATGGGGAGACCAGTATCGTAATCCGGTCGAAGGACGAAACCGTGGCCGTTTTATTCATGCAGCTCCGACGCGGAAAGATTGCCAGAATGTATGCCGTTCGAAACCCGGATAAGCTTGCACGGCTTTAGGTAATCGACTGAAGATTTTTCATAAACTCGTTGGCAGCGGCGAGCTCGCTCTTCTATGAGGAGATCGAGAAGCTATTATAAGAGCAGCCTCTTCCGCAGACAGCATTATGGCGGAAGGGGCTTTTCCTTTGTCCGGAAAAGCCCCAAAATGAAGAAATGCCGGCTATGGCCGGCATTTCTTTAGTTACCCACTGGCTACAAGGCTTCGACCTTGCTTAAAGGCTTTTTCGCAGGTCCATCGATGACCTCGCCCTTATAGGAGAATCTGGAGCCATGGCACGGGCAGTCCCATGTTCTGTCGCCGTTGTTCCACTCCACCTCGCAGCCCATATGGGTGCATGTCGTATCCACGATATAGAGCTCACCGTGCTCGTCCCTGTAGGCTCCCGCCCGCCTACCGTTCACTCTTACCACGCCGCCCTCGTCTCGGTTCAGCTCGTCCGGATGCAGCTTATCGGACATATCGAGCTTACCGGCTATCAAATGTTTAGCGACATCCGCGTTTTCCACAATGAATGTTTTAAGACTCGGGTCCACATAAAATCTGGACGGCGTGAACAGCTCCTGATATGGACTGTGTTCACCGGTTATCGTTTTGACATTTAATAAAGCCGCCGCTACGCTGCTGGTCATACCCCATTTCTTGTAGCCTGTGGCAATCAAGATATTAGGAGTATCCGCGGTCGCTGGCCCGATATAAGGAAGCTTATCCAATGTAATCAAGTCCTGTGCCGACCACCGGTAGCAAATTTCCTTGAGTCCGAACGTTTCTTCACCGAACAGTTGCAAGGCCTCATAATGCTTGATGGTGCAGATGCCTTGCCCTGTCTTGTGGCTTTCCCCCCCGATAAGAATCATCGGCTCCCCGTCAATCGTCACCGAGCGGAGTGAACGCTTGGGCTCTTCGGCGCTTAAGTACATGCCTCCGGGAAAAGGTTTATCCGTCCGCACACCCAGCACGTAAGATCTGCTGGCATGCAATCTTGCAAAATACAATCCTCCTCCTCCAAAAGGAAAATGGGAGCACGATACAACAAAACGGCAGGTAACCTTATGACCCTCAAGGGTAGTAACCGTGGCCGGATCACCTTCCTCGACTGCTGCAGCTGTCGTATGTTCATAAATTTGTCCGCCCTGAGCGGTAAATTGCTCAACCAATTTCGTTAAAAAAGGAATCGGGTTGAACCGCGCCTGATTCTTCATCACGACAGCGGCTTTAGTCTCAAAAGGCAGCGGCGTCCGTTCCAGATACGCGCCTGGGATACCTAAGGTTCCATAGGCTCTAACTTCATTTTCAATCCTTTGCACATAGTCATCGGAAGCCGTATAAATATAAGCATCCTCTTCCGCAAAATCACATGAAATTTGATGCTCCTTGATGGTTTGTTTAATCCAACGCAAGGCATCGTCGTTCGCTTCGTAATAGAGCCTAGCCTTTTCCTCGCCAAAGTGAGAAATGAACTCATCATATATCAGGTCATGCTGGGCCGTAATTTTGGCAGTTGTATGCCCGGTGGTTCCGTTAAGGATTTGTCCGGCCTCTAACAATGCGACCTTAAGCCCTTGCTTGGAGAGCATGTAAGCCGTAACGATACCGGATATGCCTCCTCCGACGATCGCCGTGTCTACGGATATGTCTTGGGTTAGCTTAGAAAAGCTAGGAATACGGGAAGAAGCTAACCAGTAGGATTCAGGATATTGCGGGAGACCGGTTGAAGATTCATGCGGTAGTGTCATTTGGTATCTTCCCCTTAATGGTATTTTTTTCATAATATTAATCAATGGAGCGGTTTTTATACTTTATCTGAATAAGCTTCTAAATAAGCTCACATAGTTACATTCAAAAAAGGCGGCTGCATGCATCCGCCGGCAAACGTACCGTCATTTCATTTTCTCAAGGGGGACATGAACAGATAAATCGGAAGAGACACGTATACGTTGTAGTCATGATACGTCCCGGCAGCAAGCAGATCATAGATATCATGGCGGTTGAACGAAGTTTAGGGAAATCGTTTCAATAGGCCAAAATCAGGGTAAGCAAAGGAAGGAAGCTTGATTGAGAGATCAGGCTTTTTTTATTTTGGGTTACAAATGGAATTTCGTGGAATATCAGGTAACGTTCTACGATTTCCTGCCGTCTAAGTAATGAAATCGAAATGAAGCCGATAGGTGAGGAGGAAGTAAGGATGAATAGAGAAATGAAGGTCGATATCGCCGTTATCGGCGGAGGAGTTGGCGGCTGCGCGGCAGCATTGGCAGCATGCGGTATGGGACACACCGTCTACATGGCCGAAGCTTGCGATTGGATAGGCGGTCAGTTGACGAGCCAGGCGGTTCCGCCGGACGAGCATCCATGGATAGAGCAGTTCGGCTGCACGCGCAGTTATCGCAAATTTAGAGATCATGTGCGCAGCTACTACCGACATTATTATCCGTTGTCCGATGCCGGCCGCTCTTCCGTTTACCTGAATCCCGGCAATGGAGGGGTAAGCAGACTATGCGCGGAGCCTAGAGCCATGCTCGCTGTTCTTCAGCTGATGCTGGCTCCGTACGTCAATAGCGGAAAGCTGATCATCCAAACACGTACAAAGGCGGTCAAAGCCGAAGTTGAAAGAGATTCGGTGCGGGCAGTCACGGTGCAGGATGCTTGCGGGGATAAGACGACGATTCACGCCCGATATTTCCTTGATGCAACGGAGTGCGGGGATCTGCTTCCTCTGACCGGTGTGGAGTATGTGACCGGTGCCGAGTCCAAGCGAGATACGAAGGAGCCCCACGCTTTGGACGGACCGGCCAATCCTCTCGACATTCAAGCTTTCACCTATTGCTTCGCAATGGATTACTTCGAAGGTGAGGATCACACGATTGACAAGCCGAAGGATTACGAATTCTGGAGATCCTTTCAACCTCCGATATGGCCGAATCCGCTGCTGAATTGGGTATCTCCCGATCCGAGGACACTCGAACCAACGGAAGAGGCTTTATTTCCCGGAACGGACAAATATCCTTTATTTCTCTACCGGCGGATCATTGATAAAAGCAATTTTACAGAAGGAACCTACTCGTCGGACATTTCGCTCGTGAATTGGGCACAGAACGATTACTTCCTAGGCAACATCTATGATGTGCCGGACCACGAATCGCACAAGCACCTGCGGCAGGCGAAACAATTAAGCTATTCGCTGTTGTATTGGCTTCAAACCGAAGCGCCCCGCCCGGACGGGAAAGCAGGCTATCCCGGATTGCGATTGCGGCCGGATGTTGTGGGCACCGAGGACGGCATGGCCCAAGCGCCTTATATACGCGAATCGCGTAGGATCAAAGCGGAGTTTACGGTACTTGAGCAGCACGTCAGCGCTGCCCTAAGAGGCGAGGAGGGGGCGGAGAGCTTTGCCGATTCAGTCGGGATAGGCTGCTATCGAATCGATTTGCATCCGAGTATGAGCGGGCGCACGTTCCTGGACATCTCGTCGGTGCCGTTCCAAATCCCGCTAGGCAGTCTAATCCCAAGAAGAATGAACAATCTTCTTGCCGCATGCAAAAACATCGGAACTACCCATATTACGAACGGCTGCTTCCGGCTACACCCGGTCGAGTGGAATATCGGGGAATCCGCAGGCTACACGGCTGCGTTTTGTCTTGCCAAAGATTACACTCCGCGTGAAGTTCGCGCTGACAAGAATAAGCTGACGGACTTGCAAAAGCTGCTGAAGGAGCACGGGATCGAGCTTTCATGGCCTAAAGTCGGTCCGGTGTAAAATTCTGTTTGCTCGTGTTTAATAAACATAAAGCAGCAGCGGTTTAAGACAAGTTGCTGCTTTGACGTGTTGAGTGCTGAATCGGTTACAACGCTTCGAATCGAATAGCGTGCTTCGCCGCTTCGGATGCTGCAAGGGAGAGCAGCGATGCCGGTCATGCCGAAGCGGATGCTGCAGTATTTGCTGTTTATTAATGCATGGACAACCTTCGCCTAAATATGGCGGAGGTTGTTTTTATGAGAGCTTTTAGTTTGACGACCGAACTCTGGCCATTTGTATCCGGAACCACCGCTGGATTGTTGCTGCTGCCGATAAGCGTAACGAAACTTGTTGATGTTGTGCTTTACGGGCGAGGCAAGGAGAAAAATCATAGATCGATTGGGTGCCGCGTGATTGTGCGAAATATTTTATAGGCAAAGTAGTAAATTTAAAATATTACCTTGACAGTCACAGTAATGTGTCGTATCATGCAGTTGTGGGAGTGATTACATGATAGAGAACAAAATCACATCCGACCTTCTTCACGGACATACGGATACGATAATTTAAGGCACTTATCCGAAGCTGACCGCTACGGCTACGAGATTGTCAAGCTGATTGCCGAGCGTTCAGACGGCGAGTACGAATTAATGGAAGCCACGATGTATTCGAGCGTACGGAGGCTTGAGGCTGACGGAGATATCGAGTCGCATTGGGGCGATGAATCACAAGGCGGAAGGCGCAAATATTTATGAATTACCGAGGAGGGCAAGGAAGGAAACTTACGATCGCAACAAGAGCATTTGGGAGTACGCCAAGCGTGTGCTAGACAACTTATTATAAAGGAGACTTGATGTTATGAATGAGAAATTGACGAACTATCTGAATGGGGTTTTTGCGCCATACGACGGAGTGAAGAGCGTTACCGAATTAAAGGCGGACCTGCTCTCCGATTTGCAGGAGCGGTACCAAGAACTGAAAGCCGAGGGCATGGATGATGACACTGCGTTTAAGAAGACGATTGATAGCATTGGACAAATCTCTCTCGTTCGCTGGAGCGGCAGGTGCTGACCAATCTCAGCGCGAGTAATCTAGCAAAGAGCGATTTTGCAGGCGTTATCGCGCATAAAGGAAAATTTACATCAAGTGCGCTGCAGGGATCCGACTTTGCAGGGGCCGACTTGACAGGCAGCACATTTGCGAGCAGCAATGTGCGTGAAGCTAATTTTGACAATGCAAATCTGACGGACTGCATCCTAACTACAATTGACCTTGCGGATTCGAGCTTCAATAGATCCATTCTCGTACGTACCGACTTTAGCAAGTCGGGGTTGGCCGGTACAAAATTTAAAGATGTAAAGCTGACCGATGTCAAGTTAACTATGACCGACCTTAGACAAACGATCTTTGAAAACTGTATGTTTGACGGCGTTGACTTTCATTCCTCCGATCTGCGTGGTATATGTCTTGACGGGCAAACCTTTAACGGCGTTAAGTTTACCAAGGCGGCATTGAACGAAGTTTCGTTCAGGGGAGCCACACTCAAGAATGTGTCTTTCCATTCTGGCTTTGCTTTGACCAATAAGTATTACCGTGCTATCAAAACCATCTGTTTTGACGGCGCGATGATAGATAAGCTGACCTATGCCGCCCTTAAAGGCATTGGTGCCGATTTGTCAAAAGTAACGGTTATCTGAGGGAGGGGAAGAACATGCAAAACAAGTCGAAGATTACAACTGGATCGAGGAGCAGCGGTTTCTCTGAAACAGGGCTGCGCAGAATGCGCGACGTGCTGGCACGTCATGTCGAGTCCGGGAAGATTCCTGGGCTCGTCGCTCTGGTCAGCCGGTACGGTGAGACGCACGTCGAAGCGATCGGCACGATGCGCCATGACGGTGGCGCGCCGACGCGCCGGGACACGATCTTCCGGATGGCCTCGACGTCCAAGCCGGTAGCGGTGGCGGCGGCGATGGTCCTGCTCGATGAGTGCAGGCTGCGGCTAGATGACCTGGTAGAGACGTGGCTGCCGGAACTTGCCGACCGGCGAGTTCTGAAGCGGATCGACGGCCCGCTGGACGACACCGTGCCGGCGCGGCGGCCGATCACCGTACGGGATCTGTTGACCTCCACGTTCGGGCTCGGCATGGATATGACGTCGCTCGGCACTCCGATCATGGGCGCGATCTTCGAGCAGGGGCTCACGCCCGATCTACCGGAGCCGATGCCCGAGCCGGACGAGTGGATGCGCCGCTTAGGAGCCCTTCCTTTGATGCATCAGCCTGGAGAGCGCTGGCAGTACCACATCAGCAACGATCTACTCGGCGTGCTTGTCTCCAGGGTCACGGGCCAGCCGTTTGGGACGTTTCTGCGCGAACGCATCTTCGCCCCCCTAGGCATGAAGGACACCGGTTTCCATGTGCCCGCCGACAAGATCGACCGGCTGCCGCCCCTTTATGCCCCCGACCCGCAGACTGGAGAGTTCATCGTGTGGGACGAGGCCAAAGGGGGACGCCACAGCCAGCCTCCGGCGTTCCAGGGAGGCGGTGGCGGGCTGGTCTCTACCGTTGATGACTACCACGCCTACTTCCGGATGCTGCTGAATCACGGAATGCACGGGAGCGAACGGATCTTGTCCCGGCCAGCCGTCGAGCTGATGACCACCAACCGCCTCACGCCCGAGCAACAAGACGCCCGAAACGCCATGGCCGCCAACAATGTCCATGTGTCATTTGGCCAAGGGCAGCACGGCGGCTGGGGGATGGGAATGGCGGTGCGCACCTACCGCGGTGACTACGCGTCCATCGGCCAGTTCGGCTGGGATGGCGGAAGCGGCACCTCGACCTACGCCGACCCGGACAACCAGCTCACCGGAATCCTGCTTACCCAGGTCGGGATGTCCACCCCGGATTCAGCGAGGCTTATCCACGATTTCTGGACCACGGTCTACCAGGCAATCGAAGACTGATTTTTGATACGGCTCACCGCGCTGTCTGTAACGGCAAGTTTTAGGGCTATCCTTTAGGGGTGGCCTTTTCTTATTAGATGCGCTCTATTCAACTATCGTGTCCCAAACTGGCTACATCCCAATGGATTCGTTTAATAATCTTTGGGGAAGTATCTTATAAAATTGAAATAATTAATATAAAAAT
>NZ_JBHTVD010000005.1:0-70552 GCF_042793215.1 Paenibacillus sp. NPDC056579
CACGCGTACCCATACCGAACACGACCGTTAAGCCTTCCAGCGTCGATGGTACTTGGACCGAAGGGTCCTGGGAGAGTAGAACGTCGCCAAGCAAAAAGCAGTTGATCTTACTTAGAGATCAGCTGCTTTTTTTATTTCCAAATAAAATAAATAAGCTCGGACCTCGCCACAAGGCAGCTGTTTGACTTCGAAGTCAAAACGAAAACGCTGCTTTGTGGTTTTTTTTATGCCGATCTATGGTAATAAATGCCTTGGTAAAATATAATAAACATAGAAACTAGTATGTCTGGTATGAATCAGTAATACAGATTATAGTGTGGGGGCGGTCGCGATGAATACCAATTCACTTCGTTACTTACAAGTCAAGGAGCAGCTGATACAGCATATTTCATCCTTAAGGCCGCATGAACGGCTGCCGTCCAGAACGGACTTGTCCAAGGTGTATCAGGCTGCACGGACAACGATCGAGAGGGCTATATCCGAATTGATCGGGGAAGGAATCCTGTACGCGAAGGACGGAAGCGGAACCTATGTTTCGGAAGCGATACGCGGACGTGCGGTCCGTCGCAAAACCGAACTAACGACATGGGGACTTCTTATCCCCGATATCCTGCATTACATTTACCCGGGTATCGTCAGGGGCATAAGCGACGTAGCAAACGATCATGATGTCAATGTGCTGATCTGTAATACAGATAATAGTTATGAGAAGCAAACGAAGCACATAAACAAGTTAATAGACAGCGGAGTACAAGGAATGATCATGGTTCCGGCCATCAGCGGGACGATCGATTTAGAACCTTTTTATAAGCTGACGGAGGCGGGAATCCCGTTTGTATTTTGCCATCGTATGGTGGAAGGCATCCAGGCTCCCAGGGTAATCTCAAACAACTTTTACGCGGGCTATATGGCAACTAAGCATTTGATCGCAGCTGGATGTACGAGGATTGCCTTCATTTCAAGGCCGGTCTATTCGACGTCTTCGGAAAGATACCAAGGTTATGCAAGCGCCCTCGCAGAAGCCAGCATGCCGCTGCGGCAGGATCAAGTTGTATTTGAAGCTACCTTTGATACGGACGGGGAGGGATATGCCAGCGCACAGCAGCTGCTCAGGCAGGAAGAACGGCCGGACGGAATTTTTTGCTTTAACGACGGGATTGCCAAAGGGGCTTACGATGCATTAACCGAGCTAGGGCTGAAAGTGGGGCAAGATATTAAAATCGTAGCCTGCGACAATACGAACATATGCGAGACCCTGCCGACGAAGTTGAGCTCGGTGAAATTACCGACCTATGAGATGGGGGTTCAAGCTGCTCAGATGCTTGTCGACCATGACGCCTCTCTGCGTAACCCGACCTTATTATTGCAGCCGGAATTGATTATTAGAGAAAGCTCAGGGCCTGTTGTATAAAAAAGTATCCAAGGAACAAGGAGGTAAGAAAAACATGTTCCGGTGGTTTGCTGTATTGAATAAGTTGAAGAGGCGCAGCTTCTTCATCAAGCTGATCATGACTACCGTACTGATTGCCACAATTCCTAATCTGCTGTCCGATCTGGTGGCGTACCGCAAAGTGACCCGAACCTTCGAGCAGGAGACGGGGAAAAACAAGCTGCAATATTTGAACCAAACGATCAACGTGATGGAAATTGTATTGAACCGGATTAAGGAAAATTCCAACCTGCTGGTGCTGAATCAGTCTTTTCAGGACTTCGAGCGGTACCCGAACGGCAGCTACTATGAAGCGATACAGGGAGAAATATTGAAAGAGGATTTGCCCGCCCTGTACGGATACTTGGAGGCCAAGAAGAATGCGATTCTGACGATCAATGCGTTCAAGACGTCCAACGAATATGTCGATTCTGTCTATTTTTACGATAAGAACAAAAACCTCATCATGACCTCGGAAAGCGACGGAGCCAATAGGCAGTTCCCTCCGGAAGCTTTTTATGATAGTAACTGGTACAGTGCGCTAGCCGACTCCCATTATCTTGTTACCAAGGAAACCCGAATGGCCAAACAGTATCATTCCTCTGAAAAGCATGTTTTATCCATCATCTACAAATCAACCAAAGGACAGAACGCCCTCATTATCAATCTCGATGCCGCTTTGATATACACCGAAATCATGAACAAGCTGAACCGTCAGGATGACATGTACGTGGTATCTCCCGAAGGAACGGTTTTGTTCCACAGCGATCCACACCGAATGTTCAAGCCACTGGACACCATACTGCCGGATAACAGTCGCATCTTTGGCGGCACAGGCTCTTTCGTAACGGAGCTGAATCAAAAACAAATGCTGGTCAGCCACGCCACATCCAAACTGTTAAATTGGACGTTTATAAGCATCTCGGATATGCAAGCGCTTTCGAAAGGAACGGCTTCCATTAAGCAAACCATAGCGTTGTCGGCTTTACTGCTGTTATTGCTCTCTGTTGCGCTGGCATACTTTTTCTCCAAAAGCTTGTATAAGCCCATTTCTTTACTTAGTGCACTTACGATCGGCAAATGGGAGCGAAAGGCGGAGCATGCCGATGAAATTCATAGTATAGGCAGCTTCGTGCAATCTACGATTCACGAAAGGGATTTTTATAAAGAGAAGCTGGAGGAAAGCTTGCCGTTTTACCGCGAAAAGTTCAAGTATACGCTGCTGCACCGGCATTCTCTGACCATGGAGGAAATGGAAGAGAAGAAGCACTACTTGGGTCTCACTATCGCATCGCATGATTTGGCGGTATTGCTGCTCTCTTTGGAGGACGGGCGCGGCCGTATAACGGGGAGCGATATGATCGCAAGCGATCTTTACAAAATGCGGGTCATCGAGGCGATTGATCGGTGTTCCGTGATGCGGGACGGCTATTTTGCGGTGGATTCGGAGAAAGATAAAATTGCGATTGTGGTCCATTGTCCGGGAAGCGACCGGCAGCAGGTGTTCCAGCTTGCGCAAAAGCTGCTGGATGAAGTGAACCTCGAGCTGCAGAGCGAGCTGACGCTGGGAATCGGAAGACTCTGCCCGACGATTCTGGACTTACCCCAAGGATATGAGGAAGCGTTGGAAGCCCTCAAATACCGTATTTTGTATGGGCAAGGGGATGTCATCTCCATCGACGATAGAATGATCGACAGCGAAAGCGAATTTACGTATCCGAAGTTGAAGGAGGAGCTGCTGCTCAGCCATATTAAGACGGCCAGAGAAGCGGAAGCGATTCAGGTGCTCAACGAGATCGTCATGGAGATCCAAGCCTGTAAAAACACGCTGCACTATAACCATATCCAACCGATCTTCATGCAGCTGCTGACCGGAATTATGAATACATATCACCAATTGGGGGCTGACGTACGCGCTGTGCTAGGCAATGAAGCGGATCCGTACCGTGAGCTGCTGGATCAGGATTCGCTGGATAGCATCGGGCGGTGGTTTCACAGGCTTATCGGCCTTACGGTTGCTTATATTGAGCGGGAAACGAGTGCCAGAGGGAACCAGCACATTGCCAAGGTGATCGATATTCTTGAGCGCGATTACAGCCAGGACATCTCCCTAAACTCGGTGGCGGAGCAATTGAACTTGAACCCTGCCTATATAAGCCGGTTGTTTAAGCAGAGCACCGGTCATCCGTTCGTCGATTATTTGAAGCGTGTCCGCATTGAGAGGAGTAAGGTGCTGCTGGCGGAGAGCGATATGAAAATCAATGAAATCGGTAAGCGGGTCGGTTACGGTAACTCGTATTATTTTATTAAGGTGTTTAAAGAGATGATGGGCTTGACGCCGGGCGAATATAAAAAAATAGTCGGTTCTTGAGCTGGCCCCTGTCACTGCCTGATGCAGCGGTGGCGGGGGTTTATTGTTGGCAAATGCATAATAACATTTTGATATGTAAAAATCGTAGTACGGATGTACGATATTTATTATTTAAAAACGCTTACATTGCATGCTACCGTTAGCTCAGAGTCAAGGTCCTGCATGTCGGGATCTGAAGCCAAAAGGGAGGAAAAGGGATGGTAAGCAAAAAAACGATCAGTCTATCCGTCATTGTTGCTTTATCTGCATCTGCATTAGCGGCATGCTCCGGCTCCGGTACGGGCGGTGTGGCAAATCAAGGGAAAGAGGCGTCCAACGGGAACGGTGAAGCGAAGGCGTTGCCCAAAATTTATATTTATCAGAACACGGGCGCATTGAACCAAAAGCCGGAGGGAAGCGTGCCGGAGAAGCTCGAAGAGATGAAGAAAATGTACGTGGATAAGCTGGGCATTGAACCGATAGCGATTGTGCCGCCAAAAGGATCCGAAGGGGAGAAGCTGAACCTTCTGCTCGGCTCCAAGGATGAAATCGACACGTTCCAAGGCAATTGGGACGAATACGCGTCCAAGGGAGCTATCATTCCTTTGAATGATTTGCTCGATAAGTACGGGCAGGACATTAAGAAAGCATGGCCACAGGAAGCATGGGAGTACATGAAGGATAAGGACGGGAAAATATGGGGAATACCCCGTGGGGTACCATCGGTTCATTACCCGACTTGGGTTCGCTCAGACTGGGTTAAGAAGCTGAATTTGAAAACTCCGCAAACGATTGATGAGCTGGAGGCGGTGCTCAAAGCTTTTAAAGAGCAGGACCCCGACGGCAACGGAAAAGCCGATACGATTCCAATGATGACCGATCTGAATGGCATTAAGAATGCTCTGATGGGAGGCTTTGTAGAGCACGGGAACAGCAACTGGGTGGACCCTGCAGATAAGAAGCTGAAGCCGGTGGAGCTTGCTCCCGGATTCAAGGATTTTGTCGCCAAAATGGCCGACTGGTACCAGAAAGGCTACATCTATAAAGAAGCGTTCGCCAAGTTCGATCCGCTGGAGCTTCTGAAAACGAACCGGGTGGGCACTTCGACCATGTGGTATTCGAGAATCACGCTGCTATTCCCGCAAATCAAGCCGAGCCTTCCGCCGGAAGCGAATTATGAGATCGTGCGGGATATTCAAGGTCCAAAAGGAAAGCTAATCACAGCAACCGCAGCGAACACCAGCTCAATGGTCATTACGAAGAAAGCGAAGCATCCGGATGCGGTAATGAAGTTCATCAATTATCAATATCAGGATATGCCGACGAACACGCTGAACGCCGCCTTCGGAACGAACTGGAAATATACAGGGAACAACAAGTTCGATATTGAGCTGTTAAACAAGGATTTGTCGTATGCTGGCGAGTACATGGTGTCGCTCGGCATTGCTACGGAAAATAAATACGGCTTCAACGATCCGGTCAAAAAAATGCATGCGGATTATTTGAACAAGGAAGCACTGAATGTGAGCGTGGCGAAAATGCCGGTAGACGCAACCATCATGTACGATAAAAAAATGCTTCAGGAGAAAATCCCTACATTAGGCGATTTGGACCGTCTGCGCAGTGAGGAGCTGGTGAAATTCGTTACGGGCGCAAGACCATTGAGCGATTTTGACAAATACATCGATCAGTTATACAAAGCCGGTTTGGACAAATGGATTGAAGAGTACACGAGACAATATAACGAAAAGAAGAAGTGAGGATTTGATCGAATGGAAGCTGCGTAGGGCGGGAGTACGCTTATATCTTGCAATGAGCGACGAGCTCGTTCGGGAATAAGGACGGACGGGACCGTTCGCTGCAGGATCCTGCCCCTAGCGGCTTGCCGTACCGTGAACGCATCATTTTTGTTGAAAGGAGGAAGCAGGTGTGAATACAAATACAAACGCAGAGCTGCCGCTTAGCCAAGCCTCCGCTTCCGCCAGGCAGTCCGTTTCCAGGAAAAAGCTATGGTCCGCGATCAAAATACACCGGTTTTACTACTATTTAATCATCCCGGGCATGCTGTATTTCCTGATTTTCGACTACATTCCGATGTTCGGCGTCATCATCGCTTTTAAAGACATTTCGCCCTTTGAAGGCGTCGAGGCGATTTTGACCGGACAATGGGTCGGGTTCAAGCATTTTATCCGCTTCTGGAATTCGTATTATTTTTGGAACGTGATGAGAAATACGCTGTTAATCAGCAGCTACAAGCTGTTTTTCGGCTTTCCCGCCTCCATTATTTTGGCCCTAATGCTCAACGAGCTGAGGCATGCTGTGTTCAAACGAGTCGTTCAGACGATTTCGTATTTGCCGCATTTCATCTCTACGGTTGTGGCAGCGGGGCTTGTCATGATGATTCTTTCCACCGATAAAGGACTGGTCAACGCGATTGTCGTTGCTTTCGGAGGGGAGCCGGTCCATTTTCTCGGAGATCCCGATTATTTCCGGACGATTCTGGTAGCATCTCATGTATGGCAGACGATCGGTTGGGGGAGCATTTTGTATTTGGCGGCTATGTCCGGGATCGATCCGGGCTTGTACGAGGCGGCCAGAATGGACGGAGCTAGCCGGTTTCGGCAAATGTGGCATATTACGCTGCCGGGAATTACGCATGTTATCGTGATCATGCTGATCTTCTCCATCGGCGGTCTGTTGAATGCAGGCTTCGAGAAGGTATTGCTGCTGTATTCTCCGGCCGTGTACGAGGTCGCCGATATTATCGATACGTACGTGTACCGGGAAGGGTTAATTTCACTCGATTATTCGTTTGCTACGGCGGTCGGCTTGTTCAAGAACCTATTGGCCATGATTCTCATTCTTGGAGCCAATTATATAGCCAAAAAAATGAACCAGACGGGTATCTGGTAATGAAAGGAGGAAGTCTGGATGAGTTCCTTAAAGCCGACGGCAGGCGAGAGGTTGTTTGACGGTGTTAATATGGCGGTGCTGGTTATGCTGTCACTGATGTTCTTGATTCCGTTCGTAGCGGTACTGTCCACCTCGTTCATCAGTGCGGAGGAGTCGATGCGCAGAGGGGCGTTCGTCCTCATTCCGGAAAAGCTCGATTTTACCGCCTATGACCTGCTCTTAAATCGTGGACCGCTCATTTTTAATGCGTATAAAGTGACGATTTTCAAGGTGGTGGTCGGGACCTTCCTCAATCTGCTGTTTACGGCGACGCTGGCATATGGCTTATCGCGCAAGCAGCTCCCGGGTAGAAACGGGCTGGTGCTGATCATTTTTCTTACGATGATATTTCATGGCGGGCTGATTCCGACATACATGCTCATCGACAACTTGAGCATTAAGGATACGCTGTGGGCGCTTATTATTCCCGGTTTGGTGAGTGCGTGGAATTTGTTCATTTTGCGTAATTTTTTCATGAGCCTGCCGGAGGAGCTGGAGGAGTCGGCCATTATTGACGGGGCGTCGCCGGCGGTCATTTTGTGGAAAATCGTCGTTCCGCTGTCGATGCCGGCCATCGCTACGATCGGGCTGTTCTATGCGGTCCATCATTGGAATGACTGGTTCGGCGCCTCCATTTACATTAACGAACAGAGCAAGCTTCCGATTCAGGTTGTGATGAGAAATATTTTGTTAAGCGGTGTAACGCAAAACGAGACGCAGCTGGAGTTCGTTCACGATCCGCCTCCGGCGGCGACACTGAAATCGGCGATCATTATCGTGAGTACGCTTCCGATCTTGTTCGTGTATCCGTTCATTCAAAGATATTTCGTGAAGGGCGTCATGGTCGGCTCGATCAAAGGATGAAAGCTGAAGGCTGGAACACCACTGGAGTAAAAGAGGAGGATTTATAAAGATGCTGCAGCAGGACGTATTGTTTGTGTCAGGACAGGACGGCTATCATACGTATCGGATCCCGTCCCTGCTTGTTACTTTGGAGGGCACGGTGCTTGCATTTTGCGAAGCGAGGAAAAACGGGGCGGGTGACGCGGGCGATATTGACGTCGTCGTTCGGCGCAGCCGGGATCACGGCAAAACGTGGGAGCCGTATCGGATTATCGCCGATGACGGCACGAACACGATCGGCAATCCTTGTCCGGTTCAGGACCGGGATACAGGGACGATCTGGCTGCTGCTCTGCCGCAATGCGGAGGACGGTCATGAGAAAGATATTCTCGCCGGGAGGGCGGCGAGAGAGGTGCTCGTCATGAAAAGTGACGATGACGGAGTCAATTGGAGCGAACCGCGAAACATCACGCGGGATGTGAAGCGTCCGGAGTGGACCTGGTATGCAACCGGGCCGTGCCATGCGGTTCAGCTAAAGAGCGGCAGGCTGCTCGTCCCCTGCAACCATGCCGTGCTTCAGCCCGAAGCAGGGCGGTCGGGCCCATACACTGCGCATGTGATCTACAGCGACGATCACGGGGAAAGCTGGCAGCTCGGCGGCATCGTAGGCGAGAACACGAACGAATGCGCCGTCGCCGAGCTGCAGGATGGCACAGTGTACATCAATATGCGGAGCTACCATGGCCGCAATCGGCGCGCTTCCGCGTGGAGCCGGGATGAAGGGCGCACCTGGTCGGATATCGCGCTGGACGAGGCATTGACGGAGCCGGTATGCCAAGGCTCCGTGCTGGAGGACGGGCGGGGCGGCATCTTGTTCTCGAATCCGGCCAGCACAGCGAGAGAGAAGCTGACGGTGCGAAGCAGCCGGGACGGAGGCAGGACATGGGCTGTGCAGCGGGTGCTGCATGAAGGGCCGGCCGCCTATTCCGATTTGGCCGTAACGAAGGACGGCCAGGTGCTGTGCTTGTACGAATGCGGCGACGATAGATGCTATGAGCGCATTACTTTGGCGCGTTATCCGCTCGAATAGACGTTCGGGCGAAGGTGCGCGTCGTCCGCAGAGGAAACGGAAGAAGGAGGCAGGAACAATGAGGAGACAGCGACTCTTGCTTATCATCGCTTTCTTATTGGCGTTAGGTCAGGCGATTCCCTTGTTTGCCGCCGGTGTTCAGGCGGCTGAAAGAGAGGAGGCGGATACGGAGCCTTATTATCGCAATATGGATCTATATGCAGCAGGGACGGAAGGATATCATACGTTTCGCATACCTTCGGATTTGACGACCTCGTCAGGAACGCTGCTGGCTTTTGCCGAAGGGCGGAAAAACAGCGCATCCGATACGGGAGACATCGATCTGGTGCTGAAGCGAAGCTTCGATGAAGGGCGCACGTGGCAGCCGCTGCAGATCGTCTGCAACGACGGGGTCAACACTTGCGGGAATCCGACTCCGGTACAGGATGAGAGCACGGGCCGCATATGGCTGTTCATGACCCATAATTACGGCGAGGACACGATAGAGGAAATCAACAACGGCACGAGCAGAGGAGTCCGCACGATCTGGAGCTCATACAGTGACGACGAAGGTGCGACCTGGTCGGCGCCGGTCAACCGGTTCAACGAGGTGCAGCAGCCGAATACCCGGTGGGATGCGACAGGTCCCGGCATCGGCATCCAGCTTCGGCATGGTCCGCACAAGGGGCGGCTCGTCATTCCGGCTATCGGCCGCAACCTGCAAAGCGACGACCACGGCCTGACGTGGCAGGAGAGCGGCAGAATGCCTGCCGGAACGAACGAAGCTACGGTCGTCGAGCTGACGGACGGCACGCTGATGCACAACGACCGGCTCTCCACGCATCAGGAAGTGAGGAGGCGGGCGATCTCGACAAGCAGCGACCAAGGGGCTTCCTGGTCGCCGATCCGTTATGCCGCAGAGCTGATCGATCCGATCTGCGAAGCGAGCATCATCCGGTATATGCCGGCCGACAACGGGCAAGGCAACCGGATGCTGCTGTTCGCGAACCCGGCGGACGAGAACCGCCGGGAGAAGATGACGCTGCGCCTGAGCGAGGACGACGGCGCAACGTGGACGATGGCGAAGACCGTATTCAAAGGGCCTTCCGCCTATTCGTCCCTGACGGTGCTGCCTAACGGGCACGTCGGCTTGCTGTTCGAAGGCGGAGAGAACAACGCCTACGAGAAGATCATGTTCGCGACGGTGAATCTTGCCTGGCTGTCTGTCGTCGAGCCCGATCTGGACAACGTAGTCATACCCGAAGGAGCATTAAGCCCCGTGTTCCGCGGGGATATCGAGGAATATCGGCTTCAGGTGTTCCCCGACATGGAGCAGGTGACGGTAACACCCGTCTCCTCGAACGGAAACATTACGATCACGATCAGCGGCGTGCAGGCGGTGGCTGGAGCTCCTAATGCCGTCCGTATTGCCGGGCTGGATACGATAACTATCCAAGCGAAGCTCGGGCAGCGAGTGAGGGATTATACGATACGGATCGATCGAACGAGGCAGAGGCCGGAGCTCATGCTGCACTGGAATTTCGATCAGACGAACTCTGGCGCCACCGTTACCGACCTGACCGGCAAGGGACACGCCGGGCTGCTGAAAAACGGGGCTGTCCTGCGGCAGGGAGCGGGAGCGTTAAGCGGATCGCTCTACTTAAACGGGAGCGGCGCTCATACGGAGATAACGAACGTTGAAGATTTGCATACCGGTACGGGTGACTTTACGTACTCCGTATGGGTGAAGCCCGAAGCGCTCGTGCAGCAGCGGCACATCATCTATTGGTACGGGCAAGCCGGCAAAGGTCTGCCGCAATGGTGGCTAGCCGTGGAAAAAAACGGCGCGGTCCGGATGAATATGACCGGATTGCCCTTGAAAGCCGAAGTGAGTGCCGTGACCCCTTCCGGATTAATCAAAGCCGGACAATGGGCGCATATCGCCGGAGTGAGGGACGGCTCCGTGCTGAAGGTATACGTGAACGGCGAATTGGCGAGCGCCGCCGTGACGTTCGACAGCGCCGGAATGGACATTACGAACCGCAGCGTACCTCCGCTCGTCGGCTTGGATAAAGGGACGGTGAACAACCGTCATTGGCTGGGCGAGCTTGACGAGCTGCGCATCTATAAGCATGCGATGAATGCGCATGAGATCAAGGGCTTGTACTGGAACGGCGATCAAGCCAAGCCGGTAACGGAGGCATCGGTGGAGCCTCAGCAGCCTAACGGGAAGAACGGCTGGTATACTTCCGACGTTACGGTGACGTTATCCGTCTACGACGACTTATCCGGAGCCGCCGGCACCGAATACCGGCTCAACGGAGGCGGTTGGAAGCCGTATACCGCTCCTGTCGCAGTAGATACGGAAGGCGTCAACCGGCTGGAATACCGGAGTACGGACCGGGCGGGACACGTAGAAGATCCCAAGGCGCTGACGCTGCCCGTGGATAAGACGGCGCCGATGCTCAGCGTCACACCGGATAAGCTCAGCCTGTGGCCGCCGAACCACAAATGGATTCCTATCCAGGTGACCATTGATGCGAAGGATCGGTCATCCGGCAACGTATCCGTCGTGCTCGACTCCATAACAAGCAGCGAGCGCTCCGGCGGCGCGGCGAACGATTTCGTGCAGGAAGCGCAGTTCGGAACCGACGACCGGAGCTTCCTTCTGAAAGCCGAGCGAAACGACGGCGGAGCGGGCCGGGTATATACCATCGTCTATACGGCAGAGGACGAAGCGGGAAATCGGGCGAGTGGAACGGCAGCTGTGACGGTTCCGCACGACCAATCGAAGTAAGCGGCTTGAGAACGAAAACAGCTTTTTACAGAGGAGAGAGACCATGACCATGGATACTGCAAAATTCAAGGGTATATTTACGGCGCTGTTGACGCCTATGCAGGAAGACGGCAGCTTGGATTTGGAATCGCTGAATCGGTTGGTGGAGCACCAAATAGAACAGGGTATCAAAGGCTTCTATGTGGGGGGCAGCACCGGAGAAGGCTTTATTTTGACAAGCGAAGAACGGATGACCGTACTGGAGACCGTCGTGCGTGCCGCCAGAGGCCGAGTCACCGTAATCGCCCATGTCGGCTGCATAAGCACGATGGAGAGCATCCGGCTGGCAAGGCATGCCGAGGAGCTCGGCGTCGACGCGATATCGGCGGTCGTCCCGTTTTATTACAAGGTCGGACCGCGAGAAATTCGCGCACACTACGAATCCATCATGGAGGCTTCGCAGCTTCCGATGATCGTGTATCATTTTCCGGGGGCGACAGGCGTTCAGCTGTCTCTCGACTTTTACGAGCAGATGGCCCGCCATCCCCGCTGTCTCGGCGTGAAATTCACTTCGCTTAATTTGTTCGAAATGCAGCAAATCCGCAGCCGCTGCGGAAGCGGCTTCCTGATCTGGAACGGCCACGATGAGGTGTACGCCGGAGGAAGCTTGATGGGAGCGGATGGGGCTATCGGCAGCACCTTTAATATGATGCCCGGGCTATTCGTGGAGCTGTTCTCGCAAGCGTCGAGCAGCCGGTGGGAGGCTGTGCAAAGCCTGCAGGCGAATGCCAACGAAATCATCGCTCATATGCTGAATTATGACGTGATCCCTTACGAGAAATATATGTTGTTCCTGCAAGGAATCATTCGCACCCCAGCCGTCCGCCAGCCTTTAAGACAGTTTACGGAGGAGGAGAAAGCGGGCATGGAAGCCTTCTTCTCGAACTCCCCGATTCTGCAAGGGAAAGGCAAGTAAGTCTGTACAGGCAGGGTCCTCCATTAGCAGTCCCTTTACGGTGGTTCGCCGTAGGGGGGCTTTTTTGCATGCAAACGCTGCCGTAATAAAAAATTTATAGGAAATAAAATTTCAAAAATGTATTTACAACGAGAAATTTTATTTTATAATGAAATTGTAAAGAACAGTTACCGGTAGTTTATAAAAACCAGTTCAAAGGAGTCTATCGATGTTAAACGGCGGTCTGATCGGAATCAAGGAAGCGATGGAATCATTAAAGCCCATGGAGCAAAAAGTCGCACAATACATTCTGGAGCACCCTGAGACGGTAGTTAACGCATCGGTGCAAAAGGTCGCGGAGCTCGCCGGCGTGAGCGAGGCGACGATTATCAGGCTGGCGCGATCGCTTCATTTGAAAGGGTTTCAGGAATTGAAGCTGCGGATTGCCGCGGATTTGGCGAAGGCGTCTATCCCTGCGGATAGGACGTCGTATCAGGAAATCCAAATCGACGGTACAGTGCAAGACCTGATCCAATCCATCTCCCATAACAATATGCTGTCGATTCAGGATACGCTGACCGTTTTGTCACCCAAGGACGTAGAGAGGGCTATCGATTGCTTGAGTGAAGCGCGGCGGGTCTATTTCTTCGGTGTCGGCGCTTCAGCCGTCATAGCGCAGGATTTCAAGCAGAAGCTGTCGCGGATTAACCGGTGGTGCGAGGCTGCTACGGACTTTGATTCGCAGGCGACGCTTGCAGCCAATATGACGGAGGAGGACGTAGCGTTCGGCATTTCGTACTCCGGGCAGACGGAGAATATTATTCAAAGTCTGGAAATAGCGAAGGCGACTGGAGCCACTGTCATCTCGCTCACCAAGTTCGGCAACAATCCCGTAGCGGAGACGGCAGACATCCGATTGTTCACGAGCTCTCTGGAGCAGAGCATCCGAAGCGGGGCGATGGCGTCGCGAATAGCGCAGCTGAACGTTATCGATATTTTGTACGTCGGCATAGCGAGCCGAACATACGAAGAGAGCATTCAGGCGCTGGAGAAAACGAGAAAAGCCGTCAGCGGGTCGAAGCGCAATGGATAGCGTCGTCCGGCTCGTCGATCGTTGGGTCGAGGAACGTTCCATTCCCGGCGCCGTGTTGCATATTTCGCTCGGAAGCCGTTATCGGTGGCAGCAAGCGTTCGGGGAGGCGGACGTATCCTCTGAAAAGAAACCGTTTACAATCGATACGCGGTTTGACGCCGCCTCCTTGACGAAGGTTAGTGCGACGCTGCCCGCCATCTTAACGCTTGAGGCTCGCGGTTTCCTTGCGCTGAACGACCCGGTGCAACGATTTATACCGGAATTTCGCCATCGCAACGTAACGATAGCCCATTTGCTGCAGCATGCTTCCGGTCTTCCGGCGGATTTGCCGGGCATGGAGCGCAGCGTGTACAGAGATGTCATGGAGGAAGCGTTCCGGCAGGAGCTGCTGTTTGAACCGGGTCGTCAAGTGCTGTACAGCGACTTGGGCTTTATTTTGCTCGGGGCTGTAGTGGAGCGAATTACGGGTGAGAAGCTTGCTGAGTTCGTCCGCCGGGAAATCCATCAGCCGCTCGGGATGGCGGATACCGGATTTGTACCCGCGGAGTCGGAGCGGTACCGGATTGCGCCGACGGAGTTATACCGTGGCTCATATATTACCGGAGAAGTCCACGACGAGAAAAGCTATCATCTAGGCGGCGTATCGGGAAGCGCCGGGCTGTTCACGACCGCTGCGGATTTGGCGCGGTACGGGGAGAGCTGGCTGCAGCCGGACGGCCCGGTTGTCCGGCGGGAATGGCGCGAGATATGCTGCGCGCAGCCCTTCATGGGACGCGGGCTCGGCTGGGAAGTATGGCACGGACAGGAGCCGGCGCCCAGCTGCAGCCACGTTTGGCCGCAAGGCAGCTTCGGCCATACCGGCTTTACCGGAACGAGTGTGTGGATCGAGCCGCAGAGCAAGCTGGTCGTCGTCTTCCTGACGAATGCGGTTCATTTCGGCAGAGCGAATCCGATCCGGCGTCTGCGCCCTCTTTTGCATGATGTTATTTATTCCTCGATTTCAGGGGTTAAATAAAAACACAAAGAACAATCCAAGGAGGAATAACAAGAATGAAACAGGTTTCTCTGATTGTTGCAGCCGCAGTAGCGGTATCATTGGCAGGGTGCAGCTCGTCGACGACGCCCCCGGCCCAGCAACCGGCCAAAGAAGGTAATGGGGGACAGGTTCAAACGCCGCCTGCGCAAAAGGTGAAGCTGACCATGGGCAGCTGGCGGACGGAAGATAAAGAAGCGTACGAGAAAATTATCAAGGAATATCAAAAGAAAAACCCGAACGTCGAAATCGAGTTCAAGCCTACGAAAAATACCGAATATAATACGGTATTGAACACGTCGCTGCAAACGGGCAGCGGTCCGGACATCATCCAGCTGCGGCCTTATGCGGCGGGCATCGCTTTGGCGGATGCGGGATATCTCGAGCCGCTCGATGCGGTTAAAGGCTTGAGCGTCATGTCGAAGGAGACATTGGCGGCGGCGACGGGCAAGGACGGCAAAGTATACGGCGTTCCTACCGTGTTCAGCTCTACGCAAATCTTTTATAACAAGAAGCTGTTCAAAAAGTTCAATATCGAGGAGCCGAAAACGTGGGACGATCTTATTAAGGCGGCCGAGACGCTGAAGCAGAACAAGGTGGCTCCGTTCGCATTCGGTTCGAAGGAAGGCTGGATCTTATCGCTGACGCACGGGGCGCTCGGACCGGTATTTTACGGCGGAACCGACTTCGTGAACAAAGTCACCTCCGGCCAAACGAACTTCAAGGATAAAGCGTTCCTCGATTCGATACAAACGATGCAGGGGCTGACCAAATATTTCCCGGATAATTACGTCGGGCTGTCGATGGACGATATGCGCAATATGTTCGTTACGGAGCAAGCCGGGATGATGGTGATGGGCGATTGGGAATTTGCCGTGATGAAGAAGATGAACCCGGCGCTGGAGATGGATGTCTTCCCGGTTCCTGCTCCTGCTGGCGGCAAAGCGTCGGTAACGACATGGGTGGACGGCTCGTTCTCGGTGAACAAGGCGTCGAAAAATAAAGCGGAAGCATTGAAATTCATCGAGTTCATGACGACCAAGGAATTCGGTGCTCTTGTGGCAAACGAGCTGATGAAGCCGAGCACGATCCCGGGCGTGGAAGCGACGGACCCTACAGTAACGAAAATATCCAAGTTCGCCAACAGCATTTCTACTCCTTATTTATTCGTCGTCCATTTCAACTCGGGTAATCCGACATCGAAATCCGCATTTGAAGGTCTGCTGCAGGGGATGTACTTGAACAAACAGACGCCGCAGCAGGTGACGGAAGAGCTGCAAAAAAGCGTAGACTCCTGGTTTAAACCGGCCGGGAAATAATTTATTGGAAAAGGCGGCGAGGCGCATATGAAGGGGACGAACGTCCAATTGCAAACAGCCAGCTCAAAGCACAAACCATTCAACTGGAGAAAAGGGCTTGTCCATCTGTTCCCCCTCCCGGCCCTCGTCGTCTATACCTTGTTCATCGTTTATCCGATTGTGGCCGCTTTCAGCTACAGCTTGTTCGAATGGCAGGGGCTGCAAAAGGGCGGTTTCATCGGGCTGGGGAACTTCGTTACTCTGTTCACGGTTGAACCATTCAACGAGCGGTTCTGGAATGCGTTCGGGCATAACGCCTATTATTTTCTTCTTGAAATGGTCGTACAGAACGGAATCGCTTTCGTATTAGCGTACATCATCTTTTCCAAAGTAAAGGGTGCCGAGCTGTTCAAGATGGCGTACTTTTTGCCGAGGCTGCTGTCGGTTATCGTAGTAGGCTTCTTGTGGAAGCTGCTGCTGAATCCGAACTTTGGCGCGGTGAATGTCGTGTTGAAGCAGATCGGGCTGGAGGCTTGGGCCAAGCCATGGCTGGGAGATCCGGCTACAGCGCTGACAGCGATCATTTTGGCTAACTGCTGGTTCGGTATCGGATTTTCGGTGCTGATCTTTTTGGCGGGGCTGCAGTCGATCTCGCAGGAGGTGCTGGAAGCGGCGAAGCTGGACGGCGCCAGAGGGCTTCGTCTTATCCGCTCGGTGACTCTGCCGATGATGATGCAATCCATTATCATTATTACGGTGTTCACGTTCGTTCACGCGTTTGAGGCGTTCGAGCTGATCTACGCGATGCAGGGCTCGCAAGGGGAGCCTTACTTTTCGACGGATACGCTTGCGGTCTTCTTTTACCGTACGGCCTTCGGCGGTTCGAGCGGGGACGGTGTGGCTATCGGGCTGGGATCTGCGCTTGCGGTTACCTTGTTCTTCATTATTGCGGTGCTGTCGGCGGGATTCATGGCCTGGATGAAAAAAAGGGATCTGGAGTAGGAGGCGAATAAGGTGAAACAACAAAAAGGAATCCGCATTGTCCAGTACGTTATTGCATGGTTGTTCGCGCTTGTAAGCCTCTACCCGATCGGCTTGATGCTGTTGTCCTCGTTCAAAACGAACATCGAGATTTTCAAAAATCCGATGGCTTTGCCGCAAGCCTGGAGCTTGGCTGCTTACCGCAAGCTGCTCGAACAGCTGCCGTATCTCGGCTATTTCTGGAACAGCGTTATCGTCAGCGTCGTGTCGGTTGCCTTGATTATCGCTTTCGGCGCCCTGGCTTCCTTTTATATCGCGCGTTTTCCTTTCAAGTGGAACCCGGCGCTGTTCTTCTTCTTTTTGCTGGGGATGATGATTCCGATCAAGCTGGGGATCGTCCCACTGTTCATGCTGATGAAAAGCATGCAGCTGCTGAATACGCAGATGTCGCTGGTGCTGGTGTATACGGCGATTGGGCTTCCGCTGTCGGTGCTTATATTGACCGGGTTTTTCAAGACGCTGCCGAAGGAGCTGGAAGAGGCGGGGAAAATTGACGGCTGCTCGAACCTGGGCATTTTGCTTCGCATCATCGCTCCTCTTATGAGACCGGCTCTCGGTACGGTGATGATCATGAATTTTATTACGGTATGGAACGATTTTTTCTTTCCGCTCATCTTCGTCCAGGAGGAGGCACGAAAGACGATTCCGGTAGGGATGCTGACGCTGTTCAGCGAATATTCGACCGATTGGAGCGTGCTGTTCGCAGGCTTGACGTTATCGTCGCTGCCGATGATCGTGTTGTTCGCCGCAGCTTCCAAGCAATTTATGGACGGCATGACGGCCGGAGCGGTCAAATAGAGCAAGATGCTGGTAGGGAGGAGGAGCGGCATAGTGGAAAAGGACTCGTATCGGATGGATGATAACGGAGGGGAGTATGGGACGAGGCGTAATATGGCTTCTGGGAGCGAGCCTGAAAGTCTAGGTCCCAGTCCAGGAGCTGGAGGGCGCAGGTTCATCGGCATTGACGGCGGGGGAACGAAAACCGCCTGCATGATCGGAGATGAGTGCGGTACAATAGGCGCCGTTTGCTACGGACCGTCCAGCAGCATTACATCGCGTCCGTGGGACGAGGTCAAGCGCGTGCTGTCCGATCTTATTGCCCAGTCGCTGGAGCAGTCGCGAAGCGAGCTGTTCCAGCTGGAGGGGATTTTCCTCGGGATGGCGGGAGCGGATCGTTCGGAAGCCAAGGAGCGGTTGTACGCCTATATGCGCGAGCTGCTGCCGGAGGGTGTGACGGTAACGATCCATAACGATGCGGTTACTGTACTGACTGCAGGTACATGGGGAGAGAAGGGCATCGTGCTCATCTCCGGAACGGGATCGATTGCATGCGGCTATATTCCGGAATCCGACATTTATGTAAGAGTCGGGGGCTGGGGGTATTTGCTCGGGGATGAGGGCAGCGGCTACGATATCGGGCGGCAGACGCTGAATGCGGTTATGAAGCAGCATGACGGGCGCGGCAAGAGAACCGTGCTGACGGAGCGGGTGCTGGAGCATTGGTCGCTGCCTGATCCGAACCGGATTATAACGCATGTGTACGGCCAGCCGAATGTACGGACGGCGATTGCCGAGGTGTCCAAGCTGACGGTGCTGGCGGCGCAGGAAGGCGATGAGGTTGCCGATGCGATTGTCACTTCAGCTGTAGAGGAGCTTGCTGTCTTGGCGGCATCGGCAGCGGCCGGATTGGCGGAAAGGCAGCCTGGATTGCAGGCGGCGGAAATGCCGCTCGTCCTGAGCGGAGGGTTGTTCCAGGACAATTGGTTCATGAACCGGTTGGCCGGTCATGAGCTGATCCGGTCCAACGGATTTCATGTGAACCGATTGACGGTTCCGCCCGTGACCGGCTGTTATTTGTTGGCGTTAAAGCAAGCGGGTGTTCGAATCGATGAGGACATCCGGCAGCGAGTGGAAGAGTGGAGACAGGGAGGGAAGCATATTGAATAAACACTACACTAGTCAACCTGTAACCGAGCAAAGAAACGCCAAATCGGAGCAATTGGACCGAGCCGGCGTCCTTGACATTATAAAAATAATGAATGAAGAGGATCAAACCGTCGCTTTGGCTGTGGAACGGGCTTTGCCTCGTATCGCCGAAGCGATTGAAGCGATTGTGCAGGTTATGCAGCACGGAGGCCGGCTCTTCTACGTCGGAGCCGGGACGAGCGGGAGGCTCGGCGTACTCGACGCTTCCGAGTGTCCGCCGACGTTCGGCGTGGACCGTACGCTTGTGACGGGCCTCATCGCAGGAGGTGAAGCGGCGATCACAACGGCGATTGAAAACGCCGAAGACGACGAGGAAGCAGGAGCGAGGGAGATCACCGCACACATTACGGCGGGCGATGCAGTAGTAGGGATCGCCGCAAGCGGCAGCACGCCGTATGTGATCGGCGCCATTCGCCGGGCGAGGGAGCTTGGCGCCTTGACGGCGAGTATTTCCTGCAACGACTCTGCAGTGCTAAGCGAGGCGGCGGAATACGGGATCGAGGTGCCGGTAGGTCCCGAAGTCGTGACGGGCTCGACCCGATTGAAGGCGGGGACGGCAACGAAAATGGTGCTGAACATGATCACGACGACCGCGATGATCAAGCTCGGCAAAGTGTACGGCAACCTGATGGTTAACGTACAGGCGACGAACGAAAAGCTGCGCGATCGCGTCGTACGCATCGTTAGCGAGGCGACCGGAGCAGCGCAGGTAACCGCTGCGCACTATGTGCAGCAGGCGGACGGAGACGCCCGTGTCGCGATATTGATGCTTCGCTTCGGCGTGACGAAGGAGCAGGCGATGGAGGCGCTGCAGGCGTGCCGATATCATTTCGGCGACGCGGTGGCACGATTGGAGCAGAAGCAGGAGAGCGTGTAGTAACGCGTGATCCGCTTGTGTGCTGTATGTTATGTGGCGCGTTGAGTGTGGTGTTTGCAGCAATGGGGGATTCGCGAGCGAGCTGCTAGGCGGATGGATCATGCCGGAAGGCGGGAGAGACATGGCGTGGTGCTATACGATGGAACGTACCGGAAGGGCGGAAGAGTCGAGGCGTGGTGCCAAGCGATGGATCGTGTGGAAGAGGCGAGGTGCGCGGCCTGGCGGCAATGGATCATGCCGGAAGGCGGGAGAGACATAGCGAGCTGCTACACGATGGAACGTACCGGAAGGGCGGAAGAGTCGAAGAGTGGTGCCAAGCGGATGGATCGTGTCGGAAGGCGGGAGAGACGAGGCGTGGTGACAAGCGATGGATCGTGCCGGAAGTGAGGAAGAGGCGATGCAACCTAGCAATGGATCATGCCGGACGGCGGGAGAGACATGGCGAGCTGCTATACGATGGAACGTACCGGAAGTGTGGAAGAGTCGAGGCGTGGTGACAAGCGATGGATCGTGCCGGACGGCGGGAGAGACATGGCAAGCTGCTATGCGATGGAACGTACCGGAAGGGCGGAAGTGTCGGGGCGCTGTGTCAAGCGATGGATCGTGTGGAAGTGAGGAAGAGTCGAGGTGCAGCCTGGCAATGGATCATGCCGGAAGGCGGGAGAGACATGGCGAGCTGCCAAGCGGATGGGTCGTGCCGGAAGTGAGCAAGGGTTGAAGCGTGATGCATAGCGCACACTAGTATGGATGATTAGAATTAGAAATGGGGGTATGGTGTAAGGTGTTGATTATCGGGGAGGGGAGAGGATGTGAGGTTGAGTGCGGCTGGAGTTCGGAGGTAATTTTCACTCACGGTCTGCACAGGGAGTACAGCGATACGGAGTGGGCTTGAGGGAAATAGTGAAACAGGCTTATGCCATGCTGGAGGTAGCAGTTGATTCCAACGCGCTCAAATCCCAAGCGAGTTTCGGAGCCACATGGCGGTAGGTCAAACCCCACATTGGCTGAGAGGGTATACGAGGGTGAGTGCAGCCGTGGTTCAGGAGCAAACTGGCTGCGATCTACAGGGTGAACGGGTTGGTGTGGTACGCAGTGGACTGGAGGAAGAGGGTAACACTGGTGTCTGCACAGGTATGAAGGGAGCGGCACCGGGAAGCTTCATTAAAGAAAAAATAGGTATGCATGGTTGGAGATGCAGTCTGGCGTTGCGATCTGAGTAGCCTAATACGTGTTCATGGCTGTTGGGAGATTGGTTGCTGGTATAGAGTAACTTAAGGTCCTGTCCATCCCCAAAAGAAACCGTCCCGATCCCATGCCGCTTTTCCGTGATGCAGTTTTTTAAATATCTTTTTGACCTCTTTGGCGATCGACTGATTCCCGTTTTCATTCACATAGATAAACTCTTCGCCAAAGTTAGCCAAAATATAATTAACCGCGTCCTGCTGATACAGGATCCCTGCAAACCTGACTTCCTTCAGCATCCATTCAGCAACATCGTTTGCTGTAATATCCATAATTTTCACTCCTAACAATTAATGATGTGATTCCTGATTGTAACATAAGGCTGGGTGAGTTGCACGTGATGTTGCATTAGGGAAAACCGAGTGAGGAGAGAGTAAATCGGCTGAAGTTGCTGGAAGACGTCTTTTGTAGCGCGGAAAAACCGACTTACAGCAGCCGATGAAGGGATTTAGGGAGCTGTAACGCGGAAAAACCGCGTTAGAGAAGGGTGAATCGGCTGTGAAGGCAGAAGAGCGGAACTGTAACGCGGAAAAACCGTCTTACAGCAGCGGATGAAGGGATTGAGGGAGCTGTAACGCGGAAAAACCGTGTTAGAGAAGGGTGAATCGGCTGTGAAGGCAGAAGAGCGGATCTGTAGCGCGGAAAAACCGACTTACAGCAGCGGATGAAGGGATTGAGAGAGCTGTAACGCGGAAAAACCGCGTTAGAGAAGGGTGAATCGGCTGTGAAGGCAGAAGAGCGGATCTGTAGCGCGGAAAAACCGACTTACAGCAGCCGATGAAGGGATTTAGGGAGCTGTAACGCGGAAAAACCGCGTTAGGGAAGGGTGAATCGGCTGTGAAGGCAGGGAAGCGGATCTGTAGCGAAGAAAAACCGTCTTACAGCAGCGGATGAAGGGATTGAGGGAGCTGTAACGCGGAAAAACCGCGTTACAGAAGGGTGAATCGGCTGTGAAGGCAGAAGAGCGGATCTGTAGCGCGGAAAAACCGACTTACAGCAGCGGATGAAGGGATTGAGGGAGCTATAACGCGGAAAAACCGCGTTAGAGAAGGGTGAATCGGCTGTGAAGGCAGAAGAGCGGATCTGTAACGCGGAAAAACCGTCTTACAGCAGAGGATGAAGGGATTGAGGGAGCTGTAACGCGGAAAAACCGCGTTAGGGAAGCGTAAACCGGCTGAGCTAGCGTAAAGCGGTTCTGCTGTGATGGTAGAAATGCGGGGATGAAACCCGCATTACAAATACAACCGCGGCCGTGGCGGCGAAAGCACCGGGAAAGCTCCAGCAGCATTCCCGGCTTGAGGCCTACGCCACGTTCCCGCCTCGCTCGCGGAGCTTGCGCCGCCCGCGAGCCAAACCCAAATACCCCGGCCGGCTCCACATATGGGAGCTGGCCGGGGTATTCGTGCACCCGCTCTTCGCGCAAGCGAAGAGCGCGACGCTGCCTTGCCGCACCTAGAGCGGCAAGCCCTACAACAGTACGCGTCCTTGCGCCCAGACGCGTTCGAGCTCCAGCTGCTGATTGAGCAGCAGCACGTCGGCTTGCTTGCCCGGCGCGAGGGAGCCGGTCAGCCGGTCAATGCCGAGCCTGCGGGCCGGTGTGCCGCTGGCCATCCGGCTGGCGTGCTCGACGCTGATACCGACTTCGCGTACCGCATAGCGGAACGCTTCGATCATCGTGAGCGTGCTGCCCGCGAGGCTGTCGCCTTCCTTGAGGCGCGCGACGCCGCCGTTGACGACAACGTCAAGCCCGCCAAGCTTGTATTCGCCGTTGCCGAGTCCGGCGGCGGACATGGCGTCGGTGATGAGCAGAAGGTTGTCGGGGCCCTTCGTCTGCGCGAGCAGGCGAATGCATGCGGGATGCACGTGATGGCCGTCTGCGATCACTTCCGCCATGATGCCGGGATTGGTCAGCACGGCGCCGACCGTGCCCGGATCGCGATGATGCAGGCGCGTCATCGCGTTGAACGTATGCACCGCGTGGCTTAAGCCATGCTCCACCGCGAGCTGTACTTGATCGTACGTAGCGTCGGTGTGACCGAGCGCCGCAATGATCCCTCTGCCGGTCAAAGCTTCGATGTAGGCAAGAGCGCCTTCGGTTTCCGGCGCGAGCGTCTGCATGCTGATGAGACCCGGGAAGCGCTGCGTCCAATCCTCCAGCCAGGCAGGCTGAGGCGCTACGATGTGCTGCGGGTTTTGTGCTCCCGGCCATTTGGCGCTTATGTACGGCCCTTCCAGGTGGACGCCGTGCAGCTGCGCGTAAGGCATTCCGGCCTCCCGATACGCATGTACGCGCTCGAGCACCTGATCCAAGTCCGCTTTCGGAGCCGTTACTGTCGTTGCCAGCATCACGGTCGTACCGTTTTGTCCGTGAAAACGGGTAATCTCGTCAAGGCCCTTTGCATCCGCATCCATAAAATCATGGCCGTAGCCGCCGTGGACATGGACATCGATGAAGCCCGGCAGCACGTATCCGCCTTGGCCGTCAATCACTTCACAATGCTGTGCGAGCGTGCGCGCATGCTCTACGCTTCCGGTTTCTTTGCCTATAGCGGAAATTCGCCCGTCGGTAAGGAGAATCCATCCGTTTTTCACAGTTGTATCGGGTGTGACAATGGTTGCGTTATAGATATATGTTGTTTTTACTTCATTCATTTGAACAGCCTCCCTGCTTCGGAATCCAGTAGTACGACCAAGTGCGGATGCGTCTGCAGCAGCGATGCCGGGCAGTCCGTCGTGATCGGCCCGGTCAGGGCGCGGTGAACGATTTCGGCTTTATCGGCTCCCTTAACGACGAGCAGAATCATTTTCGCCTTCAAAATCGTCCCTACCCCCATAGTCAATGCATGCGTAGGCACCTGATCCATCGAATCGAAAAAGCGGGCGTTCGCTTTGCGGGTTTGCTCCCGCAGCTCTACGACATGCGTGCCGCTGATCAGGGCGTGATCCGGCTCGTTAAAGCCGATATGCCCGTTGTGGCCGAGGCCGAGCAGCTGCAGGTCGATTTGCTTGGCTTGCTCCAGCAGCTTGTCATAACGCTTGCACTCCGCTGCCGGATCGGCTGCGTTGCCGTCGGGAATGTGCGCTTGGCTGCGGGGCAGATCGATATGATTGAACAGATGCATGTTCATATAATTGCGGTAGCTCTCCGCGTGGTCCTCGGGAAGCCCGACATATTCGTCGAGATTGAACGACGTGACGTCACGGAAGGAAACGATGCCGCGCTGGTAGCTTTTGACGATTTCCTCGTAAATGCCTACCGGCGTTCCGCCGGTGGCCAGTCCGAGCACCGAGCGGGGATTCGTTTGGACGAGGCCGGTAATAATGCTGGCCCCGGATTCATGCAGCTTGTCATGAGAATCGAAAGTAAGTAAATTCACGGGTATCTGCTCCTTGTGACTAACGGTATTTTTTAACCATTTGAAATGAATTTTCGAGACGGGGCACCAGATCGTCGAACTGCTCGCTGATCAAGCCCACGAACAAAATATCGATGACATGCAGCTGAGCGATCCGCGAAGCCATATCTCCGCGCCGCATCCCTTCCTCCAGCGTAGAGGTGAACAATGAGATCGAGGCGAGGGAGGTCAGCGTGTTCGCGCCGAATTTCGTTAAGGAAATCGTCGTTGCTCCGTTCTCGGCCGCACATTTTAACGCCGCTATCGTCTCCGCCGTTTCCCCGGAATAAGAGATGCCGATCGCCACATCCTGCTCTGTCAGGCTGGAGGCCGAAGTGACCTGCATGTGCGGGTCCGAAAACGTCACGGCCCGCTTGCCGATCCGGATCAGCTTCTGGTAAAAATCCTGCGCGACGAGACCGGACGTCGCCACTCCGTACAGATCGATCTGCCGTGCCGACTTGAGCGCATCGATCGCCTTCTGCAGCTGCTTCATGTCAAGCAGCCGTGTCGTATCGGTAATCGAATTGACGTGATTCGCCTCCATGGCGGCAACGATGCTCGTAAGCGGGTTGCCTGCGACGATATCCTGATAGGACTGCACGCCGGATGGCGGCTGCTGCGCAAGCTCGGCGGCCAGCTTGACCTTGAACTCCATATATCCTGCAAAATGAAAATGCTTGCAGAAGCGGGAGATGGTCGCCGTGCTGCTCCCGGACTGCTGCGACAGGTCGGTAATGCCCATCTGGACCACGTCGTGGGAGTGGGCGAGGACGTAGGCTGCGATTTCTTTTTCCTTCGGATTCATCGTGTCCATTTGTTCTTGAATCGCGCTTAAAATTCCGGGCATAGGCTTCCTCATTGTAAGAAAATATTTTTCATAAATCATTAATATTGAAGAAAATGTTTTACATTTTAACTATACCGAATTTCAGGGCCAATAGCAATACGCTGCCGTACCCTTGTACATAATAGGGCGGTTCAACAGACACACTAGAGCGTGATAGACCGTCTATTGACGCAGGAGGTGAATATTATGGTCGAGAACAAGGAGCTTCGGGATCTGAAGACGCACCAGATGGGTGCGGTGGGGATGCATGAAACGCGTACGACGGACAAGCCCGTGCAAATAAATCCCCCGGTTTCGCCGAATCCGGGACCGGTCGATATGCGTGACGGGGACGAAGACGTTCAAGAATAAAACGAAGGGAAGGTTCGGCCTGGCGCCGGATCTTTTCTTTTTGTCTATGCCCTCCATTCTCGTTTCGGACGTGCTGCCGGACAGTAATGGGACGATAAGATAGCGGTTCCAAAATTGAGAAGACGATTCCATAATTTATAAGACGACCCGTACCCGCGGGTGTAGAATGAAGCTTGCAATGAACTTGTAAAACCGAGGTGAAGGAAGAATGAGCGGGAATAGGGTATCCATTTTATTGGTCGGCATTGGCGGCTATGGAGCCAACTATGTTAACGAAATGCTGAACGGAAACTATGAAAATGAAGCTTTTATCGCAGGGGTAGTCGATGTAAAGCCGGAAACGAGCAAGTTTTACGAGGCGCTGAAGGAACGGAACGTGCCGTTTTATCCGACGATGGAAAGCTTTTATGCTCAAAGCACGGCGGATCTTGCCGTAATATCCACACCGATACAATTTCACTGCGAGCAGACCTGCCTGGCGCTGTCGAAGGGGAGCAACGTGCTGTGCGAGAAGCCGATTTCTCCTACGGTACAAGACGTTCACAAGATGATGGAAGCACGGGACCGTGCAGGAAAGTTCGTGGCCATCGGCTTCGACTGGTCGTTTACGCCGCAAATTCAGCAGCTGAAGCAGGATATTTCCGGCGGCTTGTTCGGGAAGCCGAAGCGGCTTAAGTCCATCGTGCTGTGGAGACGGACGGACAGCTATTTCATGAGCGGGTGGAAAGGCCGGAAAAAAGGCGATAACGGCGAGTGGATTTTGGACAGCGTAGCTCATAACGCTACGTCTCATTATTTGCACAATATGTTTTACGTCCTCGGGGGTCAGACGGATCGCAGTCTGCCGCTGCAAACCGTAGAGGCGGAGCTGTACAGGGCGAACAAGATTGAAAATTTCGATACGTGTGCGCTCAGGGCTTATGGCGATAACGGCGTGGAGGTTTTGTTTTACGCTACCCATGCAGTTAGCGACAACTACGGTCCTGCGCTTCATTTTGAATTTGAAAACGCTGTTATTACCTATTCGTCAGGAACAAACGAGAACCGTATCGAGGCGGTATTTAATGACGGTACGGTCAAGCACTATGCGCAGCAAAAATACAGCAAGCTCGGCACCTGCATCAAAGCTGTCTCTAACGGCGGATCAACCATTCCGTGCGGACTGGAAGCGGCGTATGCGGAAGTGCTGTGCATGAACGGGATGCTGGAATCGATGCCGGCTATCCGCACGTTCCCTGAGGAGCTGATCCAAAGAGACGAGGAAGTGAAGTTCAATTGGGTGCAAGGCTTGCGCGAAGCATTGCTGGACAGCTTCCATCGCGGGTCGCTGCCTTCGGAGCTCGGATATGAATGGGCGGCCAAAGGGCGCAGCACCGAATTGACGGAATATCGCGTCTATACAGGATAAAATGAATGGGAACCGGAAAACCGCTGATTCAAGCTGAGGCTTGAACCGGCGGTTTTATTTTTGTTTAGGAAATTATGCGGAGCAATTTCCTATGGATAATGGGGGCTCCCCCAAAAGCAACAGGATTAAGCTTCCAAGCATGATCTTCACTTTTGGGGGATTTGTTTTTAAGCCGGCGTGGTCCGGTGCGGAGTTTTTCAATATCCAATCCCATGCGTTACAATAGAAGAAATCCGTCATGGGCTGGAGGGATGGCGTTGTATCGCAGAGACTATCTTTTACGAATGATTGAGCAGTTCACGGTTACAATGGCGCAGGTGCTGCTGCAGCGGCAAAACCGCAGGCTCGCGGAAGCGATGGAGCTTATCGCCCAGGCGATGAAGCAGCTGCTTGGACTCAATTCCAAGCTGGTCCGGGCGCTGTCCGTCAAGGATATCATTGGCTTGCTTTCGGCTAACGGCCATTTTGATGCGGGAAAAGGATTGCTGCTGAGCGACATGCTGAAGGCGGAAGGGGAGCTGCTTGGCGATGCCGGTGAGCCGTTGGAAGCGGAGAGCTGTTTCTTGAAGTCGCTGGAGCTGCTTCTGGAAATACGGCAAATGGAAGATGCGGAAGAGCTGCATCGTGACGCGGAGGAACGGGTGAGCGCCCTACTGCCTCAAGTGAAGCAGACCAGAATGAATTTGCGGCTGATGGAGCTGTTGCTCGGCCACTACGATGCGACGGGCCAGCTGGCGAAGGCGGAGGACATGCTGTTTTTCATGCTCGACGACGATCCGGGCAATCCTAAGCTGGTGGAGCGCGGCATCGACATGTACGAGCGTTGGTCTGAGCTTGAGCCGGAGCAGTGGGCGGAGGGCAATTTGAGCGGGGAGGAAATTCAGGAAAGCCGTGAATTGTTGATTAAAATGAAACAAAATGGGAGTTAACTCCACTTTTTGACCGGTTATGCTATTTGAAATGCGAACTTTATAGGATTCTGATTCACATAATGTTCGTCTTTTTTTGTTGACACATGCCTTCCATCACTGGTAAACTAAAAGTGTAATCGTAACGTGGATTTTTAGCTGAAAATGTCAAATTTTCTCGTATAATGTCGGGGATATGGCCCGGAAGTATCTACCCAAAAACCATAAATTTTTGGACTACGAGTATGCGTGTTCGAAGGTCGGCACACCGGTGCTCGGCCTTAGCTTGCGCTGTGCAATACTCGTCGTCCTGCCGATAGACCATTACGGTGCCTATCTGCCGGGCGTTTTGTGTTTAATCAGGAAAATAGACGACGGAGGTTATTATGTCTGCTCTTGTTGGAGTGATCATGGGAAGCAAGTCCGATTGGGAAACCATGAAGCATGCTTGCGACATGCTGGAGGAACTCGGGGTGCCTTACGAGAAGCAAGTCGTATCGGCTCACCGTACGCCGGATTTAATGTTCGAGTATGCGGCGTCCGCGGCCGAACGCGGATTGAAGGTTATTATCGCGGGAGCGGGCGGAGCCGCTCATCTGCCCGGCATGGTCGCCGCAAAAACGGAGCTGCCGGTTATTGGCGTGCCTGTCAAAACGTCCACGCTGAACGGAATGGACTCGCTGCTGTCGATCGTGCAAATGCCGGGCGGCATTCCTGTAGCGACGGTAGCCATCGGTCATGCCGGCGCAACGAACGCCGGACTGCTGGCAGCACAAATCCTGGGCGCGTTCGATGCCGAGCTGCAGCAAAAGGTGCGTGACCGCCGCGAGCGGATTCGCCAATCGGTCATAGAAAGCAGCGTGCTCGAATGAGCCAAGCACAGAACAACAACGAGACAGGCAAGGTAATTCGTCCCGGAGGCACGATCGGCGTACTTGGCGGCGGCCAGCTGGGCCGCATGCTCGCATTGGCCGGAAGGGCCATGGGCTACCGCTTCGTGACGCTGGATCCGACCCCGGATGCGCCTTGCGGACAAGTGGCCGACCGGCAGATCGTCGCTTCCTATGATGATGTGGAAGCCGCAAGAGCTTTGGCGGAGCAATCGGACGTCATCACGTATGAGTTCGAAAATGTCGACGCCGACGTAACCGGCCTGCTGATGGCCGAATCGTACGTCCCGCAGGGAAGCCAGCTGCTGTATACAACGCAGCATCGTCTGCGCGAGAAGCGGGCGATTGAAGCGGCGGGCGTGAAGGTGGCGCCTTATGCGGAAATTGCCAGCGCCGAACAGCTTCGCGAAGCGGTACAACGCTTCGGTACGCCGTGCGTGCTGAAGACGGCGACCGGCGGCTACGACGGCAAAGGCCAATGGGTCATCCGGTCGCTGGATGAAGTCGAGGAAGCTTTCGCCACGCTGAGTAAAGCGAAGACGGAGCTGGTGCTCGAACAGTTTATCCACTTCGAGAAGGAACTATCCGTCATAGCGGCAAGAAGCCCAAGAGGCGAAGTGAAAGCATTCCCTGCGGCGGAGAACATTCATATCAACAATATATTGCATCTATCCATTGTTCCTGCGAGAACGAGCGAGAGCATTCAGCAGGAGGCGGAGCGGCTCGCGATGAGAATCGCCGAATCGCTGAACGTGATCGGGCTGATCGCCGTGGAGATGTTCCTTACCCGCGACGGACAGCTGTTCGTCAATGAGCTGGCTCCAAGGCCGCACAATTCGGGGCATTACACGATGGAGGCTTGCGCCACGTCGCAGTTTGAGCAGCATGTGCGCGCCATCTGCAATTTGCCTCTCGGATCAACGGAGCTTTTGACCCCGGTGGTGATGGTCAACGTGCTCGGACAGCATGTCGAGCCGCTGCTGGATTGGATCGTGAAGCCGGAATCGGAGCAGGTTGCTCCGGGCGTTACGGCTAAGGTTCATCTGTACGGCAAGAGCGAGAGCAAGCATAACCGGAAGATGGGGCACGTCAACGTGCTGGCCGGATCGACGGATGCGGCTATGCAGTGGATAGAGGCTTCGGACATATGGAAATCTAATAATTAGAACGAAAAGCATAGAATCGGAGGAAATACAATGATCGATCGTTACACAAGACCGGAAATGGCACGCATTTGGACTGAAGAGAACAGATTCAACGCATGGCTTGAAGTAGAGCTGCTTTCCTGCGAAGCATGGGCTGAGCTCGGCGTTATTCCGAAAGAAGACGTCAAGGAGCTGCGTAAGAACGCCGCATTCGATATCGACCGCATTTATGAAATCGAGCTGGAAACACGCCACGACGTAATCGCGTTTACCCGCGCCGTTTCCGAGAAGGTCGGACCGGAGCGCAAATGGGTGCATTACGGCTTGACTTCCACCGACGTGGTGGATACTGCTCTTGGCTACTTGCTGAAGCAAGCCAACGAGATTTTAGAGAAGGACATTATCAATTTCATCGAAATTTTGAAAAACAAAGCAATCGAGCACAAAGATACGGCAATGATGGGCCGTACGCATGGAGTACATGCCGAGCCGACAACGTTCGGATTGAAAATGGCTCTCTGGTACGAAGAGATGAAACGGAATCTCGAGCGCTTCCGCTTTGCGGCTGACGGCGTACAGTACGGGAAAATTTCCGGCGCGGTAGGCACGTACGCGAACATCGATCCTTTCGTGGAAAAGTACGTCTGCGACAAGCTCGGAACGAACCCGGCTCCGATCTCGACCCAAACGCTGCAGCGTGACCGTCACGCTGAATATATGGCTACGCTGGCGCTGGTTGCCACTTCGCTCGACAAGTTTGCTACCGAAATTCGCGCGCTGCAAAAGAGCGAATTCCGCGAAGTCGAGGAGCCGTTCGCCAAAGGGCAAAAGGGCTCGTCCGCGATGCCGCACAAGCGCAACCCGATCGGCTGCGAAAGCATCTCCGGCTTGTCCCGCGTGATCCGCGGCCACATGATTTCCGCTTACGAGAATGTAACGCTGTGGCATGAGCGCGACATTTCGCACTCGTCCGTAGAGCGCATTATTTTGCCGGATGCGACGACGCTTTTGAACTACATGCTGAACCGTCTCGGCAATATCATCAAGAACTTGACCGTGTTCCCAGAGAATATGAAGCGCAATATGCAAAGCACGTACGGCGTTCCGTTCTCCGGCCGCGTGATGACGAAGCTGATCGACAAAGGCTTCAGCCGCGAGCAAGCGTACGATACCGTACAGCCTAGAGCAATGCAGGCTTGGGAGCAGCAGCGTTCGTTCCGCGAGATCATCGAGAGCACGCCGGAAATCCGCGAGCAGCTGAGCCTGGAGGAAATCGAGGATTGCTTCAATCCTAGCTGGCATTTGAAGCATGTGGATACGATCTTCGAGCGTTTGGGCTTAATTTAATCTATAAATAAAACGTGTTTGAAGCATGATCAGGGCGGACAAGTAATGGTATAGGATCTCAGCTCTCATGCTTCAGGCACCTTTGGGGAGGACCAACTCAATCATGGCCGTAACGAAGGCGATTTCTAGCGCTGAACCTTTTGTCAAAGCACCACTGCTGTATAAAGGCAAAGTCCGCGAGCTGTACGATCTGGGAGAGTATTATCTTATCGCGGTAACCGACCGCATCTCGGCGTTTGACTGGGTGCTCTCGCCAGCCGTACCCGATAAAGGGAACGTGCTGAACAGCTTGAGCAAGTTCTGGTTTGAGCAAACGAAACACATGATGCCTAACCATGTGGTACATGGCGATGTAGAGCAGCTCGGCGATATCGTCACCGACCGCGACATCATGAAGGACCGCTTCATGGTGACCAAGAAAGCGGAGCGGATCGACATTGAATGCGTCGTGCGCGGCTACATAACCGGCGGCGGCTGGCGTCAGTATGAGAAGACAGGCGAGATCAACGGGCACAAGCTGCCTGAAGGAATGCGCAAAAACGAGCGTTTCCCGAAGCCGATCTTCACTCCTGCCGCGAAAAACGACGTAGGCCACGACGAAGACATTTCGATCGAGCGTATGAAGGAGCTTGTCGGCGCCGAGCTGACGGAGCAGCTGGAAGCGAAGAGTATCATGTTGTATGAATTTGCCCGCCAGTTTTGCGAGGAGCGGGGCATCATTTTGGCGGATACGAAATTCGAGTTCGGCCTGATCGACGGAGAAATTATTTTAATAGATGAAATTTTCACTCCGGACTCCTCCCGTTTTTGGGCGAAGGAAAACTACGCATTCGACATCGAGATCGACAGCATGGATAAAGAACCGGTCCGGACCTACTTGTCGGGAACCGATTGGGACAAAAACAGCGAGCCGGACCCGCTGCCGGATGACGTCGTTGAGGAAACATCCCGCCGCTACAGAGCGATTTACGACCGTTTGGTGAAATGATTCGACGACCGAATTATTAGCGCCGTTCACGATATACGAGATCCATCATTTATAGTGTGAAAGAAACCACTTACTCCCAAGGAGGATTCACCCCATGTTAAAAGCAACCGTTTATGTAACGATCAAGCAAAGCGTACTCGATCCGCAAGGCGTAGCCGTGCAAGGCGCTCTTCATTCCATGGGCTTTGACGAAGTGGGCAAAGTGCGCGTAGGCAAATACTTGGAGCTGGAGCTCGGCACGACAGACCGCGCTGTAGCGGAAGAACGCGTAAAGGCGATGTGCGAGAAGCTGTTGGCTAACACCGTTATCGAAGATTACCGCTACGAGCTCGTTTAATCCAGACTACCATCCGGACACGACGGATTTATAAATCGACAGAGAATAGATCGACCCTTAAAGGAGGAGCACGTGATGAATTTCGCTGTACTGGTGTTTCCCGGCTCTAATTGTGACATCGACTGTTATAAAGCGGTAGAGGACACGATCGGCCAGCCTGTTAGCTACGTTTGGCATACCGAAACGGATTTATCTTCTTATGACTGTATCATCGTTCCAGGAGGCTTCTCTTACGGAGACTACCTGCGCTGCGGCGCTATCGCCCGCTTTGCACCGGTAATGAACGCGCTCGTTCAAGCTGCGGAGCAGGGCAAATATATTATCGGGATTTGCAACGGATTTCAAATTTTGCTTGAATCGGGCTTGCTTCCTGGAGCTATGCTTCGCAACGAATCGCTCAAATTCCGCTGTCACGCAGCGATGCTGCAGGTGGAAAATACGGCGACTCCGTTTACATCCGAGTACAAGCTGGGCGAGCTGATCAACATTCCGATCGCTCACGGCGAAGGCAACTACTACTGTGACGATGCAACATTGGCGGAGCTGAAAGCCAACAATCAGATCGTGTTCCGTTACGAAGCGGGCAGCAATCCTAACGGTTCCGTGGACGACATCGCGGGAATCTGCAGCAAAAACGGCAACGTGCTTGGCATGATGCCGCATCCGGAGCGCGCAGTGCACGAGCTGCTCGGTTCGGCGGACGGCAAACGGATGTTCACATCGATCTTGAGCACTTGGAGGGAAAAACATGGCGCAGCAACTATCGGCTAAGGAGCCAACTGCAGAACAAATCGCAGAACAACAAATTTACAAGCAGATGGGCGTAACCGATGCCGAATACGATAAAATTTGCGGCTTCCTCGGTCGTCAACCGAACTATGTGGAAATCGGCGTATTCAGCGTTATGTGGTCCGAGCACTGTTCTTATAAAAATTCCAAGCCTGTACTTCGCAAGTTCCCGGTAACGGGTCCTCGCGTATTGATGGGACCGGGCGAAGGCGCGGGAATCGTCGATATCGGCGACAACCAGGCGGTCGTATTTAAAATCGAAAGCCATAACCATCCGTCCGCGATCGAGCCTTATCAAGGCGCAGCGACAGGGGTCGGCGGCATTATCCGCGACATTTTCTCGATGGGTGCGCGTCCGGTAGCATTGCTGAACAGCTTGCGCTTCGGCCGTCTCGAGAATGAGCGCGTCAAATATTTGTTCGAGCATGTAGTATCCGGGATTGCAGGCTACGGTAACTGTATCGGCATTCCGACCGTCGGCGGCGAAGTGATGTTCGATGAGAGCTACGAAGGCAATCCGCTCGTTAACGCAATGTGCGTAGGGATCATCGATCACGACAAAATTCAAAAAGGCGTAGCCAAAGGGGTAGGCAACCCTGTGTTCTACGTAGGTCCGGCAACGGGCCGCGACGGCATCCACGGTGCGACGTTCGCATCCGAGGAACTGACCGCCGAATCCGAAGCGAAGCGTCCGGCTGTGCAAGTCGGCGATCCGTTCATGGAGAAGCTCGTATTGGAAGCTTGTCTTGATCTGATCAACTCCGGCATCGTGCTCGGTATTCAAGATATGGGTGCCGCAGGCTTGACTTGCTCCAGTGCGGAAATGGCAAGCAAAGCGGGCAACGGTATGGAGCTGTACCTCGACGAGGTTCCTCAGCGCGAGGAAGGCATGACGCCTTACGAAATGATGCTGTCCGAATCGCAGGAGCGCATGCTGTTCGTTGTCGAGCCTAAGCATGAAGCTCAAGCCAAAGCAATCTTCGAGCGTTGGGGCCTTCACTGCGCGAAGGTCGGCAAAGTTACCGACGACGGCCGTCTGAAGCTCTTTCACAAAGGCGGGCTGGTAGGCGACATGCCTGTAACCGCGCTTGTAGACGAGTGCCCGGTATACAACAAGCCTTCCCAGGTTCCTGCTTATTATGTTGACAATGCTTCCGTCGATACGACTCGTTATCCGGAAGTGACCGATTTGAACGGCGCTTTGGAAAAAGTGCTCGCATCCCCTACGGTTGCAAGCAAAGAGTGGGTTTACAACCAATACGATTACATGGTTCGCACCAGCACGGCGGTACGCCCCGGCTCCGATGCGGCTGTAGTAACGATTAACGGCTCGCGCAAAGCGTTGTCGATGTCCACGGACTGCAACGGCCGCTATGTGTACCTCGATCCGGAAGTAGGCGGTATGATTGCGGTTGCCGAAGGCGCACGCAACAACGTATGCTCCGGTGCGGAGCCATTGGCGATTACGGATAACTTGAACTTCGGAAGCCCGGAGAAGCCGGATATTTTCTGGCAGCTGGAAAAAGCGGCGGACGGTATGGCGGAAGCTTGCCGCAAGCTGGAGACTCCGGTTATCGGCGGTAACGTCAGCTTGTACAACGAAAACGCAAAAGGCGCGATTTACCCGACGCCGGTTGTCGGCATGGTAGGTCTCGTACACGATACGGATCACATTACAACACAAGGCTTCAAAAAAGAAGGCGACATCATCATCCTGCTCGGCGAGACGAAAGCGGAGCTGGGCGGAAGCGAGTTCCAATACGTGCTTCACGGCGTAACGGAAGGACGTCCTCCGCAAATCGATCTGGATGTAGAGAAAAAGCTTTTGAATACCGTTCTTGGCGCGATCCAAAAAGGGTACGTTGCTTCTGCGCATGACTTGTCCGACGGCGGCTTGGCCGTTGCTTTGGCCGAAAGCTGCATCAGCGGCCGTCTGGGAGCCAGCGTGAACTTCACCTCCGAGCTGCGCAACGATATCGCGCTGTTCAGCGAGAGCCAATCCCGTATCCTGCTAAGCGCATCGCCTGAACAAGCCGGAGCATTGAAGCAGTGGATCGCCGAGCAAGGCGTACCGTATCAAGAGCTAGGCCAGGTTCAAGGCAACGAATTACAAATCCAAGTGAACGCTAAACCAGTCATCCAAGCACCTGTTGCACAACTAGAAAAGGTTTGGAAGGATGCGATTCCATGTCTGATGAAGTAATGCAGCCGCAACCGCAGCTTTGGACAGGACGTTTCTATAATGATGGAATCAACAGCCATGACGGTCTGTTTGACAAGCTTCGCGAGGAATGCGGCGTATTCGGAGTGTACGGTCACTCCGAAGCCGCAAACCTTTCGTACTACGGGCTTCATGCTTTGCAGCACCGCGGTCAGGAAAGCGCAGGCATTTGCGTAGCCAACGGAACCGACTTTCATTATCACCGCGGCATGGGTCTGGTCAAGGAAGTATTCAACAACGACAATCTCAGTACGATGACGGGATCCAATGCGATCGGCCATGTCCGATATTCCACGGCTGGCGAGAGCAAGCTGGCGAACGCTCAGCCGCTGGTGTTCAAATACCGCGGAGGCGATCTTGCCATCGCTACGAACGGGAATCTGCACAACGCGGGCGAGATCAAGAAAGAGCTGGAGGCTCAAGGATCGATTTTTCAAACGACGAGCGATACCGAGGTTATAGCTCACTTGATCGCCCGTTCCAAGCAGGACGATATCGTAGCGGCTATTAAGGAAGCGCTGCTCCGGGTAGACGGAGCGTATGCCTTCTTGTTCCAGACCAAGGATAAAGTGATCGCTGCTCGCGATCCGCACGGCCTGCGCCCGTTCGTTATGGGGCGTCTCGGCACCGCGTACTTGTTCGCGTCCGAGACCTGTGCGTTTGACGCGGTCGGCGGCACGTATTACCGCGACGTCGAGCCGGGCGAGCTGCTTGTACTCGACCCGAAGCACGGCTTGAAGGAAGACCGTTTCTCGCCGATCAAGCAGCGCGCTATCTGCGCAATGGAGTACATTTACTTCGCGCGTCCGGACAGCGATATCGACGCGATCAACATCCATTCCGCGCGCAAGCGGATGGGCCGTCAGCTCGCGCTTGAGTCGTTCGTGGACGCCGATGTCGTTACCGGCGTGCCGGATTCCAGCATCTCGGCTGCCATCGGCTATGCGGAGCAGACCGGTATCCCTTATGAGCTCGGGCTCATCAAGAACCGGTATACCGGCCGCACGTTCATTCAGCCGAGCCAGGAGCTGCGCGAGCAGGGCGTGAAGATGAAGCTGAGCGCCGTGCGCAGCATCGTAGCGGGCAAACGCGTCGTCATGATTGACGACTCCATCGTCCGCGGCACGACTTCGCTGCGCATCGTCAATCTGCTTCGCGAAGCGGGGGCTACCGAAGTGCACGTGCGCATCAGCTCGCCGCCGTTCAAGAACCCTTGCTTCTACGGCATCGATACGCCGGACCGCAAGGAATTGATCGCCGCTCAGAAGTCGATCGAGGAAATTCGCAAAGCGATCAACGCCGATTCGCTGCATTTCTTGAGCAAGGACGGCCTGCTCGCATCGATCGGCCGTCCGAACGTCGAATTCAACCGCGGCCACTGCACGGCCTGTTTCGACAACAGCTACCCTACTCGCGTCACCGAGGAGTCTTCTATCGGCTGCGGCTGTGACTAAGGTATTGTCGGTGTTGGTTGTAAGCAGACTGAGGCTTATCAAGAAGACTCAGCGGAGTAGGGTGGCGAGCAGCGCCTGCAAAGGGCGCTTCTGCAATGCCACCAGCAATCTTTTTAAAAATCAAGGCGGAGGAGGATAACGACTCCGCCATTCTATACTAAACGCAGCCGAGTTTGAGGCGCGTTGGAAGCGGTCTGGCTAAGCCGCCAAGGCGAAGGCCGATGTGTTGTACTCCGGTGAAATGCAGCGGAGAGGCGGAATCGTTCTGCAGAAGCGTTAGCGGTCGCCTAAACGCTTTCTGAAAGAAAGCGACTTCGGAAGCATATACTGTCCACGGAATTCATCCGCTAAAGCGGAAGTAATTCTAAGAATTCCGTGGACAAGGGCGATCGGAAGAACGATCCGCACTCAAGCGATCCAGATTTCACCGAATATCTTCACATAGCCCGAAGCCAAGGCACCATGAGCCATACACCTTTTCCAAGCGCCACAGATCTCGGCCCTAACTGAGGAGTGAAACCCTGTGTCGGATGCATATAAAAAAGCCGGCGTCGATATCGCGGCGGGCAACGAAGCGGTAGAACGAATGAAGAAGCACGTGAAAACGACGTTCCGTCCCGAGGTATTGACCGATTTGGGCGGATTCGGCGCGCTTTTCGGCTTGAACAAAGACAAATACGAGGAGCCGGTGCTCGTTTCCGGCACGGACGGCGTAGGCACGAAGCTGAAAATTGCTTTTGCCATGGATAAGCATGACACCATCGGTATCGACGCGGTTGCCATGTGCGTCAACGATATCGTGGTACAAGGCGCGGAGCCGCTGTTTTTTCTGGATTACCTCGCCTGCGACAAAGTGATCCCTGAGAAAATCGAAGCGATCATCAAAGGGATCAGCGACGGCTGCGTGCAATCCGGCTGTGCCTTGATCGGCGGCGAAACGGCGGAAATGCCGGGAATGTATTCCGAAGGCGAGTACGATATCGCCGGCTTCACCGTAGGGATCGTGGACAAAAAGAAAATCATCGACGGCTCGACCATTCGTCCGGGCGATGTCGTGCTTGGCCTTGCATCCAGCGGCGTACACAGCAACGGGTTCTCGCTCGTCCGCAAGCTGCTGCTTGAAGAAAAAGGCTACAGCCTGCATGACCACATCGATGCGCTGGGCGGCAAGCTGGGCGACGTCGTTTTGGAGCCGACCAAAATTTACGTGAAATCCGTATTGGCAGCATTGGAGTCCGTTCAGCTTAAAGGCTTGGCGCACATTACAGGCGGCGGTTTTATCGAGAACATTCCTCGTATGCTTCCGGCTGACGTCAATGTAGAGATCGATTACGGCTCCTGGCCGATCTTGCCGATCTTCCAGCTGATGCAGCAAGAGGGCGCGATAAGCAACAACGACATGTTCCGTACGTTTAACATGGGCATCGGCATGGTGATCGTCGTTTCCGAACAGCAAGCAGCGGAAGCAGCGCGCATTTTCGAACAGCACGGAGAGAAAGTATATACGTTAGGCCGAGTGACAGCAGGTGAACGCATCGTAACGTTTAACGGGGCGGTAGTATGAATAAGCCCCTTCGCATAGCCGTATTCGCGTCCGGAAGCGGGTCGAATTTCCAGGCCATTGCGGATGCGGTACAAGGTGGCAAGCTCGATGCGAGCATCGAGCTTTTGGTTTGCGACCGGCCTCAAGCGCCGGTCGTTCAGCGCGCGCAGGAAGCGGGGGTAGCGGTACATACGTTCCGGCCGAAGGAATATCCGTCGCGCGAAGCGTACGAGCAGGAAATATTGGAGCTGCTGCGCGGCAAGCAGGTTGATCTAGTGGTGCTTGCCGGCTACATGCGGATTTTGACCGATGTGCTGGTCGGCGCTTATTGGGGACGGATGATCAACATTCACCCGTCGCTTTTGCCGTCTTTTCCGGGATTGCATGCGGTGCGTCAGGCGCTGGAGCATGGCGTCAAGGTGACCGGCATTACGGTCCATGTGGTCGACGGCGGGCTCGACAGCGGGCCGATTTTGGCACAGCGCGCACTCGATATTGTTCCCGGTGATACCGAGCAATCGCTCAGCGAGCGCATTCATCCGATGGAGCACGAGCTGCTGCCGCAGGTCATAAGCCAGATCGCTTCAGGACAAATTGATCTAGAACCTTATATAAATCTCAAACCGAAGGATGGGATCCACTCATGAGCCAGACTACGAACGGGACGAACGTGCTGGAATTGCGTTACGGCATGAACCCGCATCAAAAACAAGCGAAGCTCTACACCGAAGGTGAACTGCCGATCAAAGTTCTGAACGGAGACCCGGGTTTCATTAACCTGCTGGACGCGCTTAACGGGTTCCAATTGGCACGCGAGCTTCGCCTTGCGACCGGCCTGCCGGCAGCAGCATCGTTCAAGCATGTCAGCCCTGCAGGCGCTGCAGTAGCGGCACCGCTCACAGACGATCTGAAAAAAGCTTACTTCGTCGAAGGCTTGGAGCTGTCTCCGCTCGCGACGGCATATGCACGCGCGCGCGGAGCGGACCGGATGTCCTCCTTCGGTGACGCAGCCGCGCTGAGCGACGTAGTGGATGCTTCCACGGCATTGCTGCTGAAGCGCGAAGTGTCCGACTTGGTCGTTGCACCTGGTTATACGGATGAAGCGCTGGAAATTTTGAAAGCGAAGAAGAACGGCGGCTACCTCATCCTGCAAATCGATCCGGACTATGTGCCGAATCCGGTAGAAACGCGCACGCTGTTCGGCTTGACGATGCAGCAGGAGCGCAATAACGGCGTTATCGACGCGTCCGCTTTGGACAAAATCGTAACGGAGAACAAAGACCTTCCCGACAATGCGAAGCGTGACCTTCTGATCGCGCTCGTGACGTTGAAATATACCCAATCCAACTCGATCTGCTACACGCTCGACGGACAGACGATCGGTATCGGAGCGGGGCAGCAGTCCCGGATTCACTGTACCCGACTTGCCGGCGACAAAGCGGACCGTTGGTTCCTTCGCCAGCATCCGCAGGCGCTCAGCATGAAATTCCGCCAAGGGCTTTCCCGCGCGGAGCAAAACAACGCCATCGACCTGTGGCTCGAAGAAGAGCTGACTCCGGTAGAGCAGGCGGCTTGGGAAGCATGCTTCGAGGAAGTGCCAGCACGATTGACCCGCGACGAGAAGCGCGCATGGCTCAGCAAGCTGACGGGCGTATCCTACGGCTCCGATGCTTTCCTGCCGTTCCGCGACAATCTCGACCGTGCGAGCCGCAGCGGCGTGAAATACGTCGTTCAAGCGGGCAGCTCCATGCGTGACGAAGAAGTGGTCAAAGCCGCTAACGACTACGGTATGGTCATGTGCTATTCCGGCGTTCGTCTGTTCCATCACTAATCCACGCATAAGCCAAGGGAGGATATAAACCGTGACAACGACAAGAGCCGCTCAAGCGGATCAATATTTGAACAGCTTGCAAAACAATGTGTATCCGGGCCGCGGTATCGTGATCGGCGCAACGCCGGACGGTACCCGACTCGTACAGGTGTACTGGATCATGGGACGCAGCGAAAACAGCCGCAACCGGGTGTTTATCCAGGAAAACAACGGCTTTGTACGCACGGAAGCCAAAGATCCCGCGAAATTGACGGATCCTTCGCTTATTATTTACTATCCGGCAAGACATGTGGACGGAGCTCATATCATTACGAACGGGGACCAAACCGATACGATCTATGAAGCTCTGCAATCCGGCGGCACGTTCGAATCGGCGCTTGCAACCCGTACTTATGAGCCGGACGCACCGAACTTCACGCCGCGCATCAGCGGACTGGTCGATCGGAAGGACGGCCAATTTGCTTATAAGCTGTCGATTTTGAAATCGAACGGCAATGTGGAAGACCAGACGCTTCGTCATACGTATACTTACGAAAAAGCGATTCCAGGCTACGGCCATTGCATTCATACGTACCAAGGAGACGGCAACCCTCTGCCGTCGTTCCGGGGCGAGCCGGCGCTGGTTCCTCTGTCCGACGACATTCGTGAAATCGCCGACGTGTACTGGAAGGCGCTGAACGAAGAGAACAAAATCTCTTTGCTTGTCAAAACGATTCAAATCGGAAGCGGCGAAACCGAGCTGCTTGTTGTGAACAAACAGTAAAGGGGAGCTTAATACCGTGCGGATATTAGTAGTTGGCGGCGGAGGCCGCGAGCATGCGATTTGCTGGGCGCTGAAGAAAAGCCCGAAGGTGCGCGAGCTGTACTGCGCTCCGGGTAACGGCGGCATTGCCGAGGTTGCGGAATGCATCCCGCTGCAGGTCAATCAGTTCGATGAGATCGGCGAATTCGCCATCGACAATGCGATCGATCTGGTCGTTATCGGACCGGACGATCCGTTGTCCGAAGGGATCGTGGATCATCTGGAAGCAAAGAACATCCCGGTCTTCGGACCGCGTCAAAATGCCGCGATTCTAGAATCGAGCAAGGTATTCTCGAAGCAATTGTTCAAGAAATACAACATTCCTACCGCTGCCTACGAGTCGTTCGACGATTATGAAGCCGCGCTTGCCTATTTGCGCAAGCAATCGATTCCTACGGTTATTAAGGCGGACGGCCTTGCGGCCGGCAAAGGCGTCGTCGTAGCGCAATCGATGGAAGAAGCGGAAAAGGCGCTTCACGATATTATGGTGAGCAAAATTTTCGGCGATTCCGGCAATCAGGTCGTGATCGAGGAGTTCCTCACCGGTCAGGAAATGTCGATTCTGTCGTTCGTCGACGGCAGCGTCGTCCGTCCGATGGTACCGGCTCAGGACCATAAAGCCGTATTTGACGGCGACAAGGGACCGAATACCGGCGGTATGGGCACTTATACGCCGCTGCCGCATATTCCGCAAGCCGTGATCGACGAGGCGATCGAAACGATCATCAAGCCGACGGCGGCTGCGATGGTCAGCGAAGGCCGCCCGTTCCGCGGCGTGCTGTTCGCGGGACTTATGATCACGCCGCAAGGGCCTAAGACGATCGAGTTCAACGCACGCTTCGGCGACCCGGAAACCCAAGTCGTGCTGCCGCGGCTGAAAACCGATCTGGTCGATATTTTCCTTGCTGCCGTGAACGGCCATCTGGAACATATGGATATTCAATGGTCCGATGAAGCCGCCGTATGCGTCATTCTCGCTTCGGAAGGCTATCCTGGCTCGTACCCGAAAGGCTTGCCTATCGAAGGCTTGAACGAGGTTGAAGGCTCCGTCGTGTTCCACGCAGGCACTGCCCTGAAGGACGGTCAGATCGTGACGAACGGAGGCCGTGTGCTCGGCATTACCGCGCTTGGCAAGGATATTGCCGATGCCCGCGCCAAAGCGTACGCAGACGCGGACCGCATTCGTTTCCAAGGCAAGCATTACCGTACCGATATCGCCAAAAAAGCGCTTGTATAAAGCACTGCGGCAAGCCTGAAAGAATTCGTTCTTTCAGGCTGTTTTTCTTTTTTCGGGCGGGGCCGTAATCTGGGCTGATAGAACGTGTAGGAGTGTCTGCTCACTTTCGGCCGCTGCCCTTAATAATAATCCGGTCCCAATTTTTATAGACAAGAATGGCTGCCCCAATAAGTCCTATAATGAGTACGGCCGAAAGCCAGTAGTGATGAAAATAATAGGAAAAACCGTTCATGGGTTATCCCTCCCGGCTGCATTTTTCCTTATCGTTTCCTGCCGCTCCCCAGTTCATTCCGGACCGTGAAAAAGTTCACCGGTCCTTCATCATCTTTTACCCCAAAAGCTGTTATACTAAAAGGATATGCAGTGGAATTTGAAAAACCGGGAGTGATAAAGCCGATGATGGTTATTAAAACAAAAAGCGAAATTGAGCTTATGCATGAAGCCGGAAAGCTGCTTGCCGCCTGTCATAGAGAAATTGCCAAGCTAATCAAGCCGGGCGTTACCGGGTTGGATATCGACCGATTCGTCGATAAGTTTTTGTCGGAGCATGGCGCAACACCGGAGCAAAAAGGATATAATGGGTATCCGTTCGCAACTTGCTCCTCGGTGAACGATGTTATATGCCACGGGTTCCCTACCGATAAGCCGTACGAGGACGGCGATATCGTCACGATCGATATGGTAGTGAATCTGAACGGCTGGCTTGCAGACTCCGCCTGGTCGTATAGGGTCGGTAGCGTGTCGCCGGAAGCTGACAAACTGCTGCGGATTACGGAAGAAGCGTTGTACAAAGGAATCGAGCAAGCAGTAGAAGGAAATCGGATTGGGGACATCTCCCATGCGATTCAGGTGTATGCCGAGGCGGAGGGGCTGTCCGTAGTGCGGGATTTCGTAGGTCACGGGATCGGCAGCAAAATGCACGAGGAGCCGCAGGTGCCGCATTACGGCCCGGCGGGCAAAGGCCCGAGATTGAAGGAGGGCATGGTCATTACGATTGAACCGATGCTCAATATCGGCGGCTTTAAGGCAAAAGTCGATGCCGACGGATGGACGGCGCGAACCGTGGACGGAAGCTTGTCGGCGCAGTATGAGCATACTATCGCCATTACGGCGGAAGGTCCTCTGATTCTTACGAAGCAATAAGGGAAAAAGCTCCGAAACCGTTGGATACGGGTTCGGAGCTTTTTTGCTGAGAAACCAAAGGAAATCGAATTTTGATTGTATACTCCGATGGCGGGGTACGCCCCTTCAGACAGGCTGCGAAGGATCGGACAGGAGATCCGTTATTTCGTGAAATCATGATGTTTTTGGGGAGCGATCGGACCGAGAGGCCGTTATTTGCTATTTTTACCTCGAAAACAAGTGAATTTCCGCGAAATAAAGGTTCTGTAGTCCGATCATCCTGCAAATTGAGCCATTTTTGGTAAAATAGCGGATTCAGGGTCCATAGAGCTTGCCGAGAAACCTTACTGGCTGCTATTTTCTGAAAACAAAGGCGAGCGCTTGCGCTCCTTCAACAGATACCCCGCCTACCCCTAAGGCATTATCGGGTAAAATACTCGACAATCTGAACGGACTTACGGTCCGCAACTCAAGTACGTTCACAAACGGATGGGTACACTAACGGGTTGGGAGTCAACAGCCTGGCTCCGAGTCGTTCAATACGGTTCGGAGCTTTTCTGTAATAATAGTCGCGCCTCACACTTAATAGCGTCTTCGAGAGCGGCTACTTGGATACAGGAACCGCGTTATAATATTCCTCCATCGTGATGCCTTTGCTTGCAATCTCTTTGGCGATGGACTCTCCTACATAACGGAGATGCCAAGGCTCATATTGATAGCCGGTGATAGACTCCTTGCCTTTCGGATAGCGGATGATGAAGCCGTACTCTTGAGCGTGCTTCGCAAGCCATTCGGCTTCCTTCGTTCCTCCGAAGCAGTCCTGCGCGGCGCATTTGCCGTCGCTGCCGGATACGTCGATGGCGAGTCCGGTTTCGTGCTCGCTTGTTCCGGGAACCGCACTGTACATCTTCGCTTTTTCTTCCCCGTCTTTTTTGACGTAGTTGTTGAACAATGTTGTTTGCGTTGCATGGGAACGGTAGGCGGATACGCCGGCCAGCGAAATGCCGCTCTTTTTGGCGCCGGCAAACATTTTCTCCAGCGCCCCTGCAGCTTCCTTACGCATTTGGCGTTTCTCTATTTTCTCTTTAAAGGTAAAAGGAACGTCAGGGTATACGAGATCCGCAGGCGCGTATTTATCCGGAAGGGAGAACTGCTTGTTCACCAGCACGGTAATGCTTTCCGGCTTGGCCACGACCTGGATGGATCCTTTGCCGGCATCCGAGGTTTTCCCTTTATCGCTATTTCCCGCTGACCCCCCAGGAGCAGGAGTTGAGGAAGGGGTGGGTGTCGGTGTAGAGCTCGAACCGGGCTTTGGCGTCGTCGTCCCTCCCGCCTGATTGGCAGGCGGTGTAGCGGCCGTATTGTTGTTTTGCGCAGCCGGCGGAGGCGTCTCGGATGGATTGGCGGCCGAGTCCGTCTTGGAGCTTTCGCAGCCCGCAAATAAAGCAAGAGATGAAGCAAGCAGCAAAGCGGTTAAAGATGTTTTTTTCATAATTCCTCCGTTGTCCTTGATGAATCTATCGTTTTCATTTGAATTGCGAAGCGGAGCATGGTTCCGCAAGTCGCATTTTCTTATCATACTATAGACTGTGGTTTGCCTTCAAAAGTTACACGTATGCTATGAAAATCCCGAAACGGTTGACTTGCCCATCGTTTTCGTAAACGATAGATACAGAGACTGGCAACGGAGCCGGAACATCGGGAGGAGAAACAAATGAGCATTGCTTACGGAGTGCTAAAGTGCAAAGCGATCGGCCGGAAGGCGGGAACGGGAGCCCATCCCCATTTCCAGATCCATGGCATAGCCGGAGGAGTACAATATCGGATAGCCGTAAACGTAAAATCACAGCTTCATCCATCGGAATTGCTGTATTACACCGACGAATGGTTCGAGCATGAAGTGACGGCGGGCCTGCCTGAGCTGCCGTTCGGCTTTACACGTCTGCCGAACCGGCCCGGAGGCATGGCGCTGGATTATATTCGCGGTAACTTGTTCGACCGGCGGAACCTGGTTCCGCTTGCGTTTGATGTCCCGGGACGGGATAACGATTTAAACGAGAAGCTGGAAATGTACATCAAACGCGCTATGGATTGCGAAGATGCCGTGCTGTATGCGTATGGCGATCCATGGGGGCCGGAGCCGAAGCTGCCGGACACCGTGTTCGGCTTCGTTCCCGGCAGCGGAGTTCATGATATTCACATGAATCAAGGCAATTCCGGCTCCTACGCTAAGGATAACGGCGTATATCGGGACGGGGGCCTGCTGATCCATTTCCCGGCGGATCGCCGCTGGATCGCGATCTTTCTCGCGTTTCAATCGCAATCGTGGCATACGGACGACCGGACGGGCAGTCCGCTCGATTGGGACGGGCAGACAGAGCATGGCCCGTCTCCAAATGCCATAACGGCACCGGAGGAAGCCGTTACCATTGTCGGCGCTGTCGTCCTGCCCGCGAGACGGGCAGGCTTCGCGACGGTCACGCTGCTGAACGCTTCGGAACAAACCGTCCTGCTGGACGGATGGTCTCTCGCGAACAAGCTGAAGCAAAAATACCGGCTGTCAGGCGGCATCGCTCCCGGCCAATTCAGGACGCTGGAGCTGGAGGGACAGCCGGATTTCCTCAAGCAGCGGGGAGACATTATTACGCTGCTCGATCCGCGCGGACTGAAGGTCCACGGCGTCTCCTACACCCGCCGTCAAGTCCGCCCCGGCTGGACGATCCGCTTCTAGTAGCTGCAGCATCCGATAACCCCATCACCCCGATGGGGGTCTTTGTGTTGTTCGGATGACAAATGTCATATGAAATCGATGACGTTCATGAATACCTTAACCGGCGCTGCGCCTTTACACTAAGTACATGAAATAAACGACGAGGTGAACGAAATGAATCCGGCTATCCAACTGGAGCATGTGAGCAAGCATTATAAAGGAAAGATTGCCGTAGACGATCTGTCCTTGACGATAGAAGAAGGCAGCGTCGTCGCGCTGCTCGGGCCCAACGGTGCAGGCAAAACGACGACGGTGTCGATGACGCTCGGGCTGCAGCAGCCGACGTCGGGCACGATCCGGCTGCTGGACGGGAGCCCACAGGACCGGCATGTCAAAAACCGGCTGGGCGCGATGCTGCAGGATGTGAACGTCATTGACGGGCTCAAGGTAGGAGAGACCATCGAGCTGTTCCGCCACTATTACACGAATCCGCTGTCCATGAAGCAGCTGCTGAAGCTGTCCGATCTGGAGGCGGAGAAGGGCAAGATGGCGACTTCGCTGTCCGGAGGCCAGAAGCGCCGGCTGAATTTCGCCTTGGCTCTGGCGGGCGATCCGTCGATTATGTTCCTGGACGAACCGACGGTCGGAATGGATGTGACGTCGCGGCGCACGTTCTGGGAGGCGATAAGAGAGATGGCCGGGAGCGGACGCACCATCATATTGACGACGCACTATTTGGAGGAAGCGGATGCCATTGCGGACCGCATCGTGGTCGTAAATAACGGGCGCCTGATCGCAGACGGCACGCCTGCATCCATCAAAGTGTCCGTTAGCGGACGGACGCTGTCGTTTACAGCGGGAGCGGGCGTAACGGACGAAACCGTCCGGCGTCTGCCTGGAGTCCGCCGGACCGATTGGCACGGGCGCAGAGTGAGCATTGTGAGCGATGATACGGATCTTCTCGTCCAGGCTATTGTGCTGCATGAGCTCGAAGCCAAAGATATCGAGATCCGAAGCGGCGGTCTGGAAGAGGCGTTCCAGCAGCTGGTGCATCATGAAGCCAAAGAGCAAGAATTTGAAAGGAGATGAACCTGATGACGGGCATGATAGCTCAATGCAAGGCGGAAATATTGCGTACGTTAAGAAACCGGAAATTCGTTGTGACGGCTTTGCTGATGCCGGCCATCTTCTACTTTATATTTACAAGCACGATGGATGCGAATATGAATATCGGCGGAATTCAATGGAAAGCGTATTACTTGATGTCCATGACTGTATTCGGAGTCATCGGGGGGAGTATGAACACGATCAGCATCCGGTTCGCGCAAGAGCGCAAGCAGGGCTGGGTACAGCTGCTGCGTATCACGCCGCTTCCGTCCGGAGCGTATGTATTTTCAAAAATCGCCGCTCAGTCGGTCATAAATCTCGGCACGATTGTGTTCATGTTTCTTATCGGCGGTCTGTTCAAAGGAGTGGAGCTAACGTTCGTACAGTGGCTTTCCTGCGGGTTGTGGATTTGGATCGGCATTCTCCCCTTTCTTGCTCTTGGAACGCTCATAGGGACTATCCGCAGCGTTGAGGTGGTACAAGTGATATCACAGGTGATCTTTATTGTCATGTCGGCGCTGGGCGGTCTTTGGATGCCCATTCAGTCCATGCCATCGCTAATGCAGCACATTGCGGAATGGCTTCCTTCGTACCGGTACGGACAAGGAGCGTGGAATATGGTGGCGGGAGCTTCTCCGGATTGGATAGGCATTGTTCTGCTTGCTGCTTACGCCGCCGTCTTTATGGTATTATCTTCCTATAGAATCAAGAGACAGGAAGCGATATAAGCGATGTTCAAGAAAGCGTCCGAGCCTTTCGGCAGCGGAATCAGTATTTTCCAAATGATTTGGCTGGTGTATATGGCTGCTCCCATCTACAGCATGCTGCAAAAGCCGGTTCCCGAAATGTGGATCGGTTTTCCTTTATTGATATTATTTGTGGCCTTAAATATCGCCTCGTATAGGGATGTGCCGCGCCGGCTCCTGTATGTGCTTCTGATGTACGGCATCGTGGTCTATTTATGCTTCCGCTACGATATCACCTTTTGGTTCATGGGCTTCTATGCGGCTCCGATCATCGGGCTGCTTCCCTCCAGGAAGCAATTTTACTCGGGCATGGCTGTTATGCTGCTCTTGTTTGTATTTGTATTCGGCTCACATACGCATCATTTCACCGGGAGCGATCTGGTGCTTATGATCCCTTCCTCGGCGCTGATGATCGGATTGCCGTTCATTCTCCGTGCCGGTGTGAGGTCAAGGGAGCTTAAGGCCAAGCTGCATTCGGCCAACGAGGAAATAGCAAGGCTTGTGCAAATAGAGGAAAGGCAGCGCATATCCCGGGATTTGCACGATACGCTGGGACATACGTTATCTTTGATCACGTTAAAAAGCGAGCTCGCGGAAAAGCTGGTGTTGAAGCAGCCGGAGCGTGCCGTACAGGAAGTCAGGGATATTCAGATGACGGCTCGCGCTGCGCTGAAGCAGGTGCGTGAGCTTGTATCGGGAATGAATGCGGTGACGCTGGCGGAGGAAATTCAGCATGCAGAACGGATATTAGCTGCAGCCAATATGGAGCTTACCGTGGAAGGAGATGCTTCGCAGATCAAAGCGTCGCCTGTCATCCAAAACATCCTCGGCATGTGTCTGCGCGAGGCGGTTACGAATGTCGTCAAGCACAGCAAAGCGACAGGCTGTGGGATTGTTGTGCAGGAAGACCGAAGCGAAATTACCGTCACAGTCCGTGACAACGGCGTCGGACTGCAGGTGGCGGCTGTCGCAGCATCGCCATCCGGCCATGGACTGGTAGGGATGAAGGAACGTCTCGACTTGATCGACGGCAGGCTGGAGCTGCAATCGGAACCGGGAAAAGGGACGCAGGTCACACTATCCGTACCCAATATCGTGAAGAATCAACAGGCAGGTGACAATAAACGATGAAAGTGATTATTGCAGAGGACCAACGAATGCTGCGGGGCGCCCTGAGCGCTCTTCTCGATTTGGAGGACGATATCGAAATCATCGGGCAGGCGGAGCAAGGGGAGGAAGCGCTGCGCATGATTGTGGAGCTGAATCCCGATTTGTGCCTGCTCGATATTGAAATGCCGCGGATGACCGGCCTCGACATCGCAGAGCGGCTGCAGGAGCTTGGGCATCCGTGCCGTGTCGTCATTTTGACGACGTTTTCCCGTGCCGGCTACTTTCAACGGGCGATGAAGGCGGGAGTGCAAGGGTACTTGCTTAAGGATTCCCCTATCGACGAGCTTAGCAGCGCGCTGCGCAAAGTTCACGCCGGGGGCAAAGCGATCAGTCCCGAGCTGGCCTTCTCGTTCTGGGAGGCGGCAGAAAATCCGCTCACGGATCGGGAACAGGAGGTGCTGATGCTGGTGGCCCAGGGCATGTCGGCGAATGAAATCGCCCGGGAGCTGTTCTTGTCGGGCGGCACGGTACGTAATTACGTATCGGAAATTATGCAAAAGCTGGAGGCAAAAAATCGGATCGAAGCCATCCAGATCGCCGAGAAAAAGGGTTGGCTGAAATAAAAGGGACAGTGAAGGGGCAACAAAGCATGCGACGGCTCGGACAAGGGGGCACGATTTACGAAAAATGCAGAATGAGTGAGCAGGAGGCAGTATTCTAGAGACCGATCTTTAAGTAAGCGTTACCATGATTTGAATTCGTTTTATATCATCGCACAAGTCCCTCGGGTGTTCTTTACAGAAAGGAGCAACAGGCGTAATATACAATTCATGATTTGTTAATGTAGTTTCGATTCTTGATCGCTCAATTTCCGTAACTGGAAAGCGGGGGAACCAACGAAGCGGTGCGCGTTCGGTGTGAGAGCCGTTCGGGTATTGCTAGGGGTGAATCCCAAGGCATTCGCAGCAATGCTTTGGGTAGGGCGACTCTCACCGCCCGAATCCGACAGCTAACCTCGTCAGCGTGGATAGACATGGCTTGTTTATAAGCAAAGCGGACATGTCAATGAGAGAGGATGATGGAGCTTGTGATCGTTTATTGCGGCCACAGGGCTTATGCCTCTGTGGTCTTTTTTGTGTTCAAACATAGCAAAATGAATCGCTGAGTCCTTGGGCTATAGGTCTTAAGGATCGGGGGAACCGACGAGCCAAACGGCTCATGGGGTGAATCTTGCAGCAGGAGCGGTTAATCCAGGGTGCAAGTAGGGCGACTCTCACGCCCGAATCCGACAGCTAACCTCGTAAGCGTATCGGGAGAGGCAACTAATATCGTGTGCAGGCACAGCGGAATGCTGTGCTCTTAAAGAAGCCGCGAGAAGAGTTCTCTTCTCGCAGGCTTCTTTTTTGCTGCCCTCGGAAACGGACGATACTAATTTTCGTTGCCGTCAGGGATGAGGCCAAAATTTGCGGGTATAAAAAAATGGCAGATTTGTGCGTCTCCCTGGGATAACGGTTGCCTCCTCAAGGGAGAATAGGAGGAAGAGAACAATGAACGCCACGCAAGAGTACATTCTTGTATCGGCACCAAACAAAACCGGAGAAAGCTTCATCCGGATGCTCATGTCCAAAGAAATTCCCTTCGCCGTCATAACAAACAGCAAGGGAGAGCAGGGCCGGCTCGCCCGGATTGGCGTAAAGCATATTATTTTCATTGATACGAACGAATATGAATCATGGGTGTTACCCGAGCTTCCCATCGGCAAAGTATTTTTATTCGAAAGCTCCTTAAATTTATGCTGCCGGTTTATTCAAATATGCAGAACGTGGACGTCCCAAGATATATGCGTTATCACGCACAATAGCAATCCGAGGCTCGTATATAAAGGCCTTGGAGCGGATGAAGTGATTCATACGCCTAGCCACGAAGTGTCCTTTTTGGTAGAGGGCAGGGTGTAATAGCTTGCCGGCAGAACGGTGTCATTTATCAATCCGGGAGGATGCCATGGAAACCTTTAGAGGGAAAACGCCGGAGGAAATACTGTTATCCATCTCCAGGCTCCATCGCGGAAGACTGAAGGTGTACATCGGCGCGGTCAGCGGCTCTGGCAAAACCTACCACATGCTCCGCGAAGGGCAGGCGCTCAAGCAGCAGGGGATCGATGTGGTTATCTGCGCGGTCTCGACGATGCAACGGCCGGAGACGGTAGAGCAAATAGGCGACCTGGAGCGGGTGCCGAGCATCCATTGGCACGGCAAGGAAGGCACGGAGAAGAAGGATTTGAATCTGGAAGCGCTGCTTAAGCGTAATCCCGAGGTTGTTCTGGTCGACGGCTTGGCCCACCGGAACCGCAAGGACGCCGGTTTCCCTACCCGCTTGGATGATATCAAGCAGCTGCTCAGCCATGGCATAAGCGTTATCACAACGATCAACGTGTATGAGCTGGAAGGAGCGACGGAGCTGGCCAAACGGTGGACCGGCATCGAAGTGCGCGAAACCGTACCTGCCGACACGCTGGAGCTGGCGGATGAGGTCGTGCTCATCGACGTGACGCCGGAAACGCTGTTGACCCGTGCTGCTGAAGGGCAAATGCGGCTTAGCTGCGAAGCGGATATTTACAAGCGGGGGAACCTGGCCGTGCTGCGGGAGCTGGCGCTTCGTCTTGTTGCCGAAGGCGTGAACGACACGCTGGAGAAGCACCGCGAGGAGATGGGGCTCCTGGGGCCTTCAGGTGCCGCGGAGCGCATTCTCGTGTCCGCGCAATACCATTGGAACGGATCGATCCACGTGCGCCGCGGACAGCAGATCGCCAAGCGGCTGAACGGCGAGCTGGTCGTCGTAACCTTCAAGGGGAAGCGGGAGATGACCAAGGAGGAGACCGCCTTCAAACGGTCGATCGTGAAGCTGACCGAGAAGGTAGGCGGAAGCTTCGAGGAGCTTCCTTTGGGCTCGCGCCGGGCACTCCCGAAGCGTCTGGTTGACTATGCGATCGAGCACAATGTAACGAGAATCGTCATGGGCCATTCCAAGCAAACGCGCTGGCAGGAGCTGTGGCAAGGCTCGATCGTTCACGACATGCTGAAGCGGACGAAGAATATCGACATCTTCATCGTTGCGGACCGGGCGGAGCATGAGGGAGAACGGATTCTTCCGGCCCGGATGACAAGGCAGGCGGACGATCCTTACCGCCGGCTCAGCATGAAGGAAGTGGAGAAGCGGATCCAGCAGATCAAACGGGGACGGCTTAAGGTATATATCGGTGCCGCGCCCGGAGTAGGCAAAACCTATACGATGCTGCGAGAAGGCAACGATCTGCTGCGCAAAGGCGTATCGGTGAAGATCGGCTTGCTGGAAACGCACGGCCGTAAGGAGACCAAGGATCAGATCGGCGCATTGGACACGATTCCCCGCAAGGTCATTGATTACCGGGGAACCCGCCTCGAAGAAATGGATACGGACGAGATTATCCGTCTCGCTCCGGAAATTGTTCTCGTAGATGAGCTGGCGCATACGAATGTGCCGGGCAGCAAATACAAGAAGCGCTATGAGGACGTATTGGAAATATTGGATGCCGGCATTTCCGTCATTTCCACGGTCAACGTGCAGCATCTCGAAAGCTTGAACGATGCGGTGGAACAAATGACCGGTGTCCGTGTCCGGGAAACCGTACCGGACCGTATATTGCGGCTTGCGGATGAAGTACAGCTGATCGATGTCGCTCCAGCGTCGTTGCAGCAGCGGATGAAGGAAGGCAAAATCTACGCGATGGACAAAGTGAACCAGGCGCTGGGCAACTTCTTCAAGACGGGCAATCTTATCGCCCTCAGGGAGCTGGCGCTTCGGGAAATCGCCGATGATGTAGACGAACGCCTGGAATCGCTGGAGCGCAAAGGCTCTCTACGGGGTCCGTGGCGTCGCCGTGAGGTCATCTACGTCGGTGTCAGCAGCACGCCTAAGGCGGAGCGGCTCGTAAGAAGAGGCTTCCGGATCGCGCATCGGCTAAAGGCGGCTTGGTATGTCACTTATGTGCAGACCAAGCATAGGAAGCAGCCGGATGATCTGGAAGAGAGACTGGAGCAAATCCGAAAGCTGACCGAGCGTCTCGGGGGAACGTTCGAGATGCAGGCCGCGGATCACCGCAGCCAAATTGCCGACGTGCTCGTAGCCAAAGCCAAGGAGTACAAGGCTACGCAATTAATCATCGGCCAATCGGGGCAGACCGTGTGGCAGGAGTGGTGGCACGGCTCGCTGGTCAAAAAGCTGCTGCGCTTGTCACGGCATGCCGATGTGCTGGTCGTTGCCGATTATGACCCGAATCTTCAGCTTCAGCCAAGCCAAGAGTAACAAAGGAACGAATCAACTTAGGAACGAATCAACTTAGGGAGAGATGTACTTACAATGGGGATATTTGTGTTTGTGTTCGTCTGTCTGTTTGCAGCAGGATACTTAATCATTAACATGTTCGACAACCGGCGCACATCGAACAAGGAGGGTGTCCGCAAACGGATTATCATTTCGATTAGTCAGGCGGCCATCATCTCCAGCATCATTCAGCTGATTATACATGAATAGCAAAACAGCGACGGGAAGGTCTTCTTGGCGGTGCTGCGCGAGATGACCTTTCCGTTTGGGTTTTAAGCCGCGAGGGCTAGGTGTTCTTGCGAGGAAGGGACTGTGGCAGAAGCTTCTTATTGATTGATGAAGGTTTTCAACGGACCTATCATCAGATTCATTCCGTCAACCATGCCTTGCAAATAGATCACCTTTTCTTTATCCTGCGGTACCTGCTCCGATACATCCGTCAGCTTTCTGCGAAACTTGTACTGGGTTTGCTCAAGATTTTCAACCAGTCCTGCGAAATCCTTGACGGCTTTCTGGCAATCGGTAAAGTCATGCTCGGTGAACAGATCGTTATTTTTCTCAATGAGCTCTTTAATAAAATGCTCGGTTGAATTCATGGCAGCTTCACCTCCCACCCGTAGAATCGGTTAGGTAAGCCTTTTTTATACATGGGGAAAGGGCCCTTGACAATTATAACTGTAATCAATATAATAACAGATAAGAAGCAGATGAGATTCCAAGCAGAAGTCGGGAGGTTGCATTATTTTGAATAGCGAGTTTACCATTGCGGTTCATAGCCTAGTATTGCTCGCTTACCGGCCTGATCATATGGCAACCAGCGATATGATCGCCCACAATGTATGCACACATCCCGCCCGGGTGCGAAAGGTCATGGCTCTGCTTCGCAAGCACGGGTACGTTGCAGCCAAGGAAGGAACGGGAGGCGGTTTTTTGCTTCACTGTGAACCGGCGGAAGTAACGCTGGCCGATATGTACCGTCTGACCTCTCTGGGTTCCGTTAAGCCCGGCTGGTGCTCAGGCGACGTGGAGCAGGATTGCATGATTGCGTGCAATATGGCCACGGTAATGGATCATATTTTTTCCGGGGCGGAGAAGCAGTTGATCGATTATTTCGGTCATTGGACGATTCACGATGTACTCGAGCGGCTGCGTAAGGAGCAGGACAAGAAATAGCCCTTGTTTTGTTTTCGAGAAACTGTAATCGGGTAACTATCAGTTAGAGGGAGATTTCATTTCTGCACCTGCATCGTTAGGTGGAAGCCGAAGCATTGCAATCTTTTATTTGAACTGTTACTTAAATTGTTTCAGTTAATTCAATGTCAGGTACAGATGGAAGGAGAGTGGCAGGTATGGCGGTGGCAAAACAAGAGTGGATTCGGGTAGGAGATTGGGTTAGCGGCACTTCAACGGAGGATGAGAAGTTCATCGGCTATGTGGAGTCGGTTGACGTATTCGGCGGCGCAAGAGTTCGCGTTACGCAATGCGACCATGAAGCGGCGATCGGTGAATTGGTGGATAGCACGCTCAGCAAAATCGAGAAGCTTGCCGACTATGTGCCGGCGGAAGAAGCCGACCTGCGCAGCTTGATGGATCTGGCTCTGATGACACGGGATCAAGCGTGGTTTGATGACTTGTACGCATCATTGAGAATGATTCAATTCGACAGCAAAAACGGCAGCAAGCCAACGAAAGGTTATGGATCAGGTCCGTTCACCAGCCGCGTCAAGATCGATTGATAGGATGCTGGACGCTGGATTGATATAAATATTAATTAAGGAGTGGATTCCTATGGCATTGATTAAAGTGGAAGACAACAATTTCAAAGAAACGATAGCACAAGACGGTTTGGTGCTTGTAGATTTCTGGGCCCCTTGGTGCGGTCCTTGCAAAATGATTGCTCCGGTTCTTGAGGAAATGAACGCTCAATTGGGGGACAAATTGACCATCGCCAAAATGAACGTCGACGACAATCCTGAAACTCCAGGGGCGTACGGGATCATGAGCATTCCTACAATGAAGCTGTTCAAAAACGGGGTGGAGGTTTCCACAACGGTAGGCTTCAGACCGCTGCAGGATATGCTGTCTTGGGTAGAGCCTCATTTGGCATAATAGTTTATTGCGTTAAATAATTTCAGCCGAGATTCAAGGCAGGACGAATAACCCTATCGGGATTGCTTATGCAGCCGTTAGGGTTCTTTGTCGTTATGAAGTTAGAAGTCTTTTCGGCGGAACATGAGTAAGCCAAGTCCAAGCGCAGCGAGTGTATAACAAGCTGAATACAGCAGAAAAGCGTTGGACGGGATTTGTCCGATACCGAACGGTCCGAGGTCCATATCGAACGGCACCAGTTCCCGCATCTCGGACAACGAGAACAACTCCGACAGCATGCGATGCTGCAGCGACTCCGTTGGCATGAGGAGAGACATGATGCCGGCAATGGTCATCAGAGGCTTCACGGCTTCGTCCTCCAGCCGGGCGAAGCTGCCCACCTTCTCGATCATACCCCCGAGCCAGCCGGCGCCGTATAGCATCGTCATGAACACGCCGTTGCCAAGGGCGGAGAACAGGCAGGAGCCGAGCATTGAGATCGAGACAAGGATGGGTACGATCCATGCAAACAGCAAAAACGATTTGATTAAAGATACCGGTTCCGCGGGAATGCTGGAATTAGCGTTCGTAATGAGCAGGATCGAAAGGAACAGCAGAGCGGCGTAGCCTATACCCAGGCTTACATATCCGATCCATCGGCCCATGTACCAGTGCCAGCGGGGCAGCGGCCGCGGAAGCAGCGCCTGCAGCACTCCCTGCTCGGCTTCGCCGGATATGACGGAGAACGAACTGAATATCGATAAGAAAGCGATGACGAAAGCGCCGAAGAAAAAGCCCAGCGTCAAGGTGATGCTGCCGAGCTGGAAGCTTTCGATCAGGTAAGCGGTGCTTGTTTTGTCTTGCAGGTAAGGGGAGTCGAGACGTTCTCCCAAAGTTTTGGCGACAAACCAGAACGCCAGCAAGAACACGGCAGTCATAAGCAGCGTTAGTATCATGACCCGTTTGCGGAGCAGCTCCTTCCAGGTCATTCCAATGATCGTTATCATGCGCGTTCCCCCCTATGGCTTAATCCGGAAACCGCGCTCATGAACCATTCGTCCAGTCTGGTTTTCGATTTTTTGACCTCATATAGCGTCATTCCTTGCTCGATGACGAGACTGTTCAGCCAGCCGATCTGCTCGTCGTCCTCCAGGACGGCTTCGAGCCAGAGCGAATCGCTGCCGGCCGGTACCGGCAGCGGTACCGTACTCACCGGCATCCCGATCATGTCGCTCAGCCAGGCCGCCGCAAACGGCGTGAACCCGCCGACACGCAGGTGCCAGCGGGTTTTCTCCTGCAACACGTCGGCGACAGCGCCGGTGTGCAGGATTTGTCCATTATTTAATAGTGCGACGCGATCGCACAGCATTTCGACATCCTCAAGCAAATGGGAGTTGAGGAAGATCGTCTTGCCTTGCTTGCGCAGCTCGCGAAGCAGCTCGCGGACCTCCATCCGGCCGATCGGGTCGAGGGCGGAAGCGGGCTCGTCCAGAAAGACGAGCTTCGGGTCGTTGACAAGGGCGCAGGCCAGACCAAGCCGCTGCTGCATGCCCTTGGAATAATGCTTCACCCGATCGCGTCCGCGAAGGCCGATGCCGACCCGATCGAGCAGCTCGGGAATGCGCTTCTTCGCCAGGGCGGGTTCGATGCCGCACAGCTTCGAATGCAGGCTTACGACTTCCTCGCCGCTAAGCCATTCCTGATAGCGGTACAGCTCCGGCAAGTAGCCGATATGGCGTCTTGCCTCGATGGTTCCGATAGGCTCGCCCATGATCGTCGCCGAGCCTCCGGTAGGACGGATGAGTCCGACGAGCATTTTGACGAAGGTGCTCTTGCCGGCTCCATTCGGCCCGAGGAAGCCGAAGGCTTCCCCTTTGCCGACTTGAAGCGTAATGTTGCGGCAGCCGCGTCCGTTGCCGTAATCTTTGCTTAAACCGCGAGCTTCAATCATTGGATGAATCAAGACTTGATCAACTCCGATACTTTGTTCACTACGGCTTCCTTATCCGTTAGGAGATTATTTCCGCTCAAGCGGAACAGCTGTCCTTCCTTAACCCAGGTCGCCGTGAAGTAAGTGCTCTGCTGCTTTTCGTCGTTATACGAAGTGCCCGATACAATGACTTCGACGCCGTCCACTTTCACCTTTTCTACTTGGCCTGATTCGATAATAGGCAGCGGAACGGAGCCGCCCTGCAGGATGCCCGCCGTTTGCAGGTTCTGCCTGATGTCATCCGGCAACAGAGGGAACTGCATAATGGCATCCAATGCTTCCTTCATTGGGATCGAAGGATCTACCGTAACGGTAGGAAGCGGCGTTTGGGTCAGGGAGTAGCCTTTTGTATTTTTTTTATCTTCCGATTGATTCGAAACGTACAGATGAGTGGATGATCCCATTTCCAGCGTAATCGGTTTGCCGTCAACGGATTGCGGCATCAATTTCTTCGCTCCGAGACGCTGCATCGCCTTGTTCACTTCATCCACATTCATCTTGAACGTAATACTGTTGGAAGGGGAGACGTATATTTTTTCTTTTCCGTCGTAATCCTTAGGGATGACGACTTTATGTCCGAGCGCTTTGGCCGCTTCGTTCGCATCGGCTTCACCGATCGCTTTGCCGGACACCTGCGTGAATTCTCCGAATGTATTGATGGACTGGCGTTCCTTTCCGTCGCCGAAGGCCCCGTTCAGTATCGCTTGCAAGTCGTTCTCCTGAACGACGGTCAGCTGCTGCATGCGGAACTTGTTCAAAATGGCGGCGAGCGCCTGATTGCCGGCTGGTGTTGCAATAGTAACGGCAACTACGCTAACGGCCGCTGCCGCTGCAACCCATCTTTTGCGCTTGCGCATCCACTCGCCGAAAGCATTCGGCTTGCGGGCAGCGGCTGCGCCGTCCGCCTCGGCGGAAAGCTGAACGCGGCTATGCTGCGTGGACGAACCGCCCGCTTCAGCCGCAGGCGCGTCCTCTGCATCCTCGCTGCCGGCCGGCATCATCGAGGATGCGGCGGTGAGCTGTGCGGACCAGCGGGACCATTGCGGCGATTCCGCTTCGCCGGAAAGCTTTTGCTGGAGGCGGGCCCAGGCGGCGTCCGTCAGCTCCATGTCGTTCTTTTTATTGGCTTCACTCATGTATTTGTTCCTCCTAATTCAATCTAGAGCCTGTGCATGCGTCTGCTGCTCGGCATGGCGTCTTAACCGTTCCGTAGCCCGGTGGAGCAGAGTTCCGACCAGCGGCGGCCTGACTTGCAGCTGCTCGGCAATTTCAGCGTAGCTGTAACCCGAGTACCGCAGCAGCAGAGCCTTGCGATCCCGTTCCGGCAGCTCCTCGAGCCACTCGCGCACCTCTTCCTGATCGAGCTGCCTCATCAGCAGCTGCTCGTTCGATGGCTGTTCACCATCCAGGCTGAGCACGTTCAGCGTTTGTTTCTCGTGAAGGGCGCGTTCCCGCGATTTTTTGTTCAGGTGGTCGTAAGCGATCCTCGTCAATACCCGGTGCAGCCAGGCACCCATGAGAGAAGGATCGTCCGGCGGGTTGCGGTAGAGCCGCAAGAACACCTCCTGAGCCAAATCTTCGGCAGCGGCCTCGTCACGTACAAGCGCGATCAGCTTGCGGCGCACGGTAGGGTAATGTATATAAAATACTTCTCGAAAAAACTCGGTTGTCGTTTGTTGCGTTTGTTGCTGTTCCAATCGATTGTCCTCCTTTCAGCTGCAGCTATATATAAGACGGACCCTAATGTTATTTTGTATCACAGAAGCGTATAAAATCATGATACTATAAAAATAAGACAGGATGAACGGGCCTTGTAAAGGGCGGAAATGGGCATGAAATCGACTTGTGGCGCATAATGAATACCGTTTGGCTGCGGTAACAGCCGGGAAGATGCCGGGCCGGGATGGAATAGCCCAAGAGGAAATCGTTAGCGAAATAGGACGTATAGGGGGCGAAGGTTGATGGTTCCAGCTTTGTTCGTTGCTCATGGCATTCCATCCATCGTATTGGAATCAAGCCGGTATACGAAATTTTTGCGCCAGCTCGGCATGCTTTTGCCCAAACCTACCGGCATTGTTATCCTCAGCGCTCATTGGGAGGATGCGATTCAACAAATAGCGGCGGCTCCTCAGCCCGAAACGATGTACGATTTTTTCGGCTATCCCCCGCAGCTGTACGAAATGACGTATCCCGCGAGCGGCGATCTGGTTCTCAGCCTGGAGATCGAGAGCTTGTTTGCAGCGGAGGGCATACGGTGCGAGCTGAATCACCACAGGGGCTTGGATCATGGAGCGTGGTCGGTGTTATCGCTGATGTATCCTGCCGCGGCCATTCCGGTTGTAGCGCTCTCGGTAAATCCGAGACTTGTCCCCGAGGAGCAGTACCGGATCGGAAGGGCGCTGTTGCCGCTCAGAGCCAAAAACATCATGATCATCGGCAGCGGAGGGACGGTCCACAATTTATCTAAGCTGCAGTGGAACAACGACGCCGCGGACAGGTGGGCGATCCGGTTCGATCAATGGTTAGCGGAGGCTGTCAGCGTGTGGGATCTCGAGGCTTTGTTCGATTATGAGCAAAGGGCTCCGTACGCCGCGGATGCGGCACCGACCAAAGAGCATCTGATGCCGCTGTTCATTGCAATGGGAGCCGGGGATAAGCATCGTTCCGGGCGATTGCTGCATCAGCAGTATGATTATGGGACTATGAGCCTTATGACGTGGATGTTCAAGTAAATGCTCAGGAAAATGAAAGAAAGTTATCTGAATTTTTAAAATGTTCACGTTAACATAGATAAAAAGGACGGAGCCTGTTATAATTTCATTAGGCTAAACCGCTTCTCCAATAGGGTAGCACAAACTTATAAACAAGCTGGAGGTTAAGTGATGAAACTGTCCGTATTTACTGTCGTTACGCCGGATTTGACACCGGAAGAGCTTGCCGTCGCCGCTAAAGAGGCAGGGATTGAAGGCATTGAATGGCGTTTTAAAGAAGTACCGGAGGAATTCAAAAACGAGAAGCCGTCGTTCTGGCGCAACAATCTGTGCTCGATCGATCCTGCAGCAACCGATGAAGAGCTGGAGCGCTTCGCCAAAGCAGCCCGCGATAACGGTCTGCAAACGATCAGCGTAACGCCTTATGTTAAGGCAGGGGATATCGAAGCTACGGAGCGGGTGCTTGAAGTAGCCCAAAAGCTGGGAGCGAAAGTGATCCGTGTCGGCGTGCCGGTATATGACCGTTCCACGCATTATAACGAGCTGTTCGAGCAAGAAGTCCGCTATTTGCAAGCCGTAGAGCCTTTGGCGAAAAAATATGGCGTCAAATGCCTCGTAGAAACGCATCACAACACGATCATCGCCAGCGCTTCCGCGGCGCTTCGACTGGTAAGCCAGTTCGATCCGAAGCACATCGGCGTGCTGTTCGATCCGGGCAACATGGTGCACGAAGGCTACGAAAACTTCCGTATGGGCTTGGAAATGCTGGGACCTTACCTTGCGCATGTTCATATTAAAAATACCGGCTGGAAAAAAACAGACGTCCGCGAAGACGGCTCGCAAGCATGGACATCCTACTGGGAGCCAAACCTGGGCGGCATCGTAAACTGGAAGCAAGTGCTGTCCGACCTGAAGGCTATCGGCTACGACGGCTATTTGGGAGTGGAGGATTTCAGCGGCAAGTACGGCTCCAAGGAGCTGCTGAAGCAATACGGCGAGGAAGTCCGCGCTATTTTGGCAGAAATTTAATCCGTTAGGCTGCGCATTTACTGCGGAGGCTCTGGCATGACTAAACCCGTTCATCGGTTCACACCGGTGGCGGGTTTTTGTTTTGTTCCGGAAGGGTTCGGTAGGGCCAGGAGAAAAATAGTTTCTGACACTCTTTACAACGTAACAGTGTTATGTTACATTACTGAATGAAGATGCTTATGCTTATTAATGGAATGATGGCACGGCTGGATGAGGCTTGGATTCATTCCGGCCGCAATATACAGCCAATCGGCTGCCGGCTTATAAGCATCGTATGCATTGTAATTCCGAAATAGTTCAATAAAACAAAAATCGAGACATCAAATCGTCTGTTTAACGTAACAATGTTTTGTTTAGTTGAACTTCTATACGGAACAAACTTGTGACTAGGCCCCCGTCTCCGTTCCCACTCTTTTCATTAGAGGCAGGATGCGAAGCGGAATATACGGAAGGCGGGCCGCCGCAGTTCATTAAACAGGAGGTTGAGTAATTTTGGATACACCATTGGCAAGTGATAAAGCTCCCGGTCTGCTGCGTAATCGTTTCATGCAGGTGATTTTGTTATCCAATTTGCTGCTGCAGCTTGGGATTTGGGTGAGGAATTTCGCCATTCTCCTCTATGTAGCCGATACTACGAACAACGATCCGTCAGCCATTTCGTTGATCAGTGTAGCGGAATTCGCGCCCATCTTCGTCTTTTCATTCATTGGAGGCACGTTCGCCGATCGCTGGCTGCCGAAACGGACGATGATTTGGTGCGATTTCCTATCCGCCGTATCGGTGTTCGCCGTGCTGCTGGCCATTCATTTCGGTTCCTGGCAGTCCGTTTACTTTGTCACCTTCATTTCGGCTGTTCTTTCGCAATTCTCGCAGCCTTCGGCGCTCCGCTTGTTCAAGCAGCATGTGCCGGAAGAGCAGCTGCAGCAGGCGATGGCCTTGTTCCAGACGTTAGTAGCGATGTTCATGGTACTCGGACCGATGCTCGGAACCTTCACTTACAGCACGTTTGGTCTGGAAACGTCCATCGCGGTAATGGGAGTCATCTTTCTGCTTTCTGCACTCGTCTTGTTTCTATTGCCCAAAGATATGCAGCAATCGCAGACGGGTGGCGTGAACGGGGAATTCCGCCAGCAATTCATGGAGGGCTTTCGTTATGTATGGCGGAGTCCAGTGCTGCGGATGCTTGGAGCCGCATTTATTGTCGCCGGTCTCGGCGTAGGCATTTCCCAAACGCTTAATTTGTTCGTTGTCACGGAGCGGCTTGGCAAAAATGAGGAATTTCTTCAATACCTGCTGATGGTGAACGGGGCTGCCATGCTGGTCGGAGGAGGGGCCGTGGCCGTTTTCGCCAAGCGCGTCACGCCGCAGCTCCTGCTTGCCATAGGCATGCTGGTCAGCGCTGTCTGCACTGCCTTTATAGGGTATTCGACCAGCGTTCCGCTGACACTATTCGTGCAATTTTTGAGCGGACTCGCGTTCCCGTGTATTCATACCGGAATCAGCACAATGATTATGAAATGGTCGGATTCCTCCATAGTCGGCAGGGTGAACGGAGTGCTGAATCCGCTGTTCATCGGCATGATGGTCGTGTCCATGTCATTAGCCGGCGCATTGAAGGATATGTTCTCGCTTGTTTCGATCTTTACAGGTGCTGGAGTGCTGTACCTTATTGGCGCCTTGGCTATGGTGCCGATCATGAATCAACAAAAGCCGGAAAATGCGCAGGCCGCCCCGCCAGCCGCCGCCGTATTGGATATGGATAGAAGATGAACAGCTTCAGTCTTGCAATAGTGCGTTATAAAGCAAACACGGCTTCCGATCCAGGTCGGCAGACGTGTTTTTTTTTCAAAAATTACAGACCCTTTATTTTTTTCTCGATTGAGGAGACAATAGATATAAAAGGAAATCGGAGTGAAGGAGAGTGCTTCATGAATCCTGTAGCCAAAATGCTCATTATCGGAGGTATCGTGCTGATCGTGATCGGGCTGTTATGGGCGGTCGGGAGCAAATTTTTGCCGTTGGGCCGTCTGCCTGGAGATATCGTGGTGGAGAAGGAGAACTTCAAGTTCTACTTTCCTATCGTCACTTGCATTGCCGTAAGTGCAGGCTTGTCGCTCATTATGTATTTGATCCGGCTGTTCACCAAGTAATATTGATGGTCCGGAGCAGGCGACCAATAACGAACTGCATCACGAAGTTCTAAACTGTTGGCATCCCTCTGACAAACTTATAACAAAAATATGGGGGGAGGTGTATCTTTTTATTTAGTGAGGAGCCTCATCATAACATATCGCATTATTCGACAAGATTGAGACCAAACTCCTCGCCAGCAGAGAGTCGAAAGGTATGCTCAAATAAATCCTCCTCAAAACGGTCATTAAAATGGCCAATGGGATGAAATCTACTCTCGAACGAACATGTAATGATTAGGACTTGAAATAAAAAAAGCAAAGTCCTATAAGAACTTCGCTTTTAGTTAATTCCTATCATCTTCTACGGTTATATTCGTCTCGGTCTATTCCCCCTCCCCTTGGAAACCGCAGTTCTTCGAATGGTACCGTCTGGCTCTGTCTTCTCATAAATTTTGTCTCGACCTGTGTCACGAACAAGAGTCCAACCTTTTTTATTTAACCATCGTTCGTGGTCTTTCCAACGTCCGATGTACATAGTGTACGGAATGTACATTCTTAATATCTTATTTGTTTCCTTAAACGAATATGATTAAACATACGGAAGGGTGGGGAAGTAGTACTCGATTCGACACCCATTGTTAGCCGGGACAGATGACCCGGCCTCTTTGCTATCCGATTTCAAATATGGAATCGACGATGATCGGCAAATTGTCGCGCAGCGAATTGGCGCCGAGCACGGAACGGGCGTGCAAGCCTTGGTCGCCGAATACCTCCAGCATCAGATCCGAAAAGCCATTCAGCACTTTATGGTGCTCCTCGAACTGAGGGTCGGCGTTAACGAAGCCCTGCACCTTGACGACGCTCTTCACCAGGTCCAGCGAACCGAGCGCGGATTGCACGACGGCGAGCACTTCAAGGCCGGTCTGGCGGGCGAAACGGTAGCCTTCTTCCGTAGTAAACTGCTGCCCCAGCTTTCCTCTCGGCTTTCCGGCCGGGCCCTTGCCCGATACATACAGCAGGCCGTTCACCTTAACGAAGTTGGCGTATTTGGCTGCTGGCTCACTGGCTTCCGGAAGAATAATACCCAAAGCTTGCAAACGTTGAGTAGCGGTTTCGGCGGACATAGGTCTGAACCTCCTCCAAATGGTCCTTGCCAAAAGCAAGGGGATAGCGTTACAATTTGGAAAAATTATACTCCCATGTCTGTAACGGGTCAACGTTTTCTCTGCATCGGATTCTATTTTTGCGATTAGTAGAATATAGATTAGTAGACAACGGTTAACAGAGGTGAGTTCATAATGACATTCCAATATAGTAATAGCAATAACAACAGTAATAGAAACAGCAAAAGCGAAAGCGGAAGCAATAGCGCAAGCAAAAGCGGAAGTAATAGCGAATGCAAAAGCGGAGGCAAAAGCGGAAGTAATAGCGAAAGCAAAAGCGCAAGCAAAAGCGGAAGTAATAGCGAATGCAAAAGCGGTAGCGGCGCTTCCTGGCGCAGCAGACTGCGGCGCGGCGGCTTGCTCGCGCTCGCGGGAGGCCTGCTGGCTGTCGCAGCAGCAGGCTGCAACGGCAACGACGCCGCTCCGTCCGGCGTCGGCGACAATGGCTCCGCCGCCACCGTGGCCCAGCCCGCAGGCGGCGGCGAGCCGAACCGCCCGGCCGCTGCCCAGCAGGCGGCCGCGTACCGCTTCCCGCTGACCGGCGCGGTCAGCGGAGAGCCTGTCCATGACCGTCCGGTGACGGTCATGGTGGAGAATGCGCCGCAGGCCCGGCCGCAGAGCGGACTCGATCAGGCCGATCTCGTCTACGAGATATTGGCCGAGGGCGAGATCACGCGCTTTGTGGCCGTGTACCAGGCCCAGGCGCCCAAAGTGATCGGGCCGGTGCGCAGCATCCGGCCGTACTTCGTCAAGCTCGGCGAGGCGCTTGACGCCGTGATCGTGCATGCGGGCTGGAGCCAGGATGCAATGGACCTCATCGCCGCCCACAAGCTGGAGCATCTCGATGAGGTGTACGGCGACGGCGCTTATTATTGGCGGGCAAGCGACCGCAAAATGCCGCACAACCTGTACACAAGCATCGAGAAAATACGGCAGGGCGCCGAGAAGAAAAAGTTCCGCACCGAATGGAACCTGCAGGAGGCCCGGTTTGCTTTTGCCGCGGATCAACCGCCGCTTACGGACGGCAAGCCGGTGACGAAAGCAACCGTTAATTATATTCGCGGCTATAACGTAACCTACCAATACAACCCGAACAGCGGGTTATACGACCGGTTTATGGCAGGGAAGCCCCATGTCGATAAGGAGACAGGCAAGCAGCTGACGGCCGCCAATATTCTCGTCTGCGAGAGCAAGCATCAAGTGCTTGACAGCGAAGGAAGGCGAGATGTCGATGTGGACGGACCCGGCAAAGGGTATTTGCTGCAGGGAGGACGCATGAAGGAAGTGACTTGGGAGAAGAAAAACGGCATGATCCGGGCGTTTTCGGACGGCAGGGAGCTGGCGATGGTTCCCGGGCAAACGTGGATCCAGATCGTTCCCGAAGGCTGGGGAATCGACGTACAGTAGCGGGAGGCCGCAGGTCTCTGCGCCGATAGGTTCACCCCTATGGAGAGAAGAGACGCTTCAGCCCTTGACCGGAAAAGGTATGGGCGGCTACCGTGGCAATCGGTGCCCATTTGAGAAAAGACAAAAGGATCCAAGGCGCGTTTCGGGAAGAAGCGCGGTCCGGATCCTTTTTTACTGCGTCTTATAAGCTTAAGGTTTGATTGCGATGGGCTAGGGCAAGCTTCGTTAGAAGCTGATAACCCCGTAGCCTATCAGCACGATGATGATCAAAACGATAATGAAGCCAATCCACATCGGAGCTGTCGGCTGCTTTCTGCGGCGGCGGGCAACGATCATTTCCATTAACCCTATCAGGATGATCGCCAACACCCCTTTGAGAATAAACAGAAGCGGGAAGCCGAGAATGGCCAGCATGCCGATACCCGAGACGAGCATGATCAGGTAAAACAGTCTTTGGATCATCAAGGTAACTTTTTGATTTGAGAAAATGACACTGAGGACGAACAAAATGACCGTCAACAGCCACGAACCGGCGTGGGACTGATAAAAAATGTTAAACATTTCAGAACCTCCTGTGATAAGCTGTATACGTAAACGTATGTGCGTTTGCACATAATATCATCCTGATTATATAGCTCGCGGCAGGCAAAAGCAATGCTTGGCCCTATTTGCAACAATTTGTTCATATAAACATTCGAAGCGTGGGAAAGGAACCTTACTACTATGTCACTGCGATACGCTCTGCTTGGACTGTTAGCCAAAAAATCATCTACCGGCTATGAGCTGCACCAGCAGTTCAAAGAAAAGCTGGTCTATTTCTGGAATGTTCACCACACCCAAATTTACCGGGAGCTTAACAAAATGGAGAAGGACGAGCTGGTCACGTCCGAAACGATACAGCAAGAAACCCACCCGGACAAAAAAATATATACGCTGACACCCGGAGGCACGAAAGATTTGATTCATTGGCTCATGCAGTCATCGATTCCTTCGGCTCATATAAAGGATGAATTTCTTGTGCGCGTGGCGGGCTTCCCGCTGATATCGGCCGATGAAGCCATCAGGCTGTTGGAGCAGGTAAAACGCCGCGAGCAGCGTCATTACGATATGACCCGGAAATGGAGAGAGGCCCATTTTCCAAAAGAGGGACCGCCCCCTTACGAGCTGATCGGCGAATATATGACTTCCGAATACGGGCTGATCTATTCCCGAAGCTATATCGAGTGGTGCGATTGGGCGATCTCGGTGATGGAGACGATACGAGCTAAAGGTTGATTGAAAATTTCAAAATTTTTGATTGAAACGATCATAAATCCGAGTTATCATGTCCTCGTAACCGATGTTTTCCATAATTTTATTGAGGAGAGGATTCGGATGGTTCATGCAAACACAATGGAGCAGCCGCTCACGGCGGTACTGATCGGAGCAGGGCAGCGATGTATGATCTATGCCTCATACGCCGAGAAGCACCCGGAACGGCTGCGCATTACAGGCGTTGTAGAACCGGACGCGGAGCGAAGACAGCTGGCTGCCGCCCGGTTTCACATCGGTCCGGACCGGTGCTTCGAGTCGGTGGAACAATTGATTGCGCTTCCGCGATGTGCCGACGCCGCTATTAACGGAACGATGGATGAGCAGCACGTACCGACCACGCTTCCGCTGCTTGAGGCGGGCTATGATGTGCTGCTGGAGAAGCCGGCGGGCGTTACGGAGGAGGAAGTGCTGGAGCTGCAGCGTGCAGCCGATGCTCACGGCCGGACCGTGATGATCTGTCACGTCCTTAGATATGCGCCGTTCTACACGGCGATCCGCGAACGCATCGCTGCAGGAGAAATAGGCGAAATCGTCAGCATCCAGACATCCGAGCATGTGAGCTACCACCATATGGCCGTTTCGTTCATTCGCGGCAAATGGGGCTCCCAGGAAAAATGCAAGTCTTCGATGCTGATGGCCAAGTGCTGCCACGATCTCGATCTCATTACATGGCTGAACGAGGATGCCCGTCCCGTCAAAGTAAGCAGCTTCGGAAGCCTCTCGCATTTCCGCCCGGACCAAGCTCCGGAGGGAGCGGGGACCCGCTGCTTGACGGATTGCAGCATCGAGGCGTCCTGTCCTTATTCGGCCAAGAAAAACTATATCGAACAGGGACGATGGGGCTTCTACGTATGGAACAACCACCATCTGGGCGCCAAATTAAGCCTGGAAGACAAGCTTGAAGCCTTACGCACGGACAATCCGTACGGACGCTGTGTATGGCATTGCGACAACGATGTGGTTGACCGCCAATCGGTCATTATCGAGTTCGACAACGGCAGCACGGCATCCCACAACATGATAGGAGCCACTTCGAAGCCTTGCCGGAAGATTCATATTGTCGGGACCAAGGGCGAAATCGAAGGTGTAATGGAAGACGGCAGCTTCGTTGTCCGCCATCCCGATCCGAGACCGGGTCATGAATTTACGGAAGAGCTCGTGAAGATGGGGGTTAAGAACGACGGGCATGGAGGCGGAGATCTGCGTTTAGTGGAGGATTTCGTCAAAGCGCTTCGCGGCGATCAAACGTCCGCTATGTCGACGACGCTCGATAAATCCGTCTCGGGCCATCGTATCGGCTTTGCTGCCGAGCGCTCCCGGCTGAAAGGAACCGTCGAACTGCTGTAGCCGGCTGTTCCCGGTGTACATGGATAACTGCAATTATGGTTAGCTTTATTGCATCAAGCATTAATTATTACGACCCTTAACGCTTAACGCCGTTAAGGGTCTTTCCATTTTTGCCCGAACCGCACGGAAACTGAAAAAAAACGGGTGCTTATACAGCACCCGTTTCCGCGCTTTATTTTACAACAATAGAGTTTATAGAGGTTTTCTCACCACATAGGAAAGTTTAAGTTCGGTAAAGCGATAATGCATTACGAAGATCTTCCCTATTGGCGATAACTACCATTGAACGAGGTTGCTCATCCTTGAAATACTTCGATAGGAGGTTTTCTCACATTGCCTGAGATTTGGTCTCCTCGATGGCCGAACGGCGGTTCAGTTTATCCGCCCATATACAGTAGCCCATCCCGACATACGTCAATCCCCAGAAAAAGGCGAAGTATTTGTTATCCTCGACCGGCAAAATCATCGAGATCAGCATGAGCACGAGCAGTCCCGGGACCCAATGCGGATATACGCGAGCCCGGAAGGTCAAGAAGGTGAATACCAGCGTGCCTCCCGTCATTCCAATCAACGATACAAAACGGGAAACGGTGAACAGCAGGCCGTCGGGATTGATCAGCGGCTGCACCGAGGCGAAAGACGACCACAGCATCGCCGTCGTTATAATATTGCCGATCGTAATGGCGATGGCAGTAATAAACCCTGTCACTCCGGTTTCCTTCGCTTGTACGGTGAAGGTAACAAGGGTCGTAAACGACATCAAGATGCAGGCGATCAGGCCGCATAGAAGCTCCGGTGTGCTATCGCTTCCCCACAGGATAGAGCTTGGCGTCATCCCTATTCGTGTTACTCCCGAAATGATACATAGCATACCCAGCCACTTAGTAACTTGTTTTTCCGTCATTTCTTTTCACCCTCCATTGGTTTGCATGTTCTCTTGAATTCGATTATACGAGCAGGAGCATCATGGAAAACAGAGTAGGACCCTCACCTGTTATGGGAAGTCGAGCCGTGATCATTTCGGGAAGAAAGGAGGAAGGGGTCGGGAAATTCCGAACCAACCGTATTCAAGCTTGATGACGCCGATTATAATGAAGGAAAACGGGGAATTTTTCCTCGGTATCGGTTTTCTCTTGCAAAAGAAGCTAGCCAGGTACCATGCAAAATCAAGGAAGGCGGATCGCAATGACCCTAGAAACCAAGGGCCGTTTGACAAAAGAGACGGATCTATTACCGCGAAACCACGGATTGGTCAGGCTGCTGAGGCTGGCTGTTGTCTTTTTCAGCGCCGTCACGGTGATTATGTATGCCGGAAGTATTCCCGGTTATTACAATGAGCTGGTGTCCCGCTGTATTGTTCAAGGCTGCGGGCTGTGGATTCCGTCTATGCCATTGTCCAATGCCATGAATATTGATCTGTCGCTCGAAACGTATGGCGTGCTGTTCGTGTTGATCGACAGTTTGTTTACATTGCTATTTTACGGGGCTGCCTTCGTAATCTTTTGGAAGGGCAAGCGAGAGCCTATGGGATTGCTCGCCGTTCTTGCCATGGTTGCCTTCGGGACGTCGTTCCCGTCACTCATATGGGTTGCTTCCCAGGAATCCATATGGCATCAAAACTGGTTTATGATCGTTGCAACACTGGGCTGGGTCAGCTTGTCGCTTTTGTTCTTACTGTTTCCGAACGGATCGTTCGTGCCCAAATGGACGGGCTTCGCGTTTATATTTATCGCCGCCTTCGATGCTACGAATTTGTTTTATGGCGGAAGCATATGGT
>NZ_JBHTVD010000005.1:70651-249450 GCF_042793215.1 Paenibacillus sp. NPDC056579
CGAACGGATCGTTCGTGCCCAAATGGACGGGCTTCGCGTTTATATTTATCGCCGCCTTCGATGCTACGAATTTGTTTTATGGCGGAAGCATATGGACGGCGCTGGATATTCCCCCATACTTTCAATTACTCTGGTATACATCCTCTACCTTGATTCTGATTTACTCGCAAGTATACCGTTTCCGCAAAGTATCGTCGCCGGCGCAGCGGCAGCAGACCAAGTGGGTCGTGTTCGGGGTGTCGGTAGGCGTGGTCGGATTTATCGTGCTAAGCATCATGTTCGATCCCAACCATAACGACGGTACCGCGCTGACCTACGTCTTCTTGAATGCACTGCTCAATATGTCCTTGACGGCCATTCCGTTAACGTTAACTTTGGCGGTTCTGAGGCACCGGCTGTGGGATATCGACCCGCTGGTCAAGCGGACGCTCGTTTATTTGGCGCTATCCGTCAGTGTGATAGCTCTCTATACGTTTGCCGTTCTGTATTTAAGCCGTTTGTTCCAGACCAAAGACAACTTCGTCGTCTCGCTTCTTGCCACGGCTGTCGTAGCGGTAGCGTTTGCTCCGCTCAAGGAATGGCTGCAGCGCTTCGTCAACCGATTGATGAAGGGGCGCCATGACGACCCTTACGCCGTACTGCTCGAGCTGGGCAGTCAGCTCGTTCAGCCTTTGGCGCCGGATGCAATGCTCGATGCGGTGGCCAAAACGGTCAAGGATGCGCTGAGGCTGCCGTACACGGGTATAGCGATCGGCGTAGGCGGCCAGGATACGCTGGTTGCTGCGGCAGGAGAGCCTGTCAATGAAATCATGCCATTCTCCATTATTCATCGCGGCAAAGAAATTGGAACCTTGCATTTGGCCAGCCGGTCGCCGGGCGAAGCTTTCTCGTCGGAGGACCTCAAATTTCTGGATGTGCTGCTGCACCAGGCCGGTCCGATTGTGGAAAATGTCAATATGACGCTAGGTATGAAGCTGCTGGCGCAGGATTTGCAGGAGTCGCGCGAACAGCTTGTGCTGGCGCGGGAGGAGGAACGCCGGCAAATCCGCAAAAACTTGCACGACGGCCTCGCCCCGAAGCTTGCTGCGCTTGCCCTGAATGCCGCAACGGCACAAAAGTATGTTGAGAAGGAGCCGGAGACGGCCATAGAAATGCTTACGGACCTGCGCAAGGTGATCCGCTCGACGGTAGATGAGATCCGGACGATGGTCCACGATTTGCGTCCGCCTACCTTGGATGAGCTCGGATTGATCAATGCGATCCAGGAAAGGATCGAGGAATTGACGAAGCCGGCCCGTCTGTTGGCCGATCAGGGAACGGCTGCGCTGCATGTGAAGCTGCTCGCCCCGCAGCCGCTGCCCGAGCTTCCGGCCGCCGTCGAAGTAGCGGCTTACCGGATCGTGACGGAGTCGCTGGTCAACGTCATCAAGCATGCCCAGGCGACATCCTGCACGGTTCGGCTCGACATCACGCCGTCCAGCCAGCTGATCGCCGAAGTGACGGACAACGGGTCGGGGCTGCATCCCCGGCCCCATCTCCAGCAAGCTTCAAACAAGGGCGGCATCGGCCTTGTATCGATCAAGGAGCGGGCCGCCGAGCTTGGGGGGCAGTGCACGATCGAGCGGATGGAGCAGGGGGGGACGCGGGTTTTGGCCATTATACCGCTGTAACATACGACAGCAGCAGCTGCTGGGCTGCAGGAAAAAGGAAAGGGGACATTCATTTGAACATATTAATAGCCGACGATCACCCTCTGTTCCGCAACGGGGTGCGGAATTTGCTCAAGACGACCGACGATCTTCACGTCGTGGGCGAAGCTTCTACGGGAGATGAAGCTTTGGAGCTGGCCGGAACGCTGCGTCCGGATTTGATTCTGATGGACATCCGGATGCCGGGGTTGAACGGGATTGAGGCCACCCGCCTGATCAAAGCGCAATATCCTCAGATCGAAGTGATCATTCTGACGATGTTCCGCGAGGACCAATCGGTGTTTACCGCCTTGCGGGCGGGCGCCAAAGGCTACGTGCTCAAGGATGCCGATGAGACGGAGCTGCTGCAGTCGATCCGGATGGTCGGCAGCGGCGGAGCGGTGTTCGGATCGGATATTGCTGAGCGGATGATGCACTACTTCTCCACGTCCAGAACGGTGATGGCCGATGACGATACCTTTTCCGAGCTGACGCGGAGGGAAATGGAAATATTGGAGCGGATCGCCGAAGGCGACAGCAACGCGCAAATCGCCGCCCGGCTGCATATTAGCGCCAAGACCGTGGCCAACTATGTATCGAATCTGTTGAACAAGCTTCAGGTGGAGGACCGCAATGCCGCCAAGCGGCTGCTGCAAAAATCGCGGGACGTGTAGAGAAGACTGTGCCTGAATGCTGTATGGCTTGTCGAAAGGCTGCGGGATTGAGAATACTGCAGATTTCGGAGGAGCTCCTTAGTGGTTGTTCGAATCCCTTGGTCAAGGGTGCGTAAATAAGCAGTTCATCGGAGCGGATGACAATCATCGGACAGGAAATCCGTTATTTCCTGGAATTCTCCTGCTTTTGGAGTGCGATCGGACATAGAGGTCGTTTTTTGCTATTTTTACCGGCGAACACAGTGTGTTTTGGCTACATTAAGGATCTGTAGTCCGATCACTCTGCAAATGGAGCGATGTTTGGTGAAATAACGGAACCACGGTCCGCATCGGATCCGCATGGATCTCATACGAACGCGGCAGGCGCGTTACTGAACCGGATTGGCTTGCTCGTGAGCCGATGCGATGACTTACAAAGCCGATATTCTCCAAAAGGGAATGATCGGCTTTATCATTAAAATAGGTTATTTCGGCAATGTTGCCAGCATGGGGTGAAATTCCGTTGTCATTATACCTGCAATAACAGCAGGGTCTTCAGCGATGAGCTGCGGGACTTGAGCCTCATTCTCAACTTCAATGATGGCAAGTCCATGCGGAGAGGCCGGATTTCGAACCGGTCCGAACACCAGAGCAATCCCCTGATTCTGCTTATCCGTCCAATAAGCGATGTGCTGCATCATGATGCTTCGTTCTTCATTGGTCATGTCCTGAGGAAAAGTTGTTCTTGGTGGTGTGGACCATAACATAAAGTGCATTTTTCCCGAAGGGTTAGAGATGCTTTCTGACACGGTGACTCCTCCATATTGTTAATTTGGTTTTTCCAACTTCACTTATTTCATAAATCCGACGAAGCCATCGAATCGAGATTGAGAGGAAGCCGCACCGTAACCTGGGTTCCTTCACCGGGAGTGCTTGTAATGCTGATCGTGCCCTTATGCGATTGTGCGATACGGCGAGCGATGGCGAGTCCGAGACCGCTGCCGCCCGAAGTGCGGCTTCGCGCCTGATCCACGCGGTAAAACCGGTCAAACAGACGCGGGATTTCCGATTTCTCGATGCCGATCCCCTGATCGATAACCTGCAGCTCCACAATTTCCGGATCGCGGGGATCGTGCTTAAGCGTAATGAGCACCGGCTTGTGGCTGTATTTGATGGCATTGTCCAGCAAGATGATGAGCAGCTGCTTTACTTTTTCCGGATCTCCGAACATCCGGTTGATCTCGAGCTGGTTGTCCAGCTGGATGTCCCGGTGAAACGTTCGCTTCAAGGAAGCGGCGGTTGTCCTGACGACGTCGCCAAGCTCGAAATGGATCCAGCCCTTGTTCGCCTCCGCCTCCAGATTGGCGACCGTGAGCAGGGACTGGGTCAAATTGCGAAGACGCGCCGCTTCGGATTGGATAGCCTCAATCGCCTCCTCGCGCAGAGCCGCATCGTTGCCTCCCCAACGCTGCAGCAAATTCGCATAGCTTTCGATCACGGTAAGCGGCGTTTTCAATTCATGGGAAGCGTCGGCAATGAACTGCTGCTGCCGGGTGAAGTTGTTCTCCAGCTTGCCGATCATTGTGTTGAACGTATGCGTCAGCCTCCACAGCTCGTCCTGATGCTTGGTAGGAGCGAGAACGAGCCGTTTGAAAATCCCGTTGCGCTCGATCGACTCCATAATTTGTACCAGCTCATGGATCGGACGGAGAATCACCTTAGCGAAATACATGCCTCCGATCACGGAAAGGAACGCGGCACAGGCGGTGGTGAACATCAGAACGGTTGTCAGGATCGTCAAATATTCGTTCAGCGTATCCAGCTTGCGGCCGATCTGCAGAACGCCGAGCGTTTCGTCCTCGGCGCCCATTACCGGCATTTGGATATACACGATGAGCGCCTCGCGCGTCCATAACGTTTTGGAGAATGTGCGGGTATCGAATACGGCGGGCAAGCTGTCCAGCTGTCCGGTGGAGTCAAGCTGAACGATGATATTGGACTTCGTATCGATCAGCCTTATAATCTCTTGGGGCAGCAGGAGAGGGCGAAGCCAGCTATCCCGGCCCCATAGCTCGGGACGAACAATATTCGGCTGGGACACTATCGTTTGGGCTGCATTCCATAAGAGCGTAATCTCGCTCTTGGTCGTTATTTTTACAACCATGTAATAGGTCAAAATGTTAAATAAAAAGAGCACCATCAAGATGGAGGAGGCGATCAGAAGCGATATTTTGGTCCGCAGCCTCATGTCTTCTGTTCGCTATCCTTGACGAGGTAGCCGACTCCCCGGAGCGTGTGGATCAGCTTGCTGGAGAAGCCTTTGTCCATCTTTTGCCGCAGGTTCCGGATGTAGACATCCACGACGTTCGTATCCCCAATGAAATCGTAGCCCCACACCTCGGAAACGATTTGCTCGCGGGAAAGCACTTCGCCCTGATGGCTGATCAAATAGAGTAGTAGATCGAACTCCTTCGGCGTGATGTCGATTTGCTGTCCTTCGCGCATCACTTGGCGGGTGCGAATGTTCATGGTCAAATCGTCGACGCGCACCTCTTCGTCCGACGAAGCGGCCACAGCTGCAGGCTGCTGGGCCATGCGCAGCAAATTGCGGATGCGTGCCAGCAGCTCCTCGATAGCAAAGGGCTTCGTAACGTAGTCGTTGGCTCCCAGATCGAGCCCGCTGACGCGGTCGGGCACGGCGTCTCGGGCCGTCAGCAGGATGACGGGCAGCATGATTCCGTGCTCACGCACCCGCCGCAGCACCTCCAGACCGCTCAATTCAGGGAGCATAATATCAAGCAGCATCAGATCCCATCCGCCGGCAATAGCCATTTCGAACGCTTCCCTGCCATTGCCTGCGTGCATTACGCCATATCCGTCATGCTCCAGCTCCAGCTGAAGAATACGTGCGATTTTGTCCTCGTCTTCCACTACAAAAATGGTGTGTTTCATGAAAACCCCCGGCTTATCATCGATAGCTTTAGTATGCGATGGCTGATCTGGAACTATGTGCCCTTAATGCCTTAACCGACCGTCCGGTTTGGTGCGACTCCAACGGCTGTAACAGAGCTTAGTCCAATTGTAATGAAATTGAAATCTGTTTTTCATCTGGGTTTAATGAAAGGTGCCTATAATAAACAGTGACCCCCTTTTCATATATATACATTTTAGACCCGAAACCACCGTTTGGTTTGCGGGTCTCTTTTTTTGCATCAGCTTCACTTCCGGTGGGGTTGTCAGTATAATCAGAGGGAAGAAAAGGAAAAGAAAGGGAGTACGCAGATGAAGACGCTGAACGATATCCATATTCGCGATCCGTTTATTGTTCCGGTTGAAATAGAGCGCAAATATTACTTATACGGGACGCCGGGGGCAACGGCCTGGTCGGGGCGGCCGGACGGCTTTGACGTCTATATTAGCGACGATTTAACGCAATGGGACGGACCTTATCCGGCTTTTCGCCCGGATACCGGCTTCTGGGCGGACCGCCATTATTGGGCGCCCGAGGTACACGAGTGGAGAGGGCGATACTATATGTTCGCCAGCTTCAAGTCGGAATCGCAATGCCGCGCAACGCAAATCTTGGTCTCGGACCGTCCTGCGGGCCCGTTCGAGCCGCATGGCGCCGGACCCGTGACGCCTCCCGAATGGGAGTGCCTGGACGGGACGCTGTACATAGATCGCGCCGGCGACCCATGGATCGTATTTTGTCGTGAGTGGCTGCAGGTGAAGGACGGGGAAATATGCGCTATGAGGCTATCCCCGGATTTGAAGGAGGCGGCGAGCGAGCCGTTTACGCTGTTCCGCGCTTCGCAAGCGCCATGGGTACGGCCGGCTAGGGGAGACGATACTTACGTGACGGACGGGCCTTATCTTTACACGTCCAAAACGGGCGATTTGCTGCTGCTGTGGTCGAGCTACGGGGAAGAAGGCTATGCCATGGGCATTGCAAGGTCGTTGAACGGCGACATTGAGGGGCCGTGGGTGCATGAGCAGGAGCCGGTGTACCGCAAGGATGGAGGCCACGGCATGCTGTTCCACGGGTTTCTTGGCGGCTTGCTCATGACGATTCATCAGCCTAATAAAAACCCGAACGAACGGCCGCATATTTTGGCTGTAGAGGATCGGGGAACGACGATAGCGATTGCCGCTCCCGCTGATTAGACTTGTCCCATCAGCCTTCTCGATTCCAGATACAGCACTTGAATGAATTTTTTTGCGTTGATGCGAACGGCGCTCGGGGAAGCTTCCTCGTGGTCCTCGATGTCGCGCATTTTTTTGCGGATTTCGGCCAAATCGAAAAACTTCGTTGCATACTGCTCGAATTTCGGGTTGGCGTAATCGATCAGGCCGAGCGTCGCCAAATGAATCAGCGACTGGTTAATAGCCCGTCGCACCCTTTGCTCGGAGGCTTTGATCTCTTTCTTCAAGTCAGCGGAAGCCGCGGCGGGTCCCAGCTTGGCTGCGGCCGCCCGATGGAATATTTCATTGAGCGGCGGGAAGCCTTGCTCGAGCCCGTTCTGCTGCTCATATTGGTATACGGATTCGAGGATATCAAGCAAATCCTTGCTGCCGCTTTCGCCGATCATGCCAAGCTCGGACAGCAAATAATTGCCCGCGGTCGAAATATCGTTCTTCCGGGGCGCCGGCTCCTTGCCGCCGCCAGGCTGCGGCATGCCGATGGAATTCAATGTCTGCTGGATGTTGCGGATCGATCGCTGCAGCATCATCCGTTCGGCAACCTTTTGCATGACAGCAATGACCTCCAGCCGGTTGACCGGCTTCGTTATGTAGTATTCGATCCCGAGCGAGTACGCCTCGCCGATCATCTCTTTGGATTCGACCTGGGAAATCATGATGATTTTCCCGTCGAAAGAGGGAGCCACGGCACGCACCGTCTCGATGCCGTCCCGGACGGGCATCAGCAAGTCGATCAGCAAAATATCCACCTGCTTGACGGCAAGCAGTGTAGGATCCACCTTACTGCCGTCATCCGCTTCTCCCACGACCTCGCCTATATCCGCGTCTTCGATAATTTGACCGAGCATCGAGCGAACCGCCGGATCGTCATCCGTAATAAAGCATCGCATGGATCGTTAATCTGCCTCCTTGGTTAAACTATGTATTGGGATATGCAGCGTGAATATCGTCCCTCGATCATCCTCCCCTGTTCGCAAATCTATCGTTCCCCCGAGCTGTTCCACCGCTTCTTTTACATAATAGAGACCGATCCCTGTAGACGGGTTGCCGGATGCGTCATATTTGGTCGTATAGCCGGGCTTGAATACAAGCTCACGCGCTTTCATCGGAATCCCCGGACCGCTGTCCTCAATCCGGAAGCCTACCCCATCCTTGGCCGGATAAACAAACAAGTCGATTTGTCCGGCGGAATCAATGGCTTCGACCGCATTGGCTACCAGATTATTAAGCAGCGACAGTGTGGTGTAAACGTGACAAGGAGGATACCTTCCTTGCATATGAAGCCCAAACTGTATGTCTTTGCCAAGCGACCGCGCATACTTGCGGTTCGTCGCCACAATCAGCTCCGCGAGAGCCTCCATCGGCATATAATCCGATAGCGTTTCATCCGTCATGAGATCGGACAATCCGGCGTAGATGCGCTGGTTGTCCTTTTTGATTTCGTGGACTTGTCCCGCGATGGAGAGCGCCTTTTGAGCATAGCTCCCATCGAGCGGAGGATGATGATTCTTTAACGATTGATACAGCTCATACGATTCCCGGGTAATCGATTCGGCGTTTTGCAGCGTTTTCTTCAGATGAATCGATTCCTCGTGCAGATGGGAAATAAGCAGAAGCATCTCTTCATTGCGCTGCCGCTGCAAGGCTTCGGAGGCCTGGGATTGGCGAAGCTCCAGCAGATTAATAAAGCCTACCACAACAAAGCTGCGAAAAAAAGCAATGATCAGGATCTGATTCAATATCGTCAGCGTAATCAGCCTGTCGGTCAGAGAGTAGCGGAAGAACAATTCCGTACACGAAGCGGCCATTTCCAGCACTACGCCGAGCAGTCCGACCTGGATAGGCCGGCTCTTGAATTTATGGATTTGCGTTAGCGCAAACGTGGCTGCATAGGTGACATAGTAGAAGAAAACAGGGCCGTGGTGCTGCAGCGAAGCGTACCAATCGAAGGATTCCTCCCACATCCAGTCGAGCGCAATTCGAAATACAACTACCGACAGGCCGGCCAGGAAGCCGGGGATCCATGGAGAAGGGCGGCGCATCCACAGCAAAAAGAAGAAGAAAACGGGCGGGCCGAGACTGAATCGGAAATCGTCGTAAAACGGGCGGAATTTCAACTCCCCTGCCAGCGGGATGACGATGATGATAAGAAGCAGAATGAACCGGTATTCTTTCAAAATGGATGCACCTCGGGTTTGACAATCTGTTGAGCAAAGGCCGTCTGCCGCCAACTTGTATTATCTCCATAATAGAACTTTCGCTATGTGTGACCCAAATCATTTACAAAAAGATAAAAGCGTTTTGTAGATTTTCGTAGAGTTTTGTAGGTCGCCATTTACAATGCTTTATACAAGTCATTCATCACTTATGCCGCTGGACATCCGGACCAAAAAGAAAGCGTTTTTACAAAATGAACCAAGGTGGGATGATACATGAAAAAGTTTGGACTCGCAATACAAATTGTTATCGGTCTTATTCTCGGTATTATAGTCGGCGCCATCTTTTATGGCAACCCGATGATCGGAACGTATTTGCAGCCGATCGGGGATATTTTCATCCGTTTGATCAAAATGATCGTAGTGCCTATCGTCATCGCTTCGCTGATCATCGGTGTCGCCGGGGTCGGGGACATCAAGAAGCTGGGCAAGCTGGGCGGCAAATCGATTTTGTATTTTGAGATTATTACAACCGTGGCTATTCTTCTCGGGCTCTTGGTCGCGAATATCGTTCACCCGGGCAAAGGTGTAGATATGACGCATCTGGTGAAATCGGACATCCAGCAATATGTCGATGCTGCCGATAAAGCTTCGCATTCCCACAGCTTTACCGACACGATCGTCAATATCGTTCCGAAAAATATTTTCGATGCATTCGCTAGAGGCGATATGCTTGCCGTGATTTTCTTCTCCGTCATGTTCGGCCTCGGGATTGCGGCCATCGGCGAGAAGGGCAAGCCTGTCCTGGCGTTTTTCCAAGGGACGGCGGACGCCATGTTCTGGGTTACGAATCAGATTATGAAATTCGCGCCGCTCGGCGTATTTGCTCTCATCGGGATTACGGTTTCGAAGTTTGGCGTAAGCTCCTTGATTCCGCTAGGAAAGCTGGTCGTTTCGGTGTACGGTGCCATGTTCGTGTTCGTGCTCGTCGTTCTCGGGTTCGTGGCCCGTATGTGTGGAACGCGTATCACGTCGATTATCTCGATTCTGAAGGATGAAATCATTCTTGCGTACTCCACAGCCAGCTCGGAGACGGTGCTGCCGAAAATTATGGAGAAAATGGAGAAGTTTGGCGTTCCTAAGGCGATTACTTCCTTTGTCATTCCTACGGGGTACTCGTTCAATCTGGACGGCTCCACGCTGTACCAGGCTATTGCGGCATTGTTCATCGCGCAAATGTACGGCATTGATATGCCGATCAGCGCTCAAATTACGCTTGTTCTCGTCTTGATGGTCACTTCGAAAGGCATCGCGGGCGTGCCTGGAGTATCGTTCGTCGTGCTGCTGGCGACACTCGGCTCCGTCGGGATTCCGGTGGAAGGTCTTGCCTTCATTGCCGGTATCGACCGCATTCTGGATATGGCGCGCACGGTGGTGAACGTCATCGGCAACTCTCTTGCTGCCGTTGTTATGGCGAAGTGGGAAGGCCAATACGATAAAAAAGAAGGCGAAGCCTACTTGCTTACGATCAAGCAAGCGAAGCAGGGTAGTAAAGTGGAAGCGGCGTAAAGCGTGCTGCAACCATCGGTTTGAGATTCATATTGGAAAAAAGCTGCCGGATCGATCCGCAGCTTTTTTTGTCGTTGAAGGGAGAAGGCTCACGGGTGGTTACAATGGTGTATAGTCGGTCTTTTCGACAAGCGATTGACCTTGCGGAGATAAAATCCATTGCAGCAGTGGGGCGACATTCGGGTTGCTGCTGCTAGTAGTAATTGCATAAAATTCCGCGGCAAGAGGATAATGTCCGTTTTGAATCGTGCTCCGATTCGGAGCGATCCCGTCAACCTCCAGCAGCCGTATTTCCCCTTGCTGAATCATTTGCGTAGCAAAGAACAGAAAGGAATACCCGATCGCCTGCTCGTAATTTCGGTAAACGGCAGTGCGATCGATAATTTCCCCCATCCCGGCTGCAATATCTTCTTTCGGAGGCGTCATCAGCGGCTTGTCCTCCATCCATCGCTGCAGCATCGATTGGCTGCCGCTATTTTCCGGACGCTGGAACGCACGGATTCGGCCGGGGCTGCCGCCAACCTCGCTCCAGTCCCGAATGTCCCCTGTATAGATGCCCTGCAGCTGGGCTTTGGACAGCCCCTGCACCGTATTGCGGGAATTGACGAAAAAGACGAACGCTTCGCGGCCGATAGGGGTCAGCTTCAGTTCGATGCCTTTGCTTCGCGCCGCTTCCAGCTGCTGCTTGGACGGCGCTGCGGCGAAAATCATATCGGCCTTTCCTTCCAGCAGATTGGAATAAGCGTCGGCCGTGGTGGTGCACATGACTTCGCTGTTCCGGAAATCGTATTCTTTTTCAGGGTATACGGCTCGTGCAAATGCAGCATAAAGGGGATACAGGGCGGTTGCGCCGTCCAGTCTAGGCATGTCGGCTGCTAGCATTAAGGTCGAGGGCTCATCCAAGGAGACGGCCTTCGTGTTGCTCCCGAAAGGCTGATAGACGCGAAGATCTACGCCTTGCTCGTTCACGGTTGCCAGGCTGTCGCGAACATACCGGTTATATTCATGTACCGAAACCGCCGATAAACCGGCGATAAGGCAGGTGACGAACAAGAGATTCGTCACTTTGGCTCTTACAAATGCAAACACCCACAGCACAATAAATACCGCCAGCGTACAAGCGGCTGCATCGGCAAACCGCAGGTAAAATCGTTGTCCAACCATCAGCAAAATAATAAAGCGGGCAAACACCCAACCGATAAACAAAAAGAAAAGCAGCAGTAAGCAGATCAACGACTTTTCCAGCACTAGCTTCCAGTTCATTCCCTATCCTCCCGAATCAAGCAGGCATTCAGCGGCTAAGCGCCCATAACATCAGTGTAATTCAGGATGGATTTTCCATATAGTACTAATTTTAAATAGTACTGCTGGTTACTGAAAATATTTTTACGAAAAAGTTTTAAATATTCCTTTACAGGAATATTCCCTTTAAGGTATATTATAAACATGAAAACGAAAACGGAGGAATGAATGATATGGCAGAGAGCAGCAATGCACTGAATGGCACGGTAGCGTCGGTACAGGATAGGGAGATTATCGTCAAGCGGCAGTTTCGTGCGCCTCGCGAGCTTGTATTTTCCGCTTGGACGGATCCGCAGCAGGTCCCGCATTGGTGGGGGCCGCAAGGGTTCACGATCACGATAAGTCACATGGACGTAAGACCGGGCGGCGTATGGAGCTATGTGATGCATGGTCCGGACGGAGTCGATTACGATAATAAAATCGTCTACATTGAAGTCGTAAGACCTGAACGGTTGGTTTACTCCCATGGCGACAATGAAGTAGAAGAGCAATTCCGCGTGACGGTAACGTTCGATGAGATGGGCGGCCAGACCGAGATCACGATGCGATCCATGTTCAAGTCGGCCGAGGAGCTGGAGAAGGTCGTCAGAGAGTATGGAGCGGTAGAGGGAGCGAAGCAAACGATGGAACGCCTTGCAGAACGTGTAGCTGTCATGGTTGGGCAGTAAGAAGACATTTAAACTATAAGGAGCGTGTGATTAATTATGAAAAAAACCGTTGTGTTCTACTATGTTTGTACCGTGTTGCTGTCGCTTGTTATGGGAGTCGGTTCCATCCCTAACATTATGTCCGCACCCGAAGCCGTTGTTTTATTCGAGCATCTTGGCTATCCTGCTTATCTTCTGCCCTTCTTGGGAGTCGCCAAATTGCTGGGTGTCATAGCCATTTGGATCCCAGGCTTTCCGCGGATTAAAGAATGGGCGTATGCCGGTCTGGCCTTTGATATGGCAGGTGCTATGTATTCAATTATCGCTGTAGGAGATCCAGCGAGCGGATATCTGACGTTCATTATCTTCTTCGCTATATTGGCAGGCTCTTACATTTGTCATCACCGGCTGGCTGCATTTAAAAGTCAAGCGAAGAAGCATTCGGAAGGAAACCGGATGAACGCGGAGTCGATTCAATCCGTATAATCGGATTCAGGATGCTATCTGGCATCTGCCGATAAAAAAGCCGCTTACTTCCATTGAGGGAGGTAAGCGGCTTTCTGCTTAGGTTATATAGCGCTTAGAGTGCGTCTGCGCTTTCCTTGAGCCAAGCATTGGCCAGAGCCATGGCGCCTCTCGCTGCGGCGGTCCCGGCCAGTGCATTCAGCATGACAAAGTCATGGATGATGCCCTGGAACCGGACCGCCGTCACTCTCACGCCGGCTTCGCGAAGCTTGTTGGCGTAAGCCTCCCCCTCATCGCGCAGAACATCGGCTTCCGCCGTAATGATTAGCGCCGGGGGGAGTCCGGCGAGCTGCTCTACGGAAGCGCGGAGAGGGGACGCCGTAATGTGTGACCGCTCTGCCGGATCGGTCGTGTACTGGTCCCAGAACCACTGCATGCCTTCGCGGCTCAAAAAGTATCCTTCCGCGAACTGCTTGTAAGATCCGGTATCGAACGAGGCGTCCGTTACCGGATAAAACAGCAATTGCTTATGGATCGCAGGCCCTCCGCGCTCCTTGGCCATCAGTGTGACGGCGGCAGTCATGTTGCCGCCGACGCTGTCTCCGGCGACCGTCAGTCTGGAAGGGTCGGCGCCGATTACCGGGCCGCGCTCGGCCACCCATTGGACGACGGCGTAAATCTCCTCGATAGCCGTCGGATACTTGCTCTCCGGGGATAGGCTATAGTTCGGGAAGACGACGGCGGACTGCGATCCGACGGCCAGCTCGCGGATCAGCCGGTCATGCGTGAGCGCGTTGCCGAATACCCAGCCCGCCCCATGGATGTAGACGATAACAGGCAGCGGGGCTGAGGCGTTTTTCGGTTTTACCATCGTTACCGGGACCGTCCCTCCAGGGCCACCAGGTATCGTGAGCTCGGTTATTTCCGCATCCGGCTTCGTAACCGGATCGGATTGCACTTCGTCTACCTTTTTGCGGCCTTTCTCGGGGCCGAGATCATACAGGTACGGGGGATTGGCCGCAGCCTCCACGAAGGCTTGCGCTTCCGGCTCCAGCCGGACTTTTTCATGGGACATCGGTATCGCTCCTTTCGGGTTTGGGCTATACTATGGTTTACCCGAAAGCTGAAGAGATATAACTCTGCTCCATGATTCGCATCCAACAACTGCTTGTATCGTTATGCGTTTATCCTTCCACAGGCATAGCAGGACCCTTCAAATCCAATTGATAAAAAGCAAGATCAAGCCATTGATCAAATTTGTATCCTGCTTTTTTATGACTCCGGAATATTCAAAGCCCAATTTTTCATGAAGCTTAATACTTTTCCCATTTGCAGCGTCGATTCCGGCAACTAATGTAGCGTATTCTCTGTCGGTAGCTATATGGATTAGCTCTTTTAGTAGCTTGGTTGCAATACCTTCATTTCTAATGGAGAAAGCTAAACCGAAGAGTCTATAAAACCGGATTCTAAATTTCCGCTTTTGAAATAGTTTCTAGTTGTTAGACACCATGTCATTTAGTACAAGCACGAGCATTCATTGGTTCATAAGATATCCTATCTTATTTTTAGGAGGAATCTTATGGCGGCCACAGTCAGGCAAGTATTATTTGAAATTGCTAGATTAAATACGAAATTGGCGGATGACGTACAGTTCAGAAAGAAATTTGAAGATATTATTGGCGATACGCAAACAGGCACCAACAAAAGAGTCCTGCAAATGAGAGCTCTGTTAAGATCAGCCGGCTTCAGATCACCGACTCGGGTACGGATATTTAATGATTTGGGAGAGACGCCAAGGGTTATCATTTCTTATGATGCCACCGACGTCCAGTTACAAACAGCCGTAACCCTTTCCTTTACGTTTCAATTGAACCCAGGACCATAAGGAAGATAGCGATAACGATGAACAAGGACGCCTAAAGGGTGTCCTTTTTGTTTTGAAAATTTCCATAAGAATTACATCCATCCGTATCCTGTAATGCGTTGACAGGACACTTCTTAGTGTCAATAATATGAGTAGGACGACATGCACTACATTGAGGATGATTGGAGAGGGTGGTATGGAGGACGATCAATCACAAGATATTTACGCCGCCGTCGCAGATCCAACTCGGCGTAAGCTGCTGCGTTTGCTGGCAGATGCGGGAGAGCTGCCTCTCAATGCATTAACGGTACATTTTCAGATGGGTCGTACTGCAGTTTCTAAGCATTTGACTATTCTTAAGGATGCCGGTCTCGTAACCAGCCAAAAGGTGGGAAGGGAAACGAGATATCGGCTGAATGCCGCTCCATTGAGAGAAATTGAGGATTGGTTATCGTTTTACAGGAAGTTTTGGATGGAAAGAATGCAACTTTTAAACCAGCTGTTACTGGAGGAGCAAGAATGAATCCGACCGTTCGGCATAACGCGGCTGCTGATTTGCCGGCAGCCGCTTCCTTATGATTTGCCGCTATCGAAGAATAGAGCCCAGCTGCTCCACCTCATGAACGATAAAAGTCGGATTCGCCTTATGCAGCTCGTCGAAGCTCCCATATCCGTAAGCGACTCCTATGGAGTCGATCCCCGTATTTTTCGCCCCGATGATGTCATGCTTTCTATCGCCTATCATAATAAAATCCTGCTTCTTATAGGAGCTCAGCTCATCCAGAATGTATTGAATGATTTCGGTCTTGGAGATTCTCGTACCATCGAGATGGCTGCCGACAACAAGATCAAAATAAGAATCGATATGGAAATATTGCAAAATCCGCTCCGCAAACACGGTAGGCTTCGAGGTGGCGACCGCGAGCCGCTTGCCCTCAGCCTTCAGCTGTGCCAACAGGGGTTCGATACCGGGGTACAGCTCGTTCTCAAACATGCCGGTTTCTTTGAATCGCTCTCTGTAATAATCAATGGCGAGCTTTGTCTTCTCATCATCAAATGCATAGACGGCCGAGAATGATTCCTGCAGCGGCGGGCCGATAAAGGGCTCAAGCCGATCCAGATCGGGCTCGACAACCCCTAGCTTTTCGAGGGCGTATTGAACGCTCCGGGTAATTCCTTCTTTGGGATCGGATAAGGTTCCGTCCAAGTCAAAGAGAATGATTTTGTACTTGTTCATTCGGCTTCCTCCACATTTCCTTGCTCCTTCATGCCGACAGCAAAGGTCTCAAAGCCTAAATGTAGGTAATAATCGGCTTTATCCTCCGTGCAAAACAGCTGAATATGAAGACGCGATTCCCGGCACTTGCTCACCAGTCCGCGAACGATGTCCGAGCCGATGCCCTGCCTCCGGTAATCGGGATGCACGGCGATCCCGCATAGTACGGCATTGATGACTCCATCTGAAATGACGCGCCCTGTCCCAATCAGCTTTTCATCGTCGTAAACATGGATCGCATACCAGCTTTGTTCTATGGCTTGGAACAGACGCTCTTTGGACAGCTGTAAAAATTCGTTCCACTGTACGGAATCATACAAATCGAACAAGGCTTGCGGCTCCGGGGCTAGCTCACTGAAGCGGTAATTCAAACGCGTCGCCTCCTGTTGGATTTTTCTTACAAGCATAGCAGTCCAAGGATTCTTGTACAACCGAAAATTATAATGAATTGTTCAAATGGGTATTGAATCATCATATGTTTTGTACTATATTGAAAATAGATATGATGAATTTATTATTTATGCATCGAAAATTGATTTGTGAAGAAGAGTTTGCAGGTGATGAAGCTGAGTAAAAAACTGACTTATGAAACCGTTTACGACCAAATCAAGCAAAACATCAAAGAAGGCGTTTGGAAGCAGGGAGAGCAGCTTCCGCCGTTGGAGCAGCTCTCCGCCGAGCTCGGTGTCGGCATTTCGTCCGTTCGCGAAGCGGTGCGAATTCTCGGCAAGCAAAAAATATTGCGCATCGAGCAGGGCAGAGGAACGTATGTGGACAACGAATTGTCCGATGCGCCGGCCAACCGGCTCGATTTCCTGGAGCGGGCAACGATGCTGCAGCTCACGGAAGCCCGGCTGATCGTCGAGCCGGAGCTAGCTGCGCTTGCCGCGGAGAAGGCTTCGGCCGAGGAGGCGCAAGCGATTCTGGAGGCGGCCGAGGCGATGAAGCGGAAAATCGAGAAGAAGCGCGATTTTCTGAAGGAAGATATGCTGTTTCACGAGCTTATCGCCAAAGCTTCTCACAACGAGATCATGTATCACATGCTTGACCGGATTGGCGATCTGCTGATAGACAGCAGACGGCAATCAATGAAGTGGGAGGGGATGGACGAGAAAGCGTCGTCCTACCATTTCCTGATCGCTAAGGCCATCATCGAGCGAAATCCGACGCAAGCGCGGACGCTGATGAAGTGTCATCTCGAAGATATGCTCACTGAATTCCGCAAAGGAGAGGATCATTCATGAAGATCAGATCAATGGAGTTGTTCAAGGTACCGCCGCGATGGCTGTTTCTGAAGGTGACGACGGACGACGGCATCGTCGGCTGGGGGGAGCCGATCGTCGAAGGGAAAGCCGATACGGTGCGTGCCGCCGTGGAGGAGATGAGCGAGTTTCTGATCGGCAGGGATCCGGGCCACATCGAAGACTTGTGGCAGGTGCTGTATCGCGGCGGCTTTTACCGCGGCGGGCCGATTTTGACCAGCGCCATATCGGGAATCGAGCAGGCGCTGTGGGACATCAAGGGCAAGAGCCTCGGCGTGCCTGTGTACGATTTGTTAGGCGGACCGGTGCGCGACAAGATGCGCGTCTACGCCTGGATCGGCGGAGACAAGCCATCTGATGTGGCTGAGTCCGCCAAGGAGAAGATCGCGCAGGGCTATACCGCGATCAAGATGAACGGCACCGCCGAGATGGAGTGGATCGACTCCTTCCAGAAGGTGGAGGAGGCGGTCGAGCGTTTGGCGGCGGTGCGCGAGGCGATCGGCAGCGGGCACGGCATCGGCGTCGATCTGCACGGCCGCGTCCATAAGACGATGGCCAAGGTGCTGATCAAGGAGATGGAGCCGTTCAAGCCGATGTTCATCGAAGAGCCGGTGCTCTCCGAGAACAATGAAGCGCTGCTCGAGATTACCAAAGGCTCGAGCGTACCTATAGCCACCGGCGAGCGGATGTACACGCGTTGGGACTTCAAGCGCCTCCTTACGCAGGGCGGCGTCGATATTATCCAGCCGGACTTAAGCCACGCCGGCGGCATCTGGGAAGTGCGCAAAATCGCCGCAATGGCTGAGACGTTCGACGTAGCTGTAGCCCCGCATTGCCCGCTCGGCCCGATAGCACTGGCCTCGTCGCTGCAGCTCGATTTCTGCACGCCGAACGCGTTTATCCAGGAGCAGAGCCTCGGCATCCATTATAATCAAGGCTCCGACCTGCTCGATTATTTGGCCGATCCTTCCGTGTTCGAATACGAGGCAGGCTTCGTCAAACGGCTGACCAAGCCTGGGCTGGGCATTGAGATCAATGAAGAGAAAGTGCGCGAGATGGCCGCTATAGGCCACCAATGGCGCAATCCGGTATGGCGTACGGTGGACGGCACCGTAACCGAATGGTGATAGGAAGCTCAATGGTAGTAAAGCAGCACGGTGGTAGGAACAGTGTGTAGTGGAGATAGAACAATAGTTGGTAATACGGCCAGGATGTAGATGGTGTTGAGTGACATTAGGGCTTGGATCGACACGTTGAGGCAGTGGAGTAGTAAGATAACAGAGTAACAGGGCATGAGGCAATAGTATGGTAATGAATAGCATATTCGTGTGGGAAGCAGGATATGTAATAGTATCCGATAGGTAGGAAGCTTTAGGTTAAGTTGATAGAGTAACACTAGGGTATTTAGAGTAACACATAGTAGGATGCAGCACGTAATGAGTTAGCAGATTGGTAGGGAGAAACATGAAAAGTTAATAGAGTAACAGGATGTACGGAGAGATACGTTTGGTAGAAGAGTAACGTAAGGCTATGAAGTAATTCGTAATGATAGTGGAGTAACATAAGGGCATAGATGCAATACGTATATGGTTACGGAGTAGCACAAGGTATGGAGCATTAAATAATGATAGTAGAGTAACATCAGGAGTTGTTGGGTAACACAGAATATGAGGCAGCATGTAGGTATGGAGAGACCCACTTCTAACGCGCACTGGATTCCAGTGCGCGGTTTTAGGTTGGTGATTATGACACATCGGACATGGGTTCCGCTATTTTGCCAAAATCACCACATTTGCCTACACGATCGGACAGGAAATCCGCTATTTTGCCAAATCTCCTCCGAATTTGCCCATTTTAGGGGCAAATAACGGATCCTGAGTCCGATCACCCATGCTTTTGGGGCTCAAAACGCTAAATAACGGATCTACGGTCCGCAAAGTTTCCCGTGAGGAAATCTACCCGCGAAGCAGCATGTTCCGAGCTATGCGCAAAGGCGGATCTCCTCTCGTGCCCGCCATCCCTCATTTCCGCCCACGCCCGCACCCGCGCTACCGCAGCATCCCCGAATGGATGAGATCGATATTCACATCGATCTCGGCCAACGAATCCTTTTCCAGCGTGAGCTGCTTTGCTTCGGTAAGCCTTTTCCAATCCTTGTAATGATCCAGGTACAGGGCATATTCCAATTGGAGCACGTCGGCACCCAAAGCAAGGCTTTTTTCAAAAGTGGTGCGGACTTCCTTCTTGACCGTCTCCTCGGCGAGCCGCTTTAGCATGGCTTCGTCGTTGAAGTTACCGACCATTTCGACGATGTTGCCCTTCATCGAAATACGAAGCGTATACCGCGGATGGCTGGAAGGATCGCTTACTCTGACCTGAACTGACGGGTTCTCCAGCGAAACGACGCCCAGCTTCTTATTCCGGTCTGTTACGAGCAGCGGAGAGCGGTTGGTTTGTCTTGTAACCCAACGCAGACCGTCGAGCTCGCCCATACTTAAATGGCCCTTGTATTTTTGCTCGCTCAGGAGGAGAGCTCCGTCGATCTCCATTTTGCCATGAGGTGACTTCAACTTGTACCACTGGTCCGGATTGATGGTTAACATCGGAAGGATCGCGGTCTTGGCAGGCTCCTTCAGGTCGGCCAGAAACGTCATATACTTAATCGGCGTAATGAACGATTTTTGCTTATAGCTGGCTTCGGGGGAATGAGATATGGTCTCGAGCGGCGACAGGTTGAAAAAAGCCTCCGATGTCAAAATATCCGGTATCGGCATCCGTGTTCCGAAAACCCACGGCGTTAAGCGGACTTCCCGGAAGCGGACAATGGCATCAACAAACGTGGAAAAGCCGTGCCGGATGGCCTCCTCACTAGTCAGGATCGTCGTGACATGACTCCAGATGATTTTTCGCTGAGCCGTGCTGTACAGCTCGTTCATGGCGATATTGAGCGTATCGCCTTCGCCCTTGCCGACCCAGACGGTCGCCGGAGTACGGGCTTGGGTTCCTTCTTGTTTTGCAATGGAGCCGAAGCTCATCATTTGCCCGTAGACGATAAATTTCGATTTTTGGTAATCGATACCGAGGGCGGTAATATAGTTGATTTTCTCCACACTGGTGGAATCCCAGCATCCGGTTGTAATCGTGATGATGCCAAGGAGGGCGATGCCCAGCTTGCATGCTGCTTTCATCTACGAATCTTTTCCTTCCCGCGTAGTATCTGTCGTATCGAGGATGGAGGGACGGCGTGTATCTTCCGACCGTGGTCTCGATGCAACGGCTGCGACGATTTCTTTGAGCGAACCGGGGGGCGATAACGGAGCCAGATACGGAACCCCGAACGATCGCAAGCCGGATAGGTAAACGACCGTAAAGAACATAGATAAGAAGTACCCGTACAAGCCAAGGACGGAGGAACACAGCAGAATGATCAGTCTCAAAATACTGACCGTTCCGCTGAGCGATTGGTTCACAAGCGTAAAGGTAGCTACGGCCGTCACGGATGACATAATGAGCATGGTAGGGGAAGCAAGTCCCGCACGGATGGCCGCATCGCCGATAATGAGTCCACCCACTACGGCTATCGTTTGTCCTACGGCTTTGGGAAGGCGGACGCCCGCTTCCCGGAATATTTCAAACAAGAACAGCATCAGCACGGCTTCCAACGGAGCGGAAGTAGGAAGACCGATGCGGGAGGTCGCGACGGTAGCGAGCAAAGGAAACGGTAGCTGCTCCATATTGTAGGTGCTGAGAGCGACCCAGAAGCCGGGTGTGAAGATGGCCACAAACAATCCGACCAGCCTTATCATTCTCTCAAAGCCAACGAAATAAAAGGTAAAGTGCAGGTCTTCCGGTGATTTGATTTGTTCCGTTAGGTTGGATGGAGCAATGAGCGCCATCGGAGAACCGTCCACCAGGATGGCGAACCGGCCCCGAATCAAGCTTTCCGCTACAAAATCCGGCCGGCCGATATAGTCGATTAGCGGGAACATGCTGAACGAGGAGTCGGATATGCCTTCCTCCAGCTCGGCACTGCTTAACAGCGCGTCGATATGTATGCCGTTAAGCCGTTTCCTTGCTTCCTGAATCGTATCCGGATTCGCGATATCGTTGATATACAGCAGGGAAACCCGCGTCCGGCTTCTCTTGCCGATCTCGAACATTTCATTGCACAGGGAAGGGGTGCGCAGCCGTTTGCGGATTAGCGCGATATTCGTCGACAGCTCTTCGGTAAAGGCGTCGCGCGGACCCTTCACCGAAATTTCCGTTGTCGATTCTTCAGGTGTCCGCTGCGGAATTTGCGGGATGTTAACCGAGTACATCAAGGAAAGCGACTCGAAGAACACAATAAGCTGACCGCTGAATAAACAGCTGTACAGACACGTATCAGTTCGGACGGACTGCATCTGAAGCGTAGCGGTTAATTCCGCGATATTTTCCTGCCAATCGTCCGACCGGTTCATATGATGATCCAGAATCGGCAAAGCCCACTCCATAAATTGTCTCGAGTCGATCATGCCGGTGCAGTAGATCAGCACAAGCTTCGGACACGATTCGTTCGCATACCGGTGCTCCACAATTTGAACGTCTCCGGATTTATCGAAAAAAGAACGCAGCATCTCCTCGTTCCAGTCGGACATGACCTGAGAAGGCTGCTTATCGTCAAAAGGCGTTCTGGTTTGCTGGTTCAGCCGATTGCGCATCCAACGGATAAGATTCATAGGTTGTTCCCTTTCGATTTGCTTTTTATGGATACTACGGCAAACAAGAGCAGCGAGCCGAGCAGCACGGCAATGAAAGTGGCGGCGTAATAGTGAGGAACGACGGTAAGATACTCCATGTCGTTAAAAGGCAGCATCCCGGCAATAAACAGGGCGGCACAAAGCAGATTGACGGTCAGAAAGCGTCTTTGCTTCGCCTCTATTTTCAGTACGTCCACAATTAAAAAAATCGATAAAGACACGCGCAGAAAGCTTCCGGACAACCATTGATAGATCGAAAAGAAATCGACATGCGCCACATAATCGCCGATTTGCACCAATCTCCACTGCTCATAAGCCGGATAGCGCAGCATGGCTGCTTGTTCCGGACCGAAGGAAGCGATAGACCCGATCAACGGGCCCATAGTCAGGCCGACCATTATTGCGAGCAGAATGAAATAGTGGATCCAGCGGACGCGCTGCTTCAGATGATGCTGCATAAACAAAATCATTATCAGCTCAATTAACCCTCCGCCCACATACAGCGCGCTTCTAACAATGGCGGACGGATCGTTCGTGAACAGCGGAAACAGCAGCACATACCGCTTATATTGAAAGTTGGCACCCATAACGAAGTAACCGAGCGCTATAACGAACGGCAGCAGCAGGCCGGCGGTAATGGCGATCGATTGGATGCCCTTGCGGGCTGTATAGCTGCATAGCAGCAGAAACCCTGCCACAATGACCAGCAGGGGGGTGTGAGGCAGATAGGTGACCTTGGTCCAGACGGTCGTTTCCTTCAAGGCGACGATAGCGATGGAAAATAAATATAGCGAAACGCCGCACTGCATAACAAGGGAAAACCACCGGCCGACATGGACCGTCAGCCAGTCGGCAAGATGCATTTGGTTGGTCCATTTGCCAATGGCGTACGGTATCCAGATCCAGGCGGTGAAGATGAGGAAGGCGGCGGCGACGCCAAGCCATGAGTCTCTTTTTGCCGTTTGCAGCAGCAAGGGAATCATGGTGACATGATTGGCCAGTCCGACCGTCATCATAAGGATGCAGGACATCTGAAGCACGGATATTTTATTGGAAAAGTTCATAATGGCAGGTCATCCCCCCGAATCCGACCTTATCAGTCATGTCCAAAAGGGGATGGTTTTAGACGGAGTATCTGCGTAAAGCGCGAAAGCGCAAGTGTGCGGGAGTACAGCCTTCTGAGGGGAGTATCAACGGTTCATTAAGCGCCGGATTTCGTTCAGAATCGTGCGGACCCCTTGCTCGATATCCTCTTTATTGACATTGCTAATATTCAGCCGGATTAAGCTTTCTGCAGGAACGCCGTCTAAGTAATAACCGTCAATCGATTCGATCCGAATACGCTGCTTCCTTAAGCGCTCCTTCAATGTGCTCATGGCAATAGGCGACTTCAGGACGATATGTGTATGCGCGCCTGTCGTAACCGGGGCGAACTCCATTGTGTCTGCGGACGCATGCAGGTGCAGCGCTTCGTTAAGCGTTAAGACCCGCTCTTTGTAAGTCGATTTGATCCTTTCCTTATGACGGTCGAACATCCCGCTCTTCAAATAAATTTCCAGCGCTGCCTGCGACAGCATGGAGCTGTCGATGTCGAGCAGCTTTTTGTGCTTGTTGAACGTCTCTTCCAGAATAGCAGGGATGACGGCAACGCCGACGCGCAGTCCGGGAAATAAAATTTTGGAGTAGCTCTTGAGATAGATGACGTGAGCCGAACGGTCATACGCGTAGATCGGGTCCGCTTTGGAATCGTCCTCCAGATCGGCCAAATAATCATCCTCGACGATGAACACATCGTAGGCTTCCGCCAAGGCGGCGATCGTTTTTTTCTCATAGGCGGAATACGACGTTCCGAGCGGGTTATGAAATCGCGGAACCGTATAGAAAAGCTTGATGGTGCCGGATTGGAACAGCCGCTCCAGCTCCGCCAAATCGATGCCTCGGGACGTTCTGCGGATGCCCACGGCAGGGATTTCGTAGGTCGTAAGAAGCTGGTTGAGCAAATGATATCCGGGCTGCTCGACGAGAACGGCGCTGCGTCCGTTAGGGAACGGCATGGACGCCAAAATCGCCAGCGCCTGCTGCACGCCTGATGTGATGCAAATGCGGTTCGTGCCGGGAAATACTTGATAATCGGCCAAATGCTTCGGCAGCATGCGAATGAGGGAGGGAAGGCCTCTCGGAGTTCCGTACTGGAACAGATCGTCTTTGTACATGTCGATGGCTTTATTGATGCAATGCTGAAAATCGATATAAGGAAACACGTTCGGATCGGGGGCGACCGATGCGAAATCAAGCATCGCTTCCGTCCCTTTGTCGTCCGCATGGCGGTCCTGCTTGACGACATAATAGCCGCTCTTAGGAATCGCGTAGATGATATGCTTGCGCTCCAGCTCGGCGTAAGCGCTAATGACGGTGCTTTTGCTGCAGCCGTACTGCTCCGCCAGTTCACGAATGGCCGGCAGCTTTTGGCCGTCTTTGAGCTCCCCGCGCCCGATACGCAATTCGATATCATGGATAAGCTGCGAATATTTATGCATACATGGCCTCCAGTCGCCTCTGTACCGGTACAGATCGCTTTAATTCCGATTGTTCGTAAGCCGCTCCTGACCTATAGTTAAGCTACCGGCCGGTAAATCTTAGCAGCTATCCGAATAGCGTTCAGGAGTGATTCGAATGAATGGTGAATCCAAAGGAAAAGCGTATGCAGCCGCTGTGCTGTACGCCCTCATTATAAGTTTCTCTTTTCTGTTTGTAAAACTGGCTTTGACCGTTTCCGAGCCTATGGATGCCATAGCGCACCGCTTTACCGTATCGTTCGTTGCCATTGGTATTCCTGTGCTGCTGGGATGGATCAAACTAAACATCGGTTGGAAGGACATCCTGCGCATTTTGCCGCTTTCTCTGCTCTATCCGGCGATGTTCTTCAGCCTTCAGGTGTTTGGGCTTCGCTACAGCTCCTCGTCAGAGGGCGGGATCATTCAAGCTACGGTGCCGATTTTCACCATGGTGCTGGCTTCTCTCTTCTTGAAGGAACGGTCCAATGGCTGGCAAAAGCTGTCCGTCGTTCTGTCCGTAGGAGGCGTGATGTACATCTTCCTGATGCAGGGAGCGTCGTTAGAGGGAAGCCACGTACAGGGCATCTCCCTGCTGCTGCTGTCGTGCGTGTCCTTTGCGGGCTATAGTGTGCTGGCCCGGCCTTTGAGCCGGCAATACAAGCCGATGGATTTGTCCTTTATTATGCTGACCATAGGCTTTCTGTTCTTCAACGGGGTTTCGCTCGTCAAGCACGGTCTGGAAGGCAGTATGGACAAATTCGTGGAGCCGCTCTCGAGCCCGCTGTTTATCGTTTCGGTGTTGTACCTGGGCATCTTCGCGGCACTGTTTACGACTTTGCTGCTGTCCTACGCGGTATCCAAGCTGGAGGCTTCCAAATTGAGCGTGTTCGGCAATCTGTCGACGCTGATCTCGATGGCAGCGGGAGTGGTCTTTTTGGATGAAACGCTGCACTATTATCATTGGATCGGTGCGGTAATGATCGTGGCAGGCGTACTGGGGGTCAACTTCCTGGATAATGCCGGTCAGAGAACGGAAATGAGCGTAAAGACCCGTAACAAGCCGCTGTCTTCGTAAATCATTCAATCATACGCCTTTTGCGGCTCACATATATTTATCTCATCTGAATTTACGTGGTGAGGTGAAAAGTATGGAAAAACCGCCCCGTGGTCCGCTTCCCTCCAGCTCGATACCGCAGCCTATTCGCAGCGACGGAGCAGGCTGGGTGGATAAAGGCCCGAGAGATATCATGAGGGATATGGAGAATCCCGACATGCTCGTCCCCCCGGTGACCGATGCGGGACTCATTCCGAACTTGCGATTCTCTTTTTCCGATACTCATATGACGCTGAATCAAGGCGGCTGGTCTCGAGAGGTTACCATCCGTGAAATGCCGATTGCAACTACGATGGCTGGCGTCAACATGGCCCTGACTCCCGGGGGAGTCCGCGAGCTGCATTGGCATCAGCAAGCGGAGTGGTCGTACATGCTGCTCGGTCATGCGAGAATAACCGCGGTCGATCAAAACGGGAAAAACTTCATTGCCGATGTCGGACCCGGCGATTTATGGTATTTCCCCCCGGGGATTCCTCACTCTATACAGGGGCTGGAGGATGGCTGTGAATTTTTGCTCGTGTTTGACGACGGACATTTCTCGGATTTGAATACGTTGTCGATATCGGATTGGTTTGCCCATACCCCCAAAGATGTGTTGTCGGCGAATTTCGGCGTTCCTATTGACGCGTTTGCCGGGATTCCGTCACAACAGGTTTATATTTATCAAGATAAAGTACCGGGTCCCATTGACACGCAAAAGGTGCAATCCCCCTACGGACCCATCCCGCTGAGCTTCAAGCATCAATTGCTTGCCCAAACCCCTATCAAAACGCCTGGCGGCAGTGTACGGATTGTCGACTCCGTCAATTTCCCGATTTCCAAGACCATAGCCGCCGCACTCGTTGAGATTGAACCCGGGGCCATGCGGGAGCTGCATTGGCATCCCAACAATGACGAATGGCAGTATTACCTTAGCGGGCAAGGCCGGATGACGGTCTTCTCGGGTAACGGCGCGGCAAGAACCTTCGATTACAGGGCGGGAGACGTCGGCTATGTGCCGTTTGCGTTCGGTCATTACATTCAGAATACCGGAACGGAGACGCTGTGGTTTCTCGAAATGTTCAAGAGCGACAGGTTCCAGGATGTATCGCTGAATCAATGGATGGCGCTCACTCCAACCGAGCTGGTACAGAGCAATTTGAATGTCGGGCCGGAGCTGCTTCATGCGTTGAGGAAGGAAAAATGGCCGGTCGTCAAATATCCCAGGTTCTCTTATTATCCCAAGTAACGGACTCCATGCTGGTAAAAATACCCTTGACATAAAAGTTAACTTCAGTTAATTTATTAATTGAAGTTAACTTTTTATTTTTCCACGAAAGGGTTTTGTCCGAATTGGAAGAACAACCGATTGCTTTGCGGGAGCTGAAGAAAGCCCGCGCCAAGCTTGCCCTCTATGAAGCCAGCCTTGAATTGATCGGGGAGAAGTCGTTTCGCGACGTGTACCTGGATGATATATGCCGGAAGGCGGAAGTGTCCAAGGTGACGTTTTTCAAGTTTTTCCGGCAGAAGGAGGACGTGCTCGTCTATTACATGAGAGTATGGCTTACGCTCCGGATCATCGAGCTGTCCGAGGAGCCGAAGCGGGGAATCGCGGCCGTAAGGCACTTGCTGCTTGCCGTAGCGGCAGAGGCGAAGAGGCGGTCCGGCTTGATGCTCAGCCTGATCAGCTTTTTGTCGGAAATGAGGATGCATCCGTGCATGCCGGAATTGAGCGAGGCGGAGATTTCTCTGCTGTTTCCCGAGCACAGACGGATCGGCCGTGAAGAGCCGAATTTGTTCCTGCTGTTTCAGCAGCTGGCGGAAGAAGCGGAAGCGGACGGGGAGCTGAGGGAAGGGATTACCTCCGAGACCGGAGCACAGCTGCTGCTCACGATTTTTTACGGCGGCTTTCTCACGGCTCATCTATACCAGTCGCAGGATGTGATGGAAGTGTACGAAGCCCACTTGCGTTTGTTGAGGCGGGACTAAGGCGGAGCTGCAGAGGGAGTTTGTAGACAAGCATTAGACGATAAAGGAGCGGGAAGACGTATGCCCCAGGTGATTCCGGGACGTTACATGGCCCAAAAGGATGGTTCGTTCGTCGTATTTATGATCGGGATGCGCATCAATAAGCTGTGGGCGGTTCACAAATGGCTGCCGGTCATGCAGGCGATGCCCAAGATGCTGAAGGAGCTGTACCAAAATCCCGATCTCGGTTTTTTATCGGCAAGCTATTTTATCTCATGGCGCGGTATTACAATCGTGCAGTACTGGAACTCCTTCGAGCAATTGGAGCATTACGCAAGAAAGGGTGCCATCCATATGAAGGCATGGCGGGAGTTTAACCAGAAGGTCGGCACGAGCGGCACGGTCGGCATTTACCACGAAACGTATATGATCGACGAAGGCAAGTACGAGTGCTTCTATAATAACATGCCCGTATTCGGACTGGCTCAGGCGGGCCGGCACGTTCCGGTAACCAAGAGGGCGGAGAGCGCGCGCGAGCGGCTTACCCATTCCCGGACCGGATCCGGAACTGGATCCGGAGCCGAAGCGGAGATGACATCAAAATAAAACACGCTCGAATAAAACCATTGACAACAAGATTCCGGTGTACAGCTCCGTATCCATCAAGAAAGAGCCGCTTCTTCAGGGAACATCCCTTAAGGAGCGGCTCTTTGTCCTGTCCGGACACTGATGCGAAAAGCTATGCCGGATAGGATATCAAGCTGACGGCCTGCGGCCTAACAGCAGGGTCACGACAAACAAGATCAGGAACAGCACGAACAGCACTTTGGCAATGCCCGCGGCTGCGGAAGCGATTCCCAGGAATCCGAAGACCCCGGCGATGATCGCGATGACCAGAAACAACAGTGCCCAGCTTAACATACGCCTCACCTCCCGGATTGGACCAATCGGTTTCACGTAAATTTAGCGATACGGTTTCAAGCTCCAGCTTCAGCTTACCAAATGCCTCCGGCAGGTCCGGAACGGTCGGACATGTACATCGGCGGCACGACGGTTTCATCGTTTCTTCGGAGATTTCTGCGGTAAGCTTCCTCGCGATCGTAGCGATCCGTGTCGTCATACCACGCCATCACGAGAATTTTACCCATGTCGAGCTCTTTCTCGAAATGATTGGACTCCGCTTCACTTAACCCAAGCGACTGCATTTTGGACCTTAGCTGGTCGCCCTTGGAACGGAACAAATTGGCAAAAGAGTTGGCGATACCTTCCTCATACAAGCCGACTTTGTTCGTGTTCATCAGATCGGCGAGACCTTCTGTCGTCTTGTCGTCATGGGCAAGCACGTAAATTTCCTCCAGCGCGTACCCTTCCCTTCGAAAGGCTCTGATTTCCTCAATCGCCTGCTCCTCTGTCATTACCAGTTTTACTTTGTTATCCATGGTAATCCCTCCTCAGAGTTATCGCGAGACGGCTTATCTCAATCGGTAAGCCCCCCGCTGATTTTGCGATGTTCCGCAAGCCGGATCGCCCCGGTGCTTGCTTAGAGTTCATCCAGTTGCTGGGACTGGCATGCTTCTTTTTAACCGTAACGGCGGGAGTTGAAACAAATCGCGGCTGTTTCAAACGGCCGGCCCAAGGTTACATAATTAAAGAATTACATTTATAATAGAGGATGGACACGCTTAAACATTAAGGGGATAAAGCCATGAACATTGTGATTGTGGACGACAATCCCGTCAATTTGATGGTGATTGAAAAAATATTGAAAAGCGTCGGCTATACGCATTTTATTAAGCTTCCCTCCGGACTGGAGCTGCTCGAGCTGCTGCATGCAGGAAGCGATGCGGTGCCTGAGGCGCCGATCGATCTCATTTTGCTCGATATGATGATGCCGGAGATGGACGGGCTGGAAACGTGCCGCCGCATTCAGGAGCACGAAAACTTAAGAGACATCCCGATTATCGTCGTTACGGCGATGGGCGATTCGAATTTGCTGGCGGAAGTGCTGGAAGCCGGAGCGAGCGACTACGTGATGAAGCCGGTCAATAAGGTCGAGCTGGTTGCACGGATCCGCGTCGCCCTGCGCCTGAAATACGAAAAGGACTGGCACAAGGAGAACGAAGCCCGCATCAAGAGCGAGCTGGAGCTGGCCAAACAGGTGCAGAGCAGTGTGCTGAGCCAGCCTATTGCCATGGATCGGCTGGATATTTGCGCTTCCTATCATCCTTCGTTCGAGCTCGCAGGCGATTTGTACTCATGGTACCGGATCGACGATCACCGTTACGGAATTATTTTGCTCGATATGATGGGACACGGTATTTCCTCCTCGCTTGTATGTATGTTCATCTCCTCGGTCATGCAGGACACCATCACCCGCTTCGTGTCGCCCGAGCTTGTCATTGCTGAGCTGAACCGCTATATGAATCAGCTGAACAACCGCAAGGACAACCCGATCAATTATTATTTCACGGCGATTTACCTGCTCATGGATACGTCGAACAGCACTATCGAGTATGTCAATGCCGGGCACCCTCCCGGATTGCTGTTTGAAGAAGGGAAGCCTGTCAAGCTGCTGGAAACCGGGAGCTGTGCCGTAGGCTTTTTCGAGCAGATGCATATTGAAAAAGAGCTGATCCAATATGAGCGCCCGATCCGGCTGTTTATGTTCACCGACGGTCTTCTGGAAGCGTTGGAGGAAGAGGGGCGCTGCGAAATGGACAAGCTGACGGGCTTTCTTGGGGCATCCCGTTCGGAGGAGAAGCTGGAAGCAATCGTAGAGCGGATCGTCCCGCCGGAGGTTTGGGACATGCAGGAAGACGATATTTGCATGGTCAGAGTGCAAGCAAGATAGAAGCAGGCGGGAGGAGACAAGAAGATGAAGATCAGAACCAAGCTGTTTCTTGGCTTCGGGACGCTGATGCTGTTAATGTTTATGCTGGCCGGCATCGGCATCAACCGGCTGGCGACGATAGATCAGAGCATGAAGGAAATATTCGACAACCGCTACATGAAAGTACAGCTCGCTTCGGAGCTGCGCAATAACATGACGGATTTGGCCAAGGTGATGGCCAATTTGCTGCTGAACGACAATCCTTCGGAAGTCGCCAAGCGAATGGAAGCGGTAAGGGCGACAAGCAGCAAGGTTACCAAGTCTTTGGAACAGATCCAAACCGAATTTAAAGGGATCAACGAGCAGCCGATCGTTGCGGATATAACCAATAAGGGCAGGAAATTTCTGGAGTACAAGGACGAAGTGACGAAGCTGTACGGAGCCGCCAAGCAAAATGATGCGTCGGAGCTTCGAAGCTCCGTAGGCGTGGCTGCGCAGGACGATTTCATGAATAGTATTAACGCCATGACCGACTATCAGGACAAGGCCATGAAGGAGGCGCTGCAGCAAGCTGAGGAAGAAAACTCGCGAACTTATGCGTATACAGCGGCATTGACGATCATAAGCCTCCTCCTAGGCATCGCGATTATGTTCTGGATTGTGCTGGGAGTGACCCGCGGGCTCGGGATGCTGTCGGGGATCATTGCGAATTTTGGGGCCGAGAAGGAGAATGGGAGCTGGCACGGCTCCTACCGGATCGATATTAAGACAACGGACGAGTTTGCCGACATCGCCCATATTTTCAACGAAATCGCGGAGGATCTGGAGGAATCGACGGCGAACGAGCGATCGTTAAGCAAGATGAATGCAGATCAGGCATGGATCGAGTCGAACATTTCGCACATTTCTACCGTCATGCAAGGGGCTCAACGGTACGACGAAATGGCGCAGGCCTTTATCGGGGAATTGTGCCGGATCGTCGGGGCCCAGAACGGAGCGGTATACGTTGCCGAATCGGATATGGAAGGCAAAACCGCAGTCAAGCAGCAGTACAAACTTAAAGGCGCCTATGCCCGTGCCGGAATGGCGGAATCGGCTCCGGCCGTTACGTTGGGTGAAGGGCTGATCGGCCAGTGCGCATTGGACGGCCAGCCTATCGACGTCAGGCAGGTGCCGGCTGATTATATCAAAATCAGCTCGGCTTTCGGCGAAATCGCTCCGCTGACATTAGCCATTCGCCCGGCGATTTCTTACGAAGAGGTGGTGGCGGTATTCGAAGTGGCTTCGCTCAAGCCATTCTCCGAATTAGAGCTGCAGCTGCTTGACCGCTTGAGCGATATCCTGGCGGTGACGATCCACCGCATCCGTGCCATGCTGCGCGTAGAGGAGCTGCTGCGCATTTCGCAGATGCTGACCGACGAGCTGCAAAGCCAGTCCGAGGAGCTGCTGACGCAGCAGGACGAGCTGAGAGCTTCCAACGAGAAGCTCGAGGAGCAGACCAAGGCGCTTCAGGTGTCTGAAGAGCTGCTGCAGCGCCAGCAGGAGGATCTGGAGCAGACCAACGAAGAGCTGCTGCGCAAAACGAGCCTGCTCGAGGAGCAGATCAAGGAGACCGAGGAGGTCAACCGGCAAATCGAGCAGGCTAAGGAAGCCCTTGAGAAGCAGGCGCTGGAGCTTGCTTTCGCTTCCAAATACAAGTCGGAGTTTTTGGCTAATATGTCGCATGAGCTGCGTACGCCTCTTAACAGCCTGCTCATATTGTCGCAGCTGCTGAAGGAGAACCGGGAAGGGAACTTGACCGCCAAGCAGGTGGAATATGCCGAGACGATATTTACTTCCGGTACCGATTTGCTGAAGCTGATCGACGATGTCCTCGATCTGGCCAAGGTCGAATCGGGGCGGATGGAGCTCCATACCGAGCATGTATTGGTCCGAGACATTATCGATTCGCTGCAAAAGTCGTTCATGCCGCTGGCGCGCAAGAAGCGGCTAGGTTTTGACATTCATATGGATGAAGCTGCGCCTTCGGAGCTGGTTACCGATAGCTTGCGGCTGCAGCAAATATTGAAAAACCTGCTCTCGAATGCGTTCAAATTTACCGCCCGAGGCAAGGTGGCGATACACGTCCGCCCTATGGCGGAAGACCCGTCGATGCTAAGCATTGCCATCGAGGATACGGGCATCGGCATTCCCCAGGACAAGCAGGCGATGATATTCGAGGCGTTCCAGCAAGCGGACGGAACGACAAGCCGCAATTACGGCGGGACCGGACTGGGGCTGTCGATCAGCCGTCAGCTGGCCGGACTGCTTGGCGGCTGCATCGAGCTGGAGAGCGCGGAAGGAGAGGGCAGCCGTTTTACGCTGTATTTGCCGATGACGCCGGACGCCTCATTGTATGGGGCGGCAAGACGGGAAGCGGCTCCGACAGTGGAAGCAATGGCGGAGACCATGATCCGTCAGCTGCAGCCGGAGAAGCCAGTGCCGGTCGAGTCACCGCAAACGCCATCGTGGACGGAGGAATCGCCGCAGCTGGCGGATGACCGCGATTCCATAGCCGAGAGCGATCGGGTGCTGCTGATCATTGAGGATGATGTCCATTTTGCGCAAATATTGATCGATACCGCGCGGGAACGGGGCTTTAAGACGATTGCCGCGCTTCAGGGCGATACGGGACTGCAGCTTGCGAAGGAATATAAGCCGGACGCCATCCTGCTCGATATTCAGCTACCCGTTATCGATGGCTGGTCGATTCTTGTTCACTTGAAAAACGACTCTAGCACGCGGCATATTCCTATCCACATCGTGTCGGTCGTCGATGAAATTCAGCAAGGCTTGTCGCTCGGGGCGATGGCGTATTTGCAGAAGCCTTCGAGCAAGGAAAGCCTTGAGCAGGCTTTTGTCCAGATCGAAGCGTTCCTGGATAAAGACTTCCGCAGGCTGCTGCTGGTCGGCAAGGACGAGCTGCAGCGCAACCGTCTGGTAGAGCTGATAGGGCACGACGATGTCCTGATCGTAAGCGCGGCGGACGGTCAGCAGGCTTGGAAGGAGCTGCAGGAGCAGCCTTTTGACTGTATGGTTATCGATATGGGGCCGACGGATTTGGCCGAATTCGAGCTGCTCGACCGGATTAAATCGGAGGAACGTCTGCGCCGGCTGCCGATCGTCATCTATACGGAGCACAAGTGGGAGCACAAAGAGAAGCTGCGGCTGAAGAAGTACGCGGAATCCATCATTATAAAAGATGTGAAATCGAAGGAGCGTCTGCTGGATGAGACGGCCATGTTCCTGCACAGAGTCGAAGAACATTTGCCGGAGGAAAAGCGCCGCATCCTTCAGAAGCTGCACAGCAAGGAAGAGGTGTTCGCCGGGAAACAGGTGCTCGTCGTCGACGATGACATCCGCAACGTCTTCGCCCTGTCGAATTTGCTGGAAAGCTACGACATGAAGGTTACGTTCGCGGAGACCGGCAAGCAGGCTATGGAACGCTTGGAGGAGAATCCGGACTTTGACCTTGTCCTTATGGATATTATGATGCCGGAAATGGACGGCTATGAAGCGATGCGCGCCATCCGCGGCAAGCCGGAGTTCGACCGGCTGCCGATCATCGCGTTGACGGCCAAAGCGATGAAGGACGACCGGGACAAATGCGTGCAGGCGGGGGCGTCCGATTATATAACGAAGCCGATCCATACGGAGCAGCTGTTATCGCTAATCCGCGTGTGGCTGTGTAAATAGCAGGTCAAGACGGTGTTGCAGGCAGAGAGGGGAATACATGTGGATTTTGACTTAGGAGTACCTGACATCAGAAGGCTTGGAGTCGGGTATTCCGATGATGAAACCGAGCGGGAACAAATCGAAATCGAGCTGCTGCTGGAGGGAATGTATCGTCTGTACGGCTACGATTTCCGCCATTACGCTTATCCGACGCTCCGCCGGCGCATATGGCACCGTATTTACGGGGAGCGGCTTGAGACCGTGTCCGAGCTCCAATCAAGAGTGCTTCATGACCGCAGCTGCATGGAGCGTCTCGTGTCCGACCTGGTCATCCATGTGACCGAAATGTTTCGCGATCCGGGCCTGTTCGCCTCATTCCGTAAGCACGTGGTGCCGGTGCTGCGGAATCTGCCTGCGATTCGCATATGGCATGCGGGGTGCTCAACGGGGGAGGAAGTGTACTCCATGGCGATCCTGCTGCATGAGGAGGGCTTGTACGAGCGGACAACCTTGTACGCTACCGATATGAACGAAGATGTGCTGGCCCGCGCGGAGCAGGGAATCTATCCGCTCACAAAAATGCGCGACTATACGAAGAACTATATACAAGCCGGCGGAACCGACGCCTTTTCCCGCTATTATACGACCAGCGAGGATGCGGCGGCGCTTCACCCGTTTTTACGCAAGAATATCGTATTTGCTCAGCACAATTTGGTAACGGATCGCTCGTTTAACCAGTTTCATATTATTTTGTGCCGCAACGTTCTGATTTACTTTAATTCAGAGCTGCAAAGCCGGGTGCACGATCTGATGTACGAGAGCTTGTACAAATCCGGAATTCTTGTGCTGGGCGACAAAGAGACGATTACTTTTACTAAGCATGCGCCGGAGTATGAAGCCGTGATCCCGCATGAGAAAATGTACCGGAAGATCAAATAGCAAGGATTCCATTCTGAACCAAAGGAGCACCGATAACAAGATGAAATGGAGAAACGTGTTATGAACGAAGCTGAAGCGATTCATATCATGCTTGTGGACGATCAGCCGGAAAATTTGTTGGCGCTCGAAGCGATGCTGGGCGATGAGCCTTACCGTCTGGTCAAGGCGAATTCGGGGGAGGAAGCGCTGCGGTGCCTGTTGACGCATGACTTCGCCGTTATCGTTATGGACGTGCAAATGCCGGGCATGGACGGGTTCGAAACCGCGCGTTGGATCAAGTCGCGAGAGAAGTCCAAGGCGGTCCCCATCATCTTTGTTACAGCGGCTTATCATGAGCAGGATCAATCGTTCACCGCCTACGAGGTCGGGGCTATCGATTATATGGTCAAGCCGGTGGTTCCGCATGTGTTCAAATCGAAGATCGCAGGGTTCGTCCATATTTATTTGACGCAGCAAAAGCTTCAGCAAAAGTCGGCGCTGCTACAGGAGCGGACCCGCGAGCTGCAGCTTGCCAAGGAGGAGGCGGAGCAGGCGGCTAGAGCCAAATCGGAATTTTTGGCCGTCATGAGCCACGAAATACGGACTCCGCTCAACGGCGTGCTGGCAATGGCCGATTTGCTTCTCGATACGGAGCTGGGAGCCGAGCAGCGAGAGTTTGCGGAGACGATCCGCAAGAGCGGGGCGTCCTTGATGATGGTTTTGAACGCGGTGCTCGATTTGTCCAAGATCGAATCGGGCAAAATGGCCATAGCCAAGGAGCTGTTCCATCTCCGCTCCTGTCTTGAGGAGTCCATTCACCTGTTCCAGCTGGAGAGCAGAAGCAAGTCTCTGGGTATCACCTGCGAGATTGATCCCGCATTGCCCGAGCTGCTTATAGGGGATGAAGGGCGATTGCGGCAAATTATTAATAATTTGCTGAACAACGCGCTGAAGTTCACCGAGCAGGGAGGCATCCATGTAGCGGCCCGCAAGCTGGCGCAGCTGGAGGACCATGAGCTGATGATCGAGTTCGCCGTGCAGGATACCGGCATCGGCATTCCTCCGGCGAAGCGCGACGTTCTGTTTAAGCCGTTCTCGCAGCTGGATTCTTCGACGACGCGCAAATATGGCGGGACCGGGCTCGGCCTGGCCATTTGCAAGAACATGACCGAGCTGCTCGGCGGCTCCATACGCTTGGACGAGGAATACACCGGCGGCGCCCGGTTCGTGTTCACGATCAAGAGTAGGGCCGGGGCGTTGGAGTAGCGGCGGAAGAGTAAAAGTGGAAGGCTTGGAATTGAGGCGGGGATAGCTCGGAATAATGGATTGTCTGGGCTGGAGTAGTGACGGGGAGTTTGTGAGTGGGAAGCTTGAAATTGAGGCGGGGATAGCTCGGAGTAGTGGATTGTCTGAGCTGGAGTAGTGACGGGGAGAGTATGAGTGGAAGGCTTGGAATTGAGGTGGGGATAGCTCGGAATAATGGATTGTCTGGGCTGGAGTAGTGACGGGGAGAGGATGAGTGGAATGTTTGAAATTGAGGTGGGGATAGCTCGGAGAAATGGATTGTCTGAGCTGGAGTAGTGACGGGGAGAGTATGAGTGGAAGGCTTGAAATTGAGGCGGGGATAGCTCGGAATAATGGATTGTCTGGGCATCAGAACATATAGCAGAGGGTAGAACATATTATGAAGTTTTTCGGAAGTACAAGTACAGGAGGCGACGGGTAAAACGGGTAAATGGAGTGAAGCGGTGTTCAGACTTACGGTGCATCAAAGTAGCACTAAAAGGAACAGAATTTCGTTGTATAAAACTATCGAGTATCCAGAGTACAGACCACCGTGCATCCCAGCAATAGAAGGAACGGAGAATCGGAACATGAGATCATCTGAGCTCCGAAGCATTCGAAAACAAATGCATAGGAGCAACGAGGTTACAAAGTAAGAAGTTACGGGTCATCGGAACTGAGTTTGGCAGCGCGCACCAATCAGCTTAAACAGCTCGCTGCAGCTCTGACCTGCATGAAGTTGTCAAAAAAAGGTCCAGATTCCGGGAGTCAACGATTCCGGCAGGCTTGCGGACCGTAGATCCGCTATTGCTCGAAATAAGGGGCAAAATGAGATCCTTGCGGACACAGGGTACGTTATTGTCCCTCTTTGCCTCATTTTCTCGCCTGATTTTGGCGAATAAGGGCTCCTGAGTCCGATACCATGCCGGAAACGGCGGTTTTTGGCGGGATAACGGATCTGGTGTCCGATCCCTGAACCCGATGCCTGGAACGCGACGCCCAGATCCCGACCTATGGAACCCAACCAGTAACGACGACCCGTGAATCCGGAACCGCGAATTCGAACCGGACCCGGCTGGACACGAACCCGAACCCGAACCGAACCCGGCTGGAGACGAACCCGAACCCGAACCCGAACCCGAACCCGAACCCGAACCCGAACCCGAACCCGAACCCGAACCGAACCCGACCTGAACCCGGCTGGACACGAACCCGAACCCGAATCGAACCCGACCTGAACCCGGCTGGACTCGAACGCGCTCCGCGCCCCTCCCCGACCGGACCCGACCCGGACCCGAACTGCGCCCCGCCCCCGAACCAAACCGACCCGATCCCGAACCTTACGGATAGCGCCTCTCAAGGCGCGAGTTAAGACAATTCACGGCGGTCGATCCGACCGTAATAATCAAGTACAAGCAAAGGGCTGCTCCTGAGCGGACGAGCCCCTCCCAGCTCCACCAGGATGCAACCTGTCCGGAGCAAGGAGGAGCCGTCCTATTCAGGAGACAGCCCTTTTTGATTTAGAAGAAAATAATATAGATGACCAGTGCGAGAACAATACGGTAAATAGCGAATGGAATGAGCTTGATTCTATTAATGAGCTTAAGGAAGAAACGAATGGAAATCAGGGCGAATACGAAGGAGCTGATAAAGCCGGCGATAAAAAACGGCAGCGCATCGAGCGTGAAATACTCCCAGTTCTTGAGCAGCGACAGGGCGCTCGCTCCGAACATGATCGGAACCGCCATGATGAACGTGAAATCGGCTGCGGCACGGTGGCTCAAGCCTAGCAGCACCCCGCCTGAGATCGTCGAGCCGGAACGGGAAAATCCAGGCCACAAGGAAAGGCATTGAAACAGGCCGATCGCCAGCGCTTGCTTGTACGTAATCTGGTCCGCCGTTTCCACCGTCGGCCGCTTCGGTCCGAATTTATCGGCCACAATCATCAGGATGGCGCCGATCACGAGGCCAATCAGTACCGTGGCTGACGAGAACAGGTGGTCGTCGATATAATCGTCGAACAGTACGCCGAGCACGCCCGCAGGGATTAATCCGACAATCACCTGCGACAGCTTCAACCGCTGCGTTCTCCGGCCTGCGCCGCTAGCATTTTGCATGCGTTTCAATCCTAACAGGTCCAGGAAACGGTCTTTAAAAATAATAATAACGGCCAGAATCGAGCCAAGCTGGATGACGATTTTGAATGTATTGGCAACATATTTGGTCAAAAATTGCTCCGACTGCAGCCACATGTCGTCGACGATAACCATGTGACCGGTAGACGAGACGGGAGCGAACTCGGTGAGTCCTTCTACGATACCTAAAATAATGGCTTTTAAAATTGTTAGAAAATCCATCTTGGTTAAGTTTCTCTCCTTATTTTCTATGGTATGCGAAACGGGTGCTAGGGCCGCAGGATGCCGCAGACACCCATACACATTGTAATCACTATTGGCGCGTCATACAAGCATCAAGATTCGATTGGCAATCATCTCCGAGCATGGGACGGCCTTAAGCAAGCCGCTCTACTGTTTACGCAGTCCTACAATAGACGAATCCTCATTCCGAAAACCCTCGCTGCCGGGTACCCCTCCTCCACGTATACAAAAGCTTCCAATGCGCAATATAACGTATAGTTCGGCAATAGGAGCGAGCCATAGCCTGCCTGCAGTCTGTTTTAGGAAAGAAGGTACGAGAATGAGTGATCAACCCGATGGGATGAAAGAAGGCTCACTGACGGTTACCGTCAAAAAAGAGATTTTAGCCGGCGCGGTCTCCTTTTTTACGATTGTCTATATTATTGCGGTCAATGCTTCGATATTGGAGGACGCCGGTATTCCGCTGGAAGCCGGCATTATGGCAACGGTGCTGACTTCTTTCGCGGGCTGCCTGCTCATGGGGCTGTGGGCCGACGCACCGATTATTCTCGTACCCGGAATGGGAATCAACGCGCTGTTCACTTTTACGATCGTTCAGACGATGGGGCTGACTTGGCAGGAGGCGCTGGGGGCCGTTTTCGTGTCCGGGCTGCTGTTCGCGCTGGTAGCCTTTACTTCACTCGCCCATACGATTACCGTTTCCATCCCCGACTCGCTGAAGGAAGCGACAACGGTGGGGATCGGGCTGTTTCTTACTTTTATCGGCTTGCAAAAAGGCGGAATTGTCGTCGGAAGCGAGACAACGTTCGTAGCGATTGGAAGCTTGGGATCGCCCCACACGCTGCTTACTCTTGTAACGCTGGTTATCGCACTCGTCCTGTTTATACGGAACGTTACCGGCAACTTTCTTATCACGATTGCGGCGGGCACCTTGTTAGCGATCGGTTTTGGACAGGCGGACATCAGCTCTTTGGCAGGCGCAAAGTTCACATTACAGCCTTATTTGTCCGTGGTGGGAGGATTGTCGTTCGGCAAAATAACTACGATCAGCTTCTGGATCGCTTCCTTTACGTTGGCGCTGGTTATCGTATTTGAAAATATCGGCATGGTTCACAGTCATTTGCGAATGGTCGGCGAGCCTGACAAATTCCGGCGCGCGCTGCAGGCCAACGCGATTTCCGTCATAACCGCCGGTATATTCGGGACGAGCCCCACGGTTTCTACGGTAGAAAGCGCGGCGGGCATTACGGCAGGAGGAAGAACCGGACTTACCGCGGTGACGACCGGGATGCTGTTTCTCGTTGCGATGTTCTGCATTCCCGTTATCAAGCTTATCCCGGACAGTGCAGTGGCGCCGGTGCTGATCATTGTCGGCGGACTCATGATCGCAGGCATCCAGCGGATCAACTTCAAGCAGTTTTCCGAGGGCTTTCCGGCGTTCCTCATCGTGGCGTTAATTCCGCTAACCTACAGTATTGTCGATGGCATGGCATTCGGTTTTATCGCCTATGTCATTTTGCGGATCGCGCTCGGCAAGGCAAAGCAGGTATCGCTGCCGCTGTATTTGATTGCGGCGCTGTTTCTTGTTAATTTTATTTTCCATGCCGTGTAGAAGTAAGGGTGCAGCAGCGATGAGCCCACTCCTGCTTGCCGGATGGAGGCGTGCCCGGCCGATCCGGGCTTTTTTCGAATTCATAGATTCCAAGGCTCATTCCGCAACCAAACCGGCCGTTCCTTCGTTTAATCCCTTAGGTAAATGGAAAAAGATAGGGAAACAAGGGAGGAGCCATACTTATGCTAGTAGCGACACATATGCTCGCCGCATCGGCGATTTATAAATTGTCCTCCGTCCGACAATTACCGGGCAAAACTGCTATTGCGGCCGTACCCGCCGTACTCGCATTATCTTTCGCCTCTCACTTCGCATTGGATGCGGTGCCTCATCACGAAATGCAGATGACGGGCAATGTGCTGGTCGGGTTCGCGGTGATCGTTTTTTTGTGCCGGGTCGCGTGGCGGGATAAAGACCTTCTGCTGCTGGCAGCGGCCTTCCTGGGCGCGCTGCCCGACGCGATGTGGGTGCTGAAGATCAGTCCGGCGTACGACGCCATCCATTCCGCGCTTCATTTCAGCGGAGTCCGCGTACCGTTCTATGCGCTGATCTTAGAGTTCATAGGTATGGCCGTGCTGCTCGTCATCAACAGCAAGCGCCCGGGAAGCAGAACGGCCTGAACCTACCGGGCCATCAGCATGTTTAAGCTTGTCCCGGCTGCGCTGCCTGTCGACGCCGCTGCAGATCGGCGAAGCGCGTTCGTCGAGTCGAGCTCGACCCAGGGCGAGAGCGCAAATTAACACAACAGAAGAGCCTTCCAATCGTGAATCGCGAATTGGGAGGTTTTTTTGCATGTCCAAAAACATGTTAAGCCTGTGCTCGATTTCACATGCATATCCAGAGTGAAATCAATTTTACTGACCATACTAATCGAGGGATCTGTGATCGAAATGCTTTGTTTCAACAACAACCCCTTCGTGTAATCAATAGTATGAGGTCGTTAGCCTACATAACAAAAAGAAAGGTTTGGTGATGACGGGATGACACAAAAGCAATGTGTAGCTATGCTGCTCGCCGGAGGGGAAGGGCGCAGGCTCGGAATTTTGACGCATAACAAAGCAAAGCCGGCCGTTCATTTTGGAGGCTCGGCCCGCATGATCGATTTTGCGCTCAGCAACTGCCGCCATTCCTGCCTGGATACGATCGGGGTAGTGACACAGTACCGGCCGGAAGCGCTGCACCATCACATTGGACTCGGCTCTGCATGGCTGGAGCACGCCGGGCGGGGAGAGGTTGCACTGCTGTCGTCCCGCCAAGCACATGTCGGGGCATCGGGGTACGCCGGAACGGCCGACGCCATTTTCCGCAATCGGCCTTTTATCGAGAAGCATCATCCGGAGACCGTGCTTATTCTTTCCGGAGATCATATATATCATATGGATTACCGCAAGCTGGTGGAGAGCCATTTGCAGTCGGGAGCCGACGCAACGATCGCCGTCACTCCGGTGCCTATGTCGGAAGCGAGCCGTTTTGGCATCATGAAGACGGATGGCGGAGGACGGATTACCGAATTTACGGAAAAGCCCGAGGTTCCTGCCAGCAACTTGGCTTCGATGGGCATTTATATATTCAATACGGCGTATTTATTAAAGCAGCTGGAGCAGGATGCGGAGGACGAGACATCGTGCCATGATTTCGGCAAAAATGTGATTCCGTCCATGCTGGCCCAAGGTGCGAACCTGCACGCCTATGAGTTTGCGGGGTACTGGAAGGATGTTGGGACGATTGACAGCTTGTGGGAGGCGCATATGGATTTGCTGGGAGACGAGCCGCAGTTTGCGCTGAGCCCTTCCGCTTGGCCTCTTCTTAGCTCCAGAGGGGCTGCCGGGGCAAAATATATCGATGGCGCCGAGCGCCTGCGCAGCTCCATCGTTGGCGATGACTGCCTGCTCCATGGACAGGTAGAGCGTTCCGTCATTTCTTCGGGAGTGACCGTCGGCAAAGGAAGCCGGGTCACCGACAGCATCGTCATGCCCGGAGCGCAGATCGGAGACGGAGTGACCCTCCATCGCGCGATCATCGGCGAAGGGGCGATCGTACGAGACGGCTTCACGCTTGGATCGCTAAGCGGAGGGCCGATTGCGGTCGTCGGGGACCGGGAGGTCGTAGGCATGAAAAGCGAGAAAATGCCCAAAATTTTCATCCCCGCCAAGCAGCTGCAGGCGGAGCTTATCGGGTAACGGAAGCATGAGCGTGTTTTTGGATCCTAACACCATCTTATGGAGGGGGAAGGAGCATGAACAAAGTATCATGGATGTTATCGATAGGAGTTGTTATTTTATGGGCTGGCATAGGGGTTGTTCATACGGCACAGGAAGAAACCGTCTTGGCGATGAATTTGCCGGTGGGATCGTATGAGACTAGTGCTTTGGTGAGTAGCGAAGAGCCGGGGGATCGAGCCGTCGCAATAGCTGCGGAAGCACCCTCTTCATCGTCTGCTGCCGGACTTGTGGATCGTGAGTCGGATTCGGACGCGGGCGCCGATACCGATGCATTGATGCCGCCGCTATTGTTTCACACCGTGAACGGTGTTGCCTTAACGGACGATTTGAAGACGGTGTACGAGATGAAGGGACAGCCCTCGGCAATTGTACAGGATGAGATCATTAAGAACATCAAAACCTATCAATTTGACGATTGCAGCATTACGATGATCGACGGAGCGATCGAATACGTTGTCGTTCCCGGTACGGCGAGCCGGATCGATATTGACGGGCAGCTCATTCCGCTAAACCTTGCCAGCATCAAGAAAAAGCTTGGAACGCCCTACTTCGTCAGCGAGGACGGAATCGTCTACCGAAACGGGACCAATGCGTTGAAAATTTATATCGATCCGGCCAGTAATAAACTGATGTCGGTGCATTATTTTCACACCACTTCGCAATAAGAGCAGACTCGGTTTCTGATGACGGGGGACCGGGTTTTTCTTCGTTCTCAGGACGCTGCTGCTGAAAAAAATGAGGTATATCCTAAAGGTTTATCTTATGTCACTTGATAAAAGGGAGTGCTCGGTTTATACTTTGAATAGGTATTGGTAATTGATCGATCAATAAAAGAATGTTTACAATCTGGGAAGTTTTCAACGATAGGAAGGAAGGAGAATGAACCGCTATGGCCAGACCACCCGTACAGAAAAAAAGCAAGCCAGATAGTCCGCTGCTAGCTTCCCGCAGGGAGGAAATATTGGAGGCGGCGGTCCAGGTTTTTGCGGACTACGGTTATTACAGTACAACGACTGCGCAAATCGCCGAAAAGGTCGGCATCTCTCAGCCTTATGTATTCAAGCTGTTCAAGAATAAGGAGGAGCTGTTCATCGTCGCGCTTGACCGTGCGTTCGAACGGACGCTTGCCAGCTTTGCACAGGTGCAGGCTCCTCCCGATCGGCTTGTGTTAGAGATGATCCGCGTCTATGAGCAGCTGATGGAGACACACCATCACGAGATCGTCCTGCAGGTGCAGGCGCAGGGGATCCGGGACGAGCCGATCCGCCAGGCGACTCGCGAAGGGCTGAGCAAAGTTCGCAACATGGTGTTGGAGCGGTTTCGGGAAGCGGGCGTTTCTGATCCGGAGGTAGAGGTTAGCACGTTTTTGGCTAACGGGATGCTTTGCCATGTCGCCGCGGTCATGGATATGCCGGAATTGAAGCCTAAGCATAAAAAGCCGTTGGGCTGATTGCGGGGCAGAAGCGAAGCGCTTTTGACATAGTCGGCAGCCATGCGGAGGCCTAGAGGCGCTCGATGCATCGGGCGACAGCTGAGCAGAGTCGATACGCGCTCATGACATAGTCGACTGCCGAGCGGAGGCGTAGAGCGCCAGAGGCATCGACGACAGGCAAGCAGAGGCATAGGAACACCTGAAGCAGAGCGGCGGCACTGTAATGTCGTAGAGTGCGCGAGGAGTTCGTGCGATAGCAATGGGAGCTGCTGCAGAAGCGAGGATTTTGTATGCGCCTGGCCGCGTTATTAACGCGGGCGGGAATCAATGTCACCCTGGCCGTCGGAGTTGAAAGGCCTTGATGGCGCCTTTGCCACGCTACAGGGGAGTCTCTACGATACGCTTAGCCGGATTTACGAAGAAGCCGACCGGCACAGTTTCTCCCGGTGCATAGCTCAAAAATAGAGAATATCGAACAATGATTCGGATTAGTCCGATCATTGTTTGTTTTTTCGCCTAGAAAGCCGCTTGAATTTGGAAGCAATTCGGTCCTACTCTAAGAAAAGCTGTCCTAAAAACGTTAAATCAACCAAAAACGTTCCCAGATTGTTCACAATTGTCGAAAATTGCTTTTTTCTAATTGGTGAAGGAGGAGTATAATAGAAGCTACATAGGATTCCGTTTGTCACCTGTTCTATGCGCAAGGATATGTGGGATACTCTTTCCCGCACTTGTGAAAAAAGTTACATTTGGGCTGATACCCAATGATTCATAAATCTCTTTGGGACGGAAAAGCTAAACATGGAACAGGTAAACAGACACTGGCGGTTTTCTATCTCAAAGTAAAGGAGGACGTTTTCTTATGTCAGAAGCAACACAAACGATCACTCGGGAAACACGGGAAACCATCGATGTACTCGACCAACTGATGAAGCCTGAGGTACAGCAATCGCTCACGATTCTGGTTGAAAACCTGCCTAAATTAGCGGAGCTGGTTACGATTCTTACCAAAACCTATGATGTCGTCCAAAATGTGGTGACGGACCAAGTACTGATCGACGATATCAAAGGCGGTATGGAAGAATTCGTTAAGCCGATTTCGGATAGTGCCAAAGGCATCGCTTCGGCAGCTATCGAGGCTAACGACCGTGTTCAAACGGCTCAAACGACTTCGATCGGATTGTTCGGTATTCTTAGAATGCTGAAAGACCCTCAGGTTCAAAAGATGCTTCAGGTATCCCAAGCGTTCCTGGATGTTATGGCTGAGCGTCGCGAACAAAAAGAACAGCACTAATTAGCGGATCGACATAGAACGGAGGATTACAATGTCCAAGCAAATATTAATTCTAGGCGGCGGCTACGGCGGATTGTTGACTGCTTTGACGGCGCGTAAATACATGAACGCGGAAGAAGCGACGATTACGATTGTCAACCGCTTCCCTACGCATCAAATCATTACGGAGCTTCACCGTCTGGCTGCAGGCAATTTGGCTGAGAAAGCGGTAGCTCTTCCTTTGGAAAAGCTGCTTCGCGGCAAAGACGTGAACCTGGTTATCGATACAGTAGAAACGATTCGTCCGGACCAAAAAAACGTGCTGCTGAAAAGCGGCAAAACGTTCGAATACGACGTGCTTGTCGTTGCTCTCGGCAGCGAAACGGCATTCTTCGGCATTCCTGGCTTGCAGGAAAACAGCTTCATTCTGAAATCTGCGGATGATGCGAACCGTCTGCGCGCTCATGTAGAAGCTCGTATCGACGCGTACAGCAAAACCAAAGACAAAGCCGATGCAACTTTCGTTGTAGGCGGCGGCGGTTTGACAGGTATCGAGCTCGTGGGCGAATTCGCCGATATGCTTCCTGGCCTGTGCCGCAGCAAAGGGATCGACTTCAACGAAATTTCCCTGTACTGTGTAGAAGCAGGTCCTTCCATCCTGGCTGGCTTTGCTCCAGAATTGGTTGAGCGTGCTCAAACGAGCCTTGAAAAACGCGGCGTCAAATTCCTGACCGGCGTAGCGATTACAGAAATGTCGGAAACTACGGTTTCCTTGAAAGACGGCAGTGCCATCGATACTAACACACTGGTTTGGACAGGCGGAGTTCAAGGTAACTCGGTTGTTGCGAACTGTGGTATCGAAGTAAACCGCGGCCGTGCGACGGTTACGGAATTCATGCAATCGACATCGCATCCGGATGTGTTCCTTGCCGGCGACAGCGCGGTAGTTATGGGCAAAGAAGGCCGTCCATATCCTCCAACCGCACAATTGGCTTGGCAAATGGGCGAAACGGTCGGCTACAACATCTTCGCTTATTTCAACAACGGACCTAAGCAAGAGTTCACTCCTGTGTTCTCCGGTACGCTTGCGAGCCTTGGCCGCAAAGACGGGATCGGAACGATCGGTGCGAACCAAACCCGCTTGAAAGGCTTGCCTGCGACTTTGATGAAAGAAGCGAGCAACATGCGTTACCTGTCCCACATCAACGGTCTTTTCACATTGGCTTACTAAAACATCCAGCCTTGCTTCGGATCATTCGGAGCAAGGCTTTTTTTTTCAGATTGGTGTGGAAAAAAATTATTTTGATAGCCCTGTGTTGACACGAATCACCATCATCGAATATATTAGTTGTACATACAAAATAAACGTAAAAGGAGGTTCCGGACATGAACGATAGCTTCCTTCACGATTGTTTGTTTTTCACAGCGAATCGGTTGGGGCGGGCCATTACGAAGATGGCGGAAGAGGAATTCGCACCAACCGGATTAACGCCTATGTACGGCTATCTTATCCGTCTCGTCAACGGGGCGCCGGGTATTTCGCAGAAAGAGCTGTCCGAGAAGCTGTCGATTACTCCTTCAACCTTGACCCGATTTATCGATAAGTTGGAAGGAAAGCAGCTCGTGGAACGGAAAGGACAGGGGAAAACCGTGCACGTCTATCCGACGCCTAAGGGAGAGCAATTGGAAGAGACAATCCGGGCGGCATCGAAACGGCTGCATCAGCGATATGAGAGGATATTGGGAGCGGACTTCGCCAAGCAGCTGGGCATTAACATCGAGTCGGCAAGCGAGCAGCTGGAGAAGAATTAATGCTGTTCTTCTTTCATAACTATTGTATGTACAAACAAAATATAAAGGTGAAAAGTGGAGTGATCAGGTTATGAATGCACAAGGTGCAAAGTCGAAATTGTATTACGGATGGATTGTCGTCCTTATTACCTTTGTCACTCTGCTAGTTTCCGCAGGGATTCGTTCCATGCCGAGCATTTTGATGCTGCCATTTGAAAAAGAATTCGGATGGAACCGCGGAGGCATATCCGCCGTCATTTCGGTCGGTATTTTTTTATACGGGCTCACGGGGCCTTTCTCGGCGGCGCTGCTGGAGAAATTCGGGATTCGAAGGATCGTCGCCGCATCCTTGTTCGTCCTTGCTGCAAGTCTGGCAGTAACTCCGATGATGACCTCTTTATGGCAGTTCGAGCTGTTGTGGGGCGTCGTTTCGGGGCTGGCCACAGGGATGATGGCGAACGTACTGGGCGTTACGGTGACGAATCACTGGTTCGTTCAGCGAAGAGGTCTGGTAGTGGGGCTGCTGACCGCCAGTGCCGCGACCGGCCAATTGCTGTTCCTGCCGCTGCTAGCCAAAATTATGGTGGAAGCGGGTTGGAGATTTTCCATTTATACCGCCGTTGCCGTCCTGCTTGTTATGTTTGTCGTGGTCTTGCTATGGATGCGGGATCATCCGTATGACTTGGGGCTGGCGCCGTACGGAACGGAGGAGATAGTGGAGCCGAAGAAGTTCCAGGGGAGCATTTTTTTGACACCTCTTCAAGCTCTGCGCAGCGCACTAAGTAACAAGACGTTTTGGCTGCTGGCGGGCACGTTTTTCTTTTGCGGCTTCTCCACCAACGGCCTGATCGGTACTCATCTGATACCAGCCTGTGGCGACTTCGGAATACCGGAAGTGATGGCAGCCGGCCTGCTGGCGCTCATGGGACTGTTCGACCTCGTCGGCACGACCATGTCCGGCTGGCTGAGCGACCGGTTCGATAGCCGCAAGCTGCTGTTCTGGTATTACGGGCTGCGCGGCGTTTCGCTGCTGTTCCTGCCGTATGCTTTGTCCGCAGGGCCGACGGAGCTGCTTGTTTTCAGCATCTTCTATGGCTTGGACTGGATTGCGACGGTGCCTCCGACCGTGAAGCTGGCTTCGCTGGAATTCGGCAAAGAGAAAGCGGGCATGATCTTCGGCTGGGTTGTCGTAGCTCACCAGATCGGAGCTTCGGCCGCGGCGTACGGGGCAGGCATGATGAGAGAATGGTTCGGCTCGTACAGCATTCCGTTTATCGGAGCGGGCTTCGTCTGCTTCTTTGCCGCCCTCATGGCATTGAGCATCGTCAAAAAGACAGGTCAAGGCGCCCAGCCTGCCCAAGCTTGATGAGTGCTTAATACAGACAATGGCGTCTGCGATCTGCAGCTGGCCGTTGATGATGCGCGGAAGATAACCGTCCCTTTCAATGTTCGATTATAAACGAAAGTTTCCCTTAACGGCCTAATGCTTTTCGAGTTATGATGAGTACAAATGGCTCGACTAAAAGGGAGGACGTCACAATGATTGAAATCAGGCGGATGACTTCTGACGATATCGACATGGTGTATCAAGTGTTTAACGAATTTGAAATTCGCAAACCGAGGGACTATGTGGCAAGATGCTGGGATGAAAACGAGCGCGATATTAGAACGACGCTGCTTGCCTTTTATGACGGGGCTTTTGCGGGGAGTCTGCACCTGCTTGTCACCTCGCATTACCCTCCCTTTACGGAGCAGGGCATCCCTGAAATCAACGATTTCAATGTGATTCCGCCTTTGCGGAAAAAGGGGATCGGCAGCGCCCTCATGGATGCTGTGGAGCAGCTGGCCTTGGACCGTTACGGGATCGTAGGCATAGGAGTCGGCCTGTATGACAGCTACGGCAGCGCGCAGCGAATGTATGTCAAACGGGGCTATATTCCGGACGGTCGTGGCGTGATGTACAATCAGCAGCCTGTTGTGCCGGGAAGCGAAGTGCGCGCGGACGACGATTTGAATTTATATTTTACGAAGCAGTCATAAGCTTCATGATGAAAGGGCCGCCAATTCTTAATGGGATTTGCGGCTTTTTTGCGTGGATGGGGGAACGTGGCGTTGGGTGATGCATGATCAGGGGCCGCAAGTGAGTACTCAATGCTCGATAGACTATAGTTAAGCATGTTGCCGTATGAAGTAATGTGGGACGGTGTTATCTCGTAGTTCGCCATGTGGAGGGTATGCGGACCGTAGATCCGCTATTTTGCATTATTGTGCCCAAAATCATCGATGATCGGACACAGGATCCGTTATTTGCCTCTCAGAGGGCAATTTCCTGGCGAATTTCGCCACATAGCGGATTCTCTGTCCGATGGCATCAAGGAATGAGGTCATTTTGGCAAAATAGCGGAACCAGTGTCCTATAGGGCGCGTCCCACTACCCCTTGCAGCACGGATAATCCGTGTCTCAAACAAGCTCTAAAAACGGATATGCCGGAGCTGCGTTTTTACGCGGTCATACGCTTTTCTCATACGGCCCCGGGTATCCGGCTGCAGCTGCACTCCTGCCAAAGAGGCGATAGCGGCGGCATTGTCTTCGACCGATAGATTCTCCGTATCGAGATGATGGCGGAACACTTCGTTGGACAATCCGTCGAGGCACCGGTCAATCTGCTGTGCAGCCCAGGATTGCGGGCCTTCTCCTCGGCTGCGGAGCCTTTTTAATATCGTCTCCTTGGAAGCGCACAGCGCAAAATGGTGCACAACGACTCCGTCATTCCTCAAGGTGCCGACGATCTCCTCGAAATAAACCGGATTGACAACGGTCATAGGAACGATGATTGTCCCTTGATATTCCCGATGAATATAGGCCAGCATGGTGTAATTGATCTCGCGCCACATCGGGTAATTTTGAAAATCATTCTGGAGCATGGCTTCTTTGGGAAGATTTTTACGAATATAGTAGCCCGCGTGCTCCGGATCAAATACATAGGAATCGGGCAATCTTCGGTGCAGCTCGTGTGCGGTTTGCGTCTTGCCGGAGCCAAACGAACCGTTAATCCATAGGATCATGACCATACCTCCGTCCAGCGGTTTCATATTATGCCTATCTTCCGGTATTTTTCCAATGATTTCAATACTTTCCCGCTGATAAAACGCTAATGAAAGACCGCAGCTTTTCCTCCACTAATGTTTTGCTACCTTCCTGCTATGACCGCTTTCGAAATTCGTTTCTGCTTCTCTCTACGATAATGATTCTTTACGCAAAAAAAGACCCCGTCCCGGTGGCCATCCGTCTTCGGAAAGCCAAGGAACGAAGGTCTGTATCAAGCAGGACAAGGCTCAGCCCGCCGGTCCGGCAACCTAAAATTTCGGAAACACATATTTCACAATGAAGTATAGAAAGCCGAAGAAGATAACAATATATGCCGTGTATTTGATGAAAGTCGAGGCGACGAGTCCTTTATCGTACTTTTGCTCGATATTTTTTTTCTCGATGTCCACACTTTTTAACGGTTCCATAACGCATCGCTCCTTTACATCACAAATTGGATTGGGTGAAGCGCCGATGCCTACCATTACCCCCTCTGATATCGTGCTGAAACATGGTTTCACCCCCTCGCTTCGAGGGTAATAGCCCTTCAAGGAAGCAGCAAGACGGGATTTCGAATAATAAGCTTAAGTAAATGTTGATGTCACTAATTTTTAGTAACATGTATAGCTTGCTTTGCCAATGCTTAATGGGAGTAAGTTTTTTCTTTGAAAAACTTAGCCAAGCTTACGAAGTAAGTCAGGCTGTTGAGAAACCTGATTTCTCAGAAAATACTAAGGGGGTAAGTGGGGTATCTCCTGGAAGAGTATTAGCGACCGCCTTTGTTTTCAGAAAATGACCACTAGAATGCGATAAATTAAAGATTTTCTGAAAGCAACAGCGGCTGGAGGGAGGTACCCCACCGGGATACCCTTACAGCTATTTCCGTTCTAAGGGTTTCTCAACAAGCTCGCTTACGAAGTAAGTTTTCTTCGAAAACCAGCCAATGCTTGCGAAGTAAGTTTTTCTACGAAAAACTCAGCCAATGCTTACGAAGTAAGTTTTTCTACGAAAAACTCAGCTAATGCTTACGAAGTAAGTTTTTCTACGAAAACCAGCTAATGCTTACGAAGTAAGTTTTTCTACGAAAAACTCTTAGGAGGTAAAAACTATGATCATTGAAATTAGCGTAGCGGTAATAGCCTTAGCTTTCGTCGTGTTGGTAGCCTTCCTTATCGTCACTTTGCGCTCGATGTCGGCGCTGCTTGGCCAAACGAACAATACGATCCGGGAGCTGCAGTATGATTTGAAGGATTTGTCCAAGGAAGCGACGGATTTGCTGCAGCATACGAATGAGGTGACGGTCGACGTGCTGCATAAGCTGCAGTCGCTGGAGCCGACTTTTGACTCGGTGAAGCAGGTAGGGGAAGCGGTGGAGGAAATTACCTCCTCGGTGAAGCAGGCGTCGACGACCGTGGCGCACACGATCAAGACGAAAGTAACTGAAGAAGCCCGCAAGCCGCTCAACCAAAAAATAGCCGCAGCCCTGCAGCTGACGCAGATTGTAATGGATTTATGGCAGCAGCTCAAGCAGCGGCAGCAGCCTGCAGCACCGACGGTCAAATAATCAAGGGCTGTTTCAGTTGCCGGGCAGCAGGGTAATGATACAATAAGGTTGTAATTAGGACATGGGAATGGTTGAAGGAGGAGTTAGCAAGGATGAATCGTCAGCATACGTTTGAGATAGAGAAACAGGTAACTTCTGATAGCAATATATTTTATCTGAAGGGTGAGCTCGATCTGTCCAAAGCGGCGGAGTTCCGCTCTGCGGCCGACCCGCTCGTAGCGGATACGCAACGGCAATTGGTGCTCAATTTGCGCGAGCTTGGATACATTGACAGTACGGGGATCGGCGTGATTTTGTCGCTGCTCAAAGCACGGCATGTACTGAAAGCGCCTATGCTCGTCGAAGAAGTGCCGGCCAAAATTAAACGATTGTTTGATATGACAGGCCTGACGCGCTTTATTGATGAAACAAAGAATATGGTGAACTAGAAAGGAAAGAAGAGAAGATATGAACTGGGAGAATCGTACAGTAAGTATGACGTTGCCTGCAGAAGCCGAATTTATCGATTTGGTACGGTTGACCCTCTACGGGATTTGTACGAAGATCGGTTTTACTTACGAGGAGATTGAGGATATGAAGGTCGCTGTGGCGGAAGCATGCAACAACGCTGTCGTCCACGCTTACGAGCCCGGGAATATAGGCACTATGGATATCCGCTTCGACATGCTCGATAACGGAATTCGCATTACGGTGAAGGACGAAGGAGCAAGCTTCGATTACGAAGAAAAAGCACAGCAGGCGAGCTCTCTCCACCAAAAGTCGCTGGAAGAAGCGAATATCGGAGGGCTGGGCATTTATTTGATGCAAGCGCTGATGGACGAAGTGGATGTGATGAGCGGGAGGGGAACCGAGGTCGTATTGACCAAACGTTTAAGTAAAAGCGAGGAAATGGTATGAAATTAAATTCAGAGAGACCGGCGTCCAATATCCACGCACTGATAGCTGAATATCAGGAAACGGGTTGTAACGAGGTGGCTACCACTTTGCTGCTGCAATTTGAACCGATGGTCAAGATGGCTGCGGGCAAAATGTCGCGCAACCGTCCGGACCTCTATGAAGATTTATACCAAGTGGGACAAATGTCCATGCTGAGGCTGTTCAAGCAATTCGATACGGAGCAGGGCGTCCAATTCGAAGCCTATATGATGAAGAGCATTATCGGCCATATGAAAAATTATTTGCGGGACAAGTCCTGGTATGTCCAGGTACCGCGTCGGGTCAAGGAGAAGAGCGGCCGTATTCAAGGCGCGATCGACATGCTTACGGTTAAGCTGGAGCGATCCCCCAATGTGGAGGAGATTGCCGCGGAGGTGGAGTTGTCCGTAGAAGAAACGATCGAAATATTGGCAGGCCGCGAGTATTATCATTACGTTTCTTTGGACACGCCTTTGTCCACCGAGGAGAATGGGGCTACGATAGGTGATTTGCTTAGCGAGGATAAGGATGATTTCCAGCAGCTGGAGCGCAAGCTCGATTTGGAGGATGCATTGTCTCATCTGAAAACTCAAGAACAGCAGGTGCTGCACCTTGCCTATGTCGAAGGCCAGTCCCAGCGCACGATAGCGGAGCAGCTGAACGTTTCGCAGATGAGCGTATCGAGGATTCAGAAGCGGGCCATCGATAAGCTAAAAGTATATTTCACGGAGTCCAGGGAAATTTCGGATGCCTAGATGAGTGATGCCAAATGCACGTCCGAAAGGGCGTGTTTTTGTTGTTTGGCGGCGAGCGTATGGCGGATTTCAGAGTCCGGTAAATACGGAAGCGGTAGCGGTAGGGAGGGATATCCATGACGATTCGACAGATCAGCATGCCTCAAGGCTGGACATGGCACGTTTGCGGCGAGCTGACGCCGATGGAGCGGGAGGAGCTGCGCGTCGATCATCCGCATTTTGTATACTGCCTGCAGCAGGACGACCTGCAGCGTCAGCAAAGCCCGCGCATCCGATCGCAGGAGGAAGGAAACGGCGCTCTGTACGGATCGCTGCTGTACGGCGGCATCCCGAGCCGGAAGGAGACCCGGGACGACCGGTTGTTTTTCTACGTGAACGGCGGGCATTTGTTCACCTCCCGGCTGCACTACGAGAAGATGGACGGGCTGGAGGAGAGCGAGCTGATCAAGAGGCTGCAGCGGTGCAATACGGCGGTGGAAGGGCTGTTCGCTCTTCTCGGCGAGCTTGCGATCGTATGCTTGAACGGGCTGGATCTCTTTGCGGAGCAGCTGACGGGGCTGGAGCAAGAAATGCGCGAATTCAACAATTCGCGGCTGCTCGACCAGCTGATAGAGCGGCAGTACGATCTCGTTCATTGGCAGCATCGGATCGTTCCGTTGGAGGAGCTGCTGATTGCAGCCAAGGAAGCTTTTTTACGGGAGCAGCTGGAGCGAATGGATTGCTACGTCACGACCGCCTTGCGCGTAGAACGGCTGATGATGCGGCTTGACCGTTATAACGATGAGGTCAGGTCGCTCTTGGCCATGGATGAAAATATCGCGTCGTACCGCGGCAATGAGATCATGAAGACGCTAACGGTTTTTACCGTTATTTGTACGCCTGCCACTGTCTTCGCCGCCTTGTGGGGAATGAACTTCGAGAATTTGCCGGGTGTTAAAAATCCCGTCGGCTACATTGTCTTAGGGATTCTCATTATATTGTTATCCGGTCTCATGTACGGATGGCTGCGATGGAAAGGGTGGACGGGCGATTTGATCCGGGGCAAGAAGAAAAACTCCAATATTGTGTGACGGACGGCATCTCCCGCTTGTTTCAAGCCCGGCTCCCGCGGGTAATCAACAGTATCTTCACCTACACGGTGAATAAGCACATCTCGGGAGGCGGCAAACATCCCGCTCCGGGGCGCTAAAGGGGAAATCATCCGCCTGCGCGGGCAGGCTTGTCACCGGACAATTGAACAAAAAGGCGGTGTTTATCATGACAGTTAAGCACAGCATCCCATGCGAAGGAAGCGAAGTTTCGGTAAGGGAGACCGATAAGCAAACGTATCAGGTCACCATTCAGGCTCAAGTGAACCCTCTGGGAAAGGGGAATGTTTTGGAAACGTTCCCAAGCCTGGAAGAAGCGATACAAGCTGCAGAGCTGTTCTGTAAGCTGCATGCGGCCGCCAAACTGAAGGGCTACCATCTGGAGGAAGGGCATTTCGTCAAGCCGGACCGGCCGAGGCTACATGTAGGTCTGCTGCTCTATAAGAAGACGATGCCGGAGGAACTGGTGCTCATTATCGAGGAAGCGGCCCGGCGATGATGCTTAGGCGGATATGCAGGGCAAGAGGGATCGCCAAATCCAGCAATTATTGTTGAACAAAAAAACATCCGGCAGGTAAGGCTCCGATCCTTCGGGGCCTCCTGCCGGATTCTTTGCGTTGATGGGCAAACGTCACGTTTTCTGATGAGGCTTGACGAGAGTCCCCATAAAGTCGTTGATAAGCTTCGTATCGAGCTCCTTGCTCGCTATGCTTTTGCGGAATTTCCCGGGGGTGCTGTGAAGCGTATCGGTAAATACGCGGTGAAAATAATGAACCGTCTCGAAGCCGGTTTCCCGGGCAATATCCTCCATGCTCATATCCGTGTAAGCGAGCAGGTAGGACGCGCGTTTCAGCCGCTCGGTTCTCACCCAGGCGGGAAACGTTTGCTGCAGCTCGGTACTCAGCAGGCGCGACAGCTGGCGTTCCGACACATGGACCGCATCCGCTACGTCCTTGATGGCAAGCTTGCCGGACAGGTGGGTCTGGATGTAGTCCTTCGCTTTTTGCAGGGAGCCCGATAGCGGTACTTGATCCTCCGCAGTGTCCAGAGATGAATAGCTGCTGCGTTCCGCAAACAAAGACAGCGCCGTGATGAGCATGGAGTGGGCAAGCTGGCTGATGACCTCGGGATACGGCGCTTTGACTTCCGATGCTTGGATGAGGATGGATTTCCATATAAGGACAGGAGCGGTTTCCTCGGCGTCCGGTATAAACAAATGATGATATTTCGTGATCGTTTCAAACATGCGGACAATGTCCGGAGCCGATTCCCCGTGAAGAATATCGAAGGCGACGAACAGGAGCAGCATGCCGTCATCGCTCTGGATTTGATGCTGGCTACCCGGCTTCGAGCAGTAGAGCGTCCCTCTTTTCAGCGGATAAGTTATGCCGTTGTTGATATAAATTCCTTCGCCGTCGGCGACATAGCAAATTTCGAGAAACGAGTGGGAATGCATATCGTTGCCCAAATGCCGGGGCTTGCCGCCCCAGTAATGAACGAGGAAGGAAGCGGGCGGAGCGGCCAGCCGGGTCGCATGCTGATTGAGATACAGGTTGCTTTTTTGACAGGTCAGTGGCGTCGGAATCATGCCTTCCCCTCCTTATGGCTCCTGGAGCCGCGAACAATGGAACTATCGTTTACGCTCCCTCTATTATAGCATAGCGATGCGGCAGTAGGGATGAGGCGGGTTTGCGGGGGGAAATGTGCAAAAAGTCGGCGGCAAATTATAAAGACAGCACCGTGCCTTATTTCATACAATCAGAAGTATAAAGCGTTTTCTTAATACTAAGCTGATGAGAGGGCAGGGTGGATGGAATGAATAAGACGATTAACAATTTGGAAGGCATACTCGGATTTCCGATAACACCGTTTGACGAGAATAACAGGTTGGACGAGCAAGCATTGGCGGCCAACGTCAACTTTTTGATCCAATCGGGTCTGGATGCGATCTTTATTTGCGCAGGATCGGGTGAGTTTCAATCGCTCAGCCGCAGCGAATACGAGACGATGATCGATATCGCGGTCTCCGCATCCAATGGCTCCGTACCGGTATTCGCCGGTGTCGGCGGGAATATTCAGCATGCGCTGGAGCTTACGGAGATCGCTTCGGACCGCGGGGCCGACGGCATTCTGATTCTGCCTCCTTACTTGATCGTTCCCGAGCAGGAAGGGCTGTACCGCTATTACAAAACGATTGCCGAGCACACGGAGCTTCAAGCGATTTTGTACCAGCGGGATAATGCGGTATTTACCGTGCAGACCGTGGAAAGACTCGCTTCCATTCCGCAAATCATCGGGTTTAAAGACGGACACGGCAATATGGAATTGAACATTGAGCTCGTTCATACGATCGGCGACCGGCTGAACTGGATGAACGGCATGCCTTTCGCCGAGGTGACGATGCCTGCGTACAAAGGCTTGGGCTTCCGCTCGTATTCCTCCGCGATTTCGAACTATTTGCCTCACATTTCGAGAATGTACTACAATGCATTGGCTCAGGGCGACAAGTCGCTGCTCGACGTGCTGTACCGGGAAGTGATTCTGCCTATCAATCAGGTGAGAAAGCTTCGTAAGGGCTATGCCGTTTCCTTGATCAAGGCAGGCATGGAGATCGTCGGTCTTCCGATCGGAGGCAAGGTCCGTGCACCATTGGTGGAGGTAGAGAAGGAGCATTACGCCCAGCTGGAGAAGCTCGTTACTAGAGCCAACACGCTATTCCCGCCCAAGAGCCCGATAAGCAGCGAGCAGCGTTAAGCATCGGAGTATGCCAATAGAGCAGAGAAAACAGAGATAGCGGAAAAAGGTTGCGGCAACTACTCATTCACGCGACGTCTGCATCGGTGTCGGTTGGTCATCTATGGCTAGCGGGACAAAGGTTCGATGTTCGATGCAGACGGAGCGTTCACAGGAGGCTCTTCCATAGATGAAAGTATCGATTACGGTTCAAACGTGCGATTTGTCGGATAAAGATTTGCAGCAGATGGTTCAGCTTGGCGTGGATTGCGTGGATTTCGGCAAAGGAGGCTCGTTTCCGGGCGTTCAAGAGCAGGGCTACCCCGATTTGGACAAGCTGCTTCAGCTGAAGCGTCGTATCCGCTCCTGGGGGATGGATATCAACCGGGTGACGCTTCCCGATGTGACGGAAGATTTCATGCAGAACCGGCCCGGCTCCGAAAAGCAGCTCGAGAATATCGCTCAAGCGATGAAGGTGTTCGGGGAGGCGAAAATTCCTATTGCCCGCCAGCGCCTCGCAGGCGACGTGTTCGATCAGCTGTCGGAAAGCTATAAGGCGGTGCATCGGGGAGGGATGGTGTCCCGCGGGGAAACCGTTCGCCGCAGCGTTGCGCAGGAGCCGCCGTCATTGGAGCAGCTGGACCGGTGGTGGGAGAAGTTCAACGAAGTATATTCGTTACTCGTTCCGATCGCGGACGAGTACGACATTAAGCTTGGGATGCATCCTTCGGATACGCCGCATCCGAATACGCCGTTCGGCGGCTTGGGTCTTCATCGGCTGATCGATGCGTATCCAAGCAAAAACGTAGGGCTGATTTATTGCGTAGGAAGCCGCGGAGAAGCCGGAGGCACGCCGCTTGTGCTGGATGAGATCCATCAATTTGGGCGCAAAGGCAGGATTTTCCTATGTCATTTCCGAAATGTTAGAGGAAGCCTGGCTACGGCCGGCGCCTTCGAGGAAGCAATGCTTGACGACGGGGATATGAACATGCCGCGTATTTTGCTGGAGCTCAAGAAAGTGCGGTTCGACGGATGCATCAATCCCGACCATATTGCTTTGATGGGGGATGCGCAGGCATCGGCGTCAAGCGGCAAATGGGCTCACTCCATCGGAGGATGGAAGAGCGACAATATCGGCTGGGCATATTCGATAGGCTACGTGAAGGCGCTGCTGGCGGCTATGGATGAATTTACAGGATAAGGAGAGATGTTGGGACATGACGGGACCACAGACATATCTTAACTATATTCAAGGGCAATGGAGCGCTGCATCCAGCGGCCGTACCGATGCGAGCCGCAATCCGGCTAACCGCAATCACATCATCGGGCATGTGCAATTATCCGAAGTCGAGGATCTGAACCAGGCTGCTGCTGCGGCCCAATCGGCAATGCCTGCATGGCGGCGGTTATCCGGTGCGGCGCGGGGCGAATTTTTGTACAAAACCGCAGACGCTATCGCGCGAAGAATCGATGAGATTGCCGAGACGATGACGCTGGAAATGGGCAAAACATTCGCGGAGGCCAAAGGCGAAACGGCGCGGGGCATCGCTATTTTGCGCTATTATGCCGGAGAAGGCATGCGCAAGCAGGGGGATGTCATTCCTTCCACGGACAGTGAGGCGCTCATGTTCACGACGCGGGTTCCGCTTGGGGTTGTCGGCGTCATTACACCGTGGAACTTCCCGATCGCCATACCGGTATGGAAAATGGCTCCGGCGCTCATTTACGGCAATACGGTCGTATTCAAGCCTGCACAGGAGACGTCCATTACGGCTGCGAAGCTGGTGGAATGCTTTGCAGAAGCGGGCCTTCCTGCCGGTGTCATTAATATGGTAACCGGAGACGGAGCCGCCCTCGGCCAAGCGCTGGTGGAGCACCCTGCGGTCAACGGGATCACGTTCACAGGCTCCAACGCAACGGGCAAAAAGGTCGGACAAGCCGCCTTGTCCCGCGGGGCGAAGTACCAGCTGGAAATGGGTGGCAAAAATCCGATTATCGTTGCGGCCGATGCCGATCTCGATCAGGCGGTTGAGGCTACAATAAGCGGCGGATTGAAGTCGACCGGACAAAAGTGTACGGCAACAAGCCGCGTTATTGTAGAGCGCCCGGTATACGAGGCGTTCCGCGAAAAGCTGCTTGCGGCCGTCCGAACGATTAAGGTAGGCGACGGCATGGAAACCGGAACGTGGATGGGGCCTTGCGCGAATGAGAAGCAGCTGGAGAAAGTGTTGAGCTACATTCAAAAAGGCGTTGACGAGGGAGCCACATTGCTGTGCGGCGGTCAAAGACCGGATGCTGCGGGGCTGGCGGACGGCTATTTCGTAGAGCCGACTGTGTTCGAGGGGACCACGGGAATGGCTATCTCCCAGGAAGAAATCTTCGGCCCGGTGCTCGTGCTGCTGGCCGTTGATTCAATGGAAGAGGCATTGCAGATGGCCAATGACGTCGAATTCGGCCTGAGCGCATCCTTGTACACCCGCGATATCGGCAACGCGCTTGCTTTCATCCGCGAGATGGACGCGGGACTCGTGCGCATCAACGCCGAAACCGCAGGCGTGGAGCTGCAGGCGCCGTTCGGCGGGATGAAGGAGTCGAGCTCCCACTCGCGCGAGCAGGGGCAAGCGGCGATCGAGTTTTTCACGGCGACGAAGACGGTATTCGTCAAGGCGTAATGGATACAAAGGGGATGTCCCTAGAAGCAGTGATTCTGCTCAAGGGACATCCCCTTTTTTGGTTGTCTCGCCGGGGCTTAAGCCGCCATCGCCAAGCCGGGCTTTAGTCCGCGCGAGGAAACGGCTTTACGCGGTCGAGCGTTTCATGGGCGGCATCGGCTGTCTGCTCCGCCGCTTTGTGCGTGGTATCGGCGGCGCGGTCCGCCGCACGATGTACGGAAGCCGCTACCTCGTCAGCGGCCTTATGGGCGGAGCTGACGGCCTGCTCGGCGACCTGACGGGTCTTGTCGACGAGCTCCGAGCCTTGCTCGCTTACGGCATCCACCGTATCGGCCGCTTTGGTTTTGACCATTTCCAGCCATTCCTGGCCCTTGGATTGAAGGTTCTGGGCTTTGCTGACCAAATCCTCGCGCAGCTCGCGTCCGGATTTGGGGGCAAGCAAGAGAGCGATCAGCGCCCCCGCCGCCCCTCCGATAACTGTCCCTAACAGCAGGTCATTGCGTTTGCTTTCCGTCGCTTCCATTGTCATCAGCTCCTTTGTATAGTGTCTTGCATAAGCAATGTTTGAACTTCGCCAGGCCTGCAGCGTCAGCATCATGCCGTAAGAAAGGCTGTCCTCTTTTTTGGCGATGCGTCATTGCCTGTCCTAGCAAAGAGAATCCCTTTAGACGCTGTCCTCCTCATGTCAACGAATCGGGGCACGCCTCTCGTTGTATTGGATACGTCGCCGCATGGCGGTGGTCTCCTTCCGTCTTAAGAAGGCTTGCCGTTCAATGTCCGCGACAGCAAGGTCAGCAGCAGAACGAAAATAACCGCTCCAATAATTGCCGGTACGACTGCGAAGCCTCCGATGATAGGACCCCATGTTCCTAACAGCAGGGCGCCGAGCCAAGCTCCGACGAAGCCTGCAATCATCGACCCGATAATGCCGCCCGGCATACCGCCCGGAGCGATAGCGGAACCGATAGCCCCGATGATAATCGCCATGATGATCGTTATCAGCAAGCTGATCATGGTCATCACGCTCCTTTCCATTGGGTTGTCTTGCATGATAATTAGTACCCGCATGGCGGAGGGGTGAAACAAGAAAAGCCCCTCCGGCCCATGAAGGGAGGAGAGGCGGTGAGCTGCAGCCTTGCTTAATTGACGTTCTCGTAAATGACAATCCGGTTGCCGGAAGGGTCGGTAAGCCGGATTTCCTTGCTTCCCCAAGGCGCCGTTTCCAGTCCCGGCCGGGCATACTTATATTGCTTGGCTAGAAGCCTGGAATGCAGAGCTTCGACGTGCGTAGTTTCAATCCGGATCGCAGCGCCCGGGCTGCAATCACCGAAATGCTCCGAAAGATGAAGGACGCAGCCTCCGCATGAAATTTGCATATAAAGCGGCAGCCCCTCCTCGAACCGGTGCTCCCAATCGAGCCGGAACTCCAGAAATTCCAAGTAAAACTGCTTGGTCTTATCGATGTCGAACATGCGCAGAATCGGTACGGCCGGCTTCATGTCCGGCGTGGTATTGTTCATGCGAGTCCCTCCAGATTATAGTAAAATGAAAAGATAGCTCTATCATATACTAGCCGTGGATGACATTCAAAGCTAACGATCGTTTGCAGAAAAAGCTAGAAAATAAAGGCTAGTGAATGTATAATTATTCATAATTATTTATAAATATTAATTATTCGATTGTTTGAAAAGTTTGATGAAATCCAAACGAGGTGATTCCATCTATGGGGAAAACAAGTATCAGGCTAATGCGGTCAAACGATCTGGAGCCATTGGGAGCGATTCAGCCGGAAGGGTGGAAGGATATCCGGGCGATGTTTGCCTACTATTTGACCTACCCGGCGTGTACTTCTATAGTAGCCGAGCAGGATGGACGGATCGTCGGCTCCGCCAACGGGACGTACTGGGGAGCGACCGGCTGGGTCGGACCTATCATTGTCGATCAGCGCGTGCGCGGACAAGGGATCGGCACTCTGCTAACCGAAGCCGTGATGGAGCAGCTTCACAAGCAGGGGTGTTCTACTTTGCTGCTCATCGCCACGGAGCTCGGGCAGCCCGTTTACGAAAAGCTCGGCTTCGCCGTGCAGGGGCGCTACTGCTTCATGAAGGGCGGATCCGAGCTGCTGCAAACGGTGAGGGAAGGTCCGGTCAGACCGCTGAGCCCGTCTGACCTCCCTGCAATCGAACGGCTGGACCGGGAAGCATCCGGGGAGGACCGTTCCAGTCTGCTTCGGAAGCTGCAGGCTTCCGGCGGTCTGGTTGTAACGGACGGGAACGACGGGGCCGTTCGCGGATACTTTTTGCGGAGTCCTTGGGGACTCGGTCCGATTGTCGCGGATTCTCCCGAAGCCGGATTCACTTTGCTCCAACGGGCCATGGCTATGGAAGGCCACAAATCGGCGGCGTTTCATGAAGATAACACGGCTGCTGCCGAATATTTACTGCAAGCGGGCTTTACGATAAACACCTATGCTTCGCGAATGGTGCTAGGCGAGCCTGTGGCGTGGAAGCCGCAAAACATTTTTGCTAGAATCAGCGGATCCTTCGGGTAAGAAGCACGGCCTTCGACAAGATGTTCACCCTGTCCGGTCTGTGATATAATGGGAATTGCCGTGATATATCACGATACGAGGCAAGTCGACAATTTCCGGGGAGGGATCCTTATTTCGTACTTCTTCGCAGGCTTGATTGCATTCATGATCGTTTTACTGCTGATACCGCCGCTGCGCAAGCTGGCCTTCCGCATCGATTTCGTGGACAAGCCACGGCCCGACAATGAGCGCAAAATTCATCGCGAGCCGATACCGCTAACCGCAGGCATAGCTATTTTCGCAGGCTTCGTCATTACATACTTGCTATTCATAAGAGATAATTTCAGCGAGACTCTGGCCATTTTGGCGGGAGGGCTGCTTGTCTTGATCATCGGTCTAGTGGACGACTGGTACAAGACCCACGGCAAGGAATTGTCCGCGCTGCCCAAGCTGGTCGTACAGCTGCTGGCGGCCGTGATAGTATACAAGGCGGGAATTGTGTTCCACGGCTTTACGAACCCGTTCACCGGACAAGAAGTCGTACTGTGGGAATGGGCGCAGTTTCTGCTGACCATCACCTGGATTTTCGGTGTGACGACCGTCATTAACTTCACCGACGGGATGGACGGCTTGGCGGGCAGCTTGTCCACCATTTCCGCCGTGACCCTGTTTATCGTCGCCTTGGCCAAAAATCAGCCGGATTCCGCCATGATGGCCATTTTGCTCGTAGGCGTAGGTCTGGCGTACTTACGCTACAACAAGCCTCCGGCCAAAGTGTTTATGGGCGATGCGGGAGCGTCGTTCATCGGCTTTATGCTGGCGGTTATCGCGTTGAACGGGGCCTTCAAGCAGGCGACGGTCTTGTCGCTGTTTATCCCGATTTTGGCGCTCGGCGTACCGATCTTCGACAACCTGTTCGTCGTGGTCAAGAGGTTCCTTAACGGAAAGCCGATTTACCAGGCGGATACGAGCCAGGCGCATTACCGGCTGCTTGCGAGCGGCTTGAACCAGAAGCAGGTGCTCATGTTTCTGTGCTTGATCAACGTGTGCTTCGGCCTCACCTCCATCATTATTCTAATGTTGAACGTATAGCATCAGCCAAACCGTCTTCCGGTGCCCGAGGGGCCAGGAAAGGCGGTTTTTCAATTTTGGCGCGTCATTTAGTTGGAGAGAGGTCATGTTCGTAAATCCGGCAATAAACCAAGGAATGCAGGTATGTACGCTGCGAACACGAATATGTTATATAGATTCGCTAATAGCGATCAATCGAGGTTGAGAGGGGAGTCGGCAATGCGCACAACCACCCTACCTAACGGGCTTACTATCGTCAGCAAGCATAACGAGCAGGCGGTTTCGACGCTGCTGTGCTATTGGGTCAGAGCGGGCGGTCATTATGAGCTGCAGTATCCGTACGGCATCGCGCATTTTTTGGAGCACATGCTGTTCAAGGGGACGAAGACGAGAACGAAGGAGCAAATTTCTTACGATACCGAAAACTACGGAAGCCGACTGAATGCGGCGACCGGCGTGGACCGGACAAGGTATTTTGTTCATACGCCTTACGATAAATGGAAAGAAGGCATCGGCTTGCTGACGGACATGGTGTTCCACTCCGTCTTTCCCGAGCAGGAGCTGCAGATGGAGAAGAAGGTCGTGCTGGAGGAAATCAAGCGGGCGCAGGACAATCCGCGCGAATACGGCAGCCGGACGCTGATGCGGCTCTTGCGGGGGATGCATCCGGAACGGGCGGGCAATCTTGGGACGGAGGAGACGGTATCCTCCATCACAAGAGACGATTTGCTGCGATTCCACTCCGAATATTACCGCGCGAGCAATATCGTGCTGGTGGCGACGGGATATGCTCCGCATGAGGAGCTTGTGGAGTACATCGCCGGATTGGACATTCCGGCTTCTCCTCCGGCCGCTGTCGGATTGGAGAAGCTGCAGCCTTATCAGCTGAACGGCCATGTCGTTCATGAGGCTAGAGATATCCGTCAAGCGCAGCTGCATTGGGGGATGTACGGCCCGGACGCTTATGACGATGCCAAATATGCGGGCTATGTCGCCATGCACTTGTTAGGCAACGGCCAAGGCTCGAGGCTGTGGCGGCGTATCCGCGGGGAGATGGGGCTCGCCTACGAGGTGCGCGCTTCCTTAAGCCCGATGGTGAGCGAGGGCTTTATTACCGGCTATGTCGGTACGGATCCGCTTCGTCTGGAGGATGCCAAGGCGGTTATCCTGGAGGAGCTCGAGCGGATGCAGAAGGAGCGGATCACGCCGGAGGAGCTGGAGCGGGCTCACAACTCGATCGTCGGCAGACATCTGATCTCCCAGGATCAGTCGGAGGCCGTAAATACGAGGCTGGCGTCTCAGCAGCTGTATCAGTTGAACTCCGATCCGCGTTTCTTCGCCGAGAAGATTCGCAGCGTAACGGTCGAGGATGTGCAGGCATTCGCGCAAGCGTACTTGCTGAAGGAGCGGATGCTGTTCGTGCAAGTGAGCAAGCAGGAGCCTCAGCAGCAGGCGGCCGGCGAGGAAAAGGCTGTTTAACGTCGGCGAGTTGGCGCTCGATGAAATAAAAAAAGCCGGATTCCCTTCTCTTGGGATTCCGGCTTCTTTGTGATTGTAAACACTTGTATGCCTGGTGCTGCTGCGGTTACGGCTGACCGTTCGCTCCTGCCACGGCTCCCGTAGGAGCTTTTCCGCTAAGCCCGCCGATGTACTGGTCATAAGCTTCGTAGATTTTGGCGGCGATAGGGGAAGCGCCGTAGCGGCCGAATTGCCCTTCGGGAACGACGACGGCAACGGCCAGAACGGGATTGTTCGCCGGCGCGAAGGAGATCAGCACGGCGTTGTCGACCGTGCCGCCCGGCACTTCCTGCGTCGACGTCCCCGTTTTACGTGCGACCGGATAAGGCAAATCCTCGATGCCGGCAGCGCCGCTCTTCATCCCGTTGATGACGGTATCCCAGTACACTTTCGGGAAGCTGACCTCGTCCAGCACGACCGGCTCGAAGCCTTTAACCAGCTCGCCCTCGGAGGATACGATCTTATCTACGAACTGCGGCTGCATCCGCTTGCCTCGGTTGGCGAGCGTTGCTGCGTATTGCGCCAGCTGCAGCGTCGTATATTTCTCGTTCTGCCCCCAGGAAGCGTAAACCATTGCCGATTGCGTACTGCTTCCCTTGGCATTTTTGAAAAACTCGTTCGAGCCCGCATATTCATTCGGCAAATTGCTTCCGGTCTTTATTCCAAGACCGAATTTCGCCATATATTCGGCCCATACGTCGAGCACCTTCGATTTCTCCCCGCCGTACTTGTTGTAGAGGGGAAGTGCAACCATCGCAGACATAAACGTATTGGACGACTTCTGGATCGCGCTCGTCGGATTGAGTGTACCGTTGGCGTAGCCGTCGGAATTCCGAATCGTAGCATTGCCCCCAGCTCCGAAGGAGAAGGAGCCTGAATCGTAATAGGTACTATTAGGGCTAATGACGCCTTCATTCATCCCGACCAAAATGGTCAACGGCTTGACGACCGAGCCCATGTAAACAATGGAGGAAGGGTGCTTGCCGAGCTCCTTCGCCGGGAAATCGGGATACGATGTCGTAATCGTCCCGTTATTGACGAACTGCATGATGTTGTTATACTGCTCGGTGCTCATACCGCCGGTCCACAGATTCGTATCGTAATCCGGCAAGCTGGCCATGGCGACGACCTTGCCCGTCTTGACCTCCATGGCGACGGCATAGCCGGAACGCGCATTAGGCGCATAGGCGAATTGCCCCGCAAGCGACCGGTTGCGGATAAAAGCCAGGTGATCCGTAATGGCTTTCTCGGTGGCGAGCTGAATGTCCTTGTCGATCGTCAAATACAGGTTATGCCCTTTTTGCGGAGGAACGACGGTAGCGGGACCGACGATTTTTTGCGAGGCGTTGACGGGATAGCTCTTGCTTCCTTTTTTCCCGCGCAGCTCCTCCTGGTACATCAGCTCGATGCCGTCGAAGCCGACATCCTCTACATCCAAATATTCGTCCGTTTTGCTGCGGTAATATTCAAGACCCGATTGCGGATTTCGCGCAGCACTGAACCGCTTCATATATCCGACCAGCTGGGCGGCGATCATCTGGTTGTCGTATAATCGGACGCTATCCTCGAAAATTTCAATTCCCTTCATCTGATCGCGGCGTTCGAGCAAATAGGCGATTTCCTTTTGCGACAAATCCTCTTTGATCCGCCTTGGCACGGAATAATAGCTGGGCTCCTTCGTTTTGTTCTGCTCCAAGTCGAAGCCGACGTCCATGCGCTTCAAGATTTCGGCAGCAGACAGCGGTTTGGCATAAGGGCTGCCGTAATCCGCGAACACGCCCTCCAGCATTTTGGCCAGCTCGATAATTTCTTCCTTGTTGGCCGCGCGCCCCTCCACACGGTAGTAGAGAGACTGCATCGAGCGGGACTGCGCTATCGCATAGCCCGTACGATCATAGATCGTTCCGCGAATGGGGGCGATAGGACTTTGGCTGTTGGATACGAGGTTCTCAATTTCCTTGAAATACTTGCCCTCGACAAACTGCAGTATGGCTAATTTTACGATCAGCACGCTAAATAGTACGAACGTTACAAAGAAAAACAAGTTCAGCCGGATCGAAAAGTGCCGGCGCTTCCGGACCTCCAGCTTCTCGGTCTGATCCTCTGTGTAGCGAAAAAAGCCGCCCCCCACTATGTTCACTCCTTAATCATATTAAACAAATATTGCAGCCCACATAATAAGCACCCACAACAAGACGGCAGCCAAAAATCCTCCCATCGCATAAACGGTAGCCCGTCTCCAATCCCGCTGCTTTATGTATGTACGGTCCGGCAATGATCGCTTATTCAATGGTCTTCTCTCCTTCATCTACTGCCTAGTGTACCATGGGATTGCGCTTCTGTGGCGAGAGGTTTGACGAGGAAAAAAAATTTTTTTTGCGCCTATACATTCGACGGTATAAACGGGAAAAAAGTTGCCTGAATCGGGAGGGGGATTAGAAAAATTTTCAAAAAATAAGAGTTCAAAAAGGAGGGTTTTCAGCACCGAGAAGGTTGTGAGAACCTGAAGAAGGAGGAGCGGAGTGTAGGAAAAACCTACATGAGCACCGGACTTCGAAGGTGAACGCAAGATTCGACGTCGAAACAGCTTCATGGTCAGCTTCGTGATCAAAAGCCGATTTTATGATAAACATTTCAAAAAAGGGAACCTATTCCTTTATGGATCGTCCAATTGGTTGTGAGGTGAAGGGAAGTGGCGTTTGAGTATTTAAAATCGCTCTCCGGCGGCATGGACAAGAACGCCATCCTGGAGGAGCTAATGCTTGCGTATGGCGACGATGTATGGAATTATGCTTTTTTCATGACCCGTAAAAAAGAGCTCGCGGACGATATCGCCCAGGAAGTGTTCGTCAAGGTGTACGAACGGCTGTATTCATTCCGGGGCGAAGCGTCGGTGAGAACATGGCTGCTGACGATAACCCGCAACCATGTGAAAGATCACTGGCGATCGGCCTGGATTCGCAAGGTGATTCCATTCGGGTTGCAGCGAAGGACGGAAGGAGGTCCGTCCGCAGAGGCGGAGGCGCTTGGACGTCTTGTGACGGAGGAAGTATGGCAGGCGGTGCTGGAGCTGCCGGTGAAGCTCCGCGAAGTGCTGCTGCTTCATGCACACCATCAGCTGTCGCACGCCGAAATAGCCCGGGTTCTCTCCTTATCGGAGGGAACGGTGAAGTCGAGGCTGTACCGGGCCAGGTCCAAAGCCAGTCAGCTTTTGAACAAGGAGGAAGCGCCATGAAGCGAATCGACCCGGAACCGTGGGAGAAGCTGCTTACCGGCTCGCCGGTCCGGCAGGGGGAAGCGGGCTTTTCCAAGGAGATCATGAGAAAAATAAAGGAGCGTGTTGAAGTGCGCGAACGTCCTAGAAGCCGGCGATGGCTCATAATGGGGCCGGTGCTGGCCGTCTGCTGCGCCATGCTGATCGTAGGCTTGTGGAAGCAGGAGGAGCTCGGGGGCATGCTGGCTCAGCTATCGAAGCCTATGGAGCCAGTGGCGTTGAAGCCGATGGACCGGCAAACGGAAATGACGCTGAAGGTGGCGTATTTTCATGAAAATACGTTTATGATGAATTACGGCAAAGCGTTTACGATCCGCTATCCGAACATGAGCGTGCAGGTCATCCCGACGGAGACTAACGGGAACCAAGCGTTGGATAAAGAAAAGCTGCTTGAGCTGATCGACAAGGAGAACCCGGACGTGCTCTATATGTCGTCCGAGCTGTACGGCGAGCTGGCCAAGGAAGGGCGGCTGTATCCGCTCGATGCCGTGATGAAGCAGGACCGGTACGATCTGCAGAGCCTTTACAGCGGCATGACCGGTACGCTGCGCGAGCTGGGAGGCGGCAAGCTGTACGGGCTTGCCCCTACTTACGAGATGGAGGCGCTCTATTACAATAAGGAGTTATTCGATAAATTCGGTATCCCTTATCCGAACGACAAGATGAGCTGGGAGGAAGTTCTGCTGCTCGCTGCAAGGTTCCCGGCAGGAGGGAAGCCAGAGGAGCGGATTTACGGGCTGTTGGCGAATTATTACGGTAGCCCCTCCGCTTTGGCCGCACGTATCGGAAAGACGAAGGGGATAAGTCTTCTAAGCCCCGATGGGAAACAGGCGACGGTGAACACGGAAGGCTGGAAGAACGTGTGGAGCATGGCGATCGGCGGTTTTCAGCAGGGATTTATTTATCAGCCGCAGCCGAGACCTCAGCGAAGCATGATGATGGAGGAAATGTACAAGGAAAATCCTTTTATCACGGGAAAAGCGGCTATGACGCTTTCGAGCTTCTCTCTCGCCGGCGATTTGAAGGAAGCGGTCAGTCGGTATAAGATGTCCTCGTTCCCTTGGGATATTGTAACCGAGCCTGTGGATCCGGCACGGCCGAACGAATCGTCCTCCTTCTTTATGGGAGGGGTCTATGCGGTTAGCGCCAAATCGGAGCATTTGCGGCCGGCTTGGGAGATGATCAAGCTGATCAACAGCCCGGAAATCATGAAGAAGCAGAGCAAGTCGTTCGGTGGCGGCGGATTGACGGTCCGGCTTCAGGAGATCAAGCCGGATGAAGAGCATCATTATGCGCCGTTCTACACGATGAAGCCGGCGGAGCAGCCGGATTCGGCGCTGCATCCGCGCGTCCTGCGCAAATTTAATGAGGCCTTCACGCCGCTATCGGCCCAGAAGGCGAAGGCTGTGATGGAGGGGAGCATCAAGCTGGACGAAGGGCTCAAGCAGCTGCAGGAAGATGCGCAGCGGGCGCTGTTCGAAGCGATGCTCGACAGCCGTAATTGATGATGAAGGAAGAGAGGATGTACCGATGAAAGAGGGATGTCGTAAACGTTCTTCTATAAGTTTCACAGCCATAGGGAAGATCGCGGCGTGTGCTGCAGCTGCAGCGCTTGTCCTGCTTGGGGGATGCGAGAACCGGGAAGAGACGGCGGGCGCTCAGCCCAAAGGGGTTATTCGGATCGCATACGGAAGCGAAGAGCAGTTTCAATATGCATATGCGGACTATTTTGCCGCTAAGTTCCCGCAGCTGGAAGTGCAGATCGTGCCGACCGAAGATATTTATGGGGCGGGCAAAGACCCTGTGAAGGAATATATGAAGATCATCGACGAGCAGAAGCCGGACCTGCTGTTTACGAATACGTTCGATTATGGCAAGCTTGCAGCCGAAGGTAAGCTGTACGACTTGTCCCCGCTTATCGCCAAGGACCGGTTCGATCTGGATAACCTGCTGCCCGCCTCCCTCGATTTTTTGCGAATCAAAGGGCAGGGGAAGCTGTATGGCCTGGCGCCCAGCTTTTCCAGCTCGGTGCTGTTCTACAACAAGGATTTGTTCGACAAGCACCATGTCCCCTACCCTACGGACCATATGACCTGGGAGGACTTGATCCGGCTGGCGCAGCGTTTTCCTTCAGAGGGCGGTAAGGAGGAGCGGGTATACGGGTTTCATATGGGCTATATGAAGTCGCCGTTGGAATTGATCAATTACATCGGTCAGGCCGAAGGGCTCGCAATAGTCGATTCCACAGGCAAAAAGCTTATGGCCGATACCGATGCCTGGAAGCGGACCTACCGTCTGGTGATCGACGGATACAAAACCGGACTGTTTCAATGGACATACGCACCGGACAAGCAGCGGTACGAGAAGGAGGACGTAGAAAGGGAGGATGTATTCAGCACGGGACGGGCTGCAATGACGATAAATAACATAGGGCAATTCAACGGTCTCAAGCAGCGTAACGCCTCGTTTGCATGGGATATGACGAACGTGCCCTCGGATGCCCCTGGGCGAAGCGGCAATCCGAACTTTTACCTGTACCCTATCTACAGCATTAACGCCCGGGCGGAGAACGTACTTAACGCTTGGGAAGTCGTCAAGTATTTCAACGGCGCCGAAGCGGCCAAAATCGAAGCCAAAACATCGGTGGAGCTGCCGGTCCGCAAAGCGTTCGCCCGAGAGGTCGACGGCCACAGCCTCGATGCGTTTTACAGAGTGACCTACGATGAAACGGTCCAATCCGGCTACAATGAAGCGATTCCCAGAAGCTTTGCCGAGGCGTTCGATAAGGCTTCACAGGACATCATGCAGGAGATGCTGAAGGGCGGGCTGCCCGTCGAGGAAGGGCTGAAGAGGCTGCAGGAGCAGGGACAGCATGCATTGGATGCGGCTCATGTGGCTGAGCAAGTGAAAGGGGAAAAGAAGCAGCCGTAGCCCCTGTTCCTTTTTAGTAAAGAAATGGCAGCAACTTGGCCCACTCCTTTTGGCGTATGACGACATACCATAGTGCAGATAACATACGCACAAATGGAGATGAGTAAGCGATGGGTCAACCAGAAAGTGAGAAGGTGTTGGTAAACAGCCAGGCGAAAATGGATGTCATTATTCCGGCCATAGAGAAAGATCTGGGCACGCTTCCTTATGTTATAGACTCCGTAAGAAAATACGTCCAGCATCCTATCGGCCGCATTATGGTTGTATCGCCCGACAGCCCCAAAATCAAAGCCTTATGCAAACAGAAGGGCTGTAAGTTCGTGAACGAGACCCGCGTGCTGCCTTTCACGAAAAAGAACATTCATTACAGCTCCAAACGATGGGACCGTTCAGGTTGGTTGTACCAGCAGCTGCTCAAGTTTAACGGGGACACTCTGGCTAAAGAGCGGTACTTTCTGGTTATTGATGCGGACACGATATTAATCCGGCCTCATGTGTTCCGGACGGGGAACAAGACGGTGTTCTATTACCGCAGATGGAGTCAGAACGAGTATTTCGTCACCTACCGGAAGCTGATGGGCCAAAAGCGGTCCTCCGCGCGTTCCTTCGTCGCCCATTACATGCTGTTCGACACAACGAAGCTGGCCCGGCTGAAGCGCAAAATCGAAGCCAAACACAACACGAAATGGTATAACGCCATTATTCGCAGCATTAATAAAAAGAAGCAATTCGGCTTTTCCGAATTCGAGACTTACGGCAACTACTTGCATTCCGGCGATCCCAAGAAGCTGGTATTCCGCAGATGCCTGAACAGAAGCTTCAACATGAACGCCTCGCAGCTATCCGAGAACCAAATCCAGCATTACGCCAAAACCTACCGGTCGCTATCATTTCATAAGCGGAAGGTATATTCCAAAAGATCTGCCGCAGCGCGTAAAAAGTAAGCTGTTATCATCTGGCGTGGTGGAGATTGTGGTGATCCGGCTTGGGTTACTTGGGGAGGTACAAAGTAAGGGCTTCCAGGTTGTTCTGGAAGCCCTAAGCTTGTTGCGAAACCAAACGAAATCGAATTTGGATAGTATATTCCGAGGGGATACGCCCCTCCAGCCAAACTTACGAAGATCGGACAGGAGATCCGTTATTTCCTGAAATGATGCAGCTTTTGGAGTGCGATCGGACCGAGGGTCCGTTATTTGCTATTTTTACCGGACAAAGCGGTGTATTTTTGCGAAATAAAGGATCTGTAGTCCGATCACCCTGCGAGTAGAACCATTTTTGGTAAATTAGCGGATCTACGGTCCGTATCGGCAGGGGGGGATGCTGTCCAACGAACGAGCACACTAACGTATTGGATTTGCTTTTAAAACTCTTAATTGGCTGCTTATCCTCAAAGTCTTATGTCCACTTTTCATATTGGATGGTTATATTGTCACGTGTAAGCTGTACCTTTTGCAGATGAGGGATGGGGCAGATTTTATTGTATTTGCTGATTTTTTGATTAATTTCGTCCAGTTCATCTTGTTGGTGGTCCGAATCATTCGATTGCAGCTTGGTTATGGCCCGAGCGATGTCGTCTCTAATCTCATGCTGAAGCTGGATCCATGGGGGGAGGAAGTGGGCTGTTTTCAGTACGTCATTGACTATAGCTTCCATGGAGTTTTCTTTGTGCAGATGGAGAGGTTTGCCTAAGCCCGGCAAATGATCGAGCGTACCTTTCTTCCTCTCCTCGGCGATGACCTTATCCATCCAGTCTCCACCGTATTTTCGCATGGGGGGACGCGTTTCTGTCGGATCGGAAGTCTCGGTCGATTTGGAGTTATCTGCAGAGAGCGCGTTGTCGGTAAGAGGTGCGTTTGCTGGAGATGCTTGTGAGGAATGCAAGGGTTCTGTGACTGTGTTCGGACTTGCTTCTGGTTCCGGTTGAACAGCTAATTGTGGAGAAAGCGTTTTGTTATCTTTCGTGCCTGCAGATTCCTTATTGGATCGCCACCATCGAAACATGAGAAGACTCCTCCTTATTAACATCGGCTAGTTCATGTATATTTTACCATATTAAGGATGTCGCCTCGTTGCTGCGGTTTGAATGTTTTATGACTTTATGGTTTTTAGGCGAGATGTGGTAGGGGGGTAAGCGTCAAACGCTCCCCACCTTCTACCGTTTAGCCAGCTATGAGATCATGAGTTTAACCTGAGTATGGAGGATAGCCCATGAATGCTAGAGAACAACGCAGACAAGATTGGCAAGCACGCATCGCAGCTTATCGGGCAAGTGGCCTCACAATGAAAGCTTGGTGCAACGCAAATCAATGCTCTGTCGAACAATTGAAATATTGGCTGTACAATATAAAACGTGGTTCACCCCAGACTACTCCAGACCCAAAGACTTCTCCCGTACAATTTGTACCTCTTGCTACTGTTGATCCACCGGGCAGCGTTTCTTCTAATCCTTCTCTAATCCTTCATATCGGTGAGTTCCGTGTTGAGCTTCATTCCGGCTTTGACCCGAAGCTTCTGCGCGAAGTGATTCACGTGCTTACTACATCATGCTGACCTTTTCGAGTGTGGTTCTACCGATCTGCGCAAGTCGATCGACGGACTTGCTGCCATCGTCCAGGAAAGCTTCGGTTTGGATCCCTTTTCTTCCGGCTTGTTCGTATTCTGTAACCGGGCATGCAACAAACTTAAAATTCTTACTGGGATTATAATGGATTCTGGCTTTACTACCGCCGCCTGGAACGGGGCAGATTTCAATGGCCTACTGGCAATGAGGAAGTTGTGGCTATTTCAAGCAGGGAGCTCCGCTGGCTGCTGGATGGTCTTTCACTCAGCCAACGGGAAGCTCATCTCAAGGTCAATGCCGTTTCCGTCATTTAGTCATCTTTGTAATCATTTCGCCATAGGTACTTACAGGGATTAGGTGTTTCTTATCTAATGAGTAAAGTATGGAAAAACATGCAGATACACCAACCATTGAATCTCTACAACAACAAATCATTGAACTATCGGCCAAGCTCAAATGGTACGAAGAGCAGTTCCGCTTAGCCCAGAAAAAGCGGTTTGGTGCTTCCAGTGAGCAGACGCATCCGGATCAATTAGAGCTCTCATTGTTCAATGAAGCTGAAATGCTTGCACCTCCTGTTGGTGAACAGCCGCGGTCTGAAGAAATCACCTACGAGCGTCGCAAGTCATCCGGCAAGCGAACAGAAGATCTCTCCAAGCTTCCAGTAGAAACCATTACCTATTCACTGGAGGAAGGTGAGCAAGTATGTACGTGCTGCGGTGGTTCTCTTCACGAGATGAGTACAGAGACGCGCAATGAAATTGCCGTTGTACCGCCACAAGTGAAGGTCATTCGTCACGTACGGAATGTATATGCCTGCCGCCACTGTGAATGTGAAGATATTCAGACCCCTTCGTAACAGCTGCAATGCCTAAACCTGTTTATCCGGGAAGTTTGGCATCACCGTCCAGCATGGCTTACGTCATGAGCCAGAAATACGTCGACAGTCTGCCGTTATACCGGCAAGAGCAGCATTTCGCGCGTCTTGGATATACGTTATCACGTCAGACGATGGCGAATTGGATCATCTATGGTGCAGAGAAATGGCTTACGCCATTAGTCTCAGCGATAAAAGCTTTTCTGATAAAGCAGGATGTGCTTCATGCAGATGAGACAACGCTGCAGGTACTGCGTGAGCCCGGGAAGTTTGCACAATCGTCCTCGTATCTGTGGCTTTATCGCACCGGACGTGGCGTAACGCCGGCAGTCATCTATGATTACCAGAAGACTCGAAGCGGTGAGCATCCGCAAAGCTTCCTATCTGGGTTCAAAGGTTACCTGCATGTGGATGGATATGCGGGCTACCATAAGGTGAAGGATGTGACTCTTGTGGGATGCTGGGCACATGCGAGGCGCAAATATGACGAAGCGCTGAAAGTTGCTCCGCCAGCGACGAGAGGGAACAAGAATTCAGTGGCTAATCAAGGACTGGCTTACTGCAATGCGCTATTCCAGATGGAGCGCGAGCTGAAGGATGCTTCGCCAGAAGAGCGATATGCCGAGCGAAAGAAGCGAAGCCTTTCCATTCTAGAGGATTATTCGGTATGGCTCAAGCAACAGCGCTCTCAATCCTTGCCGAAGAGTCTGGCTGGACAAGCGATTACTTACAGCCTGAACCAGTGGGAGAAATTGACCTCATTTCTGAAGGATGGCCGGCTCGAGATCGATAACAACCGAAGTGAGCGATCTATCAAGCCATTCGTGATCGGGAGAAAGAACTGGTTATTCGCGAACACGCCCCGCGGTGCGAAGGCTAGTGCGACGATCTACAGCGTCATCGAGACGGCGAAGGAAAACGAACTTCTTCCGTTCCAATATCTAAAGTACTTGTTCGAGCAACTTCCACAGCTTTCGGATCCACAAAATTCAGAGGCACTCGAGCCTTATTTGCCATGGTCATCTTCGCTTCCGATTACTTGTCGTGTGATGGGATCGGTATGATGAGGTTATGTGACGCTTACCCAGAAACGGCTTCTTTCGATGTGAAAAAGCCATGGAAAAACATTGGTGATTTCGGTATGTGCCATTGAAGTGGAGACGTTAGTACAACGACTACATGACGGCAACAGGTCACACAAATAAAAGTGCTTAACCTTGCTATGTAGCAAGTTTGAGCACTTTTATTTGTTTTAAAGCCACATGATAATCTGTGGTTGCTATCATTTGAAAAATTTATTTTCACTTTGGACATTTTGTTGGACCTTCGTTAAACATCTTTATTTTCCCTCACCATCTACATGTGCGAATTGTACAAAAAAGACCCAATGATCTAATCCCTCGTGCTTTCGAATCGTCTTAGTTTCTCCGTGTCCCGGGCTGGAGATGAACCGAAGAAGCGGGAGTACTCTCGATTAAACTGTGAAGGACTTTGATAGCCAACATGAAATGCGGCACTGGTTACTGAATAGCCCTCAAATGCAATGAGGTTTCTAGCCTCCAAAAGCCTTAATTGCTTTTGAAATTGAATAGGACTTAAACCGGTTGCCCTTTTAAACTGACGGTGAAAGGTATTTACAGCCATACCAGATTTTGATGCCAGATCACCAATGTCTATTGGCCTCATAAAATTTGCGCGAAACCATTTTACAATCTGGGAAATCATAGATAAATTACTTTCCTGCAGACCAAATTGCCTCAGATTCCATCCTTGTGGTCCCATTAGAACGCGATAAAGGATTTCGCGCTCATAAGCTGGTGCAAGAGCTGGAATATCTTTTGGTGTCTTCGATAATCGCAATAAGCGCAGCCATGCCGCCATAAATTCAATGTCTATTTCACAAGCTGCGAAATGCTCGGAAGCAGTTGGGATTAGATTCTCAGGCAGATCTCTTAATAAACTCTGAAGAACATCCTGATTTAACCTAAGACCAAGGGACATGTAAGGACGGCCTTCATGATCTGGGTGTACACTCGCCGTTGCAGGAACATGTACCGGTAACACGTAATAGGATGGCCCTTTGAGGTCAGTGCAACGCTCCCCGATGGAAAGAATCTTTGTTCCTTGAACCGTAAAACCAATCATCGGCTCGTAGAGCGCTGCAAGCTGATGTGCGGGAATGTCTCCCTTAATCATACTTAGCCCGGGTACTCCGCTTTCAATTGGTCGAGTGCCTGCACTTTTCATTAGATCAATAATTTCATCAAGGATTTTATTCATACACTTATTTTATTACACGACTTCTTATTCCTCAACACCACTCTGAAATGATTCGGCACTTTTAGGCTCTTCTTATGATAAATAATAGGGATAATCGAGGTTATTCGAACGGGTCTATGGTGTTTTTAGGCAATAAGAAGGCATGATTAGATCTATATTATCTCAGCAGATACGACTAAAATTAAATCCAGATCGAACACAAAAAAGGAGAGAACTTATGAAAATTGCAATTGTAACAGGCGGAAGTAATGGCATTGGAAAAGCGACGGCTCTTGGGCTTGGCCAGCGCGGAATTAGCGTCATTCTCACATACAATTCCTATAAGGACCGGGCGGAAGCTGTCGTTAAGGAAATTGAGAAGAATAGTGGAGTTCGGGCAGTAGCACTGAAGTTGGATCTGACTCAACTATCATCATTCGAGGGTTTCGTTCTAGAAGTGAAAAAGAGCCTCAAAGAAATTTGGAACAGAACGACTTTTGATTACTTAGTTAATAATGGCGGTATTGGCGGGCCAATGATGTTCTCTGAGATGAGCGAAGAATATTTCGACAAGATTCTTAATACGAACTTCAAAGGACCGATTTTTTTAACACAACAGCTTGTCAGATTCATGGATGATGCTGGAGCCATTGTAAATACTACAAGTTCATCAAAGAACCAATCATTTCCAGGCTACTCTGCCTACGGATCGTTAAAAGCAGCATTCTCAACTTGGACTCGCTACATCGCCAAAGAACTTGCCCCTCGCCAAATTCGGGTTAATGCCGTTTCTCCTGGTCCTACGCACAGCAATTTTGGTGATGGAGCATTCGATAAACATCCTGAATTCATTAAGCCGCTGGCTGAGCAATCTGTATTTGGCAGAATCGGCCAACCCGAAGATATTGGGAAGGTCATTGTGAACTTATTGTCCGATGATTTCAGCTGGGTTACAGCCCAGGACATTGAAGTGTCTGGCGGACATTTGCTTTAAGAAGGGTGTTCATTTGAGCAATAAGGATCAGAAGAGATAAACAGGGGTGTCCTATCGTCATTTTCATGACTTATGGGACACCCGGTTTATTATCCAGGCACTTGAACCACATTCAGTCATATATATAGGTGATAGCAGCTCGAACCTGTTGAGGAGGATTATATATAAGTGATGTTACCGAGTGAAAAGTATTTCGGTAAGTTTGAGGCGATTTTTTATTTTACGGAGCCAATGAAAGTGGGAGCATGCTTTATGGCCAGAAAAAGTCAAACCGTGGACCCCTGGGCTGGATTGAATGAGCGACAGCAAAGCTATTTAAAAGCAATCTATCAGGCTGATCAGAAGGCTGAGGCAGATGAAAAGTATGCTGCAGCTTCGAATTGGAACAGTCGCCCTGCTAATGAATGGCGTTGGTTGTTATACGGGTATGATAATTTCGGCTTCCCTACTCCTTTACTGAAGAGCATTATGGATTTGGGATTGAAAGATCAAGGTACAGGCAGCACTTTTGAAGCCCTTGAAACAAGAAAGCTTATCCTCGTAAAGTATACAGGTGCATTAGATGACATCCCTTTAATAAGGATCACTCCTAAAGGCAGAAAGCTTGTTCATACAGCGACTCAGGAGGAAAGGCCGGTCAAACTACCTGCAGGGACTCTTCGCGAATGGCATTGGCGAGCTCTTGCAAAATGTTATGAAGCATACATAAATGGTAAGTCGGGTGTTCAAAAAGATGATTATTTAAGGTTCGGAGGATTAAGCTGGAAGACCTGGTTACACCTTCTTTTTAATTAAAATACCACTTTATTTATTACACTTACGTAGGGGGAAAGTGAGATGGAGGAGGCGTCTAGATTGTTAGTGTAATATACACCGGCGACTTCTTTCCGTTGGAATTACAGATTGTATGAAAAAGAGCAGCTGCCATAAGCAGCCGCTCCAGGAGCATTTTGTAGTAAGTTATTGGGAGCTCACATTTAAATAGTAGCCGCGACTGTTCGTCCCCGGTTTGAAGTTGATATAGTATATGCCGGATTGGTTCGGGCTGAAGGTAAGTCTGCTGTCTTTGGATTGAGCCAATTCCACGCGATTTGCGTCCAGCAAGACGAGATCGGTGATGTATTCTTTTTTGGCACCATTATCATAGTTTACCTCGTCTGGAGTGTCGTTGATGATTGCATCCTCGGACCAGAATTCATATTTCCTTCCGGATTCCATAGATATTTTATAAAAAACGCTGCGTTCTTTCCCGAATTTAATGGCTGCGCCTTTGGATCTACCGTTACCGTTAGTCCAAGTGAGCTCCATTGCTCCGCCAATGGTTTTACCATCCAGAAATTTCACTTTGGCAATATTACCGGGAGTTCCTTCTAGACGTAGTAATTGGTTACTGGGGATTGTGTTAGTTGATGGGCCAAGCTGCGAACTTTTGTTTCTGGAATTAAGATCGGGATAATTCCCCGAACGCTCCATGCTATTTTGCTCTAATTCATGATAATCGACGCCTTCTACTTTTAGCTCATAGTTCTTATCTGGCGGTAAGTACAATTGCAGCCACGTTACACCATTACGGCTGATCGGGACTTCCATATAGCCTGCGACTATGGCAATTGCGGTTTCTGCACTGGCTCCTCTTTCAATTATTTTAAGGCGAAGATTAGTTTGATTATTGTCAGAGCTGAGCTTGATCACATAGGTTGTAGTTTCTGAAACGCTAAGCAGAATAGAGTCGTTGGAAGTGTTCTGTTCTACGAGTTTTCCTTCGGAATCGTAAACGTACAGACTGAGTATTTGATTCGCCTCTATATTTAGTCTCGCTGGTTGTATTAAGTATGTAGATCCCTTCAATGCCTTAAAGGAAAAATACACATCCTGATTTGCCGGCAAACGAAACATATTGTTAACCTTGGACCATGCCTCATAGTCAAGCGCCTTTTCCCGAGTTGCTCCATTGTTTGTAGAGAGCGTTGCTTTCTTATCCGCTTTAGCTTCGACAGCCAGATAATACGTGCCCACTTTTGGAGGATCGAATACAAAGTCGGCTAGGCTTTGGGTAGAAAAATATTGACCTTTATCGTCGTAGACCAGTATTTTTTCTACATTTTCCGTATGAAAAAGCACGGTATGCTGCGTTTCCAAGTCCAGACGATAAAAGACCACTTTGCCCGAAGTTGGTGTTTCCGTCGTTGTATAAACCTCATAATAGATGGCCTGCTCTCTGCTCTCGCCGTTGCCGGATGGAGGGACCGGCTTCTTGATCTCTGCTGGTTTGTCAGCGGGTGTTCCTGGTGCTGTCGTTGCCGCAGGGGCTTGGGAAGCATTCGGCTGCTGTGTTGCTGCCGCCTGCTTCATGGAAAGGGCAATGAGGGCAGCCGCATCCCCGCGAGTCATTACCTCTTGGGAGCGGTAAGGCAGGGAAGCGGTGCCTTCCGTCCGCAGGCCGTAACGAACAATCCCGCGAACCGCGTCCTGCGCCCACGGATCGGCATCCGTAACGTCCGGCTGCTTGTCCGCCGAAGCGCTGACCGCTCCATTCTGCTCCAGCCACCGCCATACGATAGAGGCCGCAGCTTGCCGTGTCAGCGGAGCTGCCGGTTGAAACTCGGTCGGTCCTGCGCCTTGAATCAGCTTATGATGATAAGCGGTCGCCACATAAGGCTTGGCCCAATCATTGGTTACATCCGTAAAGGGAGCTTCGACTCCGTCCGCTTTCAAGCCAAATGCGATAACGACCATTTTGGCGAACTGCTCCCGCGTAAGCGGTGCATCCGGGGCGAATCGACTCGTATCGACTCCGTCGAGAATTTGTTTGTTGTACAGCTCCATGATGTAGGGAGCACTCGGCAGCGTATCCGGAACATCCGTAAAGACGGAGGATGCCGCCATGGCGCTGCAAGGGACTAGCGATCCTAGCAGTAATAAGGTCGATAATGAAAGAGATAGAGGGCGCTTCATGTGGGTAACCCGTCCTTTGCTCGGCATATGTAAATAAATCGATGTTCTATTTTACTTTCCCTACCTACACACAAAACGCATCCCAGTAGGATGCTTCCGATCTTTATCATAACCCCGAATGAATCGGAGGTTTTGTCAACAATCTGAGAGCAGCTGCCGTAAGCAGCCGCTCCATGTGCATTTTGATCCAGTTATTTGGAACTCACATTTAAATAATAACCGCGACTGTTCGTCCCTGGTTTGAACTCGATGTAGTATACACCGGATTGGTTTGGGGTGAAGGTAAGTCTGCTATCTTTGGATTGAACCAATTCCACTCGATTCGCGTCCAGCAAGACGAGGTCGGTGATGTATTCTTTTTTGGAATCATTATTGGGATTTTTAGTGGACGATGCCCCATTTTGTGATACATCATAATTTATCTTGCTTGGTGTATCATTGGCAATCGCATCTTCGGACCAGAATTCATACTTCTTTCCGGCTTCCAACTGCACTTTATAGAAGGTGCTGCGATCATTCTCGATCTTAACTGAAGCTCCTTTGGATCTTCCTGTTCCATTTGTTATTTTCAGCTCTAATGCTCCGCTAATGGATTTGCCATCTAGGAATGTCACTTTGGCAATGTTCCCGGGAGTTCCGACCAGACGAAGCAATTGGTTATTGAAATATGTGGGCTTTACTTCGTCTACTGGCACTTGATAGGGCTTTTCAAATGGATAGATGTTGACTGTCCTCATTTCTACACGTTCAACACTGTTTAATTGTAAGTCATGAGAATCGACACCTTCTATACTTAATTCGTAGTTTCTATCCGTCGGAAGGTTAAGCTGGAGCCACGTTATTCCAGTCCGGTTAATCAATACTTCCTTATAGCCTGCGAATGTAGCAATAGCTGTTTCTTTGCTTATCCCCATTTCGTCCAGTTTTAAATTGAAATTACTCGGACTGTTATCTGCACTAAGCTTGACATAATAGGTTGCCGTTTCCGGTGCAGTAAGCACAATCGAACCGTTATCTTTGTTTTGTTCCACAAGCTTGCCTTCTTTATCGTAGACGTACAGGCTAAGAGCTTGGTTTAATTCTATATTAAGTAGAACAGGTTTCACCAAATAAGAAGATCCTTTCAGTACCTTAAATGAAAAGTACACATCCTGTTTTGCCGGCAAACGAAACATATTGCTAACTTTAGACCATGCCTCATAGTCAAACGCCTTGTCCCGAGTTGCTCCATTGCTTGTAGTAAGCTTTACTTTCTTATCCGCTTTGGCCTCAACAGCCAGATAATATGTGCCCACCTTTGGGGGATCAAATACAAAATCAGCCAGGCTTTGGCTGGAAACATATTGGCCTTTCTCATCGTAGATCAATATTCTTTCTGCATTTTCCGTATCAAAGAGCACCGGATGCTGCGTTTCCAGGTCCAGACGATAAAACGTAGTTCTCCCCGAAGTCGGCGTCTCTGCCGTTATGGAAAGCTCATAATAGATGGCCTGCTCTCTGCTCTCGCCGTTGCCGGATGGAGGGACCGGCTTCTTGATCTCTGCTGGTTTGTCAGCGGGTGTCCCTGGTGCTGTCGGTGCCGCAGGGGCTTGGGAAGCATTCGGCTGCTGTTTTGCTGCCGCCTGCTTCATGGAAAGGGCGATGAGCGCAGCCGCATCCCCGCGAGTCATTACCTCTTGGGAGCGGTAAGGCAGGGAAGCGGTGCCTTCCGTCCGCAGGCCATAATGAACGATCCCGCGAACTGCGTCCTGCGCCCACGGATCGGCATCCGTAACGTCCGGCTGCTTGTCCGCCGAAGCGCTGACCGCTCCATTCTGCTCCAGCCATCGCCATACAATAGAGGCCGCAGCTTGCCGTGTCAGCGGAGCTGCCGGTTGAAACTCGGCTGGTCCTGCGCCTTGAATCAGCTTATGATGATAAGCGGTGGCCACATAAGGCTTGGCCCAATCATTGGTTACATCCGTAAAGGGAGCCTCGGCTCCATCCGCTTTCAAGCCAAAGGCGATAACGACCATTTTGGCGAACTGCTCCCGCGTAAGCGGCGCATCCGGAGCGAAACGATTCGTATCGACTCCGTCGAGAATTTGTTTGTTGTACAGCTCCATGATGTAGGGAGCACTCGGCAGCGTATCCGGAACATCCGTAAAGACAGAAGATGCCGCCATGGTGCTGTAAGGGACTAGTGATCCTAGCAGTAATAAGGTCGATAATGAAAGAGATAGAGGGCGCTTCATGTGGGTAACCAGTCCTTTGCTCGGCATATGTAAATAAATCGATGTTCCTATTTTTACATACGATCGTCTCATTCGTCATCTTAATTTTTCTTGAAATTAAAAATTTTCCCATTACCACCGCAAAAAAAGAACGCACCCGGGTAGGATGCGTCTTTTTGTTAAATACCCATGCGGGTAAGCACGCCTTCGAACGACGTGTCGACTTTGTTGTCGCCGCACAGATAACGCCAGAACTTGGCGGTTTGGATCTGGTTGACGCGGGCTTCGTCCCCGCACCAAGGATGGTACGCCTTACGGAACACCTCGCGCACCTCCGGGCTGTCGTATCCGTCGGTATTAAACAGGGCGCGCTGCTCTTGACCCGGACGCAGCCTCAGCTTGAATACGTAGCGGGTCTGGTCCGTGAAGTTCGGCTGCGCACAGTGCCAGATGCCGTGGTGCAGGAAGCCGATCGTGCCGGCCTTGGACACCATGCGCTTTTGCCCGACGATGTTCTTGTGTCGTCCAATGCTGCCGTTGCTTACTTTGCGCAAATGCGAGCCGGGCAGTACGAGAGTAGGGCCCATTTCATCCGGCGCGTCATGGGAGAAGTAGAAGGCTTGGATATCGAAGCCAAACTCGCGGGTATCGATCACGGAGTCGGCGTGGTAGGTTTGGCCCTTCAGATGCTTGGCGCGGACAATATGCATAAACGAATGATCGTAGACCGGCGCTGTACCGACGAAGCTTTGAATAGCACCTTTTACTTGCGGCAGCTCAAAAATCTCACGGATCACTTTGGACTCGAACCAGTATCGGCCACCGGGTCCGGTATATTCACGCTGTTCCTTGTAAGCGGCTTCATTCAACTCCTGAGGTACGAGCTCATCGAGCTTCAGAAAGCCGTTGACAGCGAAATCAGCCATTTGCTTTGCGGTAAGGAGATGATGTTTTTCTACGCTACTCATCGATCGTCACCTTTCTTTCCAAAACGTATTCATAAGGCAGGTGTCCAAGCTCATGCTCGAATCCGGTGCGGAAAATAGGCGGCGACGGGAGTTGAATAACGTTCCAGCCGTCCCGCATGGCGTCAAGCACCGAACCGTACATAGGCTCATTGGAATCGCCCGTGTTCATTTGCAGCTGACCTTTCGGGATTGTGCTGTCATAGAGAGCCCAGGCTACAGTGCGGGATTCGAGATCGGGATCGCTTAAATGCAAAATTAAGATTTGCTGCCGGGTAACGCTCATCTTCATTTCATCCTCCTTCAATACATGGCTTACACATATAATTCTAGTATGCAAAGAGGGTTAATACGATGTATGATAATAGCAAACATTTGCACAATCCTAAGGCGTTTTTGGTCGGGTAGGAGGATGACATGGATCAGGTAAAATTGCAGCAGCAGCTGATGCGCAGCTACTTGGACAATACGCAAATCACGCTGCAGATGGCGCACTATACCAAGGTCGGCGCCAATTGGCGCACAACGAACATGATGACGGACGTGAATCGCTTCTACTTCATTCGGGAAGGCGGGGGCTGGATCCATATTCGCGGCAAAGATTATTATCCGGAGCCGGGGCAGCTGTACTTGCTTCCAGCAGGAATGAAGCTGTCTTACGCTCCCGATGCCGTCAATCCGCTCGGCAAATACTGGTGCCACTTCTCCGCAACGGTGGGGGACGTCAACCTGTTTCAAATGCTGGAGCTTCCCCATTGGATTGACGTAAAGGACGAGCCGAGGCTCGAAGCCCAGTTCAAGCAGCTGTTGGAGCTGCATACCAGTTCTGCGGTTACGGCGCCGCTGCGCATCAAATCGATTTTGTTCGAGATTATATCCGAATTTATCGAGCAGTCGGAATCGCAGCTGCATTTAGCCTCGACATCCAGCACCTCGAAGATCAACATCGTGCTGTCCTATATCGAACGGCATCTGGCCGAACCGATCACGGTGGAGGATTTGGCAAAGCTCGTTCATTTTCACCCGAATTATTTCATGCATTATTTCAAATCGATGATGGGCTTGTCCCCCATTGTATATATCAATAAAAAGCGTCTCGAAAAAGCGCGCCGGATGCTCGCTACAACGGAGATGTCCGTCTCGGCCGTTGCCGATGAGATCGGCTTGGAGCTGTATTATTTTTCGCGGATATTCAAAAAGCAGAGCGGTCTCTCCCCGTCGGATTACCGTAAAGCGTCGGGAAAAGCCTATATCGCTGAAGAGGATGATATCACTGAATCGTGATGGGATAGCTGTGAGAATATGGTTTATTATGGAAAATGGTGTGTTCTAGTGCACACGAATATAACCATAGCCATGGTATGCCAATTTCTCGCATGGGTTTTTGTGCTAGCCTTGCTTTCCTTCGAATCGCTGCAGTGGCTGCTCATTCCTAACGTCAACAACACGCCGGCGTTCATAACGGTTTCTAAATGGCTGCTGCTGGGACTGGTCGTCTCCAATTTTTTTGGCTACCTTTTGTTGAAATTCCGGAATTACGCCAAGCGCAGCCTCCATAAGCATCATGAAGAGGAGCGGTGGAGATTTTCCGTGCATGCAGGCTTTGCGGCGGTTCATATTGTTTGTATCAGCTTGATCATTTATCTTTTTGCCGGCTTCGAGGACTTATAAGGTAGCATGCGTTATCCGTAATTGTGACGACAGGTGCTGCTGCATGATCAATCGGGAACGAACGGTTATAAGCAAACCTTCTCTTCCAAAGACTGCTCGCCCGGACTACAGTGATAGTAGTAGTGGAGCTTTGGTCTGACATAAGAGGAGGAGGATAACATATGGAACGCGGAATTTTTCTCATTACCGGCATTATGGCCAGCGGGAAGTCGACGGTCGCCGAGCTGCTATCGCGGCAGTTCGATAAGTCGGTTCATTTGCGCGGAGATGTGTTTAGGAAAATGATCGTCCAAGGTCGGAAGGAGATGCTTCCCGAAGCTTCGCAGGAGGCGGTCCGGCAGCTTGAGCTCCGGTACCGGCTTGCCGCATCATCGGCCGACGCTTACTATGATGCAGGCTTCACGGTGGTCGTCCAGGACGTCGTCATTGGCCCGATGCTGCAGCAATTTGCCGACTACGTGGGCAGAACGCCTTTGTACGTCGTAGTTCTTACGCCCGATGAGGAGACAGTGGCTCTAAGGGAAGCGGGACGGTCGAAAAAAGGCTACGGCCCCTGGTCGGTTGCCGGGTTGAACGAGATTTTGCATATGGAGACGCCGCGGCTCGGCTTGTGGCTGGACACTTCGAAGCTGACGCCGGAGGAGACGGTGCAGGAGATCTTGCGGCGGGCTGAGACAGAGGCGCTGGTGAAGGCGTAGGACGAAGGAAGAGTCCAAAGCGGGGCTGGTCGAGGAAACATCAGCAGAGACTCAGGAGAAAGAGTCCCAAGGTAATACATGCGATAGAGGTCAGTGTTAATGGCCGAACCATACCGAAGCGGGGGGGAATTTAGCCTCGCTCATCGGGGCGTAGTCCGGGTTTAAACAAAACCTGGCCGAAAGCCTAGGGATCCAGGGATGCTCCTTAGTCAATTTGATCCCTAATGAGCGCTTTTAAAAAACCGCTGGTTACCGTGCGGGGCTCTCCCATCTTCCTGCTTGCACTAGAATCCTTTGGCACAAGTGTATGGGAGAGTCTCCTCCTCGGACTGGTGGGCTATCGGACAGGAGATCCGTTATTCACTGGAAATATGCTGCTTTTGGAGCGTGATCGGACATGGAGTACGTTATTTGATAATTTTCCCGGCGAAAACAGTGAATTTTGACTAAATAAAGGATCTGTTGTCCGATCACCCTGCGAATATAGCTGTTTTTGGTAAAATAACGGATCTACGGTCCGCAACAAAATCTGCAATGATCTCTATCGTGCATCTAACCCGTTTGATTCGTTTGTGGAGAAACTCACGAAACTGAAAAAAGCTGCAGGCAGAGCCCCTAAGAGAAACCTCTTGCGGGGCCTTTTCATTTATCGCCTAAAAAAGGACGCTAGCGCCCGCGCGGGGTTCGATCGGCCGCCGCTCAGTGCCGCAACGCGCGCCCACGCCGAGGATTCGCTAAACTCCACCAGGACTGCCTCGCCCCAAAATAGCAATAAGCATAGATCTTCTAGCCGGGCTTACCGACAGCCTGTCCTCCAATAGAAGCTGCACGCCGAAGCGTTCAGCACCACTCACTTGAACGAAACAACCAGCATACCTGGTTACTGAGCCGAAGAACGCTTGAAACGGTAAGGGCTTAACCCTACGTGCTTTTTGAACAGCTGGCAAAAATAAGGGAAATTGCTCAACCCGATAGAACGGCCGACTTCCTGGACGGTAAGGTCGGTAGTTTTCAACAGCCAGCATGCCTGGCGGATACGCCGCGCGGTCAAATATTCGGTAATGCTGGTGCCGACGGTTTGCCTGAAGACAGCGGATACATGATTAGGCGACAGATGGACGGCCTTGGCCAGCTCATCGAGATGAAATTCCTCCATATAATGCTCCTCGATCCATTCCATGACCTGCTCCGCTCCGGTGGATTTTTTGCGAAGGGGGAGAACCGAATGCTCTTCTTCGGGCGCCCAATAGGCTTTTAGCTTGTGCAAGAGCGTCACCAAAAAGAACATTTGTTCTTCCAGCAAATGCTCCTCCGAGGCTTTATTGATATGCTGGCGATGATGTTCGAGTAAAGCGTGCATATCGTCCTGCGGCAGGTCGGCGAACACCTGATAGGCGATAGGCTCCTTCCACACCCAATGAAAAAAAGACTGCAAGGAACCAAACGGAGCAAGATACCGCTCCAGCTCGGCAGGCTCGAACACAAAAAAAGAACGGATGTACGATTCTCCGGGATTCAGCCTGAGCTGAATTCGGTGCAGCTGAAACGGACGAAAAAAGAAGAGGCTGCCGGGACTCAGCTTCACGATCTGCTGGTTGACGATGATGCTGCCGCTGCCTTCGTGCACGTATAGCAGCTCCATTCCTTGATGGGCATGAAAAATTTCGACGAAATCGTGCGTCCGGTTTTTGGCAAAAGATAACTGTACGGGATGCCGGTTCAGATTCATGTAGTTCATAATTTTCAAGAGGAGCACCGCCTTTGTTAGCTCAACCGTAATATAACAACATTTTATCATAAACGCACCAAACAATGGGGAAGCATTTTTTGATAAGCTTATACATGATAGGCACAGCGTGCCTCCGAGTAAAATAGCCACTAAACAAGTTTACTAATCGACTAACGGAGTGTGGATACATTGATCAAGCAAAGACTGATCGAGCAATGGGAGCACCACCGGGGAAGCCTGGGTGGACCGTGGGAAGTATGGCGTCAGGACAAGCTGCAAAATCATTACAACGTGCCGTGGCATAAGGTAGAGCTGCCGCATTCGTACAACGGGCTGGATGTATTGGACCCGGACGGCAAATATTATCAGGGCCAAGGCTGGTACCGCAACAAGCTGGAAGTGAACAACCCGTACCCGCAGGGCAGAACGCTGCTTCATTTTGAAGGAGCGGGCCAGCGTACGGACGTCTATGTATATACGAACAAAATCGGGTCGCATCTGGGCGGCTACGACGAGTTCACGGTAGATATTACGGAAGCAGCCGCGCAAGCACGCGAAATCGAGCGCTACAAAGGTCTGATTCCGGTAGCTATCGCCTGCGACAACAGCCGCGAATTGGAGACGATTCCGTCGGACGCGAGCGATTTTAACCTGTATGGCGGCATCTACCGCTATCTGAATCTCGTCTATGTGCCGGCGGTATCCCTGCAGCAGGTGCATGTCGAGCCTCAGCTGTCAGCAGATCACGCAAGCTGCCGTGTGGCCGTTCGCGCCACTCTGTACAACCCGCAAGGGCTGCAGGAGGAGCTGGCTCTGAAGGTGACGCTTCGCGACCGTGAAGGCAGCGAGCTGGCTTCGTTCCAATTGAAAGAGAAGCCGTGGACGGGGGCCAAAGAGCTTGCGGTTCACGAGCTGGCCAAACCGACATTGTGGACGACGGACGCGCCGTACTTGTACAGCTGCACGGTGGAGCTGGAAGGCGCATACGGCCGTACGGAGCAGACAGAGCGCTTCGGCGTTCGCAGCTTCGAATTCGTGAAGCACGGACCGTTCAAGCTGAACGGAGAGCGATTGCTGCTGCGCGGAACTCATCGCCATGAAGACCATGCAGGCGTAGGCCCGGCGATGACCGAAGAGATGATGCGTACAGAAATGCAGCTGATCAAGGACATGGGCGCGAACTTCATTCGTCTCGGCCATTACCAGCAGTCCCGGATCATTCTGGATCTGTGCGACGAGCTCGGCATCCTCGTGTGGGAGGAAATTCCTTGGTGCCGCGGCGGCTTGGGCGGAGAGCAGTACCGTCAACAATGCCGCGACATGCTGACCGCGATGATCGAGCAGCATTACAATCATCCTTCCGTTATTTTGTGGGGACTCGGCAACGAGAACGATTGGGAGTGCGACTTCGACTATTTCGACCAGGAAGAAATCCGCCGCTTCATGAAGGAGCTTCACGATTTGTCGCATCAGCTGGATCCAAGCCGTTTGACGGCGATTCGCCGCTGTGAATTCTGCAAAGATATTATCGATGTCTACTCGCCTTCGATTTGGGCGGGCTGGTACCGCGGTATTTATACCGATTATGAATCAAGCAGCCGCCAGGCGTTCGAGAATGTCGACTCCTTTTTCCATATGGAGTGGGGTGCGGACAACTTGGCGACGCGCCATGTAGAAAAAACGTTTACCGGCTTCGAGTTCATCAAGAGCGGCGAAGGCGACACGGACGAGCGTGACGGAGATTACCTGCTGACAGGCGGGGAGCCTCGTGTATCCCGCGACGGCGACTGGTCGGAGACGTATTTCTGCGAGATGATCGACTGGTATTTGAAATCGCAGGAAAAAATGGACTGGCTGACAGGCGCGGCACAGTGGGCGTTCAAAGATTTTGCGACGCCGGTACGTCCGGATTCGCCGATTCCGTACTTGAATATGAAAGGAATCATCGAACGCGATTTCACCAAAAAAGAAGCGTACTACGTGTACCAATCGTACTGGACAGAGAAGCCTATGGCGCGGATTTACGGCCATACTATGCCGGTTCGCTGGGGTCAAGAAGGCGAGCTTAAGAGCATTAAAGTGTATTCTAACTGCACGGAAGCCGAGCTGTTCCTGAACGGAACGAGCCTTGGCGTGAAGCAGCGCAACTCGCAAAACTTCCCGGCCGCAGGCCTTCGCTGGGAAACCGTGCTGCAAAAAGGCACGAATCATGTGAAGGTAGTAGCGACCAAGGACGGCGTTACCGTAACGGATGAGCTGTCGTTCGAGTATCAGACCGAAGCTTGGGGAGCACCGGCCGATATTAGGCTGAACGCCCAAAAGCAGAACGACGGCAACATCGTTGTCGAAGCTCTAGCGTACGACGCTAACGGAGTGCTGTGCCTTGATGCGCTGAACTTCGTACGCTTCGGCTTGACCGGCGACGGCAAGCTGATCGACCGTCAAGGTACGGTGCGCGGCTCCAGCTTGATTCAGATGACCAACGGTCGCGCTCGTATCGTGATCGATCCTGACGGAGGCGCAGCGGCAAGCGTGCCGGTTACCGGCTTCGTATCCGCAGGAGGTCCTTCATCGGGCGGCGGCGCTGGCGGTGCGTCGGTAAAACGCGAGTCGGTTTCCGTTGTCAGCGTGGCAAGTGCAGGCTTGTCGACAGCTTTTATTACGATCTAATACTGCAAGCGGAATAGGGAAAACCGGATTCATCGGATGTGCCGGGCACCGGGCGGATCGGACAAGCGAAAGTCGTCATCGAAGCTTACGCTCGGCTGCCTAAGGCGCATCCCTCACTATAAAAAACGATGGACATTTCAAAGGAGGATTTCTAACCATGACAGCAGTGGATACAAGCAAGTTGAAGCAAGCAAGCAGTTTGCAGGAAGCATTGCCTCACATTTGGGAAGCATTGCAGGAAAAAGTAGACCGCATGATTACGCAAATCGGGGACAAATCCCCTCACGTAGCTCCGGCAGCTACTGGCGTATACGACGATATGCGTCACGACTGGTGGACTTCCGGTTTCTGGCCGGGCATCCTCTGGATTATGCACGAAATGACGGGCAAAGAGCACTACAAGCAAGCAGCTTGGGTATGGGACGAGAAGCTCGAGCAAAAATCGATTCAAGCGAACAACTATCATCATGACGTAGGTTTCCAATACTTGCCTACGGCTGTTATCAAATACAAGCTGACCGGCGACGAAGACGGCAAGCGCCGCGGTTTGACGGCTGCTAACTTCCTTGCAGGCCGCTTCAACATCGCAGGCAACTTCCTGCGCGCATGGAATCAGGAAAAAATCGGCTGGTCCATCGTAGACTCCTCGATGAACCTGTCGATCTTGTTCTGGGCTGCAGAGGAGATCAAAGATCCTCGCTTCAGCCATATCGGTAAAGCTCATGCGGATACAGTAGTCAATCACTTCATCCGCGAGGACGGCTCTGTGAACCACATTGTCAGCTTCAATCCGGAGACTGGCGAATTCATCGAGTCGCTCGGCGGCCAAGGCGCAGCACCTCTCTCCTCCTGGAGCCGTGGTGCTGCATGGGCGCTGCACGGCATGGCGAACACCTATCGCTTTACGGGCGAAATGAAATATTTGCGCGCTGCACAGCGCGTTGCGCATTATTTCCTTTCTATGCTGCCGGAAGACCATGTGGCGCATTGGGATTTCCGTGCAGCCGAGTCGTTGGCTGAAGAGCCGCGCGACACATCCGCAGCATCCTGCGCAGCCTCCGGCTTGATCGAGATCGCTGACGCGCTGCCAGGCATTGAAGGCAAGCCATACCGTGATGCGGCAGAGCGCATCCTGCTGTCGCTGACGCAAAACTATGCGACTTGGGATCGTCCCGAGCACGAGGCGATTTTGGTAGAAGGCACCGGCAACAAGCCGGCTAACCAAAACGTCAACGTCTCCCTGATCTACGGAGACTACTACTACGTTGAAGCTATCGCCAAGCTGTTGGGCTGGAAAAACCGTATTTTCTAAGATTTGGAGAAAAAGCTCCCTCTTGTTGTTTTTTGACAAGAGGGAGCTTGTTTTTTGAGAAACCCGTGAGGGGATGAAAATGCAGCAGGGTATCCCGGTGGGTACCTTCTTCCGGCCGCTGTTGTTTTCAGGAAATCTTTAATTTATCGCTTTTCAGCGGTATTTTCCTGAAAACAAAGGCGGTCGCTTACGCTCCTGCAGAAGGTACCTCACCTAACCCCATTAGCATTTTTGAGTTAGACGGGTTTCTTCAAAGGCTGAGCTCCCTCTTGTTCGAGATAACAAGAGGGAGCTTTTTTTGTTGGGCAGTGTAAGAGCGAGGCAGAAGGCTGTGCTTGCCTCGGAGGCATGACTGTAAAGCGGATTTTCCGCTTTACAGAGGAAACCCCGATCGAGGCGAGCGGCTGTAGCGCGGAATTTCCGACTTACGGAGTCGGAAGAAGGCCGCCTGCGCCTCGCAGGCCTGTTGTAAAGCGGATATTCCGCTTTACAGAGAAAATCTGAGCGAGGCGAGCGGCCGTAACGCGGAATTTCCGACTTACAGAGTCGGAAGAGGGCCGCCCGCGCCTCGCAGGCAGTTTGTAAAGCGGATATTCCGCTTTACAGAGAAACCCCGAGCGAGGCGAGCGGCCGTAACGCGGAATTTCCGACTTACAGAGTCGGAAGAGGGCCGCCCGCGCCTCGCAGGCCTGTTGTAAAGCGGATATTCCGCTTTACAGAGAAACCCCGAGCGAGGCGAGCGGCCGTAACGCGGAATTTCCGACTTACAGAGTCGGAAGAGGGGCGCCTGCGCCTCGCAGGCAGTTTGTAAAGCGGATATTCCGCTTTACAGAGAAACCCCGAGCGAGGCGAGCGGCTGTAACGCGGAATTTCCGACTTACAGAGTCGGAAGAGGGCCGCCCGCGCCTCGCAACACCAAAAGCCCGCACCAAACGTGCGGGCTTCCCTAACCTTGCCACCGTTGATATCAACACGGTGCACTGCTTTACCACATTCACTTCTTCACATAATACGTGAAGATCGAGCTGATCTTGCCGCTCAGGTAACGGCTGCCGCCGTGGTCCTGGACGTTTTCGACCATCAGCGCGACGAGCAGGCGCGGATTGTCGGTGTTGAAGGCGACGAACCAGCCGTTCTCCTGTCCGGCGGTGTCTTTCTTTTGCTTCAGCTCGGCCGTGCCGGTTTTTCCGGCGAGCTTGATGCCGTTGATCAGCGCGGAGTGCCCAGTACCGGCCGGGTTTTCGATGACCTCGACCATTTTGTCGGTCACCGTCTGGACGACGTCGGGCCGCAGCAGCCCGCTTTTCCAAGGCTCAGGCTTCGTTCCCTCACTAAGAATCAGCAAAGGCTTGAGCATCGTGCCGCCGTTCGTGAATACGGTGTAGGTCGTCGCGACATGGAGCGCGTTCATTACGACCTCGCCCTGGCCGTAGCCGGAGTCCGCGAGCTGGACGTCATTTTTCATCTTCGGCGTGTTGGACAGCGACGATGTATCGAAGGCGAGCGGCAGAGACAGCTTTTCTCCGAAGCCGAATTGTCCCGCGTCCTTCATGAACTTCTGCTCGCCCATGTCCAGAGCGACCTGCGCGAAATAAATATTGTCCGAATACATCATCGCCTTGGACAGATTGACCGCGCTTTGCGACGACGATACCCGGGTCACATAGTAATTCCCCCAGGAGGAGTCTTTTTTCCACTGCTTGCCTTCAATCGTTTTCTCCGCATTGGGGTCGAGCAGGTTCTCCTGCAGTGCAATGGCGGCGGTAATCGGCTTAAAGGCAGAACCCGGCGCATAAGCGCGGGCGAACCGGTTCAACAACGGCTTGTTCGGGTCTTCGTTCCACTGCTTCCACTGCTCGGCGGTCACGCCGCTGATAAAAAAGTTCGGGTTATACGAAGGAGCGCTAACCAAAGCCAGCACTTCGCCCGTCATCGGATGAATGGCGCTCGCCGCGCCGGAGTCCTGAGCCAGCTGCTGATACATCATCGATTGCAGATGCGAGTCGATGGTTAGCTTGACCGTTTCACCGTTGACCGCATCGCGCTTGGCGAGGGTCGCCTTCTCCTTGCCGTCGGCATCGACGATGTAGATACGCCCTCCGGCGGTTCCGCGCAGCTTCGATTCGAGTGACAGCTCAAGTCCGGCTTTACCGATCCAGTCGTCGGTCCCGTAGCCTTTGTCCTTGTATTTCGTGAGCTCTTCCTGATTGACTTTGCCTATGTAGCCGACCATATGCGCTGCCGCTTCCTCCAGCGGGTAGGAGCGGACCTTTTTCTTGCGGTAGGTAACGCCTGGAATGGCAGCGAGCGCTTCGAGCCGGTTATCGCCTTCCGGAACAATGGTCACGGGCACGAAGTAATCCGGTTTGACCCAAGTCGCTTTCAGCTGGGCTTGGATATCCTTCGGATTCAGCTTCAACAGCTCGGCGAGCTTGGCGATGGCTTCATCGGACTGCTCAGGCAGCTTTTTCGGGATGATGCCGACCTCCAGCTTTTCCGCGTTAACGGCAAGGCCGAAGCCTTCGCGATCGAGGATTTCCCCGCGTTCCGGACGCGTTTCCTCCACCCGCACTTTATCCTTGTCCCCAAGCTTCGGGTGAATATAGGTCGAATCCCACTGGATGCGCCAATTTCCTTCTTCTTTCATGACGAGAGCCGTCTGATCGAAAGCGACCGGACCGTAGGTGGTATCCATTTTGACGTGCAGAGTATACGATTTGCGGTCCTTCAATTCTCTGCTGCTCGGGTCCTGCTCGACAGGCTGCCAATCCAGGGCGAATCCGCTCATCCCGATGCCTTCATAAATAGCCTTGTGCCGGGTGACGAACGCCTCTTGGGCGATCTTTTGCTTCGCTTCGGCTGTGAGCCAGTCGTACATCGCTTCGTACCGTTTTTGCTGCCAGGCGTCCGTGAACGCCCGCATCGCTTCCTCTGGAACAGGTTCGTTATGTTTGCAGCCGGCAAGGGCTGTCAAAACGCATACTAAAGCAAACAAGCGGCTCCACGCCGCTATAGGGTTCTTTTTCATCCAAACACCATCCCTTACGTTTCCTTCGCAATTCATTGTATAGATAATTATGGAAAGGAAACATGGCTGTACTCTGATATTCCCCTTATAAAACGCTGATGACGCGTACAGGCATGCCGATACGAGATACAGGATAAGGCATTTTTTCGTGAAAATGGTTGAGGCATTGGATTCACTGCTAGTTGAATCGATCAAGATAGCTCCATCAGGACTAACATGATGCAGAACAAGAGGAGGAAGGTAACGACCGATCCGAGCAGGATCGGCCTCAACGTGTCACGATTATGCTTGAGCTTGGTCAGAAAGCTGGTCAAACAGGCGAACCACACGACTCCAAGCGCTGGAATGACCAGCAGCATGAATAAGGCCATCATACCCACTCCTTCGAAATGATTGATAAAAGGATTCGGCTTTCTGTTCATTTCGGGTATACGGCAACTGGAGGTAAAAGGCACCCTGTTTTCAATTCTTATAGTCTAGCTAAGAGGGCGGGGGAGGAGCCGCAAAAAAAGGAGAACATAGCATTGCCGGCAGACAGGATCTGCCCGTACAAAAATAATGCTTGCTGAAGTAATTACCTGATTATATTAAGTCTATTAAGCAAATTAGAGCTGCTTCTTCATACATCGCTTACCGCAGAGACGGTATCCAAACTGACCTCTCCTCGCATCCGATGCTTGAACTCCTTCGGAGAGCACTGGTTATGGCGCTTAAATAGCTTGTAAAATTGCGCCATATTCGGAATCCCGACCGCTTCTCCGACTTCCATTATGGAGACATCCTGGGTTAGCAGCAGCCGCTCGGCTTTTTTAATCCGTTTATAATTCACGTAGTCAATGAAGGAGAGACCCATAACCTTTTTGAAATACTTGATAAAATAATGATAGCTCAAATTGAGTACCGCACAGGCCTGCTCAATGCTAATTTTCTCGGCCAGGTGGGCGTCCACATAGTCCAAAGCAGGCTGCAGCCGCATCAGCTCGGCATTATCCGCCCCATGCAGCATATCTCTGCTGTCGTTGCGCAGCAATAGAAGGAGAAGACGACGGATCGCAGCGGTGATCGCCAGCTCGTAGCCTTTGGATTTGTGTTGCGTTTCGTGATAAATGTCCATAATAAGGTCGTAGGCTTGCCGCTGCACGTCCGGCTTCTCGCGAAATATGTAATTCAACTGTCCAAGCGGCGTGCGGGCCTCGCTGAAATAGTGCAAATAAGGCATCGTGCTCTCGTCAAAATGCTGTGACAAATCGAACTGGCACACTATATAGCTGAGCGGTATAGGAAGCGCCTTCCATGTCCGGTGCAGCTGGGAAGAGCCGAACAAATACACGTCCCCGGCCTGCATCAGGCGCGTATCGTGCTTCGTCTGGATGTTAAGACCGCCTTCCTGCATGATGAGGAATTCCACTTCCTTATGATAATGCCAGCGGTGCACCTTGTAGACGGGAATCGTGGTGCCGGGACCTTGAATTTGCCATATTTTCAGGCGGAGCAAAGGATTCTGGTAATCGACGAGCTCGTTGTGAACGTCCGTTTCGTCATGCTCGAGTAGCGTCATTGTCGTGGCGAACCTCCGTTTCCATAAAAAGGGAGACAGTATTGCATAACTATAGCGATTGCTCTTGGTAAGACCAGTATAGCATGTTTGGACGGGTCATGACATTTTTGCATACAGATCCGGCAGTTTTGAGAATATATTTTGCAAGCGGTGTCTTATATAATCAAGGAAACGAACGCCATACCAATATGGAGGGATTAAACTCATGAGTCAAAAACTGAGAGTTACTGTCTGGAACGAATTCCGTCATGAAAAAGAAAGCGAAAAGGTTCGTTCCGTTTATCCGAACGGCATCCATCAAGCGATCGGCGAAGGACTGGGCGCTGACGTAGAAGTATCCTACGCTACGCTCGATGAGCCTGAGCACGGCTTGACCGAAGAAAAATTGAAAAACACCGACGTATTGATCTGGTGGGGACATAAAGCGCATGGCGTGGTAGAGGATGCTATCGTGGATCGCGTTCAACAGCGCGTACTCCGCGGCATGGGCTTGATCGTGCTGCATTCCGGCCACTTCTCCAAAATTTTCAAAAAGCTGATGGGCACCTCCTGCGATCTCAAATGGCGCGAAGCCGACGAGAAAGAGCGCATCTGGGTTGTCGCTCCTAACCACCCGATCGTGGAAGGCATTGGCCAGTACATCGAGCTGGAAGCCGAAGAAATGTACGGCGAGCACTTCGACATTCCGCAGCCGGATGAGCTGATTATGGTAAGCTGGTTCGAAGGTGGAGAAGTATTCCGCAGCGGCTGCACGTTCCATCGCGGTCAAGGCAAAATCTTCTACTTCCGTCCGGGCCACGAAACGTACCCGACTTATTACAACGAGCAAGTGCGCCGCGTCATCCGCAACGCTACTCAATGGGCGGCTCCGTCGACCCGCGAGTATCCGGTATATGGCAACCACAAACCGCTGGAGCCGATCAAGGCGAAGCAAGCTCAGCAAGGGTAAGGCCGCCTTAGAGCCACAACCCGTGTATGAATAAAATAGTCCGGCCGGAGCGGTCAATCCGTTTCTGCCGGGCTTTTTTGTGTTACAGTGGAAGTAACGAGTTGATGAGCATGCTCGAGCGGGAGACGGATGAACGTTACGAATTATGGAGCGGGGAAAAGATCGTGCTGCCCTTATGCGGCACAGATCATGAATCTATCTTTAGCAACTTAACGGGGTTAATGGTTCAGCATGTTCGCAACAATAAGCTTGGGAAAGTGTTTGGGTCCAATACCGCTGTGTTCCTTCATGGCGATGTAACCCGTAAAGAGTTCCGGTTGCCGGATGTATCCTTTGTCGCAACGGAACGTTTGGATAGGGTTCAACACAAGGGGATATTCGGAGCACCTGATTTGTTGGTTGAGATCGTATCGCCAGGTAAAAAGTATGCGGATAGGGATCTAATCGAGAAATTTGCTGTTTATGAGCAGTTTGGTGTGACCGAATACTGGATTGTAAAACCTTATGTAGAAGAAATGGAACTATACCATCTCCGGGACGGCAAGTATGTGCGTGTTGAACAATCGATCCTCTTTGCTGGCATACAGCTGGCTCACGAGGAGATTTTCGAATAAAGCCGTTTAATGTACGGCATAAATGGTTAAACAGGTAAAAGAGCCGCCCGAAACCGTTCGGTGCAGCTCTTTTTTTGTCTTACTAAGCTATTTCCCATTAAAATGGTTACGACCCATCCCCGTTCGAAACGTTCGGTCAGGGCGGGCCGCAAGCTTTGCGAGGAGCCGAATTATTCGGCTGCGCGCTTCTTCACTCTGGTTTTGCCGGCAGGGGCCGCTGCTTTGCGCTTACGCTTTCTGCGGCGTTTGGGAGCCGCATCCGAATCGTCCTTGGATTTGCTTTTGCCGAACGATCCCAACAGCACCTTGACGAGCGGAGCTACTTGTTGTACAGTTTGCACCATGCGCTGTACTTTGGTTACTGTGTCAACAATGCCTTCGATACCGCCGAGACGGTCGATGACCTGCTTGATTTGAGCAATGTTGAAGCCGGAGCCTGCAGCTCCCGCATCAGCAGCAGCACCGCCGCCGCCAAATCCGCTAAACAGCGAGGCCAAGCCGCCGCCACCTCCACCGCCGGAAGGAACTGCGGGTGATTGAGGTTGTGCGAAGCCGCCCATATTCATATCCATTCCTTGATATGGGACGGGGAATTGTCCTTGTGCACCGGAAAACGGAGCTTGCTGGAAGCTGCGTGTCGGTACCCCTTGGTTGCCTATCGTTGGTCTTTGATGATAACTCACGGGTTTCACGATCCTTTGTTATGGATTTCAAGCTGCAACAGCCGAGTTTGGCCGGTATACAATGCGGGCCGGAAAAAATGGTCATAGACATTTTACCTAATTTAGTCTATGTGGTAGGCGAATGTAGTGATTGGACTCCTGTCACGGTTTTGGTATCATTTCTAGGTTTTAGCCCGTCACCGCATAAAAATAGTACAGAATTGCTAATCTTAACGGGAGGATTTCCCCTGTTAATGTCGAATAGTTTGAACAAGGAATGCAGCAGACCATCAAGGGGTTGAATGAACGATGCAATTGAAAAAGTTGAACGACAAAGCGATCGACCAGCTGTTCGAGGCGGTTTTGACGCTTAAAGATATTGAAGAGTGCTATGTATTTTTTGACGATTTGTGTACGGTAAACGAGATTCAATCGTTGTCCCAGCGTCTGGAGGTAGCCCGGATGCTGCGCAAAGGCAACACCTATAACCAGATCGAGGCGGAGACCGGAGCCAGCACGGCTACGATTTCCCGTGTGAAGCGGTGCCTGAATTATGGGAACGACGGTTATAAAATGACGCTGGAGCGTCTCGGACGCTAGCGCCCGGAGTGAGCATAAGCAGCGAGATCATCCTTCTCGATCGAATGACGGGAGGGATTTTCTTCGTGCAGTCATTTTGCTGTTGTTTGCCGGGGACCGCATCTGCGTGGGGTGGGGAGTCGTGATCGACCGAAACGGAAGTCGAGCTGTGCCGCAACAGACATAGTCATTTTATGCTATAATAGGACATAGTTGTGTCCGTACGGAACGGGAGGCACCGGAGCGCCTTCTTTTTTGTTGCATGGCGGATGATGACGCTTGAGCGTTTTTCCGGCATATAGAGTATTTGTGCTTTCCATTTCAGGGATTTCTGTTCGGAGGAGAGGATACTCAGTGGAAAAATACGGCATATTAGTCATAAGCCACGGCTCGCGCAGCGAGGAGTGGGTTCGGCTGGTCGACGAGGCCGTCGGCGCGATGCGGGTGCCCGAAGAGGTCCCAGTGTTTTCCTCCTTTCTCGAAATTGTGAAGGGCCGGCTTATCCAGGACGGGATTACGACGCTGGAATCGCTTGGAGTCACGGATATCGTGGTCATCCCGCTATTCGTATCTTCGGGCAGTACGCACATCGATGAGATCAGCTACGCGCTTGGGGTGAAGCCTGAGCCGCTGCTGCCGACGGACATGGAGCCTTTTGCCATTCGTGCGCGAATTCATTGCACTTCTTCGATCGATGACGATCCGGACATTGCCGCCATTTTATATGAAAAAATGAAGCCGCTGTCAACCGACCCGTCGCGGGAAATCGTAATGCTTGTCGGGCACGGCAGTGTAGAGCAGGGGTTTCATGAGCAGTGGCAGGACGGACTGAGCAAGCTTGCAGCGCGCATTCAGCAGATGGGCAGCTTCGATGCCGTCGATACGGCGATGCTGCTTCCGGATCAAATCCGCAGCAAAATGGAGCTGTGGAAACAGTGTAAGCCGCAGCATACGGTGCTGGTGGCTCCGGTATTTTTAAGCGAAGGCTACTTTACGAATGAAGTGATTCCTTCCCGATTGGAAGGGTATACGTATACATACAATGGAAGGGCGCTGCTGCCGCATCCTTTGATCGCAAGGTGGATGGAACGGCAGGCGGCTGACCACTTGAGCGGGAACAACGCAGTAAATCGAGGCGAACGGGTGATTAATGAATGTCCAAACGTGCACGACTGATCTATAATCCGACTTCCGGCCGGGAAGAAATGAAGCGACGGCTGCCGGAAATTTTGCAGCGTCTGGAACGCGGCGGCTTAGAGACGTCCACGCACGCCACTATAGGCGAGGGGGATGCTACGCTGGCTGCGGCCGAAGCGGTCGAGCGCGGCTTCGACGTTGTTATCGCGGCGGGCGGGGACGGTACGCTGTATGAAGTCATCAACGGCTTGGCTGAGAAAAGCTACCGCCCGCCGCTCGGCATCCTGCCTCTCGGCACGACGAACGATTTTGCCAGAGCGCTCAACATTCCGCGCAGTTGGGATGCGGCGGTCGATGTGATACTGCAGCAGCATACGCGCGAGATCGACGTGGGCAAGATGAACCAGCGGTATTTCATCAATATTGCCGGCGGCGGCTCTTTGACCGAGCTGACCTACGAAGTGCCGAGCAAGCTGAAGACCATGATCGGCCAGATGGCCTACTATATGAAAGGGCTCGAGAAGCTGCCGCGGCTGCGGCCTATCGAGCTGTACATCCGCACGGACGAAGGAGATCTGCACGAGGAAGTCATGCTGTTCCTCATCTCGAACAGCAACTCCGTCGGCGGCTTCGAGCGCCTCGCGCCAGACGCGTCGCTGAACGACGGCCTGTTCGACGTACTGATCCTTAAGAAATGCAATCTCGCCGAATTCATCCGCGTCGTGTCGTTGGCACTGCGCGGGGAGCATCTGGGCGATCCGAATATTATTTATTTGCAGACACGCAACATTCAAGTCACGTCTCCGGACTATGTGCAGATCAACCTCGACGGCGAATTCGGCGGCACGCTGCCTTGCGTATTCACCAACTTACCTTCGCATCTGCATATTTTCGTAGACGAGAGCGGACAATCGGTATACAAGACCAATCCTTTGCAGCAGATCAAGCTGCCTTGGAAAATCAAACCTGGAGTGGACGGACATGAGCAAGAAGATCAGCAATCAGAGTAAGAGGGAAGCTGGGAGCGGGGGAGTTAAGCGCGGCGGCCAGACTGAGAGACCAGCAGGACGAGGACCAAGCGGCGCCGGCAAGCCTCTGAATGCCGGAGGGGACCGAGGAAAGCCGTTTGGCGAAAGCGGCGGCCGTGTTTCAAGGAAAGGCAATAACCGGCCAAGCGCGGATTTGAGCGGCCTGCCGGTGGCGAAAAACGAAGAATACGAGGCCGAGATCGTCGGTATCGGCCACGAGGGCGAAGGGGTAGGCCGTGTGAACGGCTTTACCCTTTTTATTCAAGGTGCGCTCCCCGGCGAACGGGTGCTCGTCAAGGTGTTGAAGCTGAAGAAGCAGTACGGCTACGCCAAACTGCTCAAGATCCTCCAGCCGAGCCCCGACCGCATTGCGGCTCCCTGTCCTATCTACAGCCAATGCGGCGGTTGCCAGCTGCAGCATCTGAGCTACGAGGCGCAGCTTCGCTTCAAGCGCCAGCTCGTGGTAGATAATTTGGAGCGGATCGGGAAGCTGAAGGTGGCGGAAAGTGAAGCGCCTGCTTCGGAGAAGGGAATCCTCGTGCATCGTACACTCGGAATGGATGATCCTTGGCGCTATCGGAACAAGGCGCAGGTGCCTATCGGCTTTGAAGCTGCTAACGCCGACAGAGAGGGCGGTTTGATCGGGGGCTTCTACGCTCAAGGAAGCCACCGCATCATCGATATGGATGAGTGCCTCATCCAGCAGGAAAACAATGACCTCGTCGTAGCCGAGGTCAAGCGCATTGCCCGCGAGCTGGGCATCCGCGCCTACAACGAAGAAACCCACAAAGGCCTGCTGCGCCACGTAGTTGCGCGGTATGGATTTAATACAGGAGACATCATGGTCGTCCTGATCACGAACGGCGAGAGCATGCCGCACAAGGACGAGCTGGTCGGCCTGCTGCGCCAGGCGATTCCTGGCCTCAAAAGCATCTGCCAGAACGTCAATAAAGAACGGACGAACGTCATCTTCGGCGACAAGACGAACGTGTTGTGGGGCGACGATGTGATCTACGACACCATCGGCGACGTCCGATTCGCGATCTCCGCGCGATCGTTCTATCAAGTGAACCCCGTACAGACCGAGGTGCTGTACGGCAAAGCCCTCGACTTCGCCGGCTTGAGCGGCGAAGAGACAGTGATCGATGCCTACTGCGGCATCGGCACGATCTCTCTCTTCTTGGCGCAGCGTGCTCGCCAAGTGTACGGCGTCGAGATCGTCGGCGAAGCGATCGACGATGCTCGGCGCAATGCGCTGCTGAACGGCATCCGCAACGTTCAGTTCGAGGTCGGCGCGGCGGAGGTGGTCATCCCCGAGTGGCGTCGTCAGGGCATCGCCCCCGACGTCATCGTGGTTGACCCGCCCCGCAAGGGCTGCGACGCTGCGCTGCTCGCCACCATCCTCGAGATGCACCCTGCTCGCGTGGTCTATGTGTCGTGTAACCCGTCGACACTGGCCCGCGATCTTCGGGTGCTCGAGGATGGCGGCTATTCCACCGTCGAGGTTCAGCCGGTGGATATGTTTCCGCATACAGTTCATATCTGATTTTATCGCGTATGTATTAAAAAAAGAAGCTCAGACCCTACAACTCGGTCTGAGCTTCTTTTCACATTCACCACGACTGCCTCAGAGTAAACAAATCCCTTAACTCCTCATTCGAAAGCTCCGTAATCCAGCCTTCGGACGTCGAGATGACGTTCTCGCTCAAGCTCATCTTGCTCTCGAGCATCTCGTCGATCTTCTCCTCGAGGGTGCCGAGGGAGATGAACTTGTGCACCTGGACATTGCGCTTCTGACCCATCCGATAGGCACGATCGGTGGCCTGGTTCTCGACCGCGGGGTTCCACCAGCGGTCGAAGTGGAACACATGGTTGGCGGCCGTCAGATTGAGGCCGACGCCGCCGGCTTTCAGCGACAAGATAAAGATGCCGGGGCCGCTGCCGTCAGCGGCCTGGAAGGCATCGATCATCTTGTCCCGGTCCGCCTTGGACGTGCTGCCGTTCAGGTACAGCACGGGCTCGTTCCGGTGCGTGCCGAGGACATCGGCCAGCATGCGGCCCATGCCGACGTACTGGGTGAAGATCAGGCACGAGTCGCCTTCATCCCGCAGCTCGTCGACCATGGCGACGAGCCGTTCCAGCTTCGCGGAGCGCGTGACGAACGCTTCCCGCCGCTCCTCGGAGCGAAGGACCTCCTCGGACAGCGCATCCTCCTTCGTCAGCAGCACGGGATGGTCGCACAGCTGCTTGAGCTGCGTCAAGGCACCGAGGATGGCGCCTTTTCGCTCGATGCCCTCGAGGTTCTTCATCCGCTCCATCAGATCCTTGACCGCCCGCTCGTAGAGAGCGCCTTGCTCGGCGCTAAGGTTGATGTAGACCTTCATCTCCAGCTTGTCCGGCAGATCCAGCTGGATCGCGGGGTCTTTCTTCTTGCGGCGCAGCATGAACGGCTTGACGAGCTTTTGCAGCTGCGCGGTGCGCTCTTCGTCCTGATGCTTCTCGATAGGGTTGGAAAAACGATGCTGAAACCCGCGAGAGCTCCCCAAGTAACCGGGATTGAGGAAATCGTATATCGACCAGAGTTCGGACAGCCGGTTCTCAATCGGCGTTCCGGTCAGCGCTATGCGATGTCCCGCCTTGAAGGTGCGGATGGCAGCGGACTGCTTGTTCTGCGCGTTCTTGATATTCTGGGCTTCGTCCAGACAGAGCGAGCTCCAGTGAACCTCCTGCAGCAGCTCTTGATCGAGCAGCGCCGTCGTATAGGAGGTGATAACCACATCCGCGTCTTGTATAGCGTCATGCAGCGTGTCGCGGTTCAACCGCCCTTTGCCGTAATGGAGCAGCACCCGTAGATCGGGTGCGAAGCGGGCGATTTCCTTCTCCCAGTTGCCGAGCACGGAAATAGGGCAGATGAGCAGCGCAGGAGTCTTGGACTCCTGCCGGTGCTGCAGCAGGTAGGTGATGAACTGGATGGTTTTGCCGAGACCCATGTCATCGGCCAAGCAGGCGCCGAGCCCGAACTTCCGGAGGAAGCTGAGCCAGGTGAAGCCTTCGCGCTGGTAGCTGCGCAGCTCGGCATGCAAGCCTGCTGGAACGGGCAGCTCCGTTAATTCAGACGGCTGTCCGAGCTGGCGGAGCAGCGCAAGCAGGTGGGAGTTAAGCTCTACCTCCAGCTGGACGCGTTCTTCATCGTCCTCCGCATCGCCTACCTTCGCACCACCGCTCGCTGGAGGCCCCGGCCGCTGCTCCTGCTCCAGCTCGCTAAGCAAATGCAGCTGGAGCACATCCTGCAGCGACAACCCTTCGTCCGGGTTGACGCTGTCCATAAGCCTGCGGATCTGCTCCAGAAGCGCAGGATCCAGGTACACCCATTCGCCGCGGAAGCGGATAAGCCGCTCCTTGCGGCTGAGCAGCTCGGCGAATTCGGCCTCGTTCAGATCGGCGTCGCCGATCGCGATCCGCCAGTCGAAGTCGACGAGGGCGTTCAGCCCGAACAGCGACTGGCCGCGCCCGCCGCCGCCCGCCTCCGACGCAATCTGCGCGCGGAGGCGGGGCTTGCGCTTCGATGCCGCCTCCCACCAGGCCGGCAGCATCACGTTCCAGCCGTCGCTCAGCAGCTGACGGCTGTCCGCGGTCAGGAACCGCCAAGCGGCTTCGTCGCTTAGCGGTTCCGCGAAGAGCTCGCCGTCGCCGGTGCTCCGCGCCTGCGGAAGCGCCGCGGCCAGCCTGGTCGCCCATCCGGGGGCACGCTCCCGGATGTAGGGGCTCCATTCGGCCGCCCAGGCGCCGGATGCATGCCCGTCCGCCGCGAGGCGGACGGGGACGAGCGTCGTGCCTTCGCCTTTGTCCTGCAGGACGAGCCGAAGGCGCCAGTCGAACTGCTCCTCATCCGGCTCGAGCAGCTGCAGGGCAGGGCGGAACGGCGCCGTGTCCGGCTTCCAGCCAAGCGACACGAGCCACTCTTCTTCCGTGAAGGCCTCCGCCGCGGCGGACTGTGTCTGCGGAAGCTGCAATAGCGCCGGGTAATCGCGGCGCAGATCGGCGATGGAAGCTTCGTCGGTATAATGCTCCCCGGTTACCGTAGCGGAGAAGGCCGACCGCAAGCCGCTCAGGTCATCGCTTAAGACGTCCAGCTGCTGCAGCGCCACCCAGTCCACTTCTTTCAGCTCCTCGGCTTCGGTGTCCCATGTCCACTGCAGCTTGCCGCTGCGAAATGACTTATAGCTCGGCGCATAACGGCCTTCCTTGGCGGCCTTATACAGGAGCGGGGCGGCCTTGAGCAGCCCGTTCACGCCATCATTGCCGTTCTCCCACCGGACAATATCCATGAAATTCCGCTCGGCGAAGAAGGGGATCACCATGTCGGCAGGCAGGACGGTCACCGTAAGGTCTCCTGCCTGCTGCAGCTCCAGCGTCGTTCCGTAATAGGACGGCTCGTGCCAGGCGAAGAGCAGCTTGCGGAATTTCTCGCCCTGGACGTCTTGTCCGTTCTGCTGTCCCCACAACAGGGCATCCCCGCCATCCGTCAATATTACGTTCAGCGTTATGTCATACCATTGTTTGCTCATTGCAGCAGCTTTCCTTTCTTCAATTCCTCTTGCAGCGCCCTCAATCGGCTGTTCCGTATGCTGAAGCCGGCCAGGAAGAAGTCCCAGCGCTCGGTTTGCTTTAGCTTCTTGTACACTTTCTCCAGCCGTTTCAGCAATTTGACCGCCAGCTTATAATCGTGACGGTTTTTCTGGGTGACATAATGCTCGATCGCTTGATGGTAATAGGGCAGCAGCAGCTCCGGTGCTTCCTTCTCGATCGGCTGCAGTACGCTGACCCGGTGGTACAGGGGATCGTGGCCTTGCACCATTTGCATTTCCAGCCATGGCTTCCACTTATGCTGCTCGTACAGCAGGTCCTCAATAATCCGGATCGAATGGGGCATCATCTCCTCCAGAGCGTCCCACATCGCCGGCTCCGCATCGGGAGCATGCTCGATGGCTGCCCTCCAGTACCCCATATAGGCGCCGAGCTCCGAGGAATTTCGTCCGTAAAAGGCGGCGGAGGTTCGAGTTAACCAATCCGCGAGTCCGTCCCAGCTCCGGGAACCGGCCAGCTGATTCAGGAAAGGAAGCAGCAAGCTGGGCTGCAATTTGTTGATGGGTCCTATCGCTTCCACAGCCGCCCAGGCTTCCTTGCTTTGCGACTGATGCAGGTACAGGAAAGCTTTGGCCGCTGCAAGCGAGGCCGACATCGAACCGGACGGCACCTTCTCCATCTCCCCGATTTCCCGGGAAGCCCAATCATCCGCATCGGGAGAGGAGGCTATCCAGTGCTTCCACAGCGACGTATACAGTCCGTAGTCCAAATACGTTTGCCCGGTTTCTTCCGCCATCCGCTGTCTCACATACGATAACGTTTGCTCCAGCCGCTCCTTGGAGTGGGTAAAAAGGAGCTGGGCCGATTTCTGCTTCAACCACGTCTGAATGTCGTCGTACATCCGGTGCAGGGCGAACGAGGTAAAGAAGGAGGCGCTGCTCTGAACGCCGCCGTTGTTCATTTTGTACAAAATGAACAGCATCTGGTGCAGCTCGAAAAAAATCCAGTCCACCTCGGAAAACGAAGCCGAATTCTTCCGGATCATCTGCAGCCGATGCTTCAGCATATCTGCATAAATCCCCTGATCGTTGGGCGGCCGGATATAGGCTGTCGCTTGTTCGAGATATTCGTGCCAGCCGGCAATATCTTTGCCGGGCAATCCCTTGATTGCCGATTCCGATCCCGGCCCCGGCTTCGGTGCGGAAGCGGTCCGCTTCACATGCTGCTTGGCGTTCACGATCTGGGTTGCCGGATAGCCTAACCGGTCGGCAAGCTCCATTAGTACTGCGGCAAGATGCTTGCAGTAAGTTTGGACCGGACAAGTGCAGTAGCTGGATTTGAACTTATTTAGATTCAGCGTAACCGAATAATCCTCCGTGCCTGTCACCCTCGCCTGAATCACACGATCTTCGGAAGCGCTCAGCTTCACCACGTACTGTTGCTTGAAATAATTGAACCCCCGGCTGAGGGTCACTTCATTAAAGGCGGAAGCCACTTGCTCCAGCAGCTCCGACCACTGCTCATCGTTTAATGCAGCGAATACACTCATAGCCAAGCTCCTTGCTCCCTCAAAAGAATGGTATCTTTCCATTATAGATCGATACGAACAAAAATTCGATATTTTCATAAAAGAAGAGGCATGAAAGAGAAAAAATTTACATTGTAGGTTACGAATTGCCTATCTGATGATATACTTAGTATATTAGCGATTATAATTAGGGTGGGTCGAAATGGAAGCACATTTATATGAACGGCTTTATATGTTTATTGTCCAAGAGATTGAGGAGGGGCGATTGAAGCCGGGTGACCGCGTTTTCTCCGAGAAAGAGCTCGCCGAACGGTTCGGCGTCAGCCGAATCACCTCCAAGAAAGCGCTGGAAAAGCTGGCCGATGCAGGGATCATCCGGCGCATTCAAGGAAAAGGCTCTTTTGTAACCGACAGAAGCACACCAGAGGTTGGACCGCCGCACCATTCAGAACCAAGATTGAGCCTTGCGCCGGATGAGCAGGACCGACCGGTTATAGGTCTTCTTATTCCTAACTTTTCCGACGAATTCGGCCTGCAGCTGCTGCGATCGATGGAGGTGCGGTGCGCTGAGCTTCAGTACGATCTTATTATTAAGCGGACTTATGGCGGCAGGGAGGAAGAGAAGCGGGCGATCCGCTTGTTCGTCCATCTCGGCGTCAAGGGGCTGATTGTGGTTCCGATCCACGGAGAGCATTATAATTCCGAGCTGCTCCGTCTCGTGTTGGACAAATTTCCGGTTGTATTGGCCGACCGGTACTTGAAGGGGATTCCGGTATGCTCCGTATATACGGATAACAAGAAAGCATCGATGGATCTCACGCTGTACTTGATCAGACGAGGCTACGATCAAATCGCCTATTTGTCCTCACCGGTGGAGAACACGCCGACCTTGGAGGAAAGGCTGTACGGGTATACGCTGGCCTGTACGCTCGAAGGGCTGAAGCTGAATCAGGACTACTGCCTGACGAATTTCAAGAGCGTGCTCCCTATGAATCAGAATGGTACGGAGACGGATGGGGACAAGGAGATGATGAAACGGTTTTTGGTGCAATATCCCGACATCCGAGCCTTCGTCACGTCGGAATTTCTGATTGCGACCATGCTCGCTCAGGTCATCGATTCGATGGGACTGCCGCTTGAGCAATACGAGATTGCCTGCTTCGACTCCCTGGGCGACAGTCTGGGAAAGCCGATCTTCACTCACATTCAGCAGGATGAGAAGCGGATGGGCCAGGAGGCGGTAGATATGCTCGTCTCGCAATTGAACGGAGAGACCGTTCCGGAACGTAAAATTATTGAACATCGTTTGGTTGTAAAAGACGGCCGATAACGCCGGCTGCAATCCGTACAGATCCAATCCAAAACGCCTTCATGCCGCCTATCCGGCGAAATAAGGCGTTTTTTGCCGTCCAACGACTGCCGTCCGTCCCATTTTCAGGACTATTCGCTCCTTGCCCCCAATGCGTGAAAAGGACGGGATACTCAAAAAAAGTGACATTCTTTTCCTTTTGCTCAACTTAGTATGTCATGAAAATGAAATTGACATGTTAAAGGTCATATCAATATACTAACTATACGCACATGATGTAATTTACTGTAAATGATGCTGGGGGGTGCTCTTACGTTATTTATTTGGATGTCCGTGTTTGCATTTTGTTGAAGCGCTTTCAGCTTGGCGGTGAACAGCATCCATTCATTGCATCGTTAACTCTTATACTCACTTCTTAGCGGGATGCTTATAGGGCGGCGGTTCATCGGAGATGGATCGATGTTTGCAAGTAGGCTACGGAATCGACAAATCCATGTGAAAGGGGATATTGGCATGAGAAAAACGAACAAACCCGTATTTCTGGCACTGTTGTCTCTTCTTATGATTTCGCTCTTGGCATCCGCTTGCTCTCCAACAGCTAAGGGGGGCGCAGACACTCCCTCTAAGGACGCTTCGGGGAAAGTCACGCTCACCCTGTGGCACGGTCTTACTTCGATAGATTTGGACAATATGCAAAAAGTCGTGAAAGCGTTTGAGGAGAAAAATCCGACGATCAAGATCAATCTGGTTTACACCGAATCCAACGAGGGAGCCGATCAGAAGCTGCTGACCGCCGTTGCGGGAGGCAATCCGCCGGATATGGCGCTGTTGGACCGATTTAAGGTAGGGACCTGGGCGTCGCAAAACTCACTGACGGACCTATCCGCCATGGCGGCGCAATCCGGAATTAACCAAAGCTCATACTATCCGTTCGTATGGGAGGAGTCGAGCTACAAAGGAAAGCTGTACGCGATTCCGATCGATACCGATTCCCGGATGCTTTTTTACAACAAGGACCATTTCAAGGAAGCGGGGCTTGATCCGAACAAGCCGCCGAAGACCATCGCCGAGCTGGAAGCGGCCGCCGAGAAGCTGACGATCAAGGAAGGCAAACGGTTTAAACGAATCGGTTTCATTCCCTGGTATTCGCAAGGCTGGCTGTATACATGGGGATGGTCGTTCGGAGGGAAGTTCCAGGATCCGGCGACGGGCAAAATTACGGCTAACGACCCGAAAGTCGTTGAAGCGCTGCAGTGGATGACGGACTTCGGCAAAAAGTACAACGTCGAGGACATTGCCGGCTTCACCAGCGCAGCCGGTACGGAAGAGATGGACCCGTTCATCTCCGGCCAAATCAGCATGAAAATAAGCGGCAACTTTACGATTGCGGGCATCAAGAAATTCAAGCCCAATTTGAACTATGGGGTTACGCCGATACCGACTCCGACAGGAACGAACTTTACGACTTGGTCTGGCGGCGGCTCCATTATTATCCCGAAAGGCGCCAAGAACGTCGAAGCGTCCTGGAAATTCCTCGAATTTCTGGGCAAGGAGGAGGGGCAGTATCTGGTTAACGCCAACTCCGATTTCGCGGTTATCGATTCTGTAAACATCAAGTACGGCTACAAGGACGATCCGATAATGAGGGAATTCATCAATATTTTACCTAACTCGCACAACCGCCCGGTCATACCGGAAGGACAGCTGCTGTGGAACGAGCTGGCGTCGGCAACGGAAAACTCCACTCGCGGCAAAGGAACCCCGAAGGAGAATCTGGACAAAGTGACGGAGACGGTCAACAAAGCGCTGGAAAAATATAAATAAGCCGTGCGGCAGGCAGGGGGAGACTCTTTTTCCTTGCCTGTCGGCGTATGACGATTCGGAAGGAGAATGTACATGGCGAAACTGGTTGATCAGGCTCATGCCAACATCGTTCCTGCAGCGGACAAACGAAGTTCGTTCCACCGGACCAACTGGACGGGGTGGCTTTTTGCTTCGCCCTGGGCTTTGGGCCTGCTCTGCTTTTATGCGGTTCCGATCCTCATGTCGATCTATTTCAGCTTTACCACCTACAGCATTTTGCAGCCAGGCGAATATGTCGGCTTGACTAATTATATCGATCTTTTCCGCGATCCTTTGTTCTGGAAATCGATCTACAACACGGTGTATTTTGCCGTATTTTTCGTCCCTCTAAGCATATTATTTGGAGTGGCGCTTGCGATGATGCTCAACATGAAGGTCAAAGGCATGGCGGTCTACCGAACGATCTACTTCCTGCCCACCCTGGTTCCCCAAGTAGCGATGGCCGTGCTTTGGATGTGGCTGCTGCATCCGAACTTCGGTTTGGTTAACGGGATGCTGTCCGCGATCGGTATCGACGGGCCGCCGTGGCTTAGCGGGGAAGCCTGGTCCAAGCCTTCCCTTATTCTCATGTCGCTTTGGGGGATCGGCCACGCCGTCGTCATTTATCTGGCCGGATTGGGAGACATCCCGGACGAGTACTACGAAGCGGCCGAGATTGACGGGGCCAGCTGGCTTCAGAAGACGAAATCGGTCACCTTGCCGCTGCTGACGCCCGTTATTTTCTACAACCTGGTCATGGGAACGATCGGTGCGTTTCAACAATTCACGCTTCCTTATACGATGACGAAAGGCCAGGGAACCCCAGCCAATTCCATGACTTTTTACGTCATGTACTTATATGAGAACGGATTCAAATATTTTAAAATGGGCTACGCCTCGGCGATGGCGTGGATTTTATTCGTGATCGTGATGGGGCTGACGGCCGTCATCTTTGTAACATCCAAACGCTGGGTTCATTATCAGGGCAAATAAGGAGGGGGAAGAGCATGAATCCTATCGTTGTCAAAAGAGTGCATCGCATTCTGGCTCATTGCTGTCTGATTGCCGCCTCGATTTTTTTCATCGTTCCGTTCATTTGGCTGTTATCGACCTCCCTAAAGCCGCTTACGCAAATTTTCACGTTTCCCCCGGAGTGGATTCCGCGGCCGTTTGAATGGAGCAACTATTCCCGTGCCGTAGACTATATCCCTTTTTGGACCTATTTGCGAAATACCGCGATCATTACCGTATGCAGTACGATCGGCGTTATTATCTCCTGCCCCTTGGTTGCTTATAGCTTTGCCAAGCTGGAGTGGCGCGGGCGCGGTCTGTTGTTTGTTGCTACTCTAGCGGTGATGATGATCCCCGGACAAGTGACGATGATCCCGCTTTTCCTTTTGTTCACCAAATTAGGCTGGGTCGGCACTTCTCTTCCTCTCATCATCCCTCAATTTTTCGGAGTGCCATTCTATATCTTTCTGCTGCGGCAGTTTTTCCTCGGGCTGCCCGACGCATTGCGTGAAGCGGCCCGCATAGACGGAGCCAGCGAGTTCCGTATTTATCTTCAGATCATGTTTCCGCTCGCGAAGTCGGCGGTCCTGGCTGTGGCGTTGTTTCAATTTATGGCAAGCTGGACAGATTTTATCGGCCCCCTGCTGTACTTGACCAATGAGCCTTCCTACACGGTGTCGCTCGGCTTGCAGCAGTTCCAGAGTCAAAAGGGCTCGGAGTGGGGCATGATGATGGCCGTATCCACTATGATGGTGCTGCCCGTGATCGTACTATTCTTTTTCCTTCAGAAAACGTTTATTAGCGGGATTACGTTTAGCGGGATCAAAGGGTGATGCGCTCCTATATTGCGCTGTACTGTATATTGCCTCAATAAAGCCTGGAGAATCAAGGGAGGAAACTGCATTCAAATGAAAAGATTCGATCAGCACCGTTGCACTTTGGACGGTGTTTTTCTTCGTTTAAAGCTCTCTCATGTAACATTCATGTGAAATATGAAACGTTCTAATAGATTCGTTGTAGAATCAATCGCTTTCATTTTCATAATTATTTTCATAATTTGCAATGGTGTTATTTATATTGACATCTTTTAAGGGTATCCATTATTATTAATATCACTGGAGAATATAATTGAAAAAACAACAAAATATCTTAACATTCTACATGAATTCCATTCAAAATCCGTAGGAATTGTCAGTATTTAATTCATTGGTGAAAATAATGGGGAGATGGACAGTGAAAAAGCACGATCAAGATTTTATGAAGCGGCAAAACCGGCTCACCGTGTTTGAGATCATCAAAAACCAGCAGCCGATCTCCCGCGCTTCCATCGCCAAGCAGACAGGGATGAGTCCTACTACTATCAGCCGCATCGTAGCGGAGCTGACCGAAGAAGGGTACCTGTTGGAGACGGAGCAAGTATCCGCCGGCTTGGGCAGGAAATCGACGCTGCTTGCCATGGTAGATGCTGCGGTGCTCTCTGTCGGCGTCGAGCTGGATCGCCATCAAATCAATATCGGCATTGTAGATTTGCAGGGGAATGTCGTTGTGAGCGGCAACTATCCCCGCTCTCCGGAAGAAAGCGCGGAGGTTACGCTCGCTCGCATCGGCGCTGAGATCGACCGGTTAACGAAATCGAACGACATCGACTGCGGCCGTCTGATCGGCGTCGGTATCGGGCTTCCCGGAATTGTCGACAATGATAGCGGAGTCGTCATTTTCTCCGTCCAGCTCGGCTGGAAAAATGTCGATCTGGCCAAGCGGCTGAAGGAAATTACCGGCTATGACGTGGCGGTGGACAACGAGCTGAAGGTGAAGGCGCTGGCCGAGCATTTGAAAGGCGCCGCCATAGGCTCCGAACGGACGGCATTGCTCGGCTTCGGTAACGGTGTTGGATCAGCTCTTATTATTGAAGGGGAGATTTACCGGGGCCAAACGAACAGCGCCGGGGAAATCGGACATACGACGATCGATCCGAACGGCATGATGTGCGACTGCGGGAAAGCGGGATGCCTGCAAACCTACATCAATATCAGCTCGCTGTTGTCGGAAGCGAACAAAATGCGTCCGGTCCGCTCCATCGAGGAGCTTTTCGAAGCAAGACGGGCAGGGGAACGGTGGGCGGAATATTTGATCGACCGCGCCCTGATGTACATGGCCATTACGATCAACAATATCGTCTGCATGTACAACCCGGACACGGTAATCTTGAGCGGCGAGCTGGCAGACAAGTTTCCGGAAATTTATGAGGAAGTCGGGAACCTTTGCTTCACCAGATTCGTTTGGGAGCCGCTGCGCGGATCGTTCCGCATTATACGTTCCGAGCTGCAGGAGCAGGGCGTTGTGATCGGTTCGGGACTGATGTCGCAAAATTGTTTTTTCGCGCTTGAATAATGAAGTGAAATCATAGTGAAGTTGAATGCAGCAAGGCACAATTGGGAGGGAAACACCATGGGCAATGTTGGCTTTACGCCATTAGTTGAAGAATACCGCGGCGGTGTGCTGGAGAACGTACACTACGGGGCAATCACCATCGTTGATGAGAATGGCAAGGTTTTGTACTCGGCTGGAGATCCGGAGCATATGACGTTCTTGCGGTCGGCGGCGAAGCCGTTCCAGGCGATACCGGCCATGAAACGGAAGATCGATGAGGTGTACGGGCTTACGGGACATGAAACGGCGCTGTTTGCAGCATCCCACAGGGGTGAAGCGTTTCATATCGACGCATTGGAGATGATGCTGCAGAAGACCGGCATTGAAGAGGAGATGCTTCATTGCTGCGCAACGTATCCGCTCAACGAAGATGCCAAGGCGGAGCGGCACCGGGCCCATGAGGCGAAGCGGAGAATTTTCCACAACTGCTCGGGCAAGCATACCGGCATGATCGCTCTGGCCAAGCATATGGGCTGGGACGAGCACACGTACTACGATCCGGAGCATCCGCTTCAGAAGGAAATCGTGCAGACGCTGGCCTATATCGCCGAGGTGCCGGAAGCTTCGATTCCGCAAGGTGTGGACGGCTGCGGCCTCCCGATCTTCGCGCTTCCGCTGCACAAAATCGCGTATTCCTTCCTGAAGCTGGCGTGTCCTGATCTCATTGAGGATGCCGAAACGCGGGATGCCGCCGCGAGAATGGCGAAGCTGATGAACGAATATCCCGATATGATCGCGGATACGAGATTCGTCTGCTCGGAGCTGCTCAAGGATCCGAACCTGGCTGCCAAGGGCGGAGCCAAAGGTGTATACGGCATCGGCTTGAGGAAGGAACGGCTGGGCATTTCGCTGAAAGTATCCGACGGCTCCGAGCAGGTGTGGCCGTGCATTATCGCCACGATTCTCGAGCGTCTCGGCTATGACAACCAGGATACGATCGACCGGCTGTACAAGCTCGTTCCCAATGCCATCGTCAATGATGGAGGAACGCTCGTCGGAGAGCGCAAGCCGGTTTTTCAGCTGAAGGCTTGATCCTGCGCAAATTTTTACTCAAGAGAATAATCTCCAATCCTGCATGTAAGCAACCGGGGGCGCGGAGCGATTCTAATACAACATACTTTGGGGAGTGAAACAAATGAAGTTTAAAGGAAAAACTTGGTCCACACTCATGCTGATGCTGATCATTGCGATCGTGGCAGCGGGCTGTGGAGGCAACGCCGGCAAGGACAACGCGAACGCCGGCAAAGACGAAGGCACCAAGGCGGTCTCCAAAAACAATAAAGATGTCGTGATCGCCATCAACGCCAACTTCATTACGCTGGATCCGCACAACGCAAGCGATACCCACTCGATCAGCGGCGCAAGAACGATGTATGAAGGTTTGATGGGCTTCGACGAGAACATGAACGTGGTGCCGGTGTTGGCCGCGTCCCACAAAATCAGCGAAGACGGTCTGGTTTACACGTTTACATTGAAAGAGAACGTCAAGTTCCACGACGGTACCGATTTCAACGCGGAAGCGGTAAAAGTCAACCTGGATCGCATCCGTGACGAGAAAAACAACCTGAAGCTGCGCAAAAGCTTTGCCAAAGTAACAAAAGTAGAAGCTCCTGACGCCAAAACAGTCGTCATTACATTGAGCGAGCCGTACAACGCGTTCCTGAACAAAATGGCTATGGCCCTTATGGTCAGCCCGAAAGCTTTGAAGGAGCAAGGCGAGAATATCGCGAAAAACCCGGTAGGTACAGGTTCTTTCAAATTTAAGGAATGGGTGCAAGGCGACCGTCTCGTTGTCGTGAAAAATGAGAGCTACTGGCAAAAGGATTTGCCGAAGGTTGACAGCATTACCTTCAAGCCGGTTCCGGAGAACGGTTCCCGTATCGCTATGCTCAAAACCGGCGAAGCGGACTTCATCTATCCGATGCCGACCGAGCAAGTATCCGAAGTACAAGGACAGAAGGATATCGTTGTAGACAAGATCGATTCCACTATCGTTCGTTACGTAACGCTGAACACCATGAAAAAACCGTTCGACGATGTAAAGGTTCGTCAAGCAATCAACTACGCTATTAATAAAGAAGCTTATATTAAAGTCGTTAAATCCGGTCTCGGCTCGAAGCTCGATTCCACAATGTCGTCCAAAACGCAATATTATTCCAAGCAAACCGGCTACGATTACGATGTAGAAAAAGCGAAAAAGCTGCTTGCCGAAGCAGGCTATCCTACCGGCTTCTCCGCTGAAATCTGGGGCGAGAACGATTCCGAAACGATGAAAGGCATGCAGTTCATTCAACAGCAGCTCGCTCTTGTAGGCATCAAGCTGGAAGTGAAATCGATGGAAGGCGGCACATTGTCGCAGCAAATCAACTCGGCGAAAACGCCTCAAGAAGCTAAAATCCAAATGTGGTACGTAAGCTGGTCCCCGTCTTCCGGCGATGCGGACGGCGCAACAAGAGGCTTGTTCAGCTCCGAAATGTTCCCTCCTGCGGGATCGAACACGGCATATTACAAAAACGCCAACGTAGACAAGTGGATCGCCGACGCCAACAAATCGATCGATCCGAAGCAAGCGAAAACCATCTACGCCGATATTCAAAAAACAATCTGGGAAGACGCGCCTTGGGCATTCATGGGTGTTGACCAGGTTATCACAGGCAAGAGAGCTTACTTAAACGGCGTGAAAGCATTCCCGGACGGCTCCATCAGCGTTCGCGATGCGGAAATTAAGCAATAATAAGAGCAATCATGTGAGAGTCATGAAATGATATCGGGGCCGTTTCTGCAGGTTGCTAAAGAAGCGGCCCCTGTTCTTTACGTTTTCGAATGAAGGGAGGCTCACGAGTTGGGCAGATATGCATTACAAAGGCTTCTGGGAGTAATCCCGCTGCTGTTTGTCGTATCGGTACTGGTCTTCATGTTCATCCACTTAATTCCCGGCGATCCGGCCCGGCTTGTTGCCGGCAAGGACGCTACGCTGGAAGAGATCAACGGCATTCGCGAGCAGCTCGGACTGAATCTGCCGCTCTGGCAGCAATACATCAACTACATGGGCAATCTGCTGCAAGGGGATTTGGGCAACTCGCTGCGTTCCGGTCTGCCGGTCTCGGATATGCTGCAAAGCCGCTTTATGCCGACGATCATCCTGACGTTCACGAGTCTAGGCTGGGCGCTTATCATCGGTCTTGTCATCGGCACGATCTCTGCGGTCAACCGTAACCGCTGGCCGGATTATGCAGGGATGCTGACCGCGATATCGGGTATTTCCGTTCCCGGCTTTTGGCTCGGGCTTGTATTGATTCAAATCTTTTCGGTTGAGCTCGGCTGGTTCCCGACTGGGGGGATCGATTCTTGGAGCTCCTACGTGCTTCCGTCGCTTACTCTAGGAGCGGGCATCATGTCGATGCTGGCGCGCTTTTCCAGAGCTTCGATGCTGGAAACGATGCGGGAGGATTATATCCGGACGGGACGGGCGAAAGGCCTTCGCGAGACTATCGTTGTCGGACGTCACGCCTTGCGCAACTCCTTGATTCAAGTCGTAACCGTTGCCGGACTGCAGTTCGGATTTTTGCTGGGCGGCTCCGTCATGGTAGAGACCGTATTCAGTATTCCGGGACTCGGAAGACTGCTGGTCGACTCCATCGCTTTTAGAGATTACACGGTCATTCAAGCGCTGCTGCTGCTGTTTGCCACTCAATTCATACTTATTAATCTGATCGTCGATATGCTGTACGGTGTACTGAATCCGAAAATCCGGTATGCGTCGAATTAGGAGGGGATATTATGAACAACAATCCGACGATGGCAGGGGCCGGTTCCTCCGATCCTCGAGAGACGCTTGCGGCGGGACGGACCAAAGGCCGTGCAGCGGTATTTTTCCGAAAGTTCTGTAAGCAAAGACTGTCGCTCATTGCAGGCATTTTTATCGTTATACTCTTCATTATCGCCCTGTTCGGGCCTTACTTGACACCATTCGATCCTAACGAGCCGGATTACGACGCGTTGATGTCCACTCCGTCTGCCTCGCATTGGGCGGGTACGGACGAGTACGGCCGGGATATTCTAAGCCGGCTTATCGCAGGCACCCGGTTGACCTTGTCGGTCAGCTTGAGCGCCGTGCTCATTGCGGCGGTATGCGGAACGGTTCTCGGGCTGTTCAGCGGCTATTACGGCGGATGGCTGGACCGGCTCATCATGCGAAGCAGCGACGTGCTGTTCTCGTTTCCGGATCTTTTGCTCGCCATCGGGATCGTGGCTATACTGGGTCCCGGCTTGTCCAACGTGGTCATCGCGGTAGCCGTATTCGGCACGCCGTCGTTTGCAAGAATTATCCGAAGCGTTACGCTGTCGGCCAAAGAAACGTTGTTCGTAGAAGCGGCCCGTTCCATGGGCGCCAAAAACGGACGTATTATATGGAAGCATATTTTTCCGGAGACTCTCTCCAGCGTGATCGTCAATGTGACGATGAAAATCGGCGGTGCCATCTTGGCCGCATCCTCCCTGAGCTTTCTCGGCATGGGCGCGAAGCCGACCGAGCCTGACTGGGGCGCGATGCTGAGCATGGGACGCGACTATTTGAGCATTGCTCCGCATATCGTGTATATTCCCGGCGCGGCGATCTTTTTGACAGTACTTGCTTTTAACCTGGTTGGGGACGGACTGCGTGATGCTCTTGATCCCAAGACGAAAAATTAAAGGGGGGGCCAGACCGTGACGCCTAGATTGCTTGATGTGCAAGGATTGAAAACGGAGTTCCGACGCGATGGCGGCAGCGTAATGGCGGTGTCCGGCGTTGACTTTCATATAAATAAAGGCGAAGTGCTGGGTCTTGTTGGCGAATCCGGCTGCGGCAAAAGCGTGACCTCCTTGTCGATCATGCGTCTGCTCAAGGATACGCCGGGGCGGATTAGCGGAGGCGCTGTTCTTTTTGAAGGTACGGACTTGACTCAGATTCAGGAAAAAGAGATGCGTCGGTTCCGCGGCAATGAGCTGGCGATGATTTTCCAGGAGCCGATGACGTCGCTGAATCCGGTGCTGCGGATCGGCAAACAGCTCGAAGAACCGATTATGCTGCATCTTGGATACAGCCGAAAGCAAGCAAAAGAGCATGCCATTCATATGCTCAGGCTTGTAGGGATTCCCCGGGCGGAGGAAGTGGTGAACGACTACCCGCACCAGCTGTCCGGAGGAATGAGGCAGCGTGTAATGATCGCGATGGCGATGTCGTGCAGCCCGAAGCTGCTGATCGCCGATGAGCCGACGACGGCGCTGGACGTGACCATCCAGGCGCAAATTCTCGATCTGATGAAGCGGCTGAAGGAAGAGCAGGACATGGGAATGCTGCTCATCACCCATGATCTCGGGGTTGTTGCTGAAATGTGCGACCGGGTCGTCGTCATGTATGCCGGACGTGTCGTAGAAGAGGCGTCGGTGAAGGATTTGTTCGAAACGCCTCAGCATCCGTATACGAAGGGGTTAATTCATTCGGTGCCGAAGCTGCGGCAGAAGGTTCGCCGGCTGGAGTCCATTCCGGGCAACGTGCCGGATTTGAGCGCCATGCCGCAAGGCTGCAAGTTTGCGCCGCGCTGCCCTCATGCGATGGCGCGATGTCTTACCGAGGAGCCGCAGCTTCTGCCGATCGAAGGGGAAGCGGAGCGCAAAAGCCGCTGCTGGTTGACGCAGCCGGAAGGAGGAGAAAGCGCATGATAGAGACTCCGCTGGTTGAAGTAAAAGGATTACAGAAATCGTTTACGATAAAAAAGGGCTGGTTCGGTACAACCAAATCGCTGCGCGCGGTAGACGGCATCAGCTTCGCCATCCGCAGAGGAGAAACATTCAGCCTTGTAGGCGAGAGCGGCTGCGGCAAGTCTACGACGGGGCGTCTCGTCACCCGGCTGTTGATGCCGAACGGCGGGGAAGTATGGTTTAACGGGCAAAATATTAGCCGCCTTAACGATAATCAAATGCGGCCGATCCGCAAGGATATGCAGATGGTGTTCCAGGATCCGTACGCCTCGCTTAATCCGCGAATGAAAGTAAAGGATCTCGTAGCCGAGCCGCTGCTCATTCATACGAAGCTCAGCCCGCAGGAGCGGGACAAGCTGGCGCGGGAGCTGCTCGAGACCGTCGGTCTGAACAGCGTCCATGCCGAGCGCTACGCTCACGAGTTCAGCGGCGGCCAGCGGCAGCGGATCGGCATTGCACGGGCGTTGTCCGTACGCCCGAGCCTGATCGTAGCGGATGAGCCGGTATCGGCTCTGGACGTGTCGATTCAGTCGCAGGTGCTGAACCTGCTGCAGGATTTGCAGGAAGAGTATGGACTTACGTATTTATTTATTTCCCACGACTTGAGCGTCGTAGAGCATATCAGCGACCGCATCGGCGTCATGTACTTGGGGACGCTGGTGGAGACGGCGGACAAGGACACGCTGTATGATCGTCCGCTTCATCCTTATACGCAGGCGCTGCTATCGTCGGTGCCGGTTCCCGATCCGACCTTGAAGAAGGAGCGGATCATTCTGAAGGGCGATTTGCCGAGCCCGGTCGATCCGCCGTCCGGCTGCCGGTTCCATACCCGCTGCCCGTCCTGCATGGAAGTGTGCAAGCAGAAGGAGCCGGTATTCCGGGAGGTCGAGCCGGGCCATCAGGTGGCTTGCCATTTGTACGACGAAGAGATTATGAAGAGCCAGTAAGTAGATGGTTCAGTTTAAAAGCTCCGTCGGAGCTTTGGGGTGTTGGGGTTGCCCTTTTTATAGAAATTCAACATGTATGCAGGTGGAGTATTTCACGGAGGAGCGGTAGCGTCCGCCTTTGAAATCCTTAAAAATACCGATAAATCTAATCAAGTTTTATGGATTTCAACAGTGGCCGGAGAGAGATATTCCACTGGAGTATACTGGGGAATTTCAAGCATTTTTGGGCATCACAACAAGCCTAGGGCTCCTCGGGAGCCTCATCTTATTGCCGAAGAAGGGATCGCTATGCGTATTACAATCGATAAGTCCGAATCGCCGGACGTCCTCATTCATCCGGCCTATGCCGGAGAATCGCTTCCTTATCCGCTCGGCGAAAGCCGCAAGCGGCCGGGGACGATGACCTGGCTGTACGGCCGGTCGGAAGGCGAGAGGGATGCTCTCGCCGCAGGAATGGGCGAGCGCCGCAGCGTAACGCTGGAGCGGGTCCGCCGCGCAGGCGGTGCTGCGGCTCGCGCACTGCTCCAGGAAGGACGGAGCAGCGGAGCGCTCGTCAGGGCCTCGTCCGCTGCCGCCGCGCAGGATGGCAAAGAAGCGGCGGCAGCGTGGCTGCAAGCCTGGATCGAAGGCTGGCTGCTCGGCCTGTACCGGTTCGATAAATACCGCAGCGCAACGAAAATCCAGGGCGATGTCGAGCTCATCCTTCGCTCGGAAGAGTGGGTCGAGCTGACGCGCACCGAGATGGAGGCCGTCGTCGAGCTCGCCCTTCATCGGGCGGAGGGCACCAATCTGACGAGAGATTGGGTGAATGAGACGCCCGATACATTGAACCCGGATGCTTTCGTCCAATGGACCCTTGATTTATTCAAGGACCGGCCTGTAAGCATCCATGTATACCGCGGTCAAGAGTTAACCGACCGCGGCATGAACGGATTGATTACCGTAGGAGCGGGCAGCAAGCACGCTCCAGCGTTGATAGAGCTTCGCTACGAAGCGGCTGCCGCCGCGGATGCGCCTATGCTGGCATTGGTCGGCAAAGCCATCACCTTCGACATGGGCGGCATGAACTCGAAGACGGGCAGAGACATTAGCGACGCCCGAATGGATATGGGCGGCGCGGCTGCCGTTATCGGCGCGATGGACATCCTTGTCCGGCAGCAAGCCCCGGTCCGCGTGACTGCGCTGATCGCCGTCGCGGACAATCTTCCCGACGCCCGCGCGACGCTGCCGTCCTCCGTCATCCGCTACCCGAACGGCTTGACCGTTCAGGTTGCGAACACGGACGGAGAGGGCCGGCTCGTGCTGGCCGACGCGCTGCTTCACGCTGCCAAGCTCGGCGCAGCGCAAGCCATCGACATTGCCACGCTGACGGGCAATGTCGGGGACGCCCTTGGCTTGGGCATCGCCGGCATCTGGGGCGATGCGGACATGGCGCGCAGCCTGGTCGAGATCGGCGAGCGCAATGGGGAGAGGCTGTGGCCGATGCCTCTGATGGACGAATACGAATCGGAGCTGCGCAGCAGCTATGCCGACCTGCGCAATGTCGGCACTTCGACGCTCGCAGGCGCGATTATAGCGGCGTTGTTCATTCGGCGCTTCGTAGCCGAATCGATGGGCTGGGTGCATATCGATATGGCCGGCACCGTGCAGTACAAGCAGGACGTCGGCTATGCCGAGGTAGGAGCTACCGGATACGGAGCAAGGCTGCTCGCGGACTATGCGGTGCAGTACGCCGAGAAACATACTGCAGGAGATCGGGAGGTTTCGCAATGATACTGGAGGTCATCGCCACTTGTATAGACGATGCTCTAAGAGCTGAAGAGAACGGGGCCGATCGGCTGGAGTTAATTACCGCAATGACCGAAGGCGGTTTGACTCCCGGTATCGGATTGGTCCAACACGTTGTCCGGTCCGTGCAAATACCGGTTCATGTCATGGTCAGGCCGCACAGCCGGTCTTTTGTCTACGACAGCCATGATCTGGAGACGATGATTGCCGAGATCAAGGCTATCTCCGCAGCGGGAGCGGCCGGCATTGTTGTCGGCGCTTTGACGGCGGAAGGCCGGATTGACGAACAAGCTTTGGAAGCGATGCTTGCTCATGCGAAAGGGATGCAAGTGACCTTCCATCGGGCGTTCGATGAGCTGGAGGATCAGCTGGCCGGTTTGCAGACGCTCATGCGCTACCCGCAAATTACCCGCGTGCTGACTTCCGGCGGGCTGAAGCCGGCTCCACAGTCGGTGCCGGCGATACAGAAGCTGGTTGAAGCGTCACAGGGCAGCTCGCTGCGCATTCTGGCGGGCAACGGCCTGACACCGGAAACCGTTGAAGCTTTTATTGAGCAAACCGGGGTGAGCGAAGTGCATTTCGGATCGGCCGTTCGTGTCGGCCGGGCTGGACTGGCGCCTATCGATCCCGTACAGCTGCGGGCGTTATCCGACAGTCTGCATCAATAAATTTTGTTTATAGGCACGCTCGGGCTTTGAAAGGCCAAGAGGATGCTTTTGCCGAGGTTCTGACACTGGACTTTATAACCTTTGGAACTCGCACTTATAACAGATTTGAAAAAAGGTGAATCATATTGCAAAACACAGATAATTATGTAGTAGGAATAGATCTCGGCGGGACGAAAATCGCGGCGGCGCTGTTCGATTCGAAGGGCGAGATTCTGAACCGCGAACGCATGGAAACCGCGAATGCGCGCACGGCGCAAGAAGTCGTCCAGAGGATGGTTGAGATGATCCGCTCCGTCTCCCAAGGCCGTACGTTGTCGGGAGTAGGTCTTGCCTCGCCGGGCGCGGTCAACAGCCGGGACGGCATCGTGCTGCATGGCACCAATCTTCCGGAATGGGACAACGTTCCATTGAAGAAGTGGATGGGAGAGGCGCTCGGCGTCGAGGTGCAGGTAGTTAACGACGCGAATGCGGCAGCTTGGGGCGAATATGTCCGGGGAGCGGGCAAAGGCTCCGAGAATATGGTATACGTCACGTTCAGCACCGGCATCGGAGCAGGGATCGTACTGGATGGCAAGATGCTGTTGGGCACGTCTTCCTTCGCCGGAGAGCTTGGCCATAATATTATCGATCCTAACGGACCGGAATGCAGCTGCGGAAGCAGCGGCTGCTGGGAAACGTTCGCTTCAGGTACGGCGATCCGGGACGCGGCGCTGCAGCTAATGCAGACTAGGTCATCCCTCATTACAGAATTGGCGGCATCCCAGGATGAAGCGGCATCGGCCAAGCATGTGTTCGAGGCATATAAGCAGCAAGACCCGGTTGCCGTTGAAGTCGTTGACAGGGCGATTCATTACATGGCTCTCGGCTTGGCGAATGCGGTCCATACGTTCAACCCTGACCGTATCGTCATCGGCGGCGGCGTGAGCAAAGCGGGCGATCTGCTCTTCCCTGCGCTGAAGGCAAAGACGGAGCAGCTCGTTATGAAGCCTTATCGGGGCACTTATGAAATTGTCCCGGCTGGCTTGCGGGACGATGTAGGCCTTATCGGCGCGGCAGCTTTATTTCATACATCCTGATAACTAAGATTGAGTGTTTATAACGTAAGCGATAACGGTTATGGAGACGGAGGATGTTCCAGATGAGTACGAGAGAGCAAAGAACCCGCTGGTTTATGCACGATCGGTTCGGGATGTTCATTCACTGGGGGCTGTACTCGATTCCCGCCAGAGGGGAATGGATTCGGGGCAACGAGCGGATGAGCTACGAGCAGTATAAGGTATATTTCGATGAATTCGACGCATCCCGTTACAATCCGAAGGAATGGGCCAAAGCGGCGAAAGCCGCAGGGCAAAAATATGCCGTGCTGACGACGAAGCACCATGACGGCTTCTGCTTGTTCGACAGCAAGCTGACGGATTTCAAGGCGACGAATACGCCGGCCGGACGGGATCTGGTCCGCGAGTATGTGGATGCTTTCCGTGAGGAAGGCCTGAGCGTTGGCCTTTATTATTCCATTATCGACTGGCACCACGACGATTACCCGGGCTACGGAGACAAGGCTCATCCGGATCGGGACAATATAGCGGCCAAGGATAAGCCTATTGATTTTGACCGCTATTTGACTTATATGCACGGCCAGGTGAAGGAGCTGCTGACGAACTACGGCAAGATCGACATCATGTGGTTCGATTTCTCTTACGATCAAATGACCGGAGAGAAATGGAAGGCGACCGAGCTTGTGCGGATGATCCGGTCTATCCAGCCGGACATTATCATCGACAATCGTCTCGGCGGCAATATCCGCGCGGCGGAGCCGGAGGAATACGCGGGAGACTTCTTCTCGCCGGAGCAGATCATTCCTCCCGGAGGCATCGTCGATGTCAACGGCAAGCCGGTCCCTTGGGAAGCCTGCATTACGTTGAACGACCATTGGGGCTACCACTCCACGGACAAAAACTACAAGTCAGCCAAGCAGGTCATCCGCACGCTGGCCGAATGCGTCAGCAAGAACGGGAATTTGCTGCTGAATGTAGCGCCGGATGCCAAAGGAGAGGTTAACCGCGAAACCCTGGACGTTCTGTACGAGGTCGGGGAGTGGCTGAGACTCAACGGCGACAGCATCTATGGCTGCGGAGCGGCGGCTCTGCCGAAGCCGGAATGGGGCCGTTATACGCAAAACGGCAAAAAGCTGTATGCCCACGTCTACGACCGCGGCATCGGCCCGACTTACTTCGAGGGCTTGAAGGGCAAAGTCGAGAGGGCGAGATTGCTGCGGGACGGAACCGAGCTGAAGGTGGAAACGCCTTGGATGGCGGAAGAATATTCCGACATTGAGGGCGGCGCGTTCATTACCCTGGCGGGTGCCGAGCTGCCGGATGAGCGGGATACGGTGATTGAGCTTCATTTGAAGTGAGTGCTGCGGCGGCAGCCGATGCGTTAAGAAATGAAAGACACGGAGGGGTTCTCCGTGTCTTTTTAAGTTTTATCAGTCCGGGGTCATCGGATAATATATTTGCAATAAACCAAGCGAGTCTTGTTATCGCAGAGTCAAACCAGGATTCTATCGTCTACGTGTTAGTTCCAGAATCCTGTGGCTGGTACGCAGGTACCCATCGGACAGGAGATCCGCTATTTGTTGACATGCTGCTGCTTTTGCAGTGCGATCGGACAGGGAATCCGTTATTTGCTTGTTTTACTGGCAAAAACCTTGTTTTTTTGCGAAATAGCGGATCTAAAGTCCGATCACCCTGCGAATAGAGCCATTTTTGCCAAAATAACGGATCCACGGTCCGAATCGACTCAACGATGCTCTCCAACGCCACGTGCACACTAACGAAATGCATCTGCTTGCTAAAAACCTCATGCAGCTTAAAAAGGCTGCAGAGGACCCGGCGTGGGACCTTCTTCCGGAAGCCTTCTTCATAAGCCTTTTGAGACGGCAATTCCCAGAAAACAATGGGGGCATGTCGCTTCTCCTGGAGAAACCTCGCTTAACCTCGCATTAGTATTACAGGGTGAAACGGGATTCTCAACAGCCCGTCCTCCGATAGGGTGTTTCTCACTTGCCCGGTAAGAGAGCAGAACCCTGCAAATCATAAAGGCCCTGACCACAACGGTCAAGGCCTTTCTCTCTACGGTCTCGTTACGAGGCACGAAACGTCATGCCACCAAGTATTTCCTGAAATTGCTTGCTTGACTCTTTATAGGTTACCTCGTAGGAAGAGTTGATAATGGTATAAAATTGGGAATTCGCCTCAAACACCAGGATGGTGTCAATTCGTTTGTCCCAATCGTTATTATTGACATAAGTCAGCTGCAGCGCATCGAATCCAAGAGCCTTCGTCTGCTTCTCTTCTATAATGCTTTCCTTGTCGATGAGAAGCTCCTGTTTAAGCAGCTCCAAATATTGACGCTGTAAATCCTTGCTAGCAGGATCAACGACAGATTTGGGATGAGCATAGATGTACAGCTCGGTATAGTTAAAATAGCGAATAGCCAGCTGAGTGGTGTCATCCATTTCCATCATGGAAGAGAGATCTCTCCATAGTCCGTAAGCCGTAAAGCGGATTTTGCCGTCTTTGGTTGCAAATTGTTTTTTGCTGTTAATAATAACGATACGCCGTTCGGCATCCCATTCGACTTGCGCCTCTACGGCTTCTGAAATAAACCTTACAGGTACAAAGGTAGAGCCGTCTACTAAAACCGGGGCTGCGGGCAGGGTAACTTCTTTGCCGATAACAACGGCAACCGGATTGTCTAATTGCAGCTCGATTTGTATGCCTTCTTTTTTACCTTGGATGGTACGAGTGGCTTCATCCCAGCTGATTTCAATCCCCAGTCGGTCAAATACAGGTCTGAATGGAACGAAAGTCGTGCCATTGGCTATAAAAGGCGGAGCGCTGAACGGAACGGTATTGGCGTCGAGACTGACTCTAATATCTTGTTGTTCCTTTTGCTTATCTTCTTTAACCGTTTGTACTTTAACCCCTTTATTTTTTAGGGCATTAATGACGGATGCTGCATGCTCGTCCAAAGGATTATTTTCCAGATGGACCTCCTTCAATTTCGGCAGCTCCAGTAATACATCAATGTTACGTATTTGATTATTGCCCGCATATAGCGTTTCAAGAGAAGCAACCTTCTGTAAAGGAGTCAGATCTTCGATCTGATTGTTGCTCAAATCCACCCATCGAAGCGGAAGCCCCTGCAATGCGGAAATCTGTTTAATGTTATTGTTTCCAATCAGTAGATCCGTAAGGTTAGTTAAACCGGATAATGGCTCGATATGTTCTATCTCATTTCCATCAAGCAGCAGGCGCCGTAAGCTGACGAGGTCGGCTAATGGTTGAATGTCTGAAATGTCGTTTCCGCTCAGGACAAGAAAGCTAAGCTTATTCAAGCCATGCAGCGGTTCGATTTGTTGAAGCTGGTGCCCCGGAACAATAAGTGTATTCAGGTTGGCTGCATATTGCATTCCTTCGAGGGACTGCACTTTTTGTGTCGGATCGCTTAGATATAAGGAGTCTAGCTTTTGCAAATCGGCTTCTTCCAAAGATTTTTGCAATAAGTTCAATTCCGTGCGAACAGCCGCCTCCAGATTCTGATCCGGTATGAGCTTTGATTCCGCTTTACTATTTTCCGGGAAAAACAATAGCATTATGAAGGCGAAAAAGATAAGCAATCGATTCCAAGCTGGTTTAGACACTGGGTACACTTCCTTATTATGTAATATCATTACTTCATTATAATAGGAAAAGATGTATAGTAAAGAAAAAAAGGAGCCGCCCATGCAGTTCCCTTACTATTAAAAAGGGTTCGGGCTGTACAGATCCGCAACGAACATCAGTGCGCCTGGATTGAAAGTTCCTCCGACGTAGTTTTGAACCTCGAAGCTGACGACGACTTGTTGGTCCTGTGCGGTATTTCGGAATATTTTCGAATAGTAGCGGACATTTTGCCACTCGAATGGAGGGGAAGATGCGCCGGAAGTTACTACGAATGAGTTATCCAGTAGGGAGCCGTTCGTGATATCGACTTGTTCCGTTGGATAGCGCCTTTGTGTCTTCGTTCAAGCGTCTACTCTTTCATAGGCTGTAGGCTGTACAGCAGCTCGCGGTAAATGGCGTAGTTCTCATCGTCGAAACAGACGAAGAGAATCCCATCCAACCTGTGATCACCTGCAGATAAGGAACGAATATAAGAAAGTACTGTGTTTATAGCAATTTCGGCTGCAAGAGCTTTGGGGAAACGGTAAATGCCCGTGCTTATATTCGGAAAAGCAATGCGGTTCAACTTATATTCAGAAGCAAGAGCTAGAGAACGCAAGTAGCAGCTTTCCAGTTTGGCCGGCTCATCATGCTGTCCTCCGTTCCACACAGGTCCCACCGTATGGATAACATAGGAGGCAGGCAAGCTTCCAGCCGTAGTAATGACCGCTTCGCCAACCGGGCAGCCTCCTTGCTTTTGTCTTATTTTGATGCATTCCTCGAGGATTGCTTTGCCTCCCGCTCTATGTATAGCGCCGTCGACCCCGCCTCCGCCAAGCAGGCTTGTGTTAGCCGCATTGACAATAGCATCCGCTTCGATTTTGGTAATATCGCCTTTTAGAACCGTAACGGACGTTTGGTTTATAGTAATGGTGTCTTTCACAGCAACCCTCCTCGAACTAGCAGCATATTTGACAACGCTTCTATTTCTTCCGGAAACGCCAATTCTTGAAGGGCTCGATCTACTTTCATCCATTCCACAGAAATTATTGATTTGTCTTCTTTTGCGATAGGTGTCGTATTGGTTAGCTTAGCAAGAAAGAATTGTGTCGTAATCATAAGGTAAGGTTCTTTACGCTGCCTTAGTCCTGTTACCGTAACAGGGGTTGCATTAAGTATTTCGACCGAATAGCCGGTCTCTTCCAATACTTCCCGAATCGCCGCTTCTTGAGCGCTTTCATTGGATTCGATTTTCCCTTTAGGCAAAGCCGGTTTGTCTTTGTTTGCATTCCAGATGACTAGAACCTCGTCACGTGTATGATTATTGAAAATAATGCACCCGGACGATACACGTGTATCATATTCCTTTTTCATAAGAAGGCTCCTTTGATTGAAATATCTCACAATGTGTTTACATTACAATATCATTCCAACTCTTTCAAATTCATACTGGGATCAAAAGCAAGAACGGCACAATGAATCTGGAAGAGGGAGCTGTAAGAATGTATTTCTTAAAATGAATGTTGAAATATCCGTTTATCTGCGTCATGATAAAACTAAGTACACTAGTGCGTCAGGAGGTTCCGATGCAGCTTATTGCGATGTTAACGATGCTCGTAGATCATATCGGGCTTGTGTTTTTCGAGGATCAAATGATGTGGAGAATCATCGGCCGGATTGCCTTTCCGATCTATGCTTACTTTATCGTACTGGGCTACCGGCGTACCAGCAATTTGAAAGGATATATGTACCGGCTCTTGGGGATTGCCCTCTTGTCCCAGATTCCTTACATGGTCGCTTTGGATGAAATAGGCGTGAATGCCGTCGGAACGCTGCTCGTTTGTATCGTTATTTTGTATCTGATCGATCATCATGCGAAGGTCGTCTGGATTCCGGCCGCTATTGCCGCCGTCGCGCTTATGGAATGGATGAATTTCGATTACGGCCTGTATGGGCTGCTGCTTGTTCTGATTTATAAGTATACGCAAAGCCATGTTACGGTGCTGAGCCATTTTGCTTTAAATTTGCTGTTTCTGTTTCTGAAAGGCTGGGTTATCGAGGCATACAGTATTGTTACGACGGTAGGCATTGTGTATGCGCCAGCGGCTTATCGGTTGTTCGAGCGGATGAAGGTGCCGAAATGGCTGTGGAGAAGCTTTTATCCTGCGCACTTGACGATTATCGCCATCATTGAATTTATTATCGCATTGAACAAATAATTGCGGATGAATCCGCAGCATAAGACCAGGATGCAGACACGGGAGAGGAATCTTCGGTGTCTTTTTTTATGCAGTGACTGCCCAGGTGTTACAATAATGATAATCAAGGGAGGTACCCCACAGGAGTACCCTTACAGCTTTTTCTATTCTAGAGGTTTCTCTACAAGCTCAGCACGGACCACGGTTCCGTGCTTTTTCTATTGCGGGGAGCCGAGAGCTTGCCCATTGATCGAAGCAAAGGGAAAGCCAATAGATTCATGTTACAATTGACAATGAGAATCATTATCATTTAATATTAGGGAGAGCTTTAGATGATCTTTGAATTTTAACAACATGAAGAGGTGTTTTCCCTATGGGAATTTTATATGAAACGATCGCACAGCTCCGGCGAAATGATGAGCAAGCATCAAGAGCGGAGCAAATGCATTCAGGGGATGAGACGGCACATCACCGCCACGAACAGGAGAGCACAGTCGCGCGGACCGACGCTGGTACGAAAGGGCAGCCGGCGGATTCCCGTCCGCAGTGGCTTTCTCATGCGGATGTGCATTCGCGTTGAACGGAGGAGAGAGGATGAACACCAACACCAATACGATTGCACAGCAGCCGTTATGGAGCAACGAGATGGATTGGACTGCGGCGCTGTACAAGCTGCGGCATGCGGAGCACGTGAAGGGGGAGCATGGTTTTTCGCTGCGGCAGCAGCTTTCGTTCTCTTATTTGCTCATAGTAGCAACGCACGGGAAAGGAACGCTGACGCTCGATACGGGCGAACACCGGCTGTCGGGAGCAACCGCCTATTGGTGCTCGCCTGAGCAAACGTTCGGCATCAAGGCGGAAGATGGGGACGGGCTGGAAGTGTATTTATTCCATTTCGACATGTACATAGAGCCGTCGGTGTCGAAGGGGGAGAGGCTTCTCCATTTGATTGAAGAGAAGCGGGGCGAACAAGAAATCGCTGTGCATTCCCCGGGCGAGACGGCTATGCTATGCGAGGCGGTAATGAACAGCTATGCCAGCGAGCAGCGGGCGGAACGGTTTCGCCGCCAAATAGCGTTTCAAGAGCTGCTGTATGAGCTCATGAAGGAAGAAGCTCCACCTGCGGATGGGACAGATTCGGCGATGGATCGGGCCAAGGAGCATATGGAGCGCCATTATGGCGACAGCTTGATGATTGATCAGCTGGGGAAGATCGCCGGGGTGAGCCCGAAATATTTTGTCGAGCTGTTCAAAAAGCTGTACGGGATCAGCGCGATCGACTATTTAACGGAGCTGCGGATGAACAAGGCGAAGCAGTACCTGATTCAGTCGAATGCCAGGCTGAGGGATATCGCTCATCAGGTAGGGTACCAGGATGAGTTTTATTTTAGCCGCAAGTTCAAGCAGCAGGTCGGCGTCTCTCCGTCGGTGTATGTGAAGAAGAGGCAGCGGAAAATCGCCGCGTACGGCGCTTGGACGACCGGACATTTGCTGGCGTTGAATATCATCCCGTACGCTGCGCCGCTGCATCCCAAATGGACCGCTTACTACCATAACAAGTACCGCAACGAGATTCCCGTTCATCTGAGCGCCTTCAAAATCAACGAGCATTGGGAAGCCAACATCGAGAAGCTTCGCCAATCCGTACCGGATATGATTGTAAGCATGGATGGATTGCATCCGGAGGAGAGGGAGCGGCTAGAGCAGATTGGACATGTTCATTATGTGCCGCAAGCCGATCTGAACTGGCGGCAGCAGCTGAAGCTGACTGCAGACTACGTAGGAGAAGCGAAGGAGGCCGACGAGTGGCTGAGCTCTTTTGACCGGCAAGTTCACTCCGTGCGGGAACGGTTGAGGCCGATCGTGCACAATGATTCGTTTCTGATCGTCAAAATCCACAAAGGGCAGCTGTACGCTTACTGCAATCGCGGGATCACGGACATCTTTTATGGCGAATTGCAGATGAAGCCTGCTTATGCGTGCGCGTCTTCCGCATACAGCCACAAGCTTACGATAGAGCAGTTGCGCATGCTGCAGCCGGATCGGCTCATTTTGAACATTTGCCATGAAAGTGAAACGCTGGCCGCCTGGCAGCAGCTGCGTGACTCCATGGAGTGGCAGGAGCTGGATGCGGTGCGCAGCCAAAAGACGTATGTGATCGACTCCGATCCATGGCGGGAATATTCTCCCATCGCCCATGGGCGGATGGTTGAGGATACGCTTCGACTCCTTTCCGGAAATCGTCCATGACGATTCCGGATATTTTCCATGTTCTAAGGCAGGAAAACTCTCTATCATTATCGATGAGAATGGTTATCAATTACAGGGCCATAGATTCATATTAAGAAACAGAAAGGCGAAGGTGGGCAAATGAAAAGCAAATGGACAGCCGGAGGGCTGGCTTTACTAGTGACATTATCGTTAACGGCATGCGGTACGAGCAGCGGAGGAAGCGCTCAAGGAGCTAACGGCGCGGGTTCGGCAGGAGGAGGCGCAGCGCAGACACCGACGCAAACGCAAGCTCCGGTAGCGGGCGGCCAGGAGGCGAAGGCGAAGACCAAGACGATGACTTTTTTGGATAAAACGTACACGGTGCCGGAGAAAGCCGAGCGGATCGTCATTACCGGAGCATTGGAATCAATGGAGGATGCGATGGTGCTGGGTATCAATCCGGTAGGCGCGATCAGCGTCTCCGGCAAGTTTCCCGATATGTTCAAGAGCATTACGGGTAAAGCGGTGTCGATCGGGGAGAAGACGGAGCCGAATTTCGAGAAAATATTGAGCCTCAAGCCGGATGTTATCCTTGGCTCGTCGAAATTCAAGCCCGAGGTAATGGAGCAGCTGTCCAAAATGGCACCGACCTTGCCGATGTCCCACATTTCGACAAACTGGGAAGCGAATTTGCTGGCACTCGGGGAGCTTACGGGCAAGAAGGCGGAGGCTGACAAAGTGATCTCCCAATACCAAGCCGATTTGAAAGCGGCGAAGGCGCAGCTCGGAGAGAAGATGAAGGATAAGAAAATCGTCATCGTCCGCGTGCGGGCCGGCAGCCTGTACATCTATCCGGAATCCGTATTCTTCAATCCGTCGCTGTACGGGGAGCTGGGCTTTACCGTTCCTGCCGAGGTGAAGGCGGCGAAAGCGCAGGAGCTGATCTCCCTGGAAAAGTTCTCGCAGATGAACCCGGATTATGTGTTCGTGCAATTCTCTGAGGACGAGAATAAGGATGCGCCTAAAGCGCTGGAGTCGCTGCAGAGCAATCCGATTTGGAAAAGCATTGCAGCTGTGAAAAACAACAAGGTGTTCGTCAACGTAGTCGATCCTTTGGCGCAAGGCGGAGCTTCGTGGGGCAAAATCGAGTTCCTGAAAGCGGCAGTCGCGAAGCTGTCCGGATCTTGATGCAGGTTGATGGGATATGCTATCTAAACGCGCATTAGCGATAGGAATATTGGCAGCAGCCCCGTTCGCTATGGCAGCACTCGTTGTATTGTCGGTGCTGTACGGGGCCAAGCAGATTGACGCCGGAACCATCGGGGACGCGTTCTTCCGCTTCGATGCGGATAATGTCAATCATCAAATTATTATGCACTCCCGACTGCCCAGAGTGCTGGGAGCGCTGCTCATCGGAGCATTCCTGGCCGTATCGGGAGCCTTAATGCAGGGGATGACAAGGAACTATCTTGCGTCCCCTTCTATTATGGGCGTGTCCGACGGCTCGGCGTTTCTCATTACGCTCTGCATGATCGTCCTTCCGGGAGCTTCGTCGATGAGCATGATCTGGTTCTCGCTGATCGGCTCGGCCTTGGGCGTCGCCATCGTGCTCGGTGTCGCATCGGCGGTTCCCGGAGGCTTGTCGCCGGTTCGTATGGCCGTAGTCGGCGCGGTCATCGGAACGTTCCTGAGCAGTATTTCGGCTGCGATGGCCGTCTACTTCCAAATTTCGCAAAATATCGGCTTTTGGTATAATGCCCGATTGCATGAGATGGAGCCTCAGCTGATCTGGCTGGCGATTCCTTTTGCGATAGTCGGACTTGTGATCGCGCTTCTCGTGTCCAAGTCCGTGACGATCCTATCACTTGGTGAAGAAGTATCCGCCGGTCTAGGGCAAAGAACGTTGCTGGTCAAATTGGCGGCAACCGCTTCCGTCGTTATATTGACGGGAATCTCGGTGGCTCTGGCGGGAAAAATCGGCTTCGTCGGACTGATCGTGCCGCATATCGCCCGGTTCCTGATCGGGCTCGACTACCGCTGGATCGTTCCTTGCGCAGGAGTACTCGGGGCGCTGTTTCTCGCATTGGCCGACCTGCTGAGCCGGTTCATGAACTATCCTTTCGAGACTCCGATCGGTATTGTCACTTCGATTATCGGCGTCCCTTTCTTCCTTTACTTGATCCGCAAGAAAGGGGGCGGGGCACATGCCTAGAAACTCGATGCTGCGTTTCTGGACGGTTGCGGCGACGGGGCTGCTCCTGTTTCTGGCGGTAGTGTATATCAGTATAACGAACGGAGCCTTCGACATTCCGGTGAAGGATGTGTTCGGCACGCTGCTGCGAATTCACCCGAACCCGGACTATGATCTCGTTCTGTTCGATTTCCGTCTGCCCCGAATTGTCATTGCGGCGTTGGTCGGGCTCGGGCTCGGCATTGCCGGCGCCGTCATTCAAGGCATAACGCGCAACGGGCTGGCGGATCCCGGCATTCTGGGGATCAACGCCGGAGCGGGGTCGGTAGTGGTTCTGTTCATGCTCCTGTACCAAGGAAAAATGAGCGGAATCGGCTGGGCTTCTGCGATGGCTATGCCATTGTTTGGCTGGGTGGGAGGCGTCGGCGCCGCCGTACTGATCTTCCTGTTCGCCTGGAGCAACGGAAGGCTTGACTCGCAGCGGTTGATTTTGTCCGGGATCGCCATTGCATCCGGTCTGGGCGCCTTCACGATGTACATTTCGCTAAAGATGAATCCGCAGGATTTCGAAATGGCCACCGTTTGGCTGTCCGGCAGCGTCTGGAACGCGAACTGGCGGTTCGTCGCGGCCGCCTTGCCTTGGCTCGTTGTGCTCGTTCCGTTCATCTGGTGGAAATCGCGCCTGCTCGATTTGTTCCAATTGCAGCAGGACAGTGCAGTAAGCGTAGGCGTAGCCGTCGATAAAGAAACGGTATTGCTGCTCTTGGCCAGCGTAGGCATTGTAGCCGCGTGCGTCTCCGTATCGGGAAGCATGGGCTTCGTCGGCTTGATGGCGCCTCATATCGCCAAGAGGCTGGTCGGTATTCAGCACAAGAAGGTCATTCCGGTGTGCGGACTTGTCGGGATGGTGCTCGTGGTGGCGGCTGATTTTATCGGCAAGACGATCTTTGCCCCGGTTACGCTTCCGGCGGGCATTGTCATTGCCATCCTGGGCGTTCCTTATTTCATTTATTTGTTGTTCCGCGCCAAAAGCCAGTAAGGAGGATAAGCCATTGAGAGGAACGATTTACAAGCAGTGGTTCGTCAATCGCGACATCTACGTCTATTTGCCGCCTTCCTACGAATCGAGCAGTGCGGCGGCTTATCCTGTCGTCTATATTCAGGACGGAGATTATTTAATAATGGGAGCCGCCGAGCAGCTGGAGGAGAGGTTTGATTGCGGTGTTTTGCAGGAGCTGATTCTCGTAGGCATTGAGCCTATTGACCGCAACGATGAGTATACGCCATGGTATACGGACCCGATCTCGGACCGGTTCCCGACTCCATGTCAGGGCCAAGGCGAAACGTATTTGCGTTTTGTCGTTGAACAGCTCAAGCCTTATATCGACGGCGCTTGCCGTACGAAGCGGGAGCCTGAAGCGACCGGAATAGCCGGAGCTTCCTATGGAGGGTTGATCACGCTGTATGCCGCCTATTTGTTCCCTGAAGTATTCGGCCGGTTCGGCCTGCTATCCGCTTCGTTCTGGTACGAAGGTATGATCAAATACGTGCGCAGCCAGCCTCTTCCGTCCAACGACAAGCGCTTGTTCATGTATGTGGGCAGTGAAGAAGGGGCCGGCAAAACAACGATTCAGATGCATATGGTGCCATACACGAGAGAGGCTCATCAGCAGTTTTTGGCTGGCGGATTTCCCGGGAAATCAATGAAATTCGTCGAAGAGCCGGGCGGGGTACACACCCATGAGTTTTTCATAAAATATTTCCCCGATGCGATGGAATGGCTGTATCCAGGCACGGATGAGACGAGAAATCCAAGGGAGTAGGGAGTGCAACCTATGAAAGAGCAGGTGCTGGTAACAGGAGCGTCATATTTCGACCTGACCTCCGTGTCGAATCAGCGGGAGTATCGGATCTTCGTCGGCGCTCCCGACGGAGAGGCGCCCGAGGAGGGCTATCCGGTGCTGTACGTGCTGGACGGCAACGCTGTATTCTCTATCGTAGCGGAAACGGCAAGACTGCTTGGCGGCAACCATCCTCGCGCTTTCGGCTCGCTGCTGGTCGTAGGGATCGGATACCCTTCGGCCGATTCCAGATCCGTTGAGCGCGTGTACGACTACACTCCTCCGGCTGACCCGTCTGTCCTGCCGCCGAGGAAAGACGGCAAGCCGTGGCCGCCTACCGGAGGATGCGATGAGTTTATTCGATTCATCGAGGAGCAGGTCAAGCCGCAGATCGAGCGCCAATATCCGGTCAACCGCAGCCGGCAGTCGCTGTTCGGCCACTCGTTAGGCGGGCTGTTTACGCTGTATACGCTGTTCCGCAGGCCCGAGCTGTACCGCTCCTATATTGCGGGAAGCCCGTCCATCTGGTGGAATAACGGCAGCTTGCTGCAGGAAGAACAGGCTTTTGCCGACCGTATACAGCAAGCCCCGGCGGATGTAAGGCTGCTGCTATCGGCAGGAGAGCTGGAGCTGCATCATCCGATGCGGATGCTCGGTAACGCCGAGGACATGTATAACCGGTTGGCGAGCCATAGCGGAGCGGGAGTAGACGCATCGTTCCATGCTTTTGCCGGTGAAGGACACCTTTCCGTGCTGCCTGCGTTGATCGGACGGACCGTGCAGTATGCATTGGAGAGAGAACACAAGTAAGCCATAGTTATGACGGATTCGCGCAACGCACTTGTACTTGCACTTGCCTTTGACGATAAGGCAGGTGCATTTTTTCATATATAGCATTAATAAGCTCGGGGGCTCCCCCACAAAGCATCTGAGGGACTTCACACGAAAGCTCCACTTTGTTGGTTTATTTATCGCCGAAGGCCTGTGTTCAGCGGTCTCAACCTGCGGTGCCCGGATTCGGGAAATACGAGACGGCGGGTTCGCCCAGTTCATGGATTTTCAGGATCCGTTCGGATACGAGTGGACGGTTATGCGGGAGAAATGATAGCAGACCGGTAGAGCGGAACGGGAGTGGAGTTGCCGAATCTGATTGAATAAAATAAAAGAATGTAACGTCACCTTGTCCATCATTGTCATGGGCAAGGTCTTTTTTTTATGTAAAAAAATGGGTAATGATTCACTCGTATATTAATAAAAAGTAAATCGGCGATAAATCTCATTAAACTCTTAATATCCGTTTGATTCTATGAAAACATTAGCTCCCTATACTCATAAAGTGCAGTTCAGTTTTGGAAGGGAGATCAGCCATGTCGTTAATAGACAATAATATATCGCTCCAGGCAGCACAATCCGCCCGTAAGCCAGCGGTCAAAAAACGCAGCCTTACATCGGTGCAATGGCGGGAGATCATACTCGCTTATGTGTTTCTGGCCCCGTCGCTGGCGTTGTTCGGCATCTTTCTGTTTTATCCCATGATCAAATCGGTCTATCTCAGCTTTCAATTGACCGATCCTCGCGGACGCGTCGCTGCTTTCGCCGGATGGGACAATTACATCGAATTGTTCACCTCCGACAAATTTTATCAAAGCTTGAAGGTAACGCTATCGTTCACGCTGCTGACCGTGCCGCTCGGTATCCTGATCGCACTCGTGCTTGCTGCGCTGACCCACAATAAGCTTCGCGGCATGCGCTGGTTCCAGCTCGCGTTCTCGATGCCGGTCGCAGTATCGGTCGGAACGGGCTCGATCATCTGGATGGTGCTGTTTCATCCGACGCTCGGCACGCTGAACTATTTCCTTACGCTCATCGGCCTGCAGCCTGTAGGCTGGCTGACCGATCCGGCTTTGGCGATTTTTGCGGTCTCCATGATGACCATATGGATGAACCTTGGCTTCAACTACATCGTGCTGCTGAGCGGACTTCAGGGAGTGCCTGACGAGATTTACGAGAGTGCGAAAATCGATGGCTCCGGCCCGCTGCGGACGTTTTTCCGGATTACGCTGCCGCTCGTGTCTCCGACGCTGTTTTTTGTCGGTATCGTGTCCGTCATCTCCGCTTTCCAATCGTTCGGTCAAATTCACATCCTGACCAAGGGCGGACCTATCAATACGACGGACGTTATCGTCTTTAACATATATCAGGACGCCTTCGTTAATTTCCGCTTCGGCATCGGAAGCGCTCAGGCGCTCGTGCTGTTCGCGATCATTTTGATCTTGACGATAGTGCAGTTCCGCTACTTCGAGAGGAAGGTGCATTATCAGTGAATTCCATCGGCTCACGGCTGCAAAATACACTGCTCTATGTTTTGTTAACCGCCGCTGCTGCAGTGATGCTGTTTCCGCTGCTGTACGCGTTATCCAACTCGTTCATGACGACGGCCGAGTCGGCGTCGTTCCCGCCGAAGCTGCTGCCGGGCAGCTTCAACTGGCACAACTATTTGGACGTGACACGTACCATTCCGGTCGGAAGATTTATTTCGAACAGCTTTTTGGTCGCCGGGGCGATTATGATCGGCCAAGTGCTGACGGCCAGCCTCGCGGCCTATGCCTTCACCTTCTTGAGGTTCCCCGGCCGCAACGCGCTGTTTGCGCTGTTCCTCTCCACTATGATGATCCCGTGGGAAGTAACGGTCATCCCGAACTATCTGACGATCAAAAGCTGGGGCTGGATGGACAGCTACCAGGCTCTGATCGTACCGTTTCTCGCTTCGGCTTTCGGCACGTTTTTGCTGCGCCAATTTTTCCTGCAGCTGCCGAAGGAGCTGTTCGAAGCGGCTCGTATCGACGGCTGCGGCCACCTTCGGATGTTTGCGCAGCTCGTCATGCCGTTGTCGCGGCCCGCGATCGGGACGCTCGCCGTGTACTCGTTCCTGAGCCACTGGAACATGTACCTGTGGCCGCTGCTTGTGACCAACACACCGAACATGCGCACCGTACAGATCGGCGTCGGGATGCTGCAGTTCGAGGAGAACACCTCGTGGAATCTCGTGCTGGCGGGGATTATGACGATGCTCCTGCCGTCGCTGCTGCTGTTGTTCGTAGGCTTGAAGCAGCTCGTGCGCGGTATGACGGCCGGCGCCGTCAAAGGATGAGCAAGTGTTTTAATGGTTCTAATGCATCACAACATACACTTTTTTTAAGATGAAAAGGGAGAGATGGAGAAGATGAAGCGTATGAACAAAAAGACATTGCCGTTGGCGGTATTGGCTGCCACGATGTTGATGACCTCGGCCTGTGGAGGAGCCGCAACCGGCGGTACTGCTACACCTGCTGCCGCTAACGATGCCGCAGCTCCGGCCAAATCCGGCGAGCCTGTGAAAGTCGTATGGTGGCACGCGATGAGCGGCGAGCTCGGCAAAGCGGTGGACAAGCTTGTAGCGGATTTCAACGCGTCGCAGAAGGATGTTGTGGTTGAGGCGATTTTCCAAGGCACCTACGATGAAAATCTGAACAAGCTGAAAGCTTCTCTTGATTCGAAGAGCGGCCCGACTATGGTGCAAATGTACGAGATCGGCAGCCGGTTCATGATCGATACGAAGGCGATTACGCCGGTGCAGCAGTTCATCGATGCGGATAAATACGATGTTTCCCAATTGGAAGAAAATATTTTGAACTACTATAGACATGACGGCAAGCTGTATTCGATGCCGTTCAATACGTCCAACCCGATCTTGTACTACAACAAAACGATGTTTAAAGCGGCAGGCCTCGACCCGGAAAAACCGCCGGCTACGTACGAGGAAATGGCCGAATATGCCAAAAAGCTGACCAAAGACAACGCTGCGGGCGGCTCGATCGCCATCTACGCGTGGCTTGTTGAGCAGTTCTTCGCTAACCAAGGCGCAGAGCTTGTGAACAACGGCAACGGCCGGACTTCTATGGCTACTGAATCTTTGCTAGCGAGCGATGCCGGTGTGAAGACGTTGACCTGGTGGAAGCAAATGGTCGACGACAAATCGATGCTGAACCTCGGCCGCAAATCCGACGATACGAAGAAAGCGTTCCTCGCCGGCCAAATCGCTATGACGCTTGACTCCACGGCCGGACTTCGCGGTGTCGTCAATGCAGCCGAAGGCAAATTCGAAGTGGGCACCGGCTTCCTGCCTAAACCGGCAGGTGCCAGTGACGGCGGCGTGATCATCGGCGGCGCGAGCAACTACATCATGAACAACCGTTCCGAAGCCGAGCAAAAAGGCGCGTGGCAGTTCATGAAATTCTTGGCCGATCCGAAGCAGCAAGCGTACTGGAGCGTCAACACGGGCTACTTCCCTATTACGAAGAAGGCGTATGACGATCAGCTGGTGAAGGACAATATGGCGAAATATCCGCAGTTCAAAACCGCTGTAGACCAGCTGCACGCATCGAAGCCTAGCAAAGCTACGCAAGGCGCTGTCATGGGCGTATTTCCGGAAGCCCGCCAGCTTACGGAAACAGCTATCGAAGAAGTGCTGAACGGCAAAAAGGCTCCGAAAGAAGCGCTGGAAGGCGCCGCGAAGGAGATTACGACGAAAATCGGGCAATATAACAAAACGGTTGGGAAGTAACAAGGAAAGGAAGCTATGCCCCGATATCGTATGAACATCGGGACAAAGTGAGAGTAAGTAAGCTGATGCCGCTATAGCAGGCGTCAGCTTTTTTTGTCGTATAGGAAATTATGCGTAGCAAATTCCGGTGTCTAGTCGGGGGCTCCCCCAAAAGTAATGTCCAACCTTTTAACGGTTAGACGCCGATCAAGCTATGGCTTGATGCGGACGAAATAAGCTTTCTTCAGAGCTTGCTTTCACTTTTGGGGGACTTTGTTCTCGTTCATTCCCCTTGACACATCGGCTAATAATGATTAGTATGAAAGAGCGGATAATTGGGTGATCCAATTTACCGCAAGTCACGTCAACACGGGAAGGTTAATTACAATGACCATTAAGAAGATTAAATACCATCGTGTCTATGAAGATGTCATTGAGCAGATCGAGAGCTTGATTCTGGAAGGAAACCTTGCTCCTGGCGATGTTCTGCCGACAGAGAGGGAGCTGGCTCAGGCGTTTGGCATCAGCCGCGGGACGCTGCGCGAGGCGTTCCGGATACTGGAGCGGGAAGGCTTGATCGAAACCCGTCCCGGCGGCGGCCGGTTCTTAAGCAAGAACCTTAACAAGACCGAGGATACGAAGCAAATTATCGAGAATATCGAGAGAGCGACCATTATCGAGCTGCTGGAAGCGAGAGAGATTTTCGAAACCGGCATTGTCGAGCTGGCGGCGATTCGGGCGACGGAGCAGGATATTGCCGAAATTGAAAGCGCTCTTGAAAGCTGGGGGACCATCGACACCGACTCCGACGACCCGGTCAATCCCGATCAGGCGTTCCATCTCTCGATAGCGAAAGCTACGCATAATGTGGTTCTGGTCAATCTGATCGATCTTCATATGGATCTGCTTCAGAAAACGCTGGTGAAGACGGTGGAAATTCCCGGCCGGAAAGCGGAAGTGTACAAGGAGCATTTTCAAATTGTCCAGGCGATCAAGGAAAAAGACCCCGGCAAAGCGAAGGAAGCACTGCTGTACCATATTAGTCAGGTTAAGCAAAATATTTTGCGGAAAGCAGAATCAAACGGATGAATCCCATCCTTTTGACCACATAGGGATTTATAAGTTTTGTGCAGCAAACTGGTAATATTCCTATTGGCGATAAAACCTACCATTAACCGCGGTCGTTCATCATCGAAATGCCTCGATAGAGGTGTTCTCATGCTCAAATTGGATCACCCAATTATCCAAATACCAGATTTATGAAAACGATTGCAGCAGATTCAGCAGTAAGAAGCACGCGGCGGACTGCGATTCGCTTTTTTTAAGTACACAATGCTTGGGATAACGGAGGGTGCATATGACACAACAACAATTCAAAATACTGGCCCCTTGCGGGATGCTGGGCTACGGATTTCCGAAAGCGTCCTTCATGAATGGAATGGCTCATCAGCCGGATGCGATCGTAGTGGACGCAGGCTCTACCGATGCAGGACCTCACAAGCTCGGCGCCGGCACGGCGATTGTCAGCAGGCAGGCTTGCAAAAAAGACCTCGAGATCATTATCACCGAGGGTACGAAGGCCGGCATTCCGATCATCATCGGATCAGCCGGAGGCAGCGGCGCCAAGGTCCACGTGGAATGGACGAAGGCAATCATCATGGATATTTTGCGGGAGCACGGAATCGGCGGCGTCAAGATAGCGACGATATGGGCGGATATCCCCCATGAGGTGGTGGAAGCGAAGCTGGCTGCCGGTCAATGCGAGCCGCTCGGCTTATCTGTGGCACCGCTTACCGGAGAAAGGCTTGCGGCCACCGGCAGCATCGTCGCGCAAATGGGGCATGAGCCGATCATCGAGGCGCTTGAAGCGGGAGCCGACATTATCCTTTGCGGGCGCGCCTATGATCCGTCGCCGTTCGCTGCGGTCGCGATGTACCATGGCTACGATACGGCGCTTGCCTACCATTTGGGCAAAATATTGGAGTGCGCCGCATTGTCGGCCGAACCCGGAACAACGAAAGACAGTATGCTAGGCACGCTCAAGCAGGACTCTTTCATCGTCCAGCCTCTGAACGACGCCCGCAAATGTACGGCGGTTTCGGTCGCCGCGCATACGTTTTACGAGAAGGATCACCCGTATATTTTGCACGGGCCGGGATTAGTGCTTGACCTGGAGCAGTGCGTTTTTACAGAGCTCGGGGACGGCAGCGTGGAAGTGCGTGGCAGCAAAATAGCCGAGACGCCGGTGTACAAGATCAAGCTGGAAGGTGCCATGAAGGTCGCCTATCGGACATTCGTCGTCGCCGGAGTGCGCGATCCGCTGCTGATTCAACGCATCGAGCAGGTGGAGGAGCTCGTCAAGCAGCAGGTCAGGGACTATTACAGTGAAATACCGCCGGAGGATTACAGCATTCATTTCATTAATTACGGCTTGAACGGCGTACTGGGAGACTTGGAGCCGCAGCGTACGCCGGGTCACGAATTGGGCGTTGTGTTCGAAGTCGTAGCGAAGACGCAGGAGCTCGCGAACGCCGTCTGCAGCTCGGTGAGATCGACTTTCCTGCATTACGGCTACGAGGGCCGTAAAGCGACTGCCGGCAATCTGGCGTTCCCGTTCGCTCCAAGCGATGTGCCGTTCGGCGCGGTGTACGAGTTTTCCGTGTATCACTTGATGGAGGTTTCCAACGGGCTGGAAATGTTTCCTATCGAATATATCGAGGTGCAGCCATGAAGCTATATGACGCAGCAACCGTTTTGCGAAGCAAAAACAGCGGGCCTTTTGAGATTACGGTGGATGTTCTGTTTACCGAGCCCTCCGTGTATTACAAGATCAAGGAACACGGACTTATCAATAAATCATTGATTGCCCGGCTGTATAACATCAAAGAAGACCATATTATGCATATCGTGTTTTTCGATCAGGCGCTCGGGTTTAAAATTACGTTCGCAAGGAAGGTTTCCTCCGGCACGTTTCTGGATCGGGATGTGTACGGAGCCCAGCAGCACGCGCCGCTTATGGAGCTGGAGCTGAACCTGTGAACGAGGCATCAGGAGGTGTACAATGAAAGCCAATTCGCTGATTAAAAGAATGTGGTCGGATAGAGTGCTGTATCTCATGCTGCTGCCCTGCATGGCATACTTTATCATTTTCCACGTGCTGCCGATTATCGGCATGAAGCTGGCCTTTTACGATTACCGGATATTGGGCGATCACGAGTATGTCGGACTCAAATATTTTAAGGAGCTGTTCAGTACTCCGGTATTCGTCAACGTATTGCAGAACACATTAATTATTAGCGCCATGAAAATGTTTCTTATTTTCCCTATCCCGATCTTATTCGCATTGATGCTCAATGAGTTTGCCAACGGGAAATTCCGCAAAGCGGTGCAGATCGTATCGTACCTGCCGCATTTTCTGTCCTGGGTCGTTATTGCGGGAATCTGGTTCGAATTTTTGTCGCCTTCCACGGGAGCGGTCAACGAATTCGTGAAAGCGCTTGGCTTGCCGGCCAAAGATTTTCTGACGGATAAAGACAGCATCCGGTGGGTGCTGCTTGCGAGCGAGGCTTGGCGGAGCATCGGGTGGGACTCGATTATTTTCCTTGCGGCGATCATGGGGGTTAGCCCTAGCCTATACGAAGCCGCATACGTGGACGGAGCAAGCCGGTGGCATATCGTTACACGAATCGTATTACCGCATTTGTACGTACCGATGGTTACTATTTTTATTCTCAATGTCGGATTCATCATGAACGCCGGACTGGATCAGGTGCTTAACTTCACTAACGATTCCGTCAACAGCCACATCGATATTATCGATACGTATGTGTATCGCGTCGGTTTGATTAACGGGCAATATTCGTTTGCGACGGCGGCCAATTTGTTCAAGAGCTTGATCGGGGTCATCCTTGTGCTGTCGACGCATTTTATTTCGAAAAAATTAACTTCCAAAGGGGCATGGTAAGGAGGTGGTCGGTTCATGCCGGAAAGAAAGCTAACCCTTTCCAAAGGGATTATCGCGCTCATTCTGTCGGTTCTTACATTAACGATGTTCGTGCCGATCGTGAACTTGTTCGCCAGAGCGTTATCGCACCCTGACAAAGTTCATTTGCTGCATGGCTATGAAATATGGCCGAGAGGCTTCAGTCTTATTAACTTTCAAGTGGTTCTGAGCAATCCGATCGTAGGCAGGGCGCTGCTCAACTCGTTGTTTATTACGATTGTGGGTACTTGCTTGAGCATCTTTTTTACGACGATTGCCGCTTATGTACTGACCCGCAAAAACCTGATCGGCAAAACACCCATCATGATTTTTCTAATTATCATCATGATCTTCGAGCCTGGGATCGTTCAAGAGTATATGGTCATCAAGGATTTGCATTTGCTCGACAGCTTGTGGGCGATGGTGCTGTACCGGATGATTAACGTGTACTACCTGATCATTATGATGCGTTTTCTCGAGGAAATTCCGGATTCTCTGATCGAAGCGGCCAAAATCGACGGGGCGGGGCATATGACCCTGTTCATGCGGATCGTTATGCCGCTGGCGCGAATTCCTCTGCTGACTATAGGCATGTTTTATGCGATTACGAAGTGGAACGAGTTTTTCAAATCGAGTATTTTCCTGTCCAGCCGTGAAAACACAGTGCTGCAGGTGCTCCTGAGGCAGTTTGTCGTCGAAAGAGATACGACTGCGCTAGTAGGCGTCACCGATCTGCTGAAAAACAACAATATAGCTCAGCTCGATTTCTCATCGCTGAAAGCGGCTACAATCGTCATTGCGATGATACCGATTCTCATGCTCTATCCGATCATCCTGAAGTATTACACCAAAGGGGTCATGGATGGCGGCGTCAAAGAATAATTCCATTGAAAACTGGGGAGGTAACAGAAATGAGAAAAATGTTTACCCTGATGGCAGCCGGCTTAATGGCGGCAACAACCGCCTGCAGCTCCGGCGATACGAAAGCTCCTGCGGATAATGCGGCGGCGGGAGCGTCCGGCCAGCCCGTAACGATCACGATTGTCGACAAGGATCTGGCGGCCGACGACAAGCTGCTCAAGGGCATCGAGGAAGGGTTGAAGGCCGAGGGCAAAAACGTAAAGCTGCAGCTTGTTCCGGTGCAGTCCGGCACGTACTCCGAGAAGCTCGGTCTTTTGCTGCAAAGCGGCAATATCCCGGATTTGATCTATTTCCAGGGCGGAGACCTTCAGTTCGCGATGACTCAAAAAATTCTCGAGGATTTGACTCCTTATATCGATAAATCCACTCACGTAAAAGCATCGATGAACCCTTTCAACAAAGAGAGAACGAAGAACTATCCGTATCTCGTCTGGTTGTCGCCGACCAGCAGCTCGATTCCGGTTGTCCGCCAGGATTGGCTGAACAAAACGGCATCCGGCAAAGACCTGCTCGCGAACCCTACTATCGACAACTACTATAATTTCTTCAAGGAAGTGAAGGAAAAGAACGGCGCCAAGTTCGCCTATACGACCGCGGGCACGCTCGACGAGCTCGATGCGACGTTCGGTCAAGCATTCGGCCTGACGTCCACTTGGCTCAAAGGCTCCGACGGCAAGTACGCTTTCGGCAAAACGACATCGTTTGAGAAAGAAAAGCTGGAATTTTACGCGAAGCTGTATAAGGAAGGCTTGCTCGATCCGGAATTTCTGACCAAGAAATGGGATACGAAGGAAAAAGCGTTCTACGACGGCCAATCGGCGGTTATCGCCGGTACGCAGGGCAAAGTTATTGACCTTTATAATGCGAAAGCGACGTCCCAGAACGGTGCGAATGCCAAAATTACGCCATTGCCGCCTGCCAAAGGAAAAGGCCAAGGCTATACGCCGATTGACGTGAGCAAGGAAAGCCGCGGCTTCGCGATCAGCAAAACGTCCAAGAACAAAGAGACGGCGTTCGCCGTGCTGGAATTCCTGGCCAGTCCCAAGGGGCAAATGCTGGATAAGCTCGGCGTCGAGGGAGACACTTATCTGGTCGAGAACAACAAAATCAAGCTGACGGCCAAGTCCGCCGAATGGTATCCGCGTTTCGTCGAATCGACCGTGAATTTCAAGCCGGACAAAGAATTCGATCCGTCGACGCCTTACTTATCCGAGCCGGCTGCGAAGTCGCTGGAAATGATGGCTTCACTCTCTACCAAAGACAACAGCTTCATTATCCCTTCCGATCTGGCGGCCAAATGGGATGCATGTAACGCGCTGTACAAGGAATTCGCAGCCAACATGGTGACAGGCAAGAAAACGAGCGCCGATTTCGATAAATTCGTGCAGGATTGGAACGCGGCGGGAGGTAAAGAAATTACCGAATACGCTAACAAAACGATCAAGTAAGGAGACTGATCGGAGCGCGGACGCAAGGTGTCTGTCAGGATTCGGGATTTGGATTGGTAACATTAGATTCCCGGACAGGGCAGATTCGCAGTATCGCGCTCCGGATACGAAAGGGGAGAAGGTCGGCATGATTTCGTTTGCGGATCGGGTGAAAGGGGTCGTCTTCGGTACGGCGTTCGGCGATGCGATGGGCGCGGTTGTGGAGAAAATGACCTACAGCCAGATCAAGGAAAAGTACGGCCGGGTGGAGACGACGAGAACGAAATGGTGGAAGGCGGATTGGCCGGAAACCGCACGGCTCGGGAGAATGCGGGGGCAAGGCATCATTACCGACGATACGCTGATGACGCTGGCTCTAATGAACGTGTACTGCACCGAGCGCCGCCATCTGGACGCCTACGATATGGCGAATGAATTTGTGAAGGAAATCGGCTTCCGCCCCCGGTATATTCCGGAGCTCGGGCGGGAGGCTTTGATTCTGGACCGGTTGTTTTACCCGGAGAAGCATATTTTTAACCGCCATGTGCTGGCGAATTGCGAGCCGCGCGAAGGCGGATATGGCAATATGGTCAACTGCGGAGCGGCAATGTATATTGCTCCGGTAGGAGTTGTCAACGCGTGCAATCCGAAGGCTGCGTACGATGAAGCGATCTTGTTCGCCTCCGGCCATCAGATCAGCTATGGGCTGGAAGCGGCGGGAGTGCTGGCTTGCTGCGTTGCCAAGGCGTTCGAGCCGGGCGTTACCGTGCAGGACATCGTGGATACTGCGCTTCGCTATGCGAAGGACGGTACGAAACGGGCGATTCAAGACCTTTGCGAGAAGGCGATGGAGCTGCGTCCCGCGAAGCAGGAACGGGATCGTGTCGTGCAGGCGTTCCATGAAGCGATAGCCCGCTATTCGCCGATGGGTGACGATGTGAACCGCAGCATGGATAAGCTCGGCATTCCGTCGAACCATTACACGCCGAGCCGGTTGTTCTCCATCGAGGAGCTGCCGATGGCGCTTGCTTACATCGTGCTGCATGACGGAGATTTGCTCGAAGCGGTCAAGGACGGCGTCAGCTCCGGACGCGACACGGACTCTATCGGCGTCATGATCGGAGCTATCTTGGGAGCGATGCAAGGCGTAGCAGCCATACCTGCCGATGAAATCTCCACTCTTGAAGAGGCGAACAAGCAGGATATGGAGACACAGTGCAGCCGATTCATCGAAGCGGCGGCAGCGATACTTAAGGAAGACCTGGAATTCAGCGAACGCAGGCAGCAACAGCTTCGTTCAATACAATAAAGGCGGTGCACATGCAATGATTCCATCGAATTATCTGGAAAAAGTTTACTCCGGTTACTTGGGCATGAATATTGGCATAAGGATTGGCGCTCCGGTTGAGCCGACAATCTGGACTTATGAGAGAATAAAAAACACCTACGGCGAAATCACCGATTATGTCAAGGAATTCAAAAACTTCGCGGCTGACGACGATGCGAACGGTCCGTACTATTTCTTGCGCGCGCTCTATGACGACGCGGTCGACCGGGATATTACTCCGAACGATGTAGCGCGCGCTTGGCTGAACTATGCCCGTGAAGGCATCGGCATGTTCTGGTGGGGCGGTTATGGCGTCAGCACCGAGCATACCGCGTTTATCAACTTGAAAAATGGCATCCCGGCTCCGCAATCGGGCTCCATCGAGCAAAACGGCTTGATTATCGCCGAGCAGATCGGCGGGCAAATTTTTATCGATACATGGGGGCTCGTGAATCCATGCAATCCTAAAAAAGCGGCCGATTTCGGCGAAGCGGCGGCACGCGTGTCTCACGACGGCGAAGGTGTCCTGGGTGCGAGATTCTTCTGCGCGGCGATTGCCAAAGCGTTCGAAACGTCGGACATCAACGAAATTATCGAAGCGGGACTCGGGCAGCTGCCTCCCGATTCGCTGTACACGCAGGTGGCAAGAGCCGTACTGGCTTTCCATGCCGAGCATCCGGACGATTTCCGCGCCTGCCGCGATATGCTGGAGAAAGATTGGGGCTACGACAAATATAAAGGCGTTTGCCACATCATCCCTAACGCAGGCGTCTGCGTACTGGCCATGATTTATGGTCAAGGCGACTTCAACCGGACTGTTGAAATTGCCACCATGTGCGGCTGGGATACCGACTGCAACGCAGGGAACGTCGGCACCGTGCTCGGCGTAGCTTGCGGTCTGGAAGGTATTGCGGACAAGTATCGCAAGCCGATCAACGATTCGATCGTCATGTCCGGTATTTCCGGCTACCTGAACATTCTGGATATTCCTACGTACGCGAAGGAGCTTGCTATTCTGGGCTACCGTCTCGCGAAAGAGCCTTGCCCGCAAGAGCTCACAGACAGCTTCAAGGAGCAGGAAATCTACTTCGACTTCGAGCTGCCGGGATCGACGCATAATCTTCGCGTGTCCGATCCGTTTTTCTGCCAAGCCCGTCACTCCACGGAAAAAGCGTTCAAGGGAACCGGCTCCCTTGAAGTGATCTTCGACCGCATGACCCGCGGCGAGAAGTCCAAGGTGTTCTACAAGCCGTTCTATACCCGCGCGGATTTCAGCGACGAGCGGTATTCGCCGACCTTTGCTCCAAGAGCTTATTCCGGCCAAAAAGTATCGATGAATATGTTCCTCGACCAATGGGGCGGGAATGAAACAATGGGTATCGCACCTTATGTACGTCTCGCCAAGAGCAAAAAAGAGCTTGTACAAGGTTACGTCAAGCTCGTGGATCAGGAATGGATTCATGTCGAATTCGAGATCCCGGATTCCGAAGGCGAGCTTATCGACGAGGTCGGCATCGTGCTCGAAGCCTATTCGACCCGCAAACCGAAAAGCTTGGGCCGCGTCTTCATCGACGAGTTCCGCATTTACGGCAAAGCAGACTATTCCATCGATTTCGGTAAGCAATCGTCGGATTTCGGCTGCGTTACGCCATTTGCCCATAACCATGGTGCTTGGAGCCTGGTCGACGGCAGCATGTATCTGATGACCGCCGAGCCGAGCGAGGCGTATACGGGCAATTATTTCTCGCGCGACTATTCGGTATCGGTGAAGATCAATCCGCAAATCGGGGATTCGCATCTGGTTGCGATCCGTGCGCAAGGAGCTATGCGCGGCTATCACGCGGGCTTCGACGGAAAGGGGCAAGTCGCGATTTATATCAACGACTTTGGCTTTAAGAAGCTTGCCTCGGGCAGCTATGATTGGCAACTGAATCAAGAGTATGATGTTACGGTGACGGCTCTAGGGAATACGATTACACTGAGCGTGAACGGAGAGCAAGTATTGGCGCACACGGACGATACTTGGGGTTACGGGATGTACGGCGTAAGTACGTTAGGAGCGGCTAGAGCTTATTATAGCGATATTCGAGTCAGGGAGAATTAGGAGATTATCGTCGTCCTCAACTCCTAGGATAGGAAGGTAGTAAAAATCATGGGGAAAATCATAGTATTGGGCAGCGCCAATATGGATATGGTGATGCGGACAAGTCGGGTGCCGGAAATTGGCGAGACGATGCGCGGCGAAGGCTTTTTCCTCTCGCCCGGCGGCAAAGGAGCCAATCAGGCGGTTGCTTGCGCCAAGATGGGCGCCGACACTTGGTTCATGGGCAAGGTCGGAGATGATCTGTTCGGCCAGTCCCTGCTTGACGGGCTTGCGGGTTATGGCGTACACACCGGCTATCTGAAGCGCGAACCGGGCGTTACCACAGGTGTCGCCGCTATCACCGTATGCAACGGCAACAACAGCATCATTCTGGATGGCGGCGCTAACAATCTCGTGACGCCGGAGTGTATCCGCGGCTATGAGCAGGAGCTGTTATCCGCATCGGCTGTGATGCTGCAGCTGGAGATACCGATGGAGACCGTATACGAAGCCGTTCGTTTGCTCAAAGGCAAAGTGCCTATCTTCCTGAATCCGGCGCCGGCGATGCCGATGGATGAGGAGATTTTACGCGGCGTGGATTATTTCACCCCGAATGAGATCGAATGCCGTCTCTATACGAATGTCGAGATACACAGCGTGGATGATGCGATTAACGCTTTGAATATTTTGCGTAATAAAGGAATCCGATACCCGCTCATTACACTCGGTGAGAAAGGAATCGTGTACTTCAACGGAACGGAGAACGTGTACAAGGAAGCACGGAAGGTTGAGGCGATTGATACCACCGCAGCGGGAGACACGTTCTCCGGTACGCTGGCAGCGATGATTATCGCCGGGAAAAGCATGGATGATGCGGTCGATCTGGCGCAGCGGGCTTCCGCTATTGCAGTGACCCGCCTCGGCGCTCAGGAGGCGATTCCCGGGGTCGAGGAGATTTCGGAGTAGAAACAAAGTGCTGGTAAGAGAAGATTCCTGATCTCTTATCAGCACTTTTTATAACCTTTTCAAGAATATTTCTCCATCATTTGAGTTAAATAATTTCGAAAGTCTTCAACATAGGCTTTCGGCTCTACGATCTCTAGATTTGTACCGAAGCTTGCTAAAAATTGAAATCCCGTACTGTTTTGAGGGACATGAATTGTTGCTAATAAATATTCAGAACTATAGGTTTCAATACTCTTTCGACCGTACCTTTCAATGAATTGATCTTTTACGCTGGGCGAAATCAATGCCTTAATAGCGACTAATTCCGGTTGATATCTTGCGTCGCGTTCTTGTTCTAACAAATTTTCTCTAGGGTTAAATGTGTTTTCGTCCATATTCAGATTATCGACCCGAGACAATTTGAACGTTCTAAATCTCATACGATGTAAACAGAATGCTTTCAGATACCAGCTCGTTTCGCTAAAATGAAGCTGATATGGCTCGACGATTCTATTCGTCGTAGTGCCATTTTTATCTATATAATCAAATGAAACTAACCTTCTCATTACTATGGATTCTTGACATGTCTTCAAGGTTTGAAGAATCTCTGACCGTCCCTCCCAATCATAAAATGACAGTTGAATTGAACTTCTCAGAGACAATGGACTAACCATTGCTTCTATTTTTTTTATCGTCATTTCAACTTCTTCGCTAAATAGTATTTGTTCCAATCCGCTCAACGCAGTTAATATATTCTCTAAGTCGGAGCTGCTTAAAAGCCGTTTATCAACCTTATATTCATCCATAATACCGTAGCCGCCATTAACTCCATTGATAGCATAGATCGGGATGTTTGATAAGCTCAGTGCTTCCATATCGCGAAGAATCGTTCTTTTGGAAACGTTAAATAATTGCGCGAATTCTTTTGTTGAAACGACATCTTTTTTCAGCAATATCATGATTATAGAAATAAGTCTCTCAACCTTGTCCATGATGTTTGCCCTCTTTTCTCCTACTTTATTCTATGAATGGTGACATATAGATGTCACCTTTTATGTATTATACTTCATTTATCACAAGAAGGAGGTATTGACTTATGTCGGCTATTGCCTATTTGAACTTTGATGGAATTGCAGAGCAAGTGATTGAATTTTATTCGGAGGCTTTAAACGCAAATGAAGTGAAGAAAGTGAAATTTAAGGATTTTCCTCAAGATCCAGACTATCCATTGCCAGACAATGAGTTGAAGATGATCATGGAGTCTTTAATAGAATTCGCAGGAGGCAAGATCATGATGTCGGATATTTTGCCTTCGATGAAGATGGTAACAGGTGAATTGGTGAAAGGAAATAACGTTCTGATTAGTCTAGTCATTGATGATAAACAAAAACTGAAGGAATACTTTACTAATTTGTCCGTTGGCGGCAATGTTATGATGCCGTTATCCAATACTCCTTGGTCTTCATGCTTTGGAATGCTGGTTGATAAGTTTGGAGTTACCTGGAAATTCAATAGTGATGCAGATATTTTTCTTGATAAAGTCATTTCCAACAAAAAGTAACTCATTTTAAAAAATGGTCATGCAATTGCAGACCATTTTTTTTTATGAATTTAGAAAGGAGGATGTATTTTATCTATAGTAATGAGCAGATTGGACAAATTCATTGCAAACATTAGAGAAAATAAAATGTACCGTCAATAGAATGATAATGGACGTTTATTAGATTATTAACGAATTCGAACAAAGCTGCTTAAAGATAGCGCTTTTATTTGTATCTTTCCATCTATGTTAAAAAATCAATGCTAACAGTTTGATATTTTTGTGTTATGATAGTACTAACCCTCAAATGCTATAACCGTACCTGGTTTTAGCAGCTTATTGAGCGGTCTAATCGATTTGATTTTCTGCTGTTGAGATTGTCGTTAGTGAGTAGGTTTATTGAAAATAATAGGCAATCCCGAACTAGTGGCTCCACATGGTTGATGATTCTGCTGAAGAAGGCAGAATGGTGTTTCACTGGAAGCGGCAAACCAAAGCTACAACCTCGCAAGAAGCTGGGTTAAGGCCTTGGTTTTTGTATGTTCCTAGGGTTTTGTAGTCTTTACCGACTTTTAATTAAATTTTAACTATCATATAATAGTAGATATCTGAATCTATCAACATTGTAAACACTACGATCACTCTGATCGGAAAAGGTGCATGAACTAGGTCGTACCCTGGCTTGCTGTGGAGCCTAAGCAGGCGCGCCTACATCTTTTCTTAAAATAATAGCGTGTAAGGGACGGTAAACATGAGTAACAGACAAACTAGAACAGACGTTATCTTAATTGGTGCCGGAATTATGAGTGCGACTCTCGGGTCATTGTTGAAAGAATTGATGCCGAAATGGGACATTAAAGTGTTTGAGAGACGCGGAACGGCAGGAGAAGAGAGCTCTAACGAATGGAACAATGCGGGTACGGGGCATGCTTCCTTGTGTGAGCTTAACTACACCGTCGAGAAACCGGACGGATCCGTAGACATAAGCAAAGCGATTAAAGTAAATGAAGAGTACCAGCTTTCAAGACAGTTTTGGTCTTATCTCGTGGACAGCAAGCTGATCCGTAACCCTCAGGACTTTATTATGCCGGTACCTCATATGAGCTTTGTTCACGGGGAGCAGGATGTAAAGTTTTTGAAAAAACGGTTTGAAGCGATGTCCGCAAATCCGCTGTTCCAAGGAATGGAATTCTCCGACGACCCGGATAAATTGGCGGAATGGATTCCGTTAATGATGAAAGACCGTTCTTTGAATAAACCGATAGCGGCAACCAGAATTGAATCCGGGACGGATGTCAACTTTGGTGCTTTAACGCGATTACTGTTTGATCATTTAAAGAGTAAAAATGTGGATATCCAATACAACCGCAATGTGGACGATATTAAACGTGCGAGCGACGGCTCGTGGGAATTGAAAGTACGCGATGTCCATAGCGGTACGGTTGAACGCCATACGGCAAAGTTCGTCTTTATCGGCGGCGGCGGCGGAAGTCTGCATTTGCTGCAAAAATCCGGTATTCCTGAAGGAAAGGGAATCGGAGGCTTCCCGGTAAGCGGGCTGTTTATGGTGTGTCAAAACCCGGATGTTGTAGCGCAGCATCATGCCAAAGTATACGGCAAAGCTTCCGTCGGTGCTCCTCCCATGTCGGTTCCGCATCTGGACACAAGATTCATCGACAACAAAGAATCGCTGCTGTTTGGGCCGTTTGCCGGCTTCTCGCCGAAGTTTTTGAAATTCGGTTCCATGATGGATTTGGTCACTTCCGTAAAACCGCATAACCTGGTAACGATGATGGCGGCAGGCGTGAAGAACGCTTCCTTGACTACCTACCTGATCAAGCAGGTAATGCTATCGAAAGAACAGCGCATGGAAGAGCTGCGTGAATTCGTTCCGAACGCCAAGAGCGAGGATTGGGATCTGCTGGTAGCGGGACAGCGCGTGCAAATTATTAAAGATACGGCTGCCGGCAAAGGAACGCTTCAGTTCGGTACGGAAGTTATTAACGCCGCGGATGGCTCGATCGCTGCATTGCTCGGCGCTTCTCCGGGTGCTTCTACCGCCGTTTCCGTAATGCTTGAGGTCATGAATAAATGCTTCCCGCAGCATATCAAAGCATGGGAGCCGAAGATCAAAGAAATGATTCCTTCTTATGGCGTGGCTTTGCTGAAAAATCCGGATCTGATCCGCGAAATTCATGCTTCAACCGCGCGGACACTAGGTCTTGCTAGCGAGCTTCAACCTGTATAGTTGACAGAAACGATACTAAATATGTGGCAGCCTTATCCTGAAATCAAAGGATGAGGCTGTTTGTTTTTGTCTAAAGCCTGTTAAAAGAAGAGTGTGGGGAATACGGTGGAGGGCGAGGAGGTATAATAGAATTGCTGTAAAGTCTTCGAACGGGTACGGGTCCAAGCACAATCCTTCTTACGGCAGGTAGGCATCCACGACCTCAAATTTTTGCTCATTGTTAATCGTCATGTATTTCACTTCGATCACATTGCCTTTTTGAAATGCAGGAATATGAATGATAGGGATGACGGTCTTTACCACGGTATGGAGTATCGTGTCATTCTGCAAAGTGACGGTTAGATCGAGTAATACCTCCGGCTGGTCGTCTACTTGCACATTGGTTTGCTGAATGGAGTTAATAACAGCTTGTGCTGAGATACCGCCCTCAAGAATGGCCTTGCGCTGCAAATTTTGTTCTCTGCGATCCCGTAATCCCCTGACAAGCATGATAATTGTTAATAATGTCGTACATAGTGAGAAAATAACAATGATCCATATAATAACAGCCATTTAGTATTCACCTCGCTATTCCACCAATTATTTAGTGTGGGAAAATATCCCTTTTTATTAAGTTTAAATTAGTGAAAAAGAGAAGTCTATGGACTGTGGGATTATTTCTCGCAGGACTATATAGTAAAAAAGAAAAAGCCCTTCCGCTATAAATCGGGCGAAAGGGCATGTCGCATGTCAAGCCTAGCGCGCTTAGCTCGGGATTTTCGCTAACAAATGGGCGAACTCAGCCCGGGTTGCCTTTTCCTTCGGCGCGAACTGGCCGGTCGATCTGCCTTCCACGAGGCCGGCTTGAACCAGTGCCGCTACAGCGGGTTTGAAGCCGCCGGCGATTTGTGCATCGTCGGCAAAGGTTGTGCTCGCCGCGCCTTGCAGCGGCTTACCCGTCTTCGTCTCATAGAGCCAGCGGATGACAACCGCCAGTTCCTCCCGGGACAAAGCAGCCGATTCGTCGCCCGTGCCGAGTCCCGATCCGGTCCAGACGGAGGATGCAGACGCCTCCGGGAGCAGCTTGGAGATGGCAGCGCCGGCTTCCCTGCGGGTTACACTAGCCTGAGGCGCGAAGCGGCCCTCATCAATGGAGGTGAGGATGGCTTTGTCCGTCAAAGCCTTGATCGCCGGCTGCGCCCAGTGGGAAGCAGGCACGTCCGCATAGCCTCGAACCGTTATGCGGGCTTCCGGCTTAGCGTCAACGGTTTTCAGCTTGGAGGCGTACGCCGCCAGCAGCTCAAAATCAGTAAGCGCTTCGTTCGCGCCTACAAGGGCTTTGGCATTGGTAAACATCGTGTAATTGTCACCGCCCGTGTACATAAAGCTGGACATAGCCACTTTGTACTTGGCATCCTTTTGGATAGGCTGCCGGTTGATCGAGGCTTCCACTATTCGCGATCCAACGGGCTTGTTCGCATCGTAGACATAGGTAAGACCCGAAACCTGCAGGAAGCCTCCCGCCAGCCGATCGACACCGGCTACGCTATTCTCCAGCGCGGCAAGCAACATATCGCCTGTTACTTCCGCCACAACGATCTTGTTGCCGAAAGGCAGGATGGCTTTTGCGTCCTTCAAAGTGAAGTCGCCTTTCTTTGCACTCGCGCGGATCCCTCCGCCGTTGGCGAACGCAATATCCGTATGGTAGTAATCGCGGTAAGCATCCGCTATCAGATTGCCGATAGCCGTTTCCCGGAAACGAGATTCGTGGTTGTCGCCGTAGGGCAGATCGTTCGCAAGGACAGCGACCTTTTTCCCGAGCTCCGTATCCAGCTTCGTCTGATAGTCCGCGGCCAGCTTCGCTAGAGCTTCCTCCTCGGCTACCGTCTCATCGGCCTTCAAAATTTCATGCGATAGCTTCACGCCGTCCTGAGCTTTGTTTAGACGGAGATGGACGATCGATCCCATGTTGCCCTGAGGCGCGAAAATGAATTTGTTCCCGGCCTCAACTTCATGGACAAATGTTTGCTCCTCCGCTTCTTCCTCGGTGAATATCACTTGAATATCCGGAACGGCAGCCATCAGCGCTTTATCGTCGGCCACCGGCTCTTGAGTCAGAGCCATAATGATGTCGACCTTTTGCTGTTTGATTTGCTCAACGGCTTTTTTGGCCGACTCGATCACATCCCGCTGTTGAACGGAGCCGTCCTTTGTGGTCGTTTCCATGGCACTGGTGAGCCCGATCACGCCGATACGGATCCCTTGCTTTTCAATGACCGCATATTCAGGGACTTGTCCGAACGGCTTGCCGTCAGAGCCTGTCAGGTTGGAGCTGATCCAGGAAAACTTCGAGGCTTCTACCAGTTTCTTGGTATTTTCGGCACCTGCGTCGAAATCATGCTGACCGAAGTTAGCCAAATCGATGGGAATTTGGTTGAACGCTTCCACCATCGGAAATCCTTTAAATACGCCTCCGAACAAAGTGCCTCCGCCCAAATCGCCGCCGAAGGCAACGATTTTCTCGCCTTGCACACTATCCACCAGCGTTTTGATACGAGCCACACCACCACGGGTGCCAAGCTTATCACTGACCGGGCTTATCTCGTGACCATCGTTAAAGTAAAGAAAGGATACCATTCTGTCGGATTCTGCGGCTTGTACATTCGGTGCGTAACTCCATAAGGGGGCCATCAGGGATGCGGACAGCAGGGCGGCAGCGGCAGAACGTCTAAGTTTACTCATCGAGTACATCTCTCCTTTTGATCCATCTGCTAGATTTTCACATGCCATTATAATATAGACATCCCCGCGGCGGTGTTAAGTTTGTGTGAAGTCTCACACCCTCACCCGGCTGGGAGAACACCCGAACTGCCTTGTAAAGGCCCTCGTAAACGAGAACAAATCCGGATAACCAACCGTCAAAGCAATCTCGGTAACCGACAGCGATGTCTCCTTTAGCAATTGAGTGGCCTTGTCGAGGCGTACATTTTGCAAATATTTCACAGGAGGGATGCCGACATGGTCGGTGAATGTTTTGGAGAAATGGGTGCGATGAATGTTCACGTAGGCTGCGATATCGTTCACGGTTATCTGTTCCGCATAGCATGTGTGGATAAAGTCAAGGCTCTTTCTCAGCCAGAAGTCCGGTGAGCGCGGCGCGGCTGTCTGTTCTTGCTCCGGCAATAGCTTGGCAAAGATGCGGAACATATAGCTATTCCATTGAATGAGCTGCTTTCTGCCCAAGTTTTTGGGTAGTTGAATCATTTGGTGGAAGACCGATTCGAGATCCGGATCGACGACTTTGCGCTGGTATGTATTGTCATGGGTGAACCCGACCATGGCCATCAATTCGGGGACTTGGCTGCCGTTAAAGGCGAACCAGATCATTCTCAGCTTGGAATCGGACGGCGCAAGCCGATACGTGTAGGTCGTGTTGGGAAATTTGCAGAACATATCTCCTTTGCCGAGCACGACCTCGTTGCCTCCATACAGAAACTGCAGCCGTCCTTCCCTCACAAAATGTATAGTGTAATGCCCGGTCTGGCGCGGACCGTGGCTGTAATTCGGCTTAGCGATGTTATGCCCCATATGCAGCAGGTATAGCCCGCTGTTCTTATCGAAGGAATCGGTCTCGTGAATCCACCTTTCGGCGTATTCATGCGCATATTCTTGCATGGAGGTCACCTGCCGTTCTGAATTGGCTTATTATGTAAGCGCTTAATATTTACATCATAGCGTACTTTTTCCGTTTTCGAAAGGGTCTTTACAAAAACAAAATATAATGGCTCTATTCCATAAATACTAATGCCGATTTCAAACCGATCCCTACGAATTGCCAAAAAACAGACTACCGTTTGATATTCCTAAATACCGTAAGGCTGTTGGATAATAGGTCCAGAAGCTAAATACTGGAAAGAGGAGCCCGGTTCATGAAAACAAAGCTCGCATTCGTTTGTGGAACCGTAATGACCCTGCTGGCCTTGACAGCGTGTGGAGCCCCGAACAACGTCTCACAAGAGGGAGGAGGCAAGCCGAAGGTCAAAGACCCTGACCCGGTGACGCTGAAGCTGTTTGCGTACAATCCGATGTCGGAGTCCGACTTCAAAAAGCTGATCGCGGAGCCTGTGAAGAAGAAATACCCTTACATCACGGTCGAGCTGCTGAGCAAAAATTCGACGCAGTTCGAAAGCACCATTGCCGCCAAAGAGGATATGGATTTGATTCTCATGTGGAACGGCAGTGTTAACAGCAACAAGCAATACGGCATTTTCGAAGACATGACTCCGCATGCCCGCAAGGCCGGCTTCGACTTCGGCCGGTTCGATCCGAAAGCGATGGAAACGATCAAGGAGCTGTCGGACAAAGGCGAGATTTACGGGGTCCCGTACCAAATCCAGTTTTACGCGCTCTATTACAACAAAGATCTGTTCGACAAGTTCGGAGTTCCTTATCCGAAGGACGGCATGACATGGGAGGATACGGTTGAGCTTACGCGCAAAATGTCCCGCATGCAGGACGGGGTGCAGTACAGCGGATTCGATACCGATACGCTGTCGAGGTTTACGTACCCGCTGTCGCTTGTCCCTGTGGATGGCAAGACCGACAAGGTGCTGGTGAACAGCGATGCTTACAAGAAAGCGTTCGAGCTGGGCAAGCAGCTGTACTCGATTCCGGATAATCCGGGCAAGCTTAGCACCGGACGGTTTACGAAGGAGAAAACGCTCGCGATGGTAGGGACGGTCAACCTGTTCGACCAGCTGGAGAAGACGCCGGACTTGAACTGGGACATGGTCCAATTCCCCAGCTACAAGGAGAAGCCGAATACGTACGGCATGTACGACCTGAATATCGTCATGATGACGAGCACGAGCAAGCATAAGGATGAGGCGATGAAGGCCATCGAGGTGTTCTTGTCCGATGAGGTTCAAACCTTGAGCTCCACGATGGGCAAGCTGTCCGCATTGACCAATCCGGAAATCCGCAAGCAGTTCGGAATCGGTCTGCCGATGCTGAAGGGGAAAAATTTGCAGGGGATTTTCAAAAGCAGCCCTGCATATGCCCCGCCGTTCTCGATGCACCATTCCAAAGGAAATGAGATTTTGAAAAAAACATTCCTGGATTACATCGGGGACAAGAAGGATGTCAATACCGCCCTGCGGGACGCGGAGGAAGAGATCACACGATATATTAAATCCCAAGGAACCAAATGATTCAATTCAGGAGGATACATTCAGAATGAATATTTCTACATCGTTAAACGTGTTCGGAACCGATTATGAGCAGGCGATACCCGTATGCAAGGAGGCGGGCTTCCGAGCACTCGATTTCAACTACTGGGATCACCAGAAGGACGTGTTGGCCAAATCGTGGGAAGAGGAGGAGGCGTGGGCGCACCGCATTCGCGCAGCAGCGGACGAGAGCGGACTGCCGTTCACCCAGATGCACGGGCCGGTTCATGGGCGTTCGTTTCAGGAGATGGTGCTGGGACTGAATGCCGAATCGTTCCTGGATATGGCGAAAAGATCGCTTAGAACAGCATCGATTCTTGGAGTGCCGTGGGTCGTGCTGCATGCGAGCGCTATTTCCGGGAATGGGGAATCGTACGGCGAGGTGAAGGAGTTTAACGTGAAGTTTTTCCGGCAGCTGTTTCCTGTGATGGAACAGACGGGCGTCGGCATTGCGCTAGAAAACTTCTATGACCGGGCAGCCCGCCCGCATACGGCACGCCGGACCTACTGTGCATTGCTGGATGAGCTTGTGGAGCTGATCGACACGCTCGATCATCCGTTGGTCGGAGCTTGCCTGGACACCGGCCACGCTCATGAGCAGGGGATACATCCTAACGAAATCCGCAAGCTGGGAAAACGGCTTAAGGCTACGCATATTAACGACAATGACGGGCTGCACGATCAGCATTTACTGCCCTACCAGGGCTCTGTCGACTGGCCTGCGGTCATGAGTGCTCTTCATGATATTCAGTACGAAGGGGACTTGACTTATGAGACACATCAAGCGATTCGGTTCCTGCCGAACGCTTTGCGGCTTGAGGGACTCAAGTATGCCGTGGCGGTGGGGAATTACCTGATTGGATTGAAAGGAGACCCGAAGGGAGCATGAGGCTGATTGCAGTGGACTTGGACGGAACGTTGCTTGGGGGCACTAGCGACAAATATGGATTTTTGCCTGCCGGGGTGGACGCACTGCGTCAAGCGGTTGGCCGTAGTAAGCTGGCAGCCATTGTAACAGGGCGGGATTTGCCGTTCATTCTCGAATTGCTGAGGCGAGAAGGGATTGTACCGGAGCAAGAAGGCTGGCCCCAGCTCATTATATCGGAGGAGCGTCTGATCCACTATTTGGATGAGCATGGTGACTATGTGCCTGAGACCGAGTGGAATGAAGCAGTCGAACGGGCGGAGCGATCCAGGTTCGCCGACATTGTGCCTGCGGTTGCCTCCCTACTGGAGGGCAAGCTGGCCGAAGTTGACGCTGCCTCGCGGAGATGTGAAGGGGCGAAGGAAGAGGCGAGAGGCTTCGTAGAGGTGCTGTTCAGCAATGCCGATTCAGCGAGGGCGGGTGAGGCGGTACTGGCCGATTGGCTGCGCCAAAGCGGGCTGCCGTATTACACCGTGCGCAACGTCGCGGGAGTGTCCATCCGTCACTCGACGGTCGGCAAAGGACCGGTGCTGTTCCGTGCGTGCCAAATGCTCCAGGTGCCTCCGGGAGAGGCGCTCGTCATCGGCGACAGCTGCAACGATCTTTCTATGCTGGACGGCGGTTTCGGCTTCAAGGCCGCCGTTCCCGGCAACGCCGAAGAGGAGGTGAAGGCCCGCATTAGGCCGCCTCAAGGGTATATTGCAGCAGGACGGTACGGAGACGGAGTGGCGGAAGCGATTTTGTACCACATCGGTAGTTAAGTTGACTGCAGCGAAGCGGACAGGCGATGACAAAACTATGGGAGGGATCATGATGGAGGAGAACAAAGACACCGAAGTGAAGGAGAAAAGAATCAGTCGGCGGGAGGTGCTGACCGCCATCGGGATGACAGGCGCTGCTGCCGTCACCGGAGCGCTGTTGAACAATGGCGTCGCTCATGCCTTGAGCGGCCAAAAGTCCGTGTCGGAAGCGGTATACGGAAGCGGGAGCTCTGCGCAGCAGCTTCTCAGTATTGGCGACGCCGACGACGTAACGTTCCTGTACGCTGCGGGCTTGACCGGCCGCACGGTCGGAGGCAAGCTGCGCGAATGGATCAGCGTCAAGGATTTCGGCGCTGCCGGCGATGGCGTCACGGACGATTCGGCGGCCTTCCAAGCGGCGATTGCCTATGCCGAGAGCAAGGCGGTAACGAATCCGGGGCCGGGCGCTACCGGAAGCAAGCTCGGCCGAGTGCAGCTGTTCGTGCCTCCGGGCTCCTACGTCATTACCCAGCCGGAGTCGCTCCTTCGCAGCAGCTATAAGACGAGTACCGTCGGATTGCAAATTCAGGGCGCCGGACAAGGCGTCACTCAGATCATCTACAATCCTGCCGCCACCGGGACGTATTTGGCCAAAAACAATAACGCCTGGCTGTTCTGCGCCATTTCCGACATCGAGTTTTACTCCAACAGCTCCACGAACCATTTCATGTATTCTTATTCCACGGGTCAAGCCCAGAGCTGGACGTTCGAGAGAATCCGGTTCCGTGGCAAATGGGGCTACACGTTCCATCTGGAAGGAACGGACACGAACAGTGAGATGACCTGGCGGGAAATCGATTGGGCCGGTTACATAGCCAAAGGGGTGTATGTGCCTGCAGCAACGGGCTCGGACCAGTTTTTGAACTACAATTTTTATTCGTGCAACTTCGAGGTGCAGGAAGGGGATTTTCTGCATTTCGAGAAGGGCGGCAACATTAACGTATGGGGCGGCAGCTTCATTCATATCGGAGCGAATGCAGGCACCTTCTTCAAGCTGCTGGGCAGCACGCATTCTTACGGTGTGGAGCGGTTCTTATGTATCGGCGCCAGAATGGAGCACCGCAACGCCAACAGCAAGCTGATTTATTGCGAATGGAGCGCAGGTATCGTCTCGTTTATCAATGTCGATACGTCAAGCTCCGTACCTCTGCGCGCTGCTGCCGAGCTAGTCGCTACGTTTTACAGCAACAATACGAAAATGCCCGTTATTAAATTCGATAACTGCCGGCTGCTCGGCAAGCACGAATATATGTACAGGGTCAACAGCTTTCAATATCCGCACAATATCCGTTATGAAAATTGCGAGATTAATCAGCATACGAGCCCTTCCGATTTTATCGTCTTTACGGCGGAAGGCGGAAACGGCAACGCGGGCGGGACGCCAACGATTCATTTCACGAACACACGCGGTCAAGGGGACCCTTCGCGCAAATCGTGGGAGTGCGATTACGGATTCCAGAAAAGCTCATTCGGCATAACCAAAAGAACCGCGATTTCGGTGAAACGGGCGGACGGCAAGTTCCCTTATTCCGCCTCGACGACAGTCGGCTTCACTGTGCCGGTCAACGCGCGCATCGTCAACATCTGGCTGCAATCGCCGGCAGGCGCGGTCAGCTCTACAGGAGCCGCAACGTTCACCGTGCAGACGACGGAGGCGACGCCTACCGTCTTGGCTACGCTGACGGCAGCGAACCATTCCCAGGGCTTTATGCTGCAGCAGGATTTGTATTTCCGCTGCGATACGGCCGAGAAATGCAGCCTGCAGCTCGTGGCCGGCTCGAATGTAACTCAGGCGAATCCGGAAGCGGAGTGCATTGTCGAGTATATTGGTTAATCCCAGTCCTGCTTTTGATGCGACTCAAAGATAAACAACAGACCTCATTACCACTTAAGGAGCATTAGATAAGTGGCAAGGGGGTCTGTTTTGTTATTAGGCTACTTCATATTTCAGTTGATTCACTACTGCCTGAGCGTTGCTATTCATCGCTGCTGCTGCTTTCATCGGGTCCGCCCTGCGGCAGCTGCAGCCGTTTTTTGCGAAATTCGGACGGCGTGCAGCCGTTGTACCGTTTGAAAATGCGGATAAATTGGGTGACGTTAGGAAAGCCGGATTGCAGGCCGATATCTGCAATGCTGAAGGGCTTGGTCAGCAGCAAACGTTCCGATACCTTAATGCGCCTTAGATGCAAATAATCGACGAAGGACATGCCGATGTGCTGCTGAAAATATTTGATAAAGTAATGATATTCCAAATGGACGAACGGAAGCACGTCCTGAATGCGGATCGGCTCCTTGTAGTGGCCATCCACATAATCGAGGACAGGCTGCAGCCGCAGCCAGTCTGCCGACGATATCCGTCCGGTTAACGGGAGATGGCGGATCATGAGAGCGATCAGCTGCTTGAACGCGCCGCTGATCGTCAGCTCGAAACCGGCCTCCTTGCGGCTCGATTCTTCATAGATGGCCATCAGTAAACCATATATCTTCGCTTTCACGTCGGGATTCATGTTCAAAATGCGGTTTAAGCGGTCCAGCGGTTCTGACAGCTCAAGCAGGACGGGTGCATAATCTTTGGTAAACGGCTCCAGCTGTGCCGACATGTCGAATTGAAGTACGATTTGCTTGACGGCTTGCGTACGTTTGGTGCGATGGAGCCGCGACGCTCCGATGATCAGCAAATCTCGCCCGTTCATCTCATATACGGTGTCGACCGTCTCAACCTGCATCGAACCTTCCGATAGTAGCAGAACTTCCACTTCTTTGTGATAATGCCACGGGTTCCATGCCTCTGAAGGGGAGATAACAATATCCCATATTTTGTAGCGCAGCAGCGGATGGTGGTAATCGACCTGTTCGTTTCTGGCTTTCTCTTCCAAGCAGCATTCCTCCCGTCATCCATAATGACAGTTTTGTACGATTATTAGACAGTTCTGTATCTGGAGCGCACCTGCGTGCGGATTTACAATGGAAGAACAAGAAAGCGCTAACAAATTGACGAGCCCCTCCGGCTCGAAGGAGGAAGCAAAAGACGTGTTCAGATTAGGATTAATGGGCTGCGGTGCCGTTGCAGGTTACGGACATCTTCCCGCCATCACGAAATCGCCCGATTTCGAGCTTGCCGCAATTTACGAGCCGGATCCCGCTCGAACGAAAAAGCTGCAGTCGGATTACGGCGTGCCGGTGTATACGGATGTCGACGCTTTTTTTCAAGCTGGGTTCGAAGCGGTGGTCATTACGTCCCCGGCCCCGCATCATTGCCGGAACGTACTGGATGCCGCACGCTTCGGCAAGCATGTATTATGTGAAAAACCGTTGGCTGCGGATGAGTGGCAAGCGGTGGAAATGATCGAGACGATGGAGAAGCAGGGTTTGTTGTTGTTTACCGCTTTTGACTACCGGTTCAGCCCCGTCGCCTTGACGATTAAAAGGATGGTGGCGGAAGGTCTCATCGGGGAAGTACGCTCCTTGCGACTCTGCTACATTTGGAACCTTCACGGCAAGTATGCAAGCAGCGAAGCGCCGCCCTACCAGTTGAATATGCGGCGGTCGGGCCGAATGCTGGAAGGCGGGCCTATGGTGGATTGCGGCGTACACCAGATCGATCTGGCCCGGTGGTGGCTCGGCTCCGAGGTGACGAGTTATACCTCGGAAGGAGCCTGGGTCGACGAATATGAAGCCCCGGACCATATGTATCTTCATATGCAGCATGCCAGTGGCGCACACACGATGGTTGAGATCAGCTATTCTTATTGCTTTACCGCCAAAGAACCTATCTCTCATTTTACATATCAATTGGTCGGAACGGAAGGAATCATTTATTACGACCGGGAAGCGAAGCGATTCGAGATGAGAACTTCTGCAGGTACGACAACATTTCCTTTTGCCAAAGAAAAACATTTTTCCGGGATGTATGACGAGTTTGCTAAAGCGCTAGAAAGCCGTTCGCCGCAAAACATGCCCACCGGTGAAGACGGGTTGATCGCTACACGAATCGCCCGATCGGCAACGGAAGAGCTGATTCGTCGCCGTCATAATCGAATTGAACAATAAAATTGAAGGGGGAGTTCCGTGGTGAATAAGAAAACGCCGATTGCCTTGCTTTCGTTTCTTCTCGCTTCAGTGTCTGCTCTGACAGGCTGCTCGGGGAAAGAAGCGGGGATGGTCCCGAACGATACAGCACCGTCCAAGGAGGTGAAACCGGCCGTCAGCAGCGAGCCCATGACCATTAAGATGTACCACAAGGGAGGAACGATTTCCGATGAAGAATTCAAAGCCTACTTCGTGGAACCCGTCGCCAAAAAGTATCCGAACATTACGCTTGAATTGGTCCGGGAAGGCAAAGGCAGCTCACCGGAAGAGCTTCTCACCAGCGGCACTTTCCCGGATCTGATCTATACAAGCAATCCGAGCATTCCGATCTTTCAGAATTTGGACATTATCGAGGATCTGAATCCGCTAGTCAAAAAGCACGGGCTCGACTTAAGCAAGTTTCAGCCGATAGGATTGGATATGATGAAGGGCTACGATGCGAATAAGCTGGTCGGGCTTCCGCTGTCGATGAATATGTCGGCTATGATTTATAACAAAGACATTTTCGATAAGTTCGGCGTTCCGTACCCGAAAGATATGATGTCATGGGACGATGCGATTGCGCTGGCCAAGAAGCTGACGATCACTGACGGCGGCACAAGCTATATCGGCCTCGACCCGTGGAGAGTCGAATCGGTCGGCAGCCAGATGACGCTTCCGCTCGTGGATCCGAAAACGAATAAGTCGACCATCAACAATGAAGGCTGGGCCCGCGTCCTTGACCTGTTTAAACAGGCCGTCGAAATCCCCGGGTATGTGACGAACGATAAATTCGAGTACGATTTCTTCAAAGACAACTTGGCGATGGCTCCGATGTGGGCAACGGATCTGGTAGGGAAATTAACGGACCCGGCGGCCGCCAATCTGAAGAACTGGGACCTGGTCTCGATTCCTTACGTCAAAGGATATGAAGGAAAAGGAAGAAACGTCGACGCGCACATGCTGATGATTACGAATGTGAGCAAGCATAAGGATGAAGCCTTTGCCGTTATGAAGGAAGTACTGTCCGATGAGGTGCAGATGACGATGGCCAAAGCCGGCAGAATCAGCCCGCTCAAGGACGAATCTTTCAAGAAAAATTATTTGCAGTCCAATGCGTCCTTCAGCGGTAAAAACGTGGAAGCCTTGTTTAAGCTGGCTTCAACGCCGCTTCCGCCGAGCTCGAAATATGAGAGCCAGGTGAGAACCATTGTGAGGGGGGCCAAAAAGCAGCTGGCTGTCGACCGTAAAGACATCAACACGATCATGAGGGAGCTTCAAGAAGAAGCGGACAAGTGGATCGAGTCGCATCCTTAACGGTTTTCGCCGATATAAACAGACGGGCAGCGGAACGATCGGTTCTTGCCCGTCTTTTCTTACCACAATAGAATTTATAAGATTCCGAGGTCATCGGATGTGAAAATTCTATTTGGCGATAAAAACAACCTCTTAACGCGGTCGCTCCTCCGTTAAAGGACGTCGATAGACGGTTTTCTCATTCTGTTCGTATGAATCAGAGGGAACGTTCATGCAGACGATAATTGGAGGGAGCGACGCCTTCCTTGTTTTTGAAAGCACGGCTGAAGGTATGGATATTCGCGTAGCCCAGCTGATCGGCTATGCTTTGAATCGTGAGCCCAGTGAATTGGATTAGCTGCTTCGCCTTTTCGATCCGAACCGTTTGATGGTATTGAATCGGACTCATATGGAAGGCATCCCGGAACAGCCGGGTCAAATAATATTTGCTGATATGAAATCGGGTGGACAATTCGTCGAGCGAAATATCGGTATGGGTATGTTCGGTTATGAAATGCCGCACGCTTAATAACAGCGATTGATGGGCATGGATTTGCGGTGTCTCGGACCAGTGCCGTTCCCGGATGAGGTAGGTCAGCAGCTTGAGCAGCTGGCTTTTCATTTGAAGGTGATAATAGGGAAGCCGAAGATGATATTCATGGATCAGGTCGAACAGCATTTGCTCCATTACGGCGGGATGGGTGAGCCGGATCCGGTTGGGCAGCGCGAACGGTCCCACCGATAGCAAATCAGGGCGAAACCAAGTAAGCTCCTGCTCGTTCATTTCCTCTTCCGTTATAAAAGATACCGGGATATACGGGCTATCGCTCTGCTCCACCAGATCGAAATGAATGTGAGGCTGCCTGACTCCGAGGGAGCTGTTAGAGCGGATGGAATGCCTCTGTCCGGGCTTGAACAGAAACAAGTCGCCGGGTATGCCCTCATAGGCGATGTCTTCTATGGTAATAAGCAATTGGCCTTCCTTGATATATAGCAGCTCGTAGTCCCATAACGTGCGGGGACGAACGGACCAGGGACTGGAGGCGGAATGATCCCAAGCCCGCCGGACGTAAGGAGACAATATCATATCGGACATAGCAATGAACCCTCCTTTAGTGCCATTATAGCAATAATTGATAAATGAACAACGGTTTGCGCTAAATTCACGGACCGCTTCCTTCAGCTATACTTAGAGCAGAAATGAATGGAATGAGCTCAAAGCTCGGAGGAGGATGCAGGATGCATGGACCGCTCGCCAACATTGCCGCATTACAAGAAAAGGTAAGGACGAAACGCATCTCCAGCTATGATCGGACAGGCGGGAATAAAGACAAGATTACTATTGCTCCCGGTGAGACGGCGGAGCTGGCAGCCATTCAAGGAGCGGGGATTATTAAGCACATTTGGATGACGCTCAGCACCAAAGATCGTTTCATCCGGCGCAACGCCATCATTCGCATGTATTGGGACGGGGAAGACAAGCCGAGCGTCGAATCGCCGTTAGGGGACTTTTTCGGTCAAGGGTGGGGAGAGGAGTACAACTTCCAGTCGCTTCCACTGGCAGCGGCTCCGGCGCAGGGGAGAGCACTAAACTGCTATTTTCCCATGCCTTTCGGTCACGGGGCCAAGATTACGATCGAGAACGACTCCGAGCATGAGCTATCCTCGTTGTACTATTACATTGATTATGAGGCACACGAATCGATGCCTGACCATATGGGACGTTTTCACGCATGGTGGAACCGGGAGGTTACGGAGGTGCATCCGGAGGAGGGGGAGACGGAGTGGGATGTCATTGCACCCCAAGGGATGAACGTATCGGATAAGCACAACTATTTATTTGCCGATCTGGAGGGGAAAGGACATTTTGTCGGCATTAATTATTATGTCGATAGCCCGGGGCCGATGTGGTATGGAGAAGGGGACGATATGTGGCTGATTGACGGCGAGGAATGGCCGGGCTCCCTCCACGGCACGGGGACGGAGGATTTCTTCAACAGCTCGTGGTGCCCTAACGAACTGTATTTGCACCCTTACTTCGGATATGCGCGGGTACCTAATAAGCTCGGGTGGATGGGACGCACGCATTGCTACCGCTTCTTCCTTGAAGATCCGATCCACTTCGATAAGTCGCTTAGAGCCAGTATAGAGCACGGACACAATAACAACCTGGCGCTGGATATCAGCACGGTCGCCTATTGGTACCAAGCGGAGCCGCATAAACCGTTCCCGGCAATGCCGCCAAAAGAGCGCAGGGCCAACATGCCGGAGATCACCGTTCAGGACGTTCATCGCTGGCGGCACGAATGGAGACTCGCTATGGGCGGGGCGAAATCGTTATGGGGCAACGAAAGGAAGCCGAAACCGGAGTAATCTGCGGCCGAAAGCAGTTCAGGTCATCTGCGCGGGGGCGGGCAACACTCATCTGCGAAGCGCACCGAAAGGAAGGAATGGTTCGTTTTTAAAACTTCCCTTTGCAAGATCACTTGACGCTTGGCCTTGACGGGCTGGGCGGAAGTGATCTTTTTTTTCGTTCCGGTACAAGCCCCGCTTGTTTACACAAAATTGATGCTTCCTTCGGCTGCGTCATGGTATAATTCACCAAAGGCTACCGTAACGGAGGTCGGAAAACGGCGTCATGGGTTATTACTTTTCAATATGCTCCATGGAGAGGTACCAGGAGAAATATATCGAATTTCTGCTCGAGCATTATAGTCAATTGCGGCTTCCATACTCTTTCCCCGTCTCCCTCAGCTTTATCGCAAGTCCGGTGCTGATGAACAAGGAAGCTATTTTATGCTTTGATGAGGAGAACGATGAGATTGTCGGCGCGGTCGGCTTGATTTTTGGAACCGGCGAAAATCATTATCAGGATACGCACGTCGTGCAAATTCAGATTGCTTACATTGTGAAGGAGCATCGCAGCACCCGCTTGTTCCTCGAAGGGCTTCAGTTTGTAACGCAATATTTGGCTCATCTGGACGAAGGGGTCAAGGAGCTGCGTTTCTGGGCACCGGCTGACAGCACATTGCGGGAGCTGTTCGGCAAGCTGGCGAAAAGAAGCGCATCGCACGAGACCGAATTCGGAGCGTTGGACGAATATTACGGAACGTTAGCGGACTGGCAGGAATATGCGGCGAAGTTTCGGCAAATCACGTATTTTTGACCGCCGAAGTCGTGAGCACCAAGTATAGTAGGAGGTGGGCAGCCGATGCTTGTACGATTCAGACGGTGTGAAGGCGACGAGGATTTGGCGCGGTTTACGCTGTATTTTATTCGAAATCGGAATGATTTTTCCAATGATTTTACAGTACACGATACGCTGCTTCATGTTTTGGAAGAGGTCCGTGATTCCCATATTATTATGATTGAAGACGACCGGCATCATATGATTGGCTGGGGGCATTACTGTTATGTAGACGAAAACAACGAGAAAAGGCCTGACGGAGAGATTGCTTTCGTGTACTCGGTTATTTTGCAAGAGGCCTACCGCAGCAGCCGTATCTTTTGGCAGGGCTTCCGCCATATGGCCAATCAGATTGCGGCGGAGAATACCCACGTGCGGCATTTTCGATTCCATGCCCGTCAGGATAACCAGTATTTGAACCGGATGTACTCCAAATTTGCAAGGATTATTGGAAGCCGAGAAGGCGTGCATGGGACTGAAAACGTGTACTCGACGGAGATTTCTGAGCTTTATCGCTATTTGAACCGTTCATAAACGTGAAATTTGACACGAATAGCAAAATAAGGATTGACCCTCCTTTACTCTGGATGATAATGTAAGATTAACCCCATTAAAGTTAAAGGAGATGTTCATATGTATCCAGCAAAACCTGCTATTAAAGAAATTGTAAAAGGATCCGGCTTTAAAAAATTTGATATTTTGCTTAAGGCTAGTGAGCAGCTGAGAACTTCCGCTTCTGCCACTACTGCTGTAGCTGCTGCAAAGTAAGACTTTTCCGCATAACTGGAAAATGCACGGCATGGACAGGCTGATGACGATACGTTTCGTCTCGGCTTGTTTTTTGTTTCTGCAGGTCTGCAGTATAAGAAATAATTTCCGGCTGGGTCAAAATGGGTTCGGACTACGTCTAAGTTACATGAAGGTCGTATAAAAAGATAGTACTTTCAGCTTTTGAGGTTTTCATTACAATAGAGTATAACAAGGTTCGACATGCTTGCTATGGCGTCATCATGGATTCCCTTCTTGGACAGAGCGTTCGGTAAGTCAGCATGGGGAGGTACAGACATTATGCAAATCCGAAAGGTGAAAATACTAGGTTCCGGAAAATATATGCCCAAACGGGTCATCACAGCGCGGGAGATGGATGAATTGCTGGATGTTCCGGCCGGCTGGGTGGAGAAAAAATCGGACGTATTGCAGCGGCATTTCGTCGAGGATGAGACGGCTTCCCAGATGGGGGCATTCGCTGCCCAAGAAGCGTTGAAGCAGGCTGGACTGGCATTCAGCGATATCGATTGTCTCGTCTGCACGAGCGGCACCATGGAGCAGCCGATTCCAAGTACGGCTTCCTTGATTCAAAGAGCGATGGGAGAAGATCACTCCGGGGTACCGTCCTTCGATATCAATTCGACCTGCCTCAGCTTCTTGACGGGCTTCGACGTCATGTCCTATATGGTCACATCGGGAAGATACCGGCGCGTTCTGCTTGTGGCAACCGAAATTGCTTCGGTCGGATTGAACTGGGCGCACAAAGAAAGTGCGGCACTATTCGGCGACGGAGCGGCGGCTGTCGTGATCGGACCCGCGGAGGAGCAGGAGAGCTCGCGCATTGTCTGCTCCGCGATGCAGACGTACAGCCAAGGAGCGCATTTGTCGCAAATCCGCGGCGGGGGAACGGGTGCGCACGCCCTGACCGAGCAGGAGGAGGCAGCGTTCCTGTTCGAAATGGACGGTCAAGGCATTTACAAAATGGCATCCCGGATTCTGCCCGGCTTCGTCGCGTCCCTGCTGCAGCAGGCTTCGTGCGCGATGAAGGATATTCAACTGGTCGTCCCGCATCAAGGCAGCGCCATGGCAATGAGGCTGATCAGCCGCAAACTGGGCATATCGCAGGAGCAGCTTATGTTCATTACGCCGACGCATGGCAACACGATTGCCGCGTCCATTCCGATGGGGCTGCACGAAGCGATCAGGGAGCGGCGGATCGAACGGGGCTCAAGGGTGCTGCTGCTCGGAACGTCCGCAGGATTGTCCGTCGGAGGGATGATCCTTGACTACTGAGGCGAGCCGGGATGAAGCGAGCGGGAGCAAGCGCGTTTTGCTCACCGGAGGCAGGGCGCCGGCGGCATTGGAGCTGGCCCGGCTGCTGGCCGCGGGAGGGCACGAGGTGTATATGGCCGAGAGCTGCCCGGAGCAGCTGTGCCGGCAGGCTAAGGATGTTCGGCGCAGTTACATCGTGCCCGAGCCAGCAGCCAATCCCAGGGCCTATGTGGATGCCCTGCTGCAAATCGTTCAAGCCGAGCGGATCGATTGGCTGGTGCCTACCTGCGAGGAGCTGTTTTATGTGGCGAGCGGGCTGGAGACGCTGAGCATCCATTGCCATGTCTTCACGGAACCGCTCGATAAGCTGCGCCGTCTGCACAGCAAATGGGAGTTTATCCAGCTGGTGCTGCGGCTGGGCTTCACAGCTCCGCCGACGTATTTGCTCACATCGCGTGAGGACGGCATCGAATTTATGAAGCGGGCGGAACGGCAAGCCGCCTCGACGGACGGAGCTTCAGGGAATGGGGGCACCCGCTGGGTGCTCAAACCGGTGTTTTCGAGATTTTCCAGCAAGGTCGTCATCACGGAGGCGCAAGGCAAAAAGGCTTTGTCTGCTGCGCTGCTGGATCGGCTTGACGCTTCCGAGGCTGTCCCATGGGTTGCCCAGCAATATGTTGCCGGGCAGGCCTTTTGCAGCTATAGTGTGGCGCATCAAGGACGGATTGCGGCCCATGCGGTCTATCCGGTCCGATTTACGGCGGGACGGGGCGCTTGCATCAGCTTCGAGCCCGTCTCGCATCCGGGGATTGATCGATGGGTGGAGCGGTTTGTGCAGGCGGAGCGGTTCACGGGGCAAATCGCTTTCGACTTTATCGTTGATGAGGCGGGAGATATTTACCCGCTGGAATGCAACCCGAGAGCGACGAGCGGGATTCATCTGTTTCGGCCGGAGGACCGGTTGGATACGGCTTTTTTCCCGGAGCTTACGGAAGCGAAGCCGCCCATTGTGCCGCAACCATCTCGGAAGGCTATGATTTCCGTTGCGATGCTGGTTTATGGTATATTCGGGATTCGCTCGCGGGAGCGGCTGAAGCAATGGACGCAATATGTCGTACAAGGCCAAGATGCGGTGTACCGGTCGAACGATAGGAAGCCCTTCTGGCAGCAGTTTCGGCTGCTGTACTGGAACTGGAGAAAAGGCGTGCGCCGACGAATCTCTATAATGGAAGCATCGACGCACGATATCGAGTGGAACGGCGGTGAACTGAAATGAAGGTGCTGGTCACCGGAGCGACGGGTTTTCTCGGCAGGCATCTCGCGCTTGCTTTGCATAAGCAGGGCCACGAGGTGACGGCAGCGGGAAGAAACGATACGATCGGCGAGGAACTAAGGCAGGAGGGCATTTCGTTCCTCCCATGCCATCTGGAGGATACGATAAGAACGGAGCAGAGCTGCGCCGGGCAGGACATGGTGTTCCATTGCGGAGCCATGTCGTCGCTGTGGGGCAGCTATCACGATTTTTACGACAGCAATGTGACGGGGACGCGCAACATCGTTCGAGGTTGCCTGGCCCACGACGTGCAGCGTCTTATTTATGTATCCACGCCGAGCATTTATTTCGACTATACCGATCGTACGAATATACGCGAGTCGGCCCCGCTGCCCCGCAAGGCGGCGAATCTGTATGCGGAGACGAAACGGCTTGCGGAGCTGGAGATCGATAAAGCCTTCGTGAACGAAGGGCTTCCGGTCATTACGCTGCGCCCGCGGGCGATCTTCGGTCCCGGAGATCCGGCGATTGTCCCGCGATTAATCGAGGCGAATCGGCGGGGCAAGCTGCCGCTTATTAACGGCGGGCAGGCGGTTATCGATTTGACTTATATCGATAATTTGGTCGATGCGCTCTTATTGTGCATGACGGCTCCGGAATCGGTGTTTGGACGGAAGTACAATATTACGAACGGGGAGCCTGTACGATTTATCGATGTGCTGCAACACCTGTTCGAGCAGCTGGGAGAGCCGATGAGAGCGAAGCGCATTCCTTATGCAGCCGCCTATACCGTCGCTTCGATAATGGAAGGCGTGGCCCGTATGACAGGCAGTGCGAAAGAGCCTCTGCTTACCCGCTATTCCGTCGGTTTGCTTGGCAAAACGCAGACGCTCGACATCTCGGCTGCGAGAGAACAGCTTGGATATGCTCCGCGACGTACGATCAGAGAAGGGATTGACTTGTATGCCGACTGGTACAAGCAGCAGTAAAGTACATACACGGTGTACCGTGCTCTCGGGAGGCTACTGCACGCATAAGGAATGGGTTACGATCCAGGGGGGAAGCAGCCGGACGGTACCGTTTCCTGCGCTGTTCGCGCTGATCGAGCATCCTCGCCTCGGCCCTGTCTTATTCGATACCGGGTATACGGAACGTTTTTTTCAGGAGACGGTACGCATGCCTTATTCGTTATACCGCAGGATGACGCCGGTTTACTATACACCGCAAGACAGCGCAGCTTATCAGCTGCGGCAAAGGGGGATCGAACCGGAGGATGTGCGGATCATTATTTTATCGCACTTCCACGCCGACCATATCGCGGGCTTACGGGATTTTCCCAACGCCGCTTTCGTCTATTTGCAGGAAGCTTACGATGCGGTACGCTTCCGTTCAGGCTGGAGCGCAGTGCTCGCCGGTTATTTGCCCGGGCTGCTGCCTGACGATTTCGAGACCCGTTCCCGGCCTATAGACGAGAGCCGTCTGGCGGAGCTTCCGCCGGATTTTCCATTCAGGCGGGGGATGGATCTGTTCGGCGACGGCAGCGTCATTGCCGTCGATGTGCCTGGCCACGCCGCAGGCCAGATCGGCATCCTGCTGTCGACCGGGAGCGGCGACATTTTCCTGTGCGCGGACGCCGTTTGGAGCAGCCGTGCCTTTCGCGAACGGCGGCCGCCTCATTGGCTGGCCGGCTTTATTATGTCGAGCCGCAGCGAATACATGAAGAGCTTCGATAATATTGTTCAAGTCCATAAGCGGTATCCGGAGCTGCAGCTTATTCCGTCGCATTGCAGCGAAGTATGGCGATCGCTTGCTCAAGGCGGTGATGACGGCACATGATCGGGAAGCTGATCTTGATCTGGTATTATCTCTTGACCCGGTGGGGTTCTAGAACGGCAGCGTCCCGGGAGGTAGTGGAGCGCCGGCAGGAGCGGCGCATCCGGCGCCATCTCCGGTTCGTGCGCAAGCACTCGGCCTTTTATAGGGAGCACTGGGGCGAGCTTTCCGATGCGCAGTGGCGGCAGTTTCCGATCATCGAGAAGCTGGAGATGATGGAGCAGTTCGACCGGCTGAACACGGCCGGTGTGAGCAAGGACGAGGCTTTTGCGCTGGCGCTTGCGGCCGAGCAAAGCCGAGACTTCACCCCGACGATCGGCCCGGTTACGGTCGGGCTGTCGTCGGGAACCTCCGGCAACCGCGGACTGTTTCTCGTCAGCGGGCGCGAGAGGATGGCATGGGCCGGCATCATGCTGGCCAAAGTATTGCCCCGCTCGCTGCTTCATGCGGAGCGGGTCGCTTTTTTCCTGCGTGCCGACAGCAACCTGTACGGCAGCGTGGGCAGCCGCAGGCTGCAGTTCGCGTTCTACGATATGCTCCAGCCTCTGGCTGAGCATATCGTGAACTTGAACCGGCAGCAGCCTACGATCGTGGCTGCGCCGCCTTCGATGCTGCGCGCTCTGGCGGAGGCGCAGCAGGACGGACGGCTGCGGCTCGGGCCCCGGCCGCGCAGGATCATCTCGGTCGCCGAGGTGCTCGATCCGCTGGATCGCGTCACGATTGAGGCGGCCTTCGGGCAATCCGTACATCAAATTTATCAATGTACGGAAGGGTTTATCGCGAGCACATGCAAGTATGGTACACTGCATGTGAACGAGGATATTGTCGTCGTCCAGAAGGAAGTCTTGGACGACGGCTTGCGCAAGTTCGTGCCGATCGTCACGGACTTGTCACGGACGATGCAGCCGATTGTACGGTATCGGCTGAACGATATTTTGACCGAGCGGGCGGAGCCCTGCCCGTGCGGCTCGGCGTATATGGCCCTTGAGCGTATTGAAGGGCGGTGTGACGATCTGTTTTATTTTCACAGCTTGGCGGATCGGCAGCTGGTTCCTGTCTATCCCGACTTTATTACCCGGGCGATCATATCGTCGGCTCCGGACGTGGCGGAGTATAAGGTTGTGCAGCACGCTCCGGCTGCTGTGGAGGTTTCGATCCGGCTAAAGCAGGAGCAGGAGCAGGAGCAAGGGCAGGAGCAGGAGCAAGGGCAGGAGCAACAGCAGAAGCAAGAGCAACTGCAAAGACAAGCCCGTGCGGTTGGTTCCTCGAGAGAGAAGGTACACCAGCAAATTTCTGATTCGATTCAACAATTATGCGATAAGTTAGGTTGTGAGGCGCCGCACTTGGAGTTTAGCGAGCTTCATCATGAACCGGGTCTCAGGAAGCTGCGGCGGGTGGAAAGACGTTTTCAACCTTAACGATAGAAAGGCGGCATGAACGGTTTGGTACAGCGTAGGGACGAAAGGCTGGAATCGGGCAACGGCGGCAGACCTGTTGCTTTCATAACGGGGGCATCGAGCGGCTTCGGGCTGTTGATTGCATTGGAGCTGGCAAGGAAAGGGTATCGGGTCATTGCTGCTATGCGCGATATTTCCAACAGCGGATTGCTGACGCAGCGTGCCCGAGAAGGCGGGCTTGAGGGGCTTATTGAATGCCTGACTCTCGATGTAACGGACCGTCAGGCGATCCAGGATGCTGCGGACTACGTGATCGATACCTATGAGAGGGTCGACGTTCTGGTCAACAATGCCGGCATGGCGATTGGCGGCTGCATCGAAGAGATCCCGATGGACGACTGGGAGAAGCAGATGGAGGTCAACTTCTTTGGTGTCGTTGCCATGACGAGAGCATTTCTGCCCCTTATGCGTGAGCAGCGCCACGGCAAAATTATTATGATCAGCAGCATCAGCGGGAGAATGGGCTTTCCGGGCTATGGCCCTTATGCCGCCTCGAAGTTCGCCGTCGAGGGCTTTAGCGAATCGCTGCGCCTCGAAATGCTGCCGTTCGGCGTCCATGTTGTTCTGGTTGAGCCCGGCGCTTACCGGACCGATATATGGTCCAAAGGGTTCCGGCATATGGATTCCCGGCAATCGGAGCGGTCGCCCTACAGCCGATTTTTGGCGGCGGTTCTCCGCTATTCACGCCATACCGCTCAAAATGCCGACGACCCTCAAGATGTTGCCCGCGCCGTCGGGCGGATAGTACTATCCCGGTATCCACGGCTCAGGTATCCGTTAGGCAAAGGGGCGGCTCTTACCATTCTGGGCATGACGATGCTGCCTTGGAAGTGGTTCGAGCGTATCTTGCTGCGGGAGCTGGAAAAGGAAGCGGGAAGAACTGAACCTTGACCGGTGGAATATCCGAAACCGCAATGGATGAAGGTCTTCTCGAAAGATTTGAATGGAGTAGAGCGTCTTTACGAGGAAGCTGAAGCATTCCATGAGCCCCGCTGCTTGGCAGCTGTAAGCCGGAAAAACTAGAGAAGCCGAACCGTCTTACGAAGGGCTCAAAGCCTTGAATGCCCCACCTCTCTACAGCTGTAAGCCGGAAAACCGTCTTACAGCCCACCAAAATGCGAAAACGTTAGTTGTAAGTCGGAAAAACCGTCTTACGAAGGGCTCAATGCCT
>NZ_JBHTVD010000005.1:249550-274095 GCF_042793215.1 Paenibacillus sp. NPDC056579
TGAATGCCTCACCTCTCTACAGCTATAAGTCGCAAAAATCGTCTTACAGCCCACCAAAATGCGAAAACGTTAGCTGTAAGCCGGAAAAACCGTCTAACGAAGGGCTCAAAGCTCTGAATGCCTCCGCCCTACAGCTGTAAGATGGAAAAACCGTCTTACAGCCCACCAAAATGCGAAAACGTTAGTTGTAAGTCGGAAAAACCGTCTTACGAAGGGCTCAATGCCTTGAATGCCTCACCTCTCTACAGCTATAAGTCGCAAAAATCGTCTTACAGCCCACCAAAATGCGAAAACGTTAGCTGTAAGCCGGAAAAACCGTCTTACGAAGGGCTCAAAGCCCTGAATGCCTCCGCCCTACAGCTGTAAGCCGGAAAAACCGTCTTACGAAGGGCTTAAAGCCCTGAATGCCTCCGCCCTACAGCTGTAAGATGGAAAAACCGTCTTACAGCTCACCAAAATGCGAAAACGTTAGCTATAAGTCGGAAAAACCGTCTTACGAAGGACTCAAAGCCCTGAATGCCTCACTTCTCTACAGCTATAAGCCTGAAAATCCGTCTTACAGCCCACCAAAATGCGAAAACGTTAGCTGTAAGCCGGAAAAACCGTCTTACGAAGGGCTCAAAGCCCTGAATGCCTCTCTTCTCTACAGCTATAAGCCTGAAAAACCGTCTTACAGCCCAACAAAATGCGAAATCGTTAGCTGTAAGCCGGAAAAACCGCCTTACAACTCTCCCTTTTCGTCACATGTGCCTGTTACTGCCTAGCTGTTACGTCTCTCCTTTGATCCACACTCAGATCCACCCTCTGATCCCCATCTGCCGACAAAACCGCCCTACTCGCTGTTAATGAGGAGTAAGCCGGCTAATCCACCTACAAGGAAACCACCTCCCTCACCCCAGCCCAATACAGTAATCCACCCCAGCTCAACATGATCTGCACATCCTTTTTTCCCCTCAAAAGGACGCTCCCCTATGACTGGGAGCAGGCCCTTTTTTTCCGTCCCTATTTCCAGTCGTAATACTTTCACCATGTTCGCGAGCGCCGAAATAAGCGATTATAATAACAGGTTCATGCACGGAAGGCGAACCCGAGGCAGGGACTTCGTACCGTCCCGCAGTGCAGGCACAAACTATGTGCATGTATGCTGTTTGCCCGATCCGGCAAGGATCTTCCCATTGAAGGGGTTCGACTCCCCATCGTGAAGAACGATAGCTCAGGGTAGAGCACTCGACTTTTAATCGAGCGGATATTTCAACTCTAAGACCGGATCTGGAATCTTCAGCGGCTTTCTTACGCGCACTGCGGCAAGGCTATGCAATCCGTGGATACCGGCTTGGGCAAGTAAGGTCAACCGCTTGGAGGATCATGAATCGGGATATAGCGGCAAGCTGCGCACATTTCCCGGACATGTGATCACAGGCGGCACACCCAGCTTTTCTCAAGCCTAAAACGGGATTCCGCCACAACTGCAGGAAGGTTCCAACGTCCCGGTTACCTACTTCCCCCAACAATCTGTCAATTTATCTATCACGTACAATCCAAAGCCTTCTTCAAAGGCACTTAAGAGGAGGATTTCCATATGCTTAAAACATTTCATATCCAAACCGGAGAGCGCGGTCTGCTGTTCAAGAAAGGCAGCTATTCGAAGCTTCTGCAGCCGGGTACTTACCGCTTTTCATCCTTTTCCGACATCTCGGTGACGGTTCTTCCTATAACGAAGCTTTTTACAGTTCCGGGCAAAGACCTGCAGCTATTCCTGCACGATAGTGAGCTGCTGAAAGAGCTTGACGTCATACAGGTCCAAGATCACGAATACGTGCTGCATTACCAGGACGGGAAGTTCACATCGCTGCTGACGGCGGGGACGTATGCGTTCTGGAATACCCTGAACAAGCATGCCTTCGTAAGGGCGGATATCCGGAATCCGGAGCTGCCTGCGGAAGTGGATACGGCTGTCCTGCCCAAGCTTACCGGCTATGTACAGTCCTTCGATGTAGCCAGCCATGAATCGGGCGTGTTGTTCTATAACCATATCATGCAAAAAGAGCTCAAGCCGGGCAAATATTACTTCTGGAAAGGCCCTGTGGCCGTTGCAGTAAAAACGGTCGATCTGCGTCAGCAGCAGCTGGACATGATCGGACAAGAAATAATGACGGAGGATAAAGTAACGCTGAGGCTCAACTTTGTATGCCAGTACAAGACGACGCATCTGCTTCGCGTTTTGCAGATCAAATCGTTCGAGGAGCAGCTGTACATCCAATTGCAGCTCATTTTAAGGGAGTATGTCGGGACGTTGAAGCTGGACGATCTTCTGAAAATGAAGCAGGATATCGCAGCGTTCGTATTGTCGCGGCTCCAGGAGAAGAGCGAGGATTACGGGGTGCAGTTTCTGTCCGCCGGCGTGAAGGACATTATTTTGCCTGGGGATATCAAAGACATCCTGAACACCGTCCTGCTCGCGGAGAAAAAGGCGCAGGCCAACCTCATCACGCGTCGGGAGGAAACGGCCTCGACCCGCAGCCTGCTAAACACGGCAAAGCTGATGGACGAGAACGTGACGCTGTACCGGTTGAAGGAGCTGGAGTTCCTGGAAAAAATATGTGAGAAAATCGGCACGGTTTCCCTAACGGGCGGAGGCAACCTGCTGGAGCAGCTGAACTCCCTGCTGGGGGATCGAAACGGGAAAAGGGCATGAGGCGATCATGCTCTTTTTGCTATTTTTGCACCAAAACGTTGGACGATGAAAAGTGCGCGACAGCTGTCCGCGTACCAGTTGCACCGGTGAGCCGATCCAGCAAGAATACCATTGATAACGATTATTGTTATCAAATATAATAGGCTTATTCGGGTAAGAAAAGCCAGCGCGTGAAGAAGGAGAAGGGCAAATGTCTATTCAGGATCCGATGCTGTTGTGGAGCCATGCAGCGCTCAAGGTGCTGGACGTGCGGTATGCTGCCATGCAGCCGGGAGAGAGCCTGCGGTCTTACCAGCTCCCGGCTCATATGTTTTTGCTGTCGGTGCGCGGTAAAGCCCAGGTACAGCTGGATCAGGCGGAGTACACGGTCGACAAATGCTTTGTATGCCATGCCGGCAAAGGAACCTTTTTGGATATTGATCGGGTGACGGAGACGTTCGAGTACTACATGGTATTCTACAATGCAGTCATCCCTCTGCCATGCCGTCAGGAGCTGCTGCGTCTGTACAAGGAGAATAACCCTTTTCAAGCGCAGTATGGCTTGATTCCTCTGCATCCGGTTCCTCTCTATTTGAAAATGGAGCAAATGCAGCAGCAATGGCGGCAGGCTACTCCTCTGCAGCGGTTCCATGTAAAAGGCTTGTTTAGTCAATTCGTGTACGAATTGATGGAGCAGCTGCAGGAGCAAGGCGGGCAGACGGCGCAGCCGGATCTGGTCGCCCAGGTGACCCGTTATATCGAGGAGCGTTATGCCGAGCCGGTTACGCTGAGCTCGTTGGCAGCATTGTTTCAGTGCAATAGGCGCCAGCTGCAGCGGCTGTTCAAAGCCCGGCTCCAGCTCGGACCGATGGAGTACTTGATTCAGGTACGGATGGAGAATGCCCAATCCATGCTGCGCCATACGGACGCTTCGTTACAGCATATTGCCGAGGCTGCCGGCTACACGGACAGCTACTATTTCAGCAGAATGTTCAAGAAATACGCCGGCGTATCGCCGCTTCTTTATAAAGAGCAGGCGCGGCAGCAGGACAAGCGTCGCCTAAATCCATCCCGTCTGTCGCAATCTCCCATTGGCGCAAGGAGGCTGCGAAGGTATAGTCTTGTTGATGATGAAAATCATTATCAATACAAAGACGGAGGAGTTACACCGATGTACAAACAATTCATCACTAGGCCGACGGTGGGGCTTATGCTTAGTCTGCTGCTGTTTTTGACCGCCTGCTCCGGTGCCGCAGGAGGCAGTGCAAGCTCGGGGAACGGAGCGGCTGGAGGGACGAGCCAGGCTGCCGTGCAGCCTGCGGCGGGAACCGGTTCGAATAACGGAGCGAAGCTCAATGCGCCTGTGAAAATAAAACATATGAAAGGCGAAGTAACCTTGGAGCATAGGCCCGAGAAAATCGCCGTCCTCGATACCCAATTCGTGGATCAATTGCTGGCGCTGAACGAGCAGCCTGCGGGCAGTGTTATAACGACGGGAGACAAGACGCAGTTTCCGGCTTATTTGAACGATAAGCTGAAAGATATCAAAGTATTGGGGACAAAGGACGAGCCGAATTTGGAGGCCGTTATTGCAATGGATCCTGATTTTATCATTTGCACCGAGTTTCAGGAGAAAATCTACGACAGCTTGAACAAAATCGCCCCTACGATCATGCTGGACCGCAACGAAGATTGGCAAGATACGTTAGTCACGTTCGGGAAAATCACCGGCAAAGAGAAAGAAGCCGAAAAGGTACTGAATGATTACAAGCAAAAAATCAGCAAGCTGAAAGCCGAATTCGCAGCCAAGCTGAACGGGCAGAGCGTTGCCATGATCCGCCCTAGAGATAACAATATCCGGATTCATACGACGACGCATCGTACGGCGGCCATTTTGTATGACGATCTTGGACTTACCCCGCCGAAGCAGGTCGTTAATGACAAGGAAACGAGCACCATGATCTCGCTGGAGGCGATGTCGGAAATTAACGCCGATCATTATTTCTTGTTGACGGACGATACGTTCCAAAAGCTGGCGGATCAGTTCCAAAGCACGCAGGTATGGAAAAACATGAAGGCGGTCAAGGAAAACCACATTTATCCCGTAAATACGACTTTATGGATCGCTTATTACGGGCCGATCGCCATGAATCTGGTTGTGGATCAAATAGCCGAAGCGCTGTTAGGCGGGAGATAAGCGAATGGAAGCATATGGATCGTTTTGCCCGGAGCAATGGGCTTACTTATCGAAACAGTTCGGAATATGCGAGAAAAATGCGAATCGAGCCGTTCCTGTAACCGATTTGCTGGTCGAGGAGAAATGCGTGGCCTATTTAGACGAGATGTCAGAAGCTGTTTCATCCCCATCGCGGATGACGACCGCTTCGGCTTTTGCCAAAAGGTATGCTTTCTTAACCATTGCCCCGGCTTTATATGCAATGACCGTATTCAACAAAGGGGTGGATATGTCCGTTGAAAATTGCTTTCTCGGTACGCTTGCGGATCCAGGCGATGCATGGCTGCCCCATGTCAGCTTGTCTGGATTGCAGACGAGCGAGCCCTCACCGGGAAAACGTGACAAGTGGCGCGATGGCATCATTCGGTCGCTTTTTGCCGAAAATTTGGCCCCGGTCTTCCGTGTCATGTCCAAGGCAGCCGATGCGCCGAAGGCGATTTTATGGGAAAATGCGGCGGTTCGTCTCTATTCGCTGTATGAGAAGCGATTGGGACAAGGGGCGGACGAGCAGGTGAAATCCCGTATACAGGAAGATTTCGACTATATTATCCATACGGCTCCAGGAAGCCTGTTCGGGGAAACGAGAAACCCGATGGCCCGATTTTACGGCGAGCCCGGCGGCGGGGCTGGTTCCGAACCGGCGGTTCGGGTTCGTAAAACGTGCTGCTTTTATTACGAAATAGAAGCGGATGGGGCTTATTGCTCGAATTGCCCGAAGCCGAAGAGCTCTTCCTGAGTGTACATTGGGACGTAAAGGTATGTTAGCGGAACCGGCGGGTGAGCATGGCTTTTATATAGGGTAGCGCGTATGTGCGATGCGTTGGGCGGAGTATGGCCACGGAGTGTGGCCAGGGAGGCGGCCTTAAAATGGCCTCAAAATGTTGCTTAGGAACGCCAACGCCGATAACGTCTGAAGGATGAAAGCAGCGGGTCGAAATTAGTAAAAATCGAATTAGCATAAATCGATATGCTACGCCTACTGGTATATAACAAACCGGTAGGCTTTTTTTCCAAGAAACGTCGACTGGAGCATCGGGGAGGGCAAAGCCTCTGGAAGGCCCGGCGATATTTGGTGGAGCCCGGTGGCCTCCGCTTGCTTCCCGATCCTGAACCGTCATGGTAATATAGAGGCAAACATTGACGGCAGGTGTATCCATGGATCAGATGAACCCGGTGAATCAGACCGAGAAACGGAACCCAAACAAACCTTCGGAAGCGAACGGCATTGCACCGGATGCGGCTGTTGCGCCATCTGCACTTATGGAGGATGGAGAGGAGAATGCGGCGGAATCTATGTTCCGGCAGCAGGACAGCCACCAAATCCGTATCGGAGTGATCGGACCGCAGGCAGTAACGGACAAAATGATGAAAATTATAGCATCGTTTCCTTCCTTTGCTCCGGTACCGTTAGTCTTCCTTGACGTGGATGAGGCTCCAGCGCTGGCGGAGCAAATTGCCGGTCAGGTTGAGGTTATGCTCCTATCCGATTCGCTTGCCCACTGGAAGGTCAAGGAGCATTTGGATAGAGCCATTCCCGTGCATCATGTCCCGATTACCGATGCAGGGCTGTATAAAGCGCTGTTTGCCGCTCATTTGTCGGGGCATCTTACGCGCGGCATATCGGTCGACACGTTGACCGAAACGATGGTAACGCGTACGCTCAACGATCTGAAGCTCCCGCACCTGCAAGCGGTCGTTTACGATGGTCCTGCTTATGCTTCCCGAAGCAGGCTGGTGGAATTTCACCAGGCCCGTTACCGGAGCGGGGACTGCTCGATGGCCGTCACGGGTATCGAATCGGTGGCTAAGGAGCTGACCGCTCTCGGCATCCCGAACGAGTGGCTCGTCCCGTCGGATCAGGACATCGTCGTAGCGCTGGAACGGGCGCTGCTGTCCACCGGGACGCGGCGGAGCAAGGAGTCCCAGATCGTAGTCGGACTGATCAATATGGACGATTTCGGAAAGCTGGCGATTGAGCGCAACAATGAGCATGAAGTACAAAAGCTGAAGCTCGACATCCACCGGATGGTGCTCGATTATGTGGAGCTGCTGGACGGCTACTTGACCTACCTTGGCGGCGATGAGTATTTGTTCTTTACGACACGCGGCATTTTCGAGAGGGAGACCGGCGGCTACAAGACGATTCCCCTAGCCAAGGACGTCAAAACGACGCACGGCATTACGTTAAGCATCGGCATCGGCTTCGGGCGCTCTGCGAGCGTCGCGGGCACGAACTCGCGGGCGGCACTGCGCAAGGCCAAGGAAGCCGGAGGCAACGCCTGCTTCATCGTCCGGGAGGACGGGACCTTGATCGGTCCGTTGGAAATGGCCGAGCCGGTGCAGAGCGTGCTCTCCTTCACGGATGCGGAGCTGATCCAGCGGGCCGAGAACGCGGGAATGACGAGCGCGTATTTGAGCAAGCTGCTCCATAACCGAGCGCGCCATGGAAAATACGAATACAAGGTGCATGAGCTCGCAGCGCTGCTAGATATTACGGTGAGAAGCGCGCACCGATTGCTTCTCCTCTGGATCGACAACGGGCTGGTTGAAGTGGCCGGAATGGAGAAGGTACCGAGGGGGAGGCCGCGACAACGGTTCGCCTTTACGTTTTTTGAGAAGAATCCGCAATGATCCGGAAGCGGGTTCTTTTTTTGTTTATTTAAAGACGATTAAAAGATTTGTCTTTATATCTCGTCTGTCGTTATCATAAAAGGTGTACAGGAAGAAAAAACCAAGCCTGAGAGGAGCTAATTAGGATGACGATGAAAACGGTGGAGCAATTGGAGGCCAAGCTGGCTGAGCCGACGGAGAGGCTGGTTAAGGATCTCGCTTCCGTAGACGGGGATATCGTAGTGCTCGGCGTCGGAGGGAAGATGGGGCCGAGCCTGGCGAGGCTCGCTATGAATGCGATCCGGGAAGGCGGCTTGAACAAGCGCGTGATCGGCGTATCGAGATTTTCCAATGCGGAAGCGCGGCAGGAGCTGGAGGAAGCGGGAGTGCAGACCGTCTCCTGCGATTTGCTGAACGACGAGGAGCTGCGCCGTCTGCCGCAGGCTGCGAATGTCATTTATATGGCCGGCAACAAGTTCGGGACGACCGGCAGAGAGCATTTCACGTGGGCGATGAACACTTATTTGCCCGGCAGAGTGGCCGAGACGTATAAGGACTCGCGCATCGTCGTATTCTCATCCGGCAACGTCTATCCTTTCTCGGCAGTCGGCAGCGGAGGCGTCAGCGAAGATACCGCGCCGGAGCCGTTGGGCGAGTACGCCCAATCGTGTCTTGGCCGCGAGCGCATCTTCGAGTATTTCTCCCATCAGCACGGGACTCCGATGGTGATGTACCGGTTGAACTACGCCATCGACATGCGCTATGGCGTATTGCTTGAATTAGCGCGTGGCGTTCAGGAGGGACGCGCCATTGATTTGACGATGGGTCACGCGAACGTCATCTGGCAGGGCGACGCCAACGAGATGGCGCTGCGCTGCTTGACCCGCTGCACGAATCCGCCTCAGATCGTCAATGTGACCGGCCCTGAGACGATGTCCATCCGTTGGGCTGCTGGCGAGTTCGCCAAACGGCTCGGCAAGGAGGCCGCGTTCACAGGGACGGAGTCGCCGAATGCGCTGTTGAGCAACGCTTCGAAAGCCCATCAATGGTTCGGCTATCCGCGAGTTTCATTGCTGCAAATGATCGATTGGGTAGCTGAATGGGTTCAAGCGGGAGGAACGACATGGAACAAGCCGACGCATTTCCAGGAACGAAAGGGGAAATTTTAAATGAGCACAGTCAACCCATCGCTATCTCCCGAATTGATTGCAGCGCTTCATGACGGACTGGTTATCCCTGCGCATCCACTCGCTTTGGATGAGCACCGCCAGCTGGACGAACGCAGCCAAAGAGCGTTAACCCGCTATTATATCGCCTCGGGAGCCGGCGGCATTGCGGTCGGCGTCCATTCCACGCAGTTCGAAATCCGTGATAAGGACATTCAACTGTACGAGCCCGTGCTGCGCCTGGCGGCGGAGGAGGTCGAGAGAGCGCGTCTCACGCGGCCTTTTATCAAGGTGGCGGGACTATGCGGGCCGACCGAGCAGGCGCTGGAGGAAGCGGGTATCGCGAGCGGCCTGGGGTACGACGCAGGCTTACTCAGCATGGGCGGGCTCACCGGCTGGAGCGAGGAGCAAATATTGGAACGGACCGAGGTGGTCGCTGAGCGCATTCCGGTCATCGGGTTTTATTTGCAGCCGTCGGTCGGCGGCCGGGTATTCAGCTACTCATTCTGGCGCCGGTTCGCCGACATTCCGAATGTGATCGCCATCAAGATCGCGCCGTTCAACCGGTACCAGACGATAGACGTGGTCCGTGCCGTATGCGAATCAAACCGACGCGATGATATCGCGCTGTATACCGGCAACGACGATAATATCGTGAACGATCTGCTGACGACGTACCGGTTCCAGGTAGACGGCGCTGCAGTCGAGAAGCGCATCGTCGGCGGATTGCTCGGACATTGGGCTGTATGGACCCGCAAAGCGGTAGAGCTGCTGGAGGAAATCAAGCCTTACCGGGACGGACGTCCGATTCCGCAGGAAATGCTGACCCGCAACGTGGAAGTGACGGATACCAACGCCGCCTTCTTCGATGCAGCGAACCGGTTCGCCGGATGCATCCCGGGCATTCATGAGGTGCTCCGCAGACAGGGGCTTCTCAAAGGAACCTGGTGCTTGAATCCTGAGGAGGTGTTATCGCCGGGACAGGCGGAGGAAATCGATAGAATGTACCGGGATTACCCGCATTTGAATGACGACGATTTTGTCAAAACCCACCTTCAGGAATGGCTCGCCGAGTAGCCCGCTCATGCGGGCTTTTTTATTTATTTCTACCGCTTTACGATTTTCTACATGGTCCAAAGGCTTGATACGACAAGGTTTTTCGGCTGAAGACGGCGAAAGATGAGAAAAACGAAAGCTCATGGAAATCGTTTTATTTACGAATGATGAAAGCGTTTTTATTATTAAGTCATGCAGCTGAGAACCTTGACCGCGAAGAACCGGAAATCCATGAAGGAAATCAGAAAAGGGGAGGAATGAAACATGTCCAAAAAGCTGATCAGCGGAGCCGTAGCGTTATCGATGTGCGTAACGCTCGCTGCATGCGGAGGAAGCGGGAGCGCACCCGCAGACAAGAAGGCGTCCGACACGCCAAGCAGCACGACTACGGAAAGCACCCAGCAATATGGTGATACCGGAGGTCTGAAGCTGCCTTTGGTCGACAAGCCGGTTACGTTAACCTGGATGCTGCCGAGCAACTCGTCCAATATTAAGGACGACATTCTTATTGTCAAGGAGCTGGAGAAGCGAACGGGCATTAAAGTGCAGTTTCAGACGTATTCGCCTCAGACGTATCAGGACAAACTGAAGGTCGTCGTCGCCTCGGGCAAGCTTCCGGATATTTTCAGCGGCTTGAAGCCGGCGGAGTTGAAGAAAATCGGCAAGCAAAAAGGGGTTGTAGCGATCAATGACCACGCGGATATGCTGCCTAATTTCAAGAAGCTGTATTTGGAGCAAAACAACTGGGTGGTCAAATCGTACGGCGACGAGAACGGCAAGCTGTACACATGGCCGATTTACGACCTGAACCGGGACGTCAATCACGGGTTCATGTACCGGAAGGACGTATTCGATAAGCTCGGGATCAAGGAATGGACGAATACCGAGGAATTTTACCAGGCGCTCAAAAAGGTGAAGGAAGCGTACCCGAATACGTATCCGTACGCCTCCAAAGGGCTGGCCAACATTTTCAGAGACTGGTCCTACGGTTGGGGAATCGGCGGAGAGCAGTATCCCGCATATTACGACGAGAAGGATAAAACCTGGAAATACGCAAGCGTCCAGCCGGCGCATAAGGATATGCTCGATTTCATGAAGAAGCTGTACAACGAAGGCTTGATGGACCCCGAATTTTTGACCGATACGCAGGATTCGTGGACGACGAAGATGACGAGCGGCAAATCGTTCGTCACCTGGGATTGGATCGGCAGACTGGATTTGTTCTACAACCAGATCAAAGCGCAAAATCCCGAGTACAACATGCGGTACGCGAATCCGATCGGACCTACGGGCAATGTCCGTACGCTCCCCAAAGTTTCCGATTTTAGCATAGCCGTAGCAAACAATAAGAATAAAGACGCGGCGCTCAAGCTGCTCGATTACTTGACCAGCCCGTCCGGCGGAGAGCTGATGACGATCGGCGTGGAAGGAGTCAACTTCAAATGGGGTGACGACAAGCGTCCCGTTTATCCGCAATTGGCCGATCTGCCTCTGATCGATATCAGCGTGCTTGAGGACCGTTACGGTATGTGGCTGGAGGGCGCTTATTTGAGACCGGACCGTCGCAGCGTTTATTACAAGCTGTCGGAGAAGGAGCAGGAAGCGCAGGATAAAATAATGAAAACCAACAAGCGGGAGCCGATGGACCCTATTCTGAATTTTACGGATGAGGAAATTTCGGTGCTCGCGGAGCTGCAAACCTCGCTGCAGAAGTCGGCGGAGGAATTCAATGCGAAATACATTTTGGACAAAAAATACGGCGACCCGCAATGGGAGGAATGGAAAAAAACCACCGCCAAAAACGGACTCGACCGATACATCCAAATCTACAACGACGCCCAAAAGCGGTACGATAAGGCGAAGTAATGCGAGGGAGGAGTGAAACCGTGCAGCAACCGAGCGTAAAGGCAACCACCGCGCGCACCGACACAGGAGCCCCATCCCGATGGTCGGCCATAATCAAGCATATCAAGAGGGACCGGCAGCTTCTGCTGCTGTTCATCCCCTGCATCCTGTTCTATGTCCTGTTCCGTTACGGGCCGCTGTACGGTTTGGTCATTGCGTTCAAAGACTACAGCGTGTTTGCCGGCGTATGGGGCAGCGACTGGGTCGGGCTGAAGCATTTCGCCAAGTTTTTCAGCAACAGCGATTTCTGGATCCTGTTCCGCAACACGCTGTTGCTTGGCTTCTATACTTTGGTGTTCGGGTTTCCGTTCCCGATTTTGCTGGCCATATTGCTGAATGAAGTCAGGAAGCAGTGGTTCAAGAAGACGGTCCAGACGTTAAGCTATCTTCCGGCCTTCTTATCCGTCGTAATTATTTGCAGCATGATTATCGATTTTCTATCCCCGGTCAACGGATTGTTCAACCAGCTTCTATCGAGCATCGGCTTCGAGAAAACGTATTTTCTCATCGACCCCGGCTGGTTCCGTCCGATCTATGTCATTTCGGAAATTTGGGGCACGGTAGGCTATGAGGCCATCATTTATTTGGCGGCCATCGCGGGAATTAATCCGACGCTATATGAGGCGGCTCGAGTAGACGGTGCCAGCAGAATGCAGATGATCCGGCATATTACGATCCCCGGGCTGCTGCCTACCCTGCTTGTCATGTTTATTTTAAAGACGGGTTCGATGATCCGTATCGGCTATGAAAAGGTGCTGCTGCTGTACAACCCGATGACCTACGATGTGGCTGACGTCTTCTCCACGTACGTGTACCGCAAAGGCTTGATCGAATCGAACTACAGCTATGCGGCGGCCGTCGGGATGTTCGAGGCTCTGGTAGCGATGGTGATGCTGCTTGGAGCGAATGCTCTAGCCAAGAGGATTGGAGGGAACGGATTATGGTAGGAGAGCGCAGGATATCTCTGTTCGTCATACTCAATGCCATTGTGCTTACCTGTGTCGCCATAGCTACGCTCTATCCCGTGCTCTACATTACGGCGGTTTCCTTGAGCGATACGGCCTCCGTTATTCAGGGGAAGGTGTTCCTGTTTCCTAAAGGATGGAACCTGGACGCCTACAGGGAAGTGCTGAAGAACGATAAAATACCGCGGGCCTATTTGAATTCGATCTATTATACGGGTCTCGGCACCTTCATCAATTTGCTCTTTACCGCCGTTGCGGCATATCCGTTGTCTCAGCGGACGTTTTTCGGCCGAAAGTTTTTTATGCTCGCCATTGTGATGACGATGTTCTTCAATGCCGGAATTATCCCGACCTATATGGTCGTGCAGCAGCTGGGGCTCATCGATACGGTGTGGGCGCTCGTACTGCCGAATGCGATATGGACGATGGAATTGATTATTTTGAAAAGCTTTTACGAAAATATGTCGACCCAAATACGCGAGGCGGCGCTTATTGACGGCGCTTCGGACTACCGGATTTTGTTCAGCATCGTCATCCCGCTCTCCAAACCGGCGCTTGCTTCCATCGGCTTGTTCTACTTCATGGGGCACTGGAACAGCTTTTTTATTCCGATGATTTATTTGAATGACAAGGATATGTATCCGCTGCAGGTCGTGTTGAGGGATATGCTGCTGTTCAATGCCGAAAATGACGCAGGACTTGTGGACCGTGCCGCCTTGGCTCCGCAAGCGATGAAGAACGCCACGATCGTGCTGTCGATGATCCCCGTTATGCTTATTTATCCGTTTGCGCAAAAATATTTTGCGAAAGGGGTGATGCTGGGCTCGGAAAAGGGTTGAGTGGATACATGTGGAATATATGTTGGATGACATCGTGTGAGGTGACGCAATGAACCGATTAATCGCCAACCGGGGGCTGCTGCAAATTTTTTTCGCTTTGCTGCTAGTCATCGCCATCATGTTAGCATCCAACTATGTCGTCTACAAAAACTCGATTTCCGGCATTTACGAAACCGTGGCGCAAAACAACAGGCTGGTCATCAAAAACATTATTCAATCGTTCGACAGCAGCTTCAAGACCGTGAACAATCTTGTGTTCGCGATTCATGGGCTGCCTTACGACAGCTTGGCCTCGCAGGAAGACGGGCGTCTCGATATGGCCAAAGTGTATTCGATGCAGGATAACCTATCTACGCTAATCTCTTCGGTCGATTTTATTGAAAATGCGGTAGTCTTCTATAATAATGCCGATCTGGCGATTACCGCCAAAGGCACCAGCGATATGAAGCATCTGTTCAATACGAAATACAAGCACGACCGGTACAATGCCGAGTACTGGAGATCGTTCACCAAATCGAGTCATCCGTTCAAGCTGTTCCCGGCCGATGAGTTCACGGTGCTGAACGAGAATCTGAGCCAAGCATCGAGACGGTTGATGGTGGCTGTGGACGGCAATAAGGTGCGGCTGTCCGACAAAAATGTCATGCTGTTAATCGATGTGGACGGACTTCTGCAGCAGATTGACCTGACCACGATGATTCCAGGCGCTTCCTTGATCGTGCTCGATGCGGAGCGCAATGTGGTGCTGAGTACAGACACCAATTGGGATTTGGCCGAGGTGCTGGACGATATTTATATGAATCCATCGCGGGAAGCGTCGGTTACCCGTAAAAATTTCGAATACAACGTGTACAAATCCGACTATAACGACTTTATTTACATTAATAAGGTCCCTTACCAATTCCGCAACGTCGGCTGGGTAACGAATGCGAATCTTTGGATCATGATCAGCTCCATCGTCTGCGCCGTTCTGCTGTCCGCACTTCTTAGCACTTATTTGTACAGACCCGTTAAAGATATTTTGAAGCTGCTTGGAGGCGGGACCAGCAAGGGCAACGACTTTCGCAAAATTTACAGCGGTATCGTCAAAGTCCAGCAGGAAAACGAAGCGCTCCAAAAGCAAATCGAATTTGTGGAGGCGGAGATGCGCCGGGGCGTGTTCCTGCAAACGCTGGACGGGTATGCCTACACTCCGGAGTTCGAATATCAAATTCAGCAATACTACCCGTATTTTTTCCGGGAACGGTATTTCATTATGGCTGCGGTACAGCTAAGACGTCTGGATGATAACGATTCAACGGCCTTAAGCGTTGAGGACCTCGCTGAGTCGATCCGTAACGGGCTTCGGAAGACGGCCGACCATGTCGTCGTATTTCACTCGGGCGGACTACAGTTTCTGGCACTTGTCGGAATCGATGAATCGTCGGACCGGAAGAAGGTGATGGACGGTCTGGAGGCATATTTGAAGCGCTCTGAGAAGGAGGAGCTGTACGGCTTCAAGCTGTGGGCGTGCGTCAGCAAGCGGTATGAGTCCAAAATCATCCACTGCAGCGCAGCCTACCAAGATATCGTGGACGGGATCCGCTATCGTCAAGTTGGTATACCGCGTTTCGTTATCGATACGGAGTCCGTTCGTTACGCTGCGGATATTTATTTTCCGTTCGAGAAGATCGAGAAGCTGTCCAATAGTCTGGTTAGCGGAAAAACCGAGGACGGCCTTCGTCTTGTGGATGAAATCATGCAGGAAAATGCAGGCCGCCATATTCATCATCATCAATTGGGCCATATCGCCAAAAGCATCTTTTATCACCTGTTGAAGCAAGCGGACGGTTCCGCAGCGAACGGCAAGGAGCTGTACAGGCTGGAGACGGAATTCTGCCGTCAAGTCGATCACGCCGACGATTATAAAGACGTCCGGGACGCGCTTCAGGATGTGGTACGGTACATAGGCGGCAAGCGGGGACAAGACTCGAAGAGCAAGCTGAATGCCGCATTCATCTCCCAATATATCGAGCTGCATTATATGGAAAATTTGTATCTCGACCATATGGCCGAGGTGCTGGACACGAGCCCCAAATATTTCTCCAACTATTTCAAAAAAACGTTCGGTATCGGTTACGTCGAGTACCTCAACAAGGTCCGGCTGTCTCACGCCAAGGAATTTTTGAAGCAAACGGACCTGAGTGTGGCTGAAATCGGGGAAAAGACCGGTTATTTGAACGCATCTACCTTTACGACTACCTTCAAAAAATATGTCGGCATTTCTCCGACCGAGTACCGGAAGAAACCAGTGGATTGAGCGGGCGATTATATCGCCGTGCCGTGAAAAAGGGAGGCAAGCAAATGAAGGCGGTTGCCGCTTGGAAAGGGAGCATCATCATTGCGGACGTGGAGCCCGGTAATCCGCAGGAGGGTCATGTCCTCGTACGCACCGAGTATTCCGCCATAAGTCCGGGAACGGAGATGTCTTTTCTCCGCAAAGCTTCGGACCAGCAAGTCCTGCTCGGGTACAGTGCGGTCGGCATCGTCGAGCAGGTCGGCGATAACGTGACCGGCCTGGAGCCAGGACAGAGAGTAGCCTGCTACGGGGCACCCTATGTGAAGCATGCGGAACGGTTTACGGTTCCGGCCAACTTAACTGCCGCCGTGCCGGAGCATGTCCGGCCGGAGGAGGCTGCCTTCGCCGGGCTGGGGGCGATAGCGATACATGCGCTGCGCACCGCCGATCTCCGGTTCGGCGAGTCCGCCGTTGTCGTAGGCCTGGGCATACTCGGGCAGCTTATTGCCCAGATCGCTTCTGCAGCGGCATTTCGCGTTGCGGGGCTTGACTTGAACCCGCGTCGGGCGGAGCTGCTTCGCCGGCATGGAATCGGGCATTCGTTCGACAGCCCGGAGCGGCTGGAAGGTGAGCTCATAGGGTTCACCGGCGGCGTCCATGGCGCGGACAGCGTACTGCTGTGTGCGAGCGGTCCCGGGGAGGAGCTCATCAACCGTTCGCTGCAGTGGATTCGGGATAAAGGAAAAATCGTCATCGTCGGTGACTTATCGATGGAGTTTTCAAGAGCGCTGATGTTTGGCAAGGAAGCGCAGGTGCTTATCTCCCGCGCCGGCGGCCCCGGACGTTATGATGCGCAGTACGAGCTGGAAAACCGGGATTATCCTATCGGCTACGTGCGTTGGACGGAAGGGAGAAATATCGGCGAATACATTCGCCTGCTGTCGGAGAAGCGTATCTCCGTCCTGCCGCTAATCTCGGATCGAGTTCCGATGGAGCGTGCCGAGGAGGCATACGTCAAATATAAAAGCGATCCCTCATCCATTATGGGGACGCTGCTGACATACGGCAAGCAAGGCTAGCCGCAGAGAATTGTGTGTGTGTACAGCCTTGCATTGCCTCGCCCGGCCGGGTCTGTTTTAGTCCGGCTTGCTTTGGCGTACCCTCCGGCAGGCTCCGGAGTGCTGGTAACCTGTTCGTGCGGCGGCTGATGCTCCATTGAAATGGCCTCTCCGATGTTAAGTCGCGTGTCGCATATCGGCGTTTGGAGCGGTTGGTACACTCCTTTCGCTGAAATCCTATGGAGTTTTTGTAACTGTAAGGGAAGTCAATCGACGATTCAGGTCCAAAAAGGAGGCTGTGTAATGAAAAAGGCTGTCTTCATGTTGTTATTGTGTCTAGCGATTATAATGGCGGGCTTCGGAGGGGGGGTGGCTACGGCGGCCACAACGGCCGCTGCGGAAAGCCGGCTATCTCAGAAAACGTACGGGACACCGGAAGAGCTGCTCGTCCCCAACAATTATACCGTTGCTGTGTTTAACGGGACGACCGGCAAGGAAGAAGGGCGCAACGTGCTGTATGCGACAAGCAAGGGCAAGCCGGGGCAGCTCAACGTGATCGATCTGGATGATTACAAGCTGCTGCGCAGTATCCCTATCGGTCCATCGGAAAGCTCGTGGGCGCATACGGTCGCTCCCAACGGGACGCTGTACCTTGCGGCGGATGGCGGCGGCGCAAGACTGTGGAGCTATTCTCCCGTGACGCACACTCCCGTGCAGGTCGCCCAGTTCGACGGGCAATCGGTTCCGAACAGCATTACGACGGACGAACAAGGACGCGTCTATGTCGGTACGTATCCCGGAGGCAAGGTGTACCAATATGACCCTGCCACCAAGCAGGTCAAGGATTACGGGCGGGTCATCGGCGCGACCGATCAGGAATATGTCCGCTCCATCGCGTATCAAGGTGGTAATATTTACGCCGGAACTGCCCACCGGCAAATTGTCCGGGTAAATCTGGAAACAGGTGAAAAAACGAATATCGCGGCGTCTTTAACTGTAAAGAATGATACCGTCTATGATCTGGATACGATTGACGACCGATTTTTGTTCGCCCGCTATACGGACGGCAGCGGAGTTCCGGGAGAGGGGTACCTCTATGACACGCAAACCGGGTCTTGGCTGGACGTTGAGCTGGAGAACGTGACAGGGCTGCACGCTACCGATTCCCTTGACGGCAAGCTCTACTATATGTCGGATAAAATGCTGAAAACGTTCGATCTCGCGACCCATGCGGTGGAATCGACCGGAATGGCGTACGGCAGCGGCTTGCGCGGCGCGAACTGGGTGGAGTTCCCGAACAATCCCGAGCTGCCTGGCAAAACCTTGGTGACGGTCCGGTACGACGGCGGCGTCACGTTGATGAATATCGCGACGAAGCAGGTTATTTTGCAGCCGCCTGTCATTCCGGGACTGCCGGGCGTCGTCAACCGGCTGCAAAGTGTATCCCCCACGCAGCTGATTACGACGGGCTCGCAGGCCCGGTCTTCGTTAGTCGATCTGACGACGAACACCGCCAAGCCGTTCAGCATCAATCAGGCGGACAGTGTCTATCCGGTCGGCAGCAAGGTGTATATGGGCGTCTATCCGGAAGGCGGACTGTATGAGTACGATCTTACGGTTGAATCCGGTGCGACCAATCCGAAGCGTCTAGCCGTGCTCGGCAACGATCAGGAGAGGCTTGTGAACATCACGGGCGGTGCAGGGAAGATTTTCGTCTCGACGATATCCGGCTACGGAACACTTGGCGGCTCCTTGACCGTGTACGACCCGGCAACCGGGGAGACGAAGGTGCACCGCAATGTCGTTCAAAATCAGAGTGTGCTTAGCACGGCCTTCTATAACGGCAAGCTGTTCGGCTCTACAACGATTCGCGGCGGCCTTGGTTCCGAGCCAACGGAAGCGGAGGCAAAAATTTTCGTCTGGGACGTAGCGAGCGAGCAGAAGATCGCCGAATTCCCGCTCAGAGTTCCAGGGCTGGAGAAGCCAATCTTCATAGGCGATTTGTCCGCAGGACCGGACGGCTTGATCTGGGGCGCGTCTTACGAATATATTTTCGCGATAGATCCGAATACGTATCAAATCGTCAAAAGCAAGAAAATTTATCCGCAGCTGAATTTCAGCCAATGGGCGCATCATCCGCTCCGCTGGTCGGCAGACGGTCTGCTGTACGTGCTGTTCAATAACAAATTGACGGTAATCGATCCCGACACATTGGAATTCCGCACGTTGGCGGATACGTCCCGTTTCGACTTGGGAATGGACGGACACTTGTACTTCACGGATCAGGCTACGAATACGATACTGTACCGAATGAAGGTTGACGGCGAAGTGGTGGAGGAGCCGGCTGGTATCCCAGTTCCCGTGCGTAACGCCGGATTGGAGGAGCAGGTATCGGGCGGCGCCATTCCAGGTTGGAGCCCGCTGTTCGCCTCCGGAACCGACTATTATTACGAGCTTAGCAAAGAACGCAGTTTAACCGGCGCTGCAAGCTTGAAAATTACGGATAAACTGCGTACCGCATCCGTAGCTTTGCAAAGCGATAAAATTCCGGTTACCCCCGGAGAAGAATATAAGGCGAGCGTCAATATTTATATCGAATCTGGCCAACCGGGCTTCATGTTCCGCTTCTTCGATAAAAACAACGCGACGCTCTCGACGTTGGAGCAGCATTTGGATGAATCGAGGCTGGCGCAATGGCAGAAGGTGACGCTGAAAGGAAAAGCCCCCGACAATGCCGCTTATGCGAGGCTCATTGCGGTGACGAGCCGATATAACATAGCGACTGCATACTACGACGACTTCTCCGTCACTGCCAAGGATACAACGCCGCCGAGTTCCTTTGCCGCCGTAACTCCGGCACCTAACGAGAACGGATGGATCAATCGCAGCGTGGAAGTCTCTATTACAGCGGAGCATGCCGACGCTATAACGTATGCTGCAGAAGGGGCGCAGCCGATTCAACAGGTGAGGGTCAAAGGAAACGCGGTGCAGTTTCCTATAGCGGGCGAAGGAGTGACGAGCGTTACTTACTCGGCTTCTAATGGCAGTGTCCAGCAGCAGGAACCAGGTAAGCTGGAGATTCGGATCGATAAGACGGCTCCTGAAGTACGTTTCTCCGGTGAGCGAGCCTATACGGTACAGCAGGCCGTTTACATTGGTTGTACGGCAAGTGATGCACTGTCCGGCCTGGCAGGCGATCCGTGCTCGGGATTGCTGGTCAACCGCCCTGCGTATACGTTCGAGCCAGGAAGCCATCAGGTTGCCGTATCCGCCACGGATAAGGCTGGGAACACAAGCACAGCCACGTTTACCTATGATGTCTCCGTTACTTACGAGGGAGTTAATGCCCTCATTCGCCAGTTCGTGACGGAACGGCCGATAGCGGAAGCTCTTTGCAGAGAGCTGTCGCTTGCCGAGGAGGCGGAGAAGCGGGGGAAACCGCAAATCAAGCAAGCCATTCTCCTAGCATTCGGCCATCAGGTGGACGCCTTGAGCGGCAAAAAAATGACTGCCGAGCAAGCGGCGGTTTTGAAGAAGTTGGCGGGGTATTTATAGACCGAGGAAAGAGTAGCCCCGGAACATAGGAAAAGACGCTCCCGAGATCGCTTTACAAGAGGCGACGGGGGCGTCTTATTTATCTTGGGAAGCAATATCATAACGTACATACTACAATATCGACTTCCGTATCTTTGAAAGCCTCTTTGATAATCTCCCTGACTTTTGCCCATTGGAGTTTGTCGAGGCCACAGCCTATCTGCGGCATCGCGAGTTTCGTAATTCCTTCATCCCTGCACATGTTTTTCATAGAAACAACAGCTTGAGTCAAGGCGGGATAGGTCGGTTTGTTCCAAAATTTTGACTTGGTGACAAGGTTTAAGCTTCTTCCTGCTTTATAGCATGCTCCTATGTCTAACGGATGGTTTCGTGCCCTATCTCGGAGAGGCTGGAGCTCGAACCTTCGACGGCAATTCCTGCCCCCATTTTGTTGAAATTTGTAATTCGGTATCCCGCCGCCATCATACCGACATAGTACGTTTATTTTCGAATATGCTAGAATAGAGTTATATTTTTACTAGTTTTGGAGGCAGGCGAAATGACTTTAATTAGGACATTAATCAATCAGGATGAATTCATGGGGTTTTATTTATTGAAGGAGCTGGAAGTAAAGCAGACGAACGCTACTCCGCCCAAAGATTATTTCGATATCGTACTGTGTGACGCGAGCGGCCAGCTGCCGGCCAAATATTGGGATGTAACGCCTACGGATAAGGAAACCTTTTTCCCTATGGGACTTGTGAAAGTGCAAGGTATCGTGCAGACGTATCGTGAAAAGCTGCAGGTCAAAATCAACCGGATCCGCAAAGCAACTCCGGAAGACGGAGTATCGCTGACCGACTTTATTCGTTCGGCCCCGATTCGGCCGGTCGATCTGATTTATACCATTAAGCAGGCAATGTCGAGTATTGTGGATGAGGAGATTCGGACGATCGTTGCTTTTTGCGTGACCAAAGTGGAAGAGAAGCTGATGCACTATCCTGCGGCCAAGACGCACCATCATGCCTACTATGCGGGGCTAGCCTATCATATTGTGCGGATGCTTGAGATCGGAGAGTTCATCTGCAAGCAGCGGCCGTTTCTTAACGCAGATTTCATCAAAGCGGGAATCATTCTTCACGATATTGCGAAGCCGGAGGAAATGATCGCTCAGATGGGGATCGTATCCGACTACAGTGTCCAAGGCAAGCTGCTGGGGCATATTTCGATGGCTTCGAACTGGATTACGGAGGCCGCCATCCAATGCGGTATCGATCTTCAATCCGACCGGGTGCTTGGGCTGCAGCACTTGGTCTTGTCCCACCACAACTTGGGAGAGTGGGGGAGTCCTGTTCAGCCTCAGACGGCGGAAGCGGTGGCGCTGCATCACATCGATTCGTTGGACGCTAAGCTGCAAATGGTGGAGGATGCACTGGAAACCATTCCTGAAACGGAGCAGTGGACGCCATCCATCCGCGGGCTGGAGAACAAACCGATTTATCGGCTGAAGCTGTAGGCAGGCGGACAGGAATTAGGAAAAGGGAATACATAGGAAGACTCGTCATAGCCTGGGATCCGGATGAGAGGATATGGACACACGATCCGTTATTTCGTCGAAAACACCATAAATCGGTAGGCTATCGGACTAGAGAGCCGTTATTTGGCGAAAAAGTCGCGATTATCGGCGTTATGGAGGGGAATAACGGATTCTGTGTCCTTTAGCCTGTCCCAAACAAGCTTTTTTGGTAAAATAGCGGATCTACTGTCCGATCCCACTATCGAGGGAGCTGACCGGATGATGCTTTTACATCATGGTGCCTTCGGCGGGAGTTTGAAGCGGCTTTACCTTCTATTTAAATGGTCCGGTGAATTAGCTTTAAGGACAGTCCGTTCTTTGTGGCTTAGCTGCCATATGTGTATTCCAGTGTCCCCTGTCCGAAGCCCACATTCGTATGCAAGGGGAGATTCAAGAAGCTTCTGAACAACATTTTTATCATACCGCCGTGGGAAACCAGGCATATTTTCTTCCACTCATTGACTTCAATTTGCTGTAGCAGTTTGGAAAAGAAGCTGTCGGCCCTCAGACGAAACTGGATTTTGGATTCCCCTTCTTCCATGCCCTCATGCATTCGCCGTCCGCCTGCAGGCTCGGGATGCAGCACAGCCGCCTCCGCTCTTAGCAAACGGGTCAAGACTCCGTTATTGAATTCCATTAGCTCCTGTTAGTACTGTACGGTTAGATGGGGTTGTTTCGCGATAATCTCCGCCGTCTCGGCGGCCCGAACCAGAGTGCTGCTTATAATGTTTTCCGGTTTTAAATTGTTCATTGATCCACGCTGCTGCTTTGTGCGCCTGTTCTCTGCCTAACTCCGTTAACGGGAAGTCTGCCCTCCCTTCATGTTTTCGTTCTATGTCGGCTATGGATTGGCCGTGTCGAACGATGATGATTCTGCTCTCATAGGACGCTATCCCCTTCTAACTTTAAATTATGAGTTTGAATGTACAGAGATATAAAACTTGTATTTAAACCCTATTTATGAAAAAAATATACTATTTTGTTGTTGTATATTGAACAACGGCAAAGAGCATAAAAGTTTAAAATAAATATAGTTCAATAGGGGGACTTTGGAACTATTTTATGACGGATTATGATATAATTTGTATGCGTATGCAATTATTTAGCTCTTTTTGCGGAGAAATGCAGGTTTTATTTAGGTCTTATGGTCTATATTTGTAAAAAACGGTGTGCAAAGGGGAGATGGTGAGGCAAATGCATCGCCGTTTATATCTTTGAAAAGCCGCTCTAACGAATGAATATGTTGCTAACTTTAGAGGAGGATTGTCTGAATGATATCAGCAGCAAGAAGCTTTATTCGAAAAAGTGTCATTGCCATGCTATTAGCCGTTTTAGTTTCTTATTTCATACCTGTAGCAGGAATGGCGGCGGGAAATGTATTGAATAATGGAAAGGTCAGGTTCGGTGATGGAAACTCGAGCTCCGTCAACGCTAACGGCAATCTCCTCCAGCCCTTTTATTATGGTACGGTGAATGGAAACGCCAATTGGTACCAGCTTACTTATAGCACTTATCCGTTAGATAATGCTCTTGGTGTTGGGGGCGACGGCACTAGCGAGTGGAATAAAAACGGCACTATTATTGAAAATCCGGCTCTGTCCAATCAAGTTATCGATTCGACAGGTTATGTTAGCACCGGCACCAACACCGGATATGGCAAGCTAGTATCAACTGGAGATGTAACCATCGCCGGTCAAAAACTACAGGTAAAAAATACATATACGTTGGGTCAGAATAATTCATTTGTAAAAACGGTCACACGCATTACGAATATTAGCGGGGCGCCCGTAACCAACTTGCGTTTTTGGACTGGTACAAGAGACGATTATGTTGGTATATCCGATAGTCCTAAAAAAGAAAGAGGAAATATCAATAACGGGCAATTTGTGAAGCTTACCAATCAGGCAGATCGTGCAGCTGCCCTGCAGATATCTTCTGGAGATACAGGGGTGCTGTTCTATTCCCCTTCACAAAAAGCTAACGTATCGATCGGCTCACGACCTTTTACTGCTGCTATTAATCTAAATCCCGCGGCGGCTCAGATTGAGCTTATAAACGATGGTGCATATGCATTATTTATTCGTATGAATGATCTTGCCGATGGACAAAGCGAAGAGTTTACATGGTACTACGCTGCCGGCGAGCTGGACAGCTTGTCGGAAGTAGTAGAGGATGTAGCGGAAGAGGCACAGCCGACAACACATACTCTCACGTATACAGCGGGAGAGCATGGAACGCTGACCGGCAGCGCTTCGCAGACGGTGAACCATGGCGCCGACGGAACAGCGGTAACGGCGGTTCCAGTAGAAGGTTACCACTTCGTGAAGTGGAGCGATGAAGTAACGGAAGCAACGCGTACGGATCTCAACGTACAGGGAGATGTCACTGTGAGCGCAGTATTTGCGATCAACAAGTACACGTTGACTTACACGGCAGGAGAAAACGGAACGCTGGACGGCAGCGCTTCGCAGACGGTGAACCATGGCGCCGATGGAACAGCGGTAACGGCGGTTCCAGTAGAAGGTTACCACTTCGTGAAGTGGAGCGATGACGTAACGGAAGCAACGCGTACGGATCTCAACGTACAGGGAGATGTCACTGTGAGCGCAGTATTTGCGATCAACAAGTACACGTTGACGTATACAGCG
>NZ_JBHTVD010000005.1:274192-403007 GCF_042793215.1 Paenibacillus sp. NPDC056579
ACGTAACGGAAGCAACGCGTACGGATCTCAACGTACAGGGAGATGTCACTGTGAGCGCAGTATTTGCGATCAACAAGTACACGTTGACGTATACAGCGGGAGAGCACGGAACGCTGGACGGCATCGCTTCGCAGACGGTGAACTTTGGTGCCAACGGAACAGCGGTAACGGCAGTTCCTGAAGAAGGCTACCACTTCGTAAAGTGGAGCGATGAGGTAACGGACGCAACGCGTACAGAGACCAATGTGAAAGCGAACAAGAGTGTGAGCGCAGTGTTTGCGATCAACACGTACACGGTTTCTTTTAACGTATATGGCGGTACGGCGATAGCCAACCAGACGGTAGCGTATAACGGAAATGCGGTTAAGCCGATGGTAGACCCTGTAAAAACCGGCCATACCTTTGGCGGCTGGTATACTGACGGTTCGTTTAACACGCCATATCTATTTACAGATGCCGTAACCGGCAATACAACGATTAATGCCAAGTGGACGATCAACAACTACACGGTCTCGTTTAATGTGTATGGCGGTTCGCCTATTTCTGTGCAAACCGTAGTGTATAACGAAAATGCAGTGAGACCAGCGGTAGACCCTACAAAGACGGGGTATACTTTTGTCGGCTGGTATACGGACGGTACGTTGAATACGCCGTATTCCTTCGCAAGCTCCATCACTGACAATACAACAATCTATGCCAAATGGTCGATTAACAATTATGCGGTTCGTTTTCAGAGTAACGGAGGCTCGTCCGTAGCAAATCAGAGCGTGACTTATAATACGTATGCTTCAGAACCGGCAGCTCCGGAAAAACCGGGATACGATTTTAGAGGCTGGTATACGGACAGCGGGATGACGTCGCCATTCGGTTTTTCGACTACTGCGATTACATCCGATCTTACATTGTTTGCTAAATGGACGATGAATTCTCCGGGCGTACCCGCGATCCAATCTATCGTCTCAGGCGATTCCAATGCAGTGATCACGTGGACAAATACAGCCAATGCTACCGGCTATCAGGTGTTTCAAAGTACTCAGGCGGATTCATACGATAATCCGGTCACTACGGTAAGTAGTTCCGTTTATCAATATCGGGCAACCGGTTTAACGAATGGGACGAAATATTATTTTGTAGTAAAAGCAATGAATCCTGACGGCGTGAGCCCTGCTTCCAACGAAGTTAGCGCAGTACCTCAAGTGCCTTCGCCAGGAGTGCCTTTACTGCAGACTGCCATAGCAGGGAATGCTCAAGTTAGTTTGTCCTGGAGCCGGGTGGCCGGATCGACAGGGTATAAAGTTTACCAAAGTGTTACTTCCAGCACATATGGTACCGAAGTGGCAACGGTATCCGGATCGGTCTACACCTACAATGTGGCAGGCTTAACGAATGGAACGACGTACTATTTCGTAGTCAAAGCGACGAATCCGGGAGGGGACAGCGCTGCTTCCAATGAAGTCAGTGCAACGCCAATGACAGTTCCGGCAGCACCGACGGAGGTAACGGCAGCAGCTGGAAACGGACAGGCGACGATCACTTTCAAGGCTCCGGCCGTTAATGGCGGAAGCGCGATTACGCGGTATGAGGTAACAGCTTCACCGGGCGGCATCCAAGTGACCGGAACGGGGAGTCCGATTATCGTTGCGGGCTTGAGCAACGGAATCAGCTATACCTTCACCGTAAAAGCTTTCAATGGAGTGGGCGGCAGCACACCGTCCGATGCTTCGAACGCAGCCATTCCGAACTCGTCGAGAGATAGCGGCAGCGGCTCGTCCTCTACGACACCGGTTCAGCAGGAGCAAACGAATACCGGAGTAAACGTGCTTGTGAATGGCAAGGCGGAAAATGCGGGAATTGCAACGACAACTGAAATCAATAATCAAACGGTCACAACGGTAGCCATTGACCAGAAGAAGCTGGAGGCTAAACTCCAAGCGGAAGGCCAAGGGGCAGTTGTTACAATCCCGGTAAACGTGAAGTCTGATGTTGTCATCGGGGAACTGAACGGCCAAATGGTTAAAAGCATGGAAGAAAAACAAGCGGTTGTCGTCATCAAAACGGATCAGGCAACCTATACGCTTCCTGCGCAGCAAATCAATATTAATGCGATATCCGAGCAGGTAGGGAAGTCGGTGGCGCTTCAAGATATTAAGATACAGATTGAAATCGCTGTGCCAACGGCCGATATGGTACAGGTTGTGAAGAACGCGGCGGAGCAAGGAACATTTACGCTTGTTGCTCCACCCGTCCATTTTACGGTTAAAGGCACCTACGGTAATACAACGATCGAAGTATCGAAGTTCAATGCTTATGTAGAACGTACTATTGCAATTCCGGACGATGTTGATCCTAACAAAATTACAACAGGCGTTGTTGTCGAGCCGGACGGAACCGTCCGCCACGTACCGACTAAGATTGTACTCATTGACGGTAAGTATTTTGCCAAAATCAACAGCTTAACCAATAGCATATATTCGATCGTATGGCATCCTCTCCAATTTAGCGATGCTGAAGGCCATTGGGCAAAAGAGGCCGTCAACAATATGGGATCGCGTATGGTCATCAACGGTACGGGCGGCAGCATGTTCAGTCCTGACCGGGATATTACCCGTGCTGAATTTGCAGCCATCATTGTACGCGGTCTTGGGCTGAAGCTGGAGAGCGGAGCGGCGCCATTCTCCGATGTAAAGGCTTCGGATTGGTACAGCAGTGCGGTTCATACTGCATATGCGTATGGTCTGATCGGCGGCTTTGAGGATGGTTCGTTCCGTCCGAATGATAAGATTACCCGTGAACAAGCCATGGTTATTATCGCCAAAGCAGCGTCACTTACCGGTCTCAAAGACAAGATTGCTGTTCAGACGACAAGTGCAGCACTTGCGCCGTATACGGATGCCGCCGATGTTTCCGGTTGGGCGCAAAGCGGTGTAGCCGATTCTGTACAGGCAGGCATCGTATCGGGAAGAAACGGAGCGCAGCTTGCGCCTAAAATGTTCATTACGAGGGCCGAGGTTGCTGCAATTGTGCAAAGACTTCTGCAAAAATCCGAATTGATTTAATTCCAAGACGAGAGCTACTCCTTCCAACACGGTTGGGAGGATAGCTCTTTTTTATTGTAATAGCAGCCATTTTAAAGGATCGAAACTGCAGTTTGCAGGAGTGCATTAACTCGATTAGTCGGAAACATAGGAAAAATTATCCTAAAGGACTCCCGGTTTATTCCTGAATTACTCCCGGTTTATTTCCCTGCCATAGCTCATGAAACCCGAGCGCTCCCACGGTAAGATATGGTAAGCGTCAATAATTCAAAAACGTTCATCGGAGGGATTATTTAATGGAGAGTAACATGAACAAAGCGATCAAATGGTTGACAGGAGTTGCCCTGTTGGCAGCCCTGGTAGCACCGGCAGCGGTAAATGCGAAGCCGGAAGCGGCATTCGCAGCAAAAGCAGAGGCGAAGCCCGAAGCGGCATTCGCGGCGAAACCAGAGGCGAAGCCGGAAGCGCGATATGCAGCAAAAGCAGAGGCGAAGCCGGAAGCGCGATATGCAGCGAAACCAGAAGCGAAGCCTGAAGCAGCGTTTGCAGCAAAAGCAGAGGCGAAGCCGGAAGCGCGATATGCAGCGAAACCAGAAGCGAAGCCCGAAGCAGCATTGGCTGCCAAACCAGAGGCGAAGCCGGAAGCGCGATATGCAGCAAAACCAGAGGCGAAGCCGGAAGCAGCGTTTGCAGCAAAAGCAGAGGCGAAGCCCGAAGCGCGATATGCAGCGAAACCAGAGGCGAAGCCCGAAGCGCGATATGCAACAAAAGCAGAGGCGAAGCCCGAAGCAGCGTTTGCAGCAAAACCAGAGGCGAAGCCGGAAGCAGCATTCGCGTAGTCTTTTTTTCCAGTCAAGGGGCATTTGGAAGCGGAGCGTACTTTCTCCAGGCACTATCAATCCAGCTGTGACTCGCCAAGCACTTACTGACCGCGTAGCAACACTATGTGCTTTTTCAGGAGAACGCGTTAGCGGCTGTACCCCTAGTACAGCTCCGCTAACGTGTTCAACTGAAGCTTATCCATAGGATATGTACCTTTCGATACATTGCGTATCGAAAATGTGAAATGTTGGAGGTTGTATTTTCGATGAGCCAGCCATTGTGGAAATTATTTAAAAGAAACACGGCCGCCCTGTTATCCGGGGCGCTGCTTATGCTCACCGCACTGCCGGTGTCTGGGGCAGCAGCTGTACCAAGCGGAAGCGGTACGACGGGCCGGGCTAAAGCCAATGTCAGCCAAAACGTATACTCAAACGTATACGCCCCCGTGATTCCTGCGCTTTCGCCTGTGAAATCCGCTGCACTGTCATGGAATCTGCTTGCTAAAGCAGAGCGCAGCGTGACGCCGACCATGTTCGTGCCGGATTATTCCAAAGTGCGGCTGACACCGGACGGCAAGTACGCGGCCTTCATCCGAATGCTCGTATCCGGAGCTCCGGGTGATGTGAGGATGGTCGTTACGGTGCATGACCGATTGACCGGCACGCTCGACAACATAACCGGACCAACCACGACGGGAGGGATCGTCGATTTTGATTTTAGCGGAGACGCCCGGTATGTGGCTTTCTCTTATCAGGAAGGACTTGCGAATAGCGAGGTCACGGTCTACTTATACGACCGGGAGACGAAGAAGCTTGATACGATTACACCTAACGCCTCGGAGGCCAGTAGCGAGGCTGCGTTGAATCAAGTGTCGATCAGCGAGGATGGCCGTTATATAGCCTTCGATTCCAGAGCGAAGGGACTGGTTCCTGAGGATACGGATGATAACCGAGACGTATTCCTGCATGACCGGACAACGGGTAAGCTGACCCGCATCAGCACGCGCCCCGGGCTGGATCCGGATGAGGCGTTTGACAGCATGGGTCCCTCGATCAGCGGGGACGGCCGCTACGTTGCTTTTGAGTCCCAAGCGAAGCTCGTTGCCGATGATACGAACTCGGAAAGCGATATTTACAGGTACGACCGTCTTGGCGGCAGCACGCCGTTCAAGCGGATCAGCATGGGGATGAACGGAGACGAGGCGCTCGGGTGGAGCGGGACATCTTCCTTAAGCAACGACGGTAAAGTCGTCGCCTTCGCCTCCATGGCGGCCAACTTGGTTCCCGATGACACGAATTTGGCTCAAGATATTTTTGTCTATGACGAGCGCAGCGGCAGCGGGACGATCAAGCGGGTTTCCGTCAGCGAAGCCGGTCAGCAGCATCTCCAAGACAGCCAGCATCCCTATGTTAGCCCGGATGGCCGATATGTCGGCTACGATGTTCTCAACGATGACCCGGATATAGGAGAAGAGGCTTACGTCGCGGAGGTGGAGACGCAAGCATCCGCCAGGGTAAAGGTGCCGAAGTCTCCTTTTCGGCTGATCAGTCCTAGCAAAAAGCCTGCTGTGGGGAGCGGGGCGACTCCGGTAGCTTTTTACTCCTGGTCCACAGAGAACTTCGGAGAGCACGGCGACATCGATATTCCCGATCAGCTGTTTTTTGCCTCGAACGGGAACGCGCCCGTGTGGCCTTCAGGAAGCGCGCTTCAGGCGGCGGATATCGGGCCCGATTATGTCACGCTTCAATGGCCGGATGCCCAGGACAGCAAGGGTGTGCTCGGATACAGGATCTATCTCGACGGCGACTGGCTGGGGTATGTTCCTGTGGGCAGCGGCAACCGCTTTACGGCCAAGGAGCTTTTGCCTGGGGTTGAGCATTTATTCCAGGTTGAAGCGGTTAACCGTGATTTTAACGCAACTTTTGGCGGGCCGACCTACAAGTTCAGTGCGAGCAGCGGAGGCAATCAATTTGCGTTGACCTGGTATGCGGAATGGTCACGCAACAACCTTCCTGCATCCGGGAGCGATTTGAGAATTCAGGCTAAAGGGGCTTCAGCCCGTCAAGCGAAGGCCGAAATCGCCTATAAAGCGTGGAACGGAACGGAGTACGAGACCCGCAATGCTATGCTGACGATGGAGGAAAGCAAGACGATACCGGGCGAATACGAGGCGGTCTTTCCTATTGCAGAAGGGATCGGCGAGTTGTCCCAGCTCAAGGTTAAAATGGTAGATAGCGCCACAGGCGCGGAAACGGTCCAATCCGCTGGCAATTGGCCGCTCATCGTCTCCGGAAGCATGGCTCTAGAGTTCCTTCATTCCTGGAACGGGGATTTGAACGGCGCGATCCTTACGGTTTCGAATAGCAGGTACGGTACGGAATTGATAACTTTACAGGGGCCGGGGCCTTATGCTGTAAGCGGCCTGTACCCGGGGCAGGACTACCGCTTGACGCTGTACTCTCCTGATTTCGAATACGTATGGGTTGAGCGGGACGGTATCCGAGTCGAAGCGGGACGCAAGACCCCGGTTCAGGTTCCGGTAAATCAGCCGGCAAAAATGCGCATGCAGGTCGTTGACCCGTTGCTCCAGCCGGTTTCGAATGTCCCTGTTCAATTATGGGATGCAAATGGCCAACTTCTAGCAAAGCTTCGAACTGATGCGGCTGGCTGGACTTCATGGCAGGATGGGCTGAAAGCGGGAAGCACGATTCGGCTCCGAGTCGACGTAGAGGACCGTTTGTTCGATCCGGTGCCTGAAATGTCACTCGAGCTGATTCCCGGTGACAACGAGAAGGAGCTGAAGCTCACAGGTCCGGCGGAAGGCATAGTAGAAGGAACAGTGACCGATCCGGCCGGCAAGCCTGTCGCAAATGCAATCATAACGGCGACGCAGACGTTTCGTTCCAAGCCGGTAGTGCGCCAGACGCGCAGCAGCCTGGACGGTTCCTACAAGCTGAGTTTGATGGAAGGGGAGGCGTCTATCGAAGCTGCGGAAACCTCTTTCCATTACAGTACGGAAGGAAGCTTGAAGGTAAACGTTGTAAAAAGCAGCTCGACGCCGTTTCCGATTCCGTTACGCCAGCCGGGCTCTGGAGTCATTAATTTGAAGGTATACACCAAACAAATCGACGGCGATTGGGTGGGGCCGCTCAATTTGGAGCAAATGAACTTCCTGACACAGGTGGAAGGCCGTTCCGGCAAAATGACCGGCTACTACCACAATGCGTACTATTTTCAAGGGGATCCCGGAGATAACTTCAATGTTTGTGTCACGGCGACCGTTCCCTCCTATATGAGCAAATGCGAGCAAGTGACATTGGATGCAAACAGCAATGCGACAGCAGAAATTCGTTTGGAGGAACAAGGCGCCATCATCGAAGGGGTTCTCACCGGCACGGATTACCGTTCCGTCAGCGGAACGATCTTCGAGCTGCAGCCGAATGGAAATAAAGTGTGGGCGGCCAATGCAAGCAGCGACGATTTTGCCGGGGGTTCATTCCGACTTAACGTTCCTAAGGCCGGCGCGTACCGGCTGGAGCTGTCACGCCGGCTTCAATCCGATACAAGCAAGGTGGAGTATGCAAGCATCGATTTTACGGTTGCAGAAAATCAGGTATTGAAGCTTGGCACTTTGGAATTTAACCAATCCAGAAGGTTTGCACATCAAACCGGCAATTCATTTACCGCCTTAACAAATCAGGTCGTTCCGGGCGGAACCGTCAGTTTTCGCGTCGCTTACAGGAACGGATCCAATAATCCGGCTGCAGAGAATGCAAGCCTCTTGCTGGAAATACCTGAAGGTATGGCTCCAGTGCTTGATGGGCAAGGGCAGGTCGTTGTAACTGGAGCAAAAGGAAGCGCTGCGGTGGAAGGCAATCGAATCCGCGTGCCTCTGGGCCAGGTTGCGAAAGGTCAATCCGGTACGGTTTCCTATTCGCTGAACGTATCTGCTTCGTTTAATAAAGGCTCCGTTCGTGCGGCTGCGGCGATTCAGACGCAGATGGAGGGCAAAGCGATCGATGAAACGATCGGAACGGTGCTGCTCGACGCGCAAAAGGTGACGTTGGACGTATCCAACAGGATTACGAGTCACCAAATCCGTGTCGGCGGCAATGCGCCTTCCGGAAGTCAGGTGAAAGTATACGACGGCGAGGTGCTGTTAGGCAGCGCGACAGCTGCGCCTACAGGCTATTGGAGCATGGAAGCGACGCTTCCCGAGCTTGGCGATCCCGCGATGCACGCGCTGAGAGCCGAAGCAGAGTTGAACTCCGTACTGCTTCAGTCGGATACGGCGTTTGTACAGTATTCCGTCCGCCAGCCGAAGCTGCTGGAAGTGGGGATGGCCCAGTCGCCGAAAGGAAATTGGATCACTTTCAACCCGGAGCTGGGAGTCATACGGCCTCCATATACCGTTGTACCCGGAAATCCGTTCCAATTCGAGCTGTTGTTCGATAAGCCGGATGAGGTGACGGATGTATACGTCTATCTGGGACGCCAGAGCGGAGAGCCGGTGAAGGCGGTGCGCGAAGGAGGCATTTATAAGGCCCTAGTTCCTACGGACCACGGAGCGCTGGGCGGGGTGTACGTTTCTTACAACGTCAAGCCCGAGCCGTTCATTTATGACGGCCAAGTGCCGACCATGGAACAAATCAGGCAGTCGATGCCGGATGGAATGAAGGATTTTGAAGTGGAGAGCGTAACGCCGTTCGAGCTGAAGGACGGACAATATTCGGGAACAGCCGTCATCAAGCTGCCGAGCATGGAAGGGATCAAGCTTACCGTCACGCTAACGATTGAACCGAATGTCAGCTACCGGCCATCCGCCGAGGAAATCCGTTTGGCGGAGAGCTCGGGGCTTCCGGTGTACAACAGCTCCTCCGATTATATGGAGGATGAAGAGAAGCTGCTTACGGTAACCGAAGGCTATATGCCGATGAGCATGCTATTCCCTAACGGTCTGCCAGCCGAGCTGAACGGCAAGGCGGGTCAAGGCTCATTCCAGCTTCAGCCGCAGCAGGTATTCAAATCTTCAGCAGCTGGAAGCGAGGGTATGGCCCGCGTAAAATCGGAGGTTAAGCTGGAGTTCAAAAATTCCTACACCAATGCGTTTAAGCTTAACGGTACCTACAGAAAGTTCCACAGCTTCTCGGAACGGATCAACCGGATCTCGTATGGTGTTCAGACCGGAATGGATTGCTGGGCCGAAATTCCGAAGACGGCCAGACAAGCGGGAAAGGCGCTGCTCGTCACCGTCGGAGGCGAGATTGCCAAGACCGCTCTGAAGGCATGGACCGGGGCGATGAGCTTAACCGGGCCGGCGGGTATCGCTGCAGGAGCAGCTACATTCGCGGTCAGCAAAAAGATCGACAATTATGTCGACAAGCAGGTGGATGCGGTAGGGACAGGATACAATATGTGCCGGAATGAAGACACTCTCGATGACCGGTACGACCGTCACAGCCGCAAAATTGGAGATCCGAAGTGGATCTACGACCCGAGCGGCTTCGTGTATGAAGCGATCGCCGACAATCGTCTTAGCGGTGTAGATGCTACCGTGCTGTACTTGGATCCAAGCCGTCCGTCGAACGATAAATGGGTCGTATGGGATGCCTCCGAGTATGAGCAGAGAAACCCGCAAGTGACCGATCTCGAAGGCAAGTACGGCTGGGACGTACCCCCGGGTACATGGAAGGTCGTCTGGAAAAAATCCGGCTACGAGACGATGGAGAGCGCCGAGCTGCAGGTTCCTCCGCCGCACACGGAAGTGAATGCGGGACTGGTGTCCCGTGCCGCACCTGAGGTGCAGAGCGTTACCGGGGTGACCTATGAAGGAGGCAGCTATGTCGACGTCCGATTTACGAAGTATTTGCAAGTATCGGAGCTAGCTCCGGAGACGATTGTGATAACCGATTCGACCGGCAAGCCGATCGCAGGAAAAGCGAAATTCATTAAGAATGCAGTGAGCCCAAGTCAGGCGGGAGCTGTTTTATCTCAGACGGTTCGGTTTGAAACGGCAGAAAAGCTGGCGGTTCAGACTCCATACCAAATCAAGGTCAATCCTTCCTATTTCAAAAGCTATGCGGATGTTTGGATGCGCAGCGGCTATGAGGGCAGCTTTACGGCAAAAGTCCAGGATAGTACCGGACCGGAGCCGGTAGAAGCGACTGCGGAAGGAGAGGGCCGGTTGATACGGCTCCTGTTTAACGAACCGTTGGCGTCGAACCGGTCAGTCGATGCGACGAAGCTTGCATTGAACGGGAATAGCGGGGCGGTGGTTTCCGCCGTATCCGATATTCGTGACGAACGGGCGCTGCTGCTGACATTGGACCGCAAGCTTTCTCCGGGCCAAACTTCGTTAAAGCTCTTGTCCGGAGCTGCGGCAGACTTAGAAGGAAATGATTCGCTGGAAAAGACATTAAATGTAGCGTACCAGACGGCATCCGGCAATGCGGCGCTAAGTGCTTTAACGACAGATGCGGATCCGCTGACGCCGGTTTTTGACCCGGAAAAGGCGTCCTATACGGTGAATGTAGCGGCGGATGCGGAGCAGCTGCAGCTTACGGCGACCGTAGCGGATGCTAAGGCTAAGCTGTCCATCGACGGGGAAGAAGCCGTCAGCGGGACGGCCAGGTCCGTACGGATTCCGGCTGATGGAGAGATAGCCGTCACGGTAACCGCAGAGGACGGCAGGACGACTCGCACGTACGCGATCAAGGCTGTGCGCCATCATGGCGGTCCGCTATCCGACGATGCAAAGCTCAGCGCATTGACCCTTTCGCCAGGCGAGCTGTCACCTGCCTTCAGCCCGGACGTAGCTGAATACGGTGTGAGCGTCGCCAACGGGATAACCGCGCTGCAAATCGCAGCGACCGCGCATCCAAAGGCGGCCGTCACGATTAACGGAGCGGCCGTAGTCAACGGCACAGCGATGCAGGTCGCGATCCCTGCCGACGGCCGGATTCATATCGTCGTTACCGCAGAAGACCGGACGACGACGAAGACGTACACGCTTTCGATCGTTCGAAAGCAGGAGAACCGGGGACGATCCGGATCGTCCGGATCGGTCGTAGTTCCTGCACAGCCGCAGCCTGGCGACGCCGAGACGATAGATTTGGGCAAGGATGCGCGCATCGAGAAGCAAACGAAGCCGAACGGTCAATCCGGCATGCGTCTCATCCCGAACGTGGAGGCTGTAGAGACTGCATTGAAGGGCGGTAAAGCGAAGCGGTTTATCGTGGAGATGAAGGAGCGCACCGACGAATATGTGCTGGTGCTTCCGTCGTCGCTGATGAAGCAAATGGGTGAAGCGCAAGCGGTCATCGAGCTGTCGTCCCCGCTGGGCAAGGTTTACCTGCCGACGCAATCCGTTATGGCTCCGGACCATGCACTACAAACCGGAGACATTGTATTACGGCTGTCTCAGGTCTCATCAGAGCAGGAGGCGGAGCTGCGGGAAGCGGCGCGCAAGCAAAGCGATGCGCTGCAATGGATCGGCGGGGCCGTTACGATAGCGGTTGAAGCCGTGAACGGAGATCGCACGACTCCGCTTGGCATGGCAGAGCACAAGCCGATGGACGTGGAATGGCCGGCGTCACTGCCGTCACAGGCGGGACTATACCGCTTCGACCCGCAGGCCGCTCAATGGAGCTTCGCGGCCGAAGCAGCATCCGGCGGCGGATCGCCTCGCGTACAGCTAACATCACTTGCCACTGTTGCGCCGATGGCGTTTAACAACGGCTTCCAGGATATTGACGGCCACTGGGGCCGCAAGGAGGTGGAATGGATGGCGCGGCGGCTGCTGGTCAACGGCTATTCCGCGGTCGAATTCGGACCGGACCGATCCGTTACGCGCGCTGAATTCACGGCAATGCTAGTGCGGTCTCTTGGACTGAGGCAGCCGGCAGGCAGCGTTAGCTTCTCCGACGTAGAGACCGGCGGCTGGTATTACGGAGCGGTGCAAGCCGGCGTCGCCGCAGGTCTCGTCGAAGGAATAGGGGAGCAGCGCTTCGCCCCGAATGAAGTTGTGACCCGCGAGCAGATGACCGTCATGATAGCGAGGGCTTACCGCCTGAAGGTCAAGAATGCTTCCGAAGGCTCATTGCATCGCTTGGACGCTTTTGAAGACAAAGAGCAGCTTCATGGCTGGTCCCTGTCCGAGGTCGCCTTGGCTGTGCAGGAAGGGCTCGTCGAAGGGGTGAGCGAGCACGCATTCGACCCGGACGGCCTGGCTACCAGAGCGCAGGCGGCAGTCATTCTCAGCCGATTATTGAATAAACGATAAACAGTCTAGCTGGGTATATTTCATCCCCAGTTCCCTCTCCTCCAGAGCCAGAGCCTGTGAAGTGCAATCCAGCTCGGCTCAGGAGGGGGGCCATTTACTACATGAACTCATGCTCATGAAATCACTGCAAGCCAATAATAAGCATTGCCCGAAGGAGGACAACACGAACATGTTGCGTAGTGGATTAAGAACGATTATAGCCTGTTTGACCCTATTTGGTGCCGTCACGGTGACCAACCCTGTGCTTGCCGCCGACCCATCCGGTGTGCAGGTGAAGCAATTCCGCTTTTTGGATAAAGAGCTCGACCGCATTTCTCTGGATAAAACCTCGGTACCGGACGGTACGCGAGACGGTCATCTCAGCCTTTTGCTGGACGCAGGGGACGGAGTGGAGATCAAGACCATTACAATGAAAACCGCTGATGCCAGCGGCAAGGATACGAACCATGGCATCTGGAAAACGTGGAAAGCGCCGACCGGCGATATCGGCAACCTGCTGGCGGTAGTGCAGGACGGCAAAATTAGGAATACGACGTTTCAGCAGTCGCTCGGCACGTTCAAAGGCGTTGCACAGCTCGAGCTGTATGCCTCGGACAACAACGGGATGAAACCCGGTGAATACTACTATCTTGAAATAGCGACGAGCAAAGGAACGGTGAAATCGAACGTCACGCCGTATGCCGACAATGAGGTTTCCTATGCGCCCGTAGCCATCCGGGAATTCAGCTGGCAGGACTTGGACTCGGACCGGACCGGCATCGCCGAATTCGGACCCGACGAGCGGAAGGACGGACACTTCAGGCTGAAGCTGAGCTTCGCGCAAAAAACAGATCTGTTGGCGGTTATTTTGCGCCCTACGGACAAAGACGGCAAAGAGGCGTATCAAGGCATCTGGAGGACGAACCGTGCCGGAACCGGCTGGCTGCTGGGCATTATGCAGGGGGAGAACGTTGTAACGCAGGGCTTCAAAAAGGATGTGAAGGAGCCTGTAGGCAGCTTCCGCGGGAACGTCACCTTCGACCTGTACGCGAACAATAACGGCTCTATTAAGAACGGGCAATATTATACGATCGAAGTGGAAACGAGCTTCGGTACCGTAATCAGCAAGCCGGTACAATTCGGCGATCCGGCATCCAACTATTTCAACGATAAGGCCTTCGGCTTCAAAACGATCTTTCTGAAGCTGGATTCGACTACAGCGGCGATTGACGAACAGGAGACGACGCTGGAGGTGGCTCCGTTTACGCTGGAGGGCAGAACGATGGTACCGATTCGTTTTATCGGAGAAGCCTTGGGAGCGAAGGTCGACTGGAACGGCCAGGAGCGGAAGGTTACCTTGGTCAAGGACGATGTCAAGGTCGAGCTGGTCATTGACCGTAAGGACGCCCTTGTGAACGGGAAGCCGAGCGAGCTGGATGCTCCTGCAATCATCAGAGACAGCATTACGCTGGTGCCGGTCCGCTTCGTCAGCGAGAGCATGAACATGAAGGTGTTTTTTGATGAAGGGGAAATCGTCATTACCGATGCCAAAGAGCAGAAGAGCAAATAATCCGTTTCAGGCATAAAGACAGTCAGGCAGCATGAATCATCCGTCTAGCAAGCATCCGTAAAAGCCTTCGTTAGGACGCCTGGCCCGCCGCATCGGCAGGAAATAAAGAAGACCGGCCTTCCGGACTATTTCAGCCCCGGAACCGGTCATTTTCTTATGCACAATCCTCGTATGTACTTTTGGCTTAATAACAGAACCAGTCTTTCCATATATCCTTCGATTCTCGAGGGATTTCGTTCCTGTGCTTTTCGAGCCAATCTTTGAATTCCTTTTCTTTTCTGTCCCAATCCTTGTTGTCGTCCCAATCTTTGTCATGGTCATCCCAGTCCCAGTCCCAATCGTTGTTCCGGTCGTTATCCTTTCCGTGATCTTTTGAGAAAAATGACGAAAAGAACTGCTGAAAGCTGCTTTTGCTGCTCTTGTCGGAATGGCCGTTAGATGCGAAGGCGGATGCAGGGAACATGATGGCGCTAACGAGTAAAAACACGCATACGAACCATTTTGCACGTGCCAAGCTACGATACCTCCCTCAATAAGGAATAACGTTCGTTATTAAGAATCATACAACAATTCCGCCCTTTTGAGAACGCTTTAAGGGTAGGGCTGAAAACTTTTTTTTAGGACTTAAGTAATTACCAGTTTCAGGAATGAAAACAAATGATAAGGCTGACGATTAATTCGCCAGCCTCATGAGTCAACAGTTACTATGGGCTTATAGGCCCAAATGGTTTGAACACGGCCAACAAGCCTATTTCCTTCCAGGTGACGGTATTGTCCATAATGGTTGCACCGGCTGTAACGGGGAAGGCAGGAGCCGCAGCACCGGATGTGCCTGCATTCACGGCCTCATATACATGACCGCCCGCTTGGATTCGATATCCTTTGGCATAGCTTCTGGAAGCTGCCCAGACCTGGTTGTTCGCATATCCCGCTGTCGTACAAATCCAGCCTACATAGCCGCCCGGTATGGGCGATGCGTTATAGATAATTTGGCCGAGATAATAATAACCATTGATTGGCAACGCATTCATTCTGTTATCTGTAAGCCCTGTATTTATATCCACATTATCGATCATTTTGACAGCCGGACTAATGTCAACGGCAGTATTGTTGAACAGACATTTGGCAATCGTCATCGTCTTTTCGAACGTAATCCAGTTCAGGCTAATGGAGCTATTTTCCATATAACTATTGGCCAATGTCGAGACGAAGGGCTGATCAGGTTTATACAGCTTGGCGTTCAAGAACGTGGCGTTGGCAACGTAAGCGGAGAGCAGGATGACTTGAATGCCTTGGAATAAGCCGCTGTCCACGTACAATCGGGAATATACATTGCTGGAGCCCAAGTTCAGGTCGCCGCCCAATGCGCCGGTTTTCGCTCTCATAAATTTCAAGCTGCTGATTCTGCTTCCATCCAGATTGCCCGTACACTCTATTGCGGTCAAGCCCTCAATGGTGTTAGGCCTGCCTATATAGTTATCCGGCGGCTTGATCGAGACGCTGCTGTTCTTGACGGTAATATCCCTTACGGTGCCTCCAGTCATAATGATATTGAAGCCTGTATTTCCATCATAATTATTATTATCCTTCCAGTCTTTCTCTACCGTTATATTGTTAATATAGCATCGGCCGTAGTTGTATCGGGAAATGTTGAATCCCTTCACTCCGGCATCGGTAATGACGACCGGACTGCCTCCTGCCGTCTCGGAGACCTGGAAGCTCGTCGAGGTAGTATTGACCGTATAGTACAGCTTATCGACGCTGATGCCTGCCGGAACTTTGCCGAACCATTGCTCAAAGCTGACTTGAGCGCCGCTCCCCATTCCATGGGCGGTACTATAGGTGAAGGTGCCCGTAGCGACATTGACGGAAGCCGGGGTACCCAGGTAGCCATAAATGCTTGAGCCGAAGAATAATCCATTTCTAATATTGCAGTTTTCAATAGTAGCACCCTGAATATTTTGCAAATTAATGTTTCCTTTAGTGACGACGGCTCCATTTACGGTATTATTGCCGGAAACGACCAGCGTGCTCTCAACGAAGGTATTGTTTACATAGTTTACATACCATTGGTTAGGGTTCGAAGATATCCCTCCGACGGTATAGCCTTCGAACGTATTATTTTGCAGCGTAATGTAGGTGCCGTCCGCATTGATAAAATGCCCTCTAGCATTATGATGTATATAGTTGTTATAAATAGTAATTCTGTAGTTCGTTTCCAAGCCGTCACGGTTCAAATAAAAGCTGGCGTAAGGGATGTTGGTTTCGCTGACCATAGACTCAATATCGATACCGAACATGGGTGCGGTACCGCTTCGGAAGTCTACCGTCACATCGTCGTCGGCATAACCGATATGGTGAATCGTATTGTTGAACACATATACATCGTTAGGGCCGCACAGCGAGATGCCCTGTCTTCTTGTATGGTGGATGTAGCAGCCGTGGATGTAGATGTGATGCCCCATTTCTTCCTGGGTATATTGGGACGGGTCCTCGTAATGGATACCGATTCCCGTTAAAATGCCGTCGCCGGTGCAATGGCGGATCTCGACTCCTTCAATAACGATATTATTGGAGCTCTCGATGCCGATCCCGTGACCGCTCTCATGGGTATAGTAAGAGCTATCGACTTTGGCGCTTATTTGGGCTATCTGCTGATCGGTTAAGGGTGTGGCCGAAATGTCGATGACGAACACCATTTTATTGGCCTTGTCAATCGTATCGAACCATCCTCTGCCGGTTGGAGACGCCGGAGCGAAGCCCCCGTTGGTTCGGAAGCCGACCAGCGTATCCTTGGATACGGTATCCTTGTATTGGTAGAAGCTGTAGCTTCCTGCCGTTATGCCGTCGATGGACCACAAGCGGAAATTCGACAACAATCCAGGATTCTCGTACCGGTCTACGATTTCACTGCGAATGAAGCGAGAATCGTCGTTTAACGAGCCGTCGGCATTGACGCCGCCTCGCACGAATCGGACGTACATCTCGTATTGATGCGATGCCCTGTCTCCGATAATGAGTCCTCCCGAGACCTTGGCGTGATCGATACTCTTGATGCGAATAATGCGATATTCGGGGAACGAGTTGCCCTCCAGCTGCAATATGCAATCGTCCTGCATCTCGAAGTGAATGCCGCTCAGCATATAAATGGCAAAGCCGCTGGAATCCAGCTTCAGCCCGTAGGTGCCGCTTGGCAGCACGACGTGATTGTATCCTGCGGACTTTGCCCAAGAGAGGGCATCGTTGATTCCTTTGGTAGCGGCTTCCGCCTCGGTGCCGTCGTTCTTGATTCCCCATCGGTCCAGCTCAATCCTGTACGTGCTGGTGCTGCCAATCTTGGTCTCCAACTCACTGAGTTTGGTTTTTAAATCCGTCTCGGGATCTACAAAGACCCCTTCAGCAACGGTTATAGGGTACATATATTCATTGCTTGCGGATTTCAGTTTTTTCAGCTTTCCCTTCATTCCTTAACACCTCCCATTGTTTCGGACTTGCCGCCACGTTCATTTAGCTACCAATTGATCCAGGTTCCGCCCTGCAGCTTGCCGTTATTATTGTTGCCGCTCTTGTCCAACACGGTGCTGCCTGCAAAAGGCACGGTGAAATCGTAGGATGCTACGACTTGACTGCCCTGCAAGATCTGGACGCCGTAAAGGACTCCTTTCATAGGAATAGAGCCCAACTGATTAGCGAATATATAAATGATCGATTTCCCCGGAGCTTTGAGCACCGATTTCACCGTAGTTCTCTGGTTGGAGGGGACGATTGCGGTCGTGCCCTGCAAGCTCGTTTTGTCGACCCCGTCAACGAAAATTGATTTCCACGCGGCTTGAAGGAGATCACGTCCGGAGCTGTCCCTGACTACCGTCGACTGGGCAATGGATTTGGAAGCGTCCAAATAAGCGCTATATACGTTTTTATTGGGGGATACCGAAATATCCATCACTACCGTATCGAATGAAATGGACGGTGTCGTAATATAATCATTCAGTCCGTTCATTGACAAAGCGTACCGCAGCGGCAATGTGGTTGCGTTCACCACTGCCCCTGATGAGAGGGAGCCGTCGCTCGTGCTGGTTTTTACGGTGAAGCTGTAGGAGGTTACCGGGCTCAGGCCCGATAGGGTAAAGGTCGTTCCGGATGTTTGTCCTGCATAAATGGGACCATTATAAATAACATACCCCGACACTTGCTCCGATGTGCTGGCTGTCCATGCTAAGGTTATGGAGGACGCTTGTATGGCAGTTGCCGTCAAATTCGTTACATTGGCGGGTGGAACCACGACCGTTACCGATTCGTCGCCCGTCCAGTCCTCGTAATAAACGACAAAATTCACCAAACTGCTGTCTTCGTCAGCCATATCTACCACCCCGTTCTATTATTTTCAATATAATATGTTTAAATAGAAGAAATGTGAATAATTTAACAAAAATGGTATTTTGCCATGGGAAATGAAAAAAACGACGGCTAATAACACATTTTTTGCCAAATAGAAGAGTATTTGGTGCTGGGAGCGATACATTTTGGAACAAAAACCGTAAAATAGTCTGTTGACATGATACAAAAAGTGTCATAAAGTTATATTCATAACGAATGATACAAAAAGTACCATTCCATAACGGAGAAAATTAGGAAACTAGTTCCTTTGGAGGATAATGATGGAGATTAATTTAAAAGAGTATGTTGCCTTATTCAAGAAACGCCTGTGGCTTATCGTGATCATTGTACTAGCGGCCACAATACCGACGGCCATTTACAGCAATATGAATTACCAGCCTATTTATATGGCATCCACCAAGCTGATCGTTAACAAAACGAGCGAGAAGGACATGGGGAAGGAGCAGATCGACTACGGACTCATCGGCGTTAACCTTGCTCTTATCAATACATATAAAGAAATTATTAAAACTCCGGCCATCATGGATAAGGTGGTACAAAGATACCCCGACTTGAACCTGACCGCCGAACAGCTCATCTCCCTGACCAACGTATCCGATCTGAGGGAGACCCAGGTTATGACCATATCCGCACAGCATTATTCCTATGAAAAAGCAGTGACCATCGCCAACGCCGTTTCGGAAGTATTCCAAACCGAGATTCCCAAAATTATGAAAGTCGATAACATTACCATATTAAACCGGGCCAAAATGCAAGATTATCCGAATCCGGTCAATAAGAAGTCAAACCAGTATCTCGTGCTTAGCTTTGCCGCTTCTCTGGTCGTTGCGGTCGGAATCATTTTCCTGCTCGAGGCGCTGGACGATACGGTCAAGACGGATAACGACGTCCGCACCCTATTCGGAGTGTCCACGCTTGCCCTGGTTCCTAAGATGAAGGAAAAAGAGCTGAAGGCGGAACGAAGAAGTCAATCTCGCAGAAAAGTAGGAGAAGCGACCTATGCCAAAACAAGCCACTAGCGCGGATATTTTTATGCAGATCAACCCGGACTCGGCCGCATCGGAAGCGTTTCGGTCGTTAAGATTCAACATCGAAGCGGCGGCACTCGACCACGGCGTGAAGACCATTACGGTGACCTCCAGCGGCCATGGGGAAGGCAAGACGACGACGGCCATCAATTTGGCGGTTGCGTATGCCCAAATCGGCAAAAGGGTTGTGTTGATCGACGCCGATCTCCGCAAGCCGTCAATTCACCTGACTTTGGGCGGCGATGCCGGCAGAGGGCTGACGAATTACCTTTTGAACGACAGTGCCGTCGACGGAATTATTCAGGATTCCTATGTGGACCAGTTGTCCGTAATCCCGGCCGGTTCGATGCAGCCGAACCCTTCGGAGCTGCTTGCCTCAAGCCGAATGAGTCTGCTGTTGGACGAACTGAGGGAGCGCTTCGATATCATCTTCATCGATACGCCTCCGCTATTAACGTTGACCGATGCGAAGATCATGTCCGCCAAAAGCGACGGCGTTCTGTTGGTTATCGAGCATGGGAAGCTGAAACGGATTGTAGCGAAAAAAGTGAAAGAAGAGCTGGAGCTGGCCAAAGCCAACTTGCTTGGCATCGTGATGAATCAGATCAGCAGCCGGGATGCCGGTGCGTACCTGTATCAATAAATGGTAAACCAATCGTTGTAAGGAGAGAGGGTTCACAGCCATGAGAAGAAAAAGATTAGGACCGCATCGGCGAAGGGTCAGAACGTTTTGTATTTTGGCGCTCAGCTTCGTTATTATGGCCGGATGCTCGGAGACGATCCCGTTAGCATCGAACACTAATCTTGCAGGACAAGAGCAAGCTCAGGCACCTTCGCTGAAGAGCATCAAGGCGGCAAAGATCACGAAGCAAAAAATCGGCGACCCGATCGAGCTGACGGGCACCGTGCAATCGTCCGCGCAGTTCGAGCTTGTCGCGAAGGCATCGGGGGACGTAGAGCGGGTGCTTAAAGCCCGCGGTGACGTGGTGCAGGAAGGGGAAGTCATCTTCCGCATGACCTCGAGCGAAGCGAAGTTCCAGAGAGAACGGGCGGCGCTGGCTGTGCAGACTGCAGAGGATGCCATCCGCAAAGCGCGCGACAGAGCGCGCAAAGATATGGAGAATCAGCGGCGCGACATGAACAGCACGATTGAAAAGATGGAGCAAACGTTAATCGATTTGACCAAAGCCTACAATAAAGCGAAGAACGACTATGAGGTCGGACTGGCGACCAAGGCCCAGGTATATCAGGCGGAGGTTCAGCTGAAAAACAGCCGGTTCGACCTCGAGCAGATGAAGCAGAAGCAGGCTTCTGTAGAGCCGATTGATGCGACATCAGAGCTGGAGGTTCAGCTGAAAACGGCGCAAATGTCTCTGCTTCAGGTGGACCAAGCCATGAGTTACCTGGAAGTGAAGGCGCCGGTGAACGGCGTTTTAACGGAGATGCCTTTTGAACCGGGAATGTCCGTAACGCAAGGAAGCAAGGTCGGGCTCGTTCAGAAGCTGGACCCGATTCGAATCAAAGCACAGCTTTCCGAGGAGCAAACGCGGTTTGCCAACGGCAAAACCGAGCTGGGCTACTACTTGGCCGGTGATGCCAAAAGGCAGAAGGGCCCGATCAGCTTTCTCTCCAAGGTCATCGACCCCGAATTGAAATCGTATGAGCTGAATTTGGATGTACCCAATTCGGACATGGCGTTGAAGCCGGGAATGAAGGTGCGGGTTCAATTGACGGAGGAGAAGGATCAAATCGTGTTAACCGTTCCGTCGTTCAGTATCGTCAAGGAAGGCGAAGATAACTACGTGTTCATTGTGGCCGGCGATACGGTGGAGAAGCGCAAGGTTCAGCTCGGCCGAACCAACGAGCCGCTCCAGGAGGTCGTATCCGGAGTGAAGGAAGGGGAACTGGTCGTTACGTCCAATCCGGGTCAGCTTCGGGATAAAGAGAAAGTTCGCGCTGTCGTCGAGTAGCAAATACTAAATTGGAGTGAACCGATTTGATAAAGAAGTGGAAACAAATCACTGCTGTGCTCGTGTTGCTTGTCTCGTTGTTTATCCCTTCGGCATCGTTGCTTGCCATTGCCCAGGAAAGCCAGACCCCTGCGCAAAATTATACTTTGCCGAATTCCATCAAAGCGGCTGTAAAAAGCATTCTTAACGAACAGGTGCCCGAAGGGACCCGCGTCGGCGCTATCGTTCGGCTTTACAATGAAGGCACACGGCTGATCCGCGTTCCGGATTCGGAGGTTAGAGCCAAGACGGCCGAAGGTATACAGTATACGCTTCGTCCCAGTGCGGACAACGCCATTAACATTCAACCGAAAGAAACGGTGGAGTTAAGCTATATGATCGTAGTGGACCGAGACGACGCGTTCGATATAACGGAGCTGTCGTGGGTTGATGTCGACGAATTCGTCTCGCCGAGAGTGGAGAAGCCGCTGCTGACCATTCCTGTCTCTTCTATTGAATGGAGGGGGGACCTGGGAACCCTAACCGATCCGTCTGCAACTATTGCGTGGGGGGAGCCATTTACGATTCCGGCCGTGTCCTCTGCGCTCGAGTTTAAGCCGGTCAGCTTGTCGGAGGAAAATACGCCGCAAGGACCCAAAACGATTCTAAGCTTGCTTGCCGTGAACAAAGGCGACAAGAAGAAGCCGATTGCGGACGTCCGCATCAATGCGAAGTCGGATAAAAAAGTGTTCGTCGGCACCAAGCTGGAGAAGGAGACCGCCGTCCTCGATGCGGGCGAGCAGCAGTATATCCATTATGCCCTTCCTGCCGGCAGCAAGGATGAGCTCAAAAGCTTGACGGTTCTGATTCCGGAAACGTTCATGATCGATGACAAGACGAAGATCGAATATACGATCGGCCAGCTGAATGTGCTGCTTCCGGGCAACGGCAGCGCGGGCGGCTCTGCGGCTCCTGCGGATGCATACCAATGGAACGAGCCGATTCGTTTCGATAAGCTGAACCAGATCATTCAGCCGGAAGTAAGCGTTGCTTTGGTGGGTCTGCATATGCATGAAAGCGTAGGCGGAGGCTTCAAGGCCGCCGTAGCCAAATTCAAGCTGCAAAACCGCAGCGATAAGCCGATGCCGATCCCGCAGTTTCAGGCACAGCTTACGAGCACGGGAGGCAACAAGTATACCGGCATAAGACAAACAACGGTGGCGGAAACGCTGGTGCCGAATATTAGCTATGTCATGTACTATTCGTTTATCGTTCCAAGCACAGAGAACGGCGATCAGCTGACGATGGACATTTTGGACGGGCAAACCGTTGCTCCGTATGCGATTCCTATCGCCAGATTCAAGACGCAAATTCAGCCGGAGAAGGCCGACGGTGCGCTTGCCTTTTATCCTTTTACCGTGAAGGTCAACAGCTGGAAGGTGGACGTCTATATGGGCTCCGCTAAAGAAAGCCTGCCGTATTCCTATAAGCTTAAGCTAGATCTGGACATTCGTCTTGAGGACGAAGCCGTTGTCGATAAGAGCTTTCCGAAGATGAAAGTAGTCATTGTAGACGGCGAGGGCAAAATCATCGGCTCCAAGACGCTGCCGTTTACGGGAGAGAACCAGCTGGTCAACGGTTTGCAGACGATTCATATGGACTCGGTGCTGTTCGAGTTTTCCCAGACGCTCCGTCTATACGAAACTATCGATACGCCGTTCGGTCAGGCGGACCGTCTAATTGCTACCTTGCAGCAGTAGCTTGATGCGGGAGATAAAAATAACTTTATCCCCGTTGACAGTGTAAGGGGAAGATGCTATTCTTAGATTGTTCTTAATAAAGAACAAAAAGTGATCGTTATAGATAACCTTGAATGGAAAATAGGCAATATTTTCAAAGGTTATAGCTGTTTTGCACAAAGAATGTTCGTTAATAAGAACGACATTGCGGTCAAGTGATTAGATTACGCACCATGCTGGAGGATGCAATGAGCGCGATAACCGGTATTTTTCAAATCGATCAGGAAGCCATTCCTATAGAGCACGGACGGATGTTGATGTCCTGCCTTGAGAAATTTCCGGCGGATCGTGCCGGTGTCTGGAGCAGCGGCTGCGTATTTCTCGGATGTCACGCACAGCATATTACTCCGGAATCAGTTCATGAGGTACTGCCGCATTATGATTCGGAACGCCGGCTTGCCATCACGGCTGATGCCATCATCGACAACCGCGATGCGTTATTTCAACAGCTGCAGGTAGAGCACGGCAGGCGAAGCACCCTAACGGACAGCGAACTGATTATACTCGCTTACGATAAATGGGGCGATGAAGCACCGAATCACCTGATAGGCGATTATGCTTTTATGATTTGGGATGAGCGGAGGCATCGGCTCTTCGGCGCAAGAGACTTTTCCGGAAGCCGGACTCTATACTATTATGCAGACCACCGGCGCTTTGCCTTCTGCACCGTAATGGAGCCGATACTAGCTCTGCCCTACACGGGCAGGGAGCTGAACGAGCAATGGCTGGCCCAATATTTGGCCATAACGGCTTCCGTCGATACGGCTGATGTATCGATAACGCCCTACATCGGAATCGAACAGCTTCCTCCCTCACACAGCATCGCGATAGACGGCAACGGGGTATCCGTTAAGAGATATTGCCGGGTAGTCACGGGAAAGCGGCTGAAGCTGAAGAGCGATGAAGAGTATGTCGAAGCATTTCGGGACGTGTTCCAGCAGGCGGTAACCTCACGATTGCGCACCTACCGCGGCGTAGCGTCGCACCTGAGCGGAGGTCTTGATTCCGGCTCGGTCGTCAGCTTCGCAGCGAACAAGTTAAAGGCGGAGAGCAAAACGTTACATACCTTCAGCTACATTCCGACGAATGATTTTCAGGACTATACGCCCAAATATTTAATGGCGGACGAAAGGCCATACATTCGATCGATAGTACAGCACATAGGCGGTATTAACGACCATTACCTTGACTTTGAAGGGAAGGATTCGTTTTCGAATATCGACAGCTTGCTCGGCGTTATGGAAATGCCTTACAAATTTTTTGAAAACTCCTTTTGGGTTCAGGGCATGTTTGAGAAGGGACAGCAGGAAGACATCGGTGTTATGCTGAGCGGCGCCAGAGGAAACTTGAGCATCTCCTGGGGATCTGCACTGGACTACTACGCGACCCTGCTGAAAGGAATGAGATGGTTTCGGCTCGTTCACGAGCTGCATCATTACAGTATCAATGCAGGCGGAGCCCGTTTAGGGAGGCTTCCGATAGTAGCCAGGGTAGCCTTTCCCGTAATGGACCGGATTTTTCCGTCCACGGCTCCCTACAGGTTCCCTACGCTAATCAACCGGCAATTCGCCAAGCGGACCGATGTATTCAACAAGCTGAGAGATTACGGACTCGATCATACCGGTTGGTTCTCTACCACCAACCTCTATAAGCAAAGAAAGCTGCATTATGACGATGTGTTCCACTGGAACGCCACCAATACACTGGTAACGAAGCTGTCTTTACGCCATGCGTTATGGCAGCGGGATCCGACCAACGATATCCGGGTCATCCGATTTTGCTTATCGGTACCGGAGGAGCAGTACGTACGCAACGGCGTGGATCGGGCACTCATCCGCAGGTCGACACAGAACATGCTGCCGGACCAGGTTAGGCTGAATCAACGGATTCGGGGTGTGCAAGGTGCAGATTGGCTCCACCGTATGGTTCCCTACTGGGACTCCTTCATCGGGGAGCTGCAGCAGCTAAGCACCGATTCAAGAATGCTGGAATTTGTAGACGGTGAGGTAATCAAGACGGCATTGAGCAAGATGCGGGACAAAGCCGATCCCAAGCTGGCTACGGACCCGGATTGCCGGATTTTAATGCGCAGCCTGATCCTATACCGATATCTCAAAAAATTCGCTTGAAAGGAGGTGAAACTATGAAAAAAGAATGGAAAAAGCCTGAATTGGAAGTGCTTGAAGTTAGCATGACTATGCTTAACCCAAACAGCGGTAACCATTTGGACCATACGTATCCAGAAGGTACTCCTCGCGACAAATTAACTTGGAGCTAATTTATCACTAGCCTGGATTGCATACATAAGTTGCCGACTGAAGGGAATTACGTAAAATTGCTATGATAAAAGAGCCCTTATACATTCAACGCGAGTATAGGGGCCTTTTACATCAATGCGGATATATTGGAGTGAATGGCCTGTGTTGGACACACGCAATCAACTGCTGTACAAAGCGTTCGGCTTAACCATATCGAGTGATGTGGAGCTGCCGGAATTGATCGTCATGGAGGAGCAGACGGGAACGATTGACGTTGAAATCAGGATGGAAGATGTAACGGCCCAATTCTCCGAGTGGTCCGGCCGCCCTAATCAATTCGTCGTAAGAGAGCATACCGTCATGTTTCAAATTCCTGATATGGCAACGTTCTCTATCGAGAATGGCAAGTTCATTAAAGTGACCCCGATGGAGCAAGCGGACCCGGATGAACTGAGGCTGCTCGTTCTCGGAACCTGCATGGGCTCGATTCTTATGCAGAGAAGCATACTCCCGCTGCATGGCAGTGCGGTAGCCGTCAATGGCAAGGCTTACGCCATCGTAGGGGACTCGGGAGCGGGAAAATCGACTCTTGCGTCGGCTTTTATGGAACAAGGCTATCCGCTTCTTAGCGACGATGTCATTGCCGTAACGTTATCCCGGAAAGACAACACTCCGTATGTGACTCCGTCGTATCCGCAGCAAAAGCTGTGGCAGGACAGCCTGCAGCGGCTGGGGCTCAAGACCGATCAATACCGGTCCGTATACGGTCGACTGGACAAATACAGCGTTCCGGTTTCGTCTCGATTTTGTTCCGATCCGATGCCGTTGGCAGGAGTGTTCGAGCTTGTAAAAAGCGACGAGCCGTCCGTCCAATGCCGGCCGATCGGGAAGCTGGACCGGATTCATACCCTGTTTAGCCATACATACCGCAATTTTCTCATTCCCTCGTTAGGGCTTACGGATTGGCATTTTAGGATGTCCGCTGCGATGGTAAATCGGATGGACATGTTCCAATTACGCCGGCCGCAGACGGAGTTTACGGCTCCGCAGCTGGTCGAGCAAATTATGGTAATCGCACATAGGAGGAACGACGATGCATAACACAACCTTTTCGCTGCAAGGATGGTTTGTTCAAAGCAAAGGCAACATTGTAAGTGATATGGGCGGAGAAAAGGTTATGCTCAGCGTTCACAACGGGAAATATTACAATCTGGGTGAAATCGGAGGGAAAATATGGGAGCTGCTGGAGCATCCGACCTGTGTGACGGAGATGGTTGCCAAGCTCATGTCCGAATATGAAGTGGAGCATGACCAATGTGAGGAGCACGTGCTGTCTTTCCTCCAGATGCTGTCGAAGGAAAACTTGATTGAGGCTGCAGAAAATCATGATCATGCTTAACCGGTTTCTCAAATTCTGCTCTTTGGATTTTCGTACGATGCTGTTGTTTACGGAGGCGTTGTTCTACTTGGGATGGGGGCGCATCCTGATTTCGGTACCGTTTGCCAAAGTGGCTCCTTCTCTGGGGGCCCAGATGGAAGAAACGACGATGGCCGAACGCGACGGAGATAAAGCCGATCTGCTCAAGGTTCGCGAATCGATCCGGATTATGAGCGAACATACGCTGTGGGAAAGCAGATGTCTGGTACGGGCTATAGCCGCTCTGAAAATGCTCGAAAGGCGCCGCATCTCAACTACGCTGTACTTGGGAACGGCGAGAGACGAGTCGGGGGCGATGGTCGCCCACGCCTGGCTGCGCAGCGGGCCGTTTTACATTACCGGTGCGGAAGGAATGGAGCGGTTTACCGTCGTCGGGAAATTCGCGAAGGATGCAATAAGAAAAAAATGAAGGTGAATAATGGAATGGTCAGAGACTTTAGCCTCGATACATCGCTCTTTCCTGATGAACTGGCTTTGCTGCTCGATTTGATGAGAAACGACCGAGACAATACCGGTAATGCCGAAGCCGCTGCGGCTGCAGACGGTTTCGATTGGGATCGGTTTTATTCGCTGGTCAGACATCACCGTTTGTATCCGGCCTTGTACGGCAAGCTGCACACCATGGCTGAGGACGGGACGGTTAAAGCGGCGATCCCTCGCCAATGGATCCAAGCGCTTCGCAGCGATTATCAGAGCAATACGTTTCAAATGCTTAAGCTGAGCGCCGAAATGGAGCAGCTGAGCAAGCTGTTTGCCGAATCAGGCATCAAGTCCCTTGTATTGAAGGGTCCGGTGCTGGCTGCGGATCTGTACGGCGATATTTCGAAGCGGACGTGCGGCGACCTGGATGTGCTCGTTCCGATCGATCGCCTGGAGCAAGCGGAGAAGCTGCTTGAGGAGATGGGCTACGTTAAAGACGACTACATCGAAACCGTATTGAATGACTGGAAATGGAGACACCATCACATTACTTTCTTTCATCTTCGGAAAGGGATGAAAATCGAGGTTCATTGGAGATTGAACCCGGGTCCCGGCAAAGAACCCGATTTTCATGCCTTATGGGAGCGGAAAAGGCTAAGCGCGATTACCCATCATCCTGTCTATTATTTGGGAAGAGAGGATTTATTTTTGTTTCTTGTCTCCCATGGCGCCCGCCACGGCTGGTCCCGCCTCCGGTGGTTGACCGATATCGACCGGATAGCCAGGCAGGAGATGGACTGGGCCAGGCTGCTCCGGCTGCTGGACGCTTACGGATATGTCCATGTAGGTGCGCAAGCATTGATCCTCGCTTCGCAGCTGCTGCATACTCCGGTGCCTCCGGAGCTGAAATCCATTACCGAAGATCGCCATGCAAGACGTTTGGCGCAGGATGCGCTGTATTATATTCGCCAAATGATCAATCTGCATGGAGAGACGATTCCGGAAGACGTAGCCAAATACCATAAGCGCCATCTGTTCACCTTAATGTCTCTTCAACAGAAGGTGCTGTTCATCTTAAGCTTTTTCCATCCGTATCCCGAGGACGCGAAGACTCTGGCTTTGCCCAAGAGGCTGCATGTTCTTTATTTTCCGCTGCGACCGTTCCTGTGGCTGTGGAGAAAAACGAAGAAGCAGCCGCTGTCGCAAGGAGGTACATAGTATGAAGCACCTCCTTTACTTTACCAAAAAGCTGCATCAATACGCAGGTCCCGTTTTGTATGTCAATGTGTTCGGGATGATGGTTATCAGCCTTCTGGATGGCATAGGCATACTTCTGCTGATTCCGCTGCTAGGCATCAGCGGCCTGATCGATATGAACGCATCATCTATTCCGTTGCTTAACGGGCTATCCATTCTGAAGCAGCTGCCCATGGAGGCTGCATTAATTACGGTGCTCGGTGCATACCTCGTCATTGTGGCCGGTCAGGCATTGATTCAACGCCGATTAAGCTTGCGGGACGTCCGTATCCATACCGGATTCATTAATCACGTCCGCCTGGAAACCTACGAAACGTTAATGCGGTCGAACTGGAGCTTCTTCATCCGCAAGCGCAAGTCCGATCTGGTCAACTCGATGACTGAAGAGCTCGGACGCGTCATGAACGGAACGTACGTGTTCCTGCAGTTTATGGCTTCCGCCGTATTTACTCTCATTCAGATAGGCATCGCCTTCTGGCTGTCGGCGAAGATGACGCTCTTCGTGCTGGTTTGCGGTCTCATTATCGCGTTCTTTTCGAGAGCATTCATCCGCAAATCGAGGCAGCTCGGCTCGCAAACCTCGGAGCTGGCGCGCAGCTATATGGGGGAGATGACCGACCATTTTAACGGCATCAAGGATATTAAGAGCAACATGCTGGAGCCGTCGCGGATCGAATGGCTGCGGGTGTGGAACCGTCAAGTCGGGCAGGAGCGGTATGATTATGTCAGACTGAGCTCGAATTCCAGGCTGTATTACAAAATGGCTTCCACCATTCTCATCGCAGCGTTTATTTACGCTTCCATTACGATGTTCCATACGCAAGGTCAGCAGCTGCTGCTGATCATCATGATTTTTTCGCGGTTGTGGCCCCGATTCACAGGGCTCCAGTCGAATCTGGAGCAGATTGCGGCATCCATGCCGGCTTTTGCCTCCCTGGTCCAATTGCAGCAGGAATGCAGGGAAGCCCGGGAGATCGAACGTCCGGAGGCGAAGGTGCAGGCGCTTCGCATGGAAGAAGGACTGGAATGCCGTGAGGTCTATTATCGCTATCAGAAGACCGAACCGCGATATGCGCTGCAAAATATTGGACTCTATATCCGCTCCAGGCAAATGACGGCAATCGTCGGACGATCCGGCGCCGGCAAGAGCACTTTGATCGACATGGTGATGGGGCTGCTGCAGCCGGAAAGCGGGCAGGTGCTTATCGACGGCGTTCCGCTCACGAGCGACAATTTGCTGTCGTTCCGGCAATCGATCGGCTATGTTCCACAAGATCCGCTGTTGTTTCACGGAAGCATACGGGACAATTTGCTGATGATCCAACCGGACGCGAGCGAGGAGCAGCTGTGGGAAGCGCTGGATTTCGCAGCGGCTGCGGAATTTGTCGCAAAGCTGCCGAAGGGACTCGATACTTGGATCGGCGACAGAGGAGTGCGGCTGTCCGGAGGCGAGCGTCAACGGCTGGTACTGGCCAGAGCTATTTTGCGCAAGCCGGCCATTCTTGTATTGGACGAAGCGACGAGTGCGCTCGATGCCGAGAATGAAGCCAAAATCCAGGATGCGCTGAGCCGGATTAGAGGGAAGATGACGATTATTGTCATAGCCCATCGTTTGTCGACGATACGCAATGCGGATCAGGTCATCGTGCTGGATCAAGGCCGTATCGTACAGCATGGAGGCTTCTACCAATTGGCCATGGAGAAAGACCAGCTCTTTGCCAGCCTGCTTGGCAATCAAATGCAGGATTCGACAGTAATCTCCGCGACTTAAGTAATCTTTACATTAGATTGTATTGACATGTTCGTTATAAAGAATTACCATAATAGGAGAAAATGACTATTTCCAACAGCATTTTGGTAATGGTAGTTCCATTTTTTTTGCCTAATTGTTCTTTATAGAGAATGATACATTTTGTTGACTCGAAGGGAGAACCTTTGTGTGAGTGACAAACAACAGCATCAACAAATACCTAAGCGGATTCATTACTGCTGGTTTGGCGGGAAAGAGAAGCCTGAAATCGTCAAGCGGTGCATCCAAAGCTGGAAGAAGCATTTGACGGAATATGAAATTATCGAATGGAATGAACACAACTTTGATATTAACAGCCACGCTTACGTCAAAGACGCTTATGAAGCCCGAAAATTTGCCTTCGTTAGCGATTATGTCCGAGTTTATGCCTTGCACCATTTCGGGGGGATATACCTCGATACCGATGTGGAAGTGTTCAAGCCGTTCGATGATCTGCTGCATCATGAAACGTTTTGGGGATTCGAGCAGGAGGATTATATCGCCACCAGCACGATTGGAGCCGCCAAAGGCAGCAAGCTGATCCGCATGTTCCTAGACTCCTATGAGCACAAGCGCTTTATCCAAGAAGACGGATCGCATGACAGCATGACCAATGTAGGGGTCATCACGCAGCTTCTTGAGAGCAAGGGACTGAAGCCGAACGGGCAATACCAGCACCTGGAGGGGCTTGGAGCCTTTTACCCTCAGACCTATTTCTCTCCGTACGATTACATCAACTGCCGCAAATTCATGACCGCCAACACTTATGCGATGCATTATTTCTATAAAAGCTGGCTGCCGCCCAAAGCTAGACTCAAAGGTTATCTCAAGCTCCTGGCATCCAAGCTCATAGGCGGGGACAACATCGCCAAAATCAGAAAGCTTGTATCACGAATGTAGGAGATAACAATGAAAAACATTCTGATCGCGTCTTACGATATGGAAGTCGGAGGCGTAGAACGAAGTCTTATCAGCATGCTGGACCATTTCGACTATGCAAGTTATGCGGTCGATTTGATGCTGTATAAACATCAGGGCGATTTCATGGAGCTGCTCAGCTCCAAAGCCCGGCTGCTTCATGAAATGCCGCAATACGCTACGTTCCGGCAATCGATACCGCAAACGTTCAGAAACAAACAGTACGGCATTGGCATCTCTAGAATATTATCCAAGCTTAATGCCGATCTGCTCGGAAGAATGAAACATATCTCAGAGCCGGGTTACTATCAGATGCAGCTGATGTGGAAATACGCGTTGCCCTATTTGCCGAAATTGGATAAATCCTACGATGTAGCGATCAGCTACTTATGGCCCCATGATTTTGTAGCCGAAAAGGTAAAGGCCCGCAAGAAAATTGCATGGATCCATACGGATTATTCTAACGTGGAGACGGACATTAGGCGGGATTTACGCATGTGGAGCAGGTTTGACCGGATTATGGCGGTGTCCGAAGCATGCCGCAGCTCTTTTTTGCATAAGTACAGCGAGCTCACAGACCGAACCGTAGTCATGGAAAATATTACTTCACCGGATTTTGTACGCAAAATGGCCGAAAAAGAACCTGCGGGGCCGCTAACGGAAGATAAGCGGTTCAAAATCTTGACGGTAGCCCGACTGTCTCACGCCAAAGGCATCGACAACGCGGTCAGAGCGCTTAAGCTGCTGAAGGATCGAGGCTATAACGATATTGCCTGGTACGTGGTCGGATACGGAGGAGACGAAGCGATGGTTCGGGAGCTGATAGCAGCCAATGGGCTGACAGAGCAGTTTGTGCTCCTGGGCAAGAAGACTAACCCGTATCCGTATATGAAAGCTTGCGACCTGTACGTGCAGCCTTCACGATACGAGGGCAAAGCCGTTACCGTGACGGAAGCGCAAATTTTAGGAAGACCGATCCTCATTACGAATTATCCAACGGCGGCGAGCCAAGTAGAGCACGAGGTCGACGGCTATATTTGCGATTTGAATGTAGAAGGTATCGCGGCGGGCATCGAGCGGTTGTACCATCAGCAGGAGCTGAGAGAGCAGCTGACCCGCCACACGAACAGCAAAGATTACAGCAATACGTACGAAATGGAGAAGCTGTACGGGATCATAGTGTGAGAATGCTATACGTCGGTATGAACGAAATGAAAAAGGATTAAGAAGGAGCTGTATTTATGAAAATCATGATGTTTGCTCATGGCGGAAGCTTGAATAGGGGATGCGAGGCAATTGTTCGAGCTTCCACTTCCATTATTAAAGAGAAAATTAATGGAGCGCAAGTTTACCTGGCGTCGGATAGACCGGAGACGGATAGAATTATCACCAGGCTGGACGGTATCTTTGACGGATCCTCCCGCGAAATTCCCCGCTACTCGTACGACTGGTTTGTTGCCGCATTCAAAAATAAGCTGTTTAAGGATGAAAGTTTTGCACTGGGCAAGATTCACGAAAATATCCTCAAACATATCGATTCCATGGACGTCTGCCTATCGATCGGTGGAGACAATTATTGCTACGGCGAACAGCCGGGCTGGTATGAGATTAACCGCAGAGTGAAAGCATCCGGCAAAAAGCTCGTTCTATGGGGCTGCTCCATTGGAGAAGAAGATATATCTCCGAAAAAACTGGAGGATTTGAAGCAGTTCGATCTGATTCTCGCCCGAGAAACACTGACCTACCATATGCTGAAACGCAAGGGGCTGACGAACGTGCAGCTGTGCGCGGACTCCGCGTTTACCATGGAGAAGGAGGAGCTGGAGCTGCCAGAAGGCTGGCAGGAAGGAAATACCTTAGGTTTGAATTTCAGCCCGCTCATATGGAAACGCAATCCGGAGTCGCAGCAGGCGGTGAAGGAGCTGATGAACCACATTCTCCACATGACCGACATGACCATTGCGCTGACTCCGCATGTTATTGAAAGCGGCAATGACGATTATGATGTGCTTCAACAGTATTATGAGGAATACAAGCAAACGGGACGCGTCATTTTGCTGCCGAACAATCTGAATGCGATTCAATACAAAGGATATATTGCACGAATGAGATTTTTTATCGGGGCGAGAACCCACGCTACGATAGCGGCATATTCCAATTTCGTGCCGACAATGGTATTGGGATACAGCGTGAAGTCAAAAGGGATTTCCAAGGATCTTTTTGGCAGAGAAAAATTGGTCCTGAACGTTCAAGAGATATCGGACAGCAAGAAGCTCATCGCGAAGTTCGATGAGATGGTAAAAGAAGAGGACGGGCTCAGAAAACGACTGCAGACGGCTATTCCTCACATTAAGCAGATGTCTTACAAGGCCGTCGAGTACTTGGATAAGCTGGTTCAGTAATGAGGGACACGATGAAGAAGAAGCTGCTGTTCATTATACCGAGTTTGAATTCCGGCGGCGGAGAAAAAAGTCTCGTCACTTTGCTGAGCAAAATCGATTTCGATTCCTATGACGTCGATTTGTTTCTGTTGGATCATCACGGCTTATTTATGAAGTTTATTCCACCTCAGGTACGGCTTCTGCCGTTGACGGAATCGTATCGGATATTTACGCTCCCGCTAGGACCATCATTATGGAAGCTGCTGATTAGAGGCAAAGGTCGGCTTGCTTTTAACAGGATGCTGTTCTCTTTAAAGAACCGGATCGGTAACAATGTATCCCGAAAAGAACAGTATTCGTGGAAGTATTTATCTGCAGTGCTTTCCAAGCTGCCTCAGCGCTATGATGTGGCTGTTGGTTTTTTGGAAAAAACATCGACGTACTTCTGTGTAGACAAAGTCGATGCCCATAAGAAAATCGGTTGGGTACATATTGATTATGAAAAGCTCGGGATGGACCCTGAGTTTGATCGTCCCTATTTCAAAAGGCTCGACAGCATCGTTACGGTATCCGAGGAGTGTGCGCAAATATTAAAGCAACGTTTCCCGGAGGAAGAGCATAAGATTCAGGTCATGTATAATATCGTCTCTCCGTTGATCATTCATCAGATGGCGAATCAGGATGGGAAGGACATTTTCAAGAAGCAAGAGGACGAAATCGTTATTGTATCAGTAGGCCGACTGCATTATCAAAAAGGCTTCGAGATGGCGATAGCCGCATGCAAAAAGCTGCTTGACCGCGGATACAAGGTCAAGTGGAACATTATCGGCGACGGGGAAGAACGCGACAAATTAACAGGTTTGATCGAACAATACAAGCTTAAAGATCATTTTCATTTGTTGGGTCTCAGATCGAATCCTTATCCCTACATAAAGCAGGCGGACATTTATGCGCAAACGTCCAAATTCGAAGGGAAATCGATAGCCATTGATGAGGCCAAAATTTTGCACAAACCAATCCTGGTAACCAATTTCAGTACGGCCAAAGATCAGATCGAGCACGGTCATGACGGACTTATCGTTGATATGAATGTGGATGCGATAGCTGAAGGAATTGAAAAGCTCATTTTGGATTCGGGTTTAAGAGCCAGATTATCGATGAATTTGTCACAGCTTAAACTCGGAACGGAAGAGGAAATTTATAAATTTTACGGACTCGTTAACGGACGGGTGATGGGTGGTTAGGATGAAAAAGCAGCTCCTGTTTGTCATGAACAACCTGACCTGCGGCGGTGCAGAGAAGGCGTTGATTTCCTTGCTGCAGACGATCGATTATTCGGCATACGATGTGGATTTAATGTTGCTTAGGCATAAGGGAATGTTTATGAGCAGTATACCGGATCAGGTCCGACTATTGCCGGAACCGGATGGATACCCGTATTATGACATGCCTATCAAACAGGCCGTAATTGATTGCGTAAAGGGAGGGAAATGGGCAACCGCCATTTACAGAATACAGGCAGGTGCGATTTACAAAACCGAGAAGGATTCCATCCGATGCGAGCAGAGGGTGTGGAAGTACATCGCTAAATCAATGCAGAGCATTCCAAAATTCTATGATATTGCGATCGGTTACCTCGAAAAAAATCCAATTTATTTTTGCATTGACAAAGTGAACGCCCGCAAAAAAATCGGTTTTATCCATAACGATTACGACAAGCTTGGAATGGATCCGCAGCTGGATGCGCCTTATTTTGCTAAACTGGATCATTTGGTTACTGTCTCGGAGGAATGCGGCAATATATTGAAATCAAGGTTTCCCAAGTTCAAGCAAAAGGTAGAAGTTATGTATAATATTGTTTCGCCTGCGACCATCGAGAAAATGTCCATGGAGCCGGTTGAATGGGATGATCAGAAGATCAAGCTTGTATCCGTAGGCAGGCTGAATCACCAGAAAGGGTTCGAGCTGGCCGTGGAGTCCTGCAAAGAGCTTATCAAGCACGGTTACCCGGTAAAATGGTTCATCATCGGCGAAGGAGAGGATAGGGGAAAGCTGGAAAGGTTGATTAGCGAATACAGCCTGCAAGACGTATTTACACTCCTCGGCATTAAGGAAAATCCTTATCCTTATATTAAAGAAGCCGATATTTATGTCCAGCCGTCGCGATTCGAGGGCAAATCGATAGCGATTGATGAGGCTAAGATCCTTCATAAGCCGATTATAGTAACCAATTTCAATACGGCTAAGGACCAAATTACGGATAAACAAAACGGGCTGATAGTCGAAATGAATGCACAGTCGGTATTTGAAGGAATAAAAACTTTAATCGAAGATGATAAGCTGAGAGACCGTTTGTCGGCGAATCTCTCCCGGGAGAAGCTGGGGACGGAAGCGGAAATTCTCAAGTTATATCAACTATTCACGTAGTAAGGAAAGGACCGATCGAGTGTGATCTTTCAAATAGTATGCTATTTGCTGCTAGTCATTATAGCCGTCATTGTGCTGATTGATATCGTACCTATATTCGGGGATTGGCTCAGCCGGATTCATATAGGCAGATTCCAGGATCGTCAAACTTGGAATCAATCGATTACAACTGTGGGTATTAAATGGTTAAATACGACTCCAAAGATTAAGGTGACAGACAATACGCGTTTCGTTGTCATTGATATGTTGAGAGGGAACTATACAAAGAGAGCTATCCAGTTCTGGCAAGAGGCTTCGTTAGTTTTGGGACTAACGGAGTATTTGAAATTGGAAGATAGTCCAAATGTAAAAAAAGAAATTCAAAAGTATTTGGATAGTAAATTTGATCAACATGGACAATGGAAGCATAAGCCTAATCATGTGGATGGAGCGATTTTAGCTTATGCTCTAATGAAATTGGATCATGTTAATATGGATCACTACAAAAACGCGCTTGATTACACGTGGGCAATGATTAAAGAGCATATCGGTTCGGACGGAACCGTCTCCTATCGGAAAGGAATGGAAAGCTATCGTTATGTTGACACCATCGGCTTTATCTGCCCATTTTTAGTTTCTTATGGGATTAAGTACAACAAAGAAGAATGTGTTGATTTAGCAATAAAACAAATTCAAGAATACGAACAATACGGAATGCTCCAAAATCACCACATTCCATGTCATTCCTATAAAATTGACAATAAAATCCCTCTGGGGTTATTTGGTTGGGGAAGAGGCCTTGGATGGTTTGCCATTGGGCTTATTGATTCATGGAGTGAACTGCCAAACGATCACCGTTACAAGCTTTTATTGGAGGAAAGCGTAAGAAATTTTGCTATAGCAGCGATGAAATTTCAACAGAAGAATGGAAACTGGAACTGGTCAGTATCAAGAAGCGAGAGCAGGCCGGATTCATCTGCAACTGCTACATTAGGTTGGTTTATGTTGAATGCAGCAAAAATTTCAGACATCTCACAAGAGTGTCGGGAGAGCGCAGATAGAGCAATCGGTTATTTAATGACTGTAACCAAAAGGAACGGAGAGGTTGATTTTTCACAAGGAGACACCAAAGATATTGGAGTATATTCCATGTTATTTAATATACTACCTTTTACTCAGGGGTTTTGCATAAGAATAATGAATGTATATTCAAAGGATGCCAGTGCTTCTTCCAGCAGAATGAATGTGATGTAAAAGGCGGAGGACAATTATGAAACCATTGGTGAGTGTTATTGTACCAATATATAATCTTGAATTGTACCTGCATAAATCCATAAACTCAGTATTGCACCAAATGAACCCAAACTTCGAATTAATTTTAATAAACGATGGATCGACAGATACTAGTGGATCCTTATGTGATGAATATGCTGAGAAAGACAAACGAATTAGAGTAAAGCAAATGAAAAATAACGGAGTATCGTCTGCAAGGAATGCTGGTATAGAAATGGCACGGGGGGAGTGGCTGCTATTTCTTGATGGAGATGATGTTTTAGAATTAGACACAATACAATATATTTTACAAGCAGCGGAACAAAACGAGATTGATATGCTAGCAGGTGGGTTCAAATATGTTTACAGTTCCAAGGTTGTATGCGCTGATAATAGTGCCTGTATCGACAAAGGCGTTAATCTTATACATGATTACGGATCATGGAATTTGAAAATTTGTATTGGTTCTTTTGCTATCAAAAAAGAGATTGTTGACCGCTATAATATTTTTTTTCATACAGGGACCAAGTATGGAGAAGATGTAGAATTTATCACTAATTGCCTATTGAATTCTCGGATGGCGATGGTGACTCCCAAGTATTTTAGTAATTATGTGGTTCATAATGACTCGGCAATAGCTAAGGTTAATTTTCGAAGATATGATTGCTATGAGGCCCGAAAACGGACATTGCAAGCTATATTGGATAAATTTCCAGAACATACGGATATTGAATGCTTATACAAGGATTATTTGCTTCCTGAGGCCATTATTGAAACGACTCACCTTTTATGTAGAAGTGGCGTTAGTGTATTTAATATTAAAAAATTTTTAAAAGAAAATAAATATGACTATGTCATTCATTCAGTGAAAGATAATCAGAATACTCCGCTACATATTAAAAAGAAGATCAATAAGTTTATTAACAATCCAATGATAACCTGGTTGGAGTGGTATTGGATGTCACGGTACTACCAGGCTAGGGAGTATTTAGGGCTAATAAAACGGAGGGTTTTGTAAATGAAAATAACCGTATTTACTCCTACCTTCAATCGAGGATACATTATTGAGAAGCTATACAGATCTTTGCAGGCGCAAACCTTCACAGATTTTGAATGGCTGGTCATTGACGATGGTTCGGAAGATAATACCATGGAATTGTTTAAAAGGTGGATGGCTGACACGAACCCGTTTACTATAAGATACTTTAAAGTCGAAAATGGGGGGAAGCACAGAGCTATTAATAAAGCAACAGATTTAGCTAAAGGCGAGTTATTCTTTATTGTTGATTCTGATGATACCCTTACTGAGGATGCTTTGGAAAGTGTCGTGAGCTGGGAGCTTGGATTAGAAAATAAAGCTGCTTATTGTGCTGTTGCTGGAAATAAAGGGATTAGCGAGAAGGATCTTTGGGGAACTACTTTTGATGGCAGTTACATGGATGCTACTTCACTGGAGCGCGAGAAATACAATATTACTGGAGATAAAGCGGAAGTGTTTTTTACAAAAGTTATAAAGGAATATAAGTTTTGCGAATTTGAAGGGGAATCGTTTATTACTGAATGTACCGTATGGGATAAAATGGCTGCAGATGGATATAAAATCAGATGGTTCAATAAAATTATATATTTGTGCGACTACCTTCCGGATGGATTAACTAATTCCGGAGATACTGTGTTTGCTAATAACCCACAAGGAACAGCTTATTTATACAAGCAGCAAATAGAGTACTACAAATTAAACTTGAAGGATAGACTCTCCAGTTACAATGCTTATTATCAACTGGTTAAATGTAATGTCGGATTGAAGTTGGCAGCCCGTTATTTAGAAATTCATATGATTACTCTGGTTTGGGCACTATTTTTAGTCGCATGCAAAAATATTTTGATAGGGCGACGTTTCTTACAGCATTAGATCGCATATCTCGAGATATCATTTTTGCAGGCGCATTTCCTCTCAACTATAAACTAACTGGAGTAAATCATGAGAACAAAACATTCTTTGATCAATATTTCCGTCGGGATCGGCAACCAGCTTGTCATTACTCTGTTGAGCTTCTTTTCCCGCACCGTATTTATTCATACTCTGGGTGTCGAATATTTGGGCCTGAACGGGCTCTTTACGAACATATTGGCTATGCTGTCGCTGGCTGAGGCCGGAATCGGTTCAAGTATTGTTTACACTTTGTATAAGCCGGTCGCCGACAATAATAAAGAGAAAATTCTCGTGCTGATGAGGCTGTATAAGAAGGCCTATCTAATCATTGCCCTTATCGTGCTGCTGCTCGGACTGTCATTGCTGCCCTTCCTGCAGTATATTGTTAAGGATGCTAACGTCGAGCATATTTACGTCATCTATCTCGTATTCTTATTAAATACGGTGACCCCTTACTTATTCCAGCACAAAATATCGTATTTGAACGTTTGCCAAAAAAACTATATCGTAACCGGAATTTATTCCGTCTCCTCCATCTTATCCATGTTTCTGAAAATAGGCATTCTGTACTGGACGCAAAACTATATTTTGTATCTGATTATCGACAGCGTCATCACCATAACGAACAGCCTGATTATGTCGTTGATCGTCAACCGAATGTACCCATTCCTGAAGGAAAAAGGAATCGGTTCGCTCGATAATGATACGAAAAGTAACATTATTAAAAACGTCAAGGCGATTGTCCTGCAAAACATCGGCAGCTATCTCATCTTCGGCACCGAAAACATTATCATTTCAACCTATGTGAGCATTGCCGCGGTAGGGCTGTATTCCAACTACAAAATGCTGATCGATATCTGCCGCACCTTGATTAACCAGGTGTTTAACAATATGTATCACAGCGTAGGGAACCTGGTCGCCAGCGAAAGCAAGGATAAAGTGTACAGCGTGTATAAGGTAACGATGCTGCTCAATTTCTGGCTGTATTCGTTCGCCGCTATAGCCATGTACGTGATGATCGAGCCGTTCATCAAGCTGTGGATCGGCGAGAAGTTTCTTATGGGCAACCTCATCGTGATCATCCTGATGGTGACATTTTACGAAAGAGGGATGCGAAACTCTATTACGACGGTCAAGACGACGGCGGGCATCTTTCACGAAGACCGCTATATCCCATTAATTCAGGCTGCGGTCAGTCTGGTCTTTTCGCTTGTTCTCGTGCAGAAGATCGGTATTTCCGGGGTATTCATCGGCACGCTGATCAGTGCCATAGCCGTTCCATTCTGGACTACGCCTTTCTTCGTATATAGAAAAGTGTTCGATAAACCGCTGCATCATTATTTCATGAGATATTTGTATTACACAGTCATAGGGTTCGGCACGTGCGCGGCAACCAGCTTCATCGGGAGCTTCATCTCCGCCGATACGACCTGGATGCTCGTGATGAAAGCCGCCGTTTGCGTCATCGTTCCGAACGCGATCTATGTAGCGCTGTTTTACAAAACAGAGGAATTTCAATATGTTTTCGGCATAGTTCTACAGCTCCTTCGCTCGTTACAGCGTAAGCTGAGGCGTGTACCTAGTCCCGATGTCTCATCCTGATATTTGTGAAATTGTAAATATAGCACTAATGCCGCACTAATGTAAGATTATGTATTGACATTTTCTTTATAAAGAACTAAAATGAGGTTGTTGATGATACAAAATGTATCTAAACGATTATCTGGATGTTCTTTATAAAGAAATGATCGACGAAATTCTTCACAGAACGCCAGTATCTTCGCCCAAATGCCTCCCAAGTTTTGACACGCTGGCTACATCACAAGTTCCGGCGAATTTGACCGCTTGATACCGCATTATCGCATATCCAATATAGCTACACTTTTTTTTTACATAAAATGTTCTTTATAAAGAACATTAAGAACGAGAAGTAACGAACAGAAGAAGTTCCGGCGATGTCTCCTTGCCGTTATCGATGGAGGCACTCGGCCATGCTGTGGGTTGTAACGCAACCTTAGACGCAAGTCGTCAATGGTGTGGTGTGAGGAAGGGTTAGATGCCCTACAGAACATTAAAGTGTTTAATTATACGGACCTTTCGCTTTTACCTTTTGCAGAAGGTCCTATACTTAAGAACTTTATTGAGAGGGTGAACCCGTTGTCATACCGTCAAAGACTATCTTTATTGATAATAGCCGATTCCTGCATCGTGTTGAGCGCCATTTTCTTCAGCCGTTTTCTTCTTAGCGCCGATCTCCATGTGTTCACGTTTCCGATTGTCGTCAGTTCGATTACGCTTCTGCTCAGCCATCACCTGTTTGCTATGATTTACAAGCTGTACAAAAAAGCGTGGGAGTACGCGAGCATCGGCGAGCTGCTGTTTATTTTCAAGGCCATTACGTTCTCGATCATTACGGCAGCAGTCATTCAGGAAATCATTTTGCAGGATATTTATTTCCGGCTCCTTGCGGTTACATGGATGCTGCATATGCTGCTCATCGGCGGCTCTCGTTTTTGCTGGCGTCTCTTCCGTGACTCGTACATGAGAAAGCCGGAGAACAAGAAACGGACCTTGATCGTCGGGGCCGGTTCCGCCGGAATGATGGTAGCGAGACAATTAAGCAAAGACAAAGAAACGGAGCTTCAGCCGATTGCCTTTATTGACGACAACGTCAAGATCCAGAACCTCGATATTCTGGGCATTCCCGTCATTGGCGGGGTTGACCGGATTGAGAGCGTCGTTCATGAGAAGCATATAGACCATATCATCATCGCGATTCCTTCCATGTCGAAAAAGGATTTGAACACGATCTTTCAGGAATGCGCCAAGACGACGGCCAAGACGCAAATTATGCCAAGGCTGGAGGATCTGGTAACCGGAAGACTTTCGGTCAACCAGTTCCGTGACGTCCAGGTCGAGGATTTGCTGGGCCGTGAACCGGTAGAGCTGGATCTCGAGAGCATCTCGGAGTACATAACGCGAAAGATTGTGCTGGTTACAGGAGCTGGAGGCTCCATCGGCTCGGAAATATGCCGTCAGGTGACGAAGTTTAATCCGCAAAAGCTTATTCTGCTCGGTCACGGAGAGAACAGTATCTACTCCATTGAAATGGAGCTGAGAGATCTGTGCGGGCATGCGCCGATTGAAATTATCACCGAAATAGCCGACATTCAGGACTCGATCAAGATGATGACCATCATGAACAAATACCGGCCGGATGTAGTCTATCATGCTGCTGCTCATAAGCATGTGCCGCTGATGGAGAAAAATCCGGAGGAAGCGGTCAAAAACAACGTCATCGGTACGATGAACGTGGCTAATGCGGCAAGCAAGTTCGGCGTCAACACGTTCGTCATGATCTCGACCGACAAAGCGGTCAATCCAACGAGCGTCATGGGAGCGACGAAACGGCTGGCCGAGATGATCATCCAGCATCTGGACAAAACGAGCGAGACGAAATTCGTCGCCGTCCGTTTCGGCAATGTGCTGGGCAGCCGGGGCAGCGTCATTCCGCGGTTCAAGCAGCAGATCGAGAAGGGCGGTCCGGTGTCGGTAACGCATCCGGATATGATCCGTTATTTCATGACGATCCCGGAGGCGTCCCGATTGGTTATCCAAGCGGGCTCGCTTGCCCGAGGCGGAGAAATTTTCGTGCTGGATATGGGCGATCCCGTGAAGATCGTCGATTTGGCGACGAATTTAATCAAGCTGTCCGGTAATTCCGTCGATGATATCGGCATTGAGTTTACCGGCGTCAGACCTGGGGAAAAGCTGTTCGAAGAGCTGCTGAAGCCGAATGAGATCGAGGAGAAGCAAGTGTATCCGAAAATTTACATCGGCAAAACCGCTGATCTGTATATGGAGGAAATCAAGAAAATCATCTCCATTTATGCAACTCTCGAGAAAGCGAATTTGAGAGAGCACTTATTGAATGTAGCCAACGGGAATGTGATCCCGGTATCCAAGAAACTTATATCGATAGGATAAAAGGAGAGTCTGTGACTATGAAAGTAAGAAAAGCGATCATTCCTGCTGCGGGGCTCGGAACCCGGTTTCTTCCTGCGACGAAGGCAATGCCTAAAGAAATGCTTCCCATTGTGGATAAACCGACGATTCAATATATTGTGGAAGAAGCGGTTGAATCGGGGATTGAAGATATTATTATCGTGACCGGCAAAGGCAAACGGGCGATTGAGGATCATTTCGACAGCTCCTTCGAGCTGGAGCAGAACTTGCTGGAGAAGCAAAAGTTCGATTTGCTCAACGAGGTGCAAAAATCGGCCAATATGGTGGACATTCACTATATTCGCCAAAAAGAGCCCAAAGGCCTCGGCCACGCGATTTGGTGCGCGCGCAAGTTTATCGGCAACGAGCCGTTCGCCGTCCTGCTGGGAGACGATATCGTCCGGGCGGAAACCCCTTGCCTGAAGCAAATGATCGACCTATACGATCGTTACCGCACGTCGATCATCGGCGTCAAGCATGTATCCGACGAAGAGGTATCGAGATACGGCATCGTGGACGGCAATCGCATGGATGACCGCTTTTATAAAGTAAGACATCTGGTTGAGAAGCCAGCCAAGCAATTCGCGCCGTCCAACCTGGCCATTATGGGAAGATACATCTTAAGCCCGACGATCTTCGATATCCTAAATCATCAGGAGCCCGGAGCCGGTGCGGAAATCCAGCTGACGGACGGCATTGCCGAGCTGAACCGCAAAGAAGCGGTATATGCTTACGAGTTCGAAGGAGTTCGCCACGATGTCGGCGAGAAAATGGGCTTTATTCAGACAACGATAGAATTTGCGCTGCAGCGGGACGATTTGCGCTACGATCTGCTCGATTATTTGTCCAAAGTACTCGAAAAGGAACTCATTAAATAGGTGAGCCCCATGCCGAAGAAGGTGCTGTTCTGCGCAACGGTCGATTACCACTTCCGGGCGTTCCATCTTCCATATATGAAATGGTTTAAAGAGCAGGGATGGGATGTTCACGTAGCTGCAAGCGGAGACATTGAGCTTCCTTATGTCGATCAAAAGTTCAACCTTCCGTTTCAACGGTCGCCGTTGAAGCTGCAAAACGTGAAGGTGTATCAGCAGCTCAAATCAATCCTCGATGAACATTATTACGAGCTTATACATTGTCATACCCCGATGGGGGGAATGCTTGTGCGTTTGGCTGCAAGGAAAACGAGAAAACAGGGAACCCGGGTGCTGTATACGGCACACGGGTTTCATTTTTGCAAAGGCGGTCCCGCCCTCAACTGGCTGCTGTACTACCCGATCGAAAAATGGCTGTCCGCTCATACGGACACACTCATTACGATTAACGAGGAAGACTACCGGCTCGCCGTTCAGCACCGGTTCAAGGCCGGGCGCATTGCTCACGTGCACGGAGTCGGGGTTGATACCGAGCGGTTCAAGCCGGCGGATGAATCGGCGAGAAGGGAAGCCCGGCTGCTGCTCGGGTACCATCCCGGCGACTTCCTCATGTTCTATGCAGCCGAGTTCAACAAGAACAAAAACCAGCAGCTGCTGATTCAAGCGTTGGCCCGGATCAAAGCCGAGGTTCCTCACGCCAGATTACTTCTGGCAGGCTCCGGTTCCATGCAAGAGGACTGCCGACAGCTTGCCCGTGAGCTCGGGGTCGAGGAGATGATCGACTTCCTCGGCTACCGCAAAGATATTGACACGCTGCTGCCCCTGTGCGATGTGGCTGTAGCATCCAGCCTTCGCGAAGGGCTTCCGGTCAATATCCTGGAAGCGATGGCGTGCGGGCTGCCGGTCGTGGCCAGCGCGAACCGGGGACACTCCGAGCTGATCGCAGACGGAGTGAACGGCTTTATCGTTAAGCCGACGGACAGCGAATCGTTTGCCGAACGGCTGTTGGAGCTGAGCCGGTCGCAGCAGCTGTTGCACAAGCTTGGCCTGGCCAGCCGGAACAGGGTCCAAGGCTACTCGCTTACCCAAGTTGGCAGCGAGATGACCGGGATTTATTCGGATTACTTTTTGGGGGATACCGATGAAGCCGAAAGTAAGTATAATCGTGCCTATATATAATGTGGAAGCGTATTTGAGCCGGTGCTTGGACAGTCTGCTGTCCCAGACGATGAAGGAGCTTGAGATCATTGCCGTTAACGACGGCTCGACCGACGGCTGCATACCGATCCTTGATCGGTATGCGGATCAAGACGACAGGCTGATCGTCATTCATCAGGCCAATAGCGGCGTCTCGGCGGCTCGTAATGTTGGCATCCGCATTGCGCAAGGGGAGTACATAGGCTTTGTAGACCCGGATGACTGGGTCGAGACCGATATGTACGATCAATTGTACCGGAGCGCCACGGAAGATCAGGCGGATATCGTAATGTGCAGCTATACGCGGGAATTTGGAACGCACGCCAAAGTAAAGCATTTTCAGCTGCCGGACAAAACCGTGTACCGTGGGGATGAGGTGCAAAGCAAGCTGCTGAGACGGCTTATCGGTCCCTTGAAGGAGGAAATGGCGAATCCGGAGTTTCTGGATGCTTGGGGGACCGTTTGGTCCAAGCTGTACCGCTCGGAGCTAATCAAGGAGAACGGAATAGGCTTCATTGATCTCGCCATTGTAGGCACGAATGAGGATTCCTTGTTTAACATCCATACCGTATATCATGCGCGTTCGTTCGTATTTTTGAACAGACCGTACTACCATTACTGGCGTGTCAACGCCGCTTCGCTTACGTCCAGCTATAAGGCGGATTTGAAGGACAAATGGTTCCGGTTGTACGGCTTTATGGAAAGCTTCATTGCGGAAAAGCGGCTGCCGCCCGAATATTCCACAGCGTTGAATAACCGCATTTGCCTGAATACGCTGGGGCTTGGCTTGAATACGATCAACGGCAGCGGAATTCCGGCTTGGGAGAAAATCAAAAAATTGAGCACCATCCTACATGACAGCCGCATCAAAAGCTCCTTCGAGCATTTCGAGGCGGAATATTGTCCGGTCATTTGGCGGGTGTTTTATTGGAGTGCCAAGCTCAGATTCGTCCTGGGCTATTACGTGATGCTGCAGAGCATTGAACATCTAAGAAAAATGGCAAGATAGGGGGAAGTTCTAGTGGAACCGATTCGCGTTCTTCAAGTTGCTTCGATCATGAATCGTGGCGGGTTGGAAACGATGCTGATGAATTACTATCGTCATATCGACCGCAGCCAAATTCAGTTCGACTTCATGGTGCACCGCGAGGAAGAGGGGCATTACGACGAGGAGATACGCCAGCTTGGAGGTAACATCTACCGGATGCTGCCTATCAGGCCGGGCAATTACAGCAGTTATTTCAAACAACTGGACGATTTTTTCGCCCAGCATCGGGAGTATCGTGTCGTGCACTCCCATATTAACGAGAACAGCAGCTTTGTCCTTAGAGCGGCCAAGAAGGCGCAAGTCCCATGCCGGATTGCCCACAGTCATTTGAGCGACCTGGGTATTGACTTGAAGCTTCCTTTTCGTATCTATGCAAGGCTTGCGATGAAGGATAATCCCAACCGATATTTTGCTTGTTCCCGTAATGCCGGGGAGTGGCTGTTCGGCAAGGAGCGGTCTGCGACCAAGGAAGTTACGGTCCTGAATAATGCGGTTCATGTGAAGAGCTTCCAATTCAATCAGGATATCAGAAACAGAATCAGGAAAGAGCTTCAAGCTGACGATAAGCTGGTTATCGGCCATATCGGAAGATTTAACAAACAAAAAAACCACTCGTTTCTTATCGACATTTTTCAAGCGATTCATGCCAAGCGGCCCGATACCATGCTAATGATGGTAGGCGACGGTCATCTGCGCGAAGCTATCGAGAAAAAAGTCGACCGGCTCGGACTTACCCCAGCCGTGAGGTTTCTTGGCGTCAGAAGCGACATTTCCGACCTGATGCAGGGTATGGACTTATTCTTATTCCCATCCTTGTTTGAGGGATTGCCCGTTGTCATGGTAGAGGCGCAGGCGGCAGGATTGCGCTGCTTCGCTTCAGATACCATTACCAAGGAAACGGATGTAACGGGACGTATCGATTTCATGAGCTTGAGGGAGCCTGCCGAGCTGTGGGCGGAGCGGATTCTGGCCTCATCCTATGAGCATGAGGATACATCCGATTCGCTGCGCATCCATGGGTACGACACCAGCACGATGTCGGAGTGGCTGACGAATTATTATTTGGATCACGGCCAATATCGAAATCGGGCATAGCTTGCGAAGGACCGGACGGATAGACAGCCGGTACCATTTTCTAATCGGAGGTTCATGTATGGCTCCATCTTTAACTGTGTTTACGCCGACGTACAATCGTGCCTATACACTGCCTGTATGCTACGAAAGCCTGAAAAGGCAAACCAGCAAAGACTTCGTCTGGCTTATCATCGATGACGGCTCGTCCGACGGGACCCGAGAGCTTGTCGAAGGATGGATATCGGAAGGCGCCGTTCCGCTCCGCTATCATTACCAGGACAATCAAGGGATGCACGGTGCGCACAATACGGCATATGAGCTGATCGATACGGAGCTCAACGTCTGTATCGACTCGGACGATTATATGGCGGACGATGCGGTGGAGAAGATCGTCACCTTTTGGAAGCGCCACGGGAGCAGCAGCTATGCCGGTATCGTTGCGCTGGACGCCTCGCCCGACGGGCAAATTATCGGGACGAAGCTGCCGGAGCAACTAGCGTCTTCGACGCTGTCCGATTTGTATGCGAAGCATCAGGTCAAAGGCGACAAGAAGCTCGTCTACCGTTCCGAACTCACAAGGAAATGCCCTCCGTATCCGATATTTCCGGGTGAGAAGTACTGCCCGCTCAGCTACAAGTATGTGCTGATCGACCAAGAGTGTCCTCTTCTGCTTATGAACGAGGTCCTTTGTCTTGTAGAATATTTGCCCGACGGCTCCAGCATGAACATGATCAAGCAGTACAAGAGGAACCCGAGAGGGTTTTTATTTTTTAGAAAAGTAGCGATGGAATTTGCCCCTACCTACAAGGATCGATTGAGGGAATCGATACATTATGTCTCGAGTAATCTGATGATCCGCAACTACAAGTTTGTGTGGGAATCTCCCTGCAAATGGACGACGCTGCTTGCTGCGCCCTTCGGGCTTCTGCTTTATCTCTATATTCAAAATACAAATAAGGCCACGGTAGCAAGGCACGGCTCCTGAACGGGCAATGGCCGCTTTTGTTGAAGGGAATTGGTAGTTTGGCTGTATTCTATGTGAATCTTTTGCTGGTGTATCTGTTTTCTTTGTGTTCAAGATGGTTTGCCAAAGGCCCGACATTGCTGACGGCTGCGAGACCGAATGCCATCATGGCCTCTTTCGCACTGGCTGTGATGGTGCTTGTTGCCGGACTGCAAAAGAATATCGGAGACACAGTCTATTATATGTATTCCTATGCAACGACGGAAATTACTTGGGACAGTATTGCGGATAAGAAGGATAAAGGGTTCAATCTGTTCCAGATGCTCTTGCAATCCATCTCCAAAGATCCGCAGTTCTTGATCTTCGTCGTCGCCTTAATAACGAATGTTCTCGTGTTCATTACGTTATATAAATATTCCAAGCTGTTCGAGCTGAGCATGTTTGTTTATATAACAAGCGGCATGTTTCTGATCTCAATGAACGGGATAAGGCAATTTTTGGCGGCTGCCATTGCTTTCGCAGCAACCAAATTCATCGTGAACGGCGATTGGAAAAAATATATTCTAGTCATTCTGCTGGCTGCACAGGTCCACCAGAGCGCGTACATTCTCATACCGATTTATTTTATCGTAAGAAGAAGAGCATGGTCATGGACCACCTCGGCACTCTTGGTCATTGCCATTTTTATCGTTGTAGGATTCAACCAGTTTTCATCGATGCTGTTTTCCATGCTGGAGAACAGCCAGTACAGCGAATATAAAAACTTCTCCGAGGGCGGAGCCAATATAATCCGGGTTGCGGTAAGCGGAGTTCCCCTTCTTTTGGCTTTTTTGGGCCGGCATAAACTGAGAGCCATCTTTCCGCAAAGCGACTATGTGGTCAATATGTCCTTGCTGTCGTTCGTATTTATGGTGATTTCCAGTCAAAACTGGATTTTTGCCCGGTTCACGTTTTATTTCGGCATCTACAGCTGCATCCTGGTGTCATGGCTTGTCCATCTATTTACGACGAGAGAGCAGAAATTGATCTATTACCTGATTCTTGTCTGCTACTTCGTTTATTTCTTTTATGAAAATGCTATCAGTTTGAAAATGGTTTATAAAAGCGATTTTCTGAAACTATTCTAAGGGGGACCTAAGCTATGGCCATACTCGTAACCGGAGGCTCCGGCTATATCGGAAGCCATACATGCGTGGAGCTATTAAACGCAGGATATGACATTGTAGTGGTGGATAATTTGACGAACAGCAGACTGGAATCCCTTAGAAGGGTAAGAGAGATTACAGGCAGAGACTTCAAGTTCTACAAGGTCGATCTGCTGGATCAGGAAGCTCTCATCCGTGTGTTTGCTCAGAACAAAATCGATGCGGTCATCCATTTTGCCGGGCATAAATCGGTCGGGGAGTCGGTTCGACTGCCGTTATGGTACTACCACAACAATATTACCGGAACGCTGGTGCTGTGCAAGGTGATGGAGAAATACGGGGTGAAAAACATCGTATTCAGCTCATCGGCTACCGTATACGGCCTGCAGGAGAAGGTGCCCATTGCGGAAGAGCTTCCGCTTAGCGCCACGAACCCTTACGGACGCACGAAGCTGATGATTGAGGAAATGCTTCGGGATCTGTATTTGTCTGATTCGAATTGGAGCATAGCGCTGCTGCGCTATTTCAATCCCGCCGGGGCTCACAACAGCGGGCTGATCGGAGAGGATCCTAACGGCATTCCTAATAATCTGATGCCTTATATTACCCAAGTAGCGGCAGGCAGGCTGAAGGAGCTCCAAGTGTTCGGCAACGATTATGAGACCATCGATGGTACTGGTGTGAGGGACTTTATCCATGTCGTGGATTTGGCTCTTGGTCATCTGAGTGCGCTAACTAAAGTGATGGCTACGACAGGCGTTGAAGCCTACAATCTTGGAACCGGACGCGGGTACAGCGTGCTCGAACTGGTCAAGGCATTCGAGACCGTGACCGGGATGCGTATTCCGTATACGATTACGAGCCGCAGACCAGGCGACATCGGCATATGCTACGCCAACCCGTCCAAGGCGGAGCGGGAGCTTGGCTGGGTTGCCGAGAAGGGAATCGAGGAAATGTGCAGCGATTCCTGGAGATGGCAGTCGAACAACCCGAACGGGTATCTGGAAGAAGCGAAAATAGCCGCAGGCGTCGGTGCAGCGCCAAATCCTCGTACGCTTTCAAGAAGCAGCGAGGATTTTTTTGTATACATCGGAAGGTAAAACGCGCCGTGATACTAAGATCTTTTAATAAATGAGGGTTTGATCCATGAATATTTCCGAGTTAACGCAAGAACAAATGAAAGATATTATGCTGCATGCGTACCAGCTGGGAAATGAATCCGAGCATATCGGAGTCAAGGACCTGGTTGAAGAGATCAAGCAGCAGATTTTGTCCGCCCTGGGAGGGAAGCACCAATGAAACGGCTATTTGATCTGTCGGTTGCGGTTCCCCTTCTTCTTCTTCTACTTCCGTGCATATTGCTGACTGCCGTACTGGTTCGCTGGAAATTGGGATCCCCCGTCATATTCAAGCAGCAGCGGCCCGGATTACACGGCAAGCCCTTTTCTTTGTACAAATTCAGATCGATGAACGATGCCCGAGACAGCGAAGGCAAGCTGCTTCCCGATTCCGTACGGCTGACTCCGTTCGGGCAATTTTTGCGCAAATACAGCCTGGACGAATTTCTCCAGCTGATTAATGTCATCAAAGGCGAGCTGAGCCTGGTCGGCCCAAGGCCGCTGCTTATGGATTACTTGCCGTTGTATACGGAAGAACAGTCGCGAAGGCATTTGGTGAGGCCGGGCATTACCGGATGGGCTCAAGTTAACGGCAGGAACGAGATTTCCTGGGAAGAGAAGTTCAAGCTCGATGTTTGGTATGTGGATAATCAAAGCTTCCTTCTTGATCTGAAAATTTTAGCTTTGACCTTCGTCAAGGTACTCAAAACGGAAGGCGTCAGTCATCAGAATCACGTGACTATGGAGCGATTTTCCGGGTCTAAATTTTCTTGAAAAGTTGGGATAAACTATGCAGCTGGCGATTATTGGAGAAGGCGGCCATAGTAAGGTCATCAAAGACTTGATCGTTTTAGATGGGAATTACACGATTGCTGCTATTTTGGATGATAAATATACAGAGTTAAAAGAGATCGAGGGCATTCGCTACGGCCCGGTTTCTTCAGCTGGGGAAATGGTCCAATGTGCCACTGACCTTAAATGGATTGTGGCGATAGGGAATAACGAAGTAAGGAAATCGATTGTGGATAGACTGGGCTTGTCCAGCGATAGCTATATCTCTCTTATACACCCGGCATCGGTTGTCAGTCCCAGCGCTTCGATCGGGAGGGGCACCGTAGTAATGGCCAACGCAGTCGTTCAAGCGGAGGCGGCGATCGGAGAACATGTCATAGTCAACACCGGCGCCATTATCGAGCATGATAACTGCATAGACGATTACGTACATATTGCCCCTAGAGCAACTCTTACCGGTACTGTAAGTATCCGGGAGGGTGCGATGATAGGAGCGGGAGCTACCGTCATTCCAGGAAAAAGCATAGGTGAGTGGGCTGTCGTCGGTGCCGGTTCAACCGTTATTCGCGATATTCCGGCGATGTGTACAGCGGTTGGAAGTCCTGCCAAATGGACTATGTTTGCACAAAAAAGCTAATAAAAAGAGGTGGAGCTCCGGCATGGTTACGAATAAAAGCAAAATTTATTTATCCTCGCCGCATATGAGCGGGCATGAAATGAAATATATTCAGGAGGCCTTAGATACAAATTGGATCGCTCCGCTTGGACCGCATGTCGACGCGTTCGAGCGGGAATTCGCTGCATGCGTAGGCGTCCATGGAGCCGCTGCGGTCAGCTCCGGCACGGCGGCTATTCATTTGGCGCTGCGTCTGCTCCATGTCAAGGAAGGAGACACGGTGTTCTGCTCCAGCCTTACATTCGTTGCGAGCGCGAACCCTATTGTCTACTTGGGGGCGGAGCCTGTCTTTATCGACTCCGAGCCGGAGACATGGAATATGTCGCCGCAGGCGCTGGAACGCGCCCTTCAGGATGCAGCCCGCGCAGGCCGCCTGCCCAAGGCGGTCATTGTCGTCAATTTGTACGGCCAAAGCGCCAAAATGGATGAGCTCGCCGCGCTATGCGAAGCTTACCGGGTTCCGATGATTGAGGATGCCGCCGAATCGCTGGGCTCCTCTTACAAAGGGAAGGCGAGCGGGTCTTTTGGACGGTACGGCATTTATTCCTTCAACGGAAACAAGATTATTACGACCTCCGGCGGAGGGATGCTTGTATCGAATGACCAAGAAAGCTTGCATAGAGCCCGGTTCCTGGCAACGCAGGCAAGAGACCAGGCTCCGCATTACCAGCACAGCCAGCTGGGATACAACTACCGGATGAGCAACGTCCTTGCGGGCATCGGCAGGGCGCAGCTGGAAGTACTGGAAGACCGGGTGCGCGGAAGAAGAGCGGTATTCGACCGCTACTATGAAGAGCTGTCCTATTTGCCGGGCATTCAATTCATGCCGGAGCTGAACGGGACCTTCTCCAACCGCTGGCTTACGGCCTTGACGCTGGATGAACGCGAAGCCGGCGTTACCGTGTCGCAAGTGCTGGCGTCTTTGGCGGACGAAAATATCGAAGCGCGTCCGGTATGGAAGCCGCTTCATCAGCAGCCGCTTTTCGATGGAGCCGCGTATTATCCGCATTCCGAGCAGGAAAGCGTATCGGACCGGTTGTTCCGAACAGGCCTATGCCTGCCTTCCGGAACGAATATGAGCGAAGAGGAACAAACCAGAGTTATCGAATGTATAGTGAACGTTATGATCAGGAAAAGCAGTATCAGCGCGTAATCCGAGCAGTAGGGATATAGGCGTACGGCGGGCGTTCTACCGAAGCTTTTGCTCATGGTGCAGCATCTTGTTGTACAGCCTTTGCTTCATCTTCCGATCGAGGCAATCCTTATAGAGGATGCCGTTGTATGTGAGCATCACCTGGTGGTACGTGCGCTTCGCCTTCTTCCAGCTTTCAGCCAAAAGCGAATTCATATGACGACCTCCTTTTGTAACAAGGTATGACATACAGCCCGTATGTATTCAGTTTAAACGATGCGGCCAAGGGAGAACAAGTTTTGAAGGGAAGAAGGCGGCGGCCTGCGGTTCCAGGTGTGGTGAGGGAAAGAGAGAGCACGTGTATTCTTTGGACAATGTATCACGGCGAGCAAGCTCAAGCATAGGCTAGTAACGGAGGGATAAGGGTTCATGCATGTTATTGAGGGTGTGATGTGGAAAGGGCAAGAAACCGGGACCGCAGCGGTACGGCGGAGTGATAGCGTATGATCGGCAATAACATATCGTCTATTCGCAAGCAGAGAGGATTCACGCTGTCGGAGCTGTCCGAGCGAACCGGCATTTCCAAGTCGTATTTAAGCAACATTGAGCGTAATCTTAAGCAGAACCCGTCCATTCACGTGATGGAAAAGATTGCTTCGGTCCTGAAGGTGGACCTCAAAATGCTGCTCAAAATCGCCGCCGAGGCGGAGGTCAAGCCAAGCGTGGATAAAGAATGGCTGGACTTCATCATGGAAATGAAGGAATCGGGTATCGACAAGGACCGAATTCATGAGTTTAAAATCGTGATTGAGTTCATGAAGTGGCACAATGAGCAAAACAAGTAGAAAACGAACCTTTTGGCGATTCGTTTTGGTACCGTTATCATTGGTTATTATGTATATTTTTGGCGCTTATCAAATATTCACCGGAGAGCATACCAGGATCATCATTCAACAGCTGACAGGGCTGAACGAAGTGCATTCGTATGCCCTTAACGCCATGGTCCGAAAAACGGCGCATATTCTCGCCTATGGCATCATAGGCATTTGCTTTTATACATTGTTTCGGCAAAAGACGATAATGTACGCTTGGTGCTGTACGACCCTCGTCGCCGTACTGGATGAATGGCATCAGTCGTTCGTTCCGGGAAGATCGCCGCTCGTTCGCGATATCGTTCTCGATGCGGCGGCGGCTTTGGTGTTTCTGTGGGGCTTTACCTTGTGGAACCGGCGAAAAAGCTGATGGTACAAGCCGGGTTGCGCCGTCGTGACAAAAAGCCCCTTTCGGGGCTTTACGTTTTTTTTACATTTAGTTTGTTCGTTTTAACGAAATTTGCTATACTAGGGTTAAAGGCTTACCCTAAACAATCGCTAAAAGGAAGAATTGCCATGATCGGTAAACGCGTTCAACAACTGAGAAAACAAAAGGGAATGTCGCTTACGGAGCTGGCGGAGCGCGCCGGTGTCGCCAAATCCTACATCAGTAGTCTGGAGCGGGATATTCAAAAAAACCCGTCCATCCAGTTTATTGAGAAAATAGCTGCTGTCTTAAAGGTCCCGATGGACACTTTACTCGATCACGAGGACGGCATCAGGAAGGACCCGGAGCTCGACCAGGAATGGTACGATATTATTAAGGAAGCCATGGCGTCCGGAGTAGACAAGCAGCAGTTCCGCAAATTTCTGCATAAGCACCGCCCATCCGACCATTAGGTTCAAGTTGTTTCCCCGAACCGTGTATTTATTTTACCCCGTTATTTATTACCCGTGTGCCACCTTGGAGGCCGATATCCTCATGGGCTCGAAAGAAACAGAAGCCGACAATGTCTGCACATCCCGATCCGGATTTCTTAAGAACGAACGAATGTCTTCCGTACTGAGTCCCAGCTTACGAGCCGTTAGTATCAGATTAGCCCATTCCCAATCAAGCTCTTCCGTCATCATCTGGTTCGTTGTACTCATATGTTACCCTCCTGGATTTTCCGTTTGGATACATTTTGTATCTTTTGATGTATTATCGCATGTTTTTTCGCCAAAATCAATCCCGGTTATATAAAGATTATACAAAATGTATCTATAAATAATATAGGTCGCCATAAAGGACACAAACTATTCTGTCGGGCGGCAGGCATCTCGGGTATAATAGTAAGAAATCGCGATTTCGGGAGAGGATGGGGCGAGTTTGGACCTTCAGGAGCTTTGCGGGCTGGTGGCGGAGAGCAGCCGCATTGTGTTTTTTGGCGGAGCGGGCGTATCTACGGAAAGCCAGATTCCGGACTTTCGTTCGGCGGACGGATTGTACCGGACGAAGACCGGGCATGCCTATCCGCCGGAGACGATGTTGAGCCGCAGCTTTTTTATGCGGCAGCCGGAGCAGTTTTACGACTTTTACAGGAGTCGGATGATTCATAAAGATGCGAAGCCGAATGCGGCTCACCATGCGCTGGCCCGGCTGGAGCAAGCGGGGAGGCTGCAAGCCGTGATCACGCAAAATATCGACGGGCTGCATCAGGCGGCCGGCAGCAGGAACGTGCTGGAGCTGCACGGATCGATACACCGAAACTACTGCATGAGCTGCAGCGCTGCGTACGGCCTGGAGCATATCGTTCAAAGCGCGGATACGGTGCCGAAGTGTACTGCCTGCGGCGGAATGGTCAAGCCGGATGTCGTGCTCTATGAGGAAGCGCTGGATTCGGACCTATTGGATAAAGCTGTGTCTAGTATTGCGAACGCGGACGTTTTGATTGTCGGGGGCACCTCCTTGACCGTTCACCCCGCTGCAGGGTTAATCCGGTATTATGAGGGTAATAAGTTAATACTTATTAATCAATCGCCGACTCCGTACGACGGGCGCGCAGACTATTTAATACACGATCGTATCGGTAAAGTATTGACCGAGCTTTGCCAATGAACGGGAAACGGAGGTGGGGTTTGCAATGACATCCCTTATCGACAGGGCCATCGAATTCGCGGCCAAAGCGCATCAAGGACAATTTCGCAAAGGGACGGACATTCCTTATATATCCCACCCGTATGCGGTAGGAATGATATTGCTTGGGGCCGGATGCGGGCCGGAGATCGTTGCCGCAGGCATTCTGCATGATACGCTGGAGGATACGGATGCGACCTACAGCGACTTGGTGGAGCAGTTCGGCCAGAATGTGGCGGATATCGTGATGGGCTGCTCCGAGCCGGATAAGTCGCTCAGCTGGGAGGAGCGTAAGGAGCACACCGTTCAATATTTAAAAACCGCTTCCCAGCCGGTTCGTATGGTCGCCTGTGCGGATAAACTGCACAACGTGCGAAGCACGTTAAGGGCCATGCAATCGTGCGATTCCACCCTCGTATGGAATCGGTTCAAACGCGGGAAAGAGCAGCAGGAATGGTATTACCGCCAGCTGATCGAAAGCCTGGGACATGAGTCCGCCTTCCCGCTGCTGATCCTGCTGGAGCAAGAAGTGGAGCTGCTGTTCGGCGCAAGAGCAGAATCATCGAAGACATCGAAGCTGAAGTCGGAGCCGGTGCGGGAGGCTGAGATGGAGCCGGAAACAGAGGCGCCGCTTGGAGAAGGCCTCGATGGCAAGAGCGGCGAATGAGCGTTAAGCTGAAAAGCTTGCGCTGCGGGTGATGGGAAGTCGTCGCGGGTACGATGGAGCAGATGGCGCGCTATCCTACAGCGCATCCGGAGCTTCAACACGGGGCTGGAATCCATCCATGCTTAACTAACCTGCCACGCACTTTATTTTTGCTAGTCAAACAACACATCTGTGGCCGAGAAAGGTCCTGAAGCAGGAAAGGAATGGAACATGGTTCGATTTGGAATTATTGGTACGAACAAAATTACGGAACAATTTATTCATGCCGCACGGCAGGCGGAAGGATTCGTCTTGTCGGCAGTCTATTCGCGGACGGAGGAGCGGGCGCAGGAGTTTGCCGCGAAGTTCGGCATTCCCAACACATTTACCGATTTGAACCTGATGGCCGCGAGCGGCGAAGTGGATGCGGTCTACATTGCGAGCCCGAACAGCTTCCATGCCGAGCAGGCGATAGTATGCATGGAGCACGGGAAGCATGTGCTGTGTGAGAAGCCAGTCGCATCGAATACAAGCGAGCTGCAAGCGATGATAGCGGCTGCAAAGGCGAACGACGTGCTGCTGATGGAAGCGCTGAAGTCAACACTGATGCCTAACTTTCAGGCGGTACGCGACCATTTGCACAAGATCGGGCCGATTCGCCGCTATTTTGCGAGCTATTGCCAATATTCCTCACGCTACGATGCCTATAAGCAGGGGACGGTGCTGAACGCCTTTAATCCGATCTTCTCGAACGGATCGCTGATGGATATCGGCATTTACTGCTTGTATCCGGCCGTGGTTCTGTTCGGCGAGCCGAGGGCTGTACTGGCTAACGGAGTGATGCTCGAATCCGGAGTAGATGGGGAAGGGAGCCTGCTGCTGAAGTACGAAGGGATGGATGCGGTCGTCATGTATTCGAAGATTACCCAGTCTCACTTGCCAACGGAAATTCAGGGCGAGAACGGCACGATCCTCATCGATAAAATCAACCAGCCGGAAAAAGTCGAAATCCGGTACCGGGACGGATCCGTTGAAGATCTGACCCGGCCTCAGTCGAGCAAGGACATGGTCTATGAAGTGGAGGAGTTTCTAAGGCTGCTGTCGAGCGGCAAGCGCGAGTCGGCTGTGAACTCCTTCAGCAGCTCCTTGGCTGTTATGGGCATTATGGATGAAGCCCGGAGGCAGATCGGGCTCCGGTTTCCGGCGGATGAGAAGGCGCTGCACCACTAATATTTGTGAAATTGAGCCGTTCCTTAAGTGTAATAAGGGAACGGCTTTTTTTTGCGTGAAGCAGCGAATGGAAAGCTTAGTCGTTGGCGATAAGACCGCCTTGCTTACGGTCGCGTTGAAAAGGACTTTAGCAGCTGTTTTGCATGCTTAATACCACAAGAAATACAGCGGCAATATAACGTATGTGGAAGCTGCTGCTTATGAAAAAAAGCCCTTTTGTTAAGGGCTTTAAGATGGATAGACCAGTTTGGTCAAAAATGTTAACGTTTGCAATCGCATGCCGATGCGCTTACTTCTCCAGCTTTATCTTGGATTGTACCAACGTATTCATCTGCTCATCTGCAAGACGAAGGGCTGTATTAATATCCGCCTGCTTCTTCAATACGCTTTCGTAAGCATCGATAACAATTTTGTTCGTATCGCCTCCGGTATAAATGGGGGGCTGATTGACTGAAGGCTTCAGCTTCGGAATACTGCTCAAATTATAGTTTTTTCCTGCAAATTCCGGAATGCTTTTACCGAACTCTTTTTTCACAGTATCGTTGGAAAGTACGGACACCTTACCGTTTTTGGCCATATTTAACTGCACATCATCGGATAGCAAAGTCTCTATGACGAGGAAGGCGGCATCCTTGTTTTTGCTGCTTGAAGTAATAGAGAAGTTCGGAGTGTCTACGCCCGTGCCGTAGCCCATTTTGTCCTTATGCTGCGGATAAGTGACAACGTCCCAGTTCACATCCGGCGCTTTGCGCAGCGCATTCAGCGTGCTGCTGTACCCTGTAATCATAGCCAGCTCGCCTTTAAGAAACGCAGTCTGGTTGTTGCCGAAGTTAATCGTGTTGAAAGGCTCGTCCGAATTGCCAGGATAATTATAGACGTTGTCCCACAATTCAAATGCTTTTTTCCATGGCTCTGTCGCCATAATCGACTTATTGTCCTTGTCCATCTGGTACAGATTGATTTGTGCGGCCATCCGGGCAACTCCGTCCGGGAAAAATCCGCGGTACTGGATACCGTCGAACGTTCTTGTTATTTTCTTCCCTAAATCCCCGACTTCCTCCCAAGTCATCCCGTCCTTAGGATACGGTACGGCAAATTTATCGAATAACCCTTTGTTGTAAAATAAGGCGAAGGCGTTATTATAGGCAGGCAAGCCTCCCAAATAATCGCTTCTTCCGTTGACCTTGATATAGTCCAGAAACTCAGGGATAATCCGATTCAAATCGAGATTGTACTTTTTGATGAGGGGATCCATGTTATACAGCAGATTCAAATCTTTAAGCTGAGGAAGGGTGCCGCCGTAACCCATGACAATATCGGGAATATCTCCGGCTGTGACCAGCTCGTTTAAGCCGAACCCTTTTTCGGACGTATTTATGTATTGCACGGTGATGTTGGGATACTTTTTAGCCAGCGGATCGGTAATATAAAGCTTCAATTCCTCGTCTGAAAATATCCCTCTGCTGCCCGCAAGCTTAATAGTGACAGGCTCATTGCTGATCTTCGGCGGCGCTGAGCTGTCCTCGGCCGGCTTGGTCGTCCCACCGGAACTGGAACACCCGGATAATGCAATGGCTGCAGTTGCAAGAAGGATACCTGATTGTTTCCATAAACCATGTCTCATAACGTTCAACCTTCCCGTTTGTATTTGGTAATGCATACGTTTTATTTTAATATTTGGAATTTCAGCAAACTATGGACAAACCCCATAACTATATGGAGAAAAGAAGTAAAGTTATAGCGCTTACATAAATTGTTGTCTGTGTAGGGAGAATGTCTTTCAGAGTGTGTTGGGAATGGAGAGAAGTGCAAATGGAGGCACGTCGAGAGCAGGCGAGGGTGGGAGAGAAGTTGCAGGTGGAGGCGAGTTGAGAACATGTGAGGATGGAAGAGAAGGTGCTAGTGGGTGCGTTGAGTGTCTGTATGAGGTGAGCCTGCTTGCGGGTAATCAATTTGCACTTAATATGTAGGAGCATTCCATAACTGCTAGTTCAGGAACTGTGATGCGGTCGATGGAGGACCCTGCAGGCAGGCTTCTATCTTGCGTCGGCTAAATGTGCAAGGGTAGGCCATTGGCGTGCGTCAGATCGGACAGGAGATCCGTTATTTGGATGAAAACCTGCAAAAACGGGGGCGGATCGGACCTAGAGGCCGTTTTTGGCGTGTTTTTGCGGCAAATGGTTTAGTTTTTCGCTCAATAACGGAACCGAGGTCCGATCGCTTTGAATTTTCGGGTATTATTGCTGCAATAACGGAACCAAGGTCCGTTTGAGTAGCGAACGGCGGTTGAGTCCGCATGGTGTGTGACAGTGAAGGGGCCGATAAAGCGACTGCCGCTGGGGTGGATGATATAACGACCATAGCGTGTTCCGCTAGAGAAGCGCTTGCCGCCAGGACAGAAGGTATAGCGATCAAAGCAGAGTGGAAGCGAAGACGCAAGATTAGATGATGAAGGGGCGTAGGAGGGGCTTTAGAAAAGCGGCACCGAAGAATTGGATGATATAGCGACCATAGCATGTTCCGCTAGAGAACCGACCGAAGCAGGGCTCACTAGCAGCCGCCACCCGCCCAGGGTCCGCTGCTGCCCGCATACTGCATGAGCAGCGCCAGCACTGAAAGGTCATACTACTTAGCCGTCACCCGGCACGAGGGCACGCAACAAACAATAAGCCTCCCAAACCACTCGCAATCGCGTCGTGGTCTGGGAGGCTTTCTCGTTCCTGCTCGGGACTGCCAGTGAGAAGGCAAGTCTGCTCACTGGCAATCTGCCGGCGCAGGTGCTGATGCTTACTCGTTCTCATCGGAATTCCGCTCGGCGCCGCCGGCGATTTTATTGATCGATGAGCCTTCGGATCCTCTCAATTGCTCTTTGGACGGAGCCGCTTCGTTAATGGTGAACATCGTCTGCATCGACTGCAAATCCTTCGGAGACAGCGCGGTTGCGATGGTCTCCCGGTTGCCCAGGAAGGCTTTCATCTTCTCCGTCAAATGGTCCATCATGTCGTCCGCTTTATGCATGCTCATGATATAGCGCGGGCCGGACAAATTGCCGGAGCCGGAGCTCGCCTGCGTGCTGGTCACGAGCTTGGTGACGAGCAGCCAAGGGCTGAAGGACGTGCGGACGATCGTATTCTCACTTCGGGTGGAGTCGGTAATCGCCATGCCTACGGAAATTTTGGACTCGGTATAAGTGCCTTCACCTTGAAACTGGATCAAGTAGCTCGTGAAATGCATCTCGGCCCAGTAAATATGGGCAAGCGTAAGCGCCGAGCTCCCGAACAGAAATAGCAGCCCCGGGAAATAAACGCCGTTAAATAGGCTCTGGAAGGTGAGGTCGCCGGAAAATTGCTTATTCAGGACGAACAGCAGAAGCGCGGACAGCACAACAAGCGCGTGGCCGGCTATAGCCGTATATAGGCGCACATGCTTGGAACTAGGAGGTTCGCTTATCTCCTTGTACATCGGCTGCGTCTCCTGAATCGTATCGCCGACGAAGCTCCCTTTGTCCATGCTGCCTTCCATTTGGAGGTTGGGGCTCAGCTCCCGGTATACTCTGTTGGGAAATTCTTTATACCGGATGTTCGCGAATTCCATATCAAGGGAACGGAAAAAGTCCTTCGGATGAACGTTTTCCTGCCAATGCTCCCTGAATTCCGATACCTCCGTAACCGGATCGTACAGGTCGGAACGGTATTTGGCCAGCACAATGGCGGCGGCGGTCAAAGCCGGGATGAACAGAAACAGCAATATCAACGGCAAGGTCGGGTTAAAAGGAGCTGCCGGCGGCTCGATCCCCTGCCTCAGCAGCAGCTCGCCCACAGCGGGCAGAAGAACGGCGGATATCGTCATCCAGACGATACCGAGTCTGCTGCCACGAAACAGCCGGGGATGATTGACGCGTTTAACCGACAGCAGATTGACGACCCACAGGACCGATAGCCCGGCAAGAAGCGCTATTCCCAGCCAGCCGCTGAAGGACGTTGATGATAGCTTCGTGAGTCCGAGCGATCCGGATAGCAGGGACAAGAAATAAATGAGCAGCGCGATGATGGAATATCCGGCGTTTTGAACAACGAGATGCAAATAGTTCCGCATGGAATAAGGCAAAAAAATAAAGTTCGGATAAATGCTGTACAGCATCCGATCCAGCAGGGTGACAGGCTCGTGAAACGTAACGTTTTTGCGCCCGGACAGCATTTGATCCAGCGTGTTTACGTGATAAGCGATATTAGGCTCGGCGACGTGTTTTTCGCTGCGCGCCTCATTTTTGCTGAGACTTGCGGGAATGCCGCGGCCGACGTAAAAACGGAACATTTTCAGCAGGCCTCGGGTCAAATACCCGCCTCCTCCGAGCAGCAAGACGATGCAAATTATGAGATGAATCCAACCGGCAGACTGCGCTTGACCGGCGATTTGGCTTCGAAGCACGAATAGGGCGGTGATGCCGATGAGCAAAATCGCAATTCCGCTCGCTACATACAGCAAGCCTTCTTTTTTGAACGGATTTTTAATATCCGGAGCGTTCGATCCGTATTGAAATGACATGGCTACCCCTCTCTGCAGTTAAGATGGCAAAGGCGTTGTTGTGCCTTTTCCTATTATGCGACGGCTCCTTGGTACCGTCAACCAACACTACCAACACTGCCACTGCTGTCAACACCTGATGTCTCAGCCGACCGCGCCGCCCGAACAGCAAGCATCGAGCAGCGTCACACAATCGATACAATGTATGTCGGTTTCTCGGCCTTCATGAGTACCTCGCGAGTGCTTTGGCTGCCGATTCGAGCATTCGGCGGCGCAGCTTGTCGCTTGCGACGACACGGACCCGTTTGCCGAGGAAGCGGAGCTTGGACAGCACATACTCGCTTTCATCGCTTCGAAACGACAACGTGATGGTATAGACGTCGGAGTCCGCCAAATAGGCTACCTCCTTCTCAAAGCAGGAGAAGGCGTACAAGATTCTCGACAGCTCCCTATTGTAAGCTGGAATGACCTCGATGGCGGCTGTTTCTTTGCGCGATTCCAGAATAGCGGCGATTTGGGCTATTAGCTTCTCGGCATCCGCTTCCCGAAAAGGCAGCTCCGTTACCGATTCAATGTTTTGAAGCCGTGTGGACATAAAAGCGCGCTGCCCCAAATGGTGCCACAGCAAATACCATTCCTTCTTGACCATCGAATACTCCAGCTTATAGGGAAAGCCAGGCTGGTTGGTGAACAGCTTGCCGTCCTTGATGCGATACGTCATCCGCAAGGCGCTCCGCTTCATAATTAGGCGGCGCAGCGTACGGAGCAGCGGGTGGTACACCTGCTTTTCCTCGTTCTTGGCCTTCTCGATGAACCCTTGGGACAAATCCATCGGAGCCTGCTCCCCGAGCAGCCGCACCAGCTTCAGCTTCGTATCCTCCGTGAAAGCCTCCGCTGCGGCCGGATGCTCCAGCATCGTCTTGAGCCAAGCTCTCTCGTGGGACGTTACGGTGATCGTTCCGGAGTCATCCAGTCGGGAGATGACCTGGTAATTAAAAATCTTCTCGAACAGATTCATAATAATCCTGAATCTCCTTCCATTCCTCCATCAGTTCCCGGCGCAGAGCAGCGGGCTCCAGCACCTCGCAGCTCGAGCCGAAGCTGCGCAGCCAAGGCTTGATCTCGGTCGTTCCGTTTACCGTAATTTCATAGACGAACGAGTCTTCCTCCTCCACTGCAATGCGTCCCCATTGCCCCTGGCTCAGCACCCGTTCCCTGACGAAATTCGGCTGTACGCCCTCCGGGTTGTAAAATCTGGCGCGGACGGTTACGCTGCGTCCGGTATCGATCAGCCAGCTGTGCCGGATTTGGTCCTCCAGCTGCTGCCGCTTGGCATCGAACAAATCCTCGGATACCGCCTCGCCCTCCTCGATTTGGGTGAGGCCCTCCATCCGGTACTTTTTGACGCCGTGGCGGGCGTTGGTGCCAAGCAAATACCACCGGCCGTATTGATGGTCATACACGACCTTGATCGGCAGCACGAGCTCCTGCTTGCCCTCGGTTTCCCGCTCGAACAACGGGTTCGTGTTTTGCGAACCGTAGCTTTTTCGCGACTTGGGGGAGAAATACAGGAAGCGGACCAAACGGCGTTGGCGGATCGCATGGAGCAGCGTATTCAGATGAGCCTCGTCCAAAATGCGCGAATGATAATGGTACTTATATAGGAAAGGCTCGACAAAAGCCGTTTCGTTCTCCGCCTGCTTTACTGCTTTTTTAATGGTATCCCGCAGCAAATAACCTTGGACGGAAGGCACTTGCGTGTTGGACATGACATCTACGAAGTCGTACAGATCGACCAGCTCCTCGTAGGTCAGCTCGTTCGTCAAATCGTTATGGATCCGGTACCGGTACGGCCGTCCTCCCGGCTCACGGCGTATGACCCCGACCTCTTCGAGATATTTCAGGTCGCTTCGGATCGTCTTCTCATCCGGCAGCGGAAGGTCGGCCGGCATTTGCCCGCAGCATGCGTCGAGCAGCTCCATCGCCGTACGCGCCTCCTGCATGGCGGCAAGAAGCAGCGTCAGCCTGTACGTTTCGGAGTCTTTAAGCGACTTGGCGCGGTACAGAAACAAGAGCATCGGATCTGCCGATTCATAATAGTTGAAACGGAGCGTCTCCGCGAATTCCTTGCCCTGCTCCTGAGGGAGCTGCTGGTACACGGCCTGGAGGATGTCCTTCAAGCGCCGGATCGTCTTGTCGTAGGTATGTACGGAAATGCCGAGGCGCTCGGCAAACTGCTGGCGGCTGTAGGCTCCGCTAGTCAGGACAAGCATGCGCAGAAATTGTATTTCCTTATCGAAGCTTTCTTTGGCCATCCCCATCCTCCGCTTCCATAATCAAGCTGCTGCTCTTATTGTAGCAGGGAGGTGACAGGGTGAAAATGGAAATTTTGTCCCAGCCTGTCCGGAGTGTGCAGAGTGTTGAGGAACAGGCGGATGCGCATTGTAATACATTCGCCCTGTACGAAGAAGCGGGAATAAGCGATGATACTGCTTAAGGAGCATCACATAAGAGGTTAAAGAACCGGCACAAAAAAAGGAAGCTTCCCTCTGAAAGGCAGCCTGCCTTAACAAGACTGGGGTATACTAATATTGAAGAACAGGAGGGGCACACCATGATCGATCCCCATTATCGGCAGCTTATCATGCAAGAGCTTAGAAGAATAGAACAGGAGGAGCAGGTCCGCATCCTGTATGCATGCGAATCCGGAAGCAGGGCATGGGGGTTCCCATCTCAGGACAGCGATTACGACGTCCGCTTCTTATACATCCGGCCAGTCGACTGGTACGTATCGATATTCGACAAAAGGGATGTGATCGAGCGTCCTATCAACAGCATGCTCGATATTAACGGCTGGGATTTGAAGAAAGCGCTGAATTTGTTCCGCAAGTCGAACCCGCCGCTGCTCGAATGGCTGCAATCGCCGATTTTGTATGAAGAAACGTACACGGTGACCGAACGGATCCGCAGCATGTCGCCGTTAACCTTTTCACCCAAATCGTGCATGTACCATTATCTTCATATGGCCAAAAGAAATTACCGCGATTACTTGCAGGGGGATAGGGTGAGGCTCAAAAAGTATTTTTACGTCTTGCGCCCGATTCTGGCTTGCGAATGGATTGAACGGTACCATGAGATGGCTCCGATGGAGTTCGATCGGCTGGTTGAACGTTTGATTCCGGAAGAGAGCGAGCTGAGAAGCGCCGTCAACAACCTGCTCGCGCGCAAAAAATCAGGGGAAGAGCTGGACGACGAGCCTCGGATACAGTGCATCAATGACTATTTGGAAGAGCGAATCAGCCATTTTGAACAGGCTGCCAGGGAAGCCGAAGATCTATCGTACCAGCGCGATACGCAGCTCGATGAGCTGTTTCGGGCCGCATTGCAGGAGGTTTGGGGATAATAGAGAAAATAGAGCGGGGGCTGCTTCGGCAGCCCTTTCTTCGTTGTCGGCCTGTGCTGCAGCAGCTGATAAGCCGTTAGACGGGCGCAGCATTTCGTTTGCTAGACGGCATTAGCGACAACAGACCGTGTATGAATTTTGCGCAAAAACATCTGAATTTCGGTCATATACGTAAGGGGGGCAAGACTCCATAATGGATAGACATGCGCTTGAATAAGCTCTGGCTTGGAGGCATCAATCTATCGATAATGGAGGTTGCTTTGACATATGGAATCGCATCGACATACCGGCCCGGGAAGCGGATCATCCGCTGCAGGGAGCAAGGACACAGCCTGCGCAGGCGTGCTGAATTTAAAGCATAAGGAAATGACGGCGGGCACCATCCGCCATATTGAGCTGAGATATAATGTGAACGGCAAGGCAGAGCTGACTACGGAAGCCGAGCTTCATCCCGTCTATCCGAAGTGGGACGTTGTGTTTACACTCCCCAAAGGTATTCCGGCGTCAATCGAGGATGAAGTGTCCGTCATTGGCATGGATAAAAGAAAGCTGGCCCCAGATGAAATTAGCGCCGACGGCACAACGGTTACTCTCCGAGAGCTTGAGCTGCAGCCGAACAACGGCATCGACGTTCTTCTGTATCTTAATGCGAAGGTCATTCCGCCCGTTTGCGGGTCGGGGTATACTTTTGCGGCTGCAAGCGCCGTGCAAGGGAAGGGCTTCAGCCAAGGAACCGGCACGGAACAAGCGATATTGACAAGTGTAAGCACCGTGTCCGATTTGAAAAGGGTCATTCCGGTAGAGCGGTATTCCGAACCGGATTATACCCGTACGCAGCTATCGTGGATAACGCCGCAAGGGGCGGAGCATGTGAGCGTCGAGCTGTCCGACGACCGCGGAGCTAGTTGGAAAGAGGCCTCTTTTACTACGCAGCAGAGAATCGTTACTGCCGATGACGTGGACAAGATTCAAAGTATCAGCGGCCAGCTGGTGGACAGAAGATCGCCGAGAGAGGTCGTCGAGCTGGACCGGATTGTCGTCGGCTTGCACGAAATTCCTGAATATCCGCCCGGAACGCAGCTGACTATTGCCGATGTATCGAATTTGGGGCTGAACCGGCATTATATGTTCCGGCTGCGTGTAACCGGCGGAGACCACGCAGGCTTATCGAATACGGCAGCCTATTTCACGGGCACATTCAACATCGTCGATTATGGCGCGATTGCGGCAGAGCGGGCCGAAGACGCCGTCGACAATACGGAAGCGATCCAGGCGGCAATGGATGCTGCGGCGGCATCGGGAGGCGGCACCGTCTATGTTCCTCCGGGCATCTTCGGTCAGGGGACGATTCATCTGAGGAGCCATGTTTACTTGTACCTTGCCCCGGGATCGGTGCTGTGGGGATTGAGCGGCGCCATAGACGACAGGGGAGTCCGTCTGAACCAATATCAGGACGGGGGGCACAGCTTCCATCACAGCGCCATGTTTTACGGCTTGCGGCTCGATAACATTAAAATTATCGGAACCGGAACGATCCACGGCGGTACGTGCATGCGTACCGGCGACCCGGCCAGCGGCTCGGGGCTTGCCGACAAGCAGGTTTCCATTACGCTGTGCACCAACTACGAGTTCGGCGGATATGGCGCCCCGGAAGGCACGTACGAGCTCAGCGACAAAACCGATAAGCTGATTATCCAGCGGGTGGGACACTTCCAGCTGCTGTCCGGCGGTGTGGATTATATCGATATCCACGACGTTTATGTAGCGGACGAGGATACCGAGAAGCAATACGAGGACGGCAGACTGCTTGGATATGTCGGCGGTAAATATTCGAACCGCGATATTTTTGATCTGATGTCCGACAGTTACGTCTCGATCACCAACATTTATGCGGAATTTGCCGCAGACGATATCGTCAAGCTGGGCAGCGATTATGCGCTTGGCTTCGTAAGGCACTCGGGACATTACCGGGTGGACCGGATTGAAGCCTGGACTTGGTGTAACCTGTTCCAGATCGGCTCGGAGACGGTCGGCGACATTTCCAATATTCACGTCTCCAATATTACCGTACACCAAGCGGAAAAGTCCGGTTTCTCCATCTCCACGAATGACGGAACCGTAGTATCGAACTTGCTGCTGGACGGAAGCAATGAGATGACCGGCACCAAAACGCCGATTACCATGACGATCAGCAACCGGGGACGTCGGCCTGGCGGGCCTGAGGCTGCGCTTGTCGGAGGCATCAACCGCGTGACGCTGAAAAATATCCGGATTACCGAGGCAAGAGGCATCAAGAGCGGCGAAACGTGGGCTCCGACCATCAGCGGATACTTCAATGAAGACACAGGCGTCACGCATTATGCGGAGCACATCGCGTTGGAGAACATTAGCCTGGTGACCAAGGCGGCTCACCCGATCCGCACCCCCGCTCAAGTCAGCATGGGGCAGGAGCCGAGCGATCCTGTGAAGGATGCAGTGGTGCTGGAAATGCCGACCCGCTATCCGTCCGCGGCAGGAAATTACAATGTGCCGGCTCCAGGCCAGCGCCCGGCTTACGGCTTATATGCCCGCCATATCAAACATCTGACGATCCGGAATATGACGGCGGCTTATGAAGATGGGCACGATGACGGAAGATACGCCGTCGTCTTGGATGACGTTATCGATGCGGACATCGACCGTCTCAACCTGCCGAAGTTTAGCGCACACCACCATGCTCTGGTAAAGACGATCCGATCCGCAGGCATTCAAATCGCCAACAGCCGGCCGTTGGAGGATACGAACGGTACCACAGAGTTGACGGAAGCAGAATATCCGGCGCTGCACGAATAAGCCGAGCCGGTCATAGCCCTACTTGCACCTTATTGAACCGTTTGCCGCAGGCAGACGGTTTTTTGCCATGATCATCTTTTATGACAGTAAACATCATTGCTGAATAAGAACATTTGAAAACGCTTTCCCAAAAAACGCTCGAAGCTGCATCAAATCAAGCTATTTCCCTAGAAAAGTAGTCCATACGTATTCAGCATAGCTTCATATACTGAAAGTAGCTTCTCGCCAAGGAGGTGAATCTCATGTCCTGTCGTCATCATCATAAAAAACGTCATGGGAAGAAAGTCAAAGTCATCATTATCGCCAAAAAAGTCGTGGTTCTGAAAAAGAAACACAGAAAAATGCACAAGCACGGCTGCTAATCATTGCTAAGGAAACGCCTCGTGCAAACGGGGCGTTTCTCCTTTTTTTGGCCGATGCTCCCCCAAAAATTCCGGAAATATGCGATAATGGAGTAAGTACGGGAACCTGTCACTCGGCAGGTTTCTTTTATTTTAGAGGCTGGTCCAAAAGAGAGAGGCTGGAGAGAGGCATGTCTTTCGATATCGTTGAATTTCTTAAGAATCATACACTGCTCCACGGTGTGCCGGAGATGGAGCTCGCCAAAGCCGCTTCCACGATGCAAACGGTTCGATTCACGGAAGGCGAGTGGCTGATGCACGAAGGGAAGGAAGGGCATCACTGCTACTTCGTCCTCGAAGGGACGGTTCAAGTCCATACCCGCAGTCTGATCGGGAAGCAGGTCGTTCTTGCGGAGCTCGGTTACGGCGCTTTGATCGGGGAAATCGCTCTGATCCGCAATGAGAAGAGAACGGCCGGCATTAGAGCGCTGAACGATGTGACCGCATTATGTCTGGACCGGGCCGCATTCGAGAAATTGGCGGAAGCGAGTCCGCATTTCCACGAGAGCATGACCTACGCGGCGGAGCTTCGGATGAAGCACGGGATGCTGAGCAAAGCGTCCATCTGGTCGGCCATACCCGATTCGGAGCTGCGCGGGCTGGCCGAAATTACCGTAAGAAGGCGCGTCAAGCGGGGGGAGACGGTCCTGCGCGAGGGGGACCCCGCAGACACATTTTATATGATCAGCAGCGGCAGGTTCGAGCTGCGATCCGCCTCGGAGCGGCGAACGGTTCTCGGGACCGGAGATTATTTCGGCGAGATCGCTATGCTGACCCTGCAGCCCCAGACGGTGTCAGCCGTTGCCCTGGAAGACAGTGAGCTGCTCGTTATGGGGCGGACCGAGTTTCAAGCGATATTGAGCTATTATCCCCCGGTGAGAAGGCAGTTCGCAGAGGTGCTGCGTATCCGGAGGCCGGATTTGTCCATGGACGCATCTTACGGTTCACTAGAAAAGGACGGACAAGAAGCGGCTGTTTCTTCCCGCCGGGTGCCATCCGATACGGGGGGCAAAGTAAGCCGTCGCCCGGCGAGATGGATCGACCTGTTATTCGTGCTGGGCGGGGCTTTTGTCGGCTGTACGGTACTGGCCGTTTGGACACAGCATCCGCTGTGGCGCATAGCGGCTTTGCTGGTTGGCGGCATGGTCGGTCCCGTCACTTTTGTTGCCTATGTAAGGAGCTCGCAGCTGCTCGGCTTTTCGCCGGCCCGGCTGGCATCGGTCTTTCTTTCATCGGCGGCCGTAGCGGTTCCGCTCGCTTGGATGGCGGAACGGCATTGGCTGTTCGCCCGAACGGATAGCGCCGGCTTTTCGGAGTGGACCGTTCCCCTATCGGTCGCCTTTATCGAGGAGGCGGCCAAGCTGATCGTGTGTGCCGTACTGCTGAGAGGCGGCCGGATGAGGTTCCTGATGGACGCCGTTGTGTTCGGGGCTGCAGCCGGCATGGGCTTTGCGGCTATCGAGAGCATAGTGTACGGGTGGTCGTACGGGGGGCAGGGAGCGACGGGAGACATGCTGGCGGTGCTGTGGGTGCGGACTTTGCTGTCCCCGTTAGGACACGGTACATGGACGGCTATCGCCGCTGCCGGCATATGGTATGGATATAACCGGCGATCGGCGGCGCTGGCGAGAGGAAGCCGGGCATGGCTGCTGGCACTGGCTCTGCCCTTATCGGCGGTGCTGCTTCACATGCTGTGGGACTACCATTTTATGGTAGGTATTTGGCGTATGTTGTCTATGGTTACGGTCGGAGCAGGGGGCTTGCTTATCCTGTACTTGCTTATCCGCAAGGGAGCGCGGGATGAGGATATGGCGGTGACGGCACTTAATCCTCTGCTGCAGCACGAAGCGGCTGATGAAGCTCCCGGGCTTGGCGAACAGCAGGAGGCTAAAGCGCGCTCGCCTCTGATCTGCTCTGCATGCCGGACCCAGTCTCCGCCGGATGCCCGTTATTGCGCCCGGTGCGGACAAGCGTTAAAGCTCGGACGGCAGTCCGGCTGACGGGACATGCCCTGCTTTGAGGTCACGGTCCAAAGTGGTAAAATGAGACTTGATGTTTTCCTGCAAAAGCTCAATAATTGACCGGTGGACAAAATTAGGCAAAGGGGTACAAATAGATGGAATCCTTCGAGAAAAACCTGGAAAAATATGCCGAGCTCGTCATTAAGGTGGGCGTTAACATTCAGCCGGGCCAGGTGCTGTTTGTCGAGTCTCCGATTGAGGTAGCGCCTTTTACCCGTAAAGTGGTACAAAAAGCTTACGAGGCGGGAGCCAAATATGTTCAAGTCTCCTGGGACGATGAAGCGGTAACTCGTACGCGGTTCGAGTATGCGCCTGATGAATCGTTCGGATTTTACCCGGAATGGACAGCCAAAATGATGGAGCAGCTGGCCGAGGGCGGAGGCGCCCTGCTCAACATTAAAGTGCCGAACCCGGATCTGTATGACGGCATCGATTCGCATAAGGTCACTACGGCAACGCGTGCCGCTTCGGTAGCAAGACAAAAGTTTCAGGGCTACGTGCGCAACAAGTCGTTCAGCTGGTGTCTCGTCAAGGCGCCTACGAAAGCTTGGGCGTCGAAGGTGTTCGCCGACTTGCCGGAAGAAGAGCAGGTGCCAGCGATGTGGGACACGCTGTTCCAAATTAATAGAGTGGATACGGAAGATCCGGTAGCGGCATGGCAGGACCATATCGCCAAGCTGAAAAGCATGAGAGAACGGCTTAACAACAAAAAGTACAAGCGGCTTCATTACAAAGCGCCGGGAACGGATTTATCCGTGGAGCTGCCGGAAGGCCATGTTTGGTACGGCGGGGCCAGCTTTAACGATCAGGGCGTTTCGTTCGTAGCCAACATGCCGACCGAAGAAGTATTCACGATGCCGCACCGACATGGAGTGAATGGTACGGTGACGAGCACCAAGCCGCTGAATTTGAACGGACGGCTCGTCGACCGGTTCTCCTTCCGCTTCGAGAACGGGAAGGTGGTCGATTACACCGCAGAGGTCGGCTTGGAGTATTTGAAGGATTTGCTGGACACGGATGAGGGAGCGCGTTATCTTGGAGAAGTCGCTCTGGTGCCGCATCATTCGCCGATTTCCGATTTAAACCGAATTTTCTACAATACCGGAGTGGACGAAAATGCCTCCTGTCACTTTGCCGTCGGCAGCGCGTATCCTTTCACCTTGGAGAACGGGACGAAAATGTCCCGCGACGAGCTGCTGCAGCGCGGAGCTAACGTGAGCTTGACGCACGTGGATTTTATGATCGGCTCGTCCGAGCTGAGTATCGACGGAGAGCTGGAGGACGGAACGATGGAGCCTGTGTTCCGCAACGGCAACTGGGCATTGTAATCGGGCAAGTGTACAACTAAACCGCGAAAGCCCTTGATCGGCAAGGGCTTTCGCGGTTTTACAATGGATAAGATTCCGAGTTCATCGGATGTATTTGTTATTTCATGAAAAGAGGTGATTGCCATGGCAGCCAAAACCAATGCAAGCCGCATCCTCGATAAGCTGAACATTCCGTATACATTGCACGAATACGAGTGGGACGAGGATCATTTGGACGCCCATACCGTAGCGGACAAGGTGGGTCTTCCTTGTGAGCAGCTGTTCAAGACGCTCGTGCTGCGGGGAGACAAAACCGGTATCGTTATGGCGTGCATTCCCGGAGATAAGGAGCTTGATCTGAAGAAGCTTGCCGCCGCAAGCGGCAATAAGAAGGCGGAGATGGTGCCGGTCAAGGACATCGTCACATTAACCGGCTATATTCGCGGAGGCGTGTCGCCACTCGGCTGCAAGAAGAAGTACCCGCTCTATATCGAGCGTGCGGTTCTGCCAATCGATACGGTTAGCATTAGCGCCGGCAAGCGCGGTCTGCAAATTTTCCTGAAAGGCAAGGATTTGGTCAGCGCCTGCGAAGGCATCGTTTCGGATATTACGATGTGAGTCTACGCAGACTTCTTATCGGAAGAAGGCTGCACCAGCCGATGATTGCCCATCCACAAACTGGCGGCAAGGGCAAGTACAACGCAGACGGCGCCGGCTGCGAACACGGCTTGCAGCGCGTCGCTGAACACGAGCTGCAGGCTCTCCAGTATGGGCTGCGGCAGGGCAGCCCTGGCTCCGGCGTCGAGCAGCAGCTGGGGATTCGCGTACTGCTGCACTTGATCGGCCGGAATCGACCGGCCTCCTTGCAGCAGTCCCGAAGCCGTACGCGCCGCCAGCAAGGCGCCAAGGACACTTACGCCGATCGTTCCTCCGATCGAGCGGCAAAATTGACTCATCGAGGTCGCGACTCCTCGCATATTCCATTCGACGGCGCTTTGAGCCGCCGTTCCGAGTGCCGGGAACACGGCCCCCATGCCCAGGCCGGTAAGGATCAGAGTGATGACGATTTGCGTCATCGTGGTCTCGATCGTCATCCGGCTTAGCAAGCAGAATCCGGCCGCCATGAGGAGAAAGCTCGGAATGAGGATAGAACGGTAGGAGAGCTTGCTCATAAGCCTGCCGCATAATGTAGAGGTTATTGCAGATGCGAGCATGAGAGGCGTTAACGTATAGCCTGCAGCGGAAGGACTGAAACCGATTACGCCTTGTACATAGAGCGGAATATAGGCGATTGCGCCGAACATAGCGGCGCTTATTAGGAAGCCTGTGATGCTGCTCGACGCAATCAGACGATGGCGAAATAAGGCAAGCGGGATCAGCGGCTCCTTGACTTTCGTTTCCATCCATAGGAATAGGCAGAGCAGCAAGACCCCGGCTGACAGCAGCCCGATGACCGGTGCGGACAACCAGCCGCTGCCCGCTGCGCCTGCATGCGGTTCTCCGCCAAGGACCAGGGCTAGAAGGACGGCGACAATAGCGCTTGTAAAAGTTATTGCGCCAAACCAGTCCACATGGCGTTGTTCGCTGCCGGTCCGTTCTTTCAAAGAGAATGCAATCAACAGAAGTGCAGGAATGCCGATAGGCAGGTTTAAGTAAAATACGGAGCTCCAATGCGCATATTGCACCAGAATTCCGCCGACGGTCGGCCCAAGCAAGCTGGCCAGCGTAAAGACGGCGCTGAACGTCCCCATAAATTTGCCCCTTTGTTCCGGAGGGAACAGATCCGCCATAATGGTAAAAGCAATCGGCATCAGAGCGCCGGCGCCGATGCCTTGAATGCCTCTGCTTACGATCAAGCCGGTCATGCCGGTGCTGAGCCCGCACAATACCGAGCCTGCAAGAAATAGCAGCATCCCGATGATATACATCGTTTTACGGCCATATACATCCGCCAGCTTGCCGTACAAAGGCATGCTTGCTGTGGAAGTCAGCATATAGATGGAGAAAACCCAGCTGTAATCGGATAAGCCGCCGAGCTCCTTGACGATGGTGGGCATAGCGGTTGTGACTACGGTCTGTTCGATCGATGCCAATAGTAATCCCAGGATGAGGCCGGTAACTATAATGCGTTGTTTAAATAAAGAATAAGGCATGCTTCACACTCCTCGCATATTGGTTATGACGTGGAAGCTGCCCCGCGGTAGCAGCACAACTAACTATAGTGAAAAAAGGCAAAAAAGAATAGACTTTTTCTTGCCATTGATCTATCATATAGATAGAGTACGCCCCTAATCTTAATTTACCTTTATTTTCCAAATGCGATAAAAAGCTAAGGCAGCAGAGAACCCGCCAGGTCTCCACTGCCTTTTTTGCGTCATCTTATAACTTTATCCTATAGAATAATTCGTAAAATGTATTTTACAAGCGCAGAGCGGCAAGCTCATAATAGGAGTAACTCAAATTGTGATTCCAAAATATTGAAAATGGGGTGTTCCGGATGGGCAAGCAGTTTCCGTCTATGCTTCCTGAGCATGAGGAGTTTATTCGCAAGCAGCGTATCTTTTTTGTTGGATCCGCACCATTGGATGCGGAGGGGCATGTCAATCTTTCGCCGAAGGGCCACGACGTGTTCCGTATTTTTTCTCCGACGGAGGTCGCTTATTTGGATTTGACCGGCAGCGGCAACGAGACAAGTGCACATGTGGAGGAAAACGGCAGGCTCACCTTGATGTTCATAGCCTTTGAAGGACCGCCGATGATATTGCGTCTATACGGAACCGGGCGTGTTATTTTACCCGAGATGCCGGAATGGGATGAGCTGGCGGGGCATTTCGACCTGTTGGCGGGGGCGCGCCAAATTATTTATTCGAACATTCATGCGGTCAAGACCTCCTGCGGCTACAGCGTTCCCTTCTTCGATTATTCGGGCGAAAGAGAAACGCTGCAAAAATGGGCCGCTCACAAAGGAGAGCAGGGATTGCAAGCCTACCGTCAAGAGAAAAATACAGTTAGCATGGACGGTAGAATGACACCTATCGGACGCAGCTTCGCTTCAGCGGATCAGTAACCGTGCGGGTACAGCGGTGAACAAATAAATAGCCCGGTCCTCGAAGCAGCGGGCTTCATCGCCTCTTCGGCCGGGCGGCTGCGGCAGGCACGCAAAGGCCTGATATTACGCTATGCCTCATCCTATTGGTGAATAACTGTGAAAGCTGCTGGAGGTAGAACGGATCGATTGATTTAAATATGGTTCGACATTTAATTTCGTATTTACCGTGGGTGTTGTAACAGGGGGAGAGGTTATTCCATCCAATAATTAGGCACTTGTACCCGGGAAGGCTGGCAGAGCTTGTCTGCACCGACCACACCGTGCAGCTGCCGTTTTTCTATTTCAGTGATCAGAAGGCGGATAAAATCCGGATCCAGCTCCATTCGCACCGCTTCCGCATAACAGTAGATTAATTCTTTGTCTCCAAGCGAGTTATACATTCCATCTGCGCTCCTTTTACATCGTAGACCCTCATATCGATTCGTCTTGCGGCCGCTTCGGCAACCTGTTTGAACTTATGGGCTCTGCGTACGATTTCCGCCGACAGCTCCTGCAAATAAGGCTCGCATGAGAGCGAGTCCGGCAATTGCAGAAGATGCTCTCTATGATTATAGAGAACGGTTTGAATGGCGAGAGTTAAGTACGCTTCATCACCGGGATCTTCATTATGGAAGAGAGATTTGCAGGTATTCATATATTCCCCACAATTACCAGATTATTGTTATTTTATTATATAATAGATTGTACAGCGTTTGAGTGCAAAAAAATTGCACACGCGTACATACATATTTGCATTTTCCGCCTTATCATTTGACAAAAAATGAAAAGAGATTGCATATTCGGACAGGTCCATAATATACAATCTCTCTATCATTTGGTAAAATAATGAAATAACTAGAATTAATACCAGTTATCCAAAACGTTAGCTTTCTTTATGTAATCGCTTGTTGTCCGGGAAAGCATCTTCATCACGGCTTGTCCTTCCTGAGCCGTTAAAGACCAGGCTTGAGCCCAATCCGTGTTTTGAAACAGACTTGCTACTTCTTGAGAATCCATTTGTTTCAATCTGCGCACCGCGTCCTGTAATCCTTGAGAGTAAGTTACAGCTACCATGAGAACAACCTCACCTTCTACAATATATTTACATTTATTACATATTTATTATATCACTTTTTTTGGAAAAACAAGGGGGATTTTGATGAAAAAGCAAGTTTTTTTTCGATTATCCATTTCCTTGTTAGTGGTGGTTCAAATTTGGCTGACCTATGTGACGTTTAGCCATCCGTATCTTGGCGTTTTAGTGACGGAAAATAGTCGCGGGGAGTGGATTATCGGGAAGCTGGAGCAGGGGAGCACCAGCTTGCTGATGAATCTGCAGGTCGGAGATAGACTGATCGAGGTAGACGGAATGCCGGCCGCAGAACACGGGACGATACGAAAATGGAAGGCAGTGGAGCAAGCCGAGAGCTTGGTTGTGGAGCGAAACGGACAGCTGCTGCCCGTAGATGCCGGTCACAGAAAGGTATATGTCGGCACGGATTTTTACCCGGTTATCGGCGAAGCTCTTTGCTTGTCCCTCGCCATAGTATTGTACCGGAAAGCGGGGAATTCTTCATCGGCCCGTTACTTATCTCTGGTTTTTGTTAACATCGGAGTCATTTTTGCCAGCTTCGGAGCTTCAGTAAGAGGCGATACGCTGGGGAAGTTTTTAATATATTCGCTCATGCTGCTGCTGCCGATCGTCTTCCTTCACTTTTTGGTCGTCTTCATGAAGGAAAAGGGACAAATTCAATTTCCCTCGAACTATTTGCGCTATCTGTATTTTATCGTAGGGGTGCTGGTTTGCCCCGCATTGTGCTATCTTGTACCTGATTTGACGGGTTATTTTTATCAGCTGAGCAGCCAGTTTATCATACCGTTTTTTTTATTCGGCATGCTGCTTAATTTTAGCTTTTTGGCTTATGTTTTTTTCAAGTTCCGTAAGCAAGCCTCGTATTTGACAACCATTATCAAAACGGTATGGTGGGCGCTGGCCGTCTCCTTTGTGCCTTTTATCTTCTTGTCGTTCGTTCCGAAACTGCTGCAGTCAGAGCCTGTCGTCATACCCTTATATACGTCCTGGTTCGTGCTGGTGTTTCCAATTTCCTTCGCCTATCTGATCATGTCCAAGCAGCTGTACGACATTGATCTCGTTGTGCGCCGAGTCGTATTTACGACCGTAATCGCTGCTGTTCCCAGTGCATTACTTACGGGGATCATCGCTATGATTTTCAGCGAAACCGCGTCAGCGAGCCATTTGCTGTTCAGTTTCATGTTCACCTTGATTCTGCTATCCTTCGTCATTTACTCACTCGAATATTTCGCAACCAAGCTGCAGCCCATCATGTTTCCGCGCAAATACCATTTACAGAACGCTTTAAAGAAAATTGCCGTCGATTTGCAATCGATCTCCAGCTTCCGGGAGCTGAAGGAGATCGTTCTCGTAGATATAGTGAACACGCTGGAGGTATTCGGCGCAGCCATCGTGTTCCAGTACAACGACAGAATGGAGACCGTCCTTGCAGGAGATATATCGCTGGAGGAAGCGGAGTCACTGGCTGCAGAAGCAGCCGAATCCGAAACCGAATCCATGCTGACCCGCTTGGACATTATCCGCCATGAAGAATATGCGAGCTATTTGATTCTGACCCGAAAAAAGACGAACACGTTCCTCGGGATGGAGGAAGTGCAATGGTTAAACCTGATTATTTCATATCTCGCTGTCAGCCTGGAGAATATGCATTTGATCGGTAAGCTTCACTTGAGGCTTCAGAGCTTGGCAGCCCGGCTGCCTAACGAGCAGGCTTCCCAGGATTTTATCTGGTTTCGCAAGCTGATGTTCGAGCTGCAGGAGGCGGAGCGCAAGCGCATTGCGACCGATATTCACGATACGACGCTGCAGGATTTGTTTTTCTTGAAGAAACGGTTCAGCTCCTTGATGGATACGACGAATTTTTCCGAAGAGGACCAAGAAACCATGAGCAATATTATCGATTATGTGGAGATTATCAATACGAATTTGCGCCAAAGCTGCTTCGAGCTTCACCCGCATTTGCTGTACGAGATAGGGCTGCTTCGAACGATACAGAAGGTGTTCGAGCAGGAGGCTGCCTTTTGCCCGTTTCAGCTTGAATTTCACGCTATTGGCGCCGAAGAGGCGGAGGCGTGGGACTTGGACCGAAAGCGGCACTTCTTCCGCATTATTCAGGAGCTGTTGAACAATGCGAAAAAGCATTCGCAGGCGACGAAAGTAAGCATGAAGATTACCATCGAGGACGATATGCTGCTGCTGTTTTACGAAGATGACGGCGTAGGCTTTAACTTGCACAAGGCGAGAGATGCGGAGCTCGAGATCGGCACATCAGGAATTGGGATGGAGCAGATGAAGAGCCGTGTATTGTATATGGACGGGCAAGTGGATGTTAGGACAAGCCGGGGGAAAGGGCTTCAAATATGGATTTCATTACCGATAAAGGGGGCGGTTCTCGCTTGAGCAGCACGTTGACGGTGTTCATTGTAGACGATCATCCGGTTATGGCCAATGCAACGAAAACCATTCTCGAGCAGGTGGAAGGAGTACGAGTGATGGGGACGGCCAGCAGCGGGGCCGCATGTCTCGAGCTTGTCGCCAAATACCGGCCGGAGCTTGTATTTCTGGATTATCATTTGCCGGATCAGTTCGGAAGCAGTGTGGCTAAACAGCTAAAGGAGCTTTACAAGGACATTCACATTGTTATTTTCACTGGAGTCGACGTGGCCGATATATACAATCATTTGCTCGAGATAGGGGTTAGCGGCATTATTTCCAAAGAATCCGGGGAAAGCGCCATCCTGAATATGGTCCACTGCATTATGAACGGCTGTACCATGGTGCCTCTGTCGTATTTCAGCAAAATGAGGCTTGTCACCGGTCTGCCCGCGCAAGAGGCGGTACTGACGAACGATGAGGTTCGCATTATGTCCCTTCTCGTCAAGGGGGCTACACACGAGCAAATAGCTCAGGAAATCTATGTGAGCAAACGGTCGGTGGACAATTATTTGAAGAAAATATACGACAAAATGGGCGTTAAGACGAAGGTTCAAGCATTGGAGCAATTCGTTCAGAGCAAATATTATACCGAAGCGAACAGGGGAGAGTAAATTGAAGCCTACCGTGAAAGACGAAATGAACGGGATTATAGACCGCTACATTCATGTTCAAGAGCTGAACGAGCTGATGAAGAGCTTCGTTGCCGTCCGGGCGGAGAGCGGAACCAAATGGGGCGGGCTGGTGGAAACGAGCCACCGGATGCTCGGAGGAAACTGTCCGCAGATAGAACGGGCAGCCGCTCTGGCGGAGCTGATCATGCTGACGCTCGATATCGTAGACGATCTGCAGGACCGCGACAAGCTCCATAAGGCTTGGATGACATGCCCGGAGCCGTTCACGTTGAATGCGGTGCTTGGCTTTCAGGCGGCGTTTGCGGCAGAAATCGGCCTGCTGCAGCAGGAGCTGGGGCAAGCTTCCCGCTTGAGCATCATCGAAGTGAACCGGCTGATCGCCTTGGCCGTCAACGGACAGCAGTGCGATCTGAGCTCTGACGTTCATATCCAGGATGAAGCGGATTATTTCGCGATGGTGCAGCACAAATCAGGCTCCTTAATCCGGCTGGCCTGTTACCTTGGTTACTCCTTGGCCGGTGATGCTGCCGAACAAGCGGCGGAGCAGCTGAATGAGCTGGCTTCCTGCTTGGGGGTGGTAGCTCAGATCGAGAACGATGTAAACAATCTGATCCAGTTTGATAACCAGAACGATATTTTGCAAAAAAAACGGACGCTGCCTATTCTGCACTTATTATCGTACAGTGAGCGGGAATTCGCCCCACTGATGCAATTTTACGGTGGGACGATCGGTGAAGAGCAGTTTTTGCAGCATAAAGCCGGCTGTTTGGCTTTTATCAGGGACTCGGGCTGCATCGAATACGCGAAGGTCGTTCAGTCGTTCTACTATGACAGACTTGAGCAGTTATATGAGTCGATACCCGGAGTTGCGCCGTGGAAGGAACGGTTCAAGGAGACGGCATTCGCCTCGTTCGGCATCGTGCAAACCGTGTAGGATAGCGGGAAAAAACCATTGACTTTTCATAGGCTTCGAAGTAGTATAGTGACGAACAAGTTCATATCTTGTGTAGGAGACTTTAGGAGAAATACACATGAATTGCTTACCTTAGGTGAGCAGTTTATGTGTTTTTTTGTTGCCTGAAACCGGATTTCCTGTTGTTTCCATCCGTTTTGTTTCATGAGGCGACGCCCCTGGAGGATTCGGGGTATAGCTTGCAAGGTAACCGTTGTGAAGAGCCGCTTTTTTGAGGATTTGCTGTGCATTCATGCTTCACTATTCATTATTCATTCGTTAATGACAACGGGAAAGGAATACGAACTATGCCAAATCAAAAACCTCTTATCATTGCTCACCGCGGCGCCAAAGGAATGGCTCCGGAAAATACGCTGGGCGCTTTCCGGCTTGGGCTGGAGCAAGGCTGCAACGCTATCGAGCTTGACGTTCACTTGTCTAAAGACGGCGAAATCATCGTATGCCATGACGAAACGCTGGATCGTACGACGAACGGCAAGGGACGCATCTTCGACAAGGAGCTGGCGGAGATTCAAACGCTGGATGCCGGTTCATGGCATTCCGACGCGTATAAAGGCGAGAAGGTGCCAACGCTTGGCGAAGTATTCGATCTCGTTCCCTCATCGATCATGATCAACGTGGAAGTCAAGCATTCTTACGATGAGCAGATGGAGAAGCAGCTGACCGCTTTTTTGCGGGAGCGGGAGCTGTTCGAGCAGGTAGTCGTCTCTTCCTTCGACCACAAATGCTTGTACCGGTTGAAGGTGGCGGAGCCGCGGATCAAGATCGGCCTGCTGTATCAGCTGAGGCTGCATCGCGCGGACGTGTATGCAAGAAACTTCGGAGCGGAAGTCTATTCGCTTCATCCGTATTTCCGGCAAATGGATCAAGACGATGTGGAGCATGCGCTTCAAGCCGGTCTGCAGGTTTACCCGTATACGGTTAACGATGTGCAAGACCTGGAGGAGCAAATTGCTTACGGCGCATCCGGAATTATTACGGATTATCCGGGCAGATTGAAGGAGCTTTTGAACCGGTAAGCAGCGGATAGGATCTCAGGCGATTCGAATAGGCGAATGATTTGCCAATAAGCGGGTTACGCGGTACACTACATCTAAAAAAAGTTGACGTGAGGCCTCTTCACGCTTCGCTTGGATGCGAGGCTTTGCAGTTGTCCTGCCGTCCGATAGGTAAGGAGAGCGTTAGTATGCCGCAGCTTATTGTCCGAGGAATCGCAGCCGAGCAAATGGGCAAGATCAGTTCGTCCCTAGTGGAGGAATTGGCCGCCATCTGCGAGTGCGCAACCGATAATTTCGTTATCGATTGTCTGAACACGACTTCCGTATTTAACGGGAGTGTAGTGGAGACGTATCCGTTTATTGAAGTAAAGTGGTTCGAACGGGGACTCGCAGTCAGAGACCGGTTCGCTAAGTCGTTGGCCGAGCATGTGAAGGCGCTGGGGATTCCGGAAATGGAAATAGCGTTTACTACGTATCGGGAAGACAGCTACTATGTGAACGGGGAACGCTGTTTCGATTCGGAGAATTGATTGATGCTTCTGGTGGTATATAAAGTAGGGCCGCAGGCGCGAGATGCGCTTGCGGCTTTTTTTGCTGTACTGAGAAGTGCGTCTGGAGTGTCTGCACACCGAAAGCAGTACACCGAACGAAATAGTACAAGCTCTTCAATTTTGGTGCATTCGGCTATGCTTACCTCGAAACATTTCCTCCCAAACAGACGTTAAATAGGGTACCAGATATTTCCACGAAAGGGTCGATCCTCATGCTCAAGAATGCTTGGAACTTCATCGTCCGTTCACGAAATATAGCATCCTGGTCTGTGATTATAACCGTAATGGTGATCGCGGCAGTCACTCTGTGGTTGCTGAAGGGGGATGCTGATCGAAAGCAGGGTACCGATGCAGCACCAACGGCAGCACCGGTGACGCAGCCGGCTGTACAAGGCTCCGATCCTTTGGCGATAGAAAACGGAGCAGGGAAACCGTCTAAGCCCGATTTTGAAGCTAATTCAGAACCTAAGTCAATACCTGCCCCTGTATCCGAACCCGCTGGGACTTCGTTTCACTACGCCGCTTGCCCGCCTGATGTGTCCTGGTTTCCCGGAACGAACGCGACTTCCGGCTATACTCCGGCAGAACAGCCGGCGCGCCAGCCGTTACAAGGCATCCGGCAAGTATCGGTTGGTCATCTGTTTGACGGAGCCGGTTACGGGATGGAATTCGGGACATCCTACGCCCTCGCGGAGGACGGAAGTGTGTACCGCTGGGGGGTGTTTGAGTTCGGCAAAGGAACGAGGCCCGCAGCCTTCCCGCAGAAGCTTGGAGGGTTACCCGATTCGATCGTTCAAGTGGACGGCGGGTTCGCCATGGCGCTGGGTGGCGACGTCTTTGCGTTGAACCACGAGGGAGGACCCAGGAAAATCCCCGAGCTGTCGGGAGCCATTGCTCTAGCACAGGTGGATGATACATCGGTATATATTGTGAGCCGGGACAGCGGCGTGCAGCTCTACGCTGCTACAGGTCCGGACGGCAAGCCTTCGCTGCTTCAGGTACACGGATTCGGCGAGGTGAAGGCTATCGAGGCCAGTCCGTTTATCACGCTGGCGCTCACCAAAGACGGTTCGCTAAGGAAGGCGGGCGGTCCATTTTCTTCGGGTCCGCCCAAAGATCCGGAACCGTTCGCTCTACCGGACGGCGTTCGGGTGCAGCAAGTGGAAACGACCCTATCGTATGAAAACCCTGCGTTCGTGCTATCGGTTGATAACCGTTGGTTCAGCATAAACGATCAAGGTGCCGTCGAGCTTCTTCCCGTACCTGAGGGCATGGTTCAGATTACGGCTACACAGCGGACCATTGTTGGATTAAAAAAGGACGGAACCGTATGGGCATGGGGGGACAGCCCGGCTCTTGTGAAATCCGAAGGACACCCGGTTACACCGCAATCTCCCCGGCAAATGGTGGGGCTTCAAGGAATTCGATCCATTGCGGCAGGAACGGACCACCTCCTTGCGCTGACCGAGGATGGACGGGTGTTGACTGTCGGCTCGAACATGTACGGCCAGCTTGGACGCAGCCCGATCTATACGGCCGATCTGCTGCCGCTAGGCACATGGCGCGGAGCGGATGCCCTGTTTCAAGTGAATGGACGAATCATGGCGGTTCAGAGCGGCAGCTTATGGGAGCTGAAGGGCGACGGTACGGTAAGACCGGTAGTTTACGGTCCCAAGGTGGTCAAAGCGTTCCCGGCGTTAGGTCATTTCGCGGTATTGACAGCGGACGGCAGGCTGATTGTAGCGGAGCCGGAAGAAACGAAGCCTTGCAAGACGCTCAAGGTACCGGGAGCGATAATGGATGCCTCTGCAGCCGCCAACGGATTGCTGCTGGCTCTGGCAGACGGCAGCGTGCATCATATCGAAGGAAACACATCGCAGGTGGATAAAGCAACCAAGCTTACATTCGTTCCAGAACCGAAAGGGAAGGTTAAGCAAGTATTCGGCGATTCGTTCCCGTTCATTCTTACGGATCGGGGAGAGCTCTATTACAAGGCTTCATTACAGGAAGGAGAACTGATAATGAAGCCTGTCGATACGAAGCTGAATGTCAAGCAATGGTCGCCAATGCATCCAATCTACTCGGATGGCATCGGATATATGGGCAAATTGCTGGATCAGAAGAATCAGGTATATGAGCTTGAACTCAAGATGAAGTATACCCCGGATTCGAGTCATAGCACCGTATCCGTTGAGCTGAGGAAGACAGGGCGCACGGCAGTGACATTGGCCGGAGGAGCCGAGATCGATAGGGAGGGCCGCATAGTGGAGCAGGGGTTTAACCGGAATGTGAATACTCATCTGCCGCCTGGCAGCCGGCTTCGTGCGTCCTCCTCTTCCTATCATTATCCTATTGAGGGAAGAACGTATTATCAGCACCTGTTCGCGATGGAGGACGGAACCTTGTATTGGCTTGGGGATGCAATGTACGCAGGACCGCAGCTATCACCCGGCGAGGCCGTCTTATCTCCACAATAAAAACCATTTTCGATATCGTAGGGTTTCTCAACAAGCAAAGGGACAGCCAATGTCGGCTGTCCCTTTTTCCCAAGTCCATTAAATTTTCAACGAATCCACATAGTTCGGATTACCGCTCAGAAGCCAGTTACGGTGACGGACAGCCGTCTCGTCCTGCTCCGGTTCGCCATATGGCCACGTATCGCCGGTGCTCACTACATATTCCTTAATAAGCATTAGGATCGCGGCGGCCCATTGGCGCGACTCTTTAATAGTCGGAACCAGCGGATAGTACTTATCGTAAGCTGCGCGGATCAAAGCGTGAGCCACTTCCTGTAGAAGGCTCGGGAATTCCGCTTTCTCGAGCTTGGCGGCTAGCGTATCCGGGATTTCCTTCTCGTCGGTCGAAGCATGGCTCTCATACTCGAACTCGGTTATGACGCCTTGCTCCTTGGCGAGCCACATTCTGGCCCGGTCCAGCGCCGGTTTGAACGAAGCGGGTACCGATACCGTCAGCTCCGGCTCCGGGTTGTCCAAGTTAATGACGAACGATTCGTCAAACTTGTGAATGCGCGCGTTGCCGCGGACGCCCAACCAGCGAAGCGCCAGCAATGCGTGCGTACGCACCTTGCCGTCCACTTCCTCGTTGCGGCATACTCTGCGAAGCAGCTTCTCGCTTCGCGGATCCGGCATCAGTGCGAGCAGACGAACGCCGGACAGCACCGCTTCCGGGTCCTCCAGCCATTGCTTGATATGCTCGTAGATCGTGTCGATCGATTCTTCTACGAGCCAATCGAGCTCCACGCGGCGCTCCGCATAACCCTCTAAGCTCAGCAGGCCCTGCGCCTGAAGCGCTTCCTGTCCGTGACGCTCCACAAGATCCTCGTGCGCTTTGGACAATTCCTCTACCATCTGAGCGAACAGCTCCTGATCCGATTCGCTGACCCCTTTCATTTGGGAGACACATCGAACCCATTCGCCCAATGCGCCTGGATTTTGCTGCCACAGCATCATGGCAAACGTTATCAAGTCACGGTCGAACTCCAATATTTCGTAATACTGCGCATAACGGGCTAGCAACGTTTGGGCGTCATGCTCCTTGCGCATGAGGCTCAAAGACAGGATAAGGCCGTTCCACGCATTGCCGTTGGAGCGATCCACCAGAACGACACGGTAAAAGCAAAAAGCAGCGGCTCCATAGGACTCTGCCTGCAAGTATTGGCGGCCGAGCATGCCCAAATCTTGTTGACTCATTTTCCATTCTACCCCCATGACTTAATTGGCTATAGTAGCAGTATACCTTATATGCCCGTTGGATTAAAATTTTTTTTGTACATGTTTATGAGGACTGGGAAAAAAGCGTTATTTTATTACCATGAGCGTCACTGATAACGCGAGCATGAAGAGCGCATTGATCACCATAACCGGACGATGCTTGGCACGGACGAGATGAGCATGAAGCGCTCCCAGCATGAGTGCAGCGAGCAGAAGTGCCGCATAGAACGCCAGCTGCGGGATCAGCCATGAGGCGACTATGGCCGCCGCCCCGGCCAGCTCCAGCGAAGCGATAACGCTCATAAACCACATCGGATAGCGGTATTGGCGCCAATGCTGCACCATCGAACCGGTTCGCAGCCACTTGATCGCCGCAGAGAACGTAAACATACAGATCAGTATCATTTTAACGATTACAATGGACAAGCTTTCCACACTCCTTTTTGAGATCAGACCCTATCTCTTTCTATGGAGAACAGTATAATGATTACGATGAGTACCGTATGTAGTCTGGACTACAGTCATTGAAATATAGAGGAGGTGCCGGGTTGGACAAGCTGAAATATTTATCGAGAATTCATCTGTTCCGCCATTTGGATAGGGAGGAGCTGAGCAGGCTGGAGCCGGTGACTCCCATGCAGAGGATTCCCAAGGGGACATTAATAGCGGCGCCGCATGAGGAGAATAAGCTTTTGTTTCTTATCAAATCAGGAACGGTGCGATTGTACAGGGTAACGGAAAGCGGGAAGGAGCTTACGGTCGATTTGTTAGGCGCCGGGCATTTATTCGGCGAAATCGGATCCTTTACTACGGGCTCCGGGGGATTCTACGCAGAGACGGCGGAGGATTCCGTCATCTGTACGATCGGCAAGGGGCAGTTTGAGCAATTAATCACAGAGAGGCCGCAGCTGGCGCTGACATTCATAGAAATCGTATCCTCCCGGTTGAAGGAAGTGGAGGAGCTTCTGGAGCAAATGGCTTACGGCAGCGTAAAGAGGCGATTGTTATTTTTGCTGCAAAAGCTGTCGGATAAGTTCGGTTCCGAGCCGGGCACAGGGGAAGAGGAGCATGGCTGGGTTGAGCTGAACGTCACGCTGACGCAGCAGGAATTGGCTACGATGACGGGCAGCATACGCGAAACGGTAGCGGACCTGTTGAACGGACTCGCTTCCGAAGGGATCGTCAAGAAGGCAGGGCAGCGTAAACCGCTGCGGATTCATGCCGAGCGTCTGTCGGCGGCGCTGCAGTGCTGTAAATAATCAGAGGCCGAGTGCAAACCCGGTACGTTTTTTCGTACTATGTACGGTTCAGGATAGTACTATTCATTTTCCTTATACTCCGGTAAACTGACTATAGAAAGCAAGGAAGCGGAGGCGGGAGGCGCGGCGATGAGCAGGGAGCATCTGAGGGACGTGAATACTCAAGGGATTATGGCGACGCTGGATACGATCGGCGGCAAATGGAAGCCGCTCATTTTGTTTATTTTGCTGCATGACGGGACGAGACGGTTCGGGGAGCTGAGACGGCTGCTGCCGGGGATTACGCAAGGCATGCTGACCAACCAGCTGCGCGAGCTGGAGCGCGACGGGCTTATTAACCGGAGGGTATATCACGAAATACCGCCGAAGGTGGAGTACTCGGTGTCCGATCACGGGCAGTCGCTTGCTTCGGTATTGGCCGATATGTGCAGTTGGGGATTTCAGCATATGGAGTTTTTGCAGCAGGGGAAGCATCAAGGCTTATCGGATCGCCAATCATCTGGAGGCGCCAAAAATCCATAAGACCAAGCATCCATAACCAAACATCCATAACCAAACATCCATAAACTAAACATCCATAAGACGACCACAGGAGGGCAAAGTTACATGCAGAACGCGTTACAAGGAATAGGAGCCGGGGAAGCTCACGCCCGAATGATTGCGGACAGCTACCGTCAATTTCTGGGAAGAGATTTGATCGATCTGAATAAGGATGCGGCTATTTGGGAGCAGCTGTTTGATTCGCCGGTCGTTATTCTGTCTCACGGAACAGAGGCCGATCCGGTGTTGAATTTCGGCAACCGCGCGGCGCTTACTTTGTGGGAAATGGACTGGGATACGTTTACCAGCACGTCGTCCCGGTATACGGCGGAAGCGATGGAGCGCTCGGAGCGCGAGCGTTTTTTGCAGGCTGTGGCCGAGCACGGGTATGTCGATAACTATACGGGCATCCGGATTTCCAGTACCGGACGAAGATTTTATATTAAAGAAGCGGTCGTTTGGAATTTGCATGACGACGGCGGAAACTATGCGGGGCAGGCCGCGGCCTTCAAGTCGTTTGAGCATTGCTAGCCTTTTGGGAGTACAGTCGAACAAAATGCGGTTAGCCAAGGACGAGAGGGCAGGTGCGGACGCTTTCCTTCTTCTTTGTCCATATAATGTAGCAACATACGAAAGAAAGGGCTGACCGCCGCGATGAACTACAAGCAAGCTCTCAAGTTCATGATGGAGAATAAAGGGATGCAGAAAATGTTCAAAGATTTGGAAAAGGCGCAAAAACAAGTCGATGCCGCGATCAAGAACGCCGAAAAGATTAAGAAGAAATAATCGTTACAAAGTCCCTTGCGGCAGCATAAAACATCCTCCCTGCCTATATGATGTAGTATCCGAACCGGGAAGAGGGGATTCCACTATGGGAGCCAGGCTGATTAAGATTGCGTCGGTGTATTTTGTGCTGGGTATTGCGTTAGGGATGTTCATGTCGATTTCGCACAAGTTCGATTATGCTTCCGTACATGCACACATCAATTTGTTGGGATGGGCTTCTCTGGCTTTAGCCGGGATTGTGTATCATGTGTTTCCCAAATCGGCGGAATCAGTACTTGGCAAAATCCACTTCTGGCTCCATAACGTCGGCTTGCCTATTATGATGATCGGTCTGTTTCTGCTCGTAAGCGGAGTGGCGGGCATGGAACCGGTTATTGCCGTCGGCGGAACGGTTACGTCCATAGGGGTTGTTTTGTTTATGATCAATGTGTTAAAAAATGTAGGCGCAGCAGAAGGTACGACCCGGTCCAAGCGTTAGAGCGGAGCATACGACAACGATCGACCCCGACGGGGCGCGGTGAGGAGTGATTCCTTATTGCGCCTCGTTTTTTGTGCGTTCAGCGAGCTTCTGTACCGGCTTGCTTTCAAACGGTGGGGAATTTTGCTACATTAGTATCACGACTTAAGTCATTTGATTTATGTAAGCGCTCAATTAATGCCGATAACTCGGGAGGAACTAAGGAATGTACAGGCTGCTGCTGGTGGAGGATGAAGAGGAAGTACGGGGAAGCGTTATTCACGAGATCGATTGGGCCGGCTGCGGCTTCGAGGTGGTGGATACGGCGGAGAACGGCAAGGAAGCGGCGGAGCTCTTCGAGAAATGGATGCCGGACGTCGTTGTCACCGATATCCGCATGCCGTTTATGGACGGCTTGCAGCTGTCCGAATGGATTCGCTCCAAATACCCGACGACCCGAATCATCATTCTAACCGGCTTCGATGAATTCGAGTATGCGCAAAAAGCAGTCAAAATGCATATCGACGAATATGTATTGAAGCCTTTTTCCTCTCAGGAGCTTATTAACGCCCTTGTGAAGGTCAAGCGGCTTATCGACGAGGAAACGTCGCGCAGAGAGAATGTCCAGACGCTGCAGGAGCATTACCGGCAAAGCTTGCCTGTCCTGCGCGAGGTGTTCCTCGGTTCGTTGATCAACCGTAAGCTGCCCAAGGCGGAAATCGAGGAGAAATCGCTCAACTATAACATCCGGCTGCTGGGCGAGGGATACGTTGTGTCGGTGCTCAGCATGGACAATCCGGAAGCGGGCGAGCAAGCTCTCGCTAGAGGCATGTCGCAATCGTTGAAATACTCGAAGGATAATGAATTGAAATTGTTTGCGGTATTAAATATTTCCGAGGAAATTGTAAATAAATATGGTCTCGGCATCGTTTTTATCCATGGGGGGAATCTGGTGCTGCTAACGGTGGCGGATCATGAAGACCGGGAAACGATCATGAAGAGCACCTTGACGGTATTGGAGGAAATACGTCAAAGCATAGAAAAATATTTGAAGCTGTCGGTAACGACAGGGGTCGGTACGGTAACGGCGGACATTTCGAATGTCAGCTATTCGTATAAGGATGCCGTGCTTGCGCTCGATTACCGGCTCATATTGGGCAATAACCGGATCATTTGTATCGATGACGTGGAACAACGAATGCTTGAGAAGCTGCGCTTCGACGAACTGAAGGAGCATGCGCTCATACGCTGTATCAAGGTGGGGACGCTGCAGGAAATGAAGGAGCTGGTGGACGATTTGTTTCACGGCATTGCGGATACTCCGGTTTCCTTCAAGGATTATCAGATCTATTTGCTGGAAATGCTAACGGCTATATTGAAGGCGGCCAAGGATTCCAATGTCGATTTGGATACGGCGCTAGGCAGCGCCTTCCATCCTTTTGCCGAAATTCACAAGCTGACGAATCCGCAGGAAGCGAAGCAGTGGATTGCCGACCTGTGCACGCGAATGATGACCCGTATCGTTACGGAGCGCCAGTCGTCCTACAAATCGCTGATTGATAAAGCGAAGGAGTATGTGCAGGCTCATTATCAGGAGAGCGACATTTCCATCCAAAAGGTGTGCGGCCATTTGCATATTAGCGCGGGCTATTTCAGCGGCATTTTCAAGAAGGAGACGAAAATGACGTTCGTGAACTACCTGATGCATATCCGCATGGAAGCCGCCAAGGAACTGCTGAGAACCACCGATATGAAAACGTTCGAAATCGCCGAAAAAGTAGGCTACGCGGAGCCGAATTACTTCAGCTTCTCGTTCCGCAAGCATGTCGGCGTATCTCCCAAGGAATACAAGAATAGCTCAAGAGAGGCGTAAAGCGGAGGGCTGGAGCAATGAAACCGATTCGGAAGCGATATCGCGCGCTGGTCGATATATGGAGAAGCAAGAGTATCCAGTTCATTATTACCGCTTCGTTTACGCTCATCATGATTGCCGTGATGGTGGTCGTGAGCCTGATCGTGTATAACAAATTTTCGCATATCGCCGAGCAAAATACGTTTCTGAGCAACCAGCAGATTGTCGAGCAGATCAACTATAATCTCGAGGTGTACTTGGACGGAATGGCGGAAGCATTCGATCTGGTGGACCGAAAAATCCGATCCGGCCCGCAAATCCCCGACAGCAGGCTGCACGAGCAGCTGACTACGATCTTCGAGACCCGCGAGGACATCGTGTCGATGGCCTTATTCTCGACCACGGGAGAGCTGATTACCGGTCTTCCCGACGCAGAGCTGCGCAAGAACACGAAGCTGACGGAGCAGAGCTGGTTCCAATCGGCGCTCGAGAGCCCCAACCATCTGTCGTTCTCGCTTCCTCACATTCAGAACCTGTATAAAGGCCAATACAAGTGGGTCGTATCGATGAGCAAGGGCATTACCATTACTCGCAACGGAGCGCCGATGCAGGCTGTTTTGCTGGTCGACATCAACTTTAAGACGATGGACGAGCTGTTCCGCAGAGTCAGTCTTGGGAAAAAGGGCTACGTCTACATCATCGACGAGTCCGGCGGCAATATGATTTATCATCCGCAGCAGCAGCTCATCTATGCCGGGCTCAAATATGAGAATGTGGAGCAGGCGCTTAAATATACGTACGGCAGCTACCTCGACGAATCGACGGGGGAAACGCGGCTCATTACGATCAAGACGGTGAATAATATCGGCTGGAAAATTATCGGCGTCTCCTACATGGACGAGATTGTGGCGACGAAAAAAGAAACCGGCGGGTTCATCTTGTGGCTGCTGATCGCCGTCGTGCTGCTGGTGCTGCTCATTTCCGCCTTTCTGTCGGCCAAAATCTCTCAGCCGATCAAACGGCTGGAAAAATCGATGCGTAAAGTCGAGCAGGGGGATTTTCACATCCATATCCCGGTAACCGGAAACGATGAAGTGGGACGCCTGTCGCGAAGATTCAACTTCATGGTGACGCAAATCCGGCAGCTGATGGACCAGAGCATCCGGGAGCAGGAAGCGAAGCGCAAGAGCGAGCTGGAGGTGCTGCAGTCGCAGATCAACCCGCACTTCCTGTACAATACGCTGAACTCGGTTGTAAGAATGGCGGGCAGCGGCAAGAGCGAGGACGTCATTACGATGATTACGTCGCTTTCGAAGTTTTTCCGCATCAGCTTAAGCCGCGGCAAGACGATCATTACGGTTCAGGAGGAGCTGGAGCACATCCGCAACTACCTGATCATCCAGAAAATCCGTTACAAGAACAAATTCGAATATGAAATTACGGCGCAGGAAGAGGCCCTTCCTTACAAGACACTGAAGCTGCTGCTGCAGCCGCTGGTTGAAAATGCGATCTATCACGGCATCGAATATATGGTCGATGAAGGCTTCATTCAAATTACGGCGTCCGTTGTCGACGGGAAGCTGCTGTTCGAGGTACGCGATAACGGGCTCGGCATACCGCCGGATCGATTGGAGCGGCTCCTATCGGGTACCCTTCCGCAAGAGGAAGGGTCAGGCTCCGGTGTCGGCGTGCGGAATGTGCAGCAGCGGATCCAGCTCTCGTTCGGCGAGCCGTACGGGCTGCAGATGGAGAGCAAGCAGGAGGAAGGGACGGTAGTGCAGGTATGGCTTCCGCTGCTGCGAGAAGAAGGGGGAGAAGCGAAGGGATGAAGCTCCAATTAGTTAAGCATGCCCGATTGCTGATCGTACTGTCTCTTCTTCTTCTGGCGTCGGGCGCTTGCTCCCGCAATGCGGAAACCGGGACGGTGGAGCCGGTCCGCAACGTGACGCTCCTTCTGAAAACCGGAACCGGAGATTATTGGAAGACGGTGAAAATGGGAGCGGAAGCGGCGGCCAAGGAGTTCAGCGTCAATTTGAAGGTGGCTGCACCCGAATATGAGGGTGATGCCGAAGGCCAAATTCAGCTGATAGAGCAGGCGGTCCGAGATGGGATGGATGCGCTGGTTCTGGCGGCGAACGATTATGCGGGGCTCGGCAAGACGGTGGATGATGTGGCGGCGCGGCGCATTCCCGTCATTAGCATCGACTCGGAGGTCGCTTCCACTAGAGTCCGCAGCTTCATCGGAATCAACAACTTCGAGGCTGGTCAGAAGGCAGGGAATAAGCTGATCGAGCTGACGGGGGAGCAAGGGCGCATCGCCATTATGGGTCTTGGGGCTGTGGTGAAAAATGCGGAGCAGCGGGAGCAAGGCTTGCGGGACGCCATTTCCAAGCATCCGGGGGTGCATGTACTAAGGACGGAATATTGCTCCGCGGATTTGAAGCGGTGCGGCGAGCTGACGAATAAGCTGCTGCAGGAGAACGCGGAGATCGACGGGATCGTTGCTTTGGATGCGGTTGCCTCCATCGGAGTGGCCGCCGCAGCGGAGAGAATGGGGCTGTCCGGCAAGGTCAAGATCGTGACGTTCGACAGTACGCCGGAGGACATCGAGTTTTTGCAGGAAGGCGTCATTCAGGCAACGATCATTCAAAATCCGTTCAGTATGGGCTATCTTGGAGTCAAGCACGCGGTCGATGCGATGAACGGCAAAAAAGTGCCCGAGTTCGTCGATACCGGTACGAAGGTGATCGATCAGGAAAATATGTTCTGGTCGGATAACCAGAAGCTGCTGTTTCCGTTTGTGCAGTAAGCCTTCGTTGACGGCGGCTTTGCACATGGAGGAACAGATAGATTGAAAATAAGCTGCAGGGTACACCAGCGGGGTACCTCCTTCCGGCCGCTGTTGTTATCGGGAAATTTTAATCTTATCGCTTTCCGGCGGTGATTTCCCGATAACAAAGGCGGTCGCTTACGCTCCTGCAGGAGATACCCCACTTCCCCCTTTAGCAATTTTCCAAAGAACAACGTTCCTCTAAAGCAAAAGCCTCCGGCAACGAAGGCTTTGGTAGTTATTGCTAGGAAAAATGCGCTATCGACACATTTCGACGGAGTATGTTATGATGTAATTCTTGATAAAGTGGTAATGCACTAAAGCAATCATATTCCGTAAAAGGTGGGTTTTTTGGTTATGAAACGTTTGGCAACATGGGGGCTGGTCATAGCGGCCGCATTCACATTCCTCGCAGGATGCTCCGGTCCGGCAAAGAGTACGGCTGGCGAAGGCAAGAAGCTGGTTATCGGCATTGATGACAAATTTGCTCCGATGGGTTTCCGTGACGAGAAGAACGAGATCGTCGGGTTCGATATTGATTACGCCAAAGCGGCGGCCGAGAAGATGGGAAAAGAGGCTCAATTCCAGCCGATCGACTGGAAAACGAAAGAGTCCGAATTGAACAGCGGTCGAATCGATTTGATCTGGAACGGCTACACGATTACCGACGAACGGAAAGGAAAAGTGCTGTTCACGAAGCCGTATTTGAAAAATGCGCAGGTTGTCGTTACGCTGGCTAAGTCCAATTTGACGAAGCTCGACGATCTGGCTAACAAAACGGTCGGCCTGCAATCTCTTTCTTCCGCAGCGGATGCGTTGAACGACAATCCTATCAAGTCCAAGATCAAGACAGTTACGGAATATTCCGATAACGTGCTCGCCTTGAGCGACTTGAAGATCGGCCGTGTGGACGCGGTCGTTATCGACGAAGTGGTCATCAAGTACTACATGGCCAAAGAGAAGGATGCGTTCAAATTGCTGGGCGAATCGCTTGCTCCGGAAGAGTACGGCATTGGGGTGAAAAAAGGCAACGACGCACTCCTTCAGCAGCTGCAAAAGGCGCTTGACGAGCTGAACAAGGACGGCACGGCGGCGAAAATTTCGCAAAAATGGTTCGGCGAAGACAAGGTGCTGAAATAAGCAAGCTGAATTGAGAATAACGTACGCAAACCGGATTTCTTCGCGGAAATCCTGTTTTGCTTTTGGGGGAATGCTTACATGTCACTTGATCAGATCGCCTCAATGATCAAGCCTATGCTGGAAGGGGCGCAAATGACGCTGCTCCTGTTCATCATCGCCATTGCGGTATCGATTCCGCTCGGCTTCGTGCTTACGCTGGCTGCCAAAAGCAGCATCAAGCCGGTTGCCTGGCTGGCGCACGCCTATATTTACGTCATGCGCGGCACGCCGCTGCTGCTTCAGCTGCTGTTTATTTGCTTCGGCCTGCCGCTGATCCCGGGAATCGGCGAATATTTGGTGCTGGACCGGTTTGTCGCCGCCTGCCTCGGCTTTATTTTGAATTACGCGGCTTATTTTGCCGAAATTTTCCGCGGCGGTTTGCTCGCTATCGATAAAGGCCAGTACGAGGCCTCTCAAGTACTCGGCCTGAGCAAATGGCAGACGATGACCCGCATCATCCTGCCGCAAATGTTCAGAGTCGCGCTGCCGGCCGTGTCCAACGAATCGATTACCCTCGTCAAGGATACGGCGCTGCTGTACGCCGTCGCCGTTCCGGAGCTGCTGCACTACGCGCAAACGGTCGTTAACCGCGACTTCACGATCGTGCCTTTCTTCTTGGCCGGTATCATCTATTTGATCATGACGCTCATCTTGACGTTATTGTTCAAATGGCTGGAGCGAAGGTTCAAATATGAATGAAAGGAATGGCGCAGGTGGCTATCATTGAAGTATCCAACCTTACAAAATCCTACGGCACGCTCGATGTGCTGAAGCAGATCACGTTCGACGTGAATAAAAACGATGTGATTGCGGTCATCGGACCGTCCGGCTCCGGCAAAAGCACGATGCTGCGGAGCTTGATCCATCTGGAACACATTAACGGCGGAAGCATTAAAGTGGGCGGCGACGATCTGGTCAAGGACGGAGTGTACTCGAAGCCGCAGGAGATCAAGCGGATTACGGCCCGGATGGGCATGGTGTTCCAGCACTTCAATCTGTTCCCGCACCTGACTGTCCAGCAAAATCTGGAGCTTTCTCCGAAATTGGTCAAGGGAGAGTCGGCGGCGGATATCCGCAAACGAAGCGCGGAGCTGCTGGAGAAGGTAGGTCTATCCGACCGGGTGTCGGCTTATCCGGCAAAGCTCTCCGGCGGGCAAAAGCAGCGGGTCGCTATCGCGCGAGCGCTCATGATGAATCCCGACATTTTGCTGTTCGACGAGCCGACTTCCGCCTTGGATCCGGAGCTGACGGGCGAAGTGCTGCAGGTCATGAAGCAGCTTGCCGAAGAGCATATGACGATGATCGTCGTGACGCATGAAATGGGCTTTGCGAGAGAAGTGGCGAATCGGGTTTTGTTCCTCGACAAGGGCGAGATCATCGAGTCCGGCGATCCGGAGCAGCTGTTCGAGAACCCTCGGTTTGAGCGGACGAAAGCTTTTTTAAACCGCAGCCTGAAATAAACGATTGGCGCGTCCCTGCACGACAGGCGGCAGCGCTTTTCTTTTTATAACGGACCTTAATGAAAGTGACAACATTTTATATCGGCTACTGCATTGAGTTGTGAGCACTTTACCGATTATAATAAGACGAGAGTATAGACTAAAAGAAAAGGTGTCATGCATGAGCATATTAAACGTAGAACGACTAAGTCACGGCTTCGGAGACCGCGCGATTTTCAATAACGTATCGTTCCGCCTGCTCAAGGGCGAGCATATCGGTTTGATCGGCGCCAACGGCGAAGGCAAGTCGACTTTCATGAACATTATTACAGGCAAGCTTCAGCCGGACGACGGGAAGATCGAATGGTCGCGCCGGATGCGCGTCGGCTACCTCGATCAGCATGCGGTGCTGAGCAGAGGGATGTCGATCCGCGACGTGCTGAAGGGCGCGTTCCAATACCTGTTCGACATGGAGCAGGAAATGAACGACATGTACGGCAAAATGGGCGACGTGTCTCCGGAGGAGCTGGAGCAGCTGCTAGAGGATGTCGGAACGATTCAGGATACGCTGACGAATCAGGACTTCTATATGATCGATGCGAAGATCGAGGAAACCGCCCGCGGTTTGGGCTTGACCGATATCGGTTTGGACAAGGACGTGAACGATCTTAGCGGAGGGCAGCGGACGAAAGTATTGCTCGCCAAGCTGCTCTTGGAGAAGCCGGATATTTTGCTCCTCGACGAGCCTACGAACTATTTGGATGAGCAGCATATCGAATGGCTGAAGCGCTATTTGCAGGAATACGAGAATGCCTTCATTCTGATCTCTCACGACATTCCGTTCCTCAACAGCGTTATTAACCTGATCTATCATATGGAAAATCAGGAGCTGAACCGCTACGTCGGCGACTACGAGCATTTCCAGCAGGTATACGACATGAAGAAGCAGCAGCTGGAGTCGGCCTACAAGCGCCAGCAGCAGGAAATCGCCGATTTGAAGGATTTCGTAGCACGTAACAAGGCGAGCGTGGCGACGCGGAACATGGCGATGTCCCGTCAGAAGAAGCTCGACAAGATGGACGTGATCGAACTGGCGAAGGAAAAGCCGAAGCCGCAGTTCAATTTCAAGGAAGGCCGCACGGCCGGCAAGCTCATCTTCGAAACGAAGGAGCTTGTTATCGGTTACGGCGAGCCGTTGTCGAGACCGCTTGACCTGCGGATGGAGCGCGGACAGAAGATCGCTCTTGTCGGCGCCAACGGGATCGGGAAGACGACGCTCTTGCGCAGCATTTTGGGTGAGATTCAGGCATTATCCGGCTCCGTTCAGCTGGGGGACAACCTCCAGATCGGCTATTTCGAGCAGGAAGCGAAGGACGCCAACTACAACACTTGTATCGAGGAAATATGGAAGGAGTTCCCTTCCTTCACGCAGTTCGAGGTGCGCGCGGCGCTGGCCAAATGCGGTCTGACGACCAAGCACATCGAGAGCAAAATTACGGTGCTGAGCGGCGGCGAAAAGGCCAAGGTGCGCCTGTGCAAGCTGATCAACCGCGAAACGAACCTGCTCGTGCTCGACGAGCCGACGAACCATTTGGACGTCGATGCGAAGGATGAGCTGAAGCGCGCCCTCAAGGCGTACAAAGGCAGCATTCTAATGATTTCCCACGAACCGGAATTTTACCGCGATGTCGTAACGGACATTTGGAATTGCGAATCTTGGACGACGAAGGTGTTCTAATTACCGCAGCGTCCCTCAATGAAAACCTGCCCGGCCTTACACGGTCCGGACAGGTTTTTTGGCATGCGCTACTTCTGTTTTCTTTGTACTTGAATGAGGTTGATAGGATTCCCATCCGGGTCATGCAGATCGAAATGCAGGTGACGGTTCCATTCAGAATCCCATTGTACAAGCTCGGATACAGGATGTCCGGCTTCCCTCATCTGCTTGTGCATCGCTTCAATATCTGTGCACTGCAGATTAAATAAAGGTCTCTCGGCTGCTGGAACGCGAGCTGCTTCAGCCAATGTAACCAGCGGCTTGCCTTGCGGCTCGTCGAAGAAGAGGGTCGCTCCCCGTTCCCCGTTTCCCCAGTCTTCAATGCCTCGGGCTCGGAAGCCAAGGACCTCCGTGTAATACTTTATCGATTGCTCCAAATTCGTAACCTGGATAAATACGCCGCCAAGGGTAACTACCGGCAATGGTTCCACCTCATTTTATAATCGGCATTCAAAAAATAGATAACATAGACTATAATACCATAATTTGGTTTAAATGGCTGGTGGTTTCGCATACCTTCTTGGCCTATCGCCGCAAGAAGCCATTTTTTCCTATCGGGGAAAACAAGGTAAATTTGACATGCATGTCGAATACACAAACGTCCCATCCCTATGGAGGAGAAGGCAGTATCGGTAGAGTAGGAGGAAGACGGTTCATGCCGTTTGTGTTTAGTGCGGGCGACTATCCGGCAAGCCCCGGCTGTTATATTATGAAAAATGCGGACGGCCGCATCATCTACGTCGGCAAGTCGATCCATCTTCGAAACCGGCTGCGATCTTATTTCACAGGGCGTCATACCCGCAAAAGAATCCGGCAGCTCGTGGCGGAGATCGCCTCTATCGAGGTCGTTCTTGTGAATAACGAAGCCGAAAGCCTAATGCTTGAGAACAACTTGATTAAAATACATAAACCGCCCTACAATAGGGCTTTGAAAAGGGACAACAGCGGCTACGCTTATCTTCAGCTGACCAACGAGCGCTTCCCGAGACTGGACGTATATTACCGGAATCGGCGCCGGAGAAGCAAAGAGCCTGACGTGAAGCGTCTCGGCCCTTTCAAAAGCGCGACATTTCGCGACGCTATCCTGGAGTTTGTTACGGAGCAGTATGGTCTGCGCACGTGCAAAACGATGCCGAAGCAGGTTTGTCTCTTGTATCATATCGGCAAATGCAGCGGGATCTGCGAAGGGAAGATTACGGAGGCGGACTACTCGGATAAAGTGAAGCAAGCCGCCGAGCTGCTCGCGAATGGAGGACAAGGGCTCCTTGAAATTTTACACGGCCAAATGGAAGCGTACGCTGCGCGGCTGGAGTTCGAGAAAGCGCAGAGGATGCTGAACAGCATCCGCAATCTCGAGAACGCGTCCGATAAGCAAATTGTCGACAGAGAGGCCGTCATAGACCAGGATGTGCTGTACTTCGGAGCGGAACATGTCATGGTAGCCAAGGTGCAGGAAGGGATGCTCGTCGATTGTCAGCTGCTCGAGCTTGAACAGGCCTACGGGGAAACGGCATGTGACCGGTTTCTCGTAACCCGTTACGCCGAAGAGCGGCCGGATGAGCTGATCGTCAATACGGTGGCCGATCTAAAGCAGGTGCGCACGGCGCTTCATCGCAAAGGGAGCAAGCTTCCGAAAATTACGCTCCCCAAACGGGGGTTGAAATTTGACTTGCTGCAGCTGTGCAAAACCAATTATGAATACCGGGTACCGCCGGATGCTAAACTAGGACGGAAGCCCGGAAAGGGAGGTGAATGATGCATGCTCTTATCAAAAATACTTCATACGGATACGGAGCTGTTCGCCGCCTCCTTATTTCAGCTGAAGGTTTCCGTGTGGGAGCGAACGGCTGACGATATCCCTGTACGCACGGAGGATGGCGGTTTCATAGAGCGTTATACTCCGTTAAGCGTGAAAATCAACGGAACTTATTATGTGCGCAGCGAATGCGAGTTTCGCGTGGACCTGGAGGAGCCGGCCCTGTAAGAGGGACGGGCTTCGGGCTTCCGTGAGGCTTGACACATACGGCATCAGAAGAAGGAGACGGACCGATTGATATTGTTGACCAAGGAATCCAGCTCTTATAACGAGATTTCGGTATATGAAGCTACACAGCTGTATGGGGAATTAGGAAAGTTTCGTTATTTGCAGTTTGCCGACGGAGCTGTCCAAGGCGCGTTGGACTTGAAGCAGCCGAAGCGGATGGTGCTGGAATACCCGAGGGCGATGGCGCATCTGATGGAGTACAACCATTCGTCGTTTTCCAGTTTGTTCGTGATCGGGCACGGGATTGGGACGATTGCGGGACGCTATCCGGACAAGCGGGTCACCGTAGCGGAAATCGATGAGACCGTCGTGCAGCTCAGCCGGCGTTTTTTTGGCTATAGCGGCGATAACGTTGTAATAGGCGACGGGCGTCAGATGCTGGAGAGTGTACCGCCGGGCTCTCTGGATTATATTGTTTTGGATGCGTTCACGGCTAAAGGAACGCCGATGCATTTGCTGTCGGCGGAATGTTTCGCAATGACGAAGGAAAAGCTCCGTGCCGGGGGCGCTATTTTGTTGAATTTGATGGGCAAGGGCGGCAGCGACAGGCTGATCAACGCCATTTATTCGACGCTTGCTGAGACATATGCCTGCACCAAAGCATTTGTCCTCCAAGGTGAAGGGTCGGATAAGACGGAATGGCACAATGTGATTCTTATCGCCGGCAGCCGGGACATGGACTACCGCTTGCCGGACATGGCGGGCTTTCGGGAGATGGAGCCGGAGCAAGGGTATCTTATCGTTGATCGAAAAACTTAAGCATATGCCGGATTAATCATCGGAATAGACACTGTGCTGTGCATAGGAGGTCATGGGATGAAAATACTCAAACTGAGAAATTGGCAGGACAATTTGTACATGTTCAGTTATCGCGGCAACTACACGGACTCCGCCGAATATTTTCATGCTCACGAGGGCTTGGAAATATTGTATATCCATGAAGGGACCGGCACATGTCTGGTCGGCGGTCAGACGTACTTTCTGCAGCCGGGTACCTTAATCCTGATCAAACCGTATCAGCAGCATCATGTCCGTATGAATGTTCCTCCGGTTTACATACGAAGCCTGCTCAAATTACGAACCTCCGTTATCGAACCGCTCACCACATTATTTCCGTATGCCACCTCTTTTTTTATTCAATTCGTAGAGCAGCAAACAACCAAGCAAGTATTTCATTTCACCGGCCAGCACGCCGCATTCATGGAGCTGCAGCTGCTGCAATTAGGCGAGCTGCTGACTCGAGGGCCGGTCCCCCTGCGCAGGGAAGGCGTATTGCTGTTTCTGCTTCATCTTTTTACCCATTTTCAGACTCATATGGATTTGCCCAAAACCGGCAAGCGTTCTGCAATCGCTACTTTTTCCCGAACGGCTGAGCATATTAACGCCATGCTGAAATGGATCGATCAGAACTATAAAATGCCTTTTACGATTGCCTATATGGCATCCCGGCTGCATTTCTCTCCCAATTATTTATCCAAGCTGTTCAAGGAACAAATGGGCAAAACGATTATCGAGTATACGAACGAGAAAAGATTGGAGCAGGCAAAGACGCTATTGGAGTTTCAGACGCATTCCGTCGAGGAGATCAGTAAAGAAACCGGCTTTAAATACCCGTCATACTTTATCCAGCTGTTCAAGAAAAAGGTCGGAGTCACTCCGCAACGTTACCGGGACCAAGTAAGAAACATACAGAGAACAAACGCAGTCATTTTTGAAAGCGTAACCAAAAATGAATAGAATATTGATATTTTCGCAGTGAAATCTGTTATCTTCTATATCTTATGATAGGACTATGGCTTACACAGCAGCTAAACATTCGAATCCGAAAGGGGGAAAAGGATATAGGGTCGTCCCGGAGCTAAGCGGAAGCCCTCAGCAACCATAGGGCCTAAACTAGTACCGAGGAGTCAACGTACATCCCCATGATAGCAGACTCAAAATGAGAGGTGGAGAATTCATTGTACCAAGCTAAGCAAACGATCAGCCGTTGCCTGGCTATACTGCTCTTCTTATCCTTACTGATCCCTGCACTGTTACCTGCACCGAGTACGGCATTGGCTCTGGAAGCCGGGCCGAAGGTCAATTTGGCGCTGAACAAACCGGTAACGCAGAGCTCCGATTGCTCCTGCGGACGAGCTGTCTCTGTTGTTGACGGCGACCCGGCCACGTTCTGGCAGCCGCTCAGCGCCGACAGGACGGACGGCAACGTTTGGATCACGGTTGATTTGAAAGCGCATTACGACATTGACGAAGCGGCGATCCACTTCAAGTCGGGGAGCGTCAGCAATTATAAGATTCAAACTTCGAAGGATAACGTCGAGTGGCAGGACGCCTTTGTCAAAACGATCAACGGCTCCGTATCCAACAAATTGGAAAACGTTCATTTCCCTGCCGTCAACTCCCGATACGTGAAGCTGTCCGTCCAATTATCCAGTACAAGCGGCTTCCAATTGAACGAGTTCTCCTTGTATTCCTCCAACGGCGAGCCCCCTAAGGCCGTATTGGAAAGCGTTTACGTAGCGGATATGACGGGTCGTGTTATGGACCGCTACGATACGGTCACGCTTCGCCCGGCGGAATCGTATTCCTTCAAGCTCGGCGGTATAATGAGCAACGGCCAGGCGGCCGATTTGTCGCAGACTCCGGTTACATGGGAGAGCACGAAGGCAGGGACGGTATCGGTGAATACCTACGGAACCGTAACGGCTCTTCAGCAAGGCGTCGCCAAAATTATCGGCAGAGCAACGCTGGACGGCATTACGAAAGAAGCCAGCGTCTGGGTAGACGTATACGATCCGGGCACGCTTCTTGTCGATGTGCAGATGGATCACGCAACGATGGAAAGAGAGATCGGCAAACCGGCGCTGCTCGCAGTAGGAGATGCCTATCCTTCCGTTAGGCTGACTCCTTATTCCGACGGGCAGGTGAAGGCAGCTCTCGTTAACGCGACGACGGGGACGATAGCTGCGGAGCTTCCGGCAGCAGCCTTGCATCGCGATACGCAGCAGGTGCTGACATTTCCGGGTAGTGTAGCGAGTGCGGGAAATTACGAAATTCGTCTGGAGTTTATGCTCGGCAATAAGCCAGTGTACGATGCCTTGTTCTTTACGGTTCCCAATACGGCTGACATCAGTCTGGGAGAGAGCAGAATTGCTTATCTCGACCACAACGGGCAAATGGCTTACGCTCCGGATTACCGCGGCAACCGGATTCTGGATTTCTCCAATGCCGGTTATATGGGAGGCGGAGTGCAAATCCCCGATGTTCAGGCACGAATCGCTCTGGAGCCTGGAGAAGGGGATGACATGGCGCGCATCCAGGCGGCAATCGATCAGGTCTCGCTTATGCCGCAAGCCGCCGACGGCTTCCGTGGTGCGGTACTGCTGAAGAAAGGTACGTATGAGATTTCCGGAACGCTGTATATTCAAGCAAGCGGCGTCGTTCTGCGCGGGGAAGGCCAAGGGGAAGACGGCACGATCCTGTATGCGACCGGTACGGCGAAACGGAATATTCTCGAAATCAAGGGACAGCCTGTGAAGATGCTGGAAGACACGGCGGTCACAATTGCGGACCTGTTCGTTCCATCCGGATCGCGTTCGTTCCATGTCGACGACGCGAGCGGATACCAGGTAGGGGACAAAATTAAAGTTCGCCGTTACGGTAACGACCGCTGGATTCATGAAATCGACATGGATACGATCCATGAGATCGAAGGAACCGTGCAGTGGACGCCTTTCAGCCTGGATTTCGACCGTGTCATAACGGGGATTCAGGGCAATGTCATCACCATCGATGCGCCGATCGCGAATTCCATCGAACAACGCTGGGGCGGAGGAGCTATCGTCAAGTATGAGGATCCGAACCGTCTGGAGCAATTGGGCGTGGAAAATCTCCGCGTAGATTCGGAATTCGATCCGAGCGTCACGGCGACTCAAAATGGGAAAAAATATTTCTCTGATGAAAACCATGCGGTCAGCTTCGCTATTTTCACCCATGTAACCAATGCATGGATGCGCGAAGTAACCGGGCTCCATCTGAACCATGCGCTGGCGCATGTGGGCCGGGGAGCCAAGTGGGTGACGATTCAAGACAATCAATCGCTGGATATGGTCAGTGTCATTACAGGTGAGCGCAGGTATCCTTTTAAATTGGGTGGAGAGCTCACACTGATGCAGCGCAATTATGCGGAAACAGCACGACATGCTTTCATCGTGGACAGCCGTGTTCAGGGCCCGAATGTCTTCCTTGACAGCCAATCCGTTAACGAATATGCCTCAAGCGAGCCGCACCACCGCTGGTCGGTCGGAGGATTGTACGACAATGTGAAGGCGGATATTGCCATCCAGGACCGCGGTTCATACGGAACCGGGCACGGCTGGTCGGGAGCGAACTATGTGGCGTGGAATACGGAGGGGGATTTGATAGCGCAGCAGCCTCCGACGGCGCAAAACTATGCGATCGGTCACGTAGGAGCCAAAGTCAAGCCGTATTTGCCAAATGGAGATGACAATCGTCCGCGCAGCGACGGATACTGGGAGTCCTTCGGATTTCATGTGTCACCAACCAGCCTGTATTTGCAGCAGTTAGAGGGCCGGCTTGGTGCTCAAGCTGTACAAAATATTGCTCAATCGCCAGTAGGCGGCGGCAATCTGGATATTCCGGCACTGCCGACCGGTCTGCCTCTGCTGAAAGGAATCAAGGTGAACAATAAAGCGCTGGAGGGCTTCACGGACGATGTATTCGAGTATACGCTGCAGCTCCCTGCAGGGACAACCGTTGTACCGGATATTAGACCACACGATATGCGGCATCATGTAGAAGTGATTAAAGCTTCCACGATTTACGGCAAGACCGTTCTGATCGTCCGGGATAAGAAGCAGCCCTCTCAATCCGTGCAATATCAGGTACGTTTCAATGTAACTCCATAAACCTTGTGAGGCGGCCTATTCAGGTCGCCTTTTTGCACGGTTAAGACCGGCGCTCCTGCAAAGAATCCGATTGGCCTCGAAGCCAAAGCTCCGCTTTGCGGGGTTATTTTGTAGTATAAGAAACGCTGTTTTGGGAAATGTTGATGTTGTTCAACGACTGTTCAAGAATGGTCGTTCCGCGAACTGTATTTTTATGGAATAATTATGAATGAAGGACCAGCATGTAAACCATGGGGAGGTACAAGATGAATATAGCTGAAATCAAAATATTCGCCGGAAGCTCAGGAAAAGCCTTTGCCGAGAAGATGTGCCGCTATATGGGAGTCGAAGTCGGCCGGTCGGAAACGCTTTCCTTCTCAGAAGGAAATACGTTCGTAAGGGTAGGAGAGACGGTTCGAGGGAAAGACGTCTATCTTGTACAAACCATGGGCTTGAAACCCAATGACGAATTTGTGGAGATTTTGTTTTGGATCGATGCTTTTAAACGGGCCAGCGCCAACAGCGTCACGGTCATTATGCCTTATTTCAGCTATGCCAAAGGCGACAAAAAGGACGAGCCCAGGGTATCCATCCGGGCGCGCGTTTGCGCGGAAGCCATTGAAATGGCCGGAGCCGATCGTGTCGTAGCGATGGATCTGCACAGCGATCAAATTCAAGGCTTTTTCAAAAAGCCGGTAGACCATCTCTATGCGCTCCCGGTATTGTGCGAAACGATCGCAAGAATGCAATTGTCCGATCTGGTTGTCGTCTCTCCGGATGCCGGATTTGCCAAGCAAGCCCGTAAGTATGCCGATTATTTGGGCACCGCGATCGCTATTGGAGACAAAACAAGAAAAGATCACAGCGAGCGGGCTGAAGTGCTGGAACTGATAGGGGACGTCAACGGGAAGACGGCGCTGATCTTTGACGATTTCTCCATCTCGGGCGGAACGCTGGTCGACCTTTCCAACATGCTTGTGCGCAGAGGAGCCAAACGAATATTGGCCTGCTTATCCCATCTGGTTATGAATGAAGCCGGCATCAAGAAGCTGGAGGACAGCCCGATCGAGCTTATTATAGGGACCGATTCCGTAGACAACCCGCATCTTGCTCATTCCAGTAAAATCAAGGTGGTATCGGTTGCTCCGTTATTCGGAGAGGCGGTCAGCAGAATTCATAAGCGCGAATCCGTAACGCCTTTGTTCGAGAAGGTTCCTGACGAAGTGATTCTTGGATCTATGGAGTAGGGTGAAGCCGATGCTGTTTTTTGATTTGGACGGGACGCTGCTGGATCTTAAAGGTGCGGAGTACGCGGCGGTTCAATCGTTTCATCGCGAACTCAAAGCCACTGGAAGCCTTTCGAGGATGTGATCCCATATCTGGAGCGATCCGAAGGGGAGCGGCTGGGCGTCATAACGAATGGCGATCTGAGCGAACAGAGGCTAAAGCTTGAGCGAATGGGCGTGCTCAACTATTTTGAAGTCATTGTGGCATCAGGGGACATTGGCTTCTCCAAAACGGATAAACGGATCTTTCAGGCTGCTTGCGAATGGACCGGAACATCCGTATCGGAGATGATATATGTCGGCGATGATCCGGCAACGGATATCATCTCATGTGAAGTGGACCAACAGACGGAATGATATTCCCGCCGTTCCCGTAAAACGGATGATTATTTCATTGAATGAATTATATATAAATGACCAGGGCTTCCGAGAGGAAGCCCTGATTAGTTTTACAACCTTAGTGCCGTTTTCGGATCAGCTCGATCACGCTTGGGAAATCGTCGCTCCCATGTCCTTCGGCTACCCGCCGTTTCATAAGATCGTACAATGGAGCAAACAGCTCGGTGCTGATTCCTTGCGCCCTGCTTACTTCGCCGATAGTATCGTTCGACGCCTGCATTTCCAGGCTGGCTTCCGTAGAGGTGTAGTCCCCGGTGTCGATCTGCCGTGCCATCTCGGGCAGCGTTGTCATCATCGCTTGCAGCCAAGGGATAAGCAACGTAGAAGTGAATTCCGTTGCCTTAACCCCTTCGGAGCCCACCAGCGCTGCCGCATGCAGGAAGCCGCCGAACATTCCGTACATTCCGCTTAGCAGGGCCAAGTCGTGCAGCGGCGCAAGTCCGGGGTCGCTGCCGAGGTAGACGGCCTTGCCCAACCGGCTTAGCGTGGAGTGATGCCGATTGAAGGCATCCTCTGTTCCGCTATAGAGCAGCACCGCCTCAGGCCGGGCTATAAGGGAAGGGACCGCCATGATGCCGCCGTCCAGGTAATCCGCGCCATGGCGGCCAGCCCATTCGGCAAGCTCGCGTGCCCGGACTGGGGTTCCGTTGGTTAAATTCACTAGGACACGGCCCGCCAGTCCGCTGTTCGCCGGTTGGAGAATTTCTTGCACAACCGAGTAGTCCAGCACGCAAATTACTACCAAGGAGCTGGCTTTAACCGCTTCGTCTACCGTCGCGGCAAGAGCTGCACCGCGGGCTACCAGGGCGTCCGCTTTGCCTGGAGTCCGGTTCCATACGGTCGTCGGATGCCCGCTGTCCAGAAAAGCGCCTGCAAGCGTCGATCCCATGGCTCCCAGGCCGATGACCGTTACCGGCGTGCGGTCTGCATCCGGTATCCCGGCGGCTTCTTCAAGGACTCGGTCGTTTCTACTCTGCTCATGGTCATTTCTATTCATGAAATGGCCTCCTTTCATTTTGGGGCTGGATTTATTGTAAAGGTTCACACTAGTGTGAATGTCAATAAGTTTTTTTTAGCACCTGTGCAATGAAAGGGCTGGTTGTAAGCTCGAGCGGGACTGCTTTATAATGGATGTATCGATATTTGATTTACATCATTTGGTATAAAATGAATCTGCGCAACCGAACTCATAGAGAACCAACGATTTTTTGACGGCAGGGAGGCTTTTGCTGTGAAAATAAGCGAGTTATCCAAGAGAACCGGCGTCAGCACAAGATCTATCCGGCACTATGAAAAGAAAAAGATCATTAAAGCCATGCGGCTGGAAAATGATTACCGGGAATTCGACGAGTCAGCCATTGAACGCATAAGAATCATTCAGCTTTATTTGGGTTTGGGCTTAACAACCGAGCAAATCGAGCAAATACTGTCATGCGAGGACAGCGGGCCCGATGAGTACGAGTTTTGCAAAGAAATGTTGGACGCTTATCAAGGGAAGCTGAATCAAATCAACCAACAAATCGAGGCGTTGGAAGCCGTAAAACAGCGGCTGGAAAAGCAAAAGGCTAAAATGATGGAAAAGCGAACAGTAAAGGCAGCGGAAGCAGCTGCATCAACAGCTACATAAAAGGAAGAGCCCCGGTCTGCATGATGACAGGGGCTTAATTCGTTTTGAGCAGGCGGCCGTTCACAGATGCGGGTTCCTCAGAAACCCGGTCAGACGGCCGTAGCCGTCATTGCCGTATCCTGCATCGATGGCCCGCCGGGCCGCTGCCAAGGCCGCACTCATAACGGAAGTATCCATACCGTGGTACTGAGCGGCGTGGATGATATGCTCCATCCCCGCCGCAGCGGAGGTAATGCTGGAGGCATCGCCCGGATGGCGTCCCGCTTCAACGGCATTCGCTATGTCAACCATAATATTAGGCATGATCGCAGCGATTCCCCGGGCATAGGCTGCAAATTCCTTGGGAGCGACGTTCTCTGCGCCGGCGAGGGCGAGAGCATGGGCATAACCGCTCATCGTTGTCCAAAACAGGTCAAGCAGCGCCACATCATACGCCGCGGCACGGCCGGAATCTTCGCCCAGATAAGAGGCGGTGCCTCCTATGCTCGACAATGTTTCCCGATGAGCCTGATAAACCGGTTCCGGTCCGCTGTACAGAACGACGGCGTGCTGCGTTCCAATGGTCGGCGTAGGAGTCATAATCGCCCCGTCGATATAATCGATTTCTTGCTCGGCAGCCCAAGCCGCCATCCGCCGGGACCGATCAGGCGTGTCGGCCGTTAAGTTCACCAAGGTTCGTCCTGCTAGTTGATCTCCCAATGGACTCAGGATCGCGTTCACAGCATTGTAGTCCAATACGCAGATAATGGCCAAAGAGCTCGCTGCCACAGCATCGGCGGCCGTATCGGCAAGGACTGCTCCCTGTTTGACAAGTTCAACCGCTTTGCCTGGCGTACGATTCCATACGGTTGTTCTGTGGCCGCTGTTCAGAAAGGCTCCCGCCAATGCCTGACCCATCGGCCCCAGGCCAATTACCGTAACGGCTGCGCGATCCCCGCCCGCGACGACCGCATGCTCTTTCACCGTCTTTCCGCTCGCATGGCTTTCGTTCTCATTTCTTTCTTTTGTCGACATGGATCATGTCTCCTCTCCTTGTTCAGATGATTTCGAATCTTATTGTAAAGTTTGACGCTAGTGTCAATGTCAAGGAGCAAAACAACATTGCCAAAACAACGGAGGGCTTGAGGCGAAAGGCGGCGTACAGGAACTGAATGGGAGCCGATAGCATGAACAGCAAAAACCGCAGACTCTATCGAAGCAGTCTGCGGTTTGATTATGCTTAGCCCATGTCTTTCAATCCCATCATGATCCCGTAGACCGGTAATGCCGGACCCCGATGTGCCAAAATAACAGGCAGGGGAAGAAAAACAGCACTCCGGCAAGGGGCGACAGCATATACAGCAGCTCGTTCCCATTCGCTCTGTCCAAGAGGTACAGCAGCGGCAAATAGTTGACGCAGCCGAAAGGGATGACGAAGGTGAAGAAGAGGGTCACCCACCGCTGATATATATTGAGCGGGTATTTGGTCATTTCGCGGCCGCCGTCCGTAAACACATTCGCCACCTCCAGCCCCTGGACCGTCCAGAAGCTGAGGGAGGCTGTCGCCATGAAGATGCCGCTGAAAATAAGCACGCCGCACAGGATCATCAAGGTTAGCGTGATCACCTTCGGAAACGTGAGCTCAATAGGCAGGTTGTGCAGAGACCAGATGAGGATGATGACGCTCTGCAGCAAGCGCCCCATTCGGGCGAATTCGAATTTGGAGCCCAGAACCTGCAATACCGTATTTCGGGGCCGCACAAGCAGCCGGTCGAAATCTCCTCCCTGCACGAGGCCTGAAAACGTATCGAAGCCGCGGGCGAACGTCTCGCTTAAGGAGAAGCAGAGGCCGATGATCGCGTAGCAGAGCGCCGCTTCGAAGAAGCTCCAGCCCTTCAGCTGCCCGAACCGGTCGAACATAAAATAGAGTCCGGCAAAGGTAGTCAAGGGCGTCAGCGACTGCCCTATCATCATAAGCCAGAATGACGCGCGATACTGAACCTGGGATTTGAACAGCATCGCTACGTATTTGAAATATAGATTCATGTCAGGTTATCCTCCTTGCACTACGACTTGACGGAGCGCCTTGCGCAGCCACCATCGGCCAAAGCCGACCAGTACGGCCAGCCAGGCCAGCTGAACGAGGATCCCCCACAGTGCTTCGGTCTGAGGGATTTGGCCCGAGTAGACGCGAAAAGGAAAATCCGTCGTCCAGCGAAACGGCAGCGCGTAGGTGATCGTCTGCATCCATTGCGGCATCAGCGGAACGGGAATGACCATTCCGGCGAAAAATTCACCGGCTATGGCGATCATAAGGATCGAGCCGGTGGGAGACATCGTCCAGAAGACGGAGATGTAAATGAGCATGGAAATCGACACGACCACGAGCAACCCTAACACTAGGGTAACCAGAAACAAGGCCAAAGTAGACAGTGAAGGCGGCAGGGTCAGCTTGTAAGGGTGAGGCAGCAGGAATGCAACGATAAGAATCGGGAAGCAGCGGAGGATGGCGCTGGACAGCCGCTGGGCGAGCAGCTTGGAATACCAGAAAGGGTAAATGTCGCAAGGTCTGCATAATTCGTAAGCAATATTGCCGCTCGTGATCAATTGAAAAATCTCATTGTCGCGAAACCACAGCATGACGAAGGCGAGAAATACTTGCTGGAGCCATATGTAGGCTACCAGCTCCTGGAGCGAAATCGGGGGCCGTACGGTGCTCTGGCTGTAAAAGGCGATGAAAATCATGATGAAAATAAACCCGAAAAACAGCTGCGTCGCCATCCCGGCCAGTGCCGCCGCACGGTATTGCAAGCCGTTAATAAACCGCAGCTTCCAGACGGACAGGTAAGCATTCATATTTGATGCTCCTTATACAGTTGTATGATAAGTTCATCTACCGGTTTGGTCTCGATGCTCACGTCCTCCAGCTCGATTTGCTCGGATAACCGGGAGAGCACATTCGCAATTTGCACCTGCTCGGTGTCTACGCTGAATACCGCCCTCTCGGAAGTCCACGATAACCGTGAGGCACCAGGTATATCGACGGGCTCTGTATGCTCGCGATAATCAACCGTTATGATCCGTTGGGTGCCGAAGCGGTTGCGCAGATCGTTCAAGGATCCGTCGTACAGGAGCGTCCCTTTGCCTATCATCAGGATCCGGTCAGCCAGCGATTCGATATCGTGCATGTCGTGTGTCGTCAGGATGACGGTCACTCCTTTTTCCTTGTTGATCGCCTTGATAAACTGGCGGACGGCGATTTTGCTTACGGCATCGAGTCCGATGGTCGGCTCATCCAGAAATAAGATTTTGGGGCTGTGCAGCAAGGAGGCGGCTATCTCGCAGCGCATCCGCTGTCCCAGGCTCAGCTGCCGGACGGGAGTCTGCAGCAGGCTTTCCAGCGAGAGCGTTTCGCAGAGCATGGTCAGATTCGATTTATACTCAGCTTCCGGGATGTTATAAATATCTCGCAGCAGCTCGAAGGAATCGATCACCGGCACGTCCCACCACAGCTGGGTCCGCTGTCCGAACACAACGCCGATATGCTTTACGTAGGCGGTTCTATCCTCCCATGGAGTGAATCCCAGAATGGAGCACGATCCGCTGTCCGGCACGAGGATGCCGCTCATCACTTTGATGGAAGTGGACTTGCCCGCACCGTTCGGACCGATATACCCGACGATTTCCCCTTCATTGATCGTGAACGAAATTTGGTGAAGCGCTTCTACAATCGTATGCTCGCGGCGAAACAACGCTTTGACCGCTTGCCGCAGCCCGGCCGTTCGTTTGGCTACTTTGAACGATTTGTTGATGCCTTCCAGTACAATCATGCATTAATACCTCCTGTAAAATGAGTTCGTCAAAAAATATATGCGAAATACCAAAAAAAGTATAGACTTATAATAAACGATGAGTTATAATACTATTATAGAGATCAAGGACACCTAATTTTCGGATGAAAATTGAAAAAAATCATTTTAAATGACAAGTCGGTTGTCAGTTTTATTTATAACGACGTTATTAATAAGCCGAGCATGTTTGCCTTAGTGCAAAATGCTTGGCTTTTTTGGTTTTATAGGTAATGGGTATTGTTATATTTTTACAATAAGGAGATCTCTATGATTGGTTACATTGCTAACTGGCGTAGGGATCGATGAGATGGCAACTATGAATGTACTATACATATAGAAGAATTTGTTATGACATGGAAGATTCGATTTCATTGCATAGGAGGAGACAGGAGAATATGACAGTTTATATCGGGCTGCTGCGGGGGATAAATGTTGGCGGGAAGAACATGGTCAAGATGGCTGAGCTGAAGCGGGTGCTGGAAGGGATGGGACTTGCCGGTGTAAAGACGTACTTGCAGAGCGGTAACTTTTTGTTCGTCTCGGATGAAGCCGCAGAGCTGCTCGCTCAACGGATCAGGCAGGAAATCGAGGGCACTTTCGGCATAGCACCTAGTGTCATGCTGCGAACGGCGGGGGAGCTGGAGCAGATCATCGATGCTTGTCCCTATGCGGCGGATTCTTTGCGGGAAGGAGAATCGATTCAGGTATCGATTTTGACGGAATCACCCCCGGAGAATATTACCGAAGTACTGTCCGCCGGACAAGACGGTGCGGATGAATTCCATATTCATGGGCAAGAGATCTATTATTTGTTCCGGCAAAGCGTGCTCGATTCCAAGCTGGCAAGTAATGTCCAGAAGCTGGGTGCACTGGCGACGACGCGCAACTGGAATACGATCGTCAAGCTGGCCGAGCTGGCCGCAACGATGCGGAGCTGAGGTTATTCGAGCTTCCGCTTGTTTTGGAGCAGTAGTAAGCCAGTCTCAAGGGATGGAAAATTGTATATTTTATGGGGGCGAATATGAACTTGAATCCAAGCTCCGGTTCGGCAAATCAAGCTTTTACGATTGAATGCAGCGATCTCATCCTGCGTGAATTTGGGCCTGACGATTTAGACGACATTCACGAGCTTACGTGGCAGCCTGAAATTTATGAATGGCTCCCGGGCTGGAACGTACCCAAAGAGAAGCGGGCTAACTGGCTATTGAACTATGAGCTCAAAGAAAACCGGCAGTTCTTGAAAGCCGTATCGGACGGCGGAGATGTTGGTCAGCTTTGTCTCCGTCTGGGGATGATAGACAAAGCGACAGGGCGATTTGTCGGCTGGTGCTGTACGCGGATCAAACCGGAGCTTCCGCCTCCAAACCGGGAAATCATGTATGCCGTATCCAGAGACTATAGAGGCAGAGGCTACTCGACTCAGGCGGCCAAAGGCTTGACTGCGTTCTTGTTCAGCAGCACGAATGTCGATGTGCTAAATGCGATTGCTCTAGTACATAATGTTCCTTCCAATAAAGTGATTCGAAAATGCGGGTTTGCGTATCATCAAAATATAGAAATCGATAATCAAACATATCATGCTTATAAGCTTACCAAAACGGATTGGGAAAAGAGCGTGGTCGGTCGATGAACGGAGCCAAAGGCGAAACGGGGGGAGTGCCAAACCGGTGCGATCGTTCATTTCTAGCCATGCAGCGAGGAAGGAAGTGACCTGCCGATGATTTGCCGCAAGCTGAAAGTCATTGAACAGATGGCGGGAGGACACGGACTGTCCTCTCGATACGATGAGCTTGAGATTCGAGGAGTGACGATTGATTCGCGAAACGTTACGAAGGGAGATCTGTTTGTCCCGATCGTTCGGCAGCTCAATGGTCACGACTATGTCCAAGAAGCCATTGCTGGCGGGGCCGTTGCTTCCTTATGGCAAACTAGCCATCCGAATCCTCCGCAGGATGTTCCGCTTATTTACGTGGACGATAGTTTGGAGGCGCTTCAAAGGATCGCAGCCGCTTACCGCCGGGAGCTCCCGGTTAAAGTCATTGGCATTACCGGCAGCAACGGCAAGACAACGACGAAGGACATGATCAATTCGGTAGCAGCGACGACCTATCGCGTTCATAAGACGGCGGGAAATTTAAACAGTCAGATCGGCGTTCCATTGACTCTGCTGCAAATAAGCGATAATGACGACGTTGCCGTCATTGAGATGGGAATGAGCGAAAGAGGGCAGATCGAGCGTCTGTCGCTCATGTGCCGACCCGATACTGCAATCATTACAATGATTGGCGTGTCTCATTTGTCATCGCTCGGTTCGCGCGAAAATATCGCCGAGGCTAAGCTGGAAATCGTCAGCGGAATGACGGACGAAGGGGTTCTGATTTACAGCGGTGACGAGCCTTTACTTGTTAACCGTATCGAGGAGCTTCAGCGGAGCAAGCCGTTTAAAGCGGTAAGGTTCGGCGAAAGGCCATCCAACGACATTCGTGCCGAAACGGTTGAAACGGATTCCGAAGGCTCCTCGTTTACAGTCGGCTCCGCTAAGTATCGTATCCCGCTGCTCGGCGCGCACAATGTCCAAAATGCGTTGGCAGCCGCTGCAGCCGCCTCGCAGCTTGGGATTCCGGCAGATAAAATTGCCGAGGGCTTTCAAGCGTTGACTCTAACCGGCATGAGAATGGAAAAGATCATGTCGCCTCATGGATTTTTGATCATTAATGATGCGTGGAACGCCAGCCCGATATCGATGGCCGCTGCGATTGATGCAGTGAAACAACTAGAAGGGTTTTCCAGGAGGTTTCTTGTTCTGGGCGATATGCTGGAGCTGGGTGAGCAGGAGGAAGAATATCATCGGGACATTGGCAGAACTATTGATCCCGGTGCCATTGATTTTGTCTTCACCATCGGTTCTCTCGGGAAGTACATTGCATTAGAGGCGGAGAAAAGATTCCCTCCCGGCAGCGGCAGGGTGCGATCGTTCGAAGACAAGGAAGAGCTCGTGAAGGAGCTGATATGCAGCCTGAAAGAACGTGACGCCATACTGTTGAAAGGCTCGAGAGGCATGCAGCTGGAGACGATAGTGCCGTTTTTATTATAAAGTTCAATAAAATAGAAGGAAGCCCCGGCATCAGGTTCCGGGACTTCTTTTTTTGCACAGTGGTGGAATAATTACTTCTTGGTGTATTGGTAGAAGCTCAAAGTTCCTGTTTCTTCTTCAGCGCTAACGAACAAATCGCGCCCATTCACTTTGTGAATACCTTCCGGAGCTGTGCCGCCGGCAGGGACTAGACCTAAGTATGAAGGCTTGGCAGCATCCGTAACATCGAAGAACAAGATCGTGCTTGCGCGCTCGGAGCACACGGCCAAAATTTGCTTGCCGTCCACTTCGCCCAGCGTCAAGTTCTCAACCTCGCTGCCGCGGTTAGGGCTGCGGTCGTCGGGATACAAGCCGACCTTGGCATTGGAGCGGTCGATAAGCTCCATGCTGTCGTATACTACGGAGCCGTTCAGGTCCCAGGCCATAATGTTGCGGCCGCCGGATTTGACCCCGTCCTTAAACTCGTCTTTGCCCAGATCCCCTTCATTGGCCGTATACAAGTAGCGGCCGTCCGCGCTCCATACGATACCATCCGCCTCGGGACGCGCCGTCAAATCATCCTTGAAGGCGATGATGCCGTCATTTTTCAAATCGGCTTTATGCTTGGTGGTGCCGAGACCGAATACTTTCGTTACTTTCTTGTCCTTCAGGTCGACCAGTGCAATTGCGTTGTTTTCCTGTAAAGTAACCGCTGCAGTGGTGCCGTCCGGGCTGATGGCCGCATATTCAGGCTGAGGGTCGTTCGGATACGTAACATCCGGTCCTGCATTCGTAAGATCGAGAGGAATATCCGTCATCGTTCCGTTCAATGCATCGCCATTAGGAAACGAGAAGACGGCAATGGAGCCGGGACGCTTCACACGGGAGAAATCAATTTCCTCCAGAGCAGGATCGAGCTCTTCATCCTCGATGCATACGACGGCGGCCGTGCCGTCTTTGGAGATAGTGACGGCATCAGGCCCGATGCCTACTTCGTACGTTTTGACGATGGTGCCTGCTGCGATATCGACTACGGCCAGAGCGCCTTTGTTCGCATGATCGACGTCGTCGCCTTTACGGACGGCCACAAGCGCATGCTTGCCGTTTGGCATTACGGCTACGCTGGTGACCTCGGCTTGCCCGGATACCGATTTGAAGCTGACTTGCTTCAAGGCTTGAATGTTGTTCAGGTCATCGATCGAAACGATGCTGATGGAGCCAAGCGATGCTTCGGTTACCAGAAGCGTTTTGCCGTCCGGAGTCGAGGAGACGATTTCAGCATTCTTGCCCGGCATGGAGAAGGTAGCTGCGAGCTCAAAGCCGCTTATATTTTGCGCTTGGAGGAGCTGGGTCTGGATTTGTTTGAATGTTGCCGGAGAAACAAAGGTTGAGCCGTCTTGGATATACGGCTTTTTGTCCAAAGAGGATTTCTTGCCCTGTACTTCCGCGTCGGCGCTGTCGATGATCACCTTCGCTTGAACGCTTCCTGCTTGGATGGCTACCGACCGTTCGGCTTCGTTCCACTTCACTTGACCTTCCATATTCTCGATAGCGGGACGGAGCTGGATATCGTCTGTTTTGGCGTAAGCTGCAGGGGCGGCAACGGAAGATGCGATAAGGCATACGGAAGCTAAAGAAAGAATGGCGGGTTTGCGTTTCATTTTACGTTTCATTGTGAGCACTCCTATAACGTTTATGATGGTATGTCATTATGAACAATGGCTACTTTCGTAAAGCATACGGATGGCTTACCCACGCGGTGAAGCGCATGTCGCCATACAGGTTGTCAGGGTCGGTGGAGCACGAATAGACGGTCTGATTCGTCAGGTTGACCAGCGACAGCCGCAGGCCGTGCTTGGCGCCGGTATCGATGCCGATTATGCCCGGTCCAACCCAGATTTCACCGGGAGCAGCTCCCATGCGGCGTGTCGGCGTATGGCCAAAAATAACCGGAAGAGGATACGGGTTCCGGGTCAGCAAGAACGGCTCGCGGATGCCCGTCAAATCGGCAGGCAGCTGATCCTCCAGCTTAAGTCCCGGACGCAGACCCGCATGCACGAACAAAAAGGAAGTGTGAAGCTGGTAGTAAGGCAGGGCTCCGGCAAAATCCAGCCAGGATGCTAACGCCGGGCCGGCGTCTTGAACGCTTGACCGTTCGTTAGGTGTGGAGCATAGCCACGTTTCCATATTGCCGGCTATGGCGCGGGCGCCGCCCGCCGTCAATTGACGGATATCGTCGAGCGCACTCCATGTGCTAGGATCGTAATCGATATAGTCGCCAAGCAAAAATAATTCGTCTACGCCGGGTTCGTAACGTGCGGCTTCCAACAACAAACGGACGCCGTCGGTATGACCGTGTATATCGGAAATAGCCAGGATTCGGGACATGGTTCTCTACCTTTCGTCTTCATGGGGATAAACATAAGCTGATTTCGAAGAAATGGCGACGCAGCCCGAGGTCCCCGGTTCCAGTGAGATAGGGTGCATAAAGGCCAGCTTCTGCCCATCCGGCGTCGATGCGAGCAGCCTCCATTTGGAGCCTTCAAAGGCACAGTGAACAATCCGTACCGGAAGAAGGTTGGCAGGAACCGAGCGCTCGCCATGCTTGCCGTTAACGGTTTGCCCGGATAGGCTTGCAGCGGCGGCAACTTCTTCGTGAGCACTGTCGATCCAATGCACATCCTCGGGCCGGAACAGCAAGTCGACTTGTTCCGTTGACGGCACCGTACCGGCAGGCATCAAGCATTCAATCACTTCATCCTGAATACGTACTGCCGGTTGAGCGCTAGTGCCGACCCATTGGCCCTGCAGCCGGTTGCCGGCTCCGAGAAGGGAAGCGACGGAGCGGGTGGCCGGCATGCTGTAGCAAGCCTGCGGCACATCCAGCTGGTCGATGCGGCCTGCGCGCATGACCACCATACGGTCGGCAAGAGCGAACGCCTCATCGGGATCGTGCGTGACATGGAACACCGTAGTGCCCAAACGCCGGAACAAGTACCCCATTTCCGTCCTCATCTCAATGCGAAGCCGCATATCCAGATTCGATAACGGCTCGTCAAGCAATAGAAGATCCGGCTCGGTAGCCAGCGCCCGGGCAATGGCGACGCGCTGCTGCTGTCCTCCCGACAATTGGGGCGGCAGCCGCTGCTCCAGACCTTCCAGGTGAAGGAGCGAGACGAGCTCCTTAATTTTACGCTCGCGCTCTGGGGCCGGAGCTTTCCGGCGATGCAGGCCGTACGCGATATTATCGTAAACCGTCATATGGGGCCATAACGCATAATCCTGGAACACCATATTGATGCTTCGTTTCTCTGGAGGTACGAGCCGTGCCGCCGAGCTTACGACCGCTCCGCGAAGACGGATTTCTCCCGAATCCGGCTGCTGCAGGCCGGCAATCAATTGCAGCAGCGTCGATTTGCCGCAGCCGGACGGCCCCAGCACACTGATGATTTCACCGGAGCGGACGGAGAAATTCACTCCCGACAGCGCGGTGAAGGCTCCGTACGTTTTGCGCAATTCGTGCACTTCCAGAATCGTTGAATTCATAGGGACGTTCTCCTTCATGAAGATGATGGCGCATTGTGCTTGCGTTTGAACAACCGCTCGACGATACCGATGATGAGGATGACAAGACCTCCGCCGACAATGGTGGCCGCAGAGGCATAACCGAATTGCAGGTCCTCGAACGCCTTGTTGATCACGACCGGCAAGGTCATGAAATTAGGCGGAAACAATATCGACGTAACGGCCAAATCGAACACACTGGCGCCGAAAGCGGCGAGACCGGCTGATACTAGCGCTCCTTTAAGCAAAGGAACAAGAATCGTCGTAAGCCGCTTGGTGAAGCCGGCTCCTTGCATTTGGGCTGCGGAAAGCAGCTGGTGAGGCACCTTCGCCATCGCGCCGACGATGATTCGGGTAATGACCGGAATGGCTCCGGCGACGCTGGCGAGCACAAGAATCCAAGGCGTTCCATACAGCAGGAGGCCGATGGAATCCAGCCATTTCTGGTTCCAGATGAAAATGTATCCGATACCGAGCACGACACCGGGCACGGCGAGCGATACAAGGGAAATCACATCAATGACGCGGCGCAGCGCAAATTGGGAATAGGTCAGCACGTAAGCGACGAGAAAACCGACGATCAGACCAATGATTCCGGCTACGGCTGCGATTTCCAACGAGTGGGTGAATCCTTCCCGCAGCACCGAATTGTTCATGAACAGCTTGCGGTAATGATCCAGCGTCAAGCTGGCTCCCGACGAAGCGGTGAACGACATCAATATATTGGACCCTACCGGAATACCAATTACGACCCCCAAAAGGAGAATATTTCCAACTGCGAGGCCGACGGCGCCCTTTCTCGGTTTAACGGCTTCGCTCTTAGTTGCCCGGGAAGACAGGAAGTCGAATCGTGCCCGGCGCATGGCGAACATTTGCACGATCATAGCGAGCGCAATCAAGAGAACGAGATAGAACGACAGTACCCCCGCCATATCGAAGCGGATCGGCGATGTGTACAAGGCCGAATAGATCGAATAAGGCAGTGTCGGAAACCGGAATACCGTAGCAATGGAAGCGGGCAGCCCGAAATCTCCTACGGTATCCATGAAGACGAGCATAGCGCCGGAGCAGTAGGCCGGAAAAAGCAAAGGAGCCTGCACCGTGCGCCACACGGTCCATGGCGAGCCGCCGTTCAGCCGGGCTGCGTCGCGGAATTGATCGACCTTCCATTCCAATGCCGAGTAAACGGTCAAATAAGCCAATGGAAATTTGCTTAATGTCATAACCAGGATCAAACCGACAGGCTGAAAAATCAGTCCGTGCAGCCAGGTCCAGCCGAACCATTGCTTGGCCAGCCCGTTGGCGGAAGCGAACATGACCCAGCCCTGAGCCAAAATGAACGATGGCGTAATGATCAGCAGCCATACGGATAGATCAAGCAGCTTGGCCGTCGGAAACTTCCAGCGTGAACGAAGCGTAGCCAGAGCGGCGCCAAGCAGGGTCGCTGTAATCGTCGTCCCGACGCCGAGGGTGACCGAATTTTTCAGGGAAGCGAGCCACAGGGGCCGGCGGAACACTTCCAGCAAGAGGGATAAATCGCCAAAGACGAGATTCCCGAAAAAAACGCCCGGCAGCAGCACTTGAATAATGACCGCGCCCAGCGGCAGTAAAATAAGAAGCAGGAGGACGGCCAGCACCAGCCAGCCTGTCCTGTTTTCTGCAAGTAATGGTTTCATGCGATTATTTCACCGCTTTGTCGGCAAACCAGGTTTTAATTTCGGCTTCATGCGATGCCGCCCATTCCGGATCGGCTACGACGAGCTTGGCGTTCGCGGCACGGTCTTTTTTCGCCGTTACACCTTTGGCGGACGGTTCGAAATAGCTCTCTTCCCCTTTGTCGATCAGCTCCTGCTGCGTCTTCGGATCAAGGATGAATTCAACGAACGCTTTCGCTGCATCCATTTTTTTCGTTTGCTTTTGAATCGCTGCCACTCGTACGGAAGCGGGAGCGCCTTCCTCCGGCCATACGATTTCTACAGGCTCTTTCTTGTTTTTCATGATATATGCGTTGCTTTCTTGCAGGGCGGCTACTTTGATTTCTCCTCCGGTCAGCGCGGTGGAAACATTCGGGTTTTTAGGGTATACTTTGACCCCGTTTGCAAGGACGCTGTCGAAATATTTTTTGCCGCCGTCCATTCCTTGATTGTTGAAGAACCAGGCTACGAACGGATAAGCAGGTGCGGCGACGGCAGGATCGGCCATGCCTACGATATTTTTAAATTCCGGCTTAGACAGGTCGCTCCATGTTTTTGGAGCTTTGGCCGCGTCGATGGCTTTCGTGTTGTAGATTAGAACGGATGCGGCATGCGCGCCGGTTGCATAGTACGATTTGTTGGCCGGGATGAGCTTTTTGGCGAAATCGGTCAAACCGTCCACGTTCTTGGGCGACCAGCCTTCAAGCAGCTGTCCGTTTTTGCCGAGCTGATGAATCGACGGCATCGCATCCATCCACACGACATCCCAGTGCGGATTCCCTTTCTCCGCTTCGATCCGGGACATGATCTCCGCGCCGTTGCCGCTCACAATGTTCAGCTTGTAGCCGCTAGCTTTCTCGAACATCGGCCCGATAATCTCGTCGAAATCGTTCAAGTAGACGGTCAAAGGCTCCGTCGATTTGGCAGGAGCAGGGGTAGGAGTGGCGGCAGCGGTGCTTTCTTTTGTCGCCGCGGGGGCGGAGCCTGCTGCCGTAGGCTCGGTTTTGCTGCCGCATCCTGTGAAGAGTAAAGTTAGAGATAGTGCGATAGCTCCCATACTTGCCGTTTTGTTTTTTATACGTAGCATCTGATTGTAACCTCCCGTTTTCTTGTTCTTGTCCTGTTCAATATTTACTTTAACGCAGTAATGTAAGAGCAAGGTAAACGGAGTGCAAAGGTTTTGTTAAATAACTTCTATAGATATTGATCGTTGTATAGATAGATTCTATAATAAGCCTGAAAGATGGGAGGGAGAAGCCGTGAATATTCAGCAGATCAGGGTGTTTGCCACAGCCGCGAGCTCGCGGACATTATCCGAAGCGGCAGAGGAGCTGCGTTTGCGCCAGCCGACGGTAAGCTTTCATTTGAAAAAGCTGGAGGAGGAGCTGGGTGTGGAGCTGTTTCGGAAGCAGCTGCGCCATTTTCAGCTGACCGATGCGGGCTCGGCGCTGCTGCCGTATGCCCGCAGAATATCAGCTTTGCTGGATGAAGCGGAGCATTTGATGAAGGAGCACCGGGAGCAGGGCAGGGGCAAGCTGCGGATCGGGGCGAGCTATACACCGGCAACCTACTTTTTGCCGTCCTATATGAGGGCGTTTCAGGCCAGCTTCCCGCAGGTCATGTCGCTGCTCACCGTGAAAAAAGCCGGAACGACACTGAACCTGCTGCGCGAGTACGAGATCGACGTCGCCGTTGTTTCGCTGCGGAATGTGCCGTTGGACGGCCTGCATGTCATTCCACTCGTTCCGGATGAGTTGAAGCTGGTGATGCCGACCGATCACCGGTTGGCGGGAATGGCCGACTTGGAAGTGGACGATCTGCGCGGGGAGCCGTTCCTTGTTCACGAGCCGGGGTCGACGTCGCGTGAGCTGTCGGAGGCATGGGCGCGCGAGGTAGGGCTGCAGTGGGAAGTACGGATGGAGCTAGGCGCAATCGAAACGATCAAGGAATCGATCAAGTTCAACATGGGCATCGGAATTCTTCCTCGCCGAAGCATCTTAAGGGAGATCGAGCTGGGCGAGCTGGAGGTGCGCGACCTACCGGGGTACGTCAATCAGCGCCATATTTGTCTTGTTTACCGCGATGAGGATATATTGGCTTACCAGGTACGTACGTTTATCGGATTTATGCAAAGCCGCTGTCAGGAGTAACGTAGGAAAAAGCCGCGTTCGGATTGGATGCGGTTTTTTTTGCGCAGTCCCGCGAGATACGGCAATGAGCAGCAGGCAAGATGAAGGCTTGCATCTATTGACAATATGCGTGAGAACGATATAATGAAGGAAAAATGTTAGTGTTTACTAACATTTTGGCAATGACTTAAGAGATGGAGGCACCGACAACGAAGAAGCTGAGCAATAAAGATAAAATGATGACTGCAGCGATCGATTTGATGGCTGAACGAGGATACAAGGGCGTTGCGACCAAAGAAATCGCTGCGTCGGCAGGGTTTAGTGAAATGACCTTGTTCCGGTATTTCGGCAGCAAGCGGAAGCTTCTGGAGGAGGCGATCGACCGGTTTTATTATACCGGCGAGATGCAGCGTATTTTTGCGGAAGAGATGGTGTGGGATTTGCGCAACGACCTCCTGCTGATCAGCAAGACGTACCATGAGATAATGCATCAAAATCGAAAGCTTATCCGAATCGTGCTCCAGGATAACGAGCTGGCGGATTTGCGGAAGCATGCGGAGAAGCACCCGCGTCAGCTGAAGGAAAGACTGACGGACTATTTTGAATCCATGCAGAGCAAAGGCAGGATGATTCCGACCCGTTCCGAGGCGCAAGCCATGACGTTCATGTGGATGAACTATGGAGCCTTCATGACCGGCCTGTATGGTGCATCATCCATGACGGCCGTTTCTTTGGAGGAATTTATGCAGTCGAGCATCGAGCTGTTTGCCAGAGGACTTACCACATAGTTTTTATGAATAACTTACTTTATATCAAAGGAGGAATTCGTTTGACCAACTATTCATCGCAACAAGCCGTGGAAGCGGATACGGGCCGTACCATTGCATCGTGGATGGATGTGCTGAGCCGGGAGGCGGAGAAGGACTGGTCTCACGGTCAATTGGTGGATTACCTGACCTCCGTGTATGAGGTTGGGATCGAACCGGCCGGGCGGATAGCCGATCATTATGAGGAATTCAAGGGCAACAAGCCTGTCGGCAAGACCGCATCCGCAGGCTATCAGGTAGGCGTAAGAAGAACGTATCCAGTCACGGCGGAGGCTGCATGGGCGTTCCTCACTTCACCCGAAGGCATGAAGCTGTGGCTCGGCGGACTGCCAGCCCTCGATTTCCAGCCTGGCCAGACGTTTCAATCCGATGAGGGCATCTCCGGCGAAATGCGTGTCGTGAAACCGATGCAGCAGCTGCGGCTGACATGGAAGAAGAAGGATTGGGACCGGCCTTCGACGCTGCAAATTCGTTTGATCCCAACGGCTACCGGCAAGCTGACCATCAGCTTTCATCAGGAAAATATGGCGGATTTCTATGTGAGAGACGAAATGAAGCAATATTGGGAAAACGCTGCAGCTGTTTTGCAGGAAAAGCTCGGTTAACTGTATCGCCGCGCCGCACAGTCTCGCTTTTTGAAAGCGGTCTGCCGGGCGCGGCGTTTTTTGCGTAATGAACCTTTCTAGTAGCCGACTGGTCTTGGTTTCGGGACCTACCACGGCTTTGCTTCAGAGAGGACAGAACGCCGGCTGCACACTAGAACATTAGCTGCATTCAAGCCAGCAGCCGCTCCTCCTTTAACTTCCTCAACACCTCTGCGTCGGTTGGAAACGCTAAGTCAGGCAGCTTGTCATACGAGAAAAATCCCGCATCCTGCAAATCGTCCCCTGCGGCAAGCTCACCCTCCAGCACCTCGGCCATAAACCAGATCCCCACCGTATGCTGCTCCGGATTATGAAAGTTGGACTGAACGGAATACACTTCTGTTATACGAATCGTTAACCCTGTCTCCTCGAGAAACTCCCGCCGGGCCGCGTCGTACACATCCTCATCCCATTCGACATAGCCGCAAGGAATGCACCATTGCCCCTCGTAGCTTCCTTTTCGTTTGCCCAACAGCACTTTGTTGTCCCGCAGCAGGATGGCCGCAACGCCGACCGCAGGATTTTGATAAAAAATAAAGCCGCAAGCCGTGCAATAAGGGCGGGTTGTTTCTTTTCGCTCGTTCAGAGCAAGCTTTCCCCCGCATTTCGGGCAAAAATCGTATCTCATGGTAGCTTCACCTCCGCAGCGCATTACTCCCAGTATAGCAGAATAGATATCGATGAGCTGCGCATGCCGAGCAAATAGTTGCCAATAACATATGAGAATTTCGATAGAACAGATGAGAATTTTGCATGTGCTTTTGAACCAACATAAACGATAATGAGAAAGCAAAGACGATTACATTTTTTAAACAAATGGAGGTCACTTATATGAAAAAGGTCGTATCCACGCTTCTTGCGGCAGCGTTGATCACAACGGCAGTAGGCTGCGCCAGCACGGGAGGAACGAATACAGGGGCATCAAGCGGAGGGGCAACAACCGGTTCCGGCGGCGCTGCAAAAAAACCGGTGCTCGGCGTTGCGATTTATAAATTCGACGATACGTTCATGACGGGAGTGCGCAACGCGATTTCGAGTGCGGCTGAAGGCAAAGCGCAGGCGGACATCGTAGACAGCCAAAACTCGCAGCCGACGCAAAACGATAAAGTCGACTTGTTCATTACGAAGAAAGTGAATGCGCTTGCCATCAACCCGGTTGACCGTACAGGCGCTGGAGTTATTATCGACAAAGCGAAGGCTGCCAATACGCCGGTTGTATTTTTTAACCGTGAGCCGTTGGCCGACGATATGAAGAAGTGGGATAAAGTGTACTACGTTGGCGCGAAGGCCGAGCAATCCGGCACGATGGAAGGCCAGCTTGTCGTCGACTATTTCAAATCCCATCCGGAAGCGGACAAGAATAAGGACGGCACGCTGCAGTACGTTATGCTGAAAGGCGAGCCAGGGCATCAGGACGCCGAGCTGCGCACCAAGTTCTCGATCAAAGCCGTGGAAGATGCAGGTATCAAGGTTCAAAAGCTGGCAGAAGACACCGCCATGTGGGACCGCGTAAAAGGACAAGAAAAAATGGCTGCATTCCTGGCATCCCACGGCGACAAAATCGAAGCCGTATTCGCGAACAACGACGATATGGCGCTCGGAGCTATTGAAGCTTTGAAGGCCAAAGGCTACTTCAAGGACAACAAATACGTTCCTGTCGTAGGCGTTGACGCAACGGCTCCCGCTCTAAAAGCGCTCGAAGAGGGCACATTGCTCGGTACGGTGCTGAACGATGCGAAGAACCAAGGAAAGGCAACCTTTAACCTGGCGAATGTGCTGGCGCAAGGCCAAACGCCTAATAAGGACAATACAGGCTACGAAATTACCGACGGCAAATATGTATGGGTACCATACAAAAAAATTACGAAAGAAAACATGAACGACGCGAAATAATCCGGTTCTTTTGTAAAAATTGCAGCATTAGCTCGGTACAGGTGTAATAGGCGATTTAGGTTAGCGATGTTCCGTTTTTTTCAAATAGTACGACAGGGCAAGGGGCAATGTGTGCTTTCGTTGTACCCTTGCTTTCTTTTTCGAAGGGGGCGTTACCGTGACGCAAAGCGGATTTTTACTTGAAATGAACAACATCTCCAAGGAGTTTCCCGGTGTGAAGGCGCTCGATAATGTAACGCTGAAGGTTCGTCCGGGTACGGTACATGCTCTGATGGGGGAAAATGGCGCTGGAAAATCGACGCTGATGAAGTGTCTTTTCGGAATATATACGCCCGATGGGGGCGACATTTATTTGAACGGCAGCAAGGTGGACTTGAAAAACTCCAAGGATGCGCTGGATCACGGCGTATCTATGATTCATCAGGAGCTGCACCCGATTCCGCAGCGCAATGTGATGGAAAATATTTGGCTTGGACGGTTTCCGCTCAAGGGCATCGGGCCGTTCCAGCTCGTCGATCATAAAAAGATGTATAAAGATACGGTAGAGCTGTTCCGCGAGCTCGAAATGGATATCGATCCGAATGCGCTTGCGGGGTCGATGTCGGTCTCGAAGCTGCAGTCTCTTGAAATCGCCAAAGCCGTATCGTTTCAATCCAAAGTCATTATTATGGATGAGCCTACCTCGTCCTTGACGGGTAACGAAGTCGAAGCGCTGTTCAAAATTATCGACAGTCTGAAAAGCCGCGGCGTAGCGATCATCTATATTTCGCACAAAATGGAGGAAATATTGCGTATTTCCGATGAAGTGACCATCATGCGGGACGGCAAGCTGATCGGCACTTGGCCGGCGGCGGAGCTGACGACCGATCTGATTATTACCCGGATGGTCGGTCGCGATTTAAGCCAGCGGTTCCCGGAGCGGACCAATGTGCCGGGGGACGTGCTGCTGAAGGTGGAAGGTCTCACTTCGCCCATCGCCAAATCGTTCAAGGACGTATCCTTCGAGCTTCGCAAAGGGGAAGTGCTCGGGCTCGGCGGCCTCGTCGGAGCTCAGCGAACCGAATTGATCGAGGCGCTGTTCGGCCTGCGCGCGGTATCGGCCGGCACGATCTCTCTGCGCGGCAAGCCGGTGCGCTTCAAGGCGCCGATCGATGCGAAGAAGCATAAGATCGCGCTGTTGACCGAGGAACGGCGGGTTACGGGGATTTTCCCGGTGCTGTCGATCCAGGAAAATACGGCGATTGCCAACCTCGACCGGTACATTAATCCGTTCTTCCTGCTGAACGAACGGAAAATCAGGGATGAGGCCGAGCGAAGCGTAGAACAGCTGCGCGTGAAGACGCCATCGGTCAAGCAGCTGATCAAAAACTTGTCCGGAGGCAACCAGCAAAAGGTGCTGCTGGCCCGGTGGCTGTTGACCGAGCCGGACATATTGCTGCTCGATGAGCCGACCCGCGGCATCGACGTCGGGGCCAAGTTCGAGATCTATTCGATCATCGCCGATCTGGCGAAGCAGGGGAAGAGCATCATTATGATTTCCTCGGAAATGCCCGAGCTGCTCGGAATGAGCGACCGCATCATGGTGATGTGCGAAGGCCGATTATCCGGCATTGTGGAAGGTAACGACGCGACGGAAGAAGAGATTATGCGCCTGGCGACCAAATATATGGTGTGATATGGAGTTTACGAAGAAGGCTTTCCTTCAGAAAGCCCAGTATCGCTTACGAAGATGGCTTTCCTTCGGAAAGCCCTTAGGAGGATCAAAAATGCAAACCAACAAAGTAAGTAACTTTTTGACGCAAAATGCGATCTACATGGTATTGATCGTGCTCGTCATAGGAATAGCGATATCGGATCCGCGATTTTTGTCCATTGATATTTTGCGCGATATTTTGCTGCAAAATTCAACGAGAGCCATTATTGCGCTCGGGATGGCGTTCATCCTGATCACCGGAGGCACGGATTTGTCCGCTGGGCGCGTCGTCGGTCTGACGGCTGTATTATCCGCCTCCATGCTGCAAATGTCGGATTATCCGCGACGGTTTTTCCCGGATATGCCTGACTTGCCCTTGTGGGCGCCGATTGCTATAGGTATTCTCGCCGGGCTTGTCGTAGGACTGCTTAACGGCTGGATCGTATCACGGCTCAGCGTGCCGCCCTTTATCGCCACATTGGGCACGATGGTTATCGTGTACGGGGCGAACTCGATTTACTTCGATTTGAAGCCGAACGAATCACAGCCGATTGCAGGCTTGCGCAAAGATTTCACGAATTTGGGCACCGGATTTTTCGGTCAGAACGGCTCTTATTCCATCCCTTATATTGTCATCATCGCAATCGTCGTCGCGCTCATCGTCTGGGTTGTGTTCAATAAGACGAGGCTCGGAAAGAACATGTACGCCATCGGCGGCAACATCCAGGCCGCTACTGTATCGGGGATTAACGTAAAGCGCAATTTGCTGTACATTTATGCCTTTGCGGGAGCTCTGTATGGACTTGGCGGCGTTTTGGAAGCGGCAAGAACCGGCGGTGCGACGAACAACTACGGCAACATGTACGAGCTGGACGCCATCGCAGCCTGCGTCGTAGGCGGGGTGTCCACGGCCGGAGGGATCGGAACCGTACCTGGCGTGCTGGTAGGCGTCCTGATCTTCGGAGTCATCAACTACGGACTTACGTTCATCGGCGTCAGCCCTTATTGGCAGCTGATCATTAAAGGCTTGATCATTGTTGCCGCAGTAGCCTTTGATATCCGCAAATATTTGGCTAAAAAATAATAAGAGTGACGCGATGGAAAAGCGCTTCATAGACAGGGGCTGCTATATGCAGCCTTTGCTATGGAGCGTTTTTTTTGTATTGCTGTGTTGGGGAATGAAGCCGAGGGTCAGAACTCTCGGCTGAAAGAAGGAAATTCCGCGTTACAGGGGAGTGTAACGCCAGGGCATGCTGTAACGCGGTTTATCTGCGTTACAGAGCAGGGGCAAGCTGCCGAGGAGCGAAACTCTCGGCTGTAAGCAGGAAATACG
>NZ_JBHTVD010000005.1:403103-571857 GCF_042793215.1 Paenibacillus sp. NPDC056579
TGCCGAGGAGCGAAACTCTCGGCTGTAAGCAGGAAATACCACGTTACAGGGTGGAAGTAACGCGCAGGAGCACGCTGTAACGCGGTTTTTCCGCGTTACAGCAGAAAAGGCATGTCTCCACGCTGACCGCCCATCTCACCGCCTCGCCCCTATTCTTCGGCCCAAAGTGGACAAGCAGGCTGGAGAATGAGACAATCAGAGCAACATTCACGTAAGGGGAATACGCAATGGATCAGCATGAAGAAGCAGCAGCGCCTGCTTATGTATATACTTACGCTTGCCACGAAGACGAGCTCCCGCTATGCAGACTGGAGCATCGCCTATTGTTCGGCTGCGATCCGGGAGACGCAGGCTATGTCGTAAGCCGGCGCGAGGTGGATCCGAGCCGCAGCCCTTTCACGAAGCTGCGGCTGGCCGTGCTGTACGACACGGACAGCCTGGAGCAGATGGCGCAGTCGGTCGAGACGCTGTCGCTAGGGTCGGCGACCTTCAAGGTCGTCTACGTCGAAACCGGCGGAACGGTCGACTATGACAGGCAGCGAGCCGTCGAACGCTTGCTCGGCTCTCATATTCGCGGCAAAGCGGAGATGCGCCAGCCGCAGCGGACGTTCGGCATCGCCCATATCGAGGGGCGATGGCTGTTTGGGGAATGCAGCCGCAACGAGGCGGTGTGGCTGCGCCATAACGAGAAGCCGCAGCAGTACTCTACGGCTTTGAGCACCCGCGTTGCCCGGGCCGTTGCGAATATCGCCGTTCCCGAGCCCGCGGGAACACGGGCGATCGATCCGTGCTGCGGCATCGGAACGGTCGTGCTGGAGGCCCTATCGATGGGGATCGACATCGTAGGCAACGACATCAATCCGCTCGCCGTTCGCGGAGCAAGGGTGAACTTGGCTCATTACGGCCATCCCAATGTCGTGTCGTTGGGAGATATTCGCCGGATCGAGGGGCACTACGACGTGGCTATCGTCGATTTGCCGTATAATTTATGCTCGGTCCTAACGACCGGAGAGCAGTTGGAGATGCTGGCCAGCGCGCGCAGGCTGGCCGGTAGAGCGGTCATCATCGCAACCGATATGATAGATGAGGCGATTGAACAGGCCGGGTTTGTCATTGCCGATCGCTGCGAAGTCAGGAAAGGGAGATTTGTTCGACATATTTTCGTTTGTGCTTGACAACATGAACGAGCCACAAAGCCGCCCGGAGCATTTCTTCCGGAGCGGCTTATTTTGCATGGAGATAAGCTTGCCAAAGCATGTCTACCAATCGCTGCTCATATACTTGTACCAGCCCCAATATAAAAAGTCATATTGATATTAAGCGATTTGCCGCTTAGGTTGGGTAAGTATGCGTTGGGAAAGGGGAGATCATTATGGCAAGCTTGCTCCGTTGGTACAATGTACTGTCGTTTGCGGCTGTTTTGGTAGTGAATGCGCTCGCTCAAATCAAGCCTCTTAAAGGATTGACGACCGGAGAAATATCCGCCCTGTTTCCGGTCCAAATAACCCCCGCGCCGTATGCTTTCTCGATTTGGGGGCTCATCTATGCTCTGCTGATCGGATTTGTCATCGTCCAACTTCTGCCCGCCAAGTCAGAGAAGAATGAAGTTCGAGCCATAGGACCGTGGTTCGTGGCAAGCTGCTTTTTTAACATCAGCTGGCTGTTATTGTGGCAAAGTCTGTCTATTGCTTCTTCCATGTTTTCCATGCTCGGCCTGCTGATAGCGCTGATAGGGATTTACTCGAATACGCGGCACGCCGGTTGGTCGTCGGACGCGGCAGTCCGCTGGCTTGTTCAGGTGCCGTTCAGTCTGTACATTGGCTGGATTTCCGTTGCTGCCCTGGTAAACCTCGCGGTAGTGTTATATGCAAACGATTGGAACGGATTCGGTCTGCCCGAAACGTTGTGGACCGTGATTCTCATCTTAGCAGCCTCTTTAGTCAGCTTATGGATAGGCTATCGTTACCGCGACCCATTCTATATGCTGGTGACCGTTTGGGCACTCGTGGCGATAGGGATAGCCAATCCGGGGACGCCTCCGATAGTATTCATCTCTTGGGGGGCTGCCGGAATGCTGTTTCTGTATGCGCTGCTTCTGCTGTATTCAGGAGAACTGCTCCGGCTGCAGCGTCAATCCAACCCAACATAGCAGAGGCGACTATCGTTTCCTTGCCTCGCTCCATCCTCGCTTTCGAAAAGACGCTCCAATATAAAAATCCGCTCATTAAGCTCAGAAATATCGTTGAATCTCCAAAAAGCAACAACAAGCTGACCGCGCAGCGAAACCCTTCGCCTGCCGGTCATTTTTTTACTACGCCCGAATTTATTAAGAATCCGAAGCCGTCAGATGCTGGATTCGAATTAGTAATACAATCCGCCATGCTTTCGAATCGAGTTGCTAAAGCAAAATTTTCAAGATCAATCAGGCTGTAATACGCCGATAGACCTGTTTTTCTCACTTTTCTTGGTTGCCCTGCAAGGAAAGGCGTTGTAAATTAGTGGAATAGACCGAATTAGCTGCTGTTCATTAATCAGGTTTGGAGTGGTTATCATGCCGGACTGGTCGTACCAAACGATATTTCGCCCCTTGCTGTTCAGTCTGCCGTCCGAAATAGCCAGAGATTTTACGCTGAATGCGATGGGTTCTTTAAGCAAAATACCGGGCGGCAGCTTTGTTATCCGCACGCTCGGACATATGGAGGCTTCGCCGCTGCTGGAAAGCGAGCTGGCAGGCATACGTCTGCGTTATCCCGTCGGGTTGTCCGGCAGCCTCGATCCGAACGGAGTCGCCCACCGGGCCATAGCCCAGTTCGGAATCGGTTTTATTGAGATCGGCCCGGTTACCGTTGAGGAGATCGAACGCAGAGGGCAGATTGTAAGAGATGCAGCGAACGAAGAAATTCTGTACCCCGATGCTTACGCCAATCCGGGACTGGATGCTACCGTTCAGCGGATGAAGCGCAAGCAGGGGCACAGGCTGCCGCTTATGCTGCGAATTCGAAGCATGCCTGACAGCACTTCCGAAGAAGCGCTTCTGGAGCAAAAGCGTATGCTGGAGGCGTTGGAGCCATATGCAGCGGGATTTTATATTGACGTGCTGGAGGAGCGATGGGGGCTCGACGAGACGGTTCAGCTCCTGGAAGCCGTCGTTCAGACGGCGAAGGAGATGAAATCCGGTGAGGGCGGCGGCGCCAAGCCGTTATTTTTATATATTCCGCTCGATTACCCTTTGCCCAAGCTCGAGCGTTTGCTGGATCGGCTGCGAATGGAAGCGTGGGCCGGCATGGTGGCGGGGGAAGCCATCCGTACCGAGGAGGGATCGGCGATAGGGCGCTCCGGCAAGCAAGCGAGCGCCGACAAGCTGCGCTTGATCCGCGGGATGTGCGGACCCGAAGTGAAGCTGATCGCTTGCGGCGGTATCCACGAGCCTCGGGATGCGCTGGATTTGCTGCAAGCCGGCGCTTCCTATGTCCAGCTGCACAGCGGACTGGTATATTCCGGCCCGGGGCTCCCCAAACGAATCAATGAAGCCATCGTATACGAGCTGATCCGCAATGAGGCTGCACCTGCTCCCAAATCGTTTTGGACTCATTGGGGCTGGATGTGCTTGCTTGGCATCGGCATGATGATCGGAGGGATTATTGCCTGGCTGATCGCTGCGACTACCGTAGTGCTGCCTTACGACACACAGTTTCTCGGAATGGCAAAGGCATCCCTCTCACAGGCTAATCCGTTATTGCTCGGCTTCATGTCTCACGACAGGGTGACATTGGCGGGCACGATGATCTCGATCGGCATCCTGTATTTTCAGTTTGCGTATCACGGCCTTCGCCACGGGCTGCATTGGGCGAAGAGCGCACTCCTGATGTCGTGTATCGTAGGCTTCAGCAGCTTTTTTCTGTATTTGGGCTACGGGTATTTCGATCCGCTGCATGCATTGGCTGCCGCTATCCTTCTCCCGATGTTTATTTTGTCGATGAGAGGAAACGAGGATTTGCCACCGAGGGATCGGCCGAATACAGCCAACGACCGGCACTGGCGCCGCGCCCAATGGGGGCAGCTCATGATGGTCATGCTCGGATTTTCGCTGGCTGTCGGGGGTCTGGTCATAGCCTTTGTAGGTGTGACCCGCGTGTTCGTTCCGCAGGATTTGCAATATTTGTGCGCGACCCCTCAAATGCTGGCGGACATCAACGACCGGTTGATTCCGCTAATAGCGCATGACCGCGCCGGGTTCGGCGGAGCGCTGTTTTCCAATGCTGTCGCCTTGCTGGCAGCCGCCCTATGGGGAATTAACAAAGGTCAGCGCTGGCTGTGGTGGACGTTCCTGATCGGAGGCTTTCCCGGCTTCCTGGCAGGCTTCAGCATTCATTGGGCGATCGGCTACACAAGCTTCATCCATCTGCTCCCCGCTTATTTCGCTTTCGGCTTCTATGCTGCCGGACTCCTTCTTCTGTATCCCTATATGATGGCTAAAGAGGAGGTGCAAGGGGGCTCTGTCGACAAAGAATGAGCCTTGCCCCTGCCCCTGCCGACCAGGCTGTTGATAAAATCGATATTCCCGAAAAATGCTAAAAGGGGATAGGTGAGCGATCTCCTGGAGGAGCGTAAGCAACCGCCTTTGTTCTCGGGAAATCACCGCTAAAAACTAGATTATAAAGTTTCCCGAGAACAACAGCGGCCGGAGGGAGATACCCCACAGGGGTACCCGTGCCGCTTTTAAGTTCTAAGGGTTTCTCAACAAGCTCATCCGCTGTCTAACGACGGTCGGATTTTTTTTACCACAAAAGAACTTTTAGATTCCGAGGCCATCGGATGCAAAATTCTATTTGGCGATAAAACCTGCCATACTTACGAAGCGGGTTTTGCTAAAGCAAAACTTTGAGGTCGCTCATCTTTGAAATGCATCGGTATAGGTTTTCTCATGAGAACAGGGAGCTCCCGTTAAAGACTTTTTAATGAGCTGCAGACTCAGAGTAATTGGACGCTGAATCATAAAAAGGAAATTCATTACATAACGTGGAAAATAGTGAAGGAACATCATTTTGCCAAATAAGACGTGAGGTATCCTATGGTAGATATTACGGAAACGTATGTAGATTCGTTGGCCTTAAACAGCGCCGCCATCAAAAACGGCCGTGATCTGGTGAAAAAAAACAGCTTTCCCAAGCTGTGCTTGTCAGACGACCGAACGTTGGTCTTCGGCGAGTGCAAAGGAAGCGGGAAGGAGCCTTACCGGTGTTCTGCGGATTATATAAAGCCGGAAAGCCCGGTGTTCCGCTGCTCCTGCCCGAGCCGCCAATTTCCGTGCAAGCATATTTTGGGCCTGTTGTATGCGTACGCCGCAGGGGCTCCGTTTCAGACGGAGGATGTCCCTGAAGAGATTGCGGACAAGCGGGAGAAAGTGCAAAAGCGGGAAGACAAGAAGCAGGAGAGTCTCGCGGAGGGCCAGACGGAGCCGGCTGCCAAGCGGAAAACGAACAAGTCCGCCCTGGTCAAAAAAATCGCCGCCCAGCTGGACGGGCTGCAGCTGCTGAACAAGCTGGTCCGCGATATCGTCCAGACGGGCTTGGCCGGCGTCGATGCGAAGGCGCTCCGTACATTGGAGGAGCAGGCGAAGCAGCTGGGAAATTATTACTTGCCCGGGGCACAGGCCTCTTTCCGTGAACTTCTGCAGCTTCTCGGACAGGGAAATCAACGGGAACAGGACTATACGGAAGCGATGGACCGGCTGACGTATTTGCACATGCTTGCCAAAAAAAGCACCGAGTATTTGACGGCCCGCAAGGAGAACCCGGATTTGCCGATGGCAACGGACAGCGCTATCGAAGAGCTGCTCGGCCATGCATGGCAGCTGGCGGAGCTCAAGGAAGCCGGTCTAGTGCTGGCTGATGCGGAGCTGCTGCAGCTTGGCTTTCATTCTTACACGGACGAAGTGCGCGGAGAGTATGTAGATGAGGGCTGGTGGATTCATCTGCAGACGGGAGCCATCTATTCGTCCCGCCATTACCGGCCGTTCCGGGCGGCGAAGCATATCAAGGAAGAGGATTCTATGGCTGCCGTCGTGCAAGCGAAGGAGTGCTTTGTATATCCGGGAGATGTGAACCCGCGGATCCGTTGGGAGTCGGTGTCATTCCGTGAGCCGCAGCGTGGAGATTGGGACATCGCACGCTCGCATTCGCATCGATCTTATGCCGAGGCCGTGAAAATGGTCAAGAACCAGATCAAAAATCCTTTGAGCGATAAGCATCCGGTTGTTTTGCTGCATGCTGCACGCCTGTTCCGGGCAGGGGATACGTATGCGATAGCGGACGAAGCGGGCAAAACGATCGCGCTCAGCGACCTAGAGCATATCGGGCACCCGGGAACACAGCTGCTTCCCCTGCTTAAGGATGAGCATAGGGAAGGTCAAGCGGTACTGGTCATGTTCGGGCACGATCTGGACACGGGCCGATTGCATGCGCAGCCGCTCGGAATAGTTACAGATAATAACGGGCTTGTCCGTTTGATCTAGGTAAAGGAGAGACGCTTCATGAGTATACAGGTTTTGAACGAATTACATAGCGAGGTGCGGCGTTTGTTCATTGCCGGCAGCACGCTGGCCCAAGGTGACAGCAGACTTAAGAAGCTGCTGCCGCAGCTGCAAAAGCTTGGGGAGAGCGCTCCCGTGTTCCGCAAAGTCGCCCAATCGGTTGAGCAGCTCGTAGAGTCCGGCGGAGATGAGGCTTCCGTGAAGCTGCTCGAGCTTGGGACGCTGCTTCACTCCATCCTTTATACGCAGGGTCAAACCGATGCAAGCGGGGCGCCGGAGCCGCTCGAAGCCGCCAACACCAATTGTTATACAGGGGTTTCCTACCGTAAGCTGACAGCCGCCATCGATGCGTTGACGCAAAAAGGTCCCGGACGCCTGGAGATCATACGCCAGTCGTACGAAGAGGGTGTTTTTAAGGACATTAGAACGATGATCCCTGCGGTAGTTGCGCTGGATGAAACCTATCCGGAAATTGCCGATTATATGATGGAAACCGTGATCCCCTCTCTAGGAGAGCAAGTGCTGACGATTCTGAAGAGCCAGTTCCAGCCGGGCGGAGGGAAAGGCGCAGTCAGACGGCTGCAGCAAATTCACCGGATTGCGGGGATGAAGGAGAGGGAGCTTTACTTGAGCTGTTTAACCGAAGGTTCCCTTGAGGTTCGGGCTGCAGCTATTGAATTGCTTGGCGCGTATGACGAATGCGAGCCGATCCTTTTGGAGCAGTCGCTCGACAAAAAGAAGGAAATCCGGATTGCGGCTTACAATGCGTTGGCTGAACTGGCAAGCGCGAAGGCGGTGGAGCGGCTCTTTCAAGCTTTTACCGGCAAAGACCGCGACAATGTAATTGATCCGATCCGGTGCTGCAAGGCTGAATCGTTGACCGGGCTCGTGCTGGATTTTGCGGACGGGAAGTTCCGGGACTTCGTAGACCGGGCTGCCACGGAAGAGACGGTGCCATCGCTGGATGCAGCCGCCCAATGTCTGGACGGAAAGCGGGCTTTGGAAGTGTCCGCATTTTGGATGAAGCTGTTGTCCACTCCTTTGTTCATCGTTAAGGAGACCGACAGCCTTCAGCATTATGCGGCCCGTCAGCTTTTGGAGATGGAGCAGCCGGAGACGGACGAATTTCTGTTATCGTTGTACGATCAATGGAACCGGAAATTCATTTCGTACAGCTTTCATGCCGCCGTTCGTATGCTTCCTCCGGAAGCCGTGTATGACCGGTTCGCAATCCAATTTCAGAACAAGCAGCAGTCATCGGCCCGCGAGCTGATCCATACAATGACGGAATTGACGGAACCGCGCAGAGGTTACTGGAATCCGGCTGTTGTGCCTGAGGAAGAGCACGGAGCGGAGGGTCAGACGGCACAGGAAATCGTATGGGATGAGCGGTGGGTCCATCTGTTCGTTGGGATTAACGAAGAGGAGCTCGTATGCCGGTTGGCCCAACACGAAGAAGACAGTGTCATAAAGTATCTGGTGAAAAAATGGGAAGTGGCGCCACAGCAGATGAAACCGCGGACGGTTTCGATTTTGCGGACGCTGCATCGTCTCAGTTACGAGCAGGCACCTGAACTGATTATGCAATCCTTTGAGAAAGCGGCTTTAAAACATATGTATTATTTGGATCGGGAGCAGCAATATCTTCTGGCTGTGCTTCCGGGCTTCTACTCGGAACGGGTGGAGCAATTGGCCGAACGAATGGCTTATGACAGCGTGAAGCGGCAAGTGCAGGACATTGCAGACTTGCTGAAGAGCAAAGGGAATAACGGCACGATAGAGGACAACAAAGGAGCGGGATGGATCGAATGGATCAAAAGCAGAATGTATTGAGGCTTCCGGCAGAGCGCCTATACCGGGAGGAACTGGAAGCATTGCAGCAAAAAGATAAAGACTCGAGGCCTTCGGGATGGATGCTTTCTCCGCGGGCGGTTCTAACCTTCATTACCGGTGGAAAAGCGGGCAAGGTTGACATTACGCCGAAATATATCGGCAATCGCCGGATCGTAGAGATCGCGATAGCGACATTGCTGACGGATCGTGCGCTGCTGTTAATCGGGGAGCCTGGCACGGCGAAATCGTGGCTGTCGGAAAATTTGACCGCCGCCATTCACGGCGATTCGGGGAAGACCATCCAGGGCACGGCCGGTACCAGCGAAGAGCAGATTCGCTACTCCTGGAATTATGCGATGCTGCTGGCTCATGGCCCGAACGACGACGCTTTGATCAAAAGCCCGATTTACCGGGCTATGGAGTGCGGAGGCATCGCCCGATTTGAGGAAATATCCCGGTGCGCTTCAGAGGTGCAGGATGCGCTTATCTCCATTTTGTCGGAGAAAACCATCTCAATTCCGGAGCTCGGAAAAGAGCTGTCGGCTGCCAAGGGCTTCTCGATTATCGCCACGGCTAACACCAGGGACAGAGGGGTTAACGACATGTCAGCGGCTTTGAAGCGGCGCTTTAATATATTGGTGCTGCCTTCTCCTTCGGATTTGGAGACCGAGGTGGAGATTGTCCGCAAGCGGGTGCAGGAAATCGCGGCAAGCTACGAGTTGAAAGCGTCGGCGCCGGAAGAAGAAGCCGTCCGCAAGGTGGTCGCGATCTTTCGCGAGCTGAGAAACGGCATGACGCTCGACAGCAAGGAAAAGGTGAAGCCGCCGAGCGGTGTCATTTCGACGGCCGAGGCGATTTCACTTCTGACGAACAGCATGGCTCTGGCCGCCAGCTTCGGAACCGGACAGGTGCGGGACGAGGATATTGCAGCAGGTTTGCAGGGTGCGATCGTAAAGGATGAAGAGAAGGACCGGATCGTATGGAAGCAGTATTTGGATAATGTCATGAAGAAGCGGGGATCGGAATGGCGAAGCCTATACAACGCATGCAGAGAGATGAACGATTGAGCGGCGGAAGCGGTCAGGTTCACATCTTTGGCATCCGCCATTTGTCGCCGGCGGGTGCGTTCGAGCTGAGAAGCTATTTGGACGAGATACGGCCTGACATCGTATTGGTAGAAGGGCCGTCCGACGCTACGGAATGGATCGGTCAGCTGACTTCGCGGGGCGTGGTGCCTCCCGTAGCTCTCTTGGCTTATACCGAGGAGCTGCCCGTCCAGACGCTGGTGTTTCCTCTAGCATCGTATTCGCCGGAATATCAGGCGTTCGTGTGGGCGGCCGAGCATGGCGCGCGCGCAGCCTTTATCGATCTGCCTTCGGACGCGGCCGTTATGCTGCACGGATTGCGGACTGCCGAAAGCAAGGACGGCGAGCAGCCTCTCGAGGACAAGGCAGCACGAGCGGACGGGCGGCGGGCCTATTACGGGAAGCAGCGCCTGATTTACGATAAGCTCGCGGAGCTCTCCGGCGAGCCCGATTACGAAGCGTATTGGGAGAGGCATTTCGAACACAATACGTATCCGGGGGCGTATCGAGAGGCGATTAAGGAGTATTCGCTTCAGCAGCGGACGATGCTGGAGCAGGAGGAGTGGGCGTTCGATCCGCAGGAGGCCGCATATAACGCGATTCGCGAAGCTTACATGAGGCGGAGCATCGCCCAAGCGATCGCATCGGGCTGCCCGCCGGAGCGTATCGTTGTCGTGACCGGGGCGCATCACGTTTCCGCCCTGGATCTGTCGCTTCCCGCCATGTCGGATCAAGAGCTGAGGGGGCTGCCGAGACGTTCCACCAAGCTGACTCTGATGCCTTACTCGTATTATAAGCTGTCCTCGCACTCCGGCTACGGGGCCGGGAATGCCGCACCCGCTTATTTCGAGCTGCTGTGGCAATGTCTTCATCAAGGAGACTTGACGAAGCTGCCGTCGCTTTACTTATCTGCCGTTGCGGCTCACATGCGCAAGGAAGGAACGTTCCGTTCGACCGCATCGGTCATTGAAGGAGTTAGGCTTGCCGAGTCGCTTGCCTCGCTGCATGGAGGGAGCCTGCCGACGAATAAAGATTTGCGCGATGCGGCGATCGTTTGCCTCGGCTTCGGCGAGCTGTCCGCCGTAGCGGAGGCGCTGGCCAGAACCGATATAGGCACCGCTATCGGATCGCTTCCTGAAGGCGTCAGCCAGACGCCGATACAAGACGATTTGAACCGCCAGCTCAAACGGTTGAAGCTGGACAAATACAAGACGGCGGTGGCGGCCGATCTGGAGCTGGATTTGCGGGAAAACCGCAGGGTGAAGTCGGCGGAAGCGGCATTTCTGGATTTGCACCGCTCCACCTTCCTGCACCGGCTTGAGCTGCTCGAAATCGGCTTTGCCCGCAAAAAGAGGATCTGGCAGGATGCGGCAACCTGGGCGGAGCATTGGGTGCTGCAGTGGAGCCCGGAAGCGGAAATTCAAGCGGTGGAAACCGTAATGAAGGGCGAAACGATCGAGCTTGCGGCAGCCTTCGCGATCAAGGAGCTGCTGGAGCATTGCGCGGACATCCGCGAGGCATCGCGGATCATAAGGCTGGCCTGCGAATGCGGGCTGCCCGAGGCGATGGAGCAGGCACGCCAAGAGCTGCAGCGGCTGTCGGTAGAAGCCGGCAGCACCGCGCATCTGGCTGATGCGGCAGGCGAGCTGTCCGTGCTTATGCGCTACGGCGATTTGCGCAAAGCGGACACGTCCGCGCTGCTGCCTCTTCTGCAGCAGCTGTTTCTTCGCGCAGCGCTGCTGCTCGTCGACGCTGCTGCCTGCAGCGATGAAGCTGCAGGCGAGCTTGTGGCCGCAATGAGCAAGCTCAACTCCATTGCCCAGGATCACTTCGAGCAGGTCGACGACGAGCTGTGGCTGCGCCAGCTTCAAGCGCTGGCCTCGCGCGACGACCGCAATGCGAAGCTGTCCGGCTTTGCCTTCGCCTTGTTAATGGAACGCAATCAGGTTGCAAATGATCAGATAGCCCGGGAAGTGTCGCGCAGACTGTCCCCCGGCATTCCGGCGGAGCTCGGAGCAGGCTGGTTCGAGGGAATGTCCATGCGCAACCGGTACGCGCTGCTGTCGCGGGCCGCTTTGTGGGAGCAGCTCGACCTGTATATCCGCTCGCTGGAGGATGCCGATTTCCACCGTTCGCTGGTCTTTTTGCGCAGAGCGTTCGGTTCGTTCCAGGCCGGTGAAAAGGCGCTTGTCGCCGAGACGCTGGGAGACACGTGGGGAATCGGAGGCCAGGAGGCCGGGGAGCTGCTGCAGCAGCCGTTAAGCGAAGAAGAAAGAGGGAAATTGGATGAACTTAACGACTTTGATTTTGGAGACTTGTAGGCGATGACGACAGCAGAGCAGCAGGAACTAAACGAACGCCGTCAAAAGTTGAAACGATGGAGGCTCATCTTGGGGGAGGCGGCGGAAGAAAAGCTGAACGGCTTTTCTCCGGAAGGAGCGGGCGCCTTGCTCGACGAGGAAGCGAGAATCATGGACGAGGCGCTGGCTGCCATATACGACGAAACCGGTAACGGAGCTGCTTCTGCATCGGCCGATCCCGGAGCTTCTAAGGCGGCGCGAAAAGCCGGACTTGGCGCTTCATCCCCCAAGCTTGCCAAATGGCTGGGAGATATCCGCACCTTTTTTCCTCCGGATGTCGTATCGGTTATTCAGGCCGACGCCATTGAGCGCAAAGGCTTGAAACAGCTGCTGTTCGAGCCGGAGATGCTGGAGCAGGTGAAGCCGGATATTCACATGGTGGCGACTCTGATGGCGCTGCGAGGCAAAATTCCCGAGAAAACGAAGGAAACCGCAAGGCAGCTGGTTAAGGCGGTCGTAGACGAGATCATGAAGCGAATGGAAAACGATATCCGCAAGGCGGTGACCGGGGCTTTGAACCGTAGACAGCATTCCCCGCTGCCGTCGTTATCCGGCATGGACTGGAAACGGACGATTGCCAAAAATCTCAAGCATTACGATACAGAGAACAGGCGCCTTATTCCCGAACGGTTTTACTTTTTTGACCGGGCCCGGCGCAGCAAGGAATGGACGGTCATCCTCGATATCGATCAAAGCGGCTCCATGGCGGATTCCGTTATTTACGCTTCGGTTATCGGCTCGGTGCTGGCCAGTCTTCCCGCGCTGGAGACGAGAGTGGTCGTGTTCGATACGGAAGTGGTCGATTTAAGCGAGCAGTGCGCACAGGACCCGGTCGATATGCTGTTCGGCATTCAGCTTGGAGGCGGCACGGATATTAACAAATCGGTCGCCTATTGCGAACCGTTCATTACAGAGCCGCAGAAGACGCTGTTCATCCTTATTTCCGACCTGTACGAAGGCGGCAATGTATCGGCTTTCCTCCGGCGGATGGACGAAATGAAAGCCTCCGGCGTAAAGGCGATGTGCTTGCTGGCGCTGTCGGACCGCGGCGTCCCGTCCTACGATGAGGCCAACGCGAAGAAGCTCGCCCAAATGGGAATCCCTTGCTTCGGCTGCTCGCCCGACCGGCTTCCCGAGTTAATTGAGGGCGCGTTGAAGGGAATGGACCTTGCAACATTATCGGAGAAAGTAGGCACAGCTAAAGGTCATCTGTAGGATTTCAATAGAAAAAATTAATATAATCAATAAATATTTTTTATTTATTCATTGACAAAGATTACCTGGCACGTATATCATAACCATATCTTGAATGTGAAAAGGAGGCTGATGAAGATGATCCGACTTAACCGCACGAGATTGACACAACTGCATACCCATATGGAATCTTCCATTGGCCTCTACGGGCCTGGTGCAACATGATCTTATGCGGATTCCGGCTTGTTCGGTCAGCAGTATCGTGATGGTGACGTTATCGTCAGTGGATCGCGATCGCTATCGTGAACGTGTACATGAACACGCCGGGATCCTTTTACAGACAGCAATGCATACAAAAAACCGTGGGCTATTGTGGAGCGCCAGCGGTTTTTTTGTGTTTTTCATCAAGTGTTTCGGAAGTTTTTCAGCAAAGTAATGATTGGATAGAGAGGATACGAAGGAATATGGAAAAAGAACTAATGAAAGATCAAGGATCCGCAGCCGAAGCGTATTATCGCAAGGTGCAGCTTCCGGCCGGCGATTTGCATGTCTATGCGAGCGGAGAGCTGTTCGCCGGGCTGGACTATAAAGTGTTCGAGATGGCCAATAACAATTTGCAAATACCGGATTCGAAGTATATGAGCTATACCCCGGATGTCCACGTAGGAGTTGGAACCTGCATCGGCACGACAGCGATTTGGAGCGCAGACAGCGGATACGTCTCTCCGTCGATTGTAGGGAGCGATATCGGGTGCGGAATGAGGGTGCATTTGACGAACCTGCACAAGGACGATTTGCGTGAGGTGAAGCTTCGGCGCAAGCTGGTCAAGGCGATCGAACGCCACTTGCCGGTTGAGGAGCATGCCCGGGGGCATTTCTCGGATATCCGGCTGGAGCATATTATCCGCAAAGGGCTGTACGGCCTGCCCAAAAAATACGTGCCGGACGGCTACACGCCCCGTAAGGCAACCTCGCTGACCCGTGTGGAATGCGGTAAGTTCGGCTTCGACGAGCAATACCTGGACCGTTTGCCGGAAATGGTATGGCACCGCTCGCACCGGCAGCTGGGGACGCTTGGCAACGGGAATCATTTTGCCGAGATCCAAGCTATTGAAATCGATGAAGAGCATCGGGATATCGCCGAGCAATGGGGTTTGACCGACGGCCAGGTGGTCGTCATGATTCATTCCGGATCGCGTGCGTGGGGCGGAGCCGTCAACCAGTATTGCAGCAGCGAAATGGTCAAAACGATGAGCCGCACCGGGCTCGGCACGGCCGATCCGAAGCTGTTGTTCGCACCGCTTGATAGCGACTGCGCGCAAACTTACGTGAATTTGATGTACTCTGCGTTGAACTATGCGGTTGTGAATCGTCACCTGATCGCTTACGGGATAAGGGAGGCCGGCAAGGAAGTGTTCGGATCGAAGTTTGAGATGACCACGCTGTATGATTTGATGCACAATTATGCATGGGCGGAAAAGCATGACGGCCAATCGCTGTTCGTCCATCGCAAAGGCGCGACCCGAGCACTGCCGGCGGGACACCCGGATAATCCCGACATGTATGCCGGGACAGGACATCCCGCGCTGATCCCGGGTTCTATGGGCACCTCCTCCTACATTATGGTCGGCAAGCCGGGCGGTAAAAACAACTACTACTCCATCTGTCACGGAGCCGGCCGTATTCGTTCGCGCAGCGCCACCAAGCGTTTGGTTACGTTGGATCAGTTCGAAGCTTCGCTGAGAATCGGCACGGAGGAAGAGGTCGTCGTCAATCAGCGGATGCTCGAATCTCTCATTGATGAGTCGCCTCAGGCGTATAAAGATGTCGATCAAATTATCGAGAGCGTCGTTGGAGCCGGATTGGCGGGTGTCGTGGCGAAATGCAAGCCTTTGGCTGCGGTAAAAGGAGTTTAACACTAGGTGAATAATAGGAATGAGAATATGTTTTTGAATACGAATACGGGTATGGAATCAAATACGAATAGGGATAGGAATGTGAAAATGAATTGGAATAGGAATATGAAAATGAATTGGAATAGGAACGTGGCAGTGAATGAGGAAATGAGAGGTACGGCGGTCAACCCGGGCAGTATCAGCAAATTAGACGGCGGGTGGAAAGCGGCCCTTACCGATACGCAGGCTCGGCAGGTTTATCCTATGATCCGCTTAAAGGAAAGCGCGTCTAATGAATGGCAGCAATACTTTGATGCCGCTCTTGTTATAGAATGCATCCAAAATACGCTGATGGAGGCTTACGGGACGGAATTTCAAATGTATGTCCAGGAGGATTACGGCAATGAGCTGTGGGAAAGGCTCGAAGAGGACATCCGATCCGGCAGCAGTGAGGTTGAGCATACAGCGACCATTTACGATCGAGTGGAGTCCAAATCGTTTGCTTACGACGGCGACCTGCCGGAGGAAGCGGGCTACCGGATTTATCCATCCGTTCGCAACAATTTGTTCGTGTACCCTGCTTATCGCGTTGCTTTGGCGAGAGTGCCCGTGTTTCGGATGAACGGCATCTTTAACGAGGATTATATATTCGCTGCGGATGACTCGTGCATGGACCGGTTTCTGCAGTATATTTTGAGAAGCCAAAGGGAGAACGACAGGCGGCATGTTTCGGTTTTTACCGATAACCGCAATGGACTGGAGCGGCACCGCGAGCCCGTCACGCGCACTGTCAGCAGAGATGAGGTCATAATGAACGAAGCGCTGAAGGAGGAGATTTACCGGTCGATTGACGAGTTCTTTTCGCGGGACCGGCATTTTTTCGAGACGTACCGGATTCCTTACAAGCGCGGCATTTTGTTGTACGGCAAGCCAGGTAACGGGAAGACGACTTTGGTCAAATCGATCGCGGGGAGCGTCGATGCGCCTGTCGCCTATTGGCAAATTACCGAGCATACGTGCAGCTATACGATTCAGGAAGCATTTGAAGCTGCCGTGAAAATGTCTCCTATGGTGCTGGTCATTGAGGATATCGACTCCATGCCGGAGCAGGCGAGATCGTTTTTCTTGAATACCTTGGATGGCGCTACGTCCAAAGAAGGCGTGTTCCTGATCGGGACGACGAACTATCCCGACAAAATCGATCCGGCGTTGATGAACCGGGCGGGACGCTTCGATCGCGCCTACGAAATCAAGCTGCCGGATTTGGCGCTGCGTCGCAAGTATTTGCGGCTAAAACAACTGCCGCTTGTCGTGGGGGAAGAAGCGGCAGCCGCGGCAGCCGAGCTGACGGAAGGCTTCACGTTTGCGCAGCTGAACGAGCTGTACGTGTCCGCTGCGATGCAGAAGCATTACGATACCGAGGTGCACCTGGAGCAGCTGGTGCGATCGATGAAGTCCGAGCTGAACAAAGGGCGGACGCAGCAATGGCACTCGGAACCGTCCGAGTCGAGAGTAGGGTTTGTGGTTGGGTAAAGTGAGTCCCTGATGTGATGCGGGTTTACCGTGTCACATCGGGTTTTTATGGATCGGGTATCGGCTAGAGATTCTCATTAAATGTGGAGATTTGGATGAATGTGAAGGAATAGGGAGATGTCCAGTCTTGTGGTTATTGACTCACTCAGCGGCTTAATTGATTACATCATCGAAAATGAATTGGAACAGGATGATATTAAGCGCATTGTAGCGGCACCTGAGGATGATTTTCTGGTTATGCACTTCGGTTTAGCTTTGTTAATAAGACATAACTTTGTGTTAACAGACAATGATAAGGTTCCGCATTTAATCGAACAATACTATGACTATAAAGACTATAAAAATAAGGATAAAGATAGACTTCATGGTGGCATTATTTTGTTGCATCCAGATGATATTTCTTACGATATCAGCGTCCTTATACGAAAAAAGCTGCTTCACGGCTAGAAAGTGTAGTAAGTGTATTTTAAAGAGAAAAAGCCTCGATGTGTTGTGGATTTTCAGAGCACATTGGGGCTTTTTTACGTGTTGTGATGCACTTGCGGGTGGGGTTGCTGTAACGCGGAAAAACCGCGTTACAAGGCAAGCTGCCTGCGCGAAGAGGCACTGTAACGCTGAAAATCTGCGTTACAGAAATCCCGCGTCGCGTCAGAGTCTTGCTCGAGCAGCTGTAACGCGGAAAAACCGCGTTACAAGGCAAGCCGCCGGCGCAAAGCGTCTCTGTAACGCTGAAAATCCGTCCCGCGCCACGGCCTGCCGTCTATTCCAGCCGGAAGCCGCGGCCTTCCAAGAACGGCCGAATATGCCCGCGTCCCGGCTTGGCATATTTGTCTGCAATTCCTTTGGACCAGGTAGTAAGCGTCTTGCCATTCGTTCGCTCTTTATAGTACTCATGCATTGTGTCATCGTACTGCTGAGTGCCTTGCGTTACCTTCTCTTTGTCATACGCATCGGAGTGGTACACGGCATGACGGGGTAGACGCGGACGGGAGGAAGGCTCCTGATCGGGGACCCCGACGCACATGCCGAATACCGGATAAGTCAGCTGCGGCAGCTGGAGCAGAACGCTGACATCTTGCGGGTTGTTGCGGATACCGCCGATGTAACAAATCCCGTATCCCAGCGATTCGGCTGCGACGGCAGCATTTTGTGCGGCTAATGTCGCATCGACGGTGGCAACGAGAAAGCTTTCCGTGTTTTGGTGGAACGTTTCTCCGTGGAGTTCGGTAGCTTCCTTAAGGCGGTGAAGATCGGCGCAAAATACAAGAAATAGGCCGCATTGCTCGATATAGGCCTGATTGCCTGCAAGTCGTGCCAGCTCTTGCTTCTTTGCCGGATCGGTAAGGCCGATAATGGTATAAGCTTGTACATTGCTGGATGTCGATGCCATTTGTGAGGATTCGATAATGGCGTCAATGTGCTCTTCCGGCAGAGCGATAGGTTGATATTTGCGGATGGAGCGATGCTTGCGGAGAACCTCGATAGTTGGATTCATGACTATTCATCCTCTCTTTAATTATGTAAAAAAGCCCCCATGCTGGTAAGTTAGGGGGTCTCCGACGGTTCGGTTGATTCCATTATTCTACCACATAGAAATGCTAATCACACCTGCACGGCAGGCGTGTACATGTCTATTGGCGATAAACCTTACAACTAAAGCGCGGTCGCGCTTCCTCGGCTCACATCGATAATAGGTTTATCACCACTCAGCATGCTAATCACACCTGCATGGCAGGTGTGTACATGTCTATTGGCGATAAACCTTACAACTGAAACGCGGTCGCACTACACCGATATAGGTTTATCACCACTCAGCGACGCCAAACATATCCCCGCGGCCTTCATTTTTCGAACCGTCGTTTCCTCACCTAAACCCCAAATATTGTATACCAAACAAATTTCAGTATCAGATGTTGACAATGATAATGAGAACCATTATCATTAGAGCATGAAGTGAGAATAATTATCAATTATGAGCGAATACATAAGGAGGAGCACTTTTAATGCCACTCGTCATTTGCCTGCTGCTGCCAGCGTTGTTTATCTCTGTAGTGCTTGCCGGCTGCTATCTCTGGGGAATGCGCGATTACTATTCGTTTATGAAGCTAAAGCCCTGGAAGCGCAAAGAAATTTAAGATAGAAATCAAATTCGGATTGATCCATATAACCATAACTAAAACTAAGGGATACCGAAAGGAGACAAGCCTATGGCTTCAATATTAGTAGTAGGTGCAGATCATTTGGGAAATATGCCGGAGCAGCTTGCTCATATCGGTTTTGATGAAGTAATGCATATGTCGGGACGCAAATGCCAGATGGTCCGCAAGGGCATACCGGATAAGGTGGATGCGGTTCTCGTATTAACGGACTACATTAATCATAATTTGACGAAGGTGATCAAACAGCAAGCGAAGGAACAGGAGCTGCCGATTTATTATGCCAAAAGATCCTGGTGCTCGGTTCAAAAAGCCCTCTGTTCATGCGAGCACGTATGTGAAATGATGAAAAACAAGCAATAGCCAGCCGAGTCTCGTTCATAGTTCAAGGTCAGGCACTGGCTGTTCCTGCTCTTCTTCCTCGATAGTAAAAAAAGCCCAAGCAGAACTGCTTCTGCATGGACTTGAATCAATCTATCCCGCTTATGGAATAACAGGCTTCGGCGCGGTCAGGTTAGCGCGCGAGCTGTTCTTGGAAGCGCCTAGCGTTTTGTCGGCCGCTTCAGCGTAAGCTTTATCCTTGTATACGACAGCCGCTTCGCGTAAATAAGAGGCGAAGCCGGATTCGTTCTCCGCTTTGATCTGTTGACGTTCCCACGGTTTACCGTTAAAGTACGGTACCAAATATTCATAGGCCTGATGGACGCTTTTGCCGTCCGCCGTTTTATAATTCCAACCATCGAACCCGACCTTGCTGCCGTACAGAGCCAGCATGGAGAACGCCTCCAGGTTGAACACAGGATAGTGGAAGGAACGGGTTCTGCTCATTTCCAGCGGCATACTGCCGTCTTTTTCAATTTGCGCAGCGATCCGCTTCGGCAACTGCTCTTTGATGTAGGACGCCGCGGCATCCTTTTCCCCGATAAATAGAGTCAATCCGGCGAATATCGCGTCGTACCATGTGCCGTGATTGTTTTTGGCCGCCTTTTCCTCCAAAGCGAGCTTGTTTTCCTTCAACCATTTGACATACTGCGCGACCCAGCTCTTGTAAGCTTTCATGTCATTATCTGACCAAACGGGAGAACCGTCCAGCAAAGCCGCTGCATTGGAAGTCGTCAAAAAATGCCTGGAATCGAGCACGCCTTCTTTACGCCCGTCGGTTCGTCCGGGAACGCTTTGCCCGAAATTCATATTCGGGTTCATTTTCGTGTCCGCATCCAGAAACCAAGTCCGCAGCAGCCTGGCCGCTCTCTCGCCATAGGGCTCGTGTCCGGTCACATAATAGGCCAAGGCCAGCGTCTCTACGGCGGAGGCCATATTGCCGAAGCTTGTAGCGTCATACTTGTCGGTCGAGCGCTCGGGATTCGTTTGGCCGTCCTTTTGGATATAGGGCTTGCCGTCCGGCTTGTTGGGATCCGGCCACCAATAAGGCGCCATACTCATATAATCGTGCTTGTCTCCGCTTGGCGGCGTGCTTTTTTTGTTGACCACGGAGAAAGGTCCGACCTTTAAGGCGGCATCGGCTTCTTTGCGAAGCTGTGCCACCGCGTTCGCGAGCTCCCCGGCATTGCCGGAGCTCACTTTATTTCGGACCTCCTGCAGCACGCTTGCGTTCATAATCAAGGTGTCCGGCTGCCGGCTATCCTTCTGGACCGTCCCCTTCGTACTTGCTGCAGGTGCTGGTGCAGGCGTGCCGGCCGCCGTCGCAGGCGAGGGCTGAGGAGGGGCTGTCGTGCTTGCGCTTTGCTGCGGCGAGCAGCCTGAGAGTGCCGTTGTGGTCAGGGTAATCCCTGACATAATGGTGATAAGCAGCTTGCGCCTCATGAGGCACGCTCCATTCCTTCTGGTTTTCCTCGAAGTACTCCGATAGAAGTTTTTTCTCATCCATTATAAGAAAACGGCCGGGAAAAGGAATATCGGAAATCCACATTTATTTGCGGTATGTTCAGGTGAACTTTGGAAAAGGAAGCAACTAGACGAAAAGAGTTCATATTGAGTAGAAAAATAACTATGTATGCGGTTAAAACGCCATGTTTAGGATTTGTCAAAAAACATTACATGATATTATTATTTCTCTCATAAACGTTAGTTATGTGTTATATAAACTAACACAAAGCTAAACTACCTACATGGGAGGAACCTACATATGACACTCAAATCCAGCTCCGCAATGCTTAAAATGTTCTTGGCTTCAGGAATGCTGTTCACCGCCCTGCTATCACCGGTCGCTTTGCCGCCGACGTCAACAGCCATAGCGGCGGAAGCGGAAGCTTCCGTTCCTGCTAAGCTTCCAAAAGTAAAAGTAATCGGAACCGGGGGGACGATTTCCGGGCAATCGGTGGATGAAACCAGCTTTCAGAACTACAAGGCCGGTACGCTGTTGATTCAGGATATGGTCAACGCTTTGCCGAACAAGGACAAAATCGCTGAAGTGACGACGGAGCAATTCGGTAACTCGGGCTCCTCGGCTTACAGCATGCAGGATTTGTTCAATCTTTCGCTGCAAGTCGACGAAGCGCTGAAGGAACAGGACGGGGTTGTCGTAACGACAGGAACGGATACGATGGAGGAGATCGCCTACTTCCTCGATCTGACGGTACAAAGTCCGAAGCCGGTCGTCGTAACGGGCTCCATGAGACCGTGGACGGTTATCGGCAGCGATGCGCAGGCAAATCTGTATAATGCCATTAAGCTTGCGGGAAGCGGGAAGACGAAATATTTCGGAACGGTTCTAATGCTGAACGATACGATTCACGCAGCGAGAGAAGTAACCAAATCCAACGATTACCGTACGGATACGTTCGAGTCGCCGCAAGTCGGTATGCTTGGCTATATTGATGAGAGCAACATCCGCATCTACCGCGCTCCGGCCAGAAGCTTGCGTCCTGCAGGGGAATGGGCTACGCCGTTTGACTTAACCCGTATCAAGAAAGAGGATTTGCCTAAAGTTGAGATTGCTTTCTCGTACCAAGGCGCGGGTGGTGAGGCGATCGACGGATTTGTGGCCGGCGGAGCCGAAGGGATTGTAACGGCAGGTACGGGAGCGGGCGGCATTTCCAAAGCGATGTCCGATGCCCGCAAGAAGGCGATTGATGAGAAAGGCGTGATCTTCGTAACGACCACGCGTACGGGGTCCGGCAGCATTTACTCCAGCTCCAAAGGCATCATCGCAGGGGATAACTTGAATCCTCAGCACGCCCGTATTATGCTGCTGGTCAGCCTGGCCTTCTCCAAAGACTATGATACGATCAAAGGCTGGTTTGAAACCTACGGCGCTCCGCAGGTCGATTTCACCGGCAAATAAAATAAAAAAAAGAAGATCGCTGTGACTGCTTGAGGCAGTCCAGCCGATCTTCTTTTTTTTGCTGCGTTCTTATGATACATGCCTGAAAGAGCAAGCATGAACGAAGGACAAGGGTGCTGCAGCGTCAGCCGTTATTATTGATGGAGCGTTCCGCCCGAACGAAAGCGATGAAGCGCTTGGCTTCCTCCGGTGTAAGCTTCATTCCGTCCACGGTCAATGTAAATTTTTCCATAATTTTCTCATTGGATAGCTCCAGAGAATCGACGAATTCCCGTACGTCTTCATCCAGTACGCTTTCAGGATCGTCCGTTCTGCCGATAAGATAATCGATAGAGACGTTAAATAAATTGGCGATACTTACGATCGTCTCGTAGTCCGGTTCTCTTCGATTATTCTCATAATGCGACAGCGACGCGCGGGTAATACCGAGTTTGTTAGAAAGCCCTTCCTGTGTCAGGGAATGTTTTTCTCGAAGTGCTGCAATCCGCTCCCCGTATTTCATAATTCATTTACCTCCAGTAATTACGAGCTTAATTAATATTTTTTCAAAGCCTGCCAAGGAGTAGCAAGTTTGTGAAAGGACCCTATATCCTATTGACATTGATACAATTTGTATCGTATTTTAATGATAGGTTAAATGACAAATTGTGGTTGTAAGAACGGTTACCGAATCTAAATTGGCTGCAAAATGGCGGTTAACCTTGAATGAATCGCGATTCTTCAATAGAACGTTGATGGAAGCGACCTGAAGGCAATGCCATAAGACTTGATCGCAGGTTTATAATAAACGATTTCTCATTACAAAATGTATCGTAAGTTTATTTTACCCAAAAAAACGTAGGTTGGGAAGATGCCATGTGAACGAAAAAGAAAATGCAAACCGGCAATTTCATTTGCGCCGGCTATTAGCTTCTATGGAATGCAGGATTTCTATTAGCCGGATAGGAGACAAGCCGGTACGAACCAAGTATGCGCTTGTGCAAATAACGGACTTGCAGTCGCGAAAGATTCAGTTTATGAGCTCGTTGAAGCTGCCGGCCGATCCGCGAATTACGTATACATTCGAGCTGCTGATGGATGGTATTCATATTTTATGTACGGGGAGTGATCTGCAAAGAACCGGCCAAACGGCTCCGTATCAGTACAGTATCGAGCATGATTTGGGGGCGCATGAGCGTGCGGTGTTGTTCTCAAGAATCAACCAAAGGATGGAATCTAGCTACCCCTTAATGACGAAAGCCATAGAAAGCTATTCTTCTTCCTATGTCTATGACCATTGTACCCCTTCCCATTATTTTCAAACATCTTGGGCGTAAATACTGTTGATTTAAGAGAATGGATCCAACCGATGTACGGATGAAGATGGTAAAAAGAGGAGTGCTGTTCATGATCATTAACAATCCGGATCAAGGAAAAATTCAACTGGACATTCAAAAAATCATAGTACAATTAAAGCTCGATCAAAATAACTACGCAAGCCATGGCGACGCCGCCCTCCGCTCCGCAAACATATCCGCTAAATCTTCCGATAAATAATTTGCCAATACCGTCTGTCGCCAAAATAGTCCGAATGAAGCATGACCTCCTGCTTAGTTTTGAAGCCGGGGGAGTGATACATTTAGTATCAGTTCCCCGGTATGGCCCACTGCATTTTACAAGTAATGCATCGTAACCTCGCTTCGCACAAGAAACCGCATATTGATGCCGGTTTGGCCAATGCCCTTGGAAATGTAAAAGGTGCCGTTATCGGTCGTATGAAGGCCCCGGTAAATTCCCATGGCGGGCAGCTTGCCCATATACCGGAACCGGTAAAAGAAAGGAATGGCGAATTGCTTGCCGTGCAAATGTCCGGCCATTAAGTAGTCGTATCCCTCTTGTATCGCCAGCACCACGTTAGGGTCATGCGTAATAATAATGCGCGGCTCTGCAGGACGGGTGCCCTCGAACGCTTTGGACAGATTGCTTTTGCCGCTGCAGTAATCGTCGATGCCGATAAGATGAAAGCCCGGGAGCTGCACGGATTCATTGCGCAGCAGCGTAATTCCGTAATATTGCAGCAGCTTGATCAGCCGGATCACTTTTCGCTGCTGGTAATCGTGGTTTCCCAGAACGGCGAAGGTCGGGATGCGGTGCCGTGACAGCATTCTCAGATAAGCGTCCAGCTTCGGCAAGCTCTCCTGCTGCTTTGTAAAGTCACCCGTTATGAAAATATAATCCGGCTTCTCCTTCTCGATCAGCGCGGATAACCGCGAGGGCGAGATGCGCAGCCGCTCGATATGGAGATCGCTTATTTGCAATATGTTCACCTGTAATCCGATGCGATGCTGCACTCTCTCGATTTTCAGCCACCGGGTAGGAAGGATGAAGACGGCGTAGCCTAGGCACAGCAGGACAAGCAGGGAAGCGGCGTAGATCATAACTTCTCCTCCTTTTTTAGTGTAAAAAAGGCTCTATTCTTATGAATTGCGCTACTAACCATCTTAGCATTGTGAAAGGGCTTTACGCACCATTACCAAAGATTTATTAAAGTAAACATTTCTTTATTGTTTTCGACAGAATCCACCTTTGACAAGATACATAGTGTATCATAAAGTGGTTTAAGAAGGCAAAACAAATGTTTATAGAGAGAATATTCCATTCGGAGATAGAAGGAGAGCTAGCAATGAACACCAACAACCTGAACAAGTCACCTATTCAATTGGATATACACAAAATTTTGAAGCAGCTGAACATTAACGAGCAGAGCCTTTCTCAATTCGGTCTTCCTTCCCAACAACCGCCTAGCGAAAATGCAAGCGCATCCTCCAGTCAGAAGCTGGTGTCGAGCTTCTCTTGATATAGAATCTCCCCGTCTTATTTCGTGCTTGTTGCAAAACGTTTCACGCGGGACGGCTGAACGCATCCATGGGTGCGCTCGCTCGGCTCAGGGCTTCAGCTTGCAGCATCCTGGCTGCCGCCCGATTTGTATGCAGGCACTTCTTCCGCAGCAGTACGGCTTCCTTTTCCCTATCGTCCTAAGTAACCTGATTTAATAGAAACAGAACCTGGAAGAACAAACAGCGTAGGCTTGGAGGCGGAATGCCCGAACCGAGTCCTCGCTTATTCGGCGTTTTTGTAGGGCTACTTGACCTAGAGCCTTTTTTTGATTATTATTGATACGAAATGTATCACAATTCGACTATCGTATCTGATTACATATAGGACTGAAGTGGAGCTTGGCCAAAAAATGCTTTTGGAGACAATAAGCAAGCAGGGGGGATAAGGATGAAAGTACTAGTCACTGGCGGGGCCGGCTTCATTGGGTCCCACACCGTCGAGTACGCGAAGAAAGCGGGACTGGAAGTTATCGTAGTCGACAATTTCAGTACGGGCAAAGAGCAGTACCTGGATAAAAGCTGCAAGCTGTATAGAGTGGACGTGGCGAGCAAGGAGCTGCGGGATATTTTTGAACTGGAGAAGCCGGACTACTGTATTCACTTGGCTGAGAAAACCGATTTCGATGAAACGATGATGGTCAGGGGGCTTAGCCCTAATCTTCGCGGACTGATCTATTTGCTTGACCTCTGCAAGGAATTCAATATCAAGAAGCTGGTTTACGGTTCTTCTGCTGAAATATACGGAAACACGGAGCTTGTACCTGCGGACGAAACAGCCGCCTGCGTTCCGATGTCGGGAATAGGAATGTCCAAGCTCGCTCCTGAAGAATATATTCGGATGTACGGCGCATTATATGGCCTCAACTATACCATATTGCGTTATGCGAACGTTTACGGCTACCGCCAAAAGCGTTTCGGCTGCGGAGGCGTCATCTCGGCGTTTATGGAAACGTACGTGAACGGGGAAAGGCCGGTCATTTACGGCAAAGGGCTGCAGAGCCGGGATTTCGTATACGTAACCGATGTGGCGGAAGCCAATGTCCGGGCGATCAGCAGGGGGGACGGCGAAACGTATAATATAGGTACGGGACGATCGACCCAGATTGTGGAGCTGTTCGAACTGATGAATGAGCTTGTCAATCAGAAATTAAAGCCCCTATTTGCTCAAGCCCGGCCCGCTGACAGTACCAACGTATGCGTTACCATACAAAAGGCTGAGAAAGAGCTGGGATGGAAGCCGCAGATTCAGCTCAAGGAAGGATTGGCCCAGGTGCTTGGCGACTTTATTTATAACCGGTTCATGGATAAGCTGAACGGCGTGCAGGAGGTCGTGCCCGATATGGTGACGGCAAGCGCCCTGATCCGAAGAATGGGAGTAAAAAAGGCGGCTCGGCGGTTGAAAACGGTAACCTCGTAACAACTGAACGGCCTTTTGATAAGCGCCTATACATAATCAAAGCCTTGTCTTGGATGGACAAGGCTTTTTGCATAAATAAAGATTTGTTTATAATCACGGTTTCGACAAAATGATTGGCGCTTTAAGCGGAACGCCCCCCAGCATGTGACATTATTTTTTGAGAAGTTCCTATATAATATTGAGATATGAACGCTTATGAGACGAGATGGAGAGTGGGTTTACGATGGTAGAGCAAAAGAAGTGCATCGAAATTGACTTAATCCTGGATCAGCTCCAAATTCCCAGAGAAAAATTCGCTGCATGGAGCTCCCTTCAGCAAGCTGCTATTTCACCGGTCGAAGAGGCCTATAAAGAGGAGCAGCCTTCACTGTTTCCGATGTTTCAATGGGAGCTTGGAAAAATGGAGTATTCGAAGTAAAGTATCGATTCTAAAAAAGCGCTTTTATTTGGAAGTACGCTCATACCGGATGAATGCAATAAATCTTCGGGATTCCTCCGGCGTCAGCTCCCTGCCGTCAATGGTAAGGACAAACCTCTCCATAAGAGCTTCATCCGATAATTCCAGGTGACTGATAAATTCTTGTACATCGTTATCTATGGGATGGCTGCTGTCGTCGCTTCGGCCCATTAAAAAGTCGATGGTCACTTGAAAAAAATCGGCGAACTTCTGAATGGTTTCGTAATCCGGCTCCCTGCGGTTGTTCTCGTAATGGGAAAGTGCGGATCGGGTGATGCCTACCTTGCCGGCGAGATCTTCCTGCGTCAAGCGTTGGTCGTTGCGCAGTTTAGCAATTCTATGCCCGTATTTCATATGTAATTTCCACCTTCGCTGGTTCGGTTTGTAAGTACCTATTGGTTGGTATACTGTTCGTGAGAAAAGCTGTTCTTTGCTAGGGTTGCGGCAAAAATTAAGAACTTCGACCCAAAAGTCGAAGGAAAGCAGTACAGGGGATTGATGGTTGCCGGACCGTTATAGACAAATCTTTGTTCAGGGTGATATGATTGCTCTGGACAATCAAATACGGATACGAATGAGGTGCGGATAAGGGGAACTTTATCTGCTTAAAAGGGAAGACCGGTGCAATACCGGCACGGACCCGCCACTGTAAGGAGCGCCAATTTTGGCCAGGCAGCCGATAGCTATACCACTGGAACATACGTTCCGGGAAGGGGATCGGCGCTTTTGCTCTAAGTCAGGAGACCTGCCTATTCGAACAACACTGTTAACCTACGCGGATTTAGGGAGGTGTTAGAGATCGGCTTACCTGTTCTTGGAGATGGCACTGTTGTGCCATTTAATTTCATTGTAGGTCCGGGCTGTCAAAGCATTTCTAACACATTCTGTTGGGGATGCTTTTTTTGTTGCTCCAAAAACGTATGAAGGACGACGGACGGAGCGATTGGAAGCGAAGCTAGAGGGAAGGCAACGGGATATATATCCGTAATATATAGGGAAGGACGTGTGCAGCATGGCGGGAAAACTGCTGATCATCGGCTTCGGGCCGGGAAGCTTCGAGCATATAACGAAACGCGCGCGCGAAGCGATCGAGGAAAGTGAGGTTATTATCGGCTATAACACTTACGTGGATTTGATCCGTGGACTGTTGACCGATCAGGAGATTGTACGGACCGGGATGACGGAGGAGGTCAGCAGAGCGCAGGAAGCCGTAAGACAGGCGGAAGCGGGGAAAAAGGTCGCCGTCATCTCCAGCGGGGATGCCGGCGTGTACGGGATGGCCGGTCTAGTGTATGAAGTGCTCATGGAGAAGGGCTGGCGGCGGGAAGGCGGCGTCGAAGTCGAGATTATCCCGGGCATTTCGGCGATCAACTCTTCGGCATCGCTGCTGGGAGCTCCGGTAATGCACGATGCGTGCACGATCAGCTTAAGCGACCATCTGACCCCTTGGGAGCTAATAGCGAGACGGGTCGAGGCGGCGGCGCAGGCGGATTTCGTCATCGCCCTGTACAATCCGCGAAGCGGCAGAAGGACAAGGCAAATCGTCGAGACGCAGCGGATTCTATTGAAGTACCGTTCGGCCGAGACGCCGGTCGGTATCGTGAAGAGCGCTTATCGCGACAGGCAGCATGTGGTTCTGACGAACCTGCGCGATATGCTTGACCACGATATCGGCATGCTGACGACGGTCATTATCGGAAATGCATCGACGACGGTCTACGACGGCTTGATGATTACTCCGCGCGGGTACCAGCGCAAATATACGCTGGGAGCGGAGGTACAGCCGCTTAAGCCTCACCAGCGGCTGCAGGAGGCGGCAGAGCCTTGGGCGCTGCGCCAGTGGGAAGCCGGCGACGATGAGGACGATTGGGACGAAGAGGAGCCGGACGGTTTCGCGCCGAGCGCAGTGCGTGAAGCAGACCATGGTGGAGCGGCGGCAGCGGCGAGCGCGGTGCGCGAGGCAGAGCGAGGCGGAGCGGCGATTGCGGCGAGCGCGGTGCGTGAAGCAGAGCGAGGCGGAGCGGTGATAGCGGCGAGCGCGGTGCGTGAGGCAGAGCGAGGGGGAGCGGCGATAGCGCCGAGCGCGGTGCGTGAAGCAGAGCGAGGCGGAGCGGTGATAGCGACAAGCGCGGTGCGAGAGGCAGAGCGAGGCGGAGCGGCGAGCCCGCTGTCGCTGGCGATGGAGGCGCTGCGGCTGTCGGACCGCAGCCGTGGCGTAGAGACGGCGGACAGCTATAGCGCGCCGCCGGCCGGGGTGCTGTTCCGCCAGCAGTCGATCTTTGAGCTGGCGGTTAGTCCCGGCGTAGCCGAGAAGAAATTTACGGCACGGCAGATGCTGGCCTTGGCCGATGTCGTAGGCGACAACGGGACGATGGAATATACGCCTCATCATCAAATGATTGTTCGCGTTCCTACGGACAATCCGGACGAAATTACTTCGAAGCTCCGGCAGGAGGGCTTTCTTTTGTCGCCGATTGGCGATGTGGCGCAGGTGAAGGCTTGCGATTTTTGCAACGGTGAAAAGGGCGACGCCATTCCATACGCCGAGGAGCTGAACAAGCGGCTTGGCGGCATGAAGGTGCCGAAGGAGCTGCGGATCGGCTTGAACGGCTGCGGCATGGCATGCTACGGAGCCGTTCAGGAGGATATCGGCATCGTGTATCGCAAGGAGAAGTTCGACTTGTTCCTGGGCGGTAAAACGATTGGGCGCAACGCCCATTCGGGCCAGCCGGTAGCCGAAGGGATCGAGCCTGAACGGCTTATTGAAACTATAGAGAACATTGTGGCGCGTTACATAACCAATGGACATCCGAACGAGAGGTTCCATAAGTTTTTCAAACGGGTGAAGGAAATCGAAGGCTACAGGCATCAGGATATGCCTGCTTTTACAATAGAAAATGCGGTTTGCGGTGATTAAAGAAAAGCGATTGTTCATGGGAGGTTATATAGATGAATGCAGTATTGTTTGTAGGCCACGGCAGTAAGGATGCAGAGGGCAACGAGGAGGTCCGCGAGTTTGTCCGTACGATTGCGGCCGAGCTGGAGCAGCCGTTGGTGGAGACCTGTTTTCTCGAATTCGAATCGCCTACCATTGCGCAGGGCATCGAAAGCTGTGTGAGGAAAGGGGCGACGGAGGTTGCTGTTGTTCCTATTACGTTATTTTCCGCAGGACATGCCAAAATTCATATTCCGGCCGCCATTGACGAGGCCAAGGAGAAATATCCTTCGGTTCGTTTCAAATACGGCAGACCGATCGGAGTTCACGAGCAGGTGCTGGACATTCTCGCCTCTAGGCTGGAAACGGCCGGAGCAGCCAACGGACTGGAGCCGACGACAGGTACTGAGCTGGAGCCGGAACTCGAGCATACCGCCGTCCTTGTCGTCGGACGGGGCAGCAGCGATGCCGACGCGAACAGCGATTTGTTCAAGATTTCGCGTCTATTCTGGGAAAAGATGAAGGTGAAGTGGGTCGAGACGGCCTTTATCGGCGTTACCGCCCCGCTTGTGGATGAGGGAATCGAGCGGTGCTTGAAGCTGGGCGCGCGCAGAGTCGTAATATTGCCCTATTTCCTGTTTACGGGCGTACTGATCAAACGGATGGAGCAAATGCTCGAGCAATTCAAGGAAAAATATCCTGAGCATCAATTTGTGCTGGCCGATTATTTCGGGTTTCATCCGAATTTGCGCCACATCCTGCGCGAACGAGCGCTGGAGGCCGTGCAGGGCGAAACGAAAATGAACTGCGATATGTGCCAATACCGGTTGGCTGCGATGGAGCATATCGACCATCACCACCACCATGACCACGACCACCATCATGGACATGATCACCACCATCACGACCACGACCATCATCACCATGATCACGATCATCATCATGGACATGATGATCACGACCATGACCACAATCACCATCATGATCATGATCACCACCACCATGACCATGATCATCATCACGGACATGATCATGACCACGGGCACCACGATCATGGCCATGACGATCATAAGCATGAGCGCGTGGCGGTGCCTACGGACGATAAAGCAGCGACGTCATCTTAATCGGGGGAGGAACGACTATGATTCTCTTAATGGCTGGAACGAGCGACGCGCGCGAGCTGGCGCTGCACATACGTCAGGCGGGATATCCTCTCCTGACGACGGTAGTAACGGACAGCGCCGCCAAATCGATGGACGAGGCGGGTCTGCCCGTATTGACCGGGCGTCTGACCGCAGACGAGCTGGTTGAGTTGGTTCGCGAGCGAGGCATTCGAACGATTGTGGACGCCACGCATCCATTTGCGGAGGAAGCGTCTAAGAATGCGATTGCGGCCGCTCAGGAGGCGGAAGTGCCGTATATCCGCTTCGAGCGGGACCGGATCGCCATCGAGACGCATCCGCTCGTTACCTTTGCGGATGACTACGAGCAGGCGGCGGATATTGCCGCCGAGCGCAAAGGAGTGATCATGCTGACTACGGGCAGCAAGACGCTTCATATTTTTGCCCGCAAGCTGTTGGGGCTCGCGGATACGACCTTGGTGGCGCGGATGCTGCCCCGCAAGGACAACATGGAGAAGTGCGAGGAGCTAGGTCTGGAGCAGAAGCATATCGTGGCGATGCAGGGTCCTTTTTCCAAGGAGCTGAACAAGGCTTTATATCAGCATTACCATGTCACGCTGATGATCACGAAGGAAAGCGGCAAGGTCGGAGCGGTGGACGAGAAGCTGGAATCGGCGCTGGAGATGGGAATCGAGACGATAGTCATCGGCAGGCCGAGCATTGAATATGGAACGTATTTCGGTGATTTTGCAGGCGTAATCGGCAAATTAAACGAACTTTTGCAGGAGGCGTAAACAATGGATTTCAAAACGGATTTCAAACCGCTGACGGTTCAGCCGCAAGAGATTGAGGAACAAAGCTTTCGTATGATCACTGAGGAGCTAGGAGAGCATCCTTTTACCGAAGAGCAGTATTCGGTCGTGCAGAGGGTTATTCACGCATCGGCGGATTTTGAATTGGGACGCAGCATGCTGTTCCATAAGGACGCAATCAGAGCAGGAATCGAAGCGATTCGCGCCGGCAAAACGATCGTAGCCGACGTGCAAATGGTGCAGGTCGGGATCAGCAAACCGCGGATCGCCAAGTTCGGCGGCGACGTGAGAGTGTACATCTCCGACCCTGACGTAATGGAAGAGGCGAAGCGCTTGAATACGACGCGCGCGATCATCTCGATCCGCAAGGCGATCCGTGAAGCGGACGGCGGTATTTTCGCGATCGGCAACGCACCGACGGCACTGTTGGAGCTGATCCGCCTTGTGAAGGAGGGCGAAGCGAAGCCGGGTCTGGTGATCGGCGTTCCGGTAGGCTTCGTGTCGGCGGCAGAGTCTAAAGAGGAGCTGGCGAAGCTCGATATCCCGTTCATTACGAACATCGGGCGCAAAGGCGGCAGTCCTGTGGCGGTAGCTTCGGTGAACGCGTTATCGCTTATGGCGGAGCGTCTCGGGTAAGGAGACCGGACCATGGCGATGGACAAGAGCAGCGGTAAGGAAGACAAGCCGCTAAGGCACGGCTACACGACGGGATCCTGTGCAACCGCAACGGCCAAGGCGGCGCTCACGGCGCTGATTATGCAGGAAGCGCAGATGGAGGCAACGATCAAGCTGCCGATCGGCGAAGTCGTCACGTTCGCGATCGTACGGTGTGATTTTACGGCGGAGCGGGCGGAGGCGGAGACGATCAAGGACGGAGGCGACGATCCGGACGCGACCCACGGGGCGAGAATTATCGCCGAGGTGTCGTGGCGGACGGAGCCCGGGATCGAGCTCGACGGCGGCGTCGGCGTCGGCAGGGTAACCAAGCCCGGCCTCCCGGTTCCGGTGGGCGAGGCGGCGATCAACCCGGTTCCGCGCAAAATGATCCGGGAAGCGGTCGATTCCGTGTTGAATCAGTACGAGATTCAGCGCGGGGTCAAAGTCGTTATTTCCGTGCCGGACGGAGAGGAAATAGCGAAGAAGACGCTGAACGGACGGCTCGGCATTGTCGGCGGCATATCTATTTTGGGCACTAGGGGCACGGTGGTGCCCTTTTCCACTGCCGCCTATAAGGCGAGCGTCGCGCAAGCGATCCGGGTTGCCGTCCAATGCGGCTGCAAGCATATTGTGTTGTCGACCGGCGGCCGGACGGAGAAATACGGAATAGACATGTACCCGGAGCTGCCGGAGGAAGCTTTTGTCGAGATGGGAGATTTCATCGGCTTTGCATTGACGCAGTGCAAGAAGCAAGGGGTCACAAGAGTAACCTTAATAGGGATGATGGGAAAGTTTTCCAAAGTGGCTCAAGGCGTCATGATGGTGCATTCCAAAAGCGCTCCGGTGGATTTCGGCTTTCTGTCGCGAGTGGCGGAGGAGGCCGGTGCGACACAGGAGCAGGCTGCAGCCATACTGGATGCCAATACGGCGGCGCTGGTCGGCGATTGGATGGCGGAATGGGGCTACGGCGGATTTTTCGAGCGTCTGAGCGCCTACTGCTGCGATGCCGGATGGAAGGAAGTCCAGGGCGGCATGGATATCGAGACCGTCATCATTTCGATGAAGGGAAATTTACTGGGCAGCGCGCGAATCGGTCGGGAGTAGGGCGAATTTAGTTCCGGTAGCAGCACGATTTGTACGCTGAACGGTAACGGGGGGAGAACAAAGTGAATCAGCAGCTGACACAAACGCAAAAGCGGATGGACAGGCCGAAGGTCATTGGAATCGGCGATAACGGCCGTCAGAGCTTGCTTCCGCAATATGCGAAATGGATAACGGAGAGCGACGTGCTGGTCGGGGGTGAAAGACAGCTCCAATGGTTTCCGGATTACCCCGGAGAGACGATAGCGATCAAAGGCGGATTGTCAGAGCTCGCGGCCCGGTTGCAGACGGAGGCGGAGCTGGGGCGCAAGGTCGTAGTTCTCGCTTCCGGGGATCCGCTGTTTTATGGGATCGGAGGCTATTTGTCCTCCAGGCTGGACGTAGAAATTTACCCGAATATGAGCTCGGTGCAGCTGGCTTTTGCCCGGATGGGCCAGAGCTGGCAGGATGCCTATATTACAAGCGTTCACGGACGCAGCATGAAAGGATTAGCGCAGCGGATCGACGGGAAAGTGAAAGTGGCGCTGCTGACCGATGAGATGAATAGTCCGCGGGCGATTGCCGATTATTTGCTGTCGTTCGGTATGACCGAATACCGCGCCTTCGTTGCGGAGCATTTGGACGGGCCTCAGGAGCGATGCGGCTGGTACGAGCTGCAGGAGCTGGCCGCGAACGATTTTGCCCCATTAAACGTAGTCATTCTTACGGCGTCCAAGGAAGCGGTAAAGGAGAAGCAGCGGTCGCTCGGGATCGAGGACGACCAGTTCATCCAACGCAAGCCGGACAAAGGCCTGATTACGAAAAAAGAAATCCGCGTCCTAAGCCTGGCGCAGCTCGGCCTGCAGCAGGACAGCATCGTATGGGACATCGGCACGTGCACGGGGTCCGTCGCTATCGAAGCGGCGCGAATCGCGCGATATGGCGAAGTATACGCGATCGAGAAGAACGAGGCGGATTTGCAAAATTGCCTGGACAATATGCGCCGCTTCCGCACCGATCTGACGGCCGTTCAAGGACGCGCTCCGCAAGGGCTGGAGTCATTCCCGGACCCGGATGCCGTGTTCATCGGAGGAAGCGGCGGCGAGATGAGAGAGCTGCTGCACGTTTGCTGCACAAGACTTCGTCCGGGCGGACGCATCGTGCTGAACGCGGCGACGATCGAGAACTTGTACGAGGCTAACAAGGCTTTTGCCGATGAAGGCATGGCGACGAGCATTACGCTGGCGCAAATTGCGCGCAGCAAGCCGATTCTGGACTTAACGAGATTCGAGGGACTGAATCCGATTTATATCATTACGGCCAAGCATAAAGAGCCCGGCGGGGCGGAGGCGAAGGAGGCGAACGCGAATGAGTAAGCTAGGTACATTATATGGATTGGGAGTCGGTCCGGGAGACCCCGAGCTGATAACGGTCAAGGCGTTCCGGATTTTGAAGGAGTCGCCGGTCATAGCCTATCCGCGCAAGAAGATGGGCGCCAAAAGCTATGCCCTTACGATAACCGAGCTGTATGTGAATACGGAAGAAAAAACGATGATCGGCCTGACGTTCCCGATGACAAGAGACCGCGAAGCGCTGGAAATGCAGTGGAGCAAGACGGTAAGCACCGTATACGAGCATCTGGAGCAGGGGAAGGATGTCGCCTTCGTAACCGAAGGAGATCCGATGATCTACAGCACCTTCATTCACCTGATGAGGCTGATGATGGAGCGCCATCCGGAGGTGGAAATCCGCTCGATTCCAGGCATTTCCTCCATCAACGCATCGGCGTCCCGTCTTGGGATTCCGCTTGCGGACGGCGATGAGCAGATCGCCATCGTGCCGGCGACGGACGACTATGACACGATGCGCACGGCTATTGAAAATCATGACTGCATCGTATTTATCAAAGTTGCCAAGGTCATCGATCTGATGATTATGGTGCTGCGCGACCTGGGGCTTGTCGACAAAGCGGCTGTACTGACCAAAGTGACGTCCTCGGAGGAAATGATTTGGCGCGACATTACTGAGCTGCAAGGAAAAGGACTCGAATATTTAACGTTAATGGTGGTGAGAAAATAATGAAAATATATATTGTTGGCGCCGGTCCGGGCGATCCGGATTTGATTACGGTAAAAGGGCTCCGCATCCTTCAGGAGGCGGATGTCGTGCTGTATACCGACTCCTTGGTTAACGAGGAGCTGATTGCCAAGGCCAAACCGGATGCCGAAGTGCTGAAAAGCGCGGGCATGGACCTGGACGAAATGGTGGCCGTTATGGCGGACCGGGTGAAGCAGGGGAAAATGGTGGCGCGCGTCCATACGGGCGACCCTGCCGTATTTGGAGCCATTATGGAGCAAATAGCGCTGCTGAAAAAAGAAGGCATCGGCTACGAAATCATTCCCGGCGTGAGCTCGGTGTTTGCTTCGGCCGCGGCTCTTGGGGCGGAGCTGACCATTCCGGAGCTGACCCAGACGCTCATCCTGACCCGGGCGGAGGGCAGAACGCCGGTTCCTGAGCTGGAGAAGCTGAAGGATCTGGCGGCGCATCACTGCACCATTGCGCTCTTCTTAAGCGCGACGCTGACGAGGAAGGTCGTCGAGGAGCTGAGAAGCGCAGGCTGGAGCGAAGATACGCCGGTGGCGGTCGTACAGCGCGCGACGTGGCCGGATCAGCTTATTGTCCGCACTACGCTTGCTAACCTTGAGCAGGATATGCGCAGCAACGGCATCCGTTCCCATGCGATGATTTTGGCGGGCTGGGCGCTGGACCCGACGATTCACGACAAGGACGAGTATCGCTCGAAGCTGTACGATAAAGAATTCACCCACCGGTTCCGCAGAGGGGTGAAGCCATGATCACCTTGCGCGAGGGCGAAATTCCCGCCATTCGGCAGCACGGCGATTATGCAATTGTGGCCATTACGAAGCATGGCGTAGAGATGGCGCGCAAGCTGCACGGCTCGTTCAGCCATTCGGATCTGTACTATATGTCCAAATTCGAGCGCGGCGACGAGGAAGCCCGTGGCATCCAAATGTTCGAAGGCAGCGTCAGACTGCTGTTTCCGGCTTTATTTCCCGCATATAAGGGACTTATCATCATTATTTCGCTGGGTGCGGTCATACGGATGATCGCGCCGCTGCTGGAGGATAAAAAGAAAGACCCCGGCGTCGTAGTGATCGACGACCGCGGGGAGCATGTAATCAGCGTGCTGTCCGGCCATCTGGGCGGGGCGAACGAGCTGACGCGCGAGGTAGCCGCGGCAATGGGCGCGCGGCCCGTTATTACTACGGCGTCGGACGTGCAGGGCACGATCGCCGTCGATTTGTTCGGCCGCCGCTTCGGCTGGGAGTGGGAGTCCGACGAGCTGCTGACGCCTATCAGCGCGTCCGTCGTGAACGAGGAGCAGGTGGCGGTCGTGCAGGAGTCCGGCGAGCCGGGCTGGTGGCTGTACGATACGCCGCTGCCGGCGAACATCCGTACTTACGGCTCGGTGGCCGATGCGCTGGCTGCGAAGCCGCAGGCGGCGCTTGTTGTTACACACCGCATCCTCCGTCCGGAGGAGGAGGCGATTCTCGCCAACGGCGTGCTGTACCGCCCGAAGGCGATTGCCCTTGGAATCGGCTGCAACCGCGGCACGGCAGCCGAGGAGATCGAGGCGGTGATCGCGGAGACGCTCGCCGAGCTGCAATTCTCGGTGCGCAGCGTCAAGGCGGTGTGCACCATCGATTTGAAGAAGGACGAGGAGGGGCTCCTCGCCGTCGTGCAAAAGCATGGCTGGGCGTTCGTCACCTATACGCCCGCGGAGCTGAACACGGTGGCCATAGAGGACCCGTCGGACACTGTGTTCAAGTTCACCGGCGCTTACGCGGTCAGCGAGCCGGCGGCCAAGCTCTACTCCGGCGCGCAGCAGCTCGCGCTCGTGAAGAAAAAATCCGGGAACGTGACGATATCCGTAGCCGTCATCCCGTTCCCGCTGGAAGGAAGCGGTGCTGCCGATGCCGCACGCTGAGCGCAAAATCGTCATCGCCGGAACCGGCAGCGGCGTAGGCAAAACGACAATGACCATCGGGCTGATGGCCGCCCTGCAGCGGCTTGGCCGCACGGTGCAGGGGTTCAAGTGCGGCCCCGATTACATTGACCCCACGTACCATACGGCGGTTACGGGCCGTATATCCCGCAATCTCGACAGCTATATGCTGTCTCACGATACGGTCAAGGACATTTACGCGCGCGCGACCCGCAGCGCGGATATAGCCGTTATCGAAGGCGTTATGGGCTTCTATGACGGCAAAAACCCGAAAACCAACGAAGGCAGCACAGCCGAAATCAGCATGCTGCTGGAGGCGCCTGTGCTTCTCGTGGTGAACTGCCAGAGCATGGCGCGCAGCGCCGCTGCGATCGTCAAGGGGTTCCAGCTGCTGGAGCCCCGAGTCAACATCGTAGGCGTCATCGCCAACAAGGTCGGCAGCGAGGGCCATTACAAGCTCGTCCGCGAGGCGATCGAGCAGGAATGCGCTATCCCCGTTGTCGGCTATATGAAACGGGAAGATCATATCGAGATGCCGGAGCGTCATCTCGGTCTTGTACCGTCCATCGAGCGGGGCGAGCTGCAGCCGTTCTTCGACAAGCTGGCCGAGCTGGTGGCGGCTACGGTCGATGTGGAGCGGATCTGGGAGCTGGCCCAGTCTCCGGCCGTGCCGGTCACGGAAGAGACTGCAGCGCGCTCGATCTTCCGCAAGCAGGCTCCGGAAGGCGACGCCTGCGTACGTATCGCCGTGGCGAAGGATGCGGCGTTCAACTTCTACTATCAGGAGAACTTCGAGCTGTTGGAGGCGTACGGAGCGGAATGCGTCTTCTTCTCGCCATTGGCCGGAGAGAAGCTGCCTGAGGGAATGCACGGCCTTTATTTGGGCGGCGGCTTCCCTGAGGAGTTCGCCGAGCTTCTTGCGGCGGACGAAGCTGTGAAACAATCGATACGCCGCGCTGTAGAGCACGGCATGCCGACGCTGGCGGAATGCGGAGGCTTCATGTATTTGACCGAAGCGATCGAGGACACGGCCGGCGGCCGGTATCCGATGCTCGGCTTGATTCCGGGCGGCGTCAAAATGCAGAAAAAGCTGGCCGCCTTAGGTTATCGCGACATTACCGGCGCGGAAGGGAACTTCCTGCTCGGACCCGGCGACAAAGCCAAGGGGCACGAGTTTCATTATTCGACATTCCAGCCTGCGGAGAACGCGCTTATTCGCAGCGCATACGAAACCAAAGGCATGCGGGGAATGAAACAGGAGGGTTACTTAAATGAAAGTGGCACGCTTGTAGCAGGCTATACCCATATTCATTTCGCCTCCGAGCCGGAGATCGCACAAAAATGGGTGGAGCTGTGCGTGGACTATAAACGGAGAGGAGACATGTGAGGATGTCTGTCATCAAACTGTTGGAGCAGCGGAGAGCTGTACGCAATGTAAAGCCTGTAGAGGTCGAAGACGAAAAAATCCACACCTTATTGTCGGCGGCTACTTTGGCGCCGAACGATAGGCTGCGTGAGCCATGGCACTTTTATGTCATTCGAGGGGAAGCGAAGCAGCGCTACGAAGCGCTTGCTCTGGCTTACCTGGAGGAAAGGTTCCCGACCAAGCCGAATCTGGTTCAGGAATCACTGAAGGTGCTGACAGCGACGCCGCTCGTCATCGTCGTCACGGCGGATATCATACCGGGAGATGAAGCCTCATCCAAAGATAATGAGTACGCAGCAGCCTGCGCTATTCATTCGATGTGGCTGACCGCAGCCGAGCTTGGGCTTGGCCTGGTGTGGCGCACACGGGGGATCGGTCTCGTTCACGATGAGCGGATGCACCGATTCATCGGGGCGCCGGAGAACAAAAAAGTGATCGGAACGGTGTTCGTCGGCTATCCGGTTGATGAATCTGTACCGGCGACGGCAAGAACGCCGCATTCCGACAAAACAACCTGGATTTAAAAGCGGCACAGCCGTTTCGATAGAAGGGGTTACTCAATTACAGACGTTTCATCAGCGGCATCCGGCTGCTTGGTGGAACGTCTTTTTGCCTTTTGTCACCCGATTTTTGGAATTGATATGGAATTGGAGTAGGATTTTGCACCATAGAATCCAAATTCTGCTATTTATATCACATAATCATGTTATATATTTTGAAAATAATGTGTTTGTTTGGTGAATTTTGCTGAGAGGTACAATGAAATTTTTCAAATAAGAGAATAAATATGCCGACAAAACCCTGTATATAAGCCGAATATAGCTAATCTAACATTAATGATATAAATACTAACTAAATTATGTTAGGTTTATTGACAAATGTGCGGGTTATCCATTAAAATACGTTCATAACCTAAAAACAGACAGAAAAGAAGGGAGGTCTTTTGACATGCGGCTGCTGCTTCTGAAGCATTTTGACTTTGATGATCCGTTTTGTATTGCTTCATGGGCGGCGGAGAAGGGATATGACATCACCGTGATGTCTCCTCCTGACGGGTTTCGGGCGCCTTCTCTTGATACCTTCGAGCTGCTCGTCATTTTGGGCGGACCGATGAGCGCTTATCACGATGCGGAGCACCCATGGCTGACGGAAGAGAAGTCCTTCATCCGGCAGGCCGTTGAGGAAGGGAAGAAGGTTCTCGGCATTTGTCTCGGAGCCCAGATGCTGTCGGAAGCATTGGGAGGAAGAGTGTACCGCAGCGAACATAAGGAAATCGGCTGGCATCCGGTGAAGCGGCTTAGAATCGAGCACCCTTTGTTCTCAGGGGTTCCGGAGCAATTTTACTCCTTTCACTGGCACGGCGATTGCTTCGATATACCGGAAGGTGCGGTATCCCTTGCTTACTCGGACGCATGTCGGGTCCAGGCATTTGCTTACGGGGAGCAGGTGCTGGGGCTGCAGTTCCATCTGGAGACGACCGCGTCGTGCATGACCACCATGTTAGATCGGTGGCACGATGAACTGGCGGATACTCCTTTTATCCAAAAGGCAGAGCAAATGGTAGGCCAAGCGTATCGAACAGAGCATTCATTTACGATCTTGAAGCAAATACTTAGCAACTATTAAATCCAAATAGACAAGCGGGGTTGGCGAAATGGAAATAGGCGTAAACGGAATATGGACAATGCTGGCGGCAATTTTGGTACTTTTCATGCAATGCGGATTTATTATGCTGGAGGCAGGTTCCACCCGGATGAAAAATGCCGGACACGTGGCCGGTAAAACGATTTTTACCGTAGGGATCGTTTCTCTTGTTTTTTGGGCGGTAGGATATGCGCTCATTTTCGGTTCTCAAGGCGGATCCCTGATAGGCTGGGGAGATTACTTCGGCTTCAATATGATGGAAGTTAAAGAAGGAAGCAGCGTGGCTCCGACAGTAATGTTTATCTTCCAGCTCTCTTTTGCAGCCATCTCGATGTCTGTAGCATGGGGCGGCTTTGCAGAAAGAGCCAAGCTGTCGGCGTACTTGATCTTCGCGGTATTTTTCTCCGCTATCGTGTATCCGGTTATCGCTCACTGGATTTGGGGCGGCGGCTGGCTGGCCGAGCACGGCAAGCAGGACTTTGCAGGCTCTACGGTCGTTCACCTTACAGGGGCAATGGCTGCTCTTGCAGCAACGCTGTTGTTGAAGCCGCGGATCGGCAAGTACAACAAGAACGGTACGCCTAACGATATTCCGGGTCATAACCAAGTGTTCACGACTTTGGGAGTTATGATTTTGTGGATCGGATGGTTCGGCTTCAATGCAGGCAGCACGATTACGGCAGGTGACGGAAGCTTCTTCGGCTTCATCGCAGTTAATACGCAATTGGGTGCTGCCGCTGCAGCGGTTGCCGCTCTGATCGTTTCCTGGATGGTTACAGGGAAAGGCGATGTAGTAACGATGCTGAACGGCGCATTGGCAGGTTTGGTTGCCATCACCGCATCGTGCGCATTCGTAGAGCCTTGGGCGGCTATTGTAATCGGTCTTGTTGCCGGAGTCATCGTATTCGCGAGCATGAGATTTTTCGAAAAGCTGCGCATCGACGATCCGATTTACGCTCTTTCCGCGCATGGTGTAGCGGGCGTGTGGGGCACATTGTCCAACGGATTTTTCGCAACGCCGGAGCTGGTTGAAAAAGTAGGCGTAGGTAAACCGGGTTTGCTGTACGGCGGCGGCTTCGAGCAATTGGGTGTGCAAGCGCTGGGGATCGTTGATTGCGGCGCATTCGCCTTCATCGTTTCTTACATCATTCTATATGTAATGAAAGCGACCATCGGTATTCGCGTAACGGAAGAAGAGGAAATGATCGGTTTGGACTTTAGCGAGCACGGTTCCTACGGGTATCCTGAGCAGCTGAAGAGTCCTGCAGCTCCTCAACCGGGTGTGCTGGTCAAAAATTAAATCGGGCAAAACGGCGGCTTCCTGTCGATAGACAGTGAATCCGTCTTTTTTTGCTGTATTTATATAGTTGAAGCTTCCTGCAAAAGTATCTGATCAGCTTCGACACTAAAGCTCCACTTTGTGGAGATTGTTTTTCACCTATATAAATCTTCTGCCGATGCACGTGAGGCTGTCTGCGATCATGTCCGCCCCGATGTATCGGGTACAATAAAAAGAGCCCTCGCTGCCGGATTGCCGGAGTCAGGGCTCTTAATGTTTGGATATGGCTTGAGATACCTCTGCTTGATAAGGCGTTGCACCAGTTCACGGTCCTCCTTCTTATAGAAGCTGCGGACGCTCAAATGACCGTACCGGTAATGAACGGGGACATAGACATAATCCTCACCGATGAGACGGACAAATACATATTGGTGATGGCCGGACTTCATAAACCAGTGCGGTTTGGTCACAATACATTGAAGATGGCTACCGTATTTTGCAAAATCGCCCTCGTGTCCGGATTCTTTAATGTGCTTTTGCAGGTCATCCGCCTCGTAAATCTTTAATGAATTGGACGGAATGCGGAGTGTTCTTGCGATTCCCTTTTGAATAGTACCGACGAATTTACCTTTACCTGCTGTTCTCATTCTTTTCAGCCTCCCGATGATTGTTGTAAAGGTCAGTAGAAGCAGAAACGCCTGTTTTTTAACACAAACCGCGTAGAGCTTCCGCCGGAACCATTCCCTGTGATAAGGAACGCCGGTCCAGTCGCTTGTTATGGATTTGAAGCCGGTACATGGGCACAAAAAAAGCCGATGAACGCAAAGCGTTCGATCGGCTCAGACTGTTGATAAACCTGATTTTCCGGAAATTGCTATATTGGGGTAGGCGGGAAACTCTGGAAAAGCGTAAAGCGACGCCTCTGTATTGCAAAAACGCGATAGATTAAAGATTGTCTTAAAACGACAGCGGCTGGAGTGAGGTACCTCACCGCTATATCCAGGAGGAGCGATAATGTCCCTTTGTTTTTTGAAATCTACGCTGGAATGGAGGGGGACAGCTTCTGCAGATAGTTTTTTTGCCGGCAGTGCTCCCCAACGGACAAGTGAGTAAAGCAGCCGGCCCAATCACAATGTTCTGGAAAAAAGTCTATCGTCGGGATACCGCTGTACTTTAATGAACGAATCCAATTCGTTAGTATGACCGTCCGCTGGAAAGCGTTGCCCATGTTGGTACGGACCGTAGATCCGTTATTTGACCCCAAATGGCTCGTTTTGCATGGCGATCGGACTACAGATCCCTTATTTCACGAAAGTACTCCTTTTTTTCGGGCAAAATTAGCCAATAACGGACTCACGGTCCGATCGCTCTCCGAAATCAGCGTTATTTCAGGAAATAACGGATCTCCTGTCCGATCTTCTCAAGCCGGGACGGAAGGGTATACGCCACTGGGACTATACAATCAAAAGTCCATTTCCTTTGATCCTCAACAGGCTCAGCAGACGAATGCAAGGCGTTCGAACGAGTATTCCAATTCCGCGGGCCGTGTAGTGTTGAAACACGAGCATTCAGCGCTAATCTGCCTTTCACTTTTTTAAGTGTCTTGAGGGTTATGTCTTGCCTCTTGCCAGAACAGACCCTATATATATTTGTTCTTCAAAAATTGCCTGTAACTAATAAAAGCATGAGGATCATTCCAATGACCTTCATTTTATATGGGGGCTGAGAGTCAACGGGCAACCTTCCTACTGGAAAGTGAAAGGGCTGGGAAGGTTACCCTCTCGTTTCGTGGAGTTTTATTAACTTGTGTGAACCGCTGTATGCGGGCCTCCGTATGTCGAATGCTCCGCAGGCAGGCGGCATTTCATCGGAAAATTGTATATTCAGGAATCATCTTGGGAGGCTTATTTTGTCTAGGAAACACGTGTATTGTAGTTTTTACTTATTTTTGTTTTCATTTTTGTTTATTTTTGAATTTGTAGTATTCAAAGAAAAACAAATATGTTAAGATGAAAACAAAGCAAAATAAACATTTACCCCGGAGGTATTCTAACTATGGTACAAAGTTTGTGGGAAGCATCCAAGGCAGCAGAACAGACAACAGGTCTCGACCAACTGGTTTACCGCTCTAATCTTATCGGTACGGATCGCCGCGTATGTAACTACGGCGGAGGAAACACCTCCAGCAAAACCGTAGTCCAGGATTTCCGCGGACGCGACATCGAAGTAATGTTCGTAAAAGGCAGCGGTTCCGACTTGGCAACGATGAAGGCATCCAATTTTACCGGCTTGCGCATGGACGACATTCGTCCTTTGTACGAGAGAGACGATATGTCCGATGAAGACATGGTCGCTTACTTGGCGAACTGCATGATCGACGCCAAGCACCCTCGCGCTTCTATCGAAACGCTGCTTCACGCATTCCTTCCTTTCAAACATGTGGATCATACTCACCCGGATTCCATCATCAGCCTTTGCTGCGCGGATAACGGCAAAGAGATCGCTCGTGAAATTTTTGGCGACCGTTTCGTTTGGGTTCCTTATATCCGCCCAGGCTTCAAGCTGTCCAAGATGATCGCCGAAGGCGTAAGAAACAACCCTAACGCAGAGCTTGTCCTGATGGAAAAGCACGGTCTCGTAACTTGGGGAGAAACTTCCGAGGAGGCCTATGCTCAAACGATCAAAATCATTACCGAAGCGGAAAGCTTTATCGAATCCCGCGTTAACGAAAGTAAAGTATTCGGCGGTGTGAAGCACGGCGCATTGACTGCGGAAGAGCGCAGAAGCATCGCTGCGCAAGTTATGCCTGCGATCCGCGGAGCTGTCAGCGATTCGAAGAAAATGATTCTTTCGTTCGATGATGCTGAAGATGTGCTTCAATTCGTAGGGGGACAAGATTCCGCCAAGCTTTCGCAAGTCGGAGCGGCTTGCCCGGATCACCTGGTTCACACGAAGGTGGTTCCATTGTTCATTGACTGGACTCCGAATACCAATGATGTAGACGGACTGAAAGCGAAGCTTGAAGAAGGCATCGCTGCATATAAAGAAGAGTACAAGGCTTACTTCGAACGCAACAAAAATGAAGGAGACGTTATGTTCGAAGCGGCGCCGCGCGTTATTCTCATTCCAGGCGTAGGGATGATCAATACGGGCAAAAGCTGGTTCATGTCCCAAGTCAGCGGAGCACTGTACCACCGTGCGATTGCTGTTATGAGAGGCGCAACGGCTCTTGGACAATTCGTATCTCTTAGCGAAAACGAATCTTACAACGTTGAGTACTGGCCGCTTGAGCTTTACAAGCTGTCCCTGGCTCCGGCTGAAGCGGAATTCTCCCGCAAAATTGCTTTCATCACCGGCGGAGCGGGCGGTATCGGCAGCGAAACGGCACGTCGCCTGGTTTCCGAAGGCGCGCACGTCGTCCTGGCGGATCTTAACCTCGAAGGCGCTCAGAAGGTAGCCTCCGAAATCAATGAGAAATATGGCGATAACCGCGCTCTTGCAGTTAAGATGGACGTAACAAACGAAGAAATGATCAAAGCCGCTTATTTGGAAACGGCCCTTACTTACGGCGGCGTAGACATTATCGTCAACAACGCGGGTCTGGCTACTTCTAGCCCATTCGACCAAACGTCGTTGAAGGAATGGAACCTGAACATGAACGTGCTTGGAACAGGATATTTCCTGGTTGCCCGCGAAGCGTTCATTATCATGAAGGAGCAGGCTATCGGCGGCAACATGGTATTCGTCGGTTCCAAGAACTCGGTTTATGCCGGTAAGAACGCTACGGCTTATAGCGCGGTAAAAGCTCTGGAAGCTCATCTTGCGCGTTGTATCGCTGCAGAAGGCGGAGAATTCGGTATCCGCGTCAACACGATCCTGCCTGATGCCATCCTGCAAGGCTCGGCGATCTGGAACGGCAGCTGGCGCAACGAGCGTGCCGCGGCATACGGCATCGAACCGGATCAGCTGGAAGAGTACTACCGTAAACGTACTACCTTGCTTGTCAATATTTATCCGCGCGACATTGCGGAAGGCATCGCCTTCTTCGCATCTTCCAAATCGGATAAAACGACAGGCTGCATGCTGACCATTGACGGCGGCGTACCTGCTGCATTCACCCGCTAATCGGCTGACATCAACTGAATTCCAAAATCAGTGTCCTATAAAAGGAGGATTTATCTCATGCCAACGGCTACAGGGGAAAAGGTGTGGATTATTCCTGACGGTTATATTCCGGAGCTCAGCTCCGGAAAGTTAACCAGCCATGAATCGATTTGCGTATTGAATACGGCATCGGAGGATGCCCATTTGAACATCACGATTTTCTTTGAAGACCGCGAACCGTTGGAGGATATTGCCGAGGTCGTTCAAGGACGCCGAACGAAGCATATCCGCACCAGCTCTTTGGCCAAAGACGGGAAGGCTATTCCTGTCGGTGTACCGTACGCTATCGAAGTCAAGAGCGATATCCCGATTATTGTGCAGTACAGCCGTTTGGACGCGACCCAGGCTGAGAATGCTCTTATGTCCGTCATCGCTTATCCTATCAAATAATAAAGGTTAAGGAGTTGTATCAATGGATAAAAACGTTCAAGCCAATTATGAATTGGCTAAAGAGCTGTATGCAGCCCATGGCATCGATGTAGATAAAGTGCTCGAGCAGCTGGAGCAAGTGAAAGTCTCCATGCATTGCTGGCAAGGCGACGACGTTAAAGGATTTTTGAACCGCGATCAGGACTTGACCGGCGGCATTTCCGTAACCGGGAATTATCCGGGTGCGGCACGCACGCCTGACGAGCTTCGTGCGGATTTGGAGAAAGCGTTCTCGCTGATTCCAGGCAAGCACAAAGTGAATTTGCACGCCATCTATGCCGATACGGACGAGAGAGTGGAGCTGGACCAGCTGCAGCCGAAGCATTTCGAGAAATGGGTGAAATGGGCTCAAGAGCAAGGCTTGGGACTCGATTTCAATCCGACCTGCTTCTCCCATGAGAAGTCCAGCGACGGCTTTACGCTAAGCCATGCGAACCCTGAAATCCGCCAATTTTGGATCGATCATTGCAAAGCCTCCAGAAAAATCGGCGCTTACTTCGGCGAGCAGCTCGGTCAAACGTGCGTGACGAACGTGTGGGTTCCGGACGGCTTCAAGGACGTTCCTGCCGATCGCATGGCCCCAAGACAGCGTTTGAAATCCGCATTGGACGAAGTGTTCGCGGAAGAGCTTAACCCGGCCCATAACCTGGATGCGGTAGAAAGCAAGCTGTTCGGACTCGGTTCCGAGGCTTATGTTGTCGGATCCCACGAGTTTTACATGGGCTACGGCATTCAAAACAACAAGCTGATCTGTCTGGATGCAGGGCATTTCCATCCGACAGAGGTGATTTCGAATAAATTGTCCTCCCTTGCCCTGTTCACGGATGGCATCCTGTTGCACGTCAGCCGTCCTATGAGATGGGACAGCGATCACGTCGTCACTTTGGATGACGAATTGATCGATATCGGCCGGGAATTGGTTCGCGGCGGATTGCTTGACAAAACACATATCGGGCTGGACTTCTTCGATGCCAGCATTAACCGGGTAGCCGCTTGGGTAATCGGTACCCGCAATACGATCAAAGCGCTGCTGCGCGCGATGCTTGATCCGGTGGAAGCCTTGCGTAAAGCCGAGCTTGCAGGGGATTACACTACGCGTCTCGCTTTGACGGAGGAGTTCAAATCTTATCCTTTCGGCGCAGTGTGGGACTACTACTGTGCGTCCAAAGGCGTTCCGGTTCGCGAAGAGTGGCTTGCCGAAGTGAAAGCTTACGAGCAGGAAGTATTGCTTAAGCGTGAAGGTTAATTAACGAAGTAAGGGTGATAACCTTGGGAAACATTATTGCTTTTGATCTCGGGGCGAGCAGCGGAAGAGCGATGCTGGGCCGCCTGGTAGACGGCAAGATCGAAATCACGGAGCTTCACCGGTTTTCCAATGATCCTGTGCAGGTGGGCAACCGCCTGCATTGGGATATTTTACGTCTGTATCATGAGATCAAGCAGGGGCTGCTCATCGCCAAAAACAAGGGAATCGAAGTGGCCAGCATCGGGATCGATTCCTGGGCGGTTGATTTCGGCTTTATTGGACCGAATGGCGAACTGATCGGCAATCCGTATCATTACCGGGACCGCCACACGGAAGATATGATGGAGAAGCTGTTCGCGGAGCTCCCTGCAGGGGAGATTTTCGCAAGAACAGGTATTCAGTTTCTTCAGTTCAATACGATTTTCCAGCTTTACGCGCTCAAACAGGCGAATTCGCCTTGGCTTCAGGAAGGGAACCGGCTGCTGATGATTCCCGATCTGCTGCGGTATTTCCTGACCGGGCAGATGCATAACGAGTTTTCCAATGCTACGACGACTCAGCTGTTCAACCCGGTCGAAGGAAATTGGGATCGTGAGCTGCTACATAAGCTTGGTTTCCCTGAATCTTGGTTTGGCGAGGTGCTGCAGCCGGGGAGTCCGGCAGGAGTGCTGCAAGAATCGGTATGCGAGGAGCTGGGAATCCCATCGATTCCCGTCTATGCCGTTGCTGAGCACGATACAGGCTCGGCGGTAGCCGCGGTACCGGCCCTCGACCGCTCCTTCGCTTACTTAAGCTGCGGAACCTGGTCGCTGATGGGAACCGAGGTTCAGGAGCCGGTCATCAACGACATGGCCCAGAAGCTCAATTTCACCAATGAAGGCGGCGTCGAGGGGACGTATCGTCTGCTCAAAAACATTATGGGCTTGTGGATTCTGCAGGAGAGCCGCCGCGTGTGGGAGAAAGCCGGGAAATCGTACTCGTTCCCGGAATTGGTGAAGCTGGCTGAAGCGGCCAAGCCGTTCGGCGCATTCATCGATCCGGATCACCCTATGTTCCTGGCGCCGGGAGACATGCCTGCACGGATTGCTCAGTACTGCCAGGAAACAGGGCAGCAGGCGCCGGAGTCGGACGGGGAAATCGTCCGCTGCATTTTGGAGAGTCTGGCGTTGAAATACCGGTTTGTGCTGGAAATGACCGAGCGGTTATCGAATCAGCAATTTAACGGCCTGCATATGGTCGGCGGAGGCATTAACAACACGCTTCTGTGCCAATGGTCGGCTAATGCAATCGGTAAGCCTGTATGGGCCGGACCGTCGGAAGGCAGCGCGATCGGAAATATGGCCGTGCAGTGGATTGCCCAAGGGGTATTCAGCGATATTTGGGAAGCGCGGCGCGTTATCCGGGATTCCTTCCCTGTGATCGAATATAGGCCTGAGGCACAAGAGCAGTGGAGTCAGGCGTATGACCGTTTCGTGAAGCTGACGGGGATTTCAGAATAATACGGGCAGTAAAGAGAGGTTGTCTATGCTGGTTGCGGTGCGTTACGAGAAGATTGTAAGTTTGGTGAATCAAAGAGGTTCTGTACGGGTTTCCGAGCTTAGCGAGATTTTTCAGGTTACGGAGGAGACCATCCGCCGCGATCTGGATCGCTTGGAGCAAGCCGGCCGCTTGACCCGTTCGCATGGCGGAGCAGTAAGCATCAAGGACGAACAGCAGACGGAGACTCCCTATTCCGAACGGGAAATCGCCAACGCCGAGGAAAAGAAGAGAATAGCTCAGGCAGCGATCCAACGGATCAGCCCGAACGATCAAATTCTTCTTGACGCCAGCTCGACGGCCTGGTATATGGCTGCAGAAGTGCCCGATCTTCCTCTAACTGTTCTTACCAATTCGATCAAGGTCGCAACGGAACTCAGCAGCAAGGAGAGGATCGAGGTGATCTCGACGGGCGGCAGGCTGTCACAGCGTTCGTTGTCGTTTGTCGGGCCCTTGGCGGAGCGCTCCCTGGACACCTATCACGTGGATAAAGTGTTTCTGTCCTGCAAGGGCGTCCGACTGGACCGCGGCATCAGCGAGTCCAATGAGCTGCAGGCGCGCATCAAAGAGCGGATGATCGGTATCGCCGATGAAGTGATTTTGCTGGTCGATTCCAGCAAATTCGGGGTCCAATCGTTCACGCATGTGGCAGGCTTGTCGGAAGTGGATACCATCATCACGGACCGCCGTATCGATAAGGGGACCGTGCAACAACTTCAAGAGCGCGGCATTACCGTAATCGCGGTGTGACCCTGTTCCGGAATTAGCAGCCTTCGGCTGCAAATGACGGCTGACGCCGAGTCAGCTGTATTATAAGAAACGAGCCCAAGCGGCTGGTCAGAGATAATGTCCTGATCAGCCGTTTTCTAATGCTTAAATCCATTCCAAGCACAGCTGGAAATTCTGTTACCTTTTTGAAATGGAGTGTACTATACTAGTCTTTATAGCTTTAGTAGTTCAAAAGGAGGGCACCATGGAATGAGTCACGCATCGATAACTTCGGTAACTTTCGACGGAGTTCCGGCTATGGAATTGAGTGCGGGCGGGTACCGGGCCGTCATAGCGCACGGAGTCGGCAGCAATGTAGTGGAGCTGAGCCGGCCTGCGGAAGGGCTGAATTTCTTACGAACGCCTGATAACGGGGAGACATTAAGGCAAAAAAGCCAACGGTACGGCATACCGCCGTTATTTCCGCCGAACCGGATCCTGGACGGAAAGTTTTCTACTCCGTACCGCCAGTACGATCTTCCGCTGAACAGCTCCGACGGGCTGCATTTCATGCATGGTATTTTGCACAAGCGTCCATGGAAGGTAAAATCCGAGAGAATCTTGGATAACGTGGCCGCCGAGCTGGTGCTGCTGATGGAAATGGGGCGGGAAGGCGAAATGTACCCGTACTTTCCGCATGAATTTACATACGAGCTGACCTATACCTTATCCGAGCGGGGGCTGGAGCAGCAGGTCCGGATTACGAACCTCAGCAGCGATCCGATGCCTCTTGGCGTAGGGTTCCATACAGCCCTGCGCGTCCCGTTCGCCGACGGAGGCAGGGAAGAGGACTACCGTCTCGCCATATCCGTAGGCAAGGAGTGGGATTTGACGCCTCTGTTCGTCTCGACGGGCAAGCAGCTGCCGCTGGACGAAACGGACAAGCCATTGCGCGGTGAAGGGATTGCTCCTACGGGAGCGCCGTATGCGAAGCATTTTACGAGCAGTCCGATGGAGCGCAGCGGGAAGCCGTTCCACGGTTCGGTGCTGACGGATACGAAACGGAACATCAGCCTCGTCTATGAGACGGATCCGAAATACGGGCATTGGACGGTATGGAACGATGACGGCAAGAGCGGGTTTATTTGTCCTGAGCCGCAGACATGGACGAACAATGCGCCGAATGTGCCTCTCCCGGATGAAATGACCGGGTTCCAGCTGCTGGAGCCGGGCCGCTCCTGGTCGGCATGGACTCGAATGTACGCCGAGATCGGTTAACTGGTTTTCAAGAAGCTTGAGCTTGGGGAAGCATTGCATTGGGAGCTTAGAAGAAACAGTTGTAGTTACTTCTATTATTTGGAGGGGATTAGGTTGTCACTGCAGATCGGATTCGTCGGTACCGGAGGATTTACCAAGTTTCACTGCAATTTGTTGGCCAAAATGGTAGGCGTGAAGGTCAAGGCTTTTTGCGGTACGAGTCTGGAAAAAGCGGAGAGCCTCGCAGCCGGCTGGGATGGCGCCAAAGGCTACGACAATATTCACCGCATGCTGGATGAGAACGCTCTGGATGCGGTCTACATTTGTGTCCCGCCAATGGCTCACGGGGAAGTGGAAAATGCGCTCATCGAACGCGGTATTCCGTTTTTCGTAGAAAAGCCGGTAGGACTCGATCTGGAGCAGCCTTCGTCCATTCTGGAGCGAATCCAGGCGAAGAAGCTTATTACGTCGGTCGGCTACCATTTCCGCTACATGGATTCGACGGAGCGGGCTCTTGCCGCTCTAAGCGACCGTACCATCGGCATGGGTCTCGGCTATTGGATGGGCGGCATGCCGCGCGTAGCCTGGTGGCGCAAGCAGGACGGCTCCGGAGGACAATTCATCGAGCAGACAACGCATATCGTCGATCTGATGCGTTATTTGATGGGCGAGGCGGTCGAAGTCTACGCCGCTTACGGCAGCCGCGTCATGCACTTGGTGGAGGAAGGCGTAACGACGCCGGATGTAGGGACGGTCACGATCAAATTGGCGAGCGGTGCGGTGGCTACCCTCTCGAACACCTGCATTTTGCCGGGCGGAGGAAAAATCGGACTGCATTTGTATACAGACAAAGGCATTATGGAGCTGAATAACGAAGGATTGAAAGATTCCGGTAAAGGGACGGTTTTTGAATACAAAAACCAGAGCAATCCTTACGTTAAAGCACATGAAGCATTCCTGCATGCCGTAAGGTCGGGGGATACGTCGGGCATCCTGTCGTCGTACGAGGATGCGGTCAAGACGCAGGCGATTGCCGTTGCAGCGCTGCGTTCCGCTACGGACGGAGTGCCTGTCCGTCTGGTTTAATAGGAAGAAACGGAGTCTTCTCTGCTATATGGCAGGGAGGCTCCGTTTTTGTTTGTGCGACTGCTCTATTCATAAAACGCGGAAGCATACTGTACCACACCATGAATGCCTTTCAGACTGTTGTCTTCCAGCTCCAAGGCCATAAATAATTCATCCGGAACTTCGAAAGGCGCCGTGATGTCCCATCGGGATGCAGGCTGAAAGCCGAATTTCGGATAATAGTGCTCATGCCCCATGACAATAACGGCCGGATAGCCTAAATTCTTCGCGCGCTGTAAAGACTCGCGGACGAGCTGTGCCCCTATTCCTTGCTTTTGGTAAGAGGGCAGTACGGACACGGGAGCGAGCGCAAGAGCCTCGAACGACTGCTGATCATTGACGATCATGATTTTGGATAGCAAAATATGTCCCGCGATGCGGCCATCCTCTTCGAAAACGAGCGAAAGCTCGGGAATAAATGCCTCCGAATGTCTCAATTTTCGAACAAGCTCATGCTCCTTCTGATCGCTGAACGCCAATCCGGCAAAAGCTTCCTTAATCACTTGCTCCGTGACGCGGTAATCATTCACTTCTTCCATGCGGATCGTCATGCTATTCCTCGCTTTTTTATGTACGTTTTGATACCAGAATAGCATACATACCGGTCGCCAAACCAATGGCGGATAGAAGTAAGCGCACTCATTTTGAAACTTTTGTAAACGTTGATTTTATGCGTGCAATGGGCGTGGAACTGTGCTACGATACTTGAGTTTACCTAGGATTTCAAGGCACGGTACTAGATGAAGAAGGTGACATCATGGCGGCAGTTCACACGACCGACGGACCGGTAGAACGGTCCAAACAGTTCAATTTATTTTTTCTGACATGGCCTATTTTTCTCGAAGTATTTCTCTTTATGCTGATGGGGATTGCGGATACGTTCATGCTGAGCGCCATATCCGATAATGCCGTATCTGGGGTGGGAGCGGCGAACCAGTACCTGGTCATTGCGATCCTGATTCTCGAGGTTATTGGCAACGGAGCGTCTATCGTAGTCGCTCAGTATATCGGGTCGCGCAAATTAATAGAAGCGGCCAAAATTTCCGCCCATGCGGTCACGCTGAACCTGCTGGTCGGTTTGGTCATCAGCGTTACGTTTGTTTTCTTCGGCGATCGCATGCTGGAGCGGCTGAATCTGACCGGCGACATTCTCGTTTTTGCCCAAAGCTATTTAATGATCGTGGGCGGCGGTATTTTTCTGCAGGCGATCATCAATTCGCTCGCGGCCATCGTCCGCGTTCACGGCTTTACGAAAGCGGCGATGCTTGTATCGCTAGGCATGAACGTGATCCATATCGCGGGGAACTACGCTCTGATCTTCGGCCATTTCGGGCTGCCGGAGATGGGGGTGCAGGGGGCGGCCATCTCTTCCGTCGGAAGCCGGGCGATTGCGGTGCTTATCTTCTTATGGCTGCTGTACCGGGTGACGGAGGTTCGCATCGAGCTGAAATATTACCTTACGCTGTCGAAAGAGTATGTCGCCAAAATATTGAAGATCGGCATCCCTTCAGCGATGGAGCAGGTGATGTACCATACTTGCCAGACGATCTTTTTGTTTTATGCGACTTATCTCGGCGCGGAGGCGCTGGCGGCGAGACAGTATGCTGCGAACATTTCGATGTTCATATATTTGTTCGCCATTGCGATCGGGATGGGGACGTCCATTATTGTCGGCAGACTCGTCGGGGGCAACCGGCAGGACGAAGCGTACCAGCGCGTATGGAAAAGCTTGCGCTGGGCGATCGGAGCTACGCTCGTCATGGTCGCTGTCATCATCCTGCTGCGCAAGCAGCTGATGGGCCTGTTCACGGTGGACCCGGAAATTATCCGGCTCGGCGCCAACGTGCTGCTGCTAAGCATCGTATTGGAGACGGGAAGGACGTTCAACATCGTGCTGATCAACTCGCTGCGCGCGGCCGGCGATGCGAAGTATCCGCTCTGGATCGGCATGTTCTCGATGGTTGCAATGAGCCTGCCGCTGGGCTATTGGTTCGTATTCAAGCTCGATTTGGGCTTGGCGGGCATTTGGCTGGCCATCGCCGCGGATGAGTGGCTGCGGGCTGTCATTATGTATTTCCGCTGGAAGAGCCGAGCGTGGGAGAAGCACAGCCTGGTGAAGCAGGATTACAAGGAGCAGTCGATTGGCGCTTAAGGGCGACGTGACGGCGGCGGGCATAAAATTGGGCTTGTAGCCGTGCCTATTAGGTGGAATTGAGCGGAAAAGGCTGGATGTACGATCCGTATGAGGAGCTCGTCCCGCACGCCTCCGTTCCGGATATGTGTGTTGGTAGTGCGAGGCGATAGGGCGGAATACGACCCGATGCAAAAAAAGGCTTCCCTTACTTACGGGAGCCTTTTTTTGCATGGCGCCGCATAGCGGCGCCATCTAAAACTTTTTATGATTCGCCCTTTGCTGGGGCTTGCATGCTGGTCAGGCTGCTTGGCTCCGGTTTATCGGAACGGTACAGCAGCGAGCAGACGATGGCAATCGCAGCAACAACCGTCATTCCCCAGAAAATATGCGCGTACGCTTGAGAGAGCGGGATATTTTTTTGCATCACAAGCGAAGTGCCTGTAACGGCCACGCTAAATGCGCCGCTGAAAAACTGCATCAGCTGGAACAGCCCCATTCCGGCGCCGATCTGCTCTTTGGGCACGATCCGCGAGATTTCGTTCGAGACGCTTGTAGTCAGCGCCGAGAAGCTGACGCTAAGCAGCAGGTAGCTTGCCACAATCGCGTAGATCGAGTGCACGGCCATCAACGCGAACATCAGAGTAGCGCAAATGAGCAGCCACGGGGCGTAGCGGAACAGGATCCGGTTGCCGTGACGGTCGATGAACCGGCCGATCCGGTTGGCGGCGAGCATGGAGGCCACTGCTCCTGGAAAAAGCACGAGACCCGATTGGCCAGGCGATAGATCGAACAGGTGGACCAGCACCTGCGGAAGCAGGAACAGGGAGACGAAGCTGCTCATGTAAGCCATGATGCCAAGAGCGTTCAAATTCATGTACTGCTTGTTGCGAAACAGCGCCGGCTGCACGAAAGGCTGATCGGTGCGATGGATGCGCAGCCAGAACAAGAGGAGTGCGGCAATCCCGGCGATCAGCATAATCCAGGAGCGGCTCGTCAAAAATAACAGCATTCCTGTCGTACCTATACCGATCATGACGGCGCCGAACAGGTCGAATGTACCTTTCCGCGCTTGCTCACTAGGCAGGTACCGATAAAATACAGGGACCAGAAGCAGTGTAATGCCCGTAACGAGGAACAGATCGTTCCAGCCGAGATATTGAGTAATCGTGCCTCCGATAACAGGACCGAGGCCAAGACCTAACGAGCTGGCGGACATGACGGTCGCCATCGCTTTTCCGCGTCTGGACAAAGGAACGTAGCGTGTCAGAAGCACAATCCCCAATGCCGGAACCGATGCGGCTCCGGAAGCTTGAATGAGCCGGGCGATCAAGAGCGGAACGAAATGATGACTGAAAAAGCCGAGCAAGGAAGCCAGCCCAAGAGAAAGCAAGCCGATCGTAAACAGCTTGCGTATCGGCACAAAGTCCGATAACCTTGAATACGTAATGGATGAGATGGCGAATACGATGGAGTAGCCGGTGACGATCCAGGAAGAAGCTACCGCGGTCAAACCGAAATCCAGTGTAATCTGGGGCAACGCCAAATTGAACATCATTGTGTTCATGACGACAAGGACGACCGTGAGACTAAGCAGCGGAATGATCAGACGTTCTTTGAAGCTGCTGCCGGAAGAGGTATCCGCCGAGGCGGATCCGTCGGTGATTGTAGTTTCGTTATTCATATTCATAAGGCCTCCTATAATGGAAATGTCCGTATCTTTCTTTGGGCTTCATAGTTCAAAGTTCGATTGTTATAGAACAATAGAAATATAGCACGGAATGTGATATGATTCAACTATCAAATAAAAATTTTACAAAAACGGGAGGATCAACGTTGAAAATATTACATCATCCCGATGTGCAAGACATCCATCTAAGCTCCGTTTTGTATGCGTTAAGCGACCCGATCCGTCTAAGCGTCGTATCCCAGATCGCCAAGCAAGGGGCGCAGCCGTGCAGCTACTTCGGGCTTCCCATTGCCAAATCGACGGCATCTCATCATTTGCGCACACTGCGTGAAGCTGGAGTTGTCCGTGTTCGAGTTCAAGGAACGCAGCATATCGTCGATCTTCGGTCGGAGGATCTGGAAGCGCGTTTTCCGGGCTTGCTGGCTTCCATCCTGCATGCCGCGGCGTTATCTGATCCCCTATCCGATAGCAGCAAGTAAGCGGTTACCAAATTAAGGGAATCGCGACAATCACTTGTTTGTCATGGCTGATGACGAGCTTCGTACTATAACTTAAGATCCTGCAAATACAAAACCTCCGTTTCCGCTAGTCCAGCGAAATCGGAGGTTTTTCTGTGTCCAGTACGGTCTTGTTTCCTAAGTACGGTTACAGTGGAGAGACTTTCAAACTGCCCGTTTAACATTTATTCGAACATTTCTATAAACCGGCTCAGAGCGGAAGTAATAAGCGTATCTTTACGCCGAATGAATACGGTTTGAACCATGCCGTTAGGATAAGGCAGCGGATGCGTCTTCAAAGCTCCCGCTGCGATGTGCCTGCGCACTACCGAAACGGGCAGCAGACTGATGCCGAGGCCGGCGGTGATGCAGCCGAGAATCGCTTCGAGGGAGCCGAACTCCATCATTTTATCGGGGAAGACGCCTTCCTGATGCAGCCAGCTTTGGAGTCTGGCACGGTAGGAGCAGCCCTGCCGGAAGACGAGAAGTGTGCGGTTTTGCAGATCCTTCACGGAGGATATAGACGGATGGGAAGGATCCGTGACTAGAGCCAATTCCTCCTCCAAGGCTGTTTGCTGCACCAGCTCGGGATGCTCTACGGGACCCGCTACGAAGGCGCCGTCTAGCTCGTAATGAAGGACGGCCTGAATATGCTGTTCGGTGGGGCCCGTTGTCAGAGTCAAGTCTACACCAGGGTAGGCTTGATGATAGCGGACCAAATATTCCGGCAGCCGAACCGCTGCGGTAGTTTCCATAGAACCGATGCGTAAAGGGCCGCCGGGAGAATCATCGTCTTTCATCGCTTTCGACGACTCGTCAATGAGCTGAAAAATCCGTTCGGCATAGTCCAGCAGCGTGTGCCCTTTGGAAGTAAGAGTAATGCCGCGGTTGTGGCGGTAAAATAAGACGGTATCGAAATGGCTTTCCAGCTGCTGTATTTTGGTCGTAACATTGGATTGCGCGTAGTTGAGCTCTTGCGCGGCGCGGGTAATGCTTCCGGTTTGCGAGACGGTCTGGAACACTTTTAATGCGTGCAAATCCATTAGGGATTCCTCCTTACAAGGCTTCGGCAGTCATTAGCCATCTGAAATCGAGATGGAGTTTATCTTTATTATGTATTATATCAGATGGGTGGATGTGAGATATGATAATGATGCTCCAATAACGGAGCTGAATCGGTCATTCCGTTTTTAGCGGGTCTTGGGTAAAGGGGGGATACGCGATGTCAAGGCATCCGTTAGTTCAAGTTACCGGAGGGATATGCGCATTGCTGCTTGCCATGGGGATCGGACGTTTTGCCTATACGCCAATATTGCCTCTGATGCAGCAGGATCAGCTTATTTCCGATGCGGCCTCCGGTTATCTCGCTTCCAGCAACTATGCAGGATATTTGTTAGGCGCCTTGTTGGCCGGGTGGATCCCGTGGAAAACGCATAAAACAAGCTGCTACCGTGCCAGCCTGGCCGCAAGCGTATTGTCTACCGTGCTTATGGGCTTGACGGCTTCTTACGCCGCTTGGTTCGTTCTGCGCTTTGTTTCCGGCGCTGCCAGCGCTTTTGTATTTGTCCTTGCCTCCAGCATGGTTCTGGATGGATTGGCGGCCAAGGGCAAAACGGCATGGTCCGGTATTCTATACGGAGGCGTCGGACTCGGCATTCTGGCAAGCGGGCTGCTCGTTCCTCTGTTCGACGGGCTTTGGGGCTGGAGAGGGGCGTGGCTGGGGCTTGGAGCGTTCAGCGGGTTGATTGCGGTGTTTGCCTGGAGATGGGTTGATGAGGAAGCCCGAAGGGAGCCGGCCGCTGCAGCTTCTCCCGCAAGGCTCACCGCTCCGCCTGCCCGTTGGATTCCGTGGCTGATAGCCGCGTATGGCTTGGAAGGGCTCGGTTATATTGTTACAGGCACATTCATCGTTGCCATTGCCGACAAGCTTCCGGGGATGGCCGGGCACTCGGCTTGGGTATGGACACTGGTAGGATTGGCGGCAGCGCCTTCCTGTATCGTGTGGTCGTTTTTTGCAGCGAAAAATGGTTTTGTCCGTATTTTGGCCGCGGCCATGCTAGTCCAAGCTATTGGCATCGTGCTTCCTGCGATATGGCCCACCACGGCAGGCATATCGATCAGCGCCGTGCTGTTCGGGGCTACATTCATGGGGATTACTGCACTCGCGACGACACTGGCAAGGCAGATCAATCCGACCCAGAGCAGCCGTATTATCGGGATTTTGACGGCTGTTTACGGCGCAGGACAAATGCTAGGACCGAGCGGGGCCGGACTGCTGTTCCATATGACCCATCAATACAATAGTGCGTTGATCGGAGCCGGGGTCATCGTGCTGGCAGGCGCTTGCCTGTTAAGCACAGGATTTTCATACGACAAGAAAAGAGGGAACTACGATGCCGTACGTTAACATTAAAATTACGAAGGAAGATGTAACTCCCGAGAAAAAAGCCGAGCTGATCCGGGGAGTTACGCAGCTGCTGGTCGATGTAATGGGGAAAAATCCGAATACGACCGTCGTGGTCATCGATGAGGTCGACACGGACAACTGGGGTATCGGAGGAGAGACGGTTACGGTTCGCAGGCAAAAAGGGCAGTAACGAGAAAGGTGTACTTGACGAAAGAAGAATAGAACTGTATAGTTCTAATTATGAATATGAAAAGCAAAGGTTCCCAGCCCATAAACCGCAAACAGGTTATTGAAGTAGCGGCGCAGCTATTTTTGATCCGCGGCTACGCCTTTACGAGTATGGATGACGTGATGCGGGAAAGCCAAGTATCGAAATCGAACATTTATTATCATTTCAAAAGTAAGGAGGAGCTGCTGCTCGCAGCGGTCGAGTACTGGATTGAGCGGTATGAAGCGGTCTTCTTTGCTCTGCTGAGCCAGGCTGAGCGGTCCGTCGAGGAGCGGGTATACGCTTTTCTGCACGAATTGACCGCAGGAATCGAGGAAAGGGAGTGCCAGGGAGGCTGTCCCTTCATCTCATTCTATATTCAAGCTCCCGACCAGGCTGTACAGGTAAAACAAAAAATTACCGGCTTTTTCACGGAGCTGCAGCCGATGCTGGCCAAGCTGTTTCAGCAGGGGCTGAAACGAAACGAATTCCGCCGCGGAATCGGGGCGGAGCAGGCGGCCGCTTTGTTCATAGCGGCAATGGAAGGGGCGCTAATGCTCGCTGAGACGACGGGCCGGTCGGCGATTGTGGAAGAGACCGCGCAGCATTTTTTTAGCATGCTTCGATAAGAAGCATCTTTTTTTGAACATGATTAGTACTGTATAGTTCTAATTTATTCGATGGATGGGGGAAGCATATGAGCACCGTTTTGATAATCGGCGGAACCGGCTTTATCGGGAAAGAAATGGTGAAGCAGCTGGCCGGAGGGCAAGAAACACTGCTGCTGCTTGTCCGTTCTCAGGAAAAGGCCCGATCCGCGCTGCACGAGCTGCTGCCGGCTGAAGAAGCCGATCGCGTACGCCTGCTGAAGGGCGATCTTACTGAACCGGCGCTTGGCATGGAAGCCTCGGACTATGAGCAGGCACTGGCTTCCGACGTTATTGTCCATGCGGGAGGAACGATGAGCGTGACGATGGACAGGGAGACGGCCAAGCGAATGTTCGTAGACGGGGCGCGGCATGTCGGCGAGCTTGCAGAGCGCATTCACCGGGAGAAAGGACTTCGCCATCTGATTCATCTGGTGGGCTATATGAGTCCGTTTCACGACAACAACGTGGATATGGAAGCGGATGTGTATCGGATGGATGAATTTATGAAGCGGGAGCCCGAGTATGAGAGAATGAAATTTTTGGCCGATCTTTATGTACGGCAGCAGGCAGCGCTGTGCGGATATCCTTTAACGGTAGTGAATCCGAGCACGGTTATCGGCGCGAAGCCTGCGGGAGTGACGGAGCAGACCGGCGGGCTTGGCATTCTGGTGGATGCGGTACGGCGCGGATGGATGCCGGTCGTACCCGGAGGGGTGGATCATTGGATCCCGTTCGTAGCCAACGACGATATGGCCCGTGCCATCGTCTATTTGATTCGTCAGGCGAACCCTGATAGCGGTACGGTCAATATGCTGGAGGATAAGTCGGCGGGACCCGACATGAAGGAGCTGCTAACGGTAATTGCACAAGCGTTGAAGGTGAAGCCGCCGGCCGTGCCGATGCCCGTATCCTGGCTTCGTGCGCTGATGAAAGCAGGCGGCGGCAAGCTGACGGGCATTCCGCCCGAGTCGCTGTCGTTCATTACGGATCGCACGTTTCGGACGGATGAAACGAAGAGGCTTCTGAAGGAGATGGAGGCGCCGAGCCTCGGAATACGGGATGTATTGCCGATGGTGATCGCCGATCTGGATCATCGGCTGACCCATTCGGGCTGCCCGGAGCCGGCCGGCTTACGGCGGGAGCGCAAGGGTGATCTGGCCGCGCTCGTCCTCGAAGGCAGCGGCGCGCCGTGGATCCTCGTGCACGGGCTGCTCGCGAGCGCGGACGATTTCGCACCGCTGGCCGGGCTGCTGCACGAGCGGTCCGGCCGGCCGGTGTGGCTGCTCGACCTGCCCGGCTTCGGCAGGTCGCCGGCGCTTCCGCGGCACGGCACGCTCGACGGCTATGCCGCAGCCGTCGGGGCAGCGCTTGCCGCAGCGCCGCCGGGCGCCACGCTCGTTGGCCACTCGCTTGGGGCCAACGTCGCCGCTGTGGCGGCGCTGGCAATGCCACAGCACAGGCTGGAGCGGCTGATCCTGCTCCAGCCCGTGCTGCACCCGCCGCGCAGGCGCCGCTTGCTCCGCCTGCTCAGCGCGTCCCCGCTCGCAGCCAAGCGGCTGCTGCGCGGGCTAACGGCAGGGGCCCTGGAGCGGGCCCAGCTGCAGGACGGCGCGTTCGCCGACGCGGGAGAGCTGCCTTCAGGCTATGCGGAGCGTATCGTCCGCAGCCTGAAATCTCCCCGCATCGCGGCGGCTAACGCGGAGCTGCTCCACCTGCTGCATCACCGGCTGCCCGAGTGGACGCAGCAGGTGCCGCAGCCTGGAGATACCCCTGCATGTATCATTTGGGGAGGCAAGGACCAAGTCTACAGCATTCCGCAGAGGATTGCGGAAACGCACAACGTGCGGGTCGTTCCCTACGGGCATCAGTTTCCCGTATCCCATCCGGCGGCAACCGCAGAACTGCTGTCCGGCTTGAGTCAGAGGGACTCGCATCTGGAAGCGGCGAGCTCTTGACGTTTCTATACTGTGATCTTAGACGATCATGAACTGCCTTTGCCTATTAAAAAGGCGGGTGTTTGGCGAGGATTCCACTTGCTTTCGCCAACATCCGCCTGCCAGGTTATTTTACATATCTGAAAGAGAATTATCGATCCAGCTCACCTAGAAATTCCTTTACTGCCTTATAAAAACCATCCAAGTCTTCCGTATGGATGCCGTGACCGATCCCTTCAAAAACAACAAGCCTTGTATTGGGCCTTCGAGATACCATGAGCTCGGCTTGGCTCAAGGTCAGAGCGAAGCTTTTGGTGCCGTGAAGCAGCAGCACAGGGCAGGTTGATGACAGCCAATCGTCCCACCAGTCGCCGTTTATTTGCTGTTGGGATAGGCTCATCCCCTTGATGTCAAAGCGAAATCCCCACCCGTTCTCATCCTCAAAAGCACTTTCAGTAAAATAGTCGATCGCTCTAACTCCTGCGCGCTTCAGCGACTCCCTCAGCTCTTGCAGTGTAGAGGACCGGTCGGGGAGCTGCTCAATGAAAGACAGATCGCCGCCGAGTTTAACGCCGATATCTTCTACGATAACGGCATGGACCAGCTCGGGGTAGCGGGCGGCAAACTGATAGGCGTTGACCCCGCCCAAAGAATGACCCAATAGCGTGACAGGCTGTCCGCCCAGCTCTTCACGAATGAAAGCAGCGATATCCTGAAGGTAGGCTTCTCTTGAGTAATCCTTATCCGGAGGATGCTCGCTCCAGCCGTGCCCCCGTTGGTCCAGTCCGATCAATCGCCAACCCGTCATTTTGGCTGCAAACGGAGCAAAGGTTCCTGCATCCCCCATATGTCCATGAAGCATAAGGAGAATACGCGGGCTATTTCCGCCAAAGTCGAGGTAGGAGAGGGTAAGCTCGCCTGACTTGAAATATTTTCTTGCCGCTCCGAGAGGAGCTTGATCCTGAGAATGAAGCATGCCGTTTCCTCCTTTTGTTTCCGGTACTTTTTCAATAAGACTTCCTACGTCTACTATACCTGATAATAGTGACATAACCTGTCATAATTGAAAGAATCGTTATCGGAGAACAGCCTGCTGCAGAATTCACTCATTCGCACAGATGCAGCCGAATCGTCTGAACCTCTTCAGCCCATTGAAATAATCCGGCCGGATTCATAACCAGACATCCGACGCCCTCCAAATATACCAACAGTAAAGTAGTATGGGTCAGACTAAGCAAATGGTTCCTGATGAGCAAAGTGCTTCCCCTCCGTTCCCGTTTCGTTACTACCAACATATGCACGAAGGGAACTATCTGTCCGGGGTCTACGCTTGGACTAGAAGCTCATATGAACGGAGCCGTTTGGCGTAATCCTGAATTGCTGTAACTACGATAAACTCATCGATGCCATAGTTGTCCGCCATCTGCTTAAGCTGTGTACGGACGTTATGCGGAGCTCCTACGAGCCATTTGCTTTGCTGGGCTGCAGGAACGTCTCCCGAGCCTGCATTGGCATCTCCTGCTGTCCATGCAGGATGGGCTGCCGCAAGGCTGCGGGCTTCGTCATCGGTCTCAGCGCATACGACTCCGATGGCTGCAATGATGCGGGGAGCAGGGCATAGGGCGGATGGGGTGAAGGCATCTCGGTAAGCGGCTATAACCTCCCCGCCGTCCGCATCGCTCATGAATTGGCCAAATACATAGCCCGTCCCGTGCTCCGCCGCATAGGACGCGCTTTTGCGGTTCGTACCGAGCATCCACAGCTCCGGCGGCGCGGGAGGGACAGGGCGGGCGGTGACGGGCTGGCCGTCCAGCTCGTAGCTTCCCTGCAGCAGCTCGATTAATTCCCGCAGCGTCTCCGGCAGCTGCCGGACTTTCTCGAGGAAGTTGCCGCTCAGCGCCATCGTGACGTGTGCGGAGCCCCCTGGCGCCCGGCCGATGCCGAGGTCGACGCGGCCCGGATACAAGTTGGCAAGAAGGTGGAACGACTCGGCCACCTTGAGCGGACTGTAGTGCGGCAGCAGCAGCGCTCCGGAGCCGATGCGGATTCGCTCCGTTCTGGCTCCGATATGGGCGAGCAGCACCTCCGGAGAAGTGCAGGCGAGTCCGGGCATGTCATGGTGCTCGGCGACCCAGTAGCGGGTGTAGCCTAACGACTCGGCGGTTTGGGCGAGCCGAACCGCCTGCTCCAGAGCGAATGCCGCGTCATAACCGCCGATGACCGGAACCAGATCCAATACGCTTAGTTTCATGAAGCAGCCTCCTTTTCGGTCCAAATTCGGATTAGGTCCATGTTAACACAAACGGCTTAGGCGAAGCAGCCTTCTGCGCCAACATGCGCCCTGCGCTCAAAAAACCTCTATCAAGGCGTAAAAAAACCGGCATTCTCCACTCGGAGAGCCGGGGTTGTGCGCTTTTGCTATCGATTGCAGCTTTATTGCCGAGTTTAGAGAGACCTTACCACGATATGCCCGCCGGCATCCAAGCTTGATCTATGAGAGGCGGATATCCACTCCAGCCCTTGCTCCGCCGTGCGAATCAAATAGTCCGCAGCTGCAGGATCCGTTTCGTGCAGCGCTTTTAACGAAGCGGCCAGCCGGTCAATTCGCGTGCCGACGGCATCCTGAGGCTCATACTCCAGCTCCAAGCCGTTATCGCTTTCGATGGTGAAAAATTCGTTTTGCAGCTTATTGATGACTTCCAGCTGAATCGTCTGCGTCCTTCCGGACTCCAAATTCCGCAAATAATCGGGGGACACGCCAAGCTCCCTGGCGAATTCTGCGACGTCCGCTCCCCGCTGCTGACGAATGCTCCGTATATACAATCCGATCTCGCTCATCCAATCACCGCTCCCATTATGAGGTATATGTTCCAGTATGGACCGGTTTGCACGGTTGTAACCGCTTGGGGCGGATGGCTTTTTCAAAACGGTATTGACCTTCACGTTACGGTAACTTTTATGATGGTTTATGCAAGCTCTTAAGCAAGCTCATATACCAAAAAAGGAGATCATACCACATGCCAAATCATGATGACATTTACCAAAATGATGCAGAACGGTATCACAAGCTTATTTCCAAGCAGGAGGATCTGATTCGCCATATCGAGGGCATCCGCAGCCCGGACGGTTTGGATATCGTCGATCTTGGAGCGGGATCGGGACGTTTGACGACGATATTGGCCCCAAGGGCGAAGTCCATCGTAGCGGTCGACGCTTCGGACGCTATGCTTCGCATCAATGGAGAGCGCTTGAAGGCGGGGGGACACGATCGTTGGCGTACGGTTGTTGCGGATCACCGATCGCTTCCATTGGAGGACCGGAGTGCGGATCTGGTCGTAGCGGGATGGACGATCAGCTATTTGGGAAGCTCGAATGTGCCGAATTATCGGGACAATATAAAGCAAATCATCGGCGAAATCCGCCGGATCTTACGTCCCAACGGCACGGTCATCCTGTTCGAGACGATGGGGACAGGGGAAGAGACGCCGAATCCTCCCGATTTCCTGCGAAGCTATTACACGGCGCTGGAGGAGGAATATGGCTTCTCCCACCGATGGATCAGGACGGATTATGCGTTCGATTCGATCGAGCAGGCTGAGGAGCTGTGCCGGTTTTTCTTCGGCGATGAGATGGCGGAGCGCGTGGTCAGCAACCGTTGGCAGACAGTACCGGAGTGCGCGGGCATCTGGTGGCGCTGACCCGGGCTGTGTAATGAAGCGTTCTGCCGCGGCATCCATCGGCCTAGTTCCTATACATGGCGCCATGGAAAAAGCGTCTCTAATGCTGGACCGCATACTGCATGTTGTTTCTCCATAGACGGTAGCCATATTATTACGGGATAAGCCGAAATCCTTAAAGCCATTCCCAAGAAATGACTTCCCGTCAATCCGATGGATAGAAATTCCGACTAACCAGCAGCACGCCAGTCTAATTTGAAGCGAGCTGCAGTAAGTAACCGTAATCTGGCACAAGCACGCCCACGCAGATGCATTATCGAGACTCTATGCACAAATAATCCCCTATGGAATGAACTGCTATCATTCCATAGGGGATTTCGCTGTTTTGCGAGGACTCTACGGGCCTTTACTGCTGAATGTACCCTTTCTTGAAAATATCATACCACTGCTCCAATTGCTCCCCTTGCATTACGCCGAGACGCTCCAGGATATGGCGGGAGAACTCGACGGCTGCAGAGCCGTTGGCCGTAATGACATTGCCGTCGGATACGGATTGCGCGTGAACGTAGAGCCGGTCACCGCGGTAATTCGGCGCGCCTTCCTTCATCATTTCCAGCATATTTCCGGTATGCTTGTTATTTTCGAGAAAGCCGTGGTTGGCGAGAAACGTCGTCGCGTCGCAAATAGCTGCGATCGGCACATCGTGCTCTACGCATTGCGCGACGATCCGGCTGGCCTGCTGATTGTGCTCTTCCCTCCAGCCGGTACCGCCCGGGATGATGAGCATCGCTATTTCCGCCAGGGACGGGTGGTCCGCCAAATCGTAGTCGGGGAGGACACGCAGGCCTCCCATCGAAACCTTGGGCTGCTTATCTATGGCAATGGTTTTTACACGGTAGCCGGTTTCCGGACTATTTAATTCGGTTGTTACGTAGCTTGCTTCCCAATCTGCGAATCCATCGGTAATGAACACTAATACTTGCTTCTCCATACGATCCCTCCGGCGAGTGTTTTTGTGGTTGCTCTTGTCTTTCCTTATACATTCATATTACCTCATCTTCACTGACAATTTCGGTCAGTCAATTCTATACGGTCCCTATAAAAATATTGCAGGAGGCAGACGAGCGGCGTATTATAGTAACGATGATTTTACTATAAAAACAGAAATCCCGTACTGCAGCAGGGAGCGGAGCCATGTCCTCCGGAGAGCATAAGGAAGGGAAAAAGGATGAGCGGAGAAACCGAGACGAGAGAGAAGCATGCTGGCAATGAAAATGAGAGAGAGAATGAGAGAGAGAACCCGAACCCGTCATCAAAACGTGTAAGCGATGCGGTGTTGATTGACCCGAAAGACGGCAAGGCGATCCGGAGCATGATTTACCGGCTGGCCGGACCGTCGCTTGTAGAAATGCTGCTGATCAATTTTGCGCAAATGATGAACATGATCATGGTAGGCCGCATTGGTGCGGAAGCGGTGGCCACGGTAGGCTTGACCAGCCAGCCTTACCTGCTTCTGCTTGTATTGTTCGTGGCGCTCAATACGGGAACGACGGTAATCGTCGCCCGTGCGGTAGGCTCCGGCAATGTGGAGGAGGCGAACCAGGCGGCCGGGCAAGCTTTTTTGCTTAACATTTTGCTGTCCGTGGCCGTCGTTGCGTTAAGCGTCTTGAATGCCCGCTGGCTGTTGTCGGCCATGGGGGCGAATGAAGAGGTCATCGGCCATGGATTGACCTATGCCCGAATTACGTTTTTATCCATCGGCTTCACGACGATATCTTCCGTATTATCGGCGATCTTGAGAGGAGCCGGCGACACCAGAACGCCGATGAAGATCAATGTCGTATCCAATGCGGTTGCGGTGGCGCTCGGCTTGCCGCTTATTTACGGCTTTGCCGGATTCCTGGGAATGGGCGTCACGGGAGCCGCGGCGGCTTCCATCACCGCTCAGCTTATCGCTACGGCATGGCTGGTTTCCGTCATGGTCAGCGGCCATTATATGGTGCGGCTGCGCTGGAAGGACGTCACCCGATTCAACTCGGCTATCGTCATGCGCGTGCTGAAGATCGGGCTGCCGACCAGCGCCGAGCAGCTGATCATGCGGCTTGGCATCGCCACGTTCGTGAAAATATCCGCCGGACTGGGTACGGTCGCACTGGCGGCGAATCAGCTCGTAACGAGCGTCATCGGGCTGTCGTTTATGCCGGGAATGGCCTTCGCCGTGGCTGCCTCGACACTGGTGGGACAAGCGCTTGGTGCCCAGAAGCCGGAGCTGGCCGAAACGTACGTATGGCAGGTCCGCAAATTCGGGATGGTCGTAGCGGGAATCATGGGCCTAGTGTTCATGCTGTTCGCACCTTACATTCTGATGCTGTACACAGGTGACCGCCATATCATCGATGCGGGCACGCTGGCGCTGCGGATCGTCGGCTTCATCCAGGTGTCCCAGGCGTCGCAGTTTATTCTCGGCGGCGCGCTGCGGGGAGCCGGGGATACGCGGTATCCGCTCTATTCGACCCTCATCGGCGTCTGGGGTGTGCGTGTCGTGCTTAGCCTTCTGTTCGTCCAAGGCCTCGGATGGGGCATGGCCGGACTTTGGAGCGCTGTGGCGCTGGACCAATTCCTTCGCTCCAATCTCATTTATTGGAGATTCAAGCGGGGCAATTGGAAGCGAATCCGCATTTAACTCGAAGGGAGTCAACACGGACAACAAGATAATGATAACCAACGGAAAGCCCTGCTGCGTATGGACGCGGCGGGGCTTTTTGCCGTTATGCTATGCATATTTTAAGAGGATCTTAAGAAATTCTTTACTATTTTCGGACTGGTTTGCTTACCTTTTTCGGATAAGATAGTTGCATAAAGCGACACTAAAGGAGTTGAAGTGAAAAATGGCCTTTCCATCGTCTATTAAAACAACGATTTCCGATAAGCTGCTGTTTCTCCGCAAATTTATTCAAAACCCGGCGGATGTCGGCAGCGTTATACCGAGTTCAAGCTCTCTTACCTTAAAAATGATGGAGTCCGTTCCATGGAACCAAGTGAGGAATGTGGTGGAGCTCGGAGCGGGTACCGGCGTATTCACGCAGGCGATGTATGAGCTGGCGCGTCCGGATTGCCGCGTAGCCGTATTTGAGAAAGATGCGGAAATGCGCAGGCAGCTGATCAAACAATATTCCGACTTTCATATATTGGAAGATGCCATGGATTTGCGCCTTAGCTTGACCGGCATTGGCATGGAAAAGGCGGATTGCATCATTTCCGGCCTGCCGTTCGCCAACTTTTACCCGCTGGACCGCGAGCAAATCATCAGGCAAGTCAAAGAAAGCTTGTCTGACGACGGCATGTTCATTACGTTTCAATATTCATTGCAGATGAAGCGGATGCTTGAGCAGCATTTTCGCACGGTCCGTATCGCCTTTGTGCCATGGAATGTGCCGCCGGCTTTCGTATACATTTGTCAGTAGGGGGAATTGACAGCATGAATCTGGATACGATCCTTAATTCGATACAGCATTTCGGTTATCTGGCCTTGTTCTTCGCCTTGTGGCTAGGCATTGTAGGCATGCCGATTCCGGACGAAGTCATCGTAATGACCGGAGGTATGGTAGGGTCGCTCCATTTGCTGCAGACGGCTCCGGCCTTTGTAATGACTTATTTGGGCGTCGTGTCCGGGTTATCGATCGGCTATGTGTTAGGGCGGGTGATGGGGCCATTGGTTATAGACCGTCTGCGTAAAAAGAAAAATATCGACCGGTACATTCAAAAGTCCGACCGGCTGCTCGAGCGGTACGGCGCGTCCGCGCTGGTAATCAGTTATTTTTTACCGGTTGTACGGCACGTTCTCCCTTATTTGGTCGGCATCAACAAAATGACGTTTCCCCAATATGCCTTGATTTCATATTCGACAGGGCTGATCTGGACTTCGATTTATTTTGCCGTAGGCTATTATTTTGGAGACAACATCGAGCTGATCGGCACTCATGTTCATCAATACGGCTATTATGCTTTGGCCGTACTCATTGTAGTTTTGGGCGGCATGCTGGTCTGGAAAACCATCCGTAAAAAGAAGGTGATGTAATGAACAGTGACAACTCTGCTACGATTCTGATCATCGACGATGAACCGGAAATAAGGGAGATTGTGCACATTTTTCTGAAAAATGAAGGCTATCGTGTGTTGGAGGCGGAGGAAGGAGAGCGGGGGCTTGCGCTTTTGCAAACCGAAACAGTCGATCTGGTTATCCTGGACGTCATGATGCCGCGGCTCGGCGGCATACAGGCCTGCCTGAGGATTAGAGAGAACGGGAACCTCCCTATTATTATGCTTTCCGCCAAAAATGAAGATATGGACAAAATCCTTGGGCTGACGAGCGGCGCCGACGATTATGTAGCCAAACCGTTCAATCCTCTCGAGCTTGTTGCCAGAGTCAAGTCGCAGCTGCGCAGAATGAAAATGACCGAGGCGCAGCCCCCGCAGGAAAAGCCGCAGGACGAAATGGCGATAGGTGAGCTGACCATCAATATCCTTCGCCACCAGGTGATGCTTCAAGGAAAGGAAGTTGCGCTGACGCCTCTGGAATTCGACATTTTGGAGCTGCTCGCGACCCATAGAGGCCAAGTGTTCAGCGTGGATAAAATTTACGAGACGGTATGGAAGGACCCGGCCATGCAGTCCGATAAGACGGTAATGGTTCATATACGCAACCTGCGCGATAAGCTGAAGGACAACCCGCGCGAGCCCAAATATATTAAAACGGTATGGGGAGTAGGTTACAAAATTGATTAATCGCCCGAATTGGAGCGGCAGCCTCCGCCTAAAGCTGGTGTTGACCTTTGCCGCGACATTGCTGCTCTCTATAGCATCGAATTTAACCTTTGACTTTGTGACCCGGGAGTGGAGGAAGGAGTCTTTCACCGGCTATCAAACCAGCAAGCAAATCGTTAGCGAGAAGCTAAGCTTGCTGGAGCAGGAGCTGCCGCAGCTTCAGGATCCAAGTAAAGTGAATCCGCTGCTGACCCGGGAAAGCGAGTCGGGCCGGCTTCGCATTGTGCTGTCGGACCTGCAGGGGAATGCCGTCTACCGCTCGGACTCTGTTCAGGATACACGGATTGATTTATACGAGATTATTTACGAGCAAAAGGATGTCGTGAACAACCCGGCGCCGGGCAAAGAGTACACGGAAATGACACCCGTTCTGTATCGGGATCAGAAGCTGGTGCTCATGGTGTCCGGCAAGCTGGAGGCCGAGCAGGGTTATATTTACAAGAATCCCCCTCTGTACAGCGTACTTATTTTTTTCGTGTTCTTTCTGGTAGTGTTCTACTTACTGACTTACAGCAAAATGAGGGAAATCCAGGAGATGAGCAAGGGGGTCTCGTTGATTGCCCAAGGAAATCTATCGATACGTCTTCCGGTGCGGAGCAAGGATGAACTCGGCGTATTGACGAGCAGCATTAACGAAATGGCGGGCCAGCTGGAGGAGCAAATGGCCAAAGAACGCTTGGCCGAAAAAACGAAGAGCGAGCTGATCACCAATATTTCTCACGACCTGAGAACGCCGCTCACGAGCATTATCGGCTATTTGACCGTACTGATGGAGCATAAAGAAGCGAGCGGCGCTTTGAAGCCCTATATGCAAAGCGCGTTAAATAAATCGAATCAGCTTAAGAAATTGATTGACGATTTATTTGAATATACCCGACTTGCAAGCAATCAGGCCGCTATGGAAAAACAGGTGATCGATTTGGCCGGCATGCTGAATCAGATGATCATGGAGTTTATTCCTCTGGCTGAGCGCAGCGATATCGTGGTGCAGAGCACCGTGCCGGATCATAGGGTGGAAGCATCCATCGATGCGGGCAAAATCGCCCGGGCGGTCGACAACCTGCTCACGAACGCTCTGAAGTTCAGCGTGAAGCCGGGCATAATCGATATATCGCTGCATGCCGATCCGGAGTGGGCCACTCTGTCCGTTGCCAACACCGGATTGGATATTACGAAAGAGCAGGAGGAGCAGCTGTTCGACCGCTTTTATAAAGCCGAGGAGTCGAGACGCGACCATACCATGCCTCACGGTTCGGGGTTGGGACTGTCCATAGCCCGGAGCATCGTGCAGCTTCACGGGGGGGAGATATGGCTCGAGCGCAACGAACGGCATTACGAATTTAGGATTCGCCTGCCCCGGAAACCTGAAATGCCGTAATGACCGGCCTATGCCACGCGGCAGCGCATGCGTCAGAAATTCGGAAAATCGCCTCTCCTCCCACAAAGAAGAGCCTGTCTGCTATAATGGAATGCAGAGATAACGTTAAACCAGGATGGGGTGGGCTCAAGATGATCAAATTGGTGGCATTCGATGTCGACGGTACGCTGCGCGACAGGGACTATTTGCCGGAATCGACCCGCGCGTCGCTCCGTAAGCTTAAGGAGCAGGGCATTGCGCTCGCTTTGTGCACGGGACGCAGCGAGTACGAGATGGAATCGCTGCGCGAGGAGCTCGGCATCGACTGGGCGATTACCTGCAACGGCAGCCATATCGGCTATCGGGGGAAGACGGTATTCGGCAATGCGTTTCCGAAGGATACCGTGCGCCTGTGGCTTCAGGAAGCGGAGAAGCAGAAGCATACGTTTTTGCTGTACGGGTCGGAGAAGATGTTCATGACTCGGGCGGAGGATCCGCATTTCCGCCAAGGGCAGCAGGAAATCGGCTTTATGGAGCCGGTTGCTCTGCAATCTATCGACGAGGTGCCGGACATTTACCAGTGCATCGTTTTTTGCGAAGAGCACGAAGAAGGAATTTATACCGGCGAAGAGAAGGGCCGCTATTATATTCACCGCTGGCGTCCATGGGCGGTCGATATTAATCCGACCGGCATGAACAAAGCGGTAGGCTTGCGCAAGCTGATGGACCACCTCGGCATCCGTCCGGAGGAAGCCGCCGCATTCGGCGACGGTCATAACGATTTCGAAATGATCGAGCTGGTGGGCAGCGGGATCGCGATGGGCAACGCGGTGGACGATTTGAAGGCGAAGGCCCGCTATGTGACGCGCTCCTTGAAGGAGGACGGCATCGCGTACGCGGTAGACAAATGGATTATAACCAGCGCAAGCTGACTGTAATGGCAAAACTGGCGCTATAGTGGCAGGCTCTTTGATGGGCCTGTCTTTTTTTCAAAATTTCATGCGCATTCTGTAAATAAATGGCTTCCTATGAGAACGTATGTTTGTTATAATGGTTTTCGGAAACTTTCCCGACCAAAAGGACATGAGGCTTGTCCGTGGTTTCGAAGGAGGCTGTTCAATGATTGCGACGGTTAGCAAAGAAGCTGAAGAAAAGGAGTTGGATAAATATTCTGAGATAGACGAGGTCATTGCCTATATTTACAAGAATATTTATGAGCCGCTGCCACTTTCCAAGCTGGCCCGGTATGCCGCATATAGCCCGTACCATTTCTCCCGAGTGTTCAAGGAACGAATGGGGCTGCCCCCTCTATACTTTGTTTCCTCCCTCCGCCTGCAGAAAGCGAAGGAATTGCTCCTCAGCACCAATCTGAGCATCCGCGATATCGGACTCGAGATCGGGCAGCAAAGCTTGGGGACTTTTACAACAAGATTTACGGAGCGCGTAGGCGTAACTCCGGCGCATTTCCGCAATTCCATGCTCCAGGCAGAGCAATATTTGCAAATGCTGCATCAGCTAGACGATTGGGAAGAGCCTGCGTCGGCGCCGAATCATGGAGCGACAATCGAAGGGACGGTACGAACGGAAATCCCTTTTGACGGCGTCGTTCTCATCGGCCTGTTCGCCAAACCGATTCCCGAAGGGCTACCGCTGCACGGTACGTTGATCCCTTCATCCGGCAAGTTTTGTTTCACAGGCGTCCAGCCGGGTATTTATTATTTGATGGCGACATCCGTCCCTTGGGGGATGCAAGCCATAGACTTTCTGCTTCCTCAGACCACCACGCTGCGCACTCGCTCCAAGGAACCGATTGTCGTTACACCATTTACCCGCGTCCTTCATAGACAGGCTACACTTCATGTTCCGAGAACCGATGATCCTCCCATTCTAATATCCCTTCCCTTGCTTATGAACAATTTTCTTAACAGGGTTTGGCAACCTGAGATATAAAATCTGGGATCAAGGGGCTAGGGCTCCAATGCTTTCCTATGCCCCTTGATTGTATGCCGAGCCGATTAATGCTCCTGCAGGCTGCTCAGTTGCACGGTTTGCTCTTGCTCGGGCTGTCCTAGAGGATAAATGGTGGCCGTCTCGTTATGTTCATCCACATGCTGAATATAGATAGGAACACCGTCGCAGGTTACATTAACCATGACGGGCGAAGCCGCAATTTCTTGTGCTCTTAGCTTATTCATTGTCCTTACCTCCGCTGCTGTTATTGGCTGTACGGCTACTTATCCGCACAACGATTGCTATTATGCACAATCGCGGATTGGATTATTTAGGTGATGTACCTTGGAGCAGGAAAAAATAACAATAGCCATTTTCTCCCCTTTGATCAAGAAGTGGGTATGTTACAATAGTTGACGGCATTCGGAAAAAAGAGCCGGTGCCGCGCTTTCGCCAAGGAAAGGTCGTCTTGAAGTAGGGAGAATGGGAGATAATAGACGATAAAGGCAACCTTTTGATCGAACATAACGTTAATAACAACGTGCTGTTTTCAGATGAACTGTTTAGAGCGGCTGCAGCAGTGAAATGGCGAACAATGGATATACGAAAGGAATGATACAACAGATGTCAGCTTCACAAGGAATAGGATCGCTGCTGCGCAACCGGTTTGTGCAGGCGATATTGTTATCGGGTTTATTTCTGCAAATAGGAATTTGGGTGAGAAACTTCGCCGTCCTGCTGTTTGTTATGGATCAGACGAACGGGGATGCCAAGGCGGTATCGCTGATTTCGGTGGCGGAATTTGCGCCGATTTTTATCTTTTCATTCATCGGAGGGACGTTTGCGGACCGTTGGATGCCGAAGCGGACGATGATCTGGTGTGACGTGCTGAGCGCCGTCTCCGTATTCGCCGTCCTTCTTACGCTAGTGTACGGCTCTTGGAAGGCCGTGTTTTTTGCCACTCTCGTTTCCGCGATTTTATCGCAGTTTTCCCAGCCGTCCGGCATGCGTTTGTTTAAAATCCATGTCCCTGCCGAGCTGATCCAGATGGGCATGTCCATTTATCAGACGATGTTTGCACTGTTCATGGTATTGGGGCCGATTCTCGGTACCTTCGTATACCAGAACTACGGGATTCAGACGGCGATTTTCATTATGGGCATCGCATTCCTGCTGTCCGCCGCCGTTCTGCTGATGCTGCCTTCCGACAAGGCAGCGGCTGAAGAGGAGAAGGCGAAGACGAATTTGGGCGAGGAAATGGCCGCAGGCTTCCGTTACGTATTGTCCAAACAAACATTGACCACTTTGGGCGGCTGTTTCTTGAGCGCGGGACTGGCCATCGGTCTGATCCAGCCGCTTGGTATTTTTCTGGTGACAGAGCGGCTCGGTCTGCCGAAGGAGAACTTGCAATGGCTTATGACCGCCAACGGCGTTGCCATGATTATTGGCGGAGGCTTCGCGCTCGGGTTGTCCAAGAAGTATTCGCCGCAAACGATGCTAGGCATCGGGATGGTCGTCAGCGCGATCGGGATGATCGTCATCGGGTTCTCGACCTCTCTGTGGCTCACACTGGCGGCTCAATTCATTTCGGGGCTGGTGCTTCCGGCCATCCAGATCGGTATCAACACGATGATTTTGAGCAATACGGATGAAGCGTATGTAGGCCGGGTCAACGGTATCTTGAACCCTCTGTTTATGGGAGGGATGGTCGTCACGATGAGCTTGGCCGGTTGGCTGAAAAGCGTGTTCAACATTGTCATTATGTATGAGGCCGCAGCGATCTTGTTTATCATCGGCGTGCTGGTGATGATTCCATTGTATCGCAACCGGCAGAGCTCAGCCGGATCGGCGGAATCTCCCGGAGAAGCGTAATTCATTGAAAAGCTTTGCCCCAAAAGGACCTTCCGGGTACAAACCGGGTGGTCCTTTTGGCGCGCTCGGCTCACCATATTGGATGCTGCAATTCCGAGGTTGTCAGGGCGACGTCAATTATTGATTGTCTTTGCGGAAATAAGGTTGAGCGCTTCCTACCCATTCGTCTCTTTCGCTGCAAGTGACCGAATGCTGGTAGACAGGGTAACAATGGTGACGGTTGACGATTTCAATAGGGTGAATCACTTGCACAAGCTGCGGATGATAAAAGTTTCTAACAACCCTCCGCGGGTTAGTCATAATGGGGTCCGTTGGAGGACAACAATTGTGATTACGATATGCCATTTACCTATCAGCTCCTCTCACGATCTGAGATAGTATACGGTACTATTGCGGAAGTCGCTTGTGTTCCTGCCTAATTTATCCATAAAACAAAATCACTGCAGGTACAGGCACCTGCAGTGAAAGAAGTGACAACCGCTCGTTACACGAACGCGTTCTGATTCATTTTGCTTCGGGCGAGCTTCAAGTAGCCCTGCACATTGAGCAGCTCGCTGTCCTCCACGAACCGCAGCTTCATCGGGCCCGCGGCGTCGATAATGTAAGGACGTAGCGCGGCAGCTCCGCCGCCGACAACATAGAAGCATTGGATGTCGGGGTGCTTCTTCCAGCGCTTCTTGATCAGATCGACGATCTTGTGCGCCGCCCGGCTGAAGTACATATCGACTACCGGCTTCATGCTCGACTGGCCTTCACCGATACGGCGTATCGCGAAGTCGTTTCGCTTGATCCGCTGCACCAGCTTGGCGCGGCTAGGGAACCGGTAGCCGTACTGGTCCTCCACATCGCGGATAATGTTGTCCAGATACGTAGCCAGTCCGATCTGTTCTCCAGTGCTGAACTGATTATCGATGCTCATTTTGTTAATAACCGGAAAATCCGTCGTTAGCGCACCCATCTCACAAATTCCAATACAGCCGTGGTACAGCTCTTCGTCCTTCACCTGCAAATTGTCGTGCGTTGCCAGTTGAAACAATGCGGCCGCCCCTTCGATGGAGACGACGGCTTTACGGATCGATACTTTGATCTTGCGGTTTTTGAGGTGAGGCGTAGACAGAAACGTGACCTCATGCTCCCCGACCAGACGGTCCTCGAACTGTTTGTGATAATACGAATAAGTGCGTACCGGAAGCCCGGTCCCTATTACATACTCCACTTCCTCGGTATTGCCGAAGCCGGTGCTCGCTACCGATTGGCTTGCTATGCCTGCGTAAGCCAGTGCGGTGATTGCGACGATCAGCGACTGATCCGACACCGCTTTGTTATCCGTCTCCTCGAGCTCTACGCTATCCTCGTTCTCCATGGCTAGAAGGCCGACGAAGTACCTTTGATTGTTTCTTGACAAACGTGGGCTGTGCACTACGACATCAAGCGCCTTCAGAGGAGAATCCTCCTCCTGCAAAATATGTCTTTCATACCCGGGTGCAACAATGTTGGGGATCATTAACGGATCGCGAACCCCGTCCAGGACTACCTTGATGCTATCGTTGCCGATATCGATTCCGGCCAAGATCATGTATGAATTTCCCTCCAGTCAGCTCCAATAAATTACTTTGGTACTATGATTCGATTTAATTCAACAAAATCCCTTCGTACTTTAGAACTATTTTCCACTATTTATGAAAACATCGGCAGGTTTTTTCCCGGGATGCGACGAATAAGATCGTATTCTATCGAATAATGTTAATTTGTGCCAAGCTTAAAGGAGCTAACATGAAGGTCAAACGGATCAATAAACGGTTTACATTCGTCATTATTCCCGATGCCAACAGCGCGGTCCGGCGATTTGAAGTACCAAAGGCGCTCCTTTATTGTGCCGGAGCAGGACTAATTGCCTTGTTGTCGGTTACGCTGGTCCTGTATGTGAACCATGCGAGGACATCATGGGTCACGGCGGACTTGCAGAGCCGCATCGTCAGTCAAGAGGCTGTGTACAGCACCACGGTCCAGGAGAAGAACGATACGATCGAACAGCTGCAAAACGAGCTGATCCAATTATCCCAGCAAACGGTGGAGATGAAGGGGAGAATCGACGATATCCGCAAGCTGGAGGACGAAGTTCGTACGATCACGGGCGCGGCCAAATCAACCGCATCTGCCGCATCCTCCTCCGTAGATTCTAACGCGATGGGCGGCTCCAACCGTCCTGTCACCGACGAAGAGATCAAGACGCTGCTCGAGCAGACGAAACAGCACCTGAGCTCCATGAACCAAGAAGTGGCAGAGCTTCAAGGCAGCATTACCGATACGAAGGCAAAGGCCGTTCAGGCGCAGGAGCTGCTCCGTATTACGCCGAATATTTGGCCCGTGGACAGCAGGAATATTACATCCGGCTTCGGGATTCGCAAGGATCCGTTTACGTACAGACCAAGCTTCCATAGCGGTTATGACATTGCTGCACCGATGAATACTCCCGTACGGGTTACGGCAGACGGGATTGTCAGTTCTACAGGCAGCGATTCCTCGCATGGAAACAACATTGTGGTTACTCATTCAAAAGGACTGCAAACGTGGTACATGCATCTAAATAAAATCAACGTCAAGCAGGGCGAACGAGTGCAAAAAGGCGATGTGATCGGCCTGGTAGGATCAACCGGAAGAAGCACCGGGGCCCACCTGCATTATGAGGTGCTGAAGAACGGCCAGAGCACGGATCCTAAACCTTATTTGAACTAGAATGACCATACTAATTAGAAATGAGGCGAAATGATGTTTAAAAGCAAAAAAATCGGGCGGGATATTCAAGCGACCGATACTTTGATCGGAGAGGGTACCTTGTTTGAAGGACGCATCAAATCCGAAGCCAGTATCCGAATCGAAGGGCATATTACCGGAGACGTAGATTGCGCGGGAGATGTGACGATCGGCGAGCATGGCGTGGTCAAATCGAACGTTATCGCGAGAAACGTGATTTTGGCGGGAACCGTCAACGGAAATGTGCTGTGCAAGGGCAAGCTGACGATCCGGTCAACGGGCAAGCTGTATGGCAATACGACGGCGCAATCGCTTATCATCGACGAAGGCGGCGTATTCCAGGGCACGAGCAAAATGGACAACGGCGCAGGAGCGCCGCCGGAGAAGCAGGATAAGGAGCCGATGCCGTCGAACCCGTTCCAAACGAATTATGGCGGCGGCAATATGGCTACGATGTAGTTAGGGCTGAGCGGGAATTTTCTTGCGATAACCTTTTTGGGCAGGAAATCGATAATTGATAATAATTATCATTATTATTGGCAATACTGTTTAACGAGCAAAGAAAAAGACAACCTATGGATCGATAGGCTGTCTTCTGCGAGGGAAAAGAAAAATTTAAATTTTCGATTCGAACGTCTTGCAGTCCGTTTCTTCGGAATTGTTTGCTTTGTTGCCGCGTTGGCTGACAACATAAATCGAAGAAGCGTTGCATTGGTTTCCTGCAGCCCAGTACTTACAGGAGTTCACTTCACACAATACGTCTCTTGCCATAGGTCTCACCCCCCTCCTGTCTAGGATGGGCAAATCGCATAGCTTTTTATACCCGGGTCCGGCCATACAGGTCGGGCTTTTTTTGCATAGGAAAGTTTAGGCCCGGCAAAGCGTACAGGTTATTCTCGGGTGGTTTTCAAATGGACTGGAAACCCGAAGGTTGACAATGGAAGAATAAATCGTTATTGTTTAATTGTAATAATTACTATTAAAAGGAATGAAGTTGTACAAAAAATGAATAATCGTGTATGATCAGTGTTGTTTGATGACAACTAAATGATGGGAACAGGTGCTTCAGCTGTTAGCTGAAGCTTAATAGGGAAGTTCGGTGTAAAGCCGACGCGGTCCCGCCACTGTAACGGAGTAGTCACGGCACTCTATGCCACTGATCTTTGAACGGTTCAAAGATCGGGAAGGCCGCCAATGACGAAGATCCCGGAGCCAGGAGACCTGCCTGTTCTGACAGCACTGATTCGAACCTACGGAAGATAGGGAGGTGTTAAGGACGGCCATCGTCTATTTATTTTATGGATTATATGGGGCGCCTTTACCTTATTTTGTGCTGGGTAAAGACGCCTTTTTTGCGTTACATCCCGGCTGGAGCAAAGGCTTGAAGCCAAGAAGAAAGGGAGTGGCAAGATTGGCGACATGGGATTTATCGAAGACAAGCCATCATGTACTGATTTGTAACGGAGGCAGCTGTACCCGAAAGGAGGCCGATGAGGTGACTCTGGCCATTCGTAATGAAATTGCTGCCTGGGGAGCCGACGATTCGATTCATACTACACGAACCCGGTGCAATGGCCGATGCGAGGACGCTTGCGTCGTCACGGTGTATCCGCAAGGGGTCTGGTATAAATCGATAACTCCCGATTTGGGCAGACGAATAGTCCGTGAGCATTTGCTTCAAGGACATGTACTGGAGGAGCATCTGGTATATACGTACGATAAGGTCTTTGTTGCAACCGGTCTCGGTGCTGCTGGAACGACCCGGGAGGAAGCGGCCAGGAAGAAACAAGACAATGCAGTTTAACCGGTTCATTCATTTTTATTTATACATAGAGAGAAGGGTCATACATGAACATGAACAGAAGAATACACAAAATGCCTTATATGGCTGCCGCAATCATATTATGCTTTTTATTAGTTTTGATCGGATGCAGTACGGCGAATCCTGCTTCCAGGCCGGCGAATCAGACAGGCACGGCCATCGCCAATCCGGAGGAAGTCGTCCTTGCCGCTCCGCGGGATTTGGCGCCGGGACCTCAAGACGCTTATTACACAAGCACGATTCTATACGTATGGGAACCGCTGGTCACCTCGGCAGAAGACGGTCAGCCGGCTCCGAAGCTGGCCAAATCGTGGACGATGTCCCCGGACGGCAAGGAGTGGACGTTCAAGCTGCAGGATAACGTGAAATTCCATGACGGCCAGCCGTTGAACGCAGATGCCGTAATTGCTAATTTCAACCGGTACAAGCAGGTTAGCCCGAAAAGCTCCCCGTTCTATACGCTGGATATCAAAAGCGCTTATCCAGGGTTAAAGGAAGCGGCGAAGGTTGACGAGATGACCTTCAAGCTCGTCTTCGATAACCCGCAGCCTGCTTTGCTGTACTCGATGGTCAACTTCGCAAGCCCGATATACAGCCCGTTGAACTTCAATGAAAAAGGCGATTTCAACGGTCTGCCGCAAGGAACCGGACCGTTCAAGCTGATCGAGCATCAGAAGGATCAGTATGCGCTGCTGGAAGCTTTTGATGGCTACTATGGCGAGAAAGCCAAAACAAAAAAGATCCGCGTGCGCGTCATCCCCGATCCGGACACGAGACTGGCCGCTTTGAAGTCCGGCGAAATTATGGGCGTCATGGATTTGGGGGCGCTCCCTCCGGCATTGGCCAAGGAGCTGGTGAAGGATAACCGGTTTGAGGTGTCGGTGACCAAATCGACGATCTCCCATTACATTCACCCGAACGGCAAGCGTGCGCCGTTTGACAATCCTGCCATGCGTCAGGCGGTCAGCATGATTATCGATCGTCAGCAGCTGGTGAAGGAGCTTTATTTGGGCTACCCGACGGAAACGGTCAACATCTTGAACGCGACGTCTCCTTTTTATAAGGAGATCAAAACGGTCACGAATGCGACCGAGGCCAAACGGCTGGCGGCGGAAGCGACCGGAGGCAAGACGCAGAAGATCGATCTCATCGTGCCGACCTACGGGTTGGACCGGTACCCTTACAAAGCGCAGGCCGAGCTGCTGCAGTCGGTGCTCAAAGAGCTGAACCTGGATGTGCAAATCAAAATATTGGATGGCGCAGCATTCAAGGAGGCGCAGGCCAAAGGGGAGTATGATCTGGCGCTGGCAACGCAAGGGCTGCCGAACGCCGATCCGTTCACGCTGTTTACGAATTATTTGTCGAGCGGCGGTTCAAGCAATAAAAGCTACAGCCTCGGCTACAAAAGCGAGCGCATCGATCAGCTGCTGAATCAGGCGAAAACAACGCTAAGCATGGACGACCGGAAAGTGATCTATAACGAAATTCAGACGATTGCGGCTCAAGACCTGCCGACGATTCCTCTGTTCAATGATGCGAATCTGATTGCGTATAACAAGAAAATCAAGGGCTATCAAGCGACGATCTACGGAACGACGCTGTCTAAGCTGGAATGGACTGAGTAGCCATGAAATATCTCCTTCGCAGATGGGTGGCCGCCATTCCCGTTCTGATCGGCGTCTCGCTCATAGCGTTTGCTCTCAGCGTCTTGTCGCCCGGTGATCCGGCCGTCGAGGCGTTGAGCCAGAGCGGAGTCAGGGAGCCTACGGAGCAGGAAATTGCCTCTATGCGGGAGCAGCTGGGGCTGAACGCGCCGTACGCCGTTCAGTACGGACGATGGTTAGCGAATGCGGTTCAGGGCGATCTCGGCACCTCTTACATGACGAAGGAGCCGGTTAGCGCCGAGCTGCTCCGCCGGCTGCCTGTAACGCTGAGCGTATCCTTAATGGCGGTGCTGTTTGCGGCCGGGACCGGGATTCCGCTCGGCATCCTGATGGCGCTTCGCAAAAACAGCTTAATCGACCACGCAGGCCGGGCGATCGGCCTTCTGTTTCTGTCGATTCCCGGATTCTGGCTGGCGATTCTGCTGATTACGCTGCTCTCGGAGAAGCTGCAGCTGCTGCCGACCAGCGGTTACGGGACATGGAGGCATATCGTGATGCCGGCTATCGTGCTTGCCGCCGGGACCGGCGCCGTGCTGATGCGGCTTACCAGGGCGGCTCTGCTGGAAGTATGGGGGCAGCATTACATCGTGACGGCCAAAGCCAAAGGACTGCACGACGTGCGGATTATGCTTCGTCACGGGCTGCGCAATGCGCTGATTCCTATCGTGACGGTGCTAGGCACGTATTTCGGGGCTATCCTGGGCGGCTCCGTTATCGTGGAAGTTATCTTCGCGCTTCCGGGGATCGGAAGATTCGCGGTGGAAGGAATCTACCGCAGAGATTACCCCGTCATCCAAGGATATGTCGTGTTCACGGGGCTGGTCTACATATTGTTCAACCTGCTGGTGGACTTGTCCTATATCGTCATCCATCCGCAGATGAGATTGGGGGCGAGAATGCGATGAAACGAAACGAGCTTCCGCAGACAGGGGCGGAGACGGCGGCATCTTCCGGCATATCCGCTTCGGCTCTTCCAGCAGCGATTGGCCGTAAGGGTCAAGGAAAGCGGATGAAGCGGGCATTCTTCACCTATTCCAATACGATAGCGTTAACCGTATTGTCCTTGATCGTGCTTTGCAGCCTCGCTTCCCCGTGGCTATCTCCTTACGATCCGATTCATATCGAAATGTCGAATCGGCTGGCCCCCATCTCAAGCGAGCATTTGTTAGGGACGGATACGCTCGGGAGGGACGTATTCAGCCGCCTGCTGCACGGCGGGCGTATTACGATCGTGCTGGCACTCGCCGTAACGGCGGCCACGCTGCTGATAGGTCTTATCATCGGAACGATCTCCGGCTATTTCGGCGGCTGGGTGGATGATGCGATCCAAGGAATCATTCAAATCTTTCAAGGCTTGCCCGGACTCAGCCTGATGATTGCGATAGCGGGCACGCTGGGGCCAGGCGTGAAGAGCATTTTTATCGCGCTGGTGCTGACCTCGTGGGCCGATTTCTCCCGTGTCGTCCGCGGCGAAGCAATGAAGCTGAGGGAGGAAGCGTATATCGAAGGGATTCGCGTACTCGGGGCGGGACACGGTTATATCGTAGCGCGCCATATCGTCCCGAACATGCTCGGACCGCTCATCGTTCTGTTCACCGTCCGCGTAGGACGGGTAATGTTATCCGTTGCCTCGCTCAGCTTCCTCGGTCTTGGGCTGCAGCCCCCGGCCCCGGATTGGGGCGTAATGATCAACGATGCGAGGCCTTACTTCCGCAGCTATTTCCATCTTATCGCCGCTCCCGGCCTTTGTATTGCCGCCGTTTCGTTATGCGTCAATTGGCTGGGGGACGGTTTGAGGGATTGGCTCGATACGAAAGAGTCCAAACCGGAATCGCTGCTGAGGTTATAGAGAATAAGGAGGGATTGTTATCGAATCGGAAGTGCTGCTGGAGATGCGCGATGTCCGTGCAGGCTTCCCTGCTGCGGACGGGATCGCAGAAGCGGTCAAAGGAGTCACGATGCAGCTCCGGCGTGGCGAAATTCTGGGCCTGATCGGGGAGACGGGAAGCGGCAAATCCGTGCTCGGCCTGTCCATTCCCGGGCTGCTCCCGCCCGAAGCCGAGGTGAGCGGATCCATCCTGTACAAGGGCCAGGACTTGCTTCGCCTGAGCCCCCGACGGCTGCGGGCGATTCGCGGAAGGGACATTGCGCTCATTCCGCAAAACCCGGCCGCTTCGCTCAATCCGGTATTGACGGTCGGCTACCAGATCATGGAGTCGCTTCGTCTCCATCGCCGCCTGCGGCGCTCCGCTGCCAGAGAGCAGGCCGTCCGGCTGCTCCGGAAGCTGAACATGCCCGAGCCGGAACGGAAGCTGAAGCAGTATCCGTTCCAGCTGAGCGGGGGCATGAAGCAGCGGGTGCTTGCCGCCATCGGCGTTGCGGGCGCGCCAACGCTAATCATCGCGGACGAGCCGACGAAGGGGCTGGACGCCATGGTGCGCAAGCAGGTCGTTGACCTGCTTCGCACCGCAGCCCGCAGCTCCGGCGCGTCGATGCTGGTCATTACCCACGATTTGCACGTGGCCCAATCGTTATGCGACCGGATCGGCGTCATGTACGCCGGCCGCATCGTGGAGGAGGCGCCGGTCCGGGAGCTGTTCGCATCGCCCCGGCATCCGTACACGCGGGGGCTGCTCGCCTCCATCCCGGGCAAAGGGATGAAGCCAATCCCGGGCGCGAGTCCCGGACTCGCGGAAGCCGTGAGCGGCTGCGCCTTCCACCCGCGGTGCCAGGAGCGGCTTCCCGAGTGCAGCTCCGTGCTTCCCGGTATGACGGCGCTGGCGGAGGAGGCGGCCCGGCCCGGCCCGCATGGATCGGGCACCGCAGCGAACGGATGCCAAATCAAAGTGAGGTGCTTGCTGTATGATTCGAGTCGACCGGCTGTACAAGCGGTTTCGCAGCGGGAGATGGAGCCGGCGTACATCGGTCGCGGTCGATGACGTAACGCTTCACATCGCGAAGGGCGAGACGCTGGGACTCGTCGGAGAGAGCGGCTGCGGCAAGTCGACGCTGTCGCGGATGATCATGAAGCTGCTCCCGCCGGAGGGGGGCAGCATTTATTTCAACGGTGAAGACATCACCGGTTATGATATGAAGCAGATGCGTCCGCTGCGGCGGCAGATGCAGATGATCTTCCAGCACCCGGATTCCGCCTTGAATCCGAGGCGAACGATGCTCGACAGCCTGCTGGAGCCTATGGTGCTGCACCGTACTCACAGCAGGGAGGAGGGGGAGGCCAGGGTACTCGACCTGCTGGAGCTGGTAGGCTTGGGCAGCGACGTGCTGTACCGCTATCCCCACCAGCTTAGCGGCGGGCAAATCCAGAGAATCGTCATCGCGCGGGCGCTGACTCTCGATCCGAGCTTTCTGGTGCTGGACGAGCCGACTTCCATGCTCGATGTGTCCGTACAGGCGCAAGTCATTGAGCTCCTGCAGCATATCCAGCAGCAGAGGCAGATGACGTACTTATACATTTCCCACGATCTCGATCTGGTTCGATGCATCGGTCAGCGGATCGCTGTAATGCGGCACGGACGGATCGTCGAGTCGGGACATGTCGATCAGCTGATGGAGGAGCCGAAGCATCCTTATACGCAGCAGCTGATCGAGACGTTCAGAGCGTTTCAGCACTGACGACAGGTCTATCGAGCTATTAACGAAGACAGGGTCCTGGACTTATTTTCCAACTATAGTAATGAAGCTCCGGCACCCGTACTCGTTGTATCGGCCTTGGTCGAGAAAGCGGGGATGCCGGAGCTTTTTTTGCCCAAAGCAGCAAGCAGACCGTAAACGGGAACGGGAAATAAATAATAATGGTTCCATTGGTCATAATAGGAATATTATCAGACCGAGGTACTTGCTGATGGATACTCTACCGACCCAAACCACAACGACCGGAATCCATGCCGATTTGCTGACAAACAAGGCGGCTATTCGCGATACTTTGGGCAATAGTCAGGACCTTATCGTCAAAGACATGCACTGGGGCAGCGTCCGCGCCTCGCTGTTTTACATCGAAGGCTTGGCAGATAACGCGCTGCTCCACGATGCGGTTATCGCTCCTTTCATGAGGAGGAAGCCGAAGGACGGGGAAACGGACCGCATTGATTACGGCAAGGTTCTTCCCTATTTGCAAGAGGAAGTGCTGACGGCCGGACACACATCCGTCGTACAGGATATGAGCGAGCTTTATAACCATCTGCTGTCCGGCGACGCGATCCTGCTTCTGAACGGGTTGGACAAGGGGCTGCGCGTAGGAATTTACGGGCCGGAAGACCGAACCGTCACTGAACCGTCGCAGCAAACCGTCGTTCGCGGTCCTATGGAGGCTTTTACCGAAAATATCCGTACGAATACCGCGTTGATCCGCAGAAAGATCAAGGATCCCGGCTTATGGCTGGAGACGCGGCAAATCGGTCGCGTTACCAAGACAAGCGTCAGTATCATGTATGTGAATACGATTGCCAATCCTCGAATGGTGCAGGAGGTACGCAACCGGCTGGAATCCATCGATATCGACGGCATTCTGGAAAGCGGGTATATCGAAGAGCTCATTCAGGATAAGAAATATACTCCTTTTCCTACCCTGTATAATACCGAAAGGCCGGATGCGGTGGCTGCAGCCTTACTGGAGGGGAGAGCGGCCATCCTTGTCGACGGTACCCCTTTTGTCCTGCTGGTGCCCGCCCTGTTCGTCCATTTCTTCCAATCGGCCGAAGATTATTATCAAAGGGCCGATATCAGCAGCCTGCTGAGGGTTATCCGCTATTTGTCCTTCTTCATCGCGCTGCTGGCGCCGTCGTTTTATATCGCTATTACCACCTTCCATCAGGAGATGCTGCCGACCAATTTGCTCATCAATTTAGCCGCCCAGCGCGAGGGTGTTCCTTTTCCGGCCTTTATTGAGGCTCTGCTGATGGAAACGACATACGAAATATTGCGTGAAGCGGGAGTCCGGATGCCGAGGACGGTAGGGCAAGCCGTATCCATTGTCGGTACGCTGGTTATTGGGCAGGCGGCTGTGGAGGCGGGAGTCGTGTCGGCGGTTATGGTAATCCTCGTCTCGATTACGGCTATTTCGAGCTATGTGATCCCGGCCGTCAATATGTCGATTTCCGTACGCATGCTTCGGTTTTTCCTCATGGGCCTCGCCGCATCCTTCGGATTATACGGCATCTTGATCGGGATTCTTATAATGGTCGTCCATCTGTCGGCCATATCCTCATTCGGAGTCCCTTACATGAGCCCCTTCGGACCCTTTAACTTGCGGGATCAGAAGGATACGCTGTTCCGGCTTCCGTGGAGGCAGATGAAGAGACGTCCCCAGCTGTTAAGCCGTGACAACAGAACTCGCCAAAAGTAGTTCAAGAAGCAAGGAGGCTGCTCATGAAAAAGACTGGGCTGCTGCTGCTCCTGGGAGTGATGATATTGCTTCTGAGCGGCTGCTGGAACCGCCGTGAGCTTAATACGCTTGGAATTCAGCTGGGAACGGCTATCGATAAGAGAGGGAACGAATTCCAGGTTGCCGTGCAGGTTGTAGAGCCGTCTGCCGTCGCCGCCAAAAAAGAAAGCGGGACCTATGCCCCCGTTGTTATGTATAAGACAACCGCTCCGACGGTGTTTGAGGCCTTCCGCAAATTGACGGAAATCAGTCCCCGGAAAATATATGCTTCTCACATCAGAGTGCTCGTTCTGGGAGAATCGCTGGCCCGGGAGGGCATAGGCAAGGTGCTGGATTTGCTGTCGCGGGATTCCGAGCCGAGGACGGATTTCTATATTATGGTGGCAAGAGATACAGAGGCGGAGCAGATTCTGAAAATATTGACGCCCTTGGAGAAAATCCCGTCCAACAAATTGTATGCCTCATTGGAAGCCTCCTCCCGTGCATGGGCGCCGACGACCACCTTTACTCTCGATCAGCTGATCAATGAGCTTGTCGGGCCGGGGATCAATCCCGTTTTATCGGGAATTGAAGTGCTTGGCGACCCGCAGCAGGGAGAGAAGAAACAAAATGTGGAGCAAATTCTTCCTGCGGCTCGATTGCGGTTCTCCAACCTGGCTGTGTTCAAAAGGGACAAGCTGGTCGGCTGGCTGAGCGAAGACGAGAGCAAGGGGTACAATTACATAATGGATAATGTGAAAAGCACAGTAGGGCATGTCAAATGTCCGGACGGCGGCAATGTCGTAATAGAGACACTCCGGACCAACAGCAAAATCAAAGTAGTGATGGAAGAGGGGCAACCGGTTATTGAAATCGTGATGAAAAATCAGTCCAGCGTCGGGGAGGTGGAATGCAAGATCAATCTGGAAGATCCGGAAACGATTCGTATGCTGGAAACCAAGACGGAGGACATCATTACTGAACGGATGAAGAAGGCGGTATCCGTCACGCAAACAAAATTCAAATCGGATATTTTCGGCTTTGGACAGGCGATTTACCGCTCAGAGCCCAAGACGTGGAAACGGCTGCAGGCCGACTGGTCTGAACACTTTACTCATTTGAAGGTCCGGTACAAGGTGGATGTCATTATCCGCAAGCTCGGTACGGTAGGAAATTCGTTCCTAAACGATATAAAGGAGTAGTCCGGCATGATATTAACTCTAGTCGTTATTGGTGTGGCGGTGGTGATTGCCGTCATGGAGCTTCCGGGGTTAATCCGGAAACGGATGCTGAAGGAAACCATTGTATTTACGTCGATGCTGGCGGCAGGTACCGTGCTCAGCGTAGCTGCCGTTCGGATAGCTAATCTCCCGAGCCCGTTGAATATTTTGAAGATCATCTACGGACCGCTAAGCAACCTGGTTTTTCATTAAACTTAGAATAAGGTGAGCGCCCATGCTAGAGAACGGAAAAATCAGCATCCAGCAGATGGCTGTGCTTGTCATATTCGTAACGATCGGCGATACGATCCTGATCCTTCCTTCCATAACGGCATCGGCTGCCAAGCAGGACGCATGGCTTTCAGGAGTTGTTGGCTTGCTCGGGGGAGCTTTTGTCGTGTGGCTTTTTTTAAGATTGATCGGACTCAAGCCGAACGAGACGATCATTCAACTGAACCGTTCCCTGCTTGGGACCTGGCTTGGCGGTACCATGTCGGTGCTGTTCCTGTTGTATTATTTGTTTAACCTGTCTGCTATGACGAGAGAAATCAGCGATTTCGTCACGTCGCAGATGATGACGGAAACTCCTATCAGGGCAATTCATGTCATGATTATTTTTGTGCTGTTCTTCAGCTTGAGAAGCGGTCTGGAGTCTATTGGCAGGGCCGGGGAATTATTGATTCCCTGGTTTTCGTTCTTTTTTATTGCCCTGTTCGTGCTGCTGCTTCCGCAAATCGAGACGGACAAGCTTTTGCCTATAATGGGGGATGGAGTAAGGCCGGTTCTGACCGGCTCGATTTACGCCGTTGTCTATCCTTTTACGGAGACGGTGATTGTGTTTATGATGCTTATGCCGTATGTCAAGCAAGGGAGTCACATGCGAAAGGATTTTATGGTAGCATCCATGATCGGCGCCGTCTGTATCCTTGCAGTAGTCTTGATCAGCATTCTGATTCTCGGCGCGTATATTACCTCTCATCAAATATATCCGGCTTATGGGCTGGCCAAGAAGATCAGTATCGGCAACTTTCTGGAAAGATTGGAGGCTCTCCTAGCCATTGTTTGGATTATGTCCACCTATTTCAAATGCACCTTGTATTTATATGCACTTGTCATGGGCTCGGCCCAATTGCTAGGTTTGAAGGAGAGACGCTTTCTCGACCTTCCTTACGCCTTGATTCTATTTGGACTGGCCTCGCTTATCTCCCCGAACATCTCCTTCTACACCGACCTGCTTCAGCATTATTGGCCTTTTTGGGATTTGACCTATGCGGTGGCGGTACCGCTGCTGCTGCTCGCGGTTTTCTATATGAGAGGCATGCGGAAGCCGAGCTGAGGGCTATGTATAGATGGTTGAATAGCTGCCGTCCAAGTAAAACAAAACATCCCGATTTCGCTCTTAGACGATGTTCGGGATGTTCGTGCGGCGCGGTGAATCAGCCTTGAACGGCTTCATTCAGCTGCTTCTTGTATACCCATTTGGACAAGGTAATGCTGAACTCGTACAGGATCAGCAGCGGCACAATGACCAAAATGTCTGAAATAAAATCGGGCGGCGTGATCGTAATCGAGATTACGACGAGAATGAAGTAGGAAATTTTGCGCATTTTGGACAAGCGCAGCGGGTTCAGGATGCCGAGCTTGGTCAGGAACATGACGACGACCGGCATTTCGAACAGCAGTCCGAACGGCAGCGTCAGGTTCAGCATGAAGCGGAAATATTTGTCCGCCGTATACAGCGTCTGCACCTGTCCATGGGCCATTTCCTTCAGGAAGGACAATACCATGGGGAAGAGCACGAAGTAGCCGAAGCAGATACCGACTGCGAACAGGACAGCCAAAGCGGGAATGTAAGCGAGCGTGGCCCGCTGTTCCTCCGGCGTCAGCGCCGGCTTCACGAAGCCCCATATTTGTCCCCCTGCAACCGGGATCGTAACGGCAATGGCAACCACGCCCGAGATCATCAGGTATACCCACAAAATGTCGGTCGGTCCGAGTACGGTGAGCATACCGTCCATATCGCGGACGAGCCACGCGTAAATCGGCTTCGCATACAGGAAAGCGGCGATCAGGGCGACCAGGAAAGCGCCGAACGTAAGGATAAGCCGTCTGCGCATTTCCTCCAGATGCCCCGTAAGCTTCATATCTTTGTCATCCATCATTTTAAGTCTCCCGTGTAAAAGAAATAGCTCCCGGAGGAAACGGCTTAGTATACAGTCCGTCCGGCCGGGAGCCTTGCAAATCTACTGGGTCAGCGGCTTAATGAGCCGTTTTGTCAGCTGTAACCATCGGCTGCTTGTTGTCCGCCGCTGCGGCCGTTTGCGTTTGCGCTTGAGCAGCGTCCGTCTGGCGTTGAGCGGCTGCTGTCTGCTCCGGCGCCTTGTCAGCCTTGTCCTCTTCTCCGTTGATCAGACCGCGGGTCGCGCTCTTGAATTCGCTGAGTGTGCGGCCGAAGGCGCGTCCAAGCTCAGGGAGCTTGGAAGGCCCGAAGATGATAAGGGCAATAATAAGAATCAGGATGAGACCGGGAATTCCTATATTTCCGAAAGGCATAGCTGTCAACTCCTAATTAGAATTGAAATCCGGTAATGGCTACTACGGCAGGACGAGGCATAGTGTCGCCTGGACGGTGCGGCCACATGCTGGTAGGCTTGGCGGCGTCCGTCGTATTTTCGCCCGGGTGCTGTACGGCAAGGAAGAGTGTGCTTTCGTCCGGTGTAAACCAAGGACCTGTCATTTCCGCATCCAATGGAGCGGAAGCGAACTGCATCGCTACGCCCATGTTAGGGCCTGTAGTCGGAATGACGTACATTCCGTTGTTGCCGAATGCAGTGAACAAGCCTTTGTTCATGCTGCTGCTTGAAATGTCCGTTACAGTCCATAGGTTGCCGTTGCTGTCGAAGGTCAAGTTGTCCGGAGCGCTGAAGCCGCTTTGACGTCCGCCTGCAGCGAAAATTTCAAAGTCGAAATCAAGGGCGCCCAAATCTCCGTCTTTCTCGAAGAAGCGGGTAATGTGCCCGTGGATGTTGCCGTGATTGTCGTTGTTCGTATGAGCTACGAAGAACGTGTTGTCGAAAGGACAAATTTCGATGTCCTCAGGACGGTCCGTAGGCGTTGCGCCCAGCAGCATCGCCGCTTCATGAGTATTGACGAGCACGTCGGCCTGGGATTGATACTTGGCGGCCAGCTCTTCTTTTTTGCCTTTTACGGTCGAAGGTACTTTGAATTTCTCGTCGTTCAGCAGCTTTTGAACGGCTTCGATCGTCAAAGCGATCCATTTGCCTTTTTTCATATCGGCAGCATACAGCGTGCCGTCTTCCAGCAAGGCGGAGTTAGCGCGTCCGAGCGAAGCGTTGTACATTTCCTTGGACACGAACTTATAAATACAGGCGTCCTTCTTGTCGTCGCCCATGTAAACTACGATGCGCCCGTCTTTGGCAAGACCCATAGCTGTATTTTCATGGTTGAAGCGGCCCAAGTAGGTATGCTTGCGGATTTCGAATGCGGAATCGAAAGGATCGACTTCGACTACCCAGCCGTAGTGCGTAGCGTCAAGGCCGGCTTGTGCGCTTTGCTCCTCGAAGTTCTCTTCACAGGTAAGCACCGTGTTCCACAGCGTCATACCGCCGGAGCAGTTAGCGAACGTTCCTTGCACGTTAGCGGCACCGTTGACCGCGTTCGAGCCTGCTGCCGGTCCTACAAGCTTGATCGGCGTCAAGCCGGTGATGCGGCGAGCGTATTTGGACGTCGGATCCATGTTCCATACTCCGTTGGCGTCGCGATACACTTCAATAATGGAGCCGCCTTGATTGTACAGTGCTTTTTGGATTTGCTCCGTCGAATATTTGCCGTTGGCGTCAGGTGCGCCGTGAACGAATACGTCGCTGGAATATTCATGGTTAACCCAGAGCAAGCCTTTTGTATTGGAGCCTTCCATCGGGAAATACAGCGTGAAGTCGTTGTTGAAGCCGAAGGTGTCGCCAGCTTCATTGATTTTGTCGCCAAAAGCGGCTACAACATCATATCGGAAGCCTTCCGGTAAGAGCAGCTGGTCTTCTTTGGAGTGCTCAATCGGCTTGAAAAACCCGGACACTTTATTCGATTGGTAACCGAACAAGTGATTGGCCGCAGCGGCGCTTGCTTTATTGTCCGTCAAAGAGCCGAGTCCTGCAGAAGCGGCTGCCAACGCGGCAGTACCTGTTCCAAGATAAGATAGAAACTTTCTTCTGTTCATCGTTTCCATTATGAGCTCGTCCACCTTTTTCATAGATTGATTGTAGCCTTGAGCCCAGTGTATAGCTGAAATGTAAGGGATATATTAAGGTCAGATGGAGATTTTGTAAATTCATGGCTGTTTCATGAGGAGAATGGAGAAGTTCAAATTAAAAACAACAAAAGATATAAAAAAACAATTTCTTTACATGTATTTTATAGTTAGTTTACAAATCGTTATTATAGTTAAGCTATCAACGATTTGAAGGAGAGGAAATTTAGAATGAAAAGGCCTTTAGCAATGATCGCAGCACTTGTAATGTCCGTATCGCTCGCAGCATGCGGAAGCGCACCGAACGCAGCAAAAACCGGAGAAGCCGGAGCGGCAAGCAATACGAATCCAACCTCGGCGGAGTCTGCCGTTGATACCAAAAGCAAGGATCTGACCGTGTATACCGCGCTGGAGGACGATCAAATCAAATCGTACCTTCAAACGTACAAGCAAAAGTACCCGGACATTAAACTTAATATCGTCCGCGATTCCACTGGCGTTATTACCGCCAAGCTGTTGGCCGAGAAGGACAACCCGCAAGCGGACGTCGTTTGGGGACTGGCTGCGACAAGCCTGCTCGTACTCGATCAGAACAGCATGCTGGAAGGCTACTCTCCTAAAGGGGTAGAGAAGATTCAAGCGGATTTCAAGGATAAAAACAGCCCGACGCGCTGGGTAGGCATCGATGCCTGGGAAACGGCGTTTGTCGTAAATAAGAAGGAAATGGAAAAAAGAAACCTGCCGATCCCGCAATCCTATGAGGACCTGATCAAGCCTGAATATAAAGGAATGATCACCATGCCTAATCCGGCTTCCTCGGGTACCGGCTTCCTGACTGTATCCGGTCTCGTTTCCTTGATGGGTAAAGACAAGGCGTGGGACTACATGAACAAGCTTCACGAGAACGTTGCTATGTATGTTCATTCGGGCTCCAAGCCGGCCAAAATGGCAGGCACCGGCGAATACCCTATCGGTATCGCCTTCGGCTACCGCGGCATTCAGGAGAAAAAAGGCGGCGCACCGGTTGAAGTCGTGTTCCCGAAAGAGGGCTCCGGTTGGGATTTGGAAGCGAACGCTCTAATGAAGAAGAAGACGATCAAGCAATCCGCTAAAGACTTCCTGGATTGGGCGATTACCGACGATGCCATGAAGGAATACAGCAAAAACTATGCGATTCTCGCTGTGAAGAGCGACACGAACACTATACCGGAAGGCTACGACAAGGATCCGTTGAAGCAATTGATCAAGCTGGATTTGAACGAATCCGCGAAAAATCGTGATTCGGTATTGGCTGAATGGAATAAGCGCTACGATTCGAAGAGCGAAGCCAAAAAGTAATAGGGATGGCGGCATGCGCGGGACTAATGGTTCCGTGCATGTTTTGTATTTGGGCGATTTTTTGCCAAGGCAAGGGAACGCATCATTTCTCGGGATTGTTAACAAGCTCAATATTTCATTTAGAAGAAAGAGAAACAATTAAAACCAAGTAAAAGCAATTAATAACATAAAATTAACCTTCATTTAACAGTCGGATAACAAAAGTACTTTATACTGAACCTTATAAGTACAAACGAAACACAGATTCCAACGAAATCAACAAGCCGGTAAGGAGGCTCTTATGTCACAGCCATATTTGTCCGTCAGGGGCATTCATAAAACGTTCGGATCTTTTACAGCACTGAATAACATCCATATCGATATTCTGAAAAATGAGTTTATTTGTCTTCTCGGTCCCAGCGGGTGCGGCAAGACGACGCTATTGCGCATTGTCGCCGGTCTGGAAACTCCAACGGAAGGAAGCATTACGGTAGGAGGCAAGGATATTACTCAGCTGCCGCCCTCGAAGCGCAATTTCGGCATGGTGTTCCAATCGTATGCGCTGTTTCCCAATTTGACCGCTTATCAAAATGTAGCTTACGGCCTGCAGGGGAAAAAGCTGTCGAAGCGCGAGATCGACGAGAAAGTGCGCGAGGCTCTGGCGCTGGTCGATCTGGAGCACGCACGCAACCAGTATCCGGCACAGCTGTCCGGAGGGCAGCAGCAAAGAATTGCGCTAGCCCGCGCGATCGTTCTGTCTCCCGACTTCCTACTTCTGGACGAGCCGCTGTCAGCGCTCGACGCCAAGGTCCGCGAGAAGCTTCGTACCGAGATCCGGGAGCTGCAGGAGAAGCTCGGCATTACAACCATCATGGTCACGCATGATCAGGAGGAAGCATTGACGATGGCCGACCGGATCGTTGTCATGAAAAATGCCGAGGTGATGCAAATCGGTTCTCCGCAGGAAGTATACGAGCAGCCGAGCTCCCCGTTCGTCGCCGATTTCATCGGTGCGATTAATTTCTTCAACAACAACAACGGCGCAGGGGTGCGCGTGGACGGTGGGCAGCCGTTGGCGGTTCGTCCCGAGCATATCCGCTTGGCTTCCCAAGGGTCCATTAACGGAATTCCGGCGATTGTAAAGCATATCGAATTCCGCGGCCCGTTTTACCGCGTCACACTGCAGATGGTTCCTTGGGAATCGCAGCTTGTTACGGTTGACGTATCGGCCCATGTAACGCATCAATTGAAGCTTGCCAAAAATACTGCGGTGACGCTGGAACTGCCGGAAGAAAAGTTCATCTCGTTTCCAAACGAAGCGCTGGTGAGCGTATAAAGGAGCACTTGCTATGACAGCAGCTATTCGAGCTATAAGACAAAAATGGAATTCCGGGCAGTCGGTACAAAGCCTGCTCATCGCGTTACTTGTGTTCTCGCTGTTGATCGGCATCCTGGTCCCGCTGTGCACCCTGTTCGCCAAAGCGTTCGTGGACCGCAGTGACGCCTTTGTCGGCATAGCCAATTTCATGAACTACTTTTCTACGCCGTCCCTTTCCAGGTCGCTCGGCAACACGGTGTTTATCTCCGTCATCTCGACCGCCATTGCAGCGACTCTCGCCTTTTTGTATGCGTACGGGATTACCAGAACGGGGATCCGCGGCAAAAGCTTTTTCAAATACGCGGCGATGCTGCCGCTGTTCGCTCCGACCATGATGCACGGGATTGCGCTGACGTATTTGTTCGGCAATCAGGGTCTTGTTACAACCGGATTTTTCGGTACCCTGCCGGGTATCAAAATTCCTTTGTACGGGCCGGTCGGCATCATCATTTCCGAGGTTATCTATTTGTTCCCGCAGGCGTTCATGATCTTCGCCGCCGCCTTAGCCATGACCGATTACCGGTTGTACGAAGCGGCCGAGACGCTCGGGGCGGGCAAGGCTCGGAAGTTCATGACGGTCACGCTGCCGTCGGTGAAATACGGCTTGATCAGCGCCATCTTCGTCTGCTTCACGGCGAGCTTCACCGATTTCGGAGCGCCGCAAGCCGTCGGAGGCCAGTTCAACGTACTGGCGACGGATATTTACAAGCAAGTCATCGGGCAGCAAAACTTCTCGATGGGAGCGACCGTAGGGATTTTGCTCACCATCCCGGCGTTCATTGCCTTCGCCGTCGACCGGTTCGTCGACCGGAAGCAAAAGATGATGCTGTCCGCCAAATCGACGCCTTACCGTATCGGGCAAGGGCGCATGCGGGACATCGTGTACACGGTCATCTGCTGGCTGTGCGCGATTGCCATATTCATTCCGCTACTCACGACGGTATTCGCATCTTTGGTGAAAGTTTGGCCTTACGAGATTAGTCTGTCTCTGAAGCATTACGATTTTTCCAGAGTGGCCGCATCCGGTCTGGAGCCGTTTTACAACAGCTTGAAAGTAGCTTTTCTTACAGCCATTATCGGAACGGTCATCACGTTCGCCTTTGCTTACCTGATTGAGAAAACGAGACAGTTGAACGGCTTGCGCCAAGTCGGCTACTTCCTTTCCATCCTGCCGCTTGCGCTGCCTGGCATGGTCATCGGTCTCGCCTATATATTCTTCTTCAACGACCCGGACAATCCGCTGAATGTCATGTACGGCACGATGGCGATCATTGTTTTGGCCAATGTGGTTCACTTCTACTCGGTTCCTTTTATTTCGGCCACAACTTCGCTCAAGAAGCTGGACAAAGAATTCGAGCTCGTCTCGGAATCGATGAGAGTACCGTTTTACAAGACGTTTTTCCGGGTAACGGTTCCGATGTCGCTGCCGGTCATTTTGGAGATTGCGATGTACTTCTTCGTCAACTCCATGGTTACCGTATCGGCTGTCGTGTTTCTTCGGTCGGCGGATTTTAACCTGGCCGCCGTATCCATTGTGAATATGGACGACGCGGGGGATGTGGCTGCCGCTGCCGCGATGTCGAGCCTGATTGTGCTGACGAACATTATCATCCGGGCTATCTATGAACTGGTAGTACACAAGGTCAGAAAAAAAACCGATGCTTGGCAAACCCAAAAATAAGGAGATCATGAACATGAAAATTCAAGGCGTTATTTTGGACTGGGCAGGAACGACAATCGATTACGGATGCTTTGCGCCGCTTGCGGCATTTATCAAAGCCTATGAAAATAAAGGCATTGCAGTTACGGCGGAAGAAGCAAGAAAGCCGATGGGAATGCTCAAACGAGATCATATGCAAGCTATCGGCGAAATGGATAACGTTGCGCGCCAATGGCAGGAGAAGTACGGGCGTCCGATCAACGATGCGGATCTGGACGAGATGTATGCGGATTTCGAGCAGCTGCTGTTCTCCGTACTGAGAGATTACGCCAAGCCGATTCCCGGGGCGGTCGAGCTCGTAAGCAGACTTCGTCAGCAAGGGATCAAGGTCGGCTCCACGACGGGCTATACGATGGAAATGATGATGATCGTGGCCGAGGAAGCGAAGAAGAACGGCTATTCGCCGGATTGCCTCGTCACTCCGGATGAAGTGCCGGCAGGCCGCCCGTATCCTTGGATGTGCTACGAAAATGCCATTCGTCTCGACCTGTACCCGATGAAGCACGTGGTGAAGGCGGGAGACACGATCAGCGACGTTCGCGAAGGCATCAATGCCGGAGCCTGGAGCGTCGGTATTTTGAAGGGAAGCAACGAGCTCGGCATGACCGAAGCGGAAGTGCAGGCCGGGGACAGCGCCGAATTGGCGGCGAAGCTGGAAGAGATCAAGCAGCGTTATCTGGATGCAGGCGCGCATTATGTCATTGAAACGATCGGCGACCTGGATCAAGTAATCGAGCAAATCAACGACCGACTGGCTAAAGGAGATCGACCATAATGACTACGATGACCAAACAAAACCACTACTTGCTGCTCACTCCGGGACCGCTCACCACGACGTCGACCGTCAAAGAAGCGATGCTGACGGACTGGTGCACCTGGGACCAGGAATATAACGGCCTGGTCCAGCAAATCCGCTCGGAGCTCGTAGCTCTGGCGACGGCACAAGCAGGCGATTACACCAGCGTGCTGATGCAAGGAAGCGGCAGCTTCTGTGTCGAATCGGTTATCGGCTCGGTCATCCCGGCGGACGGCAAGCTGGCCGTTCTCGTCAATGGAGCCTATGGAGCACGGATCGCTCAAATGGCGGGGGTGCTCAATGTCGCCCTGACCGTGCTTGATTTCGGCGAAACGACGCAAGCGGACGCCGCTCAGCTTGAGGCGCTGCTGAAGCAGGACGAGGCGATTACCCACGTTGCGGTGGTGCACGGGGAGACAACAACCGGCATGCTGAATCCGATCCGCGAGATCGGCGAGGTAGCCAAGCGGTATGGCAAGACGTACATCGTCGATGCCATGAGTACTTTTGGAGGGATCGAGATGGATGTGGCGGAGCTGCAAATCGATTTCCTGATCAGCAGCAGCAACAAGTGCATCCAGGGTGTGCCGGGCTTCGGCTTTATTATCGCCAAGCGTGAGGAGCTTGAGAAGTGCAATGGACGCGCCCGTTCGTTATCCCTCGACTTGTTCGACCAATGGGATACGATGGAGCGGCAAAACGGGAAATGGCGCTTTACTTCGCCGACTCATGTCGTTCACGCGTTTTATCAGGCGATGCAGGAGCTTGCGGCCGAGGGCGGCATCGTAAAGCGTCAGCAGCGTTACGAGAACAATCATCGGCTGCTTGTGGAAGGAATGGAGCGGCTCGGCTTCCGCACCCTGCTTCCGTCGGAGCTTCAATCGCCGATTATCACCTCGTTTTACTATCCGGACAGCCCGGCATTTTCGTTCGACACGTTCTATCAACGGATCAAGCAGGAAGGCTTCGTCCTGTATCCAGGCAAAATTACATCGGCCATGACGTTTAGAATCGGCAACATCGGCGACGTTCATGCAAGCGATATGGAGCGGCTGCTGAATGCAATCGAAAGAAACCGCTTCTGGAGCTAGACGCGATTTGCTTGTCGACATCTATCAATTTTTGCGGCGAATGGTATAATTGCACTAAGTTGATCTTATTTCTACGGAGGCATGATTCCAGTGTCATTAGTCGGAGAGGAACGGAAAGATTATATTCTTAATTTGCTCAATCTTGAAGGCAAGGTGAAAACCGGAGATTTGGTCGAGCGTCTGAAGGTTTCCTCGGAAACGATTCGCAGGTATCTGGAGGAGCTTGAGGAAGAGAACAAGCTGAAGCGTGTGTACGGCGGCGCGATCAAGTACAATCTCGACCGCGAGGAAGCATCGCATTTCAAACGCGAGGTGACGCGCGCCGAAGAGAAGCGCCGCATCGGACGGGCTGCCGCAACGCTTGTCGAGGATAATGACGTCGTCTTCATCGACGATGGAACGACAACGCTGCAGATGATCCCTTATTTGCAAAATAAGAAAAATTTGACCGTCATGACGATATCCATCGCTGCCCTGTCTGCGCTGATCGAATACAAGAACAAGGAACTGTTCTCGGGCGAAATTTATTTTATCGGCGGCAAAGTCGATACGGTACATTTCCGGACGACCGGATCGATAGCGGAGAAAATGGCTGCATCGTTCTATGCGGACAAAACCTTTATTACAATTGACGGCATTATGATGGGCAAAGGAATTACCGGCTTCGACGCGGAGCGGGGACAGCTGGCCCAGAAGCTGATGGAGCAGTCCAAGCAAACCATTGTGCTGACAGACCATTCCAAATTCGGCAACGTGCAATTTTATAAATTGGCGGATTTGAGGGAGATCGACATCATCATTAGCGATGTGAAGGCTCCTAAGGAATGGGAGTCGTATTTGGCGGATAAGGACGTTGTCTGGATTCACGCGGAATAAGCCTTAAGCGGCAGCGATACCTGCTGCCTGCAAGGAGCAAACTCACGGATAAAGGAATTCCCGGCCGTAACGGCTGCGGAATTCCTTTGTTTTTATTGGAGCGGATTCCTCAAGTATGATAAGCTGATATCACATAGATAGAAATTAGAGGTGAAGGCAGAGCATGTCGGAACGGAATTCCGTAGAAGGAAAGGCAAGCCGCAAGACATTTCGAATCAGGCTGGACGAAATGGCCAATATACTGCGGGAGGAAATCTTATCGGGCAAAAGAGCGGTCGGAGAATTTCTGCCTTCGGAGCTCGATTTAACGAAGCAGTTTCATCTTAGCAACAAATCGGTGCGCAAAGCATTGGACATTCTTGTCGAGGAAGGGCTGATCGAGAAAATCCCCAAAGTAGGCAACCGGGTTGCCTCCAGCACGCAGGACAAGAAGACGGTAGTCCGCTTCGGCTATCATCCGAGCACCAATGAGGAAACGGGCTTAGCCGCAATGATATCCGAATTTCACGAGAAATATCCGCATATACGGGTCCAGCCTGTTGAAATTCCGGCGACAAATTTCCGCAACTCGGTAAAGGAGTATGTGGATGCCGATTTGCTCGATGTATTTACGATCAATCAAGGGAGCTTCCGGGAGTTTATCGAGAACAGCAACGTCAATTTGCTGGAGCCTTGCCAACCGAATCCCGGCGTGTATCCGTTTCTCTCGCAAGCGTTCACCCATGAAGGGGAGCTTCTCGTTCAGCCGTTCTCGTTTTCGCCGGTTATTCTGTGTTATAACAAGGAGCACTTCGAGGATCGGGGGCTGTCGGAGCCTTACAGCGGGTGGACGTGGGACGATCTGCTGGAGCATGCCGGGAAGCTGGCGGTAGAGAACGAACGGTTCGGATTTTACTTTCATCTGCTCTCGAACAACCGCTGGCCCCTGTTTCCGCTTCAGAGCGGAATGTCCTTTGAGCGCAACGGGCAAGGAAACTACGAGGTGTACGGCAGCAGGCTGGCGGACAGTCTGGAAATGTGCCGCAAAATCATTTATATGCCGGACGTATTCCCCACCATGCTGTCGGCCAGCAATGCGGATGCGGAGGAGCTGTTCCTGAACGGCAAAGTCTCCATGATCATGACGACGTATTTCGGGCTTAATGAGCTCAAGGGAGCAACGTTCGATTACGACATAGCACCGCTGCCCTACCTGTATGAAGCCAGGACTCTGCTCGTGGTGATCGGACTGGCAGTCAGCCGGAAATCCAAGGTCAAGGAAGCGGCGCGGCAGCTGGTCAACTTTTTGCAGTCTCATTCCTCCCAGAGCATGATGAGGCAAAATACGCTAAGCATTCCGGCGGACAAAAACGCGGTGGAATGGAGAGGGGAAGAGAGCTTGTACAGACCTTCCCGGTACAATATGTTCCGGGAAATCGTTCCGACCTACAGACTGCTTAACGATCTAAGTCTGGATTCGAAGCAGCTCGGCATCGTCTTGCGCGAAGCGAAGCTGTACTGGTCCAAGCTGCAGAACATTCAGGCGACCTGCCGGAATATTGAAGAAGCGTTGAATGAAGAACAGGCCTGACCATTTGCTCCAATGGAGTATCGGACGGTGCAGGGTTAACAGGATGCATACTGGAATCACGGCTCTCCGTCCACGGCGGATTCGGATGGTTTCCGGTTGCATCCTTTTTATATTGTAGAAATAAATTAGAATTTGAGTTAATTATCGTTGACAGGGTTTAAAATGACGATTTATAATCTAGATATAAATTACAAATAAGTCATCGTAGTGAAATCTCTACCCTAATTCTACAGGCGAGGAGTTATGGATCCTTATGAAGGCAATCGTCAATCATAGAGGGAATGTGAAGGTGGCGGATGAGCCTTTACCGGTGCTGCAGAGCAGATTCGTGCTCGTGAAATCCGTCTATTCCGCCATTAGTCCGGGAACGGAGCTGACCGCGATTCGACGTATGCCAGAGCAGCAGGCTTCGCTCGGCTACAGCGCAGCGGGAATCGCAGTGAAGGTCGGAGCGGAGGTGGAGGGCATCCGGGAGGGCCAGCAGGTGGCCTGCTACGGAGGGCCTTACGTGAAGCATGCGGAGTATTTACTGGTACCGAAGCATCTGGTCGTACCCGTTCCGGATACGGTATCTTTACTGGATGCGTCAACGGCCGGGTTGGGAGCTATCGCCATCCATGCGCTAAGGCAGGCGGATTTGAGGTTCGGCGAGTCCGTTGTCATTATCGGACTGGGGATCTTGGGCCAGATCATTGCCAGAATCGCCCACGCCGCTTGTCTGAAGGTGATTGCCTGCGATTTGCTGCCGGAGCGGAGGGAGGCGCTGGCGGGAATAGAAGGGATTCGGGTTTGCAGCAGCGTGGACGATATTGCGAAGGAAGCTGCCGCGGCCACATCGGGTCTAGGCGCGGATTGCGTCATTCATTGCGCTGCCGGACGTCAGATGCAGCTAATGGATGAAAGCTTCGGCTGGATTCGCGACCGCGGCAAAATCCTCATCGTCGGCGATATGCATATGGAGTTCACTCGCAGCAAGATGTTCCATAAGGAAGCGCAAGTGCTGATTTCCCGGGCCGGAGGACCCGGCAGGTACGATCCGTTGTACGAAAGAGACGGATACGATTATCCGCCGGGGTATGTACGATGGACGGAGGAACGAAATTTGGCGGAGTATATTCGTTTGCTTACCGAACGGCGAATCGACGTCAGCCGGCTGATTACGGATCAGGTAGCGATTGGAGATGCCTGGAAAGTATATGAGAAGTACAAGAACAATCCGGCGGATGTGCTGGGAGCCGTAATCTCTTATTCGAGCGGTTCGTAAGGAAGGCAGCGCGGATGAAGCAAAGTTTATCGTTTGTATCATTTGTGAAAGCGATTACAATTTGACGTTGTCTATCATGCAAGCTCGAAAGGACGGTGAAGCCGACGATATGAACGGTTCGAACGACAGGGAAGCTCTTCCGGAAGCCGTTCCGGAAACGTTAGCCGCAAGTGAGGAAAGCGTCGAGTATGAGCTGACGAACTTGGGGCCGCAGGTGCATACCGTCAACACGCACCGGTGCGTATTCGGCCATGACGCCTCAGGCCGGCTGTTCGCGTACTCCGCCATGGTCGGGATACCGGCAATCCTGCTCGTCATTGACGTTGCCGAAGAGAAGCTGGTTGCCCGGATCCCGATTGAAGCGGACATGGGCGGCACGGTGCGCGAATGCACTATTGTCCGCGGCCTAGCGGCGCAGCCGGACGGAACGGTGTACATAGCGGGAACGCCAAGCCATCTATTCAAATACGTGCCCGGAAACCGGCATGTGGACTATGTCGGCAAGGTGCCGGGCCAGCAGGTGTTTGACATGAAGAGCGGTCCGCAAGGAGTTCTCATCGGCGGAACCTACAGCAAGAGCGAAGCCTTCGAATTCTATACGGCAACCGGGGATACGGTATGTCTGGGATCCGTTTTACCGGGTGAGTCTTACGCATACTCCGTCGCATACGACCGTGACCGCAATGACGCTTATTTCGGCATAGGCGCACATGCTCATCTCGTGAAATACGACCGCGATACGAAGCGGATGACGGAAATTGCTTTGCCGGAGCGGTTTCAAGGGAATCCTTTTGTATTTGACCTGACCGCTGCGGGCGGCAAGCTGTTTATCCGGTTGTCATCCGGTACGACGATTGCGATGGACCTCAACACGCAATTATTCGATGAGACGGAGGGATCGGTTACCTCGCGGTTCATGTCGCCGGAATCTCCTTCCGGGGAACGGATTTACTATACCTGCGATTCCCGATTAGGGTATTACGATATGAATTCCAGAGAGTATGTTGTATTGGATGTGCAGACCGGAGGGAATGCGAATGGGTTTACATTCTTCCGGCTGACGGATCCCGCCTACCCGGGCGACACGTTAATCGGGGTGACTCGGGAGGGGAGGCTGTTTAAGTATAACCCGTCAACGGGACATTCGAAGGTTGTCAACCTTGAGGTTGCCGGCGTTCCTACGGAGCTGCAGACCGTGAAGGCGACAAGCGGCGGTTACGTGTATACAAGCGGCTACTTGTCCGGCGGAATCGCGCTGCATGACCCGGAAGCCGGAATGACGAAGGAATTCACCAACGAAACGATGGGAGACGGGCAGCAGCTGCCGGGATCGCAAACCGACCGGATCTACGAATTCAACAAGAAGCTGTATTTCGTCAACTACACGGGAATGAACGTATACGAATACGATCCGAGCATTCCTTGGGACCGGCTGGACTCTGCCTCTCCCAACCCGAGGCTGCTTTTCACCGCATCGGATATCGGCTATCAGGACCGGGGGCTCGCGGGGATGATGTTACAGGACGGCAGACTCGTTATCGGCACCGTTCCGAAATACGGGCATTTGGGCGGCGCACTGGTCATATACGATCTGACATCCGACCGGCGGGAGGTTTACTGGAACATAGTGGAGCAGCAGAGCGTAACCGCTGTGGCGTACAAGAACGGGCTCATCTACGGAGGCTCTTGCGTTTGGGGAGGACTTGGCGTTCATCCCTCTGCCGAGGAAGCGAAGCTATTCATATGGGATGCGGCCGCGAAGCAAAAAATATTCGAAATCACCCCGGTCCCGGGTACCCGGGCTATTACGGAGCTGATTGAGGGGCCGGACGGAAATCTGTGGGGCTCGGCCGAAGGCTGTTTGTTCATCTTCGATCCTGCGGCTCGTCAGGTAGTGTATACGAAGCAGCTTATGCCGCGCCGCTATTCCAGCACGGTATGGCGCGATACCCAGTTCGCAGTCGGCACGGACGGCAATGTGTATGGCGTTCAAGCGAACTTGTTTTTCGTTATTGATGCCAAGACCAAGGAGATGAAGGTCATCCGGAGCGGAGGCAAGCGGAACTGGTTGTCCCTGGACCGCTTCGGACACTTCTATTTAACCGAGGGGGCCGATTTGCTGAGGATTTCCATTCCAGGGCTTGTTCGAAAGCCAGGGGATTGAAAGTGCTCGTAAGTTGCCGGAATATGGTGCTGTGCTGTTACACTTTGCCGTTGCGATTATCAGGCAGCAGCCCGCATTCGCAGCGCAAGCAAAATCATGGAGAGGTGGAGTTTCTATGAGTACGAAAGTGATCAACGTCGGGATTATCGGGCAAGGGAGAAGCGGCCGCAATATTCACGGCAACCTGCTTGCCAAAATACCCGGTTATTACCGGATTGCGGCGGTGGCGGATTCGCTGCCGGAGCGGCAGGAGCTGGCCAAGGCGGAATACGGCTGCAGTGCCTACCCTTCCTGGGAGGAAATGGCAAGGAATGAGGAGCTGGATTTGGTCGTTAATGCATCGCCCAGTCATCAGCATTTTCCGATCACTTTGGAGCTGCTGGAACAAGGCTTGAATGTGCTATGCGAGAAGCCGCTAGCCAAAACCGAGGCGGAGGTCGACCGGCTAATCGAAGCTTCGGAGCGCCGAGGCGCTTTGCTGGCTGTCTTTCAGCAATCCCGCTATATGCCGGCATTTGTGCAGATCCGCAAGGTGATCGAGTCCGGCGTGCTGGGACGGATCGTGCAGGTTGACTTCACCAACAACGGCTTCGCGCGCCGATGGGATTGGCAGACGCTGCAAAGCAATAATGGGGGCAATTTGATGAATACGGGCCCGCACCCGGTCGATCAGGCGCTGCAGCTGTTCGGCACCGATATCATGCCGCAAATTACGTGCATTATGGACCGGGCAAATACGTTCGGCGATGCGGAGGATTACGTCAAGTTGATCCTGAGGGGACAAGGTAGACCGACTATCGATCTCGAAATTTCCTCCTGCAGCGCGTTTCCCCGCGATACGTTCATTGTTCAAGGCACGAACGGAGGGCTTCGCGGCAGCGGCAGCAAGCTGGAGTGGAAATATTTCAAGCCGGAGGAGGCGCCGGAGCAGAAGCTGCAGCACGAGCCGTTGTTTGATGCGAAAGGGCTGCCCGCCTACTGCAAAGAGGAGCTTACCTGGCACACGGACCGTTGGGAGCTGGCGCTGCCGGAAGGCACAACCTTGTTCGAGCATATGACGGAGCAGCTGTACATGATGCTGTACCGAACGATCGTTGACGGCGCTCCGCTTGAGATTACGCCTCAGCAGGTGCGTCAGCAAATGGCCGTCATGGAGGAGTGCCGTCGTCAAAATCCGCATGTATACGGCAAGTAACGATGGAATGACATGAGGATACTTCGGGAGGTGGAACGCATGATTTGGGACCGGTTAGGCGTAATAACGGATGAAGTGTCTCAGCATTTGGGCGAAGCGCTGGACTGGGCCGCCGCCAACGGCTTGAAGCATGTCGAGATCCGCATGATCGGCGGCCGGAATGTGATGGAGCTTAGCGACGAAGAGGCAGACGGGGTGAGGCGCGAGACGGAGGCACGCGGGCTGTTCGTGTCGTGCCTGGCTTCGCCGGTGTTCAAGTGCAGCCTTGATCCGACAAGACCGGCAGCTGCCGGCGATACGTTCGGACAAGAGGAGCAGAGCGTCCAAGCGCACTTCGCGAAGCTGGAGCGGGCCATCGGGATCGCCAAGCGGCTCGGCACGCACCGAATCCGCATTTTCTCCTTCTGGCGGGAGGCGAAGCCATCCTTGCACCGGGCGGAGATTGTGAGCAAGCTTAAGGCGGCGGCCGAGGCTGCGGAGCGGGAGCAAATCGTGCTGCTGCTGGAAAATGAGCCTGCTTGCAACGGTGGCTATGCCGATGAGGTGGCCGGACTTGTCCGCGCTGTGGACAGCGTTTATATGAAGGTGCTGTGGGATCCGGGCAACGAAGTCTACGGAGGGCGTTTCGCCTACCCGGACGGCTATCGTGAGGTGAAGGATGTGCTTGACCACGTCCACTTAAAGGATGCCGTAATCCGCGAAGGCGGTGCGCCGGGCTGTGTGCCGATCGGCAGGGGAAACGTGCCTATTAGCGAGCAGATCCGTGCTCTGGAAGCCGACGGCTACCAAGGGCTGTATACGCTGGAGACGCACTATATCCCCGAAGGGGGAACCGCCAAGGATGGCACGGCCATGACGCTGGAAGGCTTGAGAGCCGTGCTGAAATAAAGATGCTAAGGATGAATTATAAGGAGTGATATTCATTGAAATCTTCGTCATCCCGGCCAATATCAATTGGTCTGATAGGTCTGGATACATCGCATGTCGTTCATTTCGCCAAGCTGCTTAACGATCCCGGTCAGCCGTTCCATGTTCCGGGAGGAGCGGTTACGGCCGCATTTCCGGGAGGGTCGCCGGATTTTGAGCTGAGCCATACCAGGGTGGACGGCTATACCGCCCAATTGCGCGACGAGTTCGGCGTGCAAATTCTCGATTCGCCCGAGGCTGTGGCGGAAGCATGCGACGCCATTATGCTGGAGTCGGTGGACGGCCGCGTCCATCTGCAGCAGTTCCGTGCGGTCGCACCGTTCCGCAAGCCGGTCTTTATCGATAAGCCGTTGACCGTCCGTGCGGACGAGGCGCAGGAAATCGCCGCCATTGCGGAGGCGAACGGCATAACGGTAATGAGCAGCTCCGCATTGCGCTATGCGGAAGGGCTGCAGGCTGCTCTGGCCCATCAAGAGCAGGGCGAGATCATAGGTGCCGATACTTACGGCCCGATGGCTCTGCAGGAGACACAGCCCGGTTATTTCTGGTACGGCATCCATTCGATCGAAATGCTGTATGCGCTTCTCGGTCCGGGCTGTGCCGAGGTTACGGTCAAGTCCAACGAGGACCACGATATCATTACCGCGCTGTGGAAGGACGGCAGGCTCGGCACGGTGCGCGGCAACCGCAAGGGCAACAACAAGTTCGGAGCGGTCCTTCATCGCAGCAAAGGCTCGGAATTCATCGACGTTTACGCGAATCCGAAGCCGTATTACGCGAGTTTGCTGGAGCGGATCATCGGCATGTTTCAGACCGGCATTCCCGACGTCTCCATGGCGGAAACCGTGGAAATCATCCGGTTTATCGAAGCGGCTAACGCAAGCCGGGCCAACGGCGCAGCCGTTCGGGTGTAGGGTAACCGAACACGTACCCGTACCTCCTGAACCCGTCTGACAAATCGCATAGAGTCGGCGTACACTGACCCGGTGACTCCAAGCTGTTACAAGAATGCGTATTGAAACGCAATGCCTTTCACCCTGCTTGCTATGGCATTTGTTCCTGTTATGGAATTTATCTTTAAGGAGGGTTTTGAATGAAAAAGCAATGGCTTGCACTGGTCTCGACGGCAGCGCTGATGCTTACTGCCGCATGTAACGGCGGCGTAGGAGGAGGGGCAAAGGAGGGGACCGGCACTTCACCCGAGGAAGCCAAGACCAAGGTGGAGGACCGCAAGGCGGAAATTACGTTTTATCTAACATCCAACAACATTACGGAAGATACGTTCAATCAAAGATACGGCAACAAGATCCGGGAGAGGTTCCCGAATTATACGATCAAGTACATTATGCAAACGAACAGCCAGACGCTTCCCGGACTGATCACGGCAGGAAGCGTGGTCGACATCATTATTACCTCGGACGCTTTCACTCCTATCTTCATTACACCCTATAATCTTCAATACGATCTTACCGACCTGATTAAGCAGAACAAAACGGATTTAACGCAATTCGAGCCATCAACCATCGAGCTGCAGCGCGCAATAGCGAACGGAGGCATCTGGGGGCTTCCGTTCGGCATCAATTCCGCGAGCTTGATGTATAATCGCGATATTTTCGATAAATTCGGGGTTCCCTACCCAAAAGCCGGCATGACCTGGGACCAGGTCTATGAGCTGGCCCGGACAATGACGCGCAGCGAAGGCGGGGTGCAATACAAAGGCCTCGTTATGTCCTTTCAGCATCTCTTGTATATGAACCAGCATTCCGCCGCCAATGTGGACGCCAAGACGAATAAAGTTGTCATGACAGACGAAAATTTCAGGAAAGCGTTCTTGAATTTGGCCCGTTTTTACCAGATTCCCGGCAATGAGCTTCCGGACAACAAGTACGCTCTCGCTTCACAAACGGATGCTTGGGGCAAGACGAAAACGGCGGCGATGTATGCTTCTTTGAGCGGCGCCCCGGCCGAGGACTCCGGGCTGAACTGGGACGTCGTGCCTCTCCCGTATTTAACCGAAAAGCCGGGGGTAGGTCCTCAGGCCACTACGCAATACGCTTATTTGACCAGCTTGAGCAAGGATAAGGAAGCGGCGTTTAAGGTCATTGAATATTTGGCGGCGCCCGAATATCAGAAGTGGAAGCTGGAGAACGGCATGGGCTTCTCCGCATTGAAGGATCCGTCGCTGAACGGCAGCTACGGCAAAGGCAACCCGTTCCTGGAAAGCCGGAATACGAAAGCGTTCCTCCCGGAGAAGTATGCACCGGCGACGATAAAGTCCAAGCAGCAAAGTGCAGCGGATAAAGAAAATTATGCGGCGCTCGAGGCTTATCTGACCGGGACTGATGTCAATACGGCTCTGCGCGAGGCGGCGGAGCGGCTGCAAAAGATCATTGACACCGATTCAAAGTAACCAGCTGAGCATCTATCTGGCCGGAAGGCCACCTGACAGGGAGGTTACCTTATGAAAATCTATGTAAGCGTAGATATGGAAGGGATCGCCGGGATTGCGCTGCCTGAGCAGCTGAAGCGGGGGGACTACTTTTATCAGGAGAGCCGTCAGCTGCTGACCCGGGAAACGAACTCGGTCGTCGAAGCGCTGCTCGAAGCCGGCGCGACGGAGATAATCGTGAAGGACGCGCACGCATCCGGCTTCAACTTCGTACCGGATCTGCTCCACCCGGGAGCAACCTATTGTATAGGGGCCACAAGGCTGCCCGAACGGTTCCCGGGTCTGGACTTCACGTTCGACGGAGCCTTCCTGATCGGCTACCACGGTATGGCCGGGACGGAGAGAGCGGTCCGCGACCATACTTTTTCATCCGCGTCGTATCAGTACTTGAAGCTGAACGGCAAGCTTGTCGGCGAAATCGCGATTGATGCGCACTTGTTCGGGCGTCACGGAGTCCCTGTCCTTCTCGTTACAGGCGATGACGCGACATGCCGTGAGGCGGAGGCGACGCTCGATGGCGTGGCCGTATATGAAACGAAGCGCGCGGTCGGCCGGCACGCTGCCTTGATGAAAGCGCCGCAGCAGGTTCGGCAGGAGCTGCGAGAAGCCGTTCAAAAGGCCATTTTGCAGCGGGACCGCTGCAAGCCTTATGTTATTGAAGGGCCGTACGAGCTCGTTGTGCGGTATGCCAGCACGGATATTGCCGAGCGCAAAGGCGGCGACGGGGACCGTTCGGTGAAGCTGAACGGATACGAGGTGCTGTTTCAAGACGACGATTTGATCCGCGTTCTCGGCCGGGGCATGTAAGGTCAAGGAGAGGACGGAAATTCATTATTGTGCAGTGATCCTATAAGAGATGAGGGAATACTCGCATGAGTGTACGACAGTGGAAGGTTTGGATACGTTTAATGTTGTTTTCGGTTCTTCTCTCAGCGGTCGTATGGCCAGGTACCATGACGGCAAGCACTCTGAATCAGAGTGCGACGGGGAATCTTTTGATCAATCCGGGTTTTGAAGCGCCTGGCGACGAGAGCGAGCCTATCCCCGGCTGGAAGCTATACCGGAGCAATCCGGGGATCCGAGCGGAGGTGACCGGCACTCTGAGCGCGGAGGGAGCGAACAGCCTCATCGTGACGGACGATTCGACTCAAAGCGCCGCAGTTACCTATAGCGATCCGATCGATGTAGCCCCCGGCAATATCTTGAAATTGCGGTTCAAGGCGACGAATACGACGGGAACCGTGTATGTGGGCATCCGCACGTACAAAAATGCGGGAGACGATGTTGTCAGCGGCTCACTCAGCAACAAATATGTGACCTTAACGCCATCGGCTGCATGGAGCGAGTTTACCGTCGAAGCCAATGCGCCTGCAGGGGCGGCTTACGCCAAAGTGCTCATTTACACCCAAAATGCAGCGAAAGGATCGACGGTCGTGGACGATCTGAACTTCAGTATCGAGCAGGTAGTGACCATTCCTTACGAGCTGACCAATCTGGGGCCGTTCGTACATAATATCAACATTTCCCGAGCGATCTTCCATACGGAACCGTCGGGCAGAACAATAGCTTACGCCACGCTGTCAGGCATCCCGGCCAAGCTGCTGGTCATTGATGTCGATTCGGGATCCGTGCTGAAGCAAATCGCCGTGGAGGACAAAATCGGGAGCACAACCTATACGGGCGAGCATCTGAGAGGACTTGCCGTTCAACCTGACGGTACCGTTTACATGGCAGGTACGCCGACGAATTTGTTTAAATACATACCGGGTGAAGACGAAGTGCATTTTGTGAAAAAATTGCCCGGCTCCTCCGTGTTCGATTTGAAAAACGGCCCGGAAGGGGTGCTTATAGGCGGCTCCTATAACAAAAACGAGTTTTTCGAGTTTCATATCCCGACAGGCGTAGTGACCAACCTGGGCGGGGCGACGCCCGAGGAATTTTACGCTTATTCCGTAGCTTACGACGGTCTGAGGAACGATACATATATCGGGATCGGCTCTCATGCCCATTTGATCCGGTACGACAGGGATACCGGCCAGAAAACGGAAATTCAGCTTCCCGCCAAATATGCTTCAGCCCAGTTTGTTTGGGATATGAGCGTCGTTGAGGATAAGCTGTTCATGAGGCTGTCTCCGGGAGCGACGGTCGCCATGGATTTGCAGACCGGCCAATTCGATGAGAGCGATGCCGCGATCACCTCACGATTGATTTCGCCGAAGTCTCCCGACGAGAACAAGGTTTATTTTACCGCCTCCTCCGATCTCGGCTATTACGATTTCGGGACGAAACAGTATACGCTGCTTCCTGTCGATACGCTGATCGACGCCAACGGCCTTGCGTTCGCCCGGCTGAGCGATCCGCAGTTTCCCGGCAATTCGCTCGTCGGCATCATGGAAGGCAGACTGTTCAAGTACAATCCGCAGACGGGGAAAATCAAAAACGAGCTGCTTCCTATCGACGGAGAACCGAGCGGACTTCATACTGCAGCCAAAGCGAACGATGGCGTTATCCATACGAGCGCTTTTTTATCGGGCGGCAACGCCATGTATGATCCTGTGACCGGAAACCGGCAAGAGTACTCCAGGCAGACGGTAGGAGTCGAGCAGACGGTACCCGGCACGCAAACCGACCGGATCTACAGCTATAAGGACAAAATTTATTACGTCGCCTATACCGGCATGAGGGTGTACGAGTACGATCAGTCGCTGCTTTGGAACCGTCAGGATCCGAATCATCCGAATCCGAAATATATATTCACCGCCTCGGATGTCGGGAATCAGGACCGCGGATTGGCAGGCGTCGTTATGCCGGAGGAAGGAAAGCTCGTTATCGGCACGATCCCGAAATACGGCTTCCTTGGCGGGGCGCTTGTCATCTACGATCTCGAGACGCGGGAGCGGGAAGTGTACTGGAATGTGATCAACCAGCAGAGCGTCACGGCTGTAACCTATAAGGACGGTTTGATTTACGGCGGCTCGAACGTATGGGGAGGTCTCGGAATCAACCCTACGGAGACGGAAGCCAAGCTGTTTATTTGGGATATCGAGAAGAAGGAAAAGGTGTTCGAAACGGTACCGGTGCCGGGCAAAAAAGGGATTACCGAGCTGATTGTCGGACCGGACGGCATGATTTGGGGATCGGCGGAAGGCGACTTGTTCATCTTCGATCCGGTAACGAGACAGGTCGTTCACAGGCAAAATTTGGTCTCGCGCTCGTACAGCAGCGCTGCGGTTTGGCGCGATGCCCAATTTGAAATCGGCACCGACGGCAATGTGTACGGCGTGCAGGCCAGCCAGTTTTTCGTTATCGATGGAGTAACGAAGCAGAAGCAGGTCATCCGCAATGCCGGCAAAAACAACCGGCTGGCTCAGGACGACTTCGGTCATTTTTACTTGACCGAGGATGCGGATTTGCTCAAGGTTACCATCCCGGGATTGATCGCCCGGCCGATCGGGGCTCAGCTGGACGTCTCGGCAGCCAGCCTGACGCGCAATCAAACGGCGGATGCGGCTATAACCGGGCTGCTGGATAAAGGGCGCACGATTCCGAAGCTCGAACGCAGAGATCCCCAATATTTCAGCGATAACCCTGATGTAGTGAGCTTCGAGAACGGGAAGCTGACCGCGAAAAATCCCGGTACGGCACAAGTATGGTCGAAGGTAGTGATGGATGGAATTTCCGTCGAAACAAACCGGGTCACGATGAGTGTAACGTCCAGCGTGTACACGCTGGAGAATGAGTTGACTGCATTCGTTCAGGCAGGAGAGCTTCAGCAGCCTCTGGCCAGCCAGCTTACGAATTCGTTGAAGCAATCGAAGCATTTTCTGGATAAAGCCGAGCAGGATAAAGCCGCCAAGCATTTGGAGGATTTCCTGAAGCATATGGAAAAACCGGCCATGGCAGATCAGGCTGCTCCCTCGTCGCGGGAAATTCTTGCAGCCGATGCCCGGTGGCTCATCGCGGCATGGCGAATGAAGTGACGAATGGGGAAAATGAAATATGCTCTTAAGATGGAGCTGACTCCTTGAAATATAGGGTCAGCTTTCTCTTTTTTGGCAAAACGACCGTGAAAACTTGATTCATTCCAGCCTTTTCCTTATGATAAAGTGACGAATGATTTATAGATAAATATCCTTCACCGGATGATCCAAACAGGAGACAACATGCTGCAAAAGAAGATCAAACAACCGTCGGCGGTACAAACCATCGTTATCGCTTATTTCATTATTATTTTCGTCGTTACCGTATTGCTGCTATTGCCCATCAGTCTCGAGAAAGGGGTGAAGCTGTCTTTTACCGACGCATTGTTCATTTCCGCAAGTGCCGTGAGCGTGACCGGTCTTACAACTATCAGTACCGCAGAGACGTTCAGCGGTTTCGGCACCGTCGTGCTCATGATCGCCTTCCAGCTGGGCGGCATAGGGGTAATGACCATGGGCAGCTTCTACTGGATTTTGTTCGGCAAACCGATCGGACTGTCCCAGCGGAAAATGATGATGATCGATCAGAACCGGTATCAATTGTCGGGAATGGTCCAGCTGATGAAGCTGATCATCGGGATGACGCTGCTGTTCGAGGGAGTCGGCGCCCTGCTGTTCGGGCTCTATTTTTACTTTACCGGCTACTTTGACTCGCTGTATACCGCTATGTATCACGGATTGTTTCATTCCGTCTCTTCCTATACGAATGCAGGCTTCGACCTGTTCGGCAACTCGCTTATCGATTTCTCCGGCGATGTGTTCGTGCAGGGCTTGACCATGATCCTCATCGTGCTCGGAGCGATCGGTTTTCCGGTCATTGCGGAAATTCGCGAATATCTTTTCGGCGGCCATAAGCGGTTTCGGTTCACGCTGTATACCAAGATCACGACAACCACGTTTGCGATTCTGCTTTTTGCCGGTGCGGCGGGCATATGGATTACGGAGGGCTCGCATTATTTTGCCGGCATGCCATGGTACGAGCAAGGCATGAATTCACTGTTCATGTCGGTGACATCGCGAAGCGCAGGGCTGTCGACATTGAATCCTGCGGATATGACGGATGCCAGCCAGCTGCTAATCTCGCTGCTCATGTTTATCGGGGCCAGTCCTTCCAGCATGGGCGGAGGGGTGCGGACGACCACGGTAGCGATTATCGTGCTGATGATCATTACCTTTATGCGCGGCAGAATGGAGATCCAGGCGTTCGGGCGCTCGGTGCGCAATGAGGATATGATGAAAAGCTTTATATTCTTCATTACCGGCCTAATTCTCGTCACAGGCGGAATCTTCGTCGTTCTGTTGGCGGAATCCCACCGGTTCAGCCTGACGGCTGTTATATTCGAAATTTGCTCGGCGTTCGGCACGTGCGGCTTATCTACAGGCATCACGGCAGACTTATCGATAGTGAGCAAAATCACGCTAATTGTTCTCATGTATATAGGAAGGATCGGGATGACACTGTTCTTAACGGCGTTTTCTTCGGGGAAAGCGAAGGCGGATCTGCATTATCCGGAGGAGAAGCTGATTATCGGGTAAACGGGGGGATGCAAGGCATCGGGGATGTGGAGACGACGTCGATCTTTACACCTCCTGCCTCGCATCTTTTTCTTGTTGTTTGGATTTGAACTGCAGCAGGAGAAGAAGCACGTCCAGTTCCTGACTAAGGGCAATCACTTCTTGATCGCAAAAATTTTGTTTCATGTTCACGAGCTCAACGAGTCTCGCCCTAAGCACTTCCACTTGTTCTGCCAAGTCCATGATCAATAAATCCCCTAACCTTCAAAAATCTTACATCTATTCTAACATGCTTTTGAGCCTTTTGGGAAATTCCTCACCTATTTATAGAAAAATTATAGCTGTTTGGGAATGATTCGTTGCAAAGTATACCTGTTTCTATGGTGTTGTACAAGAGGGAGGCAGCCAATGAGAAACGAAATCAACGATTATCTTCGTGCTTATGAGCAAATGAATGCTTTCAGCGGTACGGTTCTGGTAGCCCGTGATGGCAATATCGTCTTACATGAAGGGTATGGTATGGCCAATCACGAGCATGAGGTGGAGAACGACGTGAACACCGTATTCCGCATAGCCTCGATCAGCAAAATGATTACGGCGGCAGCGATTCTGCTGCTCCACGAGCGCGGTGCACTGGATATAGATAAGCCTGTCGGATCTTATTTGCCTGAATTCCCTGTTGACGGCAGGATGACCATACATCATTTGTTAACCCATTCATCAGGCCTGCCTAATCCTGTAGGACTTAATACTAAAGCAAATATGAAGCTGGAGCAGGTGATTCGAAAGTTCATGGACAACCCTCTTGAATTTATCCCGGGAGAGAGGTTTCGCTATGCAAATTCCGGGTATATCCTGCTCACCTATTTGATCGAAGAGGTATCCGGACTAAAATACGGTGAATTTTTGGATAGGTATATATTCGAACCGCTGGGAATGAACCGTTCCGGATACGAAACGGATCGGCGGATTGTTAAGCATAAAGCATCCGGGTATTCGGCATATGAAAACAGCATGGTTAATGGGGAGTTCATGGATATGTCGACTCAAGCCGGTGCAGCGGGCCTGTACTCTTCCGCCTATGATCTGTATGTGTGGGATCAAGCGCTGTATTCCGACCGGCTTCTAAGCCGGGAAAGCCGAATGCGCATGTTTACACCGTATCTGCATAACTACGGCTATGGGTGGCATATCGATCAGCAGGTTATTGGAGGAACTGCAAGAGATCGCATGCATCATGGCGGGCTTGGCGAGGGCTACTGTACCCGGATCACACGGTTTCCACGGGAGCGGGTATGCGTCGTGACGTTAAGCAATTTCCTTTTATCACCACTTGAAAGGATAAATCGGGACTTGGCATCTATCATGCTGGGAGAGCCGGTGAGCCAGCCCGTCCATCCTCAACTGTCGGATACGAAGCAACGGATGGATTACAGTTCATTTGCCGGGCTATATGAAGCGTTCATGCCCGTTCCGGTTGCGGTGGAAGCAGGGCGGCTATTTATTACGATATTCGGATTTAAGCTGGAGCTATTCCTAGTATCCGAAACTCCGGATCAAGCCGATTTTCATGCTGGAGCGGTTTATGTCCGCGTTTCTTTCCACAAAAACGGATCGGACGAAGTGACCGGAGCTACCGTATATTGGCTTGGAGAAGATGGATATGAGGCGAGAAAGAGTGGCTAAATACCGTGTAGCGGAATGAAGGATAAGGGAGGGTATGACCACTTGCATGCATGTTGGGATTGATACCTGTGATGCTTGGTGCTTATGCAGTAGTCAGGACTTTACAACCGGCACTGGACTGCATTCCATCGTCTTGCAAATTCCGTTTCCTCAGGAACGATGCAGGCTTGCTTAACCCCGTTTAACGCAAAATTCATTCGGATTCGGTACGTTTCTTGATTTCCGTTCGTGTGAAAAGTCACATCCGCCATGCCGTCCATCCGTTCCCGGTCGTAAGGAACTTTCAGGTTCGAATACTGTACAACGGAAAAATCCTGCTCCTGCAGTGTTTCCATCCAATCGATCCACTCGGTCTGGTCGGCCTTGCCGCGGTTCGTCGATGCTGCCGTACTGGTGAAATCGTTTTGTTGCAGACTGGTCATATACCGTTCGGCATGGTGTTGATGGACGGGAATCAGTACCCAGCCAAGGGCACGGATAGGATCCAGGATGAATAGGAACAGAAGGAACAGTATTGAAGCGACTGTGAAAAAGAGAGTGTAAGTAACGGGGCGCTGCCGGGTCATATAGAATCCCTCCGCTAAACGATAGAATTGATTACTTAAGGATAGACGCCGGCAAATGGAAAATGTTTCTATTTACATAAAAATCCCCCGTTCCTGAATGAACCTTCAAGAACGGGGGATTCGCCGTTTTCCGCTTTCCGCTCGCGGATTAATGAGTCCGTCTGCGCGTCAAGTGAATAAAGGTGATGGCGAGAGCCAGCACAAGCACGGTCCCTTTGATAATATCAAAGGCGTAATAAGGCAGATTGAGCATCGTCAGCCCGTTCAACAGAACGCCGATCAGTACGGCGCCGAAGAACGTGCCGATGACGTTCGGCTTGCCTGCGCCGAAGACGGAGAAGCCGACGAATACCGCGGCTACCGATTCCATCAGGATCGGCGCTCCGGCGTCAATCTGGCCGGAGCCGACCCGCGCGGCGAAGAGAATGCCGCCGATAGCGGCGAACACGCCAGAAAGCACGTACGCCAGCGTGCGAACCCGGCTGACGGAAATACCGGAGAGGCGGGCGGCTTCCTTGTTGCCGCCGGTAACATACAGCTGGCGGCCCCAACGGGTGTAGGTCAAGAAGATGTGGACGACGATGACCGCCACGATCATCAGCAGCACGGGCACCGGGAGGCCGAACAGCTTGCCTTGTCCGATCCACAGGAACGACTCCAGAAATTTGCCGGGAGCCTTCGTGCCATCCTGCATTTGCATGTTATTGTAAATGGAAAATCCTTTGGTGTACGTCTTGTGAACCCCGCCGATAATATACATGACGGCCAATGTGGCAAGCAGATCGGGAATTCTCACCTTAACGATAAGGAGCGAGTTCAATAATCCGATGACCGCCCCGATCAGCAGAGGCACGGTCAGCACGACGATAAGCGGAAGCTGGTACCAAACCATCATGGTGGCGACGACGACTGTAGTAAGAGAGACGGTAGAGCCTACCGACAAGTCGAAGCCGTCGACAATTTGCGAAAAGGTCACTCCAATGGCAACGAACGTAACGATCGAGATGGAGCGCAGAATGTCCGTCATGTTGTCATAGGACAGGAAGTTTTCGTTGACGATAGAAAATACGATGATGACCGCCGCGATAATAATTAGCGCTCCGTACTTGTATGAATAGTCGAGCAGTTTCTCTTTCACTTAAACCACAGCCTCCCCTGCGCTAGCGTAATACAATATTTGCTCCTGCGTAGCTTCCTCCCGCCGCAGCTCCTTGACGATTTGCCCATAGCTCATGACAAGGATCCGGTCGGCGATGCCCAATATTTCTGAGATCTCGCAGGATAAATAAATGATGCCTTTGCCTTCCTGGGCAAGCCGCCCGATCAGGCGGAAGATGTCGCTCTTCGCTCCGACGTCGACGCCCTTGGTAGGCTCATCGAACAAATACACCTGAGCTTCGGTCGGAAGCCATTTGCCTACGGCGACTTTCTGCTGGTTGCCGCCGCTTAAATATTTGACCGTTTGTTCCATATTCGGAGGCTGAATGCCGAGCTGGCCGATCATATCCTTCGCGTTCGCGTTTTCCTTCGACCGCTGCACGAAGCCGAAGGTGCTGAACAGCTTAAGGAGCGGAAGCGACAAATTGTGCTTTACCGTTTGCTCGACCAAAATGCCCTGCTTGCGTCGCTCTTCCGGAATCAGCGCGATGCCCTCGCGTACCGCATCCGTAGGGCTGCCGAGCTTGAGCCGCTTGCCTCGCATGGTGAGCTCGCCTCGATCCAGCGGATCGGCTCCGAACAAGACGCGGGACAGCTCGGTTTTGCCTGCGCCGACCAGGCCGACGACGCCGACGATCTCGCCGCGGTGAACGGTCAGATCGACCCCGCGCACTTTGGTCGAGAACGTAACGCCCTTAGCCTCCAGCAGAGGCTCGCCGATCGGCACCGTCACCTTCGGGAACTCTTCCTCGAACGTTCGGCCGAGCATTTGCTCGATCACGGCCTGCGTGTTCGTCTCAGCGGCCGCTTGAGTCGAGATGCGCTTGCCGTCTCGCATGACGGTGATCCGGTCACAAATGCGGAACACTTCGTTCAGACGATGCGAGATGAAGATGCAGCCTACGCCCTCGGCCTTGAGCCGTTCCATGATTTTGAACAGCTGATCCGCTTCTTCATTGCTGAGAGGAGCCGTCGGCTCATCGAAAATAATAAATTTGGCGCTCTGTGCGAGAGCGCGGGCGATAAGCACGAGCTGCTTTTGCGAAATGCTCAGCTCCGCGACCTGACGCCGAACATCGATAGCCAGGCCGATGTCGTTAATGATTTTCTCGGCTTCCTTGTTCATCCGGCTCCAGTTGATCAGGCCCCGGCCTCGCTGCGTGAATCGGTCGAGCATAATGTTCTCTGCAACGGTGAGGTTCGCTACAAGCGCCGTATCGACTTCCTGATACACACATTGAATGCCGCCATGCATGGCATCGAGCGGTTTGGCGATATGGAGAGGCTCCCCGTCGATGCTGATTTGTCCTTCATCGGGAATATAGGCTCCGGAGAGCACCTTGATCAACGTGCTTTTGCCTGCGCCGTTAGCACCGAGCAGCGCATGAATTTCCCCGCCGCGAACTTCGAAATCCACCTGCTGCAGTGCCTTGACGCCGGGAAACGACTTCGATATCCGGCTCATTTGTAGTAGGGCAGTGGCGTTAGACATCGGGCATCACACTCCTTATTTCAATGGAAAATCCCATCGGTCATCACCGATGGGACGTAGAGCTATTATTTCTTCTCGGCTTGCTTCAGCCAGTCGGTATAGCCTTGCTGGCTGTTGCCCCAGCCCTTGACGTGCTCGCTCAGCTGAGCTGTAGAAATTTGCGTAGTAGGCAATTGATCGCGGGATACAAATACCGGGTCGAGAACGACTTTATCCGGCGTTTGATCGCCTTTGATTTTTTGGTAAGCGTAACGTACTTGAATGCGTCCGATATCTTTAGGATCTACGGCTGCGGAAGCAACCCAAGGATTTTTCGGATCTTGTATCATCTGCAGGTCTTCATCGCTCATGTCGATACCGTAAATTTTGATCTCGGTACGTCCCGCTTGCTGAATCGCGCGGGCAGCGCCTTTGGCGAATTCGTCCCAAGCAGCCCAAACCGCTGTAATATCGCCCTTGTTAGGATATTTCTTCAGGATCGCTTCCATTTGGGATTGCGTATCCAATGCAGTGTTCTGGGAAGCAGCGCCGAAAGCGGCGATTTCTTTAATATCTTTATTTTTATCGAGGAAATCTTTATAAGCTACTTGTCTGCGTTCCATCGGAGCGAATCCGGCTACCCAGATTTTCACGATGTTGCCTTTGCCGCCGATGTCTTTGCTAAGCTTGTCCAGCGTCATTTCAGCCATCTTCTGGTCGCCTTGCTCAAGCACCGTTACGCCGGCTGTCTTGATGTCCGCATCGAATGCAACGACCGGAATTTTTCTCTCCAGCGCTTTCTTAATGCCGGCATCCAGCGCTTCCGCCGTACCATGGTCGATCAGAATCGCATCGAACTTTTGGTTGATGGCTGCGTCCAGGTTGGAGGACATTTTGGCCAAGTCGCCGTCAGCCGTAAATACAGTCACTTTACCGCCGAGCTTCTCGGTTTGTTCCTTCACGCCCTCTATGTATTGCGCGGAAAAAGTACCGAGGTTAATTTGCATGATCAGGGCGATCTTTTTGTTCGCGAAAGCTCCGCCTGCACCTGCATTGTCAGCCGGTGCCGCGCCGTTCTGAGGCGTAGCTTCCGGTTTCGCTCCGCATGCCGCCAGGCCGATCGCAAGAATCAGCACGAACATGAGAGCTATGCTCTGTTTCCATCGTTTCATTCTAGTTCTTCCTCCCCCAAAATATTAAAAAATATAATTCCAATGCGTTTACTTGGTAATTGTATTTTATCACTACATTTTGCAAACGGTCAATAATATTTTACATAATGATTCGATTCCGTTCGACAAAACATGACAATTCTGAGAACGCATCAAGATTATATTTTATCATAGGCCGCGCGGATTGGGAATAACTAAACCATGCTCTCCATGGGGATGCCGCCGGTGTCGACAATTCTGGAAAATATGCCCTGAAAAAGGAAAAAGAATTTATGGAAATCGACGAAATTTAGTGACAAATGTGTGACATAGGAATTAGAATAAAGCTAGGCATTTATGCTCCGAAGAGCATTTTTGCATGACCAAATGACTATATCTTCCGGTGAGAAAACCTTTATCGAGGCCCTTTCAAAGATGAGCGACCGCGTTCAATTGTAAGTTGCAGGAAATCCTATCCGCGTGACAGGTAACAACCCGTTTATTGCTTATGCCTTAGGCTCCAAGGGGAGGGACCCGACGATGTTCTGGAAAGCATTCCGATTTCGACGCCGCAGCGTGGTACTTACCTGGCTGCTTTCATATTTGGCTGTTCTGCTGCTTCCTGTTGTTATCAGCATTATTGTTTACAATTCGTCGAGCCATACTTTGGAAAGCGAAATTCATCAGGCTAACGACGCTCAGCTGAAGCAAATCCGGGAAATGATGGATAACCAGTTCCAGTCTATGGAACGGCTGAGCTTTGAAATGATGTGGAACGTGAAAATACAGGATCTTCTGTACTCGAATAAGTACCGTTTTCCGAACGACCACCGGTATGACCTGTTTCAGGTTACGCAGGATTTGAAGCTGTACAAATCGTCCTATCCTTTTTTGGATAGCTTCTATATTTATTACGCGTCCGAAGATATGCTGCTTCTGCCCGGCGTGACGTGGAGCTCTACGCTTGGCTACCAGCAAATGCATCAAGGAGGCGGCGTTACCTACGAGCAGTGGAACCGGTTGATGAAGCAGATCGATTATAAAGGGTATGTCGCCATGCCTTGGCTCGGTGAAGACGGGATCTTAAAGAAAGCGGTTGCATTCGTGAAAAGCTATTCAACCGGCCCGGGCCAGGAGCCGCTTGGCACGAATGTCATCCTGCTGGACCAGTCGCGAATCCTGAAACCGATCTCCAACATGCAATTCTATAAGGAGGGGCAAGTCCTCATTCTGAATAAGAACAATGAGGTGCTTGTCTCGAGCACGGAGGGCGCATTGGCTCCTGAGTTTCCATATGACCGGCTCGAGGGCAATTCGGGACTGTTTTATTTTACGAAGGACGGGCAGAAGATGGAGGGGCTCTATATTCATTCGGCCCTCTCCGAGCTGAAGTACGTCTCCGTTATCCCAAGCAGGCTATATTGGAAAAAGGCCGAGCAGGTGCGCAATTTGACGTACATGAGCATTCTGATCAGCCTGGCGGGCGGCATCGTCCTGACGTATTTCTTTTTGCGCAAAAACTATGTGCCGGTACGCCAGCTGATGCAGGCTGTCGCCGGCAATAACCATAACGGCGGAGCTGTCGGCGAGGGCGGCAACGAATTCCATTTCATCGAGCAGTCCATTCATAAAACGTTGCGCGAGATGGATAAATATACGGCACAGATGAAGCAGCAGCGCCATGTGCTGAGGTCTCATTTCATCGGCCGGCTGTTGAAAGGGAAGCTGGATACGTCGGTGCCGCTCGACGAGGCGCTGACGGCATATCATATGCAGCCGCTGTCCGATGATTATGCGGTGATGCTGCTGTACTTGAAGGAACGCGGAGCATTCTTCGAGAGCATTCAGGGAATGGACATCGGAGACAAAGACATGCTGCTGCAGTTCATTGTTACGAACGTGGTAGAGGAGCTGGCCAATCAGAAGCACCGCGGGTATGCCGTGGAAATCGACGAGACGTTCGCCTGCCTCATTAACTTTCGTGCCGGGGACGGCGAGTCGCGCGAGGAGGAATTGCTCCGAATCGCGCGGGAGGCGCAGCAATTTTTGCTGCAAAGGTATCAAATCCATCTCACGCTGTCTATCAGCAGTGTACATTCATCGATGTCCGGCGTTTCGGAGGCCTATTCCGAAGCGCTCGTGGCTATGGAATATAAGCTCGTGATGGGGACCGACGAGATTCTCGCGTATCCTACGATCCGCAAGGAATCCGAAGCCGACGGGCCCGTAGGCTATTATTACCCTCTGGCCGTCGAGCAGCAATGGATGAACGCGATGAAGATCGGCGACTTGGACCGGGCCAAGGAGCTGCTGGACGATATTATCGCCCGCAACTTTAACGGCCATCCACCGCTTTCGATCCCGCTGGCCAAGTGCCTCCTGTTCAATCTGGCGAGCACGATGGTCAAGACGACGAATGAAATCGGAGACGGGCAGGGGCCGTTTTTGCGGAACCACCCGAAATCGATTGAACAGCTGCTGAGCTGCGAGTCCGTGAAGGAAATGCAGGGGATGCTGACGGAAATGCTCGAGAAGGTATGCAGTTACACCTCGGACAAACGGCAGCAAAATATTCAACAGGCGCGGCAGGAAACGCTCAAAGGGCTTGTTGCGGAAGTGACGGCCTATATCGAGGAGCATTACCATGATGCGAATTTGAACATCTCCATGATTGGAGAGCATATGGATATGAAGGCGACTTACGTTTCGAAGCTGTTCAAGGATCAGACCGGAGGCGGTCTGCTGGAGTTTATCAACAAAGTGAGGATTGAAAAGGCGAAATCGATGATCGTCGAGCAAAAGAAAAGCGTAACCGACGTCGCGGCGCTGGTCGGCTTTAACGATCCGAACGCGTTTATCCGTACGTTCAAGAAATATGAAGGCATTACGCCAGGCAAATATAAAGAAGCTATCCAAGCTTAAGCGGCAGCTTCTCAAGATTACAAGTTTATAGCGCTTCCTGTTCTGCTGCGGCAGGCCGGGGGCGCTTATTCGGCTTCCGGGACGAGCCGGCGCAGCTGCTTGTCGAAGCGATAGGCTCGCTGACATGAACTCGAATTAGCCGGGAAATGGGCTCATTTTTGGATAAGTATCGACATATTTTTACCATAATATAGGAGGGATTGGCTGTTTTGCCGATGGTTTTGGAGTTTTTGCATAGTCTGAAATTGCATATTGACGATGGAATGTGAAAAATTGCCGATATCATTTTGTAAGCGTTGTCATTATGATAAAGCTATGAGTCACCACTCATTAAACGAAGGATGCGGGAGGTCACGAGCGATGAAAAAAAGAAGCAAAATCATCCCTATCGTAACGATCACCACCATGATGAGCAGCTTGGCAATAGCTTGTTCCAATCAACCGGCAGCACCCGCCGACAGCGGCAAAGGTAACACCAGCACCCCGGCCGCGGCAACGACTTATCCTATGAAAACCGACAAGACGCTCACTTATTGGGCGGAATTGACCGGAAATGCGGTGGGTATTAAATCTTCATTAGGAGAGATGCCGTTTTTCCAGGAATGGCAAAAGAAAACCGGCGTACCGCTGAAATTTACTTCACCGGTTGCCAATCAGGCGAAGGAAGGCCTGAACGTGCTGCTCGCATCGGGCGAGCTTCCCGACATGATCGAATACAACTGGCTGAACTTCCCGGGCGGACCGGAGAAAGCGATCAAGGACGGCTATATTCTGAAGCTGAACGATCTTATTGATAAGCACGCTCCTAACTTGAAAAAGTACCTCAAGGAGCATCCGGAAGTCGACAAGATGGTCAAGACGGACGAAGGCAACTATTTCGCGTTCCCGTTCATCCGCGGCGACGAGTATTTGAAAGTGTTCCAAGGACCGATTGTTCGTAAAGACTGGCTCGACGAGCTAGGGCTGCCTGTTCCTACAACGATCGATGAATGGTATACCGTGCTGAAAGCATTCAAGGAAAAGAAAGGTGCCGCCGCTCCGCTGTCGTTCTTCAGCGTGCCGCGTCCATTGGAGCAGGTTTATAACGGCGCGTTCATCGGAGCTTACGGCGTGAACCGTCTGTTCTATCAAGAAAACGGCCAAATCAAATTCGGCCCAGCAGAGCCGCAATATAAAGAGTTCCTTGCTACATTCCGCAAATGGTACGCCGAAGGTCTGATCGACAAAAACATCGCAACCGTAGACAGCAAAACGCTGGACGCGAATTTGGCTTCGAATGCCACAGGCGCTACCATCGGCAACACCGGCGGCGGTATCGGCAAATGGATGCCGATCTTGACGGCCAAAGATCCGAAAGCGAAGCTCGTAGCAGCTCCATATCCGGTATTGAAAAAAGGCGATACGCCACGTTTCGGTCAAAAGGACCCTGCCTTCGCACCAGGCGGCATGGTTGCCATTACGGCTAACTCCAAAAATGCCGAGCTAGCGGCCAAATTGCTCGACTACGGCTACAGCGAAGAAGGCCACATGTTCTTTAACTTCGGAACGGAAGGCGTCAGCTACAAAATGGAAAACGGCTATCCGAAATATACCGATCTGCTGATGAACAACCCGGACAAATTGGCGCCTGCCCAAGCGATGTCGCTTCATATCCGCGCCAACTACAACGGACCGTTCGTTCAGGATAAACGATACATCGAGCAATATTTGACCATGCCTGAACAGAAGGACGCCATCACGATCTGGCAAAAAACCGACGTCGACAAATACGGTCTTCCTCCGATCACAGCTACGCCTGCCGAGAGCACGGAGCTTGCGAAAATTATGACCGATGTCAACACGCTGGTCGATGAAATGACGCTCAAAATTATTCTTGGCAATGAGCCTCTGGAAAACTTCGACAAGTATATGGCGAAGCTGAAAACGCTGAATCTGGATCGCGCAATTCAAATTCAGAAAGCGGCTCTGGATCGTTATAACAAACGGTAAACGATGATTGCAGGTAAGCATCGGGGAAGCTTCGAGCTTCTCCGGTGCCCTACCCATAATTTTTACCGTCTGCGCCGATGCCGGCACCGTGCTACGTGACCTAACGGAAGGAGGGGAATGATATGGCCAAAACCATTGCTGCAGAAACGACGACGAAGACTGGCGCAGTGAATCGCGCAAGCTTTTCTTCCCGGTTTGTCAAAGATTTTTTGCTCAATAAATATTTGTATTTGATGATGGTACCCGTTATTGTCTATTACGCCATATTCCATTACGCGCCGATGTATGGTGCGATCATTGCCTTCAAGGACTATAGTCCGATGAAAGGGATTTTAGGAAGCCCCTGGGTCGGATTGGATCACTTTCGCGATTTTTTCAGCAGCTATTATTTCTGGCGCATATTGAAAAACACCTTGATTATCAGCGCCTATCAAATTTGCTTTGAATTTCCCGCTCCCATCATTTTGGCTATTTTGATTAACGAGGTTCGCAACGCAGCATTCAAGAGGATCGTTCAATCGATCACGTACATGCCGTATTTCATCTCGCTCGTTGTAATTTGCGGAATGATTAAAGATTTTACGAACAGCGGAGGCATCGTCAATCAGCTGTTTGTTTATTTCGGCGGCGACGGACAGGCGATGCTGCAAAAGCCGGAAATGTTCCGGGGCATCTACGTGATTTCGGAAATATGGCAAAAAATCGGCTGGGAGTCGATCATTTATATCGCGGCGCTCATGAGCATCGATCAGGAGCAGTACGAAGCGGCCCGAATCGATGGGGCAAGCCGCTGGAAACAAATTTTGCATATTACGCTTCCGGGAATTATGCCGACGATCGCGATCATGTTTATTCTTCGCATGGGCAACCTGCTGAATGTCGGCTTTGAAAAGATCATCTTGCTGTACAATCCGATTACGTACGATACGGCGGATGTTATCTCCTCGTTCGTATACCGCAAAGGCTTGCTCGAGTTCGGCTGGAGCTACAGCTCCGCGGTCGGTTTGTTCAACTCCGTTATTAACCTGATCCTGTTGATAACCGCGAACTATGTAAGCCGCAGAGTGAACCAAAGCAGCCTTTGGTAAAGGAGGAGAATCGCTATGAAGAGAAATACCAATATCATGGAACGTGCGTTCGATTGGGGTATTCACGGTATTTTGCTGCTGCTGGTTGTCATTACGCTGTATCCGCTGCTGCACGTGGCCTTCTCGTCCTTAAGCGATGCGAACCAGATCGTTGCTCACAGAGGGATTCTGTGGAAGCCTCTAGGCTTCAGCGTGGAAGCTTATAAGAGCGTGTTCAACAACCCGGATATTTTGAAAGGATACCGCAATACGCTGTTTATCGTCGTGTTCGGCGTAGCGGTCAATTTGCTCGTGACGGCGCTCGGAGCCTACGTGCTGTCGCGCAGAAACGTCATGTGGAATAAAGTGTTCATCTTTGTTATCGTGCTGACAATGTTTTTCAACGGCGGCTTGATCCCGATGTATTTGATCGTCAAAAATGTCGGCCTGATCGATTCCCTGTGGGCGACGATTATTCCGTTTGCCGTCAATACGTTCAACCTGATCATTATGCGTACGGCGTTCATGTCGGTGCCGGAAAGTCTGGAGGAGTCGGCCAAGATCGACGGGGCGAATCATTTCACGATTTTGTTCAAAATCATTATTCCGCTCTCCATGCCGGTCATTGCGGTTATGATCCTGTATTATGCGGTAGAGAAGTGGAACGGCTGGTTTTATGCGTCGGTGTTTCTTAAGGATCGTGAGCTATTCCCGCTGCAGCTGATACTGCGTGAAATTTTGCTGGCGAACTCGACTGACAGCATGTCCTCGGGGGCCGATGCGGCCGATAGGTTCCAAATCGGGGAGACGATCAAGTATGCAACCATCATGGTAGCCACGGTGCCGATCTTGTGCGTGTATCCGTTCGTGCAAAAATATTTTGTCAAAGGCGTCATGGTGGGTGCTTTGAAGGGCTAACGCTTGGTTTGAAAGCTCTCGATGCTCTAAATGGATCGCATAGTCTCCTTTTTGGTAAAAGAGGAGGGATGCGGTCTTTTTGCTGTGCGCAAAAAAATGCAGGCGAATTCATATCATCTGTGCAACCTTTGGAAAGCTTGCTCCGTCTAGAGGGTAACTCCGGAGTTGAAAATGGAAATGATACCAAATGGTACTTATAAAACATACGCTACGGGAAGGTGACATTGATGATGAAGAAGAAGTTTGTGACGCTTGTTTCTGCCGCAGCCTTGCTGTGCACGGTTTCGGCCGGTTCGGTTTATGCTTTCACCGATCTGGATTCTGCGGACAAGGAGCCGGTTAACGCGTTGAAGGATAGAGGAATCGTGAGCGGGATCGACAGCCAGCATTTTGCTCCCCGCGGCCAAATCAGCTTTGCCCAAAGCATCAGCATGATCGTGAAGGGGCTGGATTTGAATCTGGATTTGGTGAAATTCATCAAAAAGCCGGAGGCGTCCGACTATTTTACGAATGTTCCTAACGATGCGTGGTATGCGGAAGCCTTTATTATCGCCAAAGTGAACGGCCTCGATATTCCGAAAGACGTCAATCCTAACGCGAAGGTGACAAGGGAGCAATACGCGAATTTGCTGCTAACCGCCATGTACACGAAGGGCGATTTCCCAACCGTTAAAATGTTTATCGCTTTGGCGGACGAAGATCAAATCGATATCAAATATCAAGGTGACATTCAGCGTCTGTATTTGCACAAGATCGACAAGCTCGGTGAAGACCGCAAAGCTTACCCGAAACGAGAAATTACGCGCGGCGAAGCGGCAACCTGGCTGTATAACGCGATCAAGCTTGTAGAAGCGCAAGCGCAGAAGCCGCAGCCGCCTCAGCAGCAAAGCGACGTCAAAGTGAGCGTGGAGAAGGTCAACGAAGAGGTGAACAAGGTCGTATTGTCGCGTGAAATGCCGCATCCGGGCTACGGTCTGAAAATTACCGGCATCCAGTTCCAGGCTGACAATACGGCGGTCATTCAATACGAAGTAACTCCGCCGAATCCGGACATGATGTACCCGCAAGTCATCACCGAAGTGAAGGCTGAAACTTACGTTGCTTCCAAATATAAGCCGGTGGCGCAGCCTGTAGCCGTTACGCTGCCAGGCGTCATCGGAGGCGGAGCGTCCCCGTCGGATTCTATCGCTTCACCGGCATCGCCGGGCACGGGCGCAGTGGCTGAGTAATTTGCAGCGGCGAAGACGATTTGCTGCTTTGCAGCGCAGAAATATCTCGATAAAACACCCTCATCGGTTAGCCAAAGGCTTTAGAGCCTGTCGGATTGCCGAGTAGGGTGTTTTTCTTTGCCGCGCTCGTTTGGGATCGGCTTGCATGTGGTAAAATAAGCCTATGAAATGATTTCATAATGATTCGTCGAAGGGAGCTGCTTCTTATGGATAAAAAGGTTGTCGAGCTGGACGGGCTGCGTCTGGCTTATCAGGAAAAAGGCAAGGGACAAGCCGTTGTGCTGCTGCACGGCTTTTGCGGGAGCTCGGCTTACTGGAACGAGCTGCTGCCGCTGCTGCCGGAGACGAGCCGCTTCATCACCCCCGATCTGCGGGGGCATGGCGATTCGGGTGCGCCGGAGGGAACTTACACGATGGAGGCCATCGCCGACGATATCGCGCAGCTCATCGAGCGGCTGGAGCTGGGCCGTACGATCGTGCTCGGACACTCGCTCGGCGGCTATGCCGCACTGGCGCTGGCGGAGCGCCGTCCGGAGCTGCTGGCCGGCTTCGGCTTGATCCATTCCACCGCTTATCCTGACAGCGAGGAGGGCAAGCAGGGACGTCTGAAGAGCATTCAGACGATCAAGGAAAAGGGGCTGCCGACGTTCATCGACGGCCTGATCCCGAAGCTGTTCGCGCCCGCTCACGTGCAGTCGATGCCTGAAGCGGTCCAGGAGGCCATCCGCATCGGTAATGGCACAAGCCCCGAGGGTGCGGTCAACACCCTCGAAGGGATGCGGACCCGACCGGACCGCCGAGCGGTGCTGGAGCAGGCGCAAGTTCCCGTGCTGCTGCTCGCGGGCGAGCACGATCAAATCATTCCGGTCGAGCGCACGTTTACCGCTAGCGGCGACCGGATCATCCAGCGCACGGTGGCCGGCGCAGGCCACATGAGCATGATGGAGTCGCCGAGTGAGCTGGCGACTGCGGTAGTGAGCTTCGCAGCGGCCGTGAAATAGCGGCCGCAGAGAGCCCGTCCCATACCCCCGAGTTTGAGGGGGAGGGGACGGGCTTGTTTTTGCCCGCGCGCCGGCTGCGCGGGCGATTGGGCCAGCACGGAGCGGCGCAGCCCGTGCTGTGGATCTTGCGCGCCGGGCATTGGCCGCCGGCGCGCGGCTTTGCCGCGCTGTAAGTCGGATTTTCCGACTAACAGCGCCAGGAACTGCTCCGGCTTATGCTGTAAGCCGGAAAAACTGCGTTACGGCCTCGGAATGCGGCGCGTAAGCAGGATTTGCCACGCTGTAAGGAGGTTTTTCCGCGTTACAGGGCAAGGTTCAGCCCAGCGGTGAGTCTGTAAGCCGGAAAAACCGCGTTACGGCCTCGGTAGGCGGCGCGTAAGCAGGATTTGCCACGCTGTAAGGAGGTTTTTCCGCGTTACAGGGCAAAGCTCAGCCCAGCGGTGAGTCTGTAAGCCGGAAAAACCGCGTTACGGCCTCGGAGCGCGCAATCTGAACGATGGTGAAAAAAACCTGTCAGAGAGAAACAAGCTTTCCTTACGCTGTTTGCTGCATAGAGAACTATGTTCTAACGAGCACGCCAAGCCATGATAGCGCTGAAAAGCAATATCTGTCGATAGAGCCACAGCGATTCAAGCAACCTTCTGATTTTCCTTCCGTTGGCTGCAAACCCAAGATGCCGCCAACGAGAGCTGCACGACAAAATTCCATCGACAAATAAGAGCAAGAGCATTGCCGGGGAGAGGAATCGGTGTTACGATACAAAAAACTAACGTAGTTCAACAATCATAAGAAGGTGCTCGAAATGGTGTCGGGAAAGATAAGTCTTCAGCCGAATCAACGTTTTTTGCTGCGAAGTGTGTCCATTATTGTACTCGGTCTTTTCATCAATCAGCTGCTGCAAACGGTCGGGAGCATTATTTTGGCGCGCGTGCTGAATGACCCCGCTTTATTCGGAGAAGTGAATTTGCTGCTGCAAATTTTCGGCATGGTGACGTTATTTCTTAATGTAGGGTTCAATTCCGCCTTGGTGTACGGTTTTTCGACCAACCGGGAGGAAGCGGTGCAAAGCAAGTTCCGCACGGCATTGCTCGGAAGTCTGGTGTTCGGGATTGTCGTCAGCGCAGTACTGGCCGTATTGGCTCCGCTGCTGTCGCATACGTATCAGCTGCCGTCACTGCAAGGGGCCTTGATCATAAGCTCACTTATGCTGGTGTTCAACTCGGTTATTAATATCGGGGTGGCGTCGTTTTCCGGCAATCGGGAATTCGGGACGCAGGCGACGTTTATGGTTATTACGACTGTTTTTTCCACGCTGGGCATGGTGCTCGGGGTGCTGTGGCCGATCGCCGGAGATCTGCTGTGGGGCGTCTCGTTTTGGATGGGGGTAGGCTCCCTGCTTACGGCTATTTTCATTTGCTGGAAGGCGGAAAAGGTACACCGTCCACGATGGATGGGAGAAATCCGGCTGACGCAGATGAGAGAAATGATGCGGTACGGCGTGCCTGGCTGGGCGGGCAATATAGCCAAAGCTTTCCAGCAGCCGTTTCTCGTAATGATCATAGGGGCAAGCTCGGTGGTTGCTGTCGGCCATTTGGCCAATGCCTTTCGTATTACCGGGTTTATCGGGATTGTCACCTGGGCGTTTATGATCGTTACGTTCCCCTTTGTGGCGGAAAGCTCGAAGGATTGGGAAGAAAGCCGCCGGCGCGGAACGCTGTGCGTCCGGTACAACAATCTGATTTTGTACCCGCTGACCCTTGCGATCTGTATGTATCCTAACGAAATCAACGGATTTTTGTTCGGCGAAGGCTATACGACCGGCGATTCCGCCACCTACATCCGACTGCTGGCGCTCGGTGTCTTTTTTTCGTCCGTCGGACGGCTCGGGGGGAATATATTGGCCGGGCTCGGCAAAACGAAGGCTAATTTCTGGGTCATGATCGTGGCGGGCATTTTCGTTATTGCCGTTGCGCCGTTCATTAACTCCAGCAACTCTGTGCTGGCCGTATGGATGTACACGGGCGGCTGGGCGGTTTCTGCGCTGTCGATGTTCTGGTTTTTTTATCTCGAAGGGTTCAAGCTCAACTGGTGGAAGGCGTACGGGGAGCCGGTTCTTCCGACTCTGGCCATGGCTGTTTGTATGGTGGCAGGCCGCTTGACAGGGCAGCTAAACAGCTGGTTCGTTCTATTGGGACTTGCCTGCGTGGTAGTACTGACGTTGTATATTGAATCCACCCGGTTCGATCATTCGCGACTTCGCTGGCTGCAAGGCAAGCAGGCGAAGACACGGCATGAACACCATTGATCGGGCAGGGGATCGAACAGAGCGGTTATCCATGTCGGGGCAGATCATCGTCATGCAGCATTGCCCCGGAAATAATCGAACGGCACGGATACAGCCCAAAACCGGCGTGAGCCGATGGAATATGAGTGAAGCATATCAGCTACAAAAGGTATTACAGCGTTCCCGATTAGGGGGGCGCTGTTTTTTTGTCCACATGGGAACGTTTAAAAGTTCGGTAAAGTGATAAAGTGTAATGAGGAGCTTTCCTATCATCATTTGCAGGCTCGCGACATTGCCCAGCTTAACGAAATCCGGTCTTGGAGCAGGGACATGGTAAATCGCAAAACTTGAATTGCCCGGCTGCTAGGTTAAAATGTATATTAATGGTACTTTGCAACTGTCTGTCATGGATTCCAGTCTTAAAGCAGACGGAATCGGGCCAGCAGCCTACGAGGCACGCCTACTGTTAGCCTGACGACCGGCGGAGCGAAAATGTAAGATGGAAAGTCCACCAAAGCACCTTCACCAAAGGAGCGGCGGCGTCCGACGACGATTGCATCAGTATGACTCCGGCATGAATACACAATCTGGACGGCTCATCGAACGGATATCGACCGATAGGATCCCGATGGACGCAGGCGGAACGGTTCGTGCGAAGAGTATAACTTGAGAGAGATAGAGTGTCCGGACGGTGAGCGCCGCTTCCGCTCGGGCAGCTCCGTAAATTCTAAGTCACTGGGGGCGTACATCATTTCTACCTGGATTTATTGCTTGCTCTTCACCATATGGTTTGCATGGATGTACCGTTACATGAAGCAATCGGCGGCAATGGGCGTGCATCAGGATGGGATAAAAAACGGCTGGCTGCAAGCCCGTTATCTATATACCGCCATGCTTTGCGCCGGATTGGCGGTTCGCCTGGCCATCGCATATGGCGTATACGGCTACGATGTAGATGTGAATACGTTCAAAGCGTGGGCTGATCACGCCGCGTCCGCCGGAATCACGCGATTTTACACATCCGATCTATTTGTCGATTACCCCCCGGGGTATATTTATGTATTGTATGCTGTAGGCTGGCTTCGCAGCGCGCTGCAGCTTGCTTACGATTCGCCGTTATTTTTGCTGCTGTTGAAAAGCCCGGCCATCGCCGCCGATCTATTGACCTCGTATTTGCTGTTTCGCTTTGGCTCCCGCTATACGGCGGTTCCGATTGCATTGGGGGCTTCACTGATCTATTTGTTCAATCCGGCGGTTATCGTCGACTCGGCCGCATGGGGACAGGCGGATTCCTTTTTCATGCTGTGGATGCTGCTATGCTTTGAAGCTATCGTCAGCGGGAAGCTGAGACGAGCGTCCGTCTTCTATGCCATTGCGTTATTGATCAAACCGCAGGCGTTGTTGTTCGGCTTCATCTTGCTGGTTCTGTTTATACGCCGAGGCAGCTGGCGTACGCTGCTGCAGTGCTTAGGGTGCGGACTGGCGGTGTTCGCAGCGTTAGCGGCTCCTTTTCTCGTTCATAAAGAGCCTCTATGGTTGGTTAGCCTCTACTTCGGGACGTTATCGTCTTATCCGTACGCGAGCTTGAATGCTTTTAATGTGATGAGCCTGTTCGGGGGCAATTTTGTATCAATCACAGATCCCATGGTTTTCTTCACCTATCAGACATGGAGCATGATCCTGATGGGTCTTGTGCTGCTGTACGCCGCCTTTCTGTACTTCAAGAGCAGCAAGGACGAGACGCAGCTCCTTGTCATTGCCACCCTGCTAATAGCAGGAGCTTTCATGGTTATCGCCAAAATGCACGAGCGGTATTTGTTCTATGCACTGCCGCTTCTCGCTCAGGCCTTCCTTCATTCCAGAGACCGCCGGCTTCTCCTTCTGCTGTACGGCTTCAGTGTGACCACGTTCATCAATGTGAACGAGGTTTTGCGCAGCAGTTTTCAAGGCGTGTATCATCTGCCTTCAGACGATAGTTTTGTCAGAGCCGTTTCTTTCGTCAACGTGCTGCTTTTTATCGCTTTGAGTATCGTGGCGTGGAAGCTGATCATCCGCGGGGAGACAAAGGAGCTTGTGCCGACGGAAAAAGAAGCGGGCCGGGAGAGCGGAGCCGTACGAAATAAACCGCAGCAAAAGGAAGCAATGGGCCAATTCAAGGCCATTGGCGCAGCCATAGGACAAACCATAGGGGCAAGCGGTCAGATTAGCTCAGCCAAACAAGACACGGCATCCCTGCGTTTCGGCTTGCAGTGGCTGCTGCCCCGATGGCATCCGCTGAACTGGTCGCGTAAGGATACGCTGCTGCTCGGTGCGCTCATCATAGTCTATACAGTGCTGGCGTTCTACCAGCTCGGTTCGACTCAGGCGCCTCAGACTGCATGGCAGGCTACACAGAGCGGGGAGCGGATCGTATTCCGTCTCGGACAGACGGTTGCGATCGACCGGATCAACAGTTTTTCCGGGATCGGAGACGGCAGCTTCACGTATGAGATCAGCGAGGATGGCCAGACATGGAGCACACCGATTTCCGTAGCGAGCGATACGTTTAAGGCGTTCATGTGGCAGCCGACACCGGTTTCCATGACGGGCCGGTATGTTCGGCTGACGGTAGACAAGCCTCCGTTTGCACTGTACGAGGTTTCGGTCTATGCGTCGGATAAAGAGACCCCTGTACCGATTGAGTCTGTGCAGGGGGATCGGGTCGATCCGTCAACAGTTGGCGACTTGACGAATTTGACCGATGAATCGGAGACGAGCGCGTACAGCGCTACCTTCATGAATGGCACCTATTTCGATGAAATTTATCATGCAAGAACCGCCTTCGAGCATCTGCACAAGCTTGAGCCTTACGAGTGGACGCATCCGCCGCTGGGCAAGCTGCTCATTTCCGTCGGCATCATGGTTTTCGGCATGAATCCGTTCGGCTGGCGCATCGTCGGCACGCTGTTCGGCATAGCGATGATTCCGATTATGTATTTGTTCGGCAAGCGAATGTTCGGCAGGAGCGAGTACGGCTTTGCCGCAGCGTTCCTGATGACTGTGGACGGACTGCATTTTGTCCAGACGAGGATAGCTACTATCGACGTATACGGCGTCTTTTTCATTCTGCTGATGTTTTACTTCATGTACCGCTGCTGCACGATGAATTTGTTTGATAACGGTTGGCGGAAGTTCCTTGTGCCGTTTGGCTTGTGCGGTCTATGCTTCGGGCTCGGTGCTGCATCGAAATGGATTGTCCTGTATGCAGGCTGCGGTCTGGCGGCCTTGTTCTTCCTCTGGCTGCTGCTTCATTACGCGGAGTATAGGCGAGCGGTCCGCGGTTTGAAGAATTCGGGATATCAGGCGGATGTACGGTTGTTGGAGCATTGGCAGCACATCCGCGCGGTATTTCCGCACCGTGCGATCGTGACTTTAGCATGGGCGTGCGTCTTCTACCTGCTGGTTCCGGCGACTATTTATGTGCTGTCGTATGCTCCGTTTATGATGGTCCCGGGTCCGGGGCACGGATTCAAAGAGGTGCTGCTGTATCAAAAATATATGCTGGACTACCACAGCCAGCTGCAAGGGACGCATCCGTTCAGCTCTACATGGTGGCAGTGGCCGGTCATGAGCAAGCCCGTCTGGTACTACGGAGCGGCGGACCTGGCGCCGGACACGATTTCCAGTATTGTGGCCATCGGCAATCCTTTGGTATGGTGGGTCGGCTTTGCAGCCGTTATACTGCTGCTGGCTTCATCGGTGTTTCGCTACCGTAATGCAGCAGCCGTCTTCCTGCTGATTGCCTTCTTCTCGCAGTACATTCCATGGATGTTCGTGCCGCGCATGACATTTATATATCACTATTTCGCTATGGTTCCGTTCTCGATCTTGGCTATCGTCTACTTCTGGCAAAAGATCCAAGATCGGATGCCCGGTGCCGCCAAGTGGGGGTATGCGTATTTGGCTGCGGCGGCTGTCTGCTTCGCGATGTTTTACCCTGTGCTATCCGGACTGACGGTAAGCCGGACATACGCGGAGCACATGCTAAAATGGCTGCCGCAATGGATTTTTTTCTAGTGAAAAAGTCTTTCCTCCATGAGGGGAAAGTTTACGCTTATTGAGAGCCCGATTTCCCCGGAGATGCTAAATAGGGGAGTTGGGTTATCTCTGCTTACGACGCCAGTTTTCCTATGGAAAATTCTTAAGCGACCGCCTCTGTTTAAAGAAAATTACCGCAAGACTGCGATGAATTTGCAAAAAGCTGGAGGGAGTAGCCTATCGCGGCACCCTTATCGCTACTTCAGTTTTAAGAGTATCGGGTCCGATGGCATCGTTATCATCCCTAGCATTTGTAAGGGTACTAGCCGTTGGTGGCAGGCTATCGGACAGAGGATCCACTATTCCTTGGAATGAGGCCTCTTTTTCACTGCGATCGGACAGAGAGGCCGTTATTTGTTATTTTTTCATGCGAAATTAGTGCATTTTGGCGGAATAAAGGATCTGTAGTCCGATCACTATGTAAATAATGCTGTTTTTGGATAAATAACGGATCTACGGTCCGAAAGATCCTTTTTTCAAATGATTCGTTCCAGAGTGCCAACAACAAAGCCTTTTGTTTTAAGAAACTACCGCTAGAAAGCGATATACAAAAAAACAGCAGCGGCTGGAGGGAGGCATTATGCCTGGCGTCCCTGCACCATTTTTCAATAGCATGGGCTTTCTAAACAAAACAACCTTTCCTCCATAAGGGGGAAAGGCTTTTTGGCTTGATTTTCATTTTGCGCGTTAAGGCACTTTCACGACAAACGGAACGGTGAACACCTTGCCCTCATGCTGGAACTGGCCCCATATTTTATAAATCCCGCTTTTCGGGAACGTGGTCATAAATTTCGCATCCGGTCCGGTCGCTTTTTCTTCAGTCGGATGCACGTGAAGATATTGCTCCGCATCCTCGGATAAAATGACGACGTGACCGACTGCGCCCAAATATTGCTGCAAATTCGTAATCGGCTTTTTGGTGCCGCCGTCTTTGATGTTGAAGGTCAAGTTCACTTCCTTGCCGGCTTGGAGCTTATCGAAAGCGAGGCTGATCTCCTTGCCGTCGACCGTCTTGGTCAAATTCCCGTCCGGCTGGATGGCGGCAGGCTTGGCGGCGTCACCCTGAATGGTAGTCCATTGGCTCTTGGTAGTGCCGCTTTCGCCGCTCGGGACGAAATCGGCGAACAGCTTGTAATCCCCGCCGGCTGGAAAAGGATTGGCAATGGTGAACAAGCCTTTCTCCTTGTAATCCGGATGAATGTGGTTGAAATACGACAAGTCTTTGCTGACGATGATCAGATGCATCGTTTTCTCATGGTTAATATCGAACTTCTCGACCGGCTTGTTGGCGCTGTCCGTTACCTGAAGCGAAATCAGCGTATCTTTCCCTGCTTGCGGCTTATCGGGGGAGAAGGTGAAGGCTGCCTTGACATCGGCCTCTTTCGGAGCAGGGGCGGCGCCGTGTCCCGCGTGAGCGTTTTGCTCCGGCTTGCTGGCTGTATCCTGAGCCGTGCCGGCAGGAGCCGCTTTGCCGCAGGCCGTCAGCAATAATGCCGTGATTACTATGGCTGCCGCCGCTTTACGCATGGCAAAAGGACGAGGCGACGGAGTCGAAAGTTTGGGTTTGTTCATATTGGGTTCCTCCTTGCAGGTACCGTAATTTGTATTCTGATGCTTGCAGCATCGCGTTTCTCAAGTAGAAGTATAACCGCCGCTTGTGAAGATCTCGTGTAGTCCCTGTGCAGCTCATACGGGAAAATAAATTCGTACCGTCGTGCCGCGCCCCGGCTCGCTATCGATGTGAATCGAACCGCGGTGCGCCTCCGTCAGCTTCTTGGCTATCGTCAGTCCGATGCCGCTGCCGCCGGATTTGCGGTCCCTCGACTTATCCGCGCGGTAAAACCGCTCGAACAAATAGGGCAAATCGTCCTTGCCGATACCTGGCCCGGTATCTTTTACCTGGATCAGGATCGTCTGCTTGTCACGTTTCACATCCACTTCAACATGTTTGCCCGGAGGCGTGTATTTTAACGCATTGGACAGCACATTCAGTAAAATTTGACTGACGCGCTGCCGGTCAACAGAAGCGATCCTAGGTTCATCCTGTTCTTGGAGCCGCAGCTCCAAACGGACGCCTTTGTGCTCGAAGGCGGCCCGGATCGTCTCGACGCATTGGGCTGCGATAGCATCCATTCGTTCCGGCTGCACGTTCAATTGAAAATGCGGCGAGTCCAGCTGTGTTAATTGCTCCAGATCGCCGACAAGGCGAATCATCCGTTCTATCTCTTCATGGCAGCCCCGAAGCCGTTCGGGCGAAGCGTCCCAAACTCCCTCGATCATAGCTTCCATATGACTCTTCAAGGTAGCAAGCGGTGTGCGGAGCTCATGTGCGACGTCGGCTGTCATCATTTTGCGCAGCTGCTCCTGCTTTTCCAATTGCTCCGCCAAATGATTTAACGATTGCCCGAGATCGGAAATTTCGTCGTTACCATGAAGCTTCGTTCGTATCCGCAGGTCGCCGCCCGCCATGCTTACCGCGGCCGACTTCATTTCCAATAGCGGGGAAGTCAAACGCTTGGCGACATACAGGCTGACGATGGCTGCCATAACGATGCCGATCATCAGTACCCAGATGACGGACTGCACCAGCGCCTGTTCGAAATGAGCGTTCAGCTGGGCCGTATCCGGTGCGGTGCCGGCCTGATGCTGATACATCGCAAAGTGATAGTGCGTTTGCCAGATGAAGACGATGCTCGCCAGAAACAGAATACCGCAGGTAATTCCGATAAACGTTACGGCAAAGCGCGAATAGAGTCCTTTCATGGCCGGGCTCCCCCGTCAAAACGGTAGCCTACCCCATACACGGTCACGATGAACTGGGGTTGTTTCGGGTCCTTTTCGATTTTTTGGCGAAGGTTTTTAATATGCTGGTCAATCGTGCGCGAATCGCCTTCAAAGTCAAAGCCAAGCACTTTTTCCACCAGCTCTTCTCTGGAAAAGTACCGGCCCGGATGTCTCGCCAGCACAAGGAGAAGCTTGTATTCGTTAGGCGTGACATTGATCTGTGTGCCCCGCTTGTAAATTTCATGCTGGGAGCAATCGATAACGAGCTCATCCTGCCCGAAGCTTATCCGTTCAGCAAGCAGCGAATCTTCCAGTGTTCGGCGAAAAATAGCTTTGACTCTGGCAACAAGCTCGCGAGGACTGAACGGCTTCAAGACGTAGTCGTCGGCTCCCAGTGTTAGACCTTGGATCCGGTCGTCCTCGGTAATTTTGGCCGTCAGCATGAGGATGGGAATGGGGGAGGTTTGACGGATGCGGCGGCACACTTCTTCGCCCGACAAATCGGGGAGCATCAGGTCCAATATGATCATCTCGGGCTCCGACGTGCCTAGAAGGTGCAGAGCTTCGGCTCCTGTAGCCGCTTCGATGGTCAAGAAGCCTTCCTGCTGCAAGTACGATACAACGACATCGCGTATTTTGTCCTCATCATCGACCACTAGAACGGTTTTGCTCAAATCCGGGTCCTCCTCAAACGGCACTGCGCAGCGTTTCTATGGAAATGCGGTCGATGAACCGCGCGAACTTCTCTTTTTTCTTGCCGTGCTCGCAGTAATAATCGATCAGCTTGCGGACGACCGGGATGAGCCGGTCTGCGGTGATGCCGGACAGAAACAGCGTGCCGACCGCCGCCTTCAATGATTTGGGCTCGCCTCCGACGTAGATGTCGTAGGTGTCTTTCATTTTGACGACGCCGATATCCTTGAGCAGCGGTTCGCTGGTGCCGAGCGCGCAGCCGGCGTAGCCGACCTTGAGCGGACTTGGCGCGGCAATGCCGGCGATGGCGTCGTTTAAGGCGTTGGCTATGTCGAGCCCCGCCTCCTCGGCTCCTTTGCAGAAGTTACAGGCGATCAGGCTTTTCGTATAAAAGCCGGCAGGGTAGAGGAGCAGACCGGCGTCCCGCAGCTGCTGCTTGGCTTCCTCGGCCCGCTCCTCGTCCATTTCGACGTACAGCTGCTTGAACGTCGTTAGTTCGATTTTGGCATCGCTGCCGACGATGGCGCCGAGTGCCGCCAGCTGCTCGGGCTTGAACAGGCTGCCGCCTTGTTCAAAGCCCGGCGTTACGGCGAATTTGGTTGTTGGCATGGGATCACTCCTTAAGAGTTTTGCGAAGCAAAACTTGCATCGAAAGCATAGGCTTGAGTTTTGCGAAGCAAAACTTGCATCGAAAGCATAGGCTGAGTTTTGCGAAGCAAAACTTGCATCGAAAGCATAGGCTGAGTTTTGCGAAGCAAAACTTGCATCGAAAGCATAGGCTGAGTTTTGCAAAGCAAAACTTGTATCGAAAGCATAGGCTTGAGTTTTGTGAAGCAAAACTTGCATCGAAAGCATAGGCTTGAGTTTTTCATTGCAAGGGTACCCCGGTGGGGTACCTCTATCGTAATTCAACGACACAAAACTTATAATTTTACACGCTGCAGGCGGAGCGCATTGAGTACAACCGATACGGAGCTCAGTGCCATCGCGGCTCCGGCGACCCATGGCGCCAGCAAGCCAATGGCAGCGATAGGAATACCGAGCGAATTGTAGGCGAGCGCCCAGAACAAGTTTTGCTTGATGTTCGCCATCGTCTTTTTGCTCATAAAGATCGCATCAGGAATGCTTGTTAATTCGCCGCGCATCAGGGTCACGTCCGCAGCTTCCATCGCGATGTCCGTTCCTGTCCCGATGGCAAGGCCTACATCGGCGGTAGCAAGAGCGGGCGCGTCGTTGATGCCGTCCCCGACCATGGCAACATGCTTGCCTTCGGCCTGCAGCTTTTTCACTTCCGCGGCTTTCCCCTCAGGGAGCACTTCGGCAAGCACGCGGTCAATGCCGACCTGATCCGCGATAGCACGTGCCGTCCGCTCATTGTCACCGGTCATCATGATGACCTCGATGCCCATTGCTTTCAAGCGGGAGATCGCTTCCTGCGACGTTTCTTTGATCGTATCGGCTACGGCCACCAATCCGGCAAACTGCCGGTCAACGGCAATAAGCATCGCGGTCTTTCCTTCGGATTCCCACTGTTCCATACGTTCGACAGCAGGGGAGTAGTCGATCGATTCGCGGGTCATCAGCTTGCGGGTGCCCACAAGCACTTCTTTGCCTGTTACGTTGGCGCGGATGCCGTAGCCGGGAATCGCTTCGAACTGCTCCGCTGCCGGCAGCTCGATCCCTTTTTCACGAATACCTTCCACAATGGCTTCCGCCAACGGATGCTCGGATTGCTTCTCGGAGCTGCCGACAATAGCCAGCACCTCTTGCTCGTTCATAACCGGAACCCATACATCGGTAAGGGACGGTTTGCCTTTCGTTACCGTTCCTGTTTTATCGAGAACGATCGTTTGCACTTTGTGCATCGATTCCAGGTGCTCGCCGCCTTTGAACAGGATGCCGAATTCCGCCGCGCGGCCGGAGCCGGCCATAATCGATGTCGGCGTAGCGAGACCTAGGGCGCAAGGGCAGGCGATGACGAGGACGGCGATAGCTTTTTCCAGAGCGCTTGCGAAATCGCCAGGTTCTACACCAAAGTACCAAATAAAGAATACGATAACGGCGATTCCAACGACGATAGGGACGAATACGCCGGAAATTTGGTCCGCCACACGTTGAATCGGAGCTTTGGAGCCTTGGGCGTCCTCGACGACTTTAATAATTTGCGCGAGGGCGGTTTCTTTGCCTACTTTGGTAGCTTTAATTTTCAAGCTGCCATTCTTATTGACGGTTGCTCCGATAACCGAATCCCCTTGCTGCTTCTCGACAGGGAGGCTTTCGCCGGTCAGCATCGATTCATCAACCGAGGAGGTGCCGTCTACTACTTCTCCGTCCACCGGAATTTTTTCGCCCGGTTTCACCAGGACGATGTCGCCCACAAGCACTTCTTCTACCGGAATGCTCATTTCCTGGCCGTCACGGAGGACGAGCGCGGTTTTCGCTTGAAGTCCCATCAGCTTCTTGATCGCTTCCGAAGTGCGGCCTTTGGCAAGCACCTCGAATAGTTTACCCAGCAGGATCAGCGTGATCAGCACGGCACTTGTCTCGTAATACATTTCCGGCATTCCATGATGCCCGCCGTCAGGGCTGAATGCCCATTGCAGCGTCAAATACAAGCTGTAAAAGAATGCGGCGGAGGTGCCTAATGCGACAAGCACATCCATATTCGCGCTTTTATTGCGAAGCGCTTTATACGCTCCGACATAAAACTGCCAGCCGATAATAAGCTGAACCGGAGCGGCTAATGCCAGCTGCACCCAAGGGTTCATGAGAAGCTCAGGCAAGTAGATCCAGGACGTGAAGGAGAAGTGGCTGACCATCGCCCACAGAAGAGGGAACGAGAGCAGGGCGGAAATCCACATTTTCCTTTTTTGCGCAGCGATTTCTTTGTGACGATGATCGCCGTCAGCCGCTTGATCTTGCTTCACTTGAGCGCCGTAGCCGATTTTCTTCACCCGGGCGATCATGTCCTCCACCGAAACCTCGGCGGAGGAATATTCGACATGGGCGGTCTCGAGCGCAAAGTTCACCGTAGCGGAGCTGACGCCGGGAAGCTTGTTTAGTACCTTTTCTATTTTGGCGGCGCAAGCGGCGCAGGTCATTCCGGTCAAGACGAAATCTACAGAATCTTTGACGGTACCGTAGCCTAGAGCCTCGATTTTTTGCTCCAGATTCGTTAGATCGACTTTATTCGGATCATAGGTTACCGATGCCCGTTCCAGTGCGAAATTGACATTGGCGTCGGCTACACCGTCTATTTTTTTCAATCCTTTTTCTATCCGGTTTGCGCAAGCGGCGCAGGTCATCCCCGATATTTGCATCGTTGTTTGTTGCTGCTGCTGTTCCATAGGTACTTACCCCTCCCACATACCCCTTGGGGGTATATTTTTCACAAAAAAAATTAGATGATGCAAATTGCTTTATACTACGTCGTATCCCTGATCTTCGATCGCTTCTTTAATGGCTTCTATCGAAAGGCTCTCTTCATTATATTGAACGGAAACGGATTTGGCAGCAAGGTCTACTTTACCTTGGGCTCCGATTTCTTTCAAAGCTCCTTCGATTGAGTTAACGCAGTGTCCGCAGGACATTCCTTCCACTTTCAATACAATGTTCGTCATAGTTATCTTCTCCCTTGGTTATAAATTTCATCCTGACATGAATCGGATGTTACTTCATCAATTTGTTCATCGTGGCCAGCAGCTCGTCGATAACCTCATGGTCACCGGACTGAAGCCGTTCCGCCACGCAGCTTTTCATATGGCCTTCCAGCAGCAGCTTCCCGACACTGTTCAACGCCGATTGAATCGCCGCGATCTGGTTCAGCACGTCGTCGCAGTACGTATCTCTCTCTATCAAGCCTTTGACGCCACGAACTTGACCTTCGATCCGGTTGAGGCGGGAAGCCAGGTTCGTCTTCAACTGCTCGGAATGGTGGCTGCTTCTATGGGAAGTGTGTGTATGTGCATCGCAGCAATTCATTGTCGTAGTTGTTGTTGCTGTTTCCATGGTTATCATCACCTCGTGAATTCAATATACTATACCCCCATAGGGTATGTCAACGATAATTTGGAAACTTTTTTAAAATGGGCTTGCTGCAAAGGCAAAGGAGTCCGGATCGCAAATATATACCCCTCTGGGGTACCATCGGATTTGCCTTAATGGGTCCGGATCGGCGTCATGATGTAAAAGGAGGCAGGGTCATCGGTCGGCTGAATGCGAATGGGATTCCAGCGGCCGGACAAGTTATTGTTACTTCGAGTGTTTTTAAGATGGATGGAAATGGAAAGTTATGTTACGATATGAGGAATTTAGGGTGATGAAAATATCTGATCTTGTGAAAAGAAAGGAGCAACCCATCATGCCCATCGTATCCGGAAAGCTGCAAAAAGAGATTCGAAAGACCGTAAGCATCGGTTACCAGCTGTACTTACCGGCGGCATATGAGGAGCAAATGGACAAGAAGTGGCCGGTCATTTTGTTTCTTCACGGCATCAAGAAGCGCGGCGAGGATATTCATATGCTGGATCATTACGGGCTTGGGTGGATGGCGGACAAGATACCTGGATTTGAATTTATCGTAATTTCTCCGCAATGTCCGTCTCTGTCTTCATGGCCGATGGAGCGGGATGCCGTCCTCACTCTATTGGATGAGGTAATTGAGACACACCGGGTTGATCGCGAGCGGATATATTTGACCGGCTTCAGCTTGGGAGGCCATGGAGCTTGGGATTTGGCCGCTTATGCACCGGAACGGTTCGCAGCGACAGCGCCATTGGCAGGGTGGTTCGATCCGGAAAAGGCCGTGCTGCTGAAATCGATGCCGATATGGGCGTTTCATGGCGAAGACGACGACGTCGTTGAGATAGCGAGGGACAGAGCAATCGTAGATGCACTGAAAGAGCGGGGCGGAAACGTCGTGTTTACGACCTATCCCGGCTTACAGCATCAAGTGATGGATGAAACGTACGGCAACCTGAAGCTGTACGAATGGATGCTCAAGCATACAATTAAGCGCATGTAGTCTTGGTCAATAACCTTACAATCTGCAGGGATCTTCCAGATGAGTCAACCAGGCAAGCAATCACATATGGATAAAAAAAACCATGTCCAAAATGCTTGAAGCATCAGGAACATGGTTTTCTTCTGTGGGGCAGCGAGATGTCCGTTAGGACACCGCTAAGGCTGGCGCTGCACGTTCATCGGCCGAATGCGAAGGCCCAGGTAGATCAGGAATACAAGCATGATCAGCCCTTGAACCATGATCGCCATCGAGATCGAGACTCCCTGCTCAACGATCACGTAATACACGCAGGAGCCGACCAGCATTAATATGTTTTCAATAAAATTTTGTACTGCGATCGTCTTCCCCGGTCCGACCAGGCTCATGCCTTCCTCCTGCAGCACGGTGTTCATCGGAACGATAAAGACGCCGCCCATGAAACCGACTGCCAGCAGGAAGACCACGGCAACGGCTGTGTGATGAAACCAGGGAAAAAGAAAGATCAAGGCCAGCATCATGATCCCGTATCCGATAGATTTGTAGAAGATACGAAGCTGGATCAACCGTGGCGCAAGAAACGCTCCGATAATGATGCCGATGGAGGTGGTGGCGAGGATCAGAGATACGCTCATATCGTCAGGGCGAAACCCTAGCGCCACTGGGATCCAGGCCAGAACGGCGGTGCGCAGTACGGCGGAGCTCATCCAGAAGGCTCCGGTACCCACTAAGGTAAATTGGGTTTTCGGATGCTTCATCAAGATCGCCACACTGCTGAAAAAGTGCCTTGCCTCCGCTGCGAAACGAATGGTCGGGTCGCCTTGAGTCCGCGGGATGAGCAAAGTGATAGCCGTTGACAATGCGTACAGTACGGCACAGATGACGGTTGATTGCACCGTAGACGTAGCTGCGACAATAGCGCCCCCTCCGCCGATTCCGGTGAGAATGGCCAATATCGTATAAGCCTCGATTCGCGAGTTAGCCTTGAACAGCTCCTGCTCGGAGGTTGTCAGCTCGGGCAGGATGCCGTATTTGGCCGGAGAGTAGACGACAGCGCCGATCCCGACGGTAAAGTAGCACAGCATAAGAGACCAGATGCTGGAATGATCGACGATCAATAGCGATGTGATCCCGATCCATTTGATCACATTGCCGATGATAAGCACGACGGCTTTGGGCATTTTGTCGGCAAAAGGCCCGACCAGCGGTGCAAGTAAAATGTACGGAAGGAAAAAAGCAATCGTAACGAGCGCCAAAGATTCCGGCGAAAATCCGTTATGCGTGAGCAGGCTGGCAATGACGAGCAACGACATGTTATCGGCAAAGGCCGATAAAAATTGCGTGATATAAAGGGAGGTTAACGCTCTACGGTTTACGACACTGTCCCTGTTCATGCTTTTGTCTCCGTTTCTTCTTGAGATGAGCCGGATTCGGCCCGTTGTTTCAGCGCAACGTAGTCTGTTTTGCCGCTGCCGAGCAGCGGCAGCTTCTCGACGGCGACGATCCGGGACGGCAGCAGCAGCGGCGAATATCCGTTGGCCGCGATGTAGGACTTGAGCTGCGGCAGAACGTAGCCGTTCCCCGTAACGTACAGCACGATGCGCTCTCCTTTGCGCTGGTCCGCCACGCTGACGGCGGCCAGCTCCAACGCCGGATCATTGTAGCAGGCGGCGGCCGTTTCCTCGACAAGCTGCAGCGAGATCATCTCGCCTCCGACCTTGGCGAAGCGCTTCAGCCGCGCCTTGATCGAGAGAAAGCCGTCGGCGTCCTCCTCGACTACGTCGCCGCAATCGTACCAGACCGGGCAAGGGACGAACCCTTTGCCATGTATGAGATAGCCTTTCATGACGTTCGGCCCATGAATATGCAGGCTTCCGCCGGTTTCGATACCGGGAACCGGCACAATGCGGCTGCGGATGCCCGGCAGCAGGCGGCCGACCGTGCCTTCCTTGTACGCGAGCGGCGTGTTGATGGATACGACCGGAGACGCTTCGGTCGTGCCGTAGCCTTCCAGAATGCGGATGCCGAACTTGCGGCTCCACAAATCCCTCACTTCATCCTTCAGCTTCTCGGCTCCCGTCACCACATATCTCATGGAGTGAAAATCATACGGGTGCGCCGCCCTGCCGTATCCTGCGAGGAATGTTGAAGTGCCGAGCAGGATCGTGGCGCTGCGGTCGTACGCTACTTCCGGAACGACCCGGTAATGCAGCGGGCTCGGGTACAGCATCACCGGCATGCCGGTGAGCAGAGGGAGCAGCGTACCGACCGTCAGCCCGAAGCTGTGGAACATCGGCAGCGCGTTGAACATTTTATCCGACGCGGTGAAGTCGAATACGGTGCGGGCTTGCTGGATGTTCGCATACAGCTGCTCGTGACCGAGGACGACGCCCTTCGGCTTGCTTTCGCTGCCGGAGGTGAACAGGATGAAGTCGCGGAAACCTTGCACCGCTTGCTTGCCAGTCATCCAGTCGATGAGGCCGATGAGCTGATCGGTCCGGCTTACCTCATCCTTTACGTCCTCCAGATAGACGATGCGGCACTGCTTCGCCAAGGAGGCGACGGTCGATTCGAGCTTCGCCTTCTCGACGAATTGGCGCGAGGTCAGGACGGTGCGCAGTCCTGCGGTCTCGCAAGCGTCCCGGAGGCTTTGCTCTCCGGACGAGAAGTTCAGCATCGCGGGCGTGACGCCGATCCGCATCAGCGCGAACAGCGCGATCGCATGCGCGGCCGTGGTCGGCAGCATGACGCCCGCGGCGTCCTGCCCTGCAAGCAGCGGCTGCAGCTTGCGAGCAAATACATAGGAAGCTAGCACGAGCTTCCTGTAGGTCAGCCTCTGCGAGAGATCCTCGCAGATGACGGTACCCCAGCCGCTGCGGGAAGCTTGCCGCAGCAGTTCGTCGAACAGGTTGACGTCCGACTTCAACCTGCTTTGCAGCAGCTGCTCTTGCAGCGCGAGCCGGATTTGATCGGCGGCAGCTTCCTTCTGCCGCTTCATGGACACGTTCGGCGCCGGATCAATGACGAACGCGTCGCCGATGGAAATGTCAATCTCGGGAAACCAGACCGTGCGGATTTTATGGCTGATGTACGAAAATTTCGAGCGTTCCGCTCCATTGATGGCGATAGGGATGAGGCGAGCTCCGGTCCGGAAGGCGATATAGCCGATCCCGCTGTATATTTTCATCAGGCCGCCGGTCGTTGTGACCCTTCCTTCCGGAAACAAGACGAGAGGAACGCCGCTTTGGACGGTTTTGACCATCGTTCTTACGGAGTAAGGGTTCAATGGGTCTACGGCTATATGGTTGCTCAGCCTGAGCGCCCAGCGGAACCGTCTGGCGATCTTCGTATTGACGACAAAAGCGGCCTCTTCCGGCAAATAGAGCGCCAGGAGCACAGCGTCGAGCAGCGAGACATGGTTAGGCATCAGGATGGTCGGCTGGCGGAAGTCGAGCTTTTCCAGACCGGATATTTTCAATTTGAACAACAGGGTGGACAACGCTTTTAGAACAGCGACCAGGACGAGCATTCGAAATCGACTCCTCTTCGGTTGGACTAGCTTTAATACCAGGTGCTAATCGTTGTTACTTGTATTGTAGCTGTAAACCACGCCAAAGAAGAGTACTAACTTTGTATAGTACCCAGGCTGTTGATACATTGGCTTTACCCAAACATGCCAATGTGAGGCTAGAGGCTATCTCCAGGAGGAGCGTGCCCATCCGCTGGAGAGCGTGGCCCAAGTTGATTCGGACCGTAGATCCGCTATTTTACCCAAAATGGTTCTATTTGCAGGGTGATCGGACTACAGATCCTTTATTTCGCAAGAAACCGTCATTTTTACCGCTAAAATGAGCAAATAACGGACTCACGGTCCGATCGCCCCTCCAAAACAGCGTCATTTCAGGAAATAACGGATCTCCTGTCCGAAAGATTCCGCCTCCGGTCCGAAAGACTCCGCCTCCTGACCGATAGATTCTGCTCCAGCCCAATGTCCGACGGGAACCCTTGTGCCAAAAGGTTTTGAACCAACAAGTAAAAAGGAATCGATAGCAGCAACCGGAGAGGGGATTCCCCATCGTCTCTTGTTTGATGCGAAAGGATAACCGGGAGCTAGTGCCGCGCCAGTCATATAAGTACGTGCGTGCGAGAGGCGGTCACGACTACCCGATGCGTCATCCATATGCTCGCTCAGCTTACCGTCGGCTCGACAACCGTCAGAGTGGGAACGGGGCTTTGCGTGTCCATATTGATTACGGCGCCGATAGGAACCGTCGCCTTATACATGCCGTGAGCGGAGGCGAGACCGGTTAACAGCGGCTTGCCCAGGGGAACGATGAATTCGCTGATGAGATCGCTATACGTCTTGCCGTAGGAGACGGGGCAGTTCGTGCACTCCCCCATGACGATGCCGACGCAGTCATTCAGCTTCCCTGCCAGCTTCAACCGGTTGATCATCCGGTACACTTTGTTGATGGGCTCATGCGTTTCCTCGAGAAACAATATTTTGCCTCGGGTATCGATTTCATACGGAGTGCCTAACGTATCCAGCATTGAGGAGAGGTTGCCGCCTACGAGGGGGGCGGTCACTTTGCCGGGAACCAGGCCGGTGAGCGGGATGTCCGGAGGGTTTTGTATCGATTTCGGAACGGCGGTTGAAGACACCATACCGAAAAATTGATTGAAATTGTAAGGCGGTGCCTCGGCGCGGAAATCGATCAGCATCAAACCGGAGAACGTCAGCAGATTGCTGAACAAATACAGCGTGTTCAGCAGCACCGTAATATCGCTATAACCGGTAACGATTTTCGGGTTTCTTGCGATCACCCTGTAATCCAGATATGGCAAGATTCCGGCAACGCCAACACCTCCGCGGGCCGGGAGGATCATTTTGACCTCCGGATTGATGATCATGTTCATGAAGTCGGCCGCCCGCTGCTGGTCCGTACCGGCAAGAAAGCCGTTGCTGGCGTACACATAATTTCCAACGACAACCGTAAAGCCCATACTTCGCAGCATCGTGATACCGTTGTTGATGTCGGCGGCGGGAAGCGGGCTGCCGAGCGTGACGAGGCCGATCGTATCTCCTTGCTGCAGAAGAGGCGGATGAATTGCCATTTTGCTGCTCCTCCCATCCAGGCACGTTTATATCATCTATATGCGGAGCAGCAGGGAAATACGATCATGCCGGAGCGCCAAAAGAGCACTGGAGTTCCAGATTACGAGGTTTACCCCTATGCGCCTCCAGACTTCGTGTTGCGCTTAAGCGAGATCCTGATCAGCATGACGGCGGACAAAAGGAGCGGAATCGCGATTTGAAAGATCGGAAATACCTTCAAACTGGTCGTGAGTCCTAATGAAATGTGATAGGTGTAGTTGGGCTCCAATAAAGCAACGGCGAAAATGACGGCTCCCGTAGGCAGCACCCAGAGCTTATAGCGTTTGCCGGTTAAATGGGACAAGGCTTGAACTGCGCAATAATAGAAAGCGCTCATCTTAATAAACAGACCGACGTAAATGAGCAGCGTCACGAAAACATCGACTCGTTCAAACACGTCGGCTACGGAAATTAGCTGAGAAGCTTGCAGTAATGGAAGCGCGGCCATGCCCGCCAACGTCGGACCGAGAATGACTAAATTCAGTATATTGACAAACACAAGGAAGATGGCGACCAGAACGTAAGCCAAGACGGACGTTTTGACCACCACCTTTTTCTCTCGCACCATCTGCCAGAACATCAGGAAGACGATCATCTGTCCGAACGGGAAGGAGACAATATCCGGAAACGATGCCTTCAAAATGGGCAGCAGACCGTTCTCCATAACGGGACCGAGACGCTCGAAATGGACGAGATCCCCGAGAAACAAGAGGAGGAACAAAATACCGTAGCTGACCAAAATAACCGGAAGCAGAATCTCCGCGATCCGGAAAAATACCTCCACGCCTTGATACACCCCATAAGCTGCGATGAGAATAACAATCAGCATGATGACAACTATGGGTGTTTGCGACAAAATCGTTACCGATATCAGCTCGCCGAAATCCCTTACGTTGCGCATGGATTCGTAGCCGAAATAGACGAAATACGACGCACCAAAGACGGAGCCGATAAACCGCCCGAAGTATACGTTCAATATTTGTATCAAATCGCGTTCCGGCTCTTTGCTCTGAATCCACAGGAACAGGCAAAGAAGAAGCAAGCCTATCACGGCGCCCATCAGCATCGCAAGCCACGCATCCTGGCCTACCTTGCTTCCGAAGAAGAAGAGCGGCGTGCTGCCGATTTCGAACAATATGATCACGAAGGTAAGCTGTGTAGCGGATATTTGCTGCCGTGTCCCGTCGGTCATGAGCTTTAGTCACCTCCCAGCCATTCGTCCAGCAAGCGTCCGACTGGATAAAATGCCGCATGAATCGGGGCGATGATATTAAAGAAGGGCCATTGGTACAGCTTCGCCAGGCTTAAATAAGCGCACCATACGACGATGGCGGCAAAGCACCAGCTGTCCCGTTTGCTTCCATGGGCGAGCATTGGACGTATTCCCCGATAGAGGAAATAGGCGTATACTGCCAGCACAGCGGCCCCTCTCATGATAGGATCATCCTTCCTCGTCTTTCGTAATAGCTTTGAACGATTTGGTACTGAGACCGATGCGCGACATCGTAATGTGAACCTTCGTTTCGATTTCAATGTCCTGAAATGCCGAATCCCATTGGTTACGCATCGTTTTCCAGTCCTTCGGAAATTTCCGGTGGATAATGTCTGCAAAGCCCAATATATCTACATGCAGACGCCGTGTAGCCTTCCATGACGTTTCCACCATGGTTTTGATCTGATTTTGCAGCTGCTTCTCCAGCTGCTTCACAACATCAGGCTTATTAAGCTCAAGCGGACAATCGGTTTCGAGAAGCATGCCGTTGCCTTTGATATTGATCTCCATAACAAAGCGGCCGTTCACTTTTTTAGGCACAATCTTTGTCTTGGATGTATCCAATCGATACGAGGAGTTATAGTTTTGTCCATCCGACGGCTTGCAGGCAAACGGCAGGACCGACGATTTTACTTTATTCGTAATCAGAGACACTCCAAGGCTCTCGTTTCTCGTCAGCCACCCGGTGAGCTTCCCGTCCTTGATGACGCCGAGCCTGCCCAATTTCAACACGGAAGTGACGCTGGTGTGGCTTAAGTCGTTCATCGAATCGACCTTTTTCGTCCCGCTGATAATAATTTCGGGAATCACCGCCCCTTTGGATGCGCTCGTCATGCCCATAGCCAGCTCATACAGCATGATGCTTGGCAGTGTGGAGGAATAGCGGGCCTCAATAGCCATTATTTCTCTTAAGCCTTGTCCTGGAATTTTCTCCAAATGCATCATCTGCTGGAGGACATCTCGGGCGTTTTCGGTTGTAACGAGCACGTTGACGGTCTCTCTCGCGTCGGGATTGCGAAAATAAAGATCGACGATCTGATTCAATCCGCCGCTGCGGGCTACTTGCTCGCTGATAATGATCACGCTGTTGTGAGCGAAAAAGAGCCAGCGAGGGCTCTCGAAGTTGCTGTTGGAAACGGCTTCCCTGATCGTTTTGCCGCGGGAAGTATGGACGGCTATCGGAGATTGCGAAGTGCCGCCGCCAACGGTTCCGACACCGGACGAAATGGCGGACGGGATGACGACCTGGAACGTGATCATCCATTCGCCATTCTCGTAATCCATGGCTGTAGCCGACGTGATGGAAAGCTTGTTCAGCTCGGTACGGTTCCAGCAGGCCGTAAGGCATAAGCTTACAAGCGTAAGAACAAGGAGAATGGCTGGTTTGCGCATGCTGCTACCTCCCTTTGGCTCTTGGTGCCCGGATTCCGGCAGCCAAGCAGCAGAGCCAAATGATAAGCGGGATGACGACGTTGAATGTTAATAGATCCGGTGACAGCGAAAAACGGTTGAAATGATTCGTTTCGGTCGTCTTCGGCCAGGACCAGAGGGTATACAGAGCAGTGAGCAGACCGATCGCAGGCAAGAAGGGCCTGGTATTCTTGATGCGGCAGGAATGGACGAAGCAGTGCCAGGAGCAAAACATGAAGATCGACATTTTGATATACATGGTGCTGATCCATAAGGAAATAAACAGAACGTCGATCCGTTCCATTAAATTGCCTAGCTTCAGGATCCCGACCATATTAAACGTCGGATACGCCAATATGGTGATTAGCTCGGGACCGAAAATGACGATGGCGGCGACTACGAACAGAAGCAGTTCGATCCCGGAAGCGATCACGCTCCATATCCCGATAAGAGAGGCATGCTCCGGATGTTTCAAATAAGGCAGCAATACGAGCAGTATGGCGACTTCCGACAGCCAGGCGGTCGGCGGAATGCTCCCATGAATGATACTTCGAATCGAATGCTCGCCTATAGGCAGAAGAAACGGAAGCTGCACTTTGTTCAAGAGCAAGATGATGGTGACCAGAATCGTCAAAAACGTAATGAGAGAAATGATCATATTGATTCTGGCTATAACCTCGATCCCGTGGTTCGCGGAATACAGCATGACCAAAAGCGCAACTGTGATTATTGCGTAGGCGGGAGTCCGCGTCAGCACATTTTCCGACATAAAGTTAATAAACTGACGGATAATAATCGTTTCGTTCGTGAAATAGTAGAAGGCAAGAATGAGCCCGAACAGCGATCCGGCCAAGCGGCCTAACCGGCTGTCCAGCCAGTCTATCAGCAGCATTCCCGGATTCATACTGCATATCGCTCCAATGAGCCAGGCAATCAATACGGCTGCCGCAATAGCCAGCAGGATCGACAACCAGGCGTCCTGGCCTGAGGATTCGACTACAATGCTGGGAACGGTCAATATGAAGGTAGGGGTAATGGAGCTCATGATCAGCATAATGCATTGAATGGAAGTTATTTTTTGTACCATAAGTTAGTTACCCTGCCTCCTTACAGAACGGATCTGCATCGTCTCGTTCCCTTTCCATAATCGTAGCCGATGTACCCTGTCAGCTGTTGTTGTCATCGGGTGGAGACGGCTTGTGCATCCTGGGCTGCCTGTTCTGGTTCTGCGATAAAAAGAGGGGACGCTTGACCATCGCCCACCAAGGCACGCGAATAAAAATATCTTTCAAATTACCCGGAATCAAAGGAGAAATAGGAGCCAAATACGGCGCTCCGAACGACCGCAAGCCAGCCAAATGAATAAGCACCACCATCAAGCCGGACATAATGCCGAACAGTCCGAGCGTTGCGGCCAGAAGCATCAAAGTAAACCGGATCAGCCTTGCCGCAGCCGACATATTTACGGAAGGAATAACGAAGCTGGCGATCGCCGTGAACGATACGACGATAACCATGGCGGCCGACACGAGCCCGGCCTGTACCGCCGCTTGCCCGAGCACCAAAGCCCCGACGATGGAGATCGCCGAGCCGATAACGCGCGGCATGCGGACTCCCGCTTCCCGCAGTACCTCGAACGTAATTTCCATCAGCATGGCCTCCAGCAGAGCGGGAAAAGGCACGCCTTCCCTTTGGGCGGCAAGACTGATGAGGAGAGTAGCGGGCAGCATCTCCTGATGGAACGTTGTCGTGGCAATATAGAGCGACGGGAGCAGCATGGCGACGATGAACGAGACGAAGCGGATGATTCTCAAGAACGACGCGATATCGTATCGCTGATAATAGTCCTCGCTGGACTGGAAAAATTTAAAAAAGGTAAAAGGAGCTATCAAGACAAAGGGCGTTCCGTCAACTATGATGACAATCTGCCCCTCCAGCAAAGCGGCTGCCGCGGTATCGGGCCGTTCCGTATTTTGTATGGTCGGGAACGGACTGAAGGTGGAGTCCTGGATCAGCTCCTCGATATAACCGCTCTCCAGAATGCCGTCGATTTGAATCGCATCCAGCCGCTTATGAACCTCTTCCACATACTGATTTTTTACAACATCCTTTAAATATAGGATAGCGACATTCGTATGCGTCTGCTTGCCGATCAATTTGGTATCGATGCGAAGATCGGGAGATTTGATCTTTCGCCGGATCAACGCCGTGTTGGTCCGCAAATTTTCGGTAAAGCCTTCCTTGGGACCGCGGATGACCGTCTGGGTGCTCGGCTCCTCGACACCGCGCATTTCTCCGCCGATCGTATCGGCCGAAATGGCCAGGCGGTTCCCTTGAACCATAACGATCGTCGCGCCATTAAACATGCAGATGAGAAGCGACTCCATATCTTCGATTTCACGTAGGCTGCCGACGGTTAATTTCCGGTTCAGGAGCGACTGGTAGAAGCCGGCCGCGTTCATGGGTGAACCGGCCCCCAACTCGATTAGCTGGAACAACTCCGCGATCATGTGCTGTAAGGCGACGGTATCTACCAGCCCGTCAATATAAGCCAGCGCAAGGCGCAGGTCCGGTCTTTGGGGATGGCTCAAATGTCGCAGGATTAGATCCGGACTGGCTTCCAGCCGGGTTCGAATCCATTCCACATTCGCGTCCAGATCCATGGATAGCAGAGGCATCTGCTGCGCCTGACCGCCGGCCGGAGAGGGATCGTTCCCCGGTTGTTGCTGCTGTTGCTGTTGTTGATGTATGCGACGATGAGTCAGCCACTTTCTGAAGATTCCCATAAGTACCTCATAATTGGTAAAACGACGTACCCTTACTATTACCAAAATTCGCTATTCCATGCATGGCTAGAGCGCCTATTCCCCGGGGAAGGGTACAAGTGGACACAAAAAAAGCCTGCGAAGATATTCTTCGTCAGGCTGATATTGGGTCGGCTATATAAAGCTTAGTTCCCGCTCTCCACGGAGCTGTCCTTTCGTTTCCATAGCTGTCTTGGCACGTATCGGAGGACCGTTGTCGCGATAGCTGCCCCTGCAAGCTCAACGAGTGAAAGAACGAGCAGCAGTCCGCTTAAGGAAACGAGAACCGCGAGCGGAAGCGTCCAAATATGATCCGGCTGTGCGAAAAAAGGAACAAGCGCAATGGCCAGAACGGGCGGTGCGTTCAGATGGAGCTTGCGGATCAAAATAATCGTGATGAGTGTCGCTGCAAAAAACGAGAGCATTCCTGTATGAGATAAGTATAAGGCCGAGCTGACCACCGATGCTGCACAAGCGCCGGCAATGAGCTTGATGAAGTCTTTCAAGGAAAAGCTCCGGCTAATGAATAGATAAGAGAAAGCGCCGAGAGTAGGGTAGAAAATCATCTTGATATCCGGTATATGACGGGAAATCCAATAAATCAGCAGCAAATAAAAGCATATGACCCATGTTTTCAGATTCACGCGGTATTTCGTCCTTTACATGTGAAGTTGAAGCGGGCACCATCCTCGAGGCATCGGGGAAGCGCACAGCCATGGACCATGTTACTACGAGACGTCCCGTTCGTCAATCATTAGAATAATCAGGAATGCTGTTTTCGGTACCGTCCCGGCGGCACGCCGACGATTCGTTTGAACATGCGGATGAAATTCGAATAATCGTTAAAGCCCGACAGCTCGCAAGCATCGGTAACGTTATGGCCCTCGTACAGCAGCTTTTTCGCGCGGGCGATTCGCTTGAGCAGAATGTATTCGTGAATCGTGCTTCCCGTGCTTTGACGGAACAGCCGGCTCAAATAGTAGCGGTTCATAAAAAATTGCTGCTCCAGCGCCTCCAGCGACAAATCATGATCCAAGTGGTGATCGATATAATCTAGAATGGGGGCCAGCTTCTCCGGAACGACCGATGCGGGCAGCGGAGATTGGTTGTGCCGGAACGCGCGGTTGAGCAGAACGAGCAGCTCGATCATATACGTGGCCAGCAGCAGATCCGATCCGTCCGCCGGCTGGCGGAATAGGCAGTCCATCTTGTGGAACAGGCTGAAGAGTTCATCCTGCTGGTGGGGAAGCAGATGAATTTTATTTTGCTCGCCCAATGGACGGTTCACGAAGCAGTCCAGCAGGTCGAAGGAGAAGGCGGAGGTCAGCTGCCGAATCGTTTCCGGATCGAAATGAATGACGATGTTTTCGTAAGGCTCGTCCGAGCGGAAGGTTGCCTTGTGCAGCTCCCGGTTGTTCATGATGAGCAGGTCACCGTATGCGAGCGGATATACATTTTTCTCGATGAAATAGTGGACGTCGCCGGACAGAAAAAAATAAATTTCAAACCGGTCGTGAAGGTGAAAATCCATTTTGGGCGGCTGTTCGGTTCGCCGGTGGATGTAATGGATTCCTTTCATTTCGTGATGGATTCGCATCGGTGCCCACCTCCGGATAAAAAGTCAAAAAAAGCAATAAAAACGGCAATTGAAGCAAGGAATTTGTTTTTATTATACTTCATTATAAAATGGAAATGAAAGCGTGTCTCAGGATGCGCCTAATTACTACGAAATCAGGTGAAACCATGAAATCATTGGGAACAGCCGTTATCGGCTGCGGGTCTATCTCAAGCGTCCATTTGAAAGCGATCGCAGGTTTGGAGCTGGCAGAGCTTAAAGCAGTCGTCGACATTAATGAAGAATTGGCGAAAAAGACAGCCGAGACGTACGGCTGCGATTATTACACCGACTACAAAGAGATGCTGCAACGTGATGATATCCAGGTGGTCCACATTTGTACGGGTCACTATTTGCATGCCCCAATGACCGTGGATGCCCTGAAGGCGGGCAAGCATGTGTTGACGGAGAAGCCGATGGCGGAGAACAAAGCGTCCGCTCATACGATGCTCGACGCGGCGGAAGAGAATAAAGACGTGCAGCTCGGCGTTATTTTCCAAAACCGGTACAACCCTTCGTCCATCCGCATGAAGCAAGCGGTCGATTCGGGAGAATTCGGCAAGCTGCTGTGCATGAAAGGTCTTGTCACGTGGTCGCGGACTCCTGCATACTACGAGACGGAATGGAAAGGCAAATGGGCTACGGAAGGCGGGGGCGTGCTGATCAATCAGGCGATCCATACGCTGGACCTGCTGCATTGGCTCGGAGGAGACGTGGCCAGCATCAAAGGGAGTATTTCCAACGATTCGCTGGAAGGAGTCATCGAGGTGGAGGACACCGCTCACGCGCATATCGAATTCCGAAACGGCGTGAAGGCGATCTTCTACGCGACGAATGCTTACGGCAGAAGCACTCCGGTTGAGGTCGAGGTTATTTTTGAGAAGGCGACGCTGCAGCTTCGCGGCGATACGCTGTATTTGCTGCAAGGAGATACGAGCACCATTCTGGCTGAGCCGGTCAAAAACGACTTGGGCGAGAAAGCGTACTGGGGCGTCAGCCATCAGTTCCAGATTCGAGATTTCTATGCGCATCTGCTCGAAGGCAAGCATTTCTGGATCGACGGACCGGAAGGCTACAAGGCGTTCCGCCTGGTTATGGATATTTATGAGTCCTCCAAGCTCGGACAAAGAATCAATTACACGGAATAACGAATGACTCCGTTTCATACGAGACAGTCTGTTGGCGCAGTCCTGCGTCGGCAGGCTGTTTTTTTGTTGTGCAGGAAAAGGTGCAAAGCTATTTTCCGGGCTTCTTAGCCGGTCATCGCTTTGCGAGACTGTTCAAGCTGAAATATCCATTCATTGCCTGCTCCATTCATGGAGACCGCTGCGCTCAAGGTTTCATACCTTAGTAGTACAAGCGGGAAAAAGGAGGAGGGGCGATAGAAGGTGATCGAAGAATATGTGCTGAACGTGTGCTTCCTGCTTACGTTCTTATTTGTGTACGCAAAATGGTTCATATGCCGCCCCCTCACCGCCGCTTCACCTTTCCCCGTCCGACAGAAGGCAGCCATCGTTATCGTTGTGTTTGGCGCACTGCTTTTTCCACTCGCTTGGATCGATTGGAGCGCAGATGAACCGCTGAGCATGGACTTGAACCATGCGCTTGCGGCGCTCGCCGCTCTAATCGGCGGCATGGCAAGCAGCGCGGCAGCGGGCTTAGCCGTTTTGCGCCGGATCGATGCGATCAGGAATCGGCTTATGCTGAATGAACACCGCATGCTGAGAGATATGGAGCTGGCGAGACGGATTCAGCAATCGGTGCTGCCTGCCGCCGCAGAGAGTGCTTGCATTACCATCAAGGGGCTCCACATTCCGTCCGGACAGGTGTCGGGAGACATGTACATGTGGCGGCTGGTTCAGGGCGATAAGGCGCTCATTATTTTGACCGATGTCATGGGTCATGGCGTCTCATCCTCCCTGGTCAGCATGTACATTCACGCTTATTTGCAGTCGATGCCGGAGAATGTGATCGATCCTGTCGATATCGTGAAGCAGCTGAACACGCGGTTATGCGGACTGTTCCAAACAGAAGCCGACGGCGGAGGGGCTATGTATTGTACAGCCGTATGCTTGCTGGCGGATGCCCGGAGACGGCAGGTGGAATATGTGAATGCGGGCCATCCTTACGGCATGATGCTTAGCGACGGCGAATCGTTTGACGAGCTGGTACATGGCGGGATTACGCTAGGCATTGATGCGGAGGCCGATTTTCAAAGGGGGACGGCGGCATTCAGACGCAATGCCCGGATCATTTTATTTACCGACGGCTTGTTCGAAGTGTACGGCGCGTCTCCCGCGGCAACGTCACAACGAATGAGAGAGCTGCTGGAAGCGTGCGGCGGTTTGGATACAGATTGTCTCATCAGGGAGCTGGCTAATGAACTGAGCCAAGGGTCCCATATGCCTGACGATATATGCGTTATCGCACTGGATATAAAAGAAGCGTGATGATGGAGAAGTCCATAAGCCTATAAGGAGTAAAAGGAGTGAGTAACATGGTCTTCATGATGATTGAAAGCCAGCCGTCGCAGAAATTCATCGATTTATCGGATGAAATGACGGAGAGCTTTCTGAAGTATACGGGAGTAGCCCAATACCGCAAGCTGTGCTTTGCCGTCCATGAATTGGTCATCAACGCAGTCGAGGCTGCCATGCATCACCAGCATGTCCAGCTGCGCGAAGGCAGAGAAGGCACAGGGAGGGAAGACGGGAGGACTGGGGAGATGTCCGGCTGCACCGTATCCGTGCGGATGGAGCTGAACGAGGGGGACATCGTCATTACCATTACTAACAATGCATGCCGGCACGCAGGGCAGACGATCGGCAGAAGAAGTCAAATGAAGCTGGAGGAACTGCTGTATGAGGAAAGGGGGAGAGGGCTTCTCCTCGCCAAACGGTTGTCCGACCAGTTGACCTATGAGCAGGACGATAGCGGGAGGATGACGATTGAGCTTAGAAAGAAGGGAGGTAATCAATATGAAGGGACCTGCGTACAACCCGAAGGGCAAGGATAGGGAGCAGCTTCATATTAGCGAGACGTCCTTAGGTGCGTACCAGCATTTCATGCTGTCGGGGAAGCTGACGTACGGCAATGACGGCAAGGCCAAGGAATGGCTGGGACGCCTCGTGAAGCCGTGTGAAGGCTACATTTTGGATCTGACGGAACTTACATTAATTGACAGTACTGGGCTAGGCGTGCTCATTTATTTCAAGAAAAGCTTCGACAAGGGGGAAGGCCGGCTGGTCGTCATCCTGCGGGATGAGCTAATGAAAGAGCTCGCAGCCATCGCCAAGCTGCATTTGGTTGTTTCGTTATGCTCCGATCTAGAGGAGGCCGTCCGGCTTTTGGACAGTAAAAGACAAGAAGAATAAATCGAACAGCCGAAAGGAGGGAGGGAGATGAATCTTTGGCATGCTTTGATTGAAAAAATAAGCAAGAAAGACATGATTTACGGCTTTATCATCTTTGATCTGATCATTGTCGTTATTACCGTCATGTCGTGGAAGTTCGATACGGCAAGAGAGCTTATCGATCAAATTACGTTCGGTTCGGCTTTGACGACGATCATGCTGGCCGTAGTAGCCATGATCTATTCCTATATTCAGGCCTTCGAGGCGTCTACGCATAATACGCTAGTCCGGCAAGCGCTGAATCAAATCAGCGATAAAGTGGAGGAGTTCGGCAAGATGAAGGACGAGTTGATTACCCTCCGCCACGATACCAAAACGTACAACGAGCATATTCTGGAATCGCTGAACCGGTTCGTGGAGGAAGCGTCCACTCATGTAGATTCTATCTTTGAGGTGCTCCGCGAGCGGGGGCTGGACGTGCCGGAGGAAGTGGAGAAGGATATATCCCTCGCGTACCGCGACAAGTTCAACAACGAGCTGTCGGACATCCGGTCCCGGTTCTTGCTCGACAAGGAAAAGCGGTTGATCAGGGAGCTCATTGCTTTGATTCAGAACAGCTTTCAAAGCGGCTATGAAGTCACACTGCTGGAAATCGTCGACCTGCTTGTGTATAAAGGCGTGGAATTCGAGGGAACGGATCTGATCGACGCCTTGTCCGCACTGGAGAGGAGCGGGTTGGTGCGCTTGACCGATACGCAAAGAGGGAAGGCGATACAAATTATGTAGCATAAAAAAGCAGCTCCCGTTAAGTCCCCGGTTGGAGGAGCGGGAGCTGCTTCTTCTGCTTCTGCTTAGGCAATGCTTCGACGTACAAGCCGATCGTTACGGCTGCTGAAGCTTGCCGTAGAAGTCCAGCACTTTTTCTTCGTATTCCTTCGGATGTACGGCGTGGCCTTTGACATGGTCGGCCCCCGAAATTTGCCACATTTCGAACCGGTCCTTATGCTTGGCCCACATCGATTCGCTGTTTTGCAGCGGGATCGAGTGGTCGTCCGAGCTGTGAATGAACAATACTGGTCGTGGATAAATCCGATCGATCGCGGTCAGTGCGTCTACCTGGTCCGGATCAATGCCGGTAAGCGGAGGCAAAATGCCGAGAATAAGCGGCGTAAACGGAAAATTCGGCAAATTGGACCAGGTCGGCAAGTTTTCCTCCAAATAGCGGGTCAAATGATTGAACGGGCTGTCCGCTACAATGCCGGTTATCGCGCTCTCTTCGGCAGCCGCCGTCAATGCGGTGCTGGCCCCCATAGAGAAGCCGTGAACCGCTATCGGCTCCGGATGGTTCGCTTTCACCCAATCGACGGCACCAAGCAGGTCGTACTTTTCCAGGTAGCCGACGGAGGTCAGCTCACCGCCCGATTCGCCGGAGTTGCGGAAGTCGAACATCAATACGTTGTATCCCTGATCAACGAGCGATTTGGTCAGCTTCAGCGTATCCGCTCCCGTCTGGAGACGGTTCTTCCGGTAACCGTGCGCCATAATAATATTCATCTTGGCCGGTTCGGACGAGCTCGGGATAAACCACCCTTGCAGAGCAACGTCTTTCGTCCTGCTTTCAAATTCCACCTTCTCGAAGGCAAGGCCGTAACGGTCCGGCGTTTCATCCAGTGCAACGCGTGCCGGATGGGTCAGCTTCCAGCCGACATACACCGATATGCCGACACTGGCGATCAGGAGCAAAGCAAGCAGAACGGCTGTCGACCATAGTACTTTTTTAGTTAATCTGCCACGGGGACGAGAGGCTCTCGTAATGGCTGGAGTGGGTCGCATGCTGATATTCCTTTCCGATAATAAAATGAATAAGCATGATCCATTATACGATAACCTGTTCATGTGCAACAGAGTGGAATTTCATGAATCTTTATGGATACGCCTGGAACTAGCGGAACCGGTGGTACAGCCAGGAAACCGCAACGCCAAGCAGGAGCAGGCCCGCGGCCCATAAAGGATTCGGGAGCGAAAAGCAGAGCGGAACAGCCATAAGCAGCAGGACGGCCAAATGAATGCGGAACCGGACTGCTCCGGTCGAATGCTTCAGCATCCCTTCAGGTATCGGATAAATCCGGTGCCATATATGCTCCCGGTAATACCGCTTCAGGTCGGACAATTGCAGCGCGGCGAACAATCCGAACAACGCATAGACGATCGCTGCGGCCCAGTCATTTTGAATCCAGACGATGAGGATGATACCGACTACAGCGAGTCTCACAGAGATGCCGAGCAGCTCGGAGCGAAGCCATACCAGAGTATGCAAGTAATGGTACGAGGATCGCTGCCGGAATGGAATCATACGACGAAGCAGGCCCGGCAGCGGAATGCCTCTTGCTTTGCCTTGAACCTGCGGCACATCGACGAACCAATTCAGCAGCCGGTAGATGCTCGCTTTATGTCTTCGTTCCATTTCTATCAACAGCGTCCAATGCACCGTATATTTGTGCGGAAGCCGGAGAACGGCCAAGTACAATATTGCGCCGGCGCCAGCGGTCAGGATGCCGTATGGAAGCTTCAGCGCCATCAGCGCGTAGGAGGCAAGCGCGGCGAACAGCCAGCGAAGCAGGATGAACCCTCTGCGCGTACCCGGCTCCTGGAGCTGCAGCTCCGTCCATTTGCCGTTCAATAGCGCCCATTTCAGCAGCAGCAGCACGGCCAGCAGCACAACGAACACAATGCCGTCCGCTTGCGTCATCCGGCCGTACAGCGGCCATACGAGCAGCCAGGCGGCGATGGTAACCGCCAGCTGGAACATGATGGCGCGGCGCGTGGCCGTTTGCAGATAGATGCTCATGCCCCGCTCCTGCGGCAGCAGAAACAACGTATCCGCCTCCTGAAGGTAAGTCCGGACGCGGCCGCTAGCGAGCGCGAGGAACAGGACGGCTGCGCAAAGAGGCTGCCAAGGGAACTCCGGCGTCACCCATTGAAGAAACAGGCGGTAAGCAATGGAGAACAGCAAGAAAAACACGATCGCAGCCATGGAAGCGCCTTGAAATGCATAATGTGCATAAGGCCGGATTTCCTTAAGAAATTCGGCGGTTCGGCGTTGATACAATGCGCTCATGTCCATCAGCGGGAACCGTCCCTTGTTACCAGCTCGCAGAACACGTCATCGAGCGGAGCGGAGGGCATTCCGGCTGCCGCGCGGAGCGTCTCGACAGGACCGGATACGATAAGCTTGCCTTGATGCATGACGAGAAACCGGTCGCAATACCGTTCGATGGTGGCCAGAATGTGGGAGCTGATGAGAATGGAAGCGCCGCTTTCTTTCACCTGAACCATCAGCTCCAGCAAGGAGCGCATGCTTAGCGGATCCAGCCCGAGAAACGGCTCGTCAATGATGTAGAGCTCAGGCTGCACCAGAAAAGCGCACATGATCATGACCTTTTGCCGCATCCCCTTGGACAAATGCGAGGCCATCCGTCCGGTCAGCTTGCTCATCTGAAACTGCTCGAGAAGCGGCTCAATCCTTTGCCGGTAGGAGGCGGAATCGAGGCCGTAAGCCATGGCGGTCAGCTCCAGATGCTCCTGTACGGTTAATTCCTCGTATAGTAACGGGCTTTCTGGCACGTAAGCGAACGTTTGCCGGTATTGCTCCTGCGATTCGGCCAATTGCTTTCCCTTCAGCCGGATTTCCCCTTGATGCGGAAGCATCAGACCGAGAATGTGTTTGATCGTCGTACTTTTGCCTGCGCCGTTCAATCCGATAAGACCGACCATTTCCCCAGGCTGGACATGGAAGGATAAATCGTGAAGCACAGGCTGCTGGCGGCTGTAGCCTCCGGTGACGCGTTCCACTTCCAAAATCGGCTGCACCGGTATTCCCCCTTTGCAATTCTTTTCCTTCTAGACTAGCGGATTTTCCGTTCCTTTTCCAGTCGGGGGGATGTGAGGTGTCTCCCTGATAGCCAAGAGTACCGCTGCTGCACAGGATTGATGGCCCAAAAATCGGCGGCAGTGCAACCTAATCGTCAATGTAGCGTTACAATAAGTAAGCGATGTCTCTATAATCGAAATGGGGAGGCAGATGTGCGTTATGAAATCTTTTTCTTCCATGACAGGTCTCGTGTCGGGAATCGGTTCGATTGTGTTGTGGCTCATTATGATTTTTTTCAATCCATATTCCAGCCCAGTCCATATAGATACTAAAGTGCTCACGTTCGTTATGATCGGCCTTCCGGCTTGCCTCGCTATCCTCGCGTCATTATTGGCTAGAGCCGCGCTAATGCTTGCCGCATTTATTTGGTCGCTGCCGGTCAGCTTGTATTTGCTGATGACCCCTGGCATTTTTTCCCTATTCGGGGTAACGTGCGCATTGTATCTTATCAGCTTCATCGTGATGGTCTCCGTTAGAGCGCGTTGAAGGGCGGGGATGCAGGATTCGGATACAAAAAAAGAAACCCTCCGGCACCAACGTTTCCATTGATTTTGGAGGGTCTTTGGCTTGGATGGATTATCGCTAAGAAGCTCTATCAGGCTTCCGACAGCTTGCCGCTTCCGATGAAGGCCGCTTCTTCGTCAGCCGCCGCCGGAGCCGCAGGTTCCTCTAAGCCGAACTGCTTCTCGCTCTTGGCAATGACGACGGTAGCTACGCTGTTGCCGATCAGGTTCGTAATTGCGCGCGCTTCGGACATAAAGCGGTCTACGCCGAGCAGGAGCGCCATCCCTTCGATAGGAATCACATTGCCCGGAACGGCAGCAAGCGTAGCGGCCAAGGTGATGAAGCCGGAGCCGGTTACGCCGGCGGCTCCTTTGGACGTTACCATCAGCACGCCGAGCACGGTCAAGATTTGCAGCCAGGTCAGCTCGACACCGTAAGCTTGAGCGATGAACAAGGCGGCCATGGATAGATAAATCGAAGTGCCGTCGAGATTAAACGAATACCCGGTCGGAACGACCAGCCCGACAACGGACTTGGAACAGCCGTACTTTTCGAGACGCTCCATCAAGCGCGGCAGCGCCGATTCGGAGGAGGAGGTACCGAGTACGAGCAGTATTTCTTCTTTAATGAACTTGAGCAGGTTGAAGATGCTGAAGCCGTATATTTTGGCAATCGTGCCTAGAATTAATACGACGAACAAGAACATCGTGATGTAGACCGAGCCCATCATTTTGCCGAGAGAGAACAGCGAGCCGATACCGAACTTGCCGATTGTATAGGCCATAGCGCCGCCTGCGGCAAGCGGAGAGAAGCGCATGATGATAGCGACGAGCCTGAAAAATACATCGTTCATTTTCTCGAAGAACGAAGTTAGCGGCTTCGCCTTCTCGCCAAGTCCGGCCATAGCCAGACCGAAGAGGACGGAGAAGAACAGTACCGGCAGCATATCTCCTTTGGCCAAGGCGCCGACAACGCTGTCAGGAATAATGCTGACCAGGAAATCGACGAAGCCGTGCGGCGTTTCTGCAGCCTGCTTTGCATATTTGGCAACATCGGCGGCATTTTTGCCCACATTGCTGATGTCCATACCGGCGCCCGGCTTCACAATAAACATGACGGCGATGCCGATTGCCATGGCGAAGGTTGTAATAATCTCAAAGTAGAGGAGCGCTTTGCCGCCGATGCGGCCGATTTTTTTCATATCTCCCATATTCGCAAAGCCGATGACGATAGTAAAGAATACAATCGGAGCGATGACCATTTTGATCATTTTGACGAAAATATCGCCTAATACTTTCAGCTGAATGCCGGTAGCGGGGAAAAACTGACCGATCAATATCCCGATCACGATAGCGATTAACACTTGAACGGTCAAGTTTTTAAAATTGATTCTCACTTAAGATCCCTCTTTTCTTGTATGTTGTCATTACCCGGTCTCTTGAATTTTTCGTACCGCTTTCCTTGTTGGAAACGTATACTGCAATCGCTTTCAGCGAAGTGTTGAATGGAATGAACTCATGATATCGCTTTCAAATAGGTTTGTGAATCTTTTGGCCGTATTGGTGGTTTTGGTCTTTTTGGTCGCAAAAGCAAATACTAATTAGGTGAGCGCGGCATGTGGAGGAACACTTGACTTTTATACCCCATGGGGGTATATTGAGTTTATAAAAGAGAGGAGCGATTGACAATGCAAACGATAACGCTGAAGGTAGAAGGAATGTCTTGCAATCATTGCGTCAGCTCCATTGAAGGCGCATTGAAGGAGCTCGGAGCAAGCGGAAACGTGAGCCTGCCGAATAAATCGGTGACCGTCGCTTTCGACGAAAAGAAGCTGAACGAGGCTGCCATCAGGGAAGCCATTGAAGATCAAGGGTACGATGTCGTGAAATAAGGGATGGGCAGATTTCACTTTGTGTCAGGACCTTTGCGGAGTGGATGGAATAAAGGCGCGAGAAGAAAACGTTATGTTTTCGGACCTGCGCTTTTTTTTGCATATATAGAATTTATAATCGGGGCTCCCCGCAAAGTATCTGATTAACTTCGAAGCCAAAGCTCCACTTTGCGGGGTTATTTTAGCTGCTTATGGAAGCGGATGGTAGGTTGGATGACGGATTGGATTCGTATCGGAATGTCCGTCCAAGGGCTCGGATCGCGGGCAGAAGAGGAAGCAGCAGCGCAAAGCCGGTATAATAAGAGAAATGGCTTTTGATCATAGGGAAGCGGAGGACGGTTGAATTGAGCACTAATAAGGCGACGGTAGCGATATTTACTTTGGCCGGACTTGCAACCGCGCAGGGATTTATGGATGTATTTCGGGACGAGCTGTCCAGGCAGCTGCACAGCCGCGGATTGGCGGTATCGGCATCGGCCTCGCTCTATCCATACGGGGACTGGTCGCGCAGGGCCGCATATCAATTGCTTGAAATCGCCCGCGACTTGACGGATATCCACGAGAAGGTCTGGCGGTCCGTCGGAGCGGGAGCAGCGCGAGAGCAAATTATGCAGGCAACGCAGGCCGGGCATACGGTGCTGCTCATCGGGCATAGCGGCGGAGGCGTAACCGCTGTTCAGATCGCGAGGCAGCTTATCTCGGCAGGACATAAGGCACCGCTCGTCGTGCAGATCGGTTCTCCCAAGTGCCCGGTTCCGGTCGTTTGGAAGGACCGTGTGCTGTATTTATCGTTGGTGGGGGAGGATGGCAGAAGAAGCGATCCCGTGACCAGGTTCGGGCGGTGGGGAGGCTGGGTTACAGGGAGGAGCAGAGTCGCTCTCTGGAAACGAAATGCGTATGCTCCCGGCGCCATTATCGGCCTTCCGCTCATCGGAAGCCATCCGGATTATTTTCGCATGCAGCCTCCCTATGTGAATGAGGAAGGACGTTCCAATATGAATCAAACGGTGGGAGCTATTATGGAGTGGCTTGAGCGGAGGCTGTTCTGACTTGAGAGATGAACGATTAATTCAAATACATAGTAAGGGGAGGCTGCTCAATAGCGGCGGTGATAGATGCAGATGGCGGCTCGCTGATACACGTTTCCGGCACGGATTTTTGGTGAAAAAATGATTGGCCGGATGCCATAATCAGGCTTTACAGCACTCACGATGTAGAGTATGCTTAAGATATAATTCCATTATACAAAACGTAGTTTCATTGCATGAAATGAAATGGAGGTTAGGATATGGATATCAAAGAGCAGGTAAGGCTTCAATTCGGCTCCAATGCCGCCCATTATGTCAGCAGCCCGCTGCACGCAGCAGGAGCTGATTTGCAGCTATTGGCCGACTGGATCAAAGCCGAAAACGCAAGCAGAGCGCTGGATATTGCCACAGGGGGCGGCCATGCTGCACTGGTTTTGGCCCAGCATGCCGAGGAAGTGACCGCGCTGGATATGACGGAGCCGATGCTGCAGGTAGCCGAATCGTTCCTGAACAGCCAGGGCTGCAATCAAATCCGCTACGTTCAAGGAGATGCCGAGGCGCTGCCCTTCGAAGCGGGGAGCTTCGATATCGCCGTTTGCCGCATCGCGGCGCACCATTTCCCGAATGTCGATGCTTTTGTGAAGGAGGCGGCAAGGGTATTGAGAGCGGATGGAAGCTTGATCCTGTTCGATAACGTATCCTCGGAGTGGGATGAGCTGGACGCTCTGTACAATGAGGTCGAGAAGCGACGGGATCCGAGCCATTATCGCGCCTGGAGAAAATCCGAGTGGATAACGAAGCTAGAGCTCGCCGGCTTCAAGGTTGAGCAGCTGGTACAGTCCCGCAAAACGTTTTACATCGATTCGTGGTGCGGTCGGATGAACGTACCGGAGACGACGAAGCGGGAATTGGAGGCCTATATGCTGAGCCAGCCGGAAGAGCTGCAGCGACAGCTTGGCATCCAGACGGAGCAAGGGAGCTTGCTCAGCTTTCAAGGGGATTATATGCTGCTGAAAGCACGGAAAGCAGTTTGAGTGGCGGCCGGTAGCATGTGAGCGAGCGGAGCACTTGTAACGCGGAAAAACCGCCTTACAGAGGCGTGACGCGTCGGAAGGCGAGCTTGTAAGTCGGAAAAACCGCGTTACACGGCGGATTGACAGGTCA
>NZ_JBHTVD010000005.1:571956-582233 GCF_042793215.1 Paenibacillus sp. NPDC056579
TTGTAACGCGGAAAAACCGCCTTACAGAGGCGTGACGCGTCGGAAGGCGAGCTTGTAAGTCGGAAAAACCGCGTTACACGGCGGATTGACAGGTCGACGAAGCGAGCGGAGCACTTGTAAGCCGGAAAAACCGCGTTACAGAGGTGTGACGCGTCGGAAGCCGAGCTTGTAAGTCGGAAAAACCGCGTTACACGGCGGATTGACAGGTCGACGAAGCGAGCGGAGCGCGTGTAAAGTGAAAAAACTGCCTTACAGAGGCGTGACGCGTCGGAAGGCGAGCTTGTAAGTCGGAAAAACCGCGTTACACGGCGGATTGACAGGTCGACGAAGTGAGTGGAGCGCGTGTAAGGTGGAAAAACCGCCTTACAGAGGCGTGACGCGTCGGAAGGCGAGCTTGTAAGTCGGAAAAACCGCGTTACACGGCGGATTGACAGGTCAACGAAGCGAGCGGAGCGCGTGTAAGGTGGAAAAACCGCCTTACAGAGGCGTAACGCGTCGGAAGGCGAGTTTGTAAAGCGGAAAAACCGCGTTACACGCCGCTTCACTCCACTGACAACACATATTTGTTCACCGGGCGGCCGACTCCGTACTGCAAATCAAGACGGACTTTGCCGCTCTTTTCCAAGTATTCGAGATATCTGCGTGCCGTTACCCTTGCGATGCCCACGCCTTCAGCAACCTCCTCAGCAGATAAAGCACCGGGCTGGCGAGTAAGAAAAAGCAAAATTTGCCGCATTGTCACGGCCTGGAGCCCCTTGGGCAGCTGTTCCGCGGCAAGGATGGCTGCAGCTGCATCTGTAGGAGCAGCACTCCCGTAAGCCTCAGCTGAATCGACTCCGCTGCTTGTTCGTGCCAGCATGCGGTCAAGCTCCGTCTGGGAGACGGGACCTTCCGAATTCAGCGCCAGCTTCATCGAGCGGTAATGCTCCAGCGCCAGCCGAACCCGTTCAAATTTAAACGGTTTCATAATATAGTCTACTGCCCCATAACGCAGCATCCGCTGTATCGTCTTCTGATCGTTCGCTGCGCTTATAACCATAACGTCTACGTGCAGCTGTTCGCGGCGAATCTGCGTCAATGTCTCCATTCCGTCCTGCTGCGGCATATAGATGTCGAGAATGGCCAGGTCGGGCTTCAGCTCCCTGATTTTCTCCATTCCTTCTACTCCTGTGCCTGCGACTCCCACGATACGAAATCCTTCGATCTGCTCAACGAACTGCCGGTTCACCTCCTGAACCATGGGATCGTCTTCAATCAATAATACTTCCAATGGATGATTGTCCATAAAATCACCTCCTAAAAGCTTTGCTAAGCCTCTTCCAACTGCTTCCTACCAAAATTTTAATAAATATATCTCTGAGCAGCTCTATATAGACACCAGTCCAACCATCTTTTTTATGTAAGCGTAAGATATGGTGTGCTAAAGTACCGGGTGTAAATGACGGTGTTCTTAGCCTAAGCCAGCTATCAGCCATCTGTAATAAGCAAAAAAGCAAGAAAGTATCTCAAATCACTCCTATTGGAGCAAAGGAGGAATTGGCTTGCCTGTTAAATCGAAGGTCAAACCTAAGCGGGATAACAAGAAAATGATCTGCTATACCGCTCTTGGAGATTCCATTGCAGTGGGCGAAGGAGCTACGGATAACTACGGTTATGTCAACTATTTCAGGGACTTTTTGACGTCGCTCACCCATCGCCGCGTGAAATTATCAAACCGTGCCGTTGCAGGTTTTACAAGTCCGGACTTGCTCAAACAGCTTCGACAAGATGCCGCCACCCGGAGAGATACCATGAAAGCCAAATTGGTCACAATTAGTATCGGCGGCGGCAATTTGTTAAATTGCGGTCTTCAACCGGAGGCATCCTGCTTAGAGAATGGAGTCGCCGCTTTCGCCAAAGATTGGCCGCAAATCTTGAGGGAAATTCGGAAATCCATTAAATCCAAGGCAAAAATTATGGTTATGACCGTGTTCAATCCGTTGCAATGCAATGACCCGAATTATAATACGGCGGATTCTTTCATTCAGCAAATAAATCAGGTCATAAGAAAAGAAGAACTGCGCAAAAAATTCCGTTACAGTATCGTCGGCACTCATTCCGATTTTCAAGGACAATTTTCGGACGGACGCTGTAAGGTGTGTACATGGACGCATTTTTGCGAAACACCGCCAGATCCGCATCCTACGGACGCAGGACATTTAGAAATTGCCCGCTTACACGAGCTAAAGTTCCTTAAGGTCTCTGCTAAGGCAAAAAGAAAAAGGCGGCGATAATCACTCCGTCTGCTCCCACATCGGAAACGAGATCAAAAAGCTCGCCCCTTTACCAGGAGCGGAGTCGATGCGGACCGTACCGCTTCCTTTCCGCACGATGCCGGCGATCAAATAGAGCCCGATTCCGCGGCCGCTGGACCCTTTGGTCGTAAAACCCTGCTCGAATATCCGCTCCTGAACCTCTGAATCCATACCCGGGCCGTTATCCTCGACCAGAATAGACATTATGTCATCGTCCTGCTCGATGCTTACAAAGATCCGCTTTTCCTCCTGCTGAATCTGCTGAAGCGCGTCGAACGCATTTTCCAGCAAATTGCCGATCAACACGACGAAATCGTGATGATCCAGCCGCGCGGGGAACTGTTCAAGATGGCTTTGACGGTCGATCTCGACCGTAATACCGAGCTCCCGGCCGCGGCTGATCTTGCCGAGCAGCAGACCGGTCAAGCTGTCGTTTTTGAACCGCTGGCTCAAAAAGCGCGTCAGCTCTTCCTTTTGCTCCGTAATTTCAAACACATACTCCAAGGCCTTTTCTTTGTTCCCCAGCTGAATCAAGCCGCCTATCGTATGCAGCTTGTTCATGTATTCGTGGTTTTGCACACGGAGCGCGTCGACGAACGTCTTGACGCCCGTCAATTCCTCCGCCATATGGGTAACCTCGGTCCGGTCCTGAAAGATCGCGACGGCCCCGACGGTTTGCCCTCCGACAGTGATCGGTACCCGGTTGCTCATGATGAGAGTGGCGCCGATGAGCAGCTCCTGATTATAGATCGGATGGTTCAGCTCCAAAATTTCCGGCAGCCTCGTATCCGGAAGCACGCTGCGGATGGGTAGGCCTATGACGTCACGGCCGGGATCGATTTTCATAATTTGTTTGGCTTTATCATTGAAAATAGTGACCATCTCGTCTTTGTCTATGGCGATAACGCCTTCATGCATCGCATGAAATGTCGCGGTGCGCTCGACGAACAAGCGGGCGATTTCGTGAGGCTCCAGCTCGAACATTTGCTTCTTGATATGCTGCGCCAGCTTCCAAGAGCACCAGATGCCGAACAGGAGCGACAGCAGCAGGATAATATAAGCCTGCCCGCTCAGGTTCAGCAGCACCTGCCCGAGGCTCGGCAGCAGCTGGCCGACCACAACAACGCCGACCTGGACGTGGTCGGCGTTCATGACCGGCACGAAAGCGCGCAGCGCCGTGCCGAGCTCTCCCTTTGCCTTGGACACGTACGTGTGCTCGGCAAAGGCGGACCCCTCATCGGCACCGAGCGAGACGGTGCCGATCTTCCCTTGAACCGGATGCGACAGCCTCACCCGGTTCATGTCCATCACAACGACGTAGGTCACGTCGTTGATGATGCGGATGCGCTCGGCGGCTTCCCGGATCGCCGCGGCGCCGGAGGCGGGCGTGTCGCCGAGCCCGCCCGTAACCTCGGGCAGCTGCGCAACGGTGCGCGCTGTGACGAGCAGTCGTCGGCCGAGCTCCGATTCGTTCAGGCCGATGATCGTTCCCACCAGGATGGTGCCGCCGATCAGCAGCGAGAATAGCACGATGCAAGAGGACAAGACGGCGATCTTACCGGTAATTTTAAGACGCTGCAGCATGCCGGCCCGAGGCCTCCTTCCGCCGATGTTTACGTCTATGATACAACACCGGAAGCGGAATCGGTAACCCTCTAGAGCTCGGTGCCCTTCTGCAGCTTTAGGAAAACCGAGGCTCGTTCCCATCAGCGGTACTATATAATCAACTATTCTTCGTCGCTGCTGTCTTTGCTGCTGCCGCTGCTCGTACCTGACTCATTGCTGCCGCTCGTACCTGATTTTTTGCTGGTGCTTGTTCCGGACAAAATACGGGTTTGCTCCTTTTGCTGAATTTTCAGCACTTCCTCGCGGGATTTTTGCAATTTTTTCAGCTGCTCCTTATCGGCCTTGCGCACCTTCTCGGCTTCCTCATATTCAGCCTGCTTGATTTGCTTATACATATTCATCTGCTGCCGAAGCTGCGTGTCGAGCGGCTGCTCCTGCTGCTTTTTGCTTTGGGCTTTTTGTTTTTTTTGCTCTTCTTTTTTATTGCCGCATGCCGTTAAGGACAACAGCAGCACGATACATAGCGACACCAGCATCCCTTGCCTCCAGGGTACAGCTTTTGCGGCCCGGCCGGCAGTCCTAGTCTTAAAAGGAAACAACCATGAAATCATATCCTGACAGCTCCTTTTTGTCGTAGTTTCCTTAGTTTGTCCTAAACTTGGCAATACATGAAATAGAAAATTTTGATTTTTTGTATACATTTGAATACAATTAAATAGACAAAATATATTATAGGAGGATTAAAATGGCCGAAACATACCGCAAGTCCAAAATAGAGCATTATCTGGATCGGCTGCTGGTTCGCAAGCAGGCTCTTATTCGACAGCTTGAGCTTCAGGGTTTGGAGCAATCAAAGGAGTTTATTTGCGGTCAGCTGTCGGCAACGGACATGATCATTTGGGAGATTGCGGTAGAATTTGATTTAACCGATCAACTTAATGAAGGAGGCAGATTGAATGTCAGTGAACGTTGCACAAAAAAATCAATCGGAACCCACAGTTCCGCAGCACTCCAGAATCAGCAGACTCCAGCTAATTAAGCGCACCTTCTTTATGCTCCTTGGTGCAGCCTTCGTATCCGTAGGGCTGGAAATATTCCTCGTGCCTAACAAAATTATTGACGGCGGCGTTGTAGGGATATCAATTATTTTGTCTCATTTAACGAAACTTCCGCTTGGTATTTTTTTATTGCTCATTAACTTGCCGTTTTTATTCCTGGGTTACAAGCAAATCGGAAAAACCTTCGCGTTATCGACGCTCATCAGCGTTCTGTTCATGTCGGTGGGAACGACGCTGCTGCATCCGGTTCCGCCGCTTACCATCGATCCGTTGCTTGCCGCGGTATTCGGAGGCATTATCGTAGGGATTGGGGTCGGTCTGGTTATCCGTTCCGGAGGCTCCTTGGACGGCACGGAGATCGTAGCCATTTTGTTCAATAAGAAAACGCCGTTTTCCGTGGGCGAAATCGTCATGTTTTTCAACTTTTTCATTTTGGGCAGCGCCGGCTTTGTGTTTGGCTGGGATCATGCCATGTACTCATTAATCGCTTATTATATCGCTTTTAAAATGATCGATATTACCATCGAAGGGTTCGACGAATCCAAATCGGTATGGATTATCAGCGACAATTACAGGGAAATCGGGGAAGCGCTGCTCAGCCGGTTGGGCCGCGGCGTTACTTACTTGAACGGTGAAGGCGGGTTTTCCGGTGGGGAAAAGCGGGTTATTTTCTGCGTCATTACCCGTCTCGAGGAAGCGAAGCTGAAATCCATTGTGGAAGAGCACGATTCCACCGCGTTCTTGGCTATCGGCAACATTCATGACGTCAAAGGCGGACGCTTCAAGAAAAAAGACATTCATTAGCCAGGCTGCTGGCAAGCCGTTCCAAACGAAATTCTGCACGAATTACGGAAAGCGGGCGTCGACATGATGAGATCGTATTTAGGCATTGCGGCTATCGTCCTGTTGGGTTTGGCCGTTGCATTGATCGTCGGTTTTTATCCCGTACTATCGCAAACGCCGGTCGTCTATGACGATGAGCAGGAGGATTTCGATCAGCAAATCGTGATCAAGTTCAGTCACGTAGTAGCGGAGAATACGCCCAAGGGCTTGGCGGCGCAGGAATTCGCCCGTCTCGTGCAGGTGAAGACGAATGATCGCGTCAAGGTCGAAATTTATCCGAACGGGGTGCTGTTCTCGGAAGTCGATGAGATTCAGGCGCTTCAGCAGGGAAACGTGCAGATGATCGCTCCTTCGTTTCCGAACTTATCCGAATGGCTTCCATCCTGGATGGCGCTCGATTTGCCCTTTGCATTCCTCACCCATGATGCGGTTCAAGAGGCATTCGAAGGGAAAATCGGGATGACGCTGTTCGGCCAGCTGGAGAAGGTGAATATGGTCGGTATGGCTTATTGGGGCAATGGATTTAAGCAGATGACGAGCAATAAGGGACCCATCATCCTTCCTTCGGATTTGAAGGGGCAGCATTTTCGGACGATGCGGAGCAAGCTGCTGGACGCGGAATTCCGGATGTTCGATATGAGAACGACAGAGATGCCGTTTAACCAGGTGTACCGCAGCTACGAAACCGGGATGGTCGACGGGGGAGAGAATTCGATCTCGAACATTTATACGAAAAAGTTTTACCAGGTACAAAAGTATATGACCATCAGCAATCACGGTTACTTAGGCTATGCGGTATTGATGAACAGGGATTTTTGGCAGAGGCTGCCGGCCGATTTGCAGCGGCAAATTCAGGAAGCGATGAAAGAGACGACGGAATGGGCGAACCTGAATGCGGTCCGAATGAACGAGAAGCAGCTGGAGGAAATGAAGAGCGAATCGCGTATCCAGATCTACACGCTGACACCCGAGGAACGGATGAAGTGGATGAAAGCGTGGGATCCTATCTACGATCAGTACGAGCCGGTCATTGGGACTGAATTGATCAAGCAAATCCGACTGCTGCAGCAAAAATACGGCGGATCAAGCTGAAAGGCCGCGGTTTCCGGGAGAATATGCCGGAGGCCGTCGGCTTTTTGTTTTGGAGTAAAAGACGAATATTAACATGTTGTTTAGGTTGTAATATTCGTTATTATAACAAAAATAAGAAATATTTATGAAGGTTATAAGTAGTTGTTGATTGTAAATTACGAATTTTTGCGATATAGTACAGTTATCTCATCAACATTATTGGTATGACATTTTAATGATATCTATGGGGGAGAAGCTGAATGCGCAGGCTGGAAGGAAAACGCATTGCGATAACAGGCCCGAGAAAAGCGGCTGAGCTTAGCGTAATTGTGGAGAAGCAGGGAGGTATCCCTCTCATACGGCCCGCGCAAGGGACCGTGGCGATCGAGAAGGAGAAGGTGGAGGCGGAGATCCGGCAGCTGCTGGACGTTGGCGGCGACTGGATCATCCTTACTACCGGCGTAGGTACCGAAATGCTGTATAAGGTTGCCGAGGAGATGGGAGCTGCAGAAGCGTTCGTGGAGCAGCTCCGGCGGATGAATATTGCAGCGAGAGGGTATAAAACGGTCAACTATTTGAAAACTCTTGGACTGACACCGACGGTACGAGACGATGACGGTACGACGGTCGGTATCCTTCGGGCGCTCCAGCCATACGATATGAAAGGGCGCCGGGTAGCCCTGCAATTATACGGAGATCATGCGCCGCGCTTGGTACAGTGGCTGAAAGAGCAGCAGGCCGATTACTATGAAATTTTGCCTTATTTGCATGTGCCGCCGGAATTGGAGGTTGTCGATACGCTTCTATCGGAAATTGTGCGAAGAGAAGTGGATGCTGTGACGTTTACGAGCACGCCCCAGGTACGTTTCCTGATGGCTTATGCCCGTGAGAAGGGGCTGGAGGAGCCGCTGCTGGCTGCATTCCGGGAAAGCACGGTTGCAGTGGCAGTCGGCAAGGTGACGGCGGAAGCGCTTCGGGACGAAGGGATTGAGCGCGTTGTCGCTCCGGAGGAAGAGCGGATGGGCAGCATGATCGTAGCTCTGGGCCATTATTATGAACAGTAGCCGTATCTAGGCGGCAGGTTTGGTCTACAATGAGGGGTATGGTATACTTTTCCTGAAAAAGTTACCCTACTCTTTTTTCATTTGGAGGCTTTATGAATACTATGTCAGTAGTACAGCTTCGCAACGTGACCAAACGGATCGGCTCCAAGACGATCGTCGACGGATTGTCCTTCGACGTCATGCCGGGGGAAGTATTCGGCTTCCTGGGACCAAACGGGGCTGGGAAAACGACGACGATCCGCATGATCGTCGGCCTGATGTCGCTCACCGAGGGCGAGGTGCTGGTGCAGGGCTTCAGCATCCGCAAGCAGTTTGAAGAAGCAATGCGGCGCGTTGGAGCGATTGTGGAAAATCCGGAATTTTATAAATTTATGACGGGGTATCAAAATTTGCAGCATTTCGCCCGGATGATTCCGGGTATTACCGAGGAACGGCTCGAGGAAGTGATCGAGCTGGTCAAGCTGGAGCACCGCATTCACGATAAAGTGAAGACGTATTCGCTCGGGATGCGGCAGCGGTTGGGCGTAGCTCAGGCGATATTGCATCGCCCGGCCGTATTGATTCTGGACGAGCCCACCAACGGCCTCGATCCGGAAGGGATCCGCGAGCTGCGCGATTATTTGCGCCAGCTGTCGCAGCAGGAGGGCATCGCGGTAATCGTGTCGAGCCACCTGTTGTCTGAGATGGAGCTGATGTGCGATCGGGTCGCCATCATCCAGAACGGCAAGCTGCTCGACGTGCGCTCCTTCAAGGAGACGCCGTCGGGAGAGCAATTGTTGGAGGTTGTCCTTGACGTGGATCGCGTAAGTGCGGCGGCTCAAGCCGCGATTCGCCTGGTTGGCGATAGCGCGGTCATCGGACAGCATGAAGGAGCGGAAGCTGCAGGCGGTTCGTTGTCTGGTGCGGACGAAGCGGCGGCGAATACGGAAGGGACGTTAACGGTCCAATGCCGCAGCCGAGAAGAGATAGCGGAATTAAACGTGCAGTTGGTTGCCGCGGGTATTCGCGTGTACGGCATCCGGACCCGGAATAAGTCGCTGGAAGACCAGTTCCTGGAGGTTACAAGGGGGAATCAAATTGTCTAATTTTATTAGCCTTGTCCAAAATGAGCAAATGAAAATATACAGCCGGGTCCGTACATGGGTCATGTTCGGCATCATATTGCTGGTCGTTGTTGCTATGGCCTCTATGTTGAAATATGTAATAGGCTCCGGACTAAGTCACGCCTTTTCCTTCGTGGCCATGTCCAGCAGCATGAGCTGGCTTGTATTCCTTTTCAGCGTTATTGTAGCAGGCGATATCGTTGCCTCGGAATTTACATGGGGGACGATCAAGCTTCTGCTCATCCGTCCGGCGACAAGGTCCAAAATTTTGGCGGCCAAATACATCTCCGTCGTGCTTTTTCTCGTGACGCTGCTATTGTTTTTATTGATTATTTCGTATTTTGTCGGCTTGATCTTTTTCGGATTAAGCGGAGCCGTCAGCGACCAAGAGGCGTTTCCGAACATTATGCAGTCGTATAGTATTAAGTTTATCGATTTGCTGATGTACGTCACGCTGGCCTTTATGATTTCCGCTGCTTTCCGAAGCAGCTCGCTTGCAATCGGCTTGTCGATATGTCTTATGTTTACGGCGAATACGATTGTGCTGGTGCTCTCCCAGTTCAAATACAGTTGGGTGAAATATATTCTGTTCGCCAATACGGATCTGTCCCCTTACTTGCTGGGTGGTCAGCCTCCGATTCCAGGGATGACGCTCGGGTTTTCCGTCACGATGATCGTGCTGTATTGGATCTTGTTCTATGTGGTTTCCTGGCTGCTGTTTACCAAACGGGATGTGGCGGGGTAGCCTTCCCATTTGGAAGACCGATGCATAGCGGTGTGCGATACGTCCGCTGCTGCGTCGGTTTTTTGCCGTCTCCAAAATCAGACGAAGCGTCAGCCGCGTTCGTTCCTTCAGTATAAGCCTCGCTATTTTACGCGGCGACCCGGGTCTATGTGTTCTCCCGGAAACCGCATTTTTGCGGTGCCACATTTCTTGTTTTTTTGCATTCCATGTGTAGTAAGATCAATGGATAGAGAGGCTTGTTTATAAAAGCAGGGGTCGGCTTCCAGCTGCGACAACCAGCCGTTGGCACGTGTTAAGACACTTGAAACCGAGCCTAAAGGACAAACGATGCCTTGCTCGCAGCTATTCCAAGGGAACCGGACCGTGGTTCCGCTATTGCCGCCAAAATACATAGAAATACGGTGCTATCGGACCGTGATTCCGTTATTTGGCTGAATTCTATTAAGCCCCCTAATTAAATTGGAGAGTACTTAGGGAAATAAGGTACTATTAAATTAAGGGGGCGATGGAAGATGAGACAGAGAAATCAAGCA